>NZ_PZJP01000004.1 GCF_003206645.1 Salinicola aestuarinus | reverse complement strand
GTACTTTACGGACCCGACGCCGGCTTGGCAAGCATTGATTCACAAAAAAGTGACACCACGATGTCACGCCTTCTCTATACGTGCTTTCTCGCCCCCTGCGCGTCCTCTTACCGGTCTGCTGGCTGCCTTCCTGACCCGCCCCTCGCGACGCCCCCAGACGCGACGACGCCCGCACAGAGGCGGGCGTCGATCAGTGAGCAGGCGATCCGTTCACGCCTTCAGCCAAGCGTGACGCGCGCGTAGCGCTTCTTTCCGGCCTGGATGACGTAGCTCTTACCGGTCTCCAGCATTTTATCCTTGGCAACAACGTCGCCGTCGACCCTGACACGGCCGTTGGCGAGCATGTCCTTCGCCTGGGCGCTGTTGTTCGCCAGGTCGGCACGGTTGATCACTGCCGCGATTGGCGCCTGGCTCATGCCTTCGAAGTCGAGGGTTACCTCGGGCAGATCTTCCGGCAACTCACCCTCGGCCAGCTGGTTGCCGCTCGCCCGGTGGGCGTTGGCCGCGGCATCTTCTCCGTGGTAGCGCGTGATCAGCTCGCGGGCGAGCGCCATCTTGATGTCGCGCGGATTGGCGCCCTGCTCGATCTCCTGGCGGATCGTTTCGATCTCCTGATTGCTCTTCAGCGACAGCAGCTCGAAATAGCGCCACATGAGACTGTCCGGCATGGAGACGATCTTCTGGAACATTACGCCCGGGGTATCGTCGACCCCAATGTAGTTGTTCAGCGACTTCGACATCTTCTGTACGCCGTCGAGCCCTTCCAGCAGCGGCATGGTAATGACGACCTGCGGCTCCTGCCCGAAGTGCTTCTGGATTTCCCGGCCCATCAGTAGATTGAACTTCTGATCGGTGCCCCCGAGTTCGACGTCCGCCTTGAGCGCGACCGAGTCGTAGCCCTGAACCAGGGGATAGAGAAATTCATGCGTGGAGATCGACTGGCCGGCTTTGTAGCGCTTTTCGAAATCATCGCGCTCGAGCATACGCGCCACGGTGCTCTGTGCCGCCAGCTCGATCATGTCCGCCGCCGACATCTCGCCGAACCACTCGGCGTTGAAGCGCACTTCAGTCTTTTCCGGGTCGAGAATCTTGAAGACCTGGTCACGATAGGTCTGGGCGTTGACCTTGACCTCTTCCTCGGTGAGCGGCTTGCGAGTGACGTTCTTGCCGGTGGGGTCGCCAATACGGCCGGTGAAATCGCCGATCAGGAAGATCACCTCGTGACCCAGCTCCTGAAACTGGCGCATCTTGGTCAGCAATACGCTGTGCCCCAGGTGCAGATCCGGCGCTGTCGGGTCGAACCCGGCCTTGATGCGCAATTTACGACCGGACTCGAGCTTTTTTACCAGCTCGTCTTCGATCAGAATCTCGTGCGTACCGCGCTTGATCAGCGCCAGCGCATCGGCGACCTCGGTCATCGTATCGCTCTTCACTACGATCTCCACTACGAACGCTATCGGGCTTGAAAGCCGGCAATAGTAGCACGACTCCCATACCGCCGCGGAATTCGCCGCCTCAGCTCAGGAGCTGTCATGCCTCTCTATGTTGGACTGATGTCCGGTACCAGTCTCGACGGCATCGATGCCGCCCTGGTCGATATCGCCGAGGATCCGTCGATTCCGGCTCGCCTCGTCGATGCGCTCTGCCTGCCGCTCTCGGACACGCTGCGTGACGGGCTGCTGACACTGACACAGGCGAGTCGCATCGACTTCACCACGCTGGCGGCAGCCGAGACCGCCCTCTGTGAGCATCAGGCCGACGCCGTGAGCCAGCTCCTGACACGCCACGCGCTCTCGCCAAAAGCGATCACCGCGATTGGCAGTCACGGTCAGACCATCGAGCACGCCCCCGACGGCACGCCGCCCTATACCTGCCAGATGGATAATCCCAGCCTGCTTGCCGAATTGACCGGCTGCTGCGTGGTCGCCGACTTCCGCCGCCGGGACATGGCCGCCGGCGGTCAGGCGGCACCGCTCGCGCCGATCTTCCACCAGGCGGTTTTCGGCCACGCCAACCGCACACGGCTGGTGCTCAATCTCGGCGGCATCGCTAACCTGACCCGACTGGCCCCTGACGCGACACTGCCGGTGATCGGCTTCGATACGGGGCCGGCGAATCTGCTCATCGACGCCTGGCACGCGCGTCATCGTCAGGGCCCCATCGACATCGACGGCGAATGGGCAGCGAGCGGGGCGCTCGACGACGCGTTGCTGTCGCGCCTGCTGGAGGACCCTTACTTCCAGCAGCCACCGCCCAAGAGCACCGGTCGCGAGCGCTTTCATCTCGAGTGGTTGGACCAGCGACTGGACGGAAAGGAGCGCAGTGCGGACGTGCAGGCGACGCTTGCCGAGCTGACCGCGGTGAGCGTTGCCCGCGCCGCCCGACCTTTCGTCGATGCAGCAGGCACCGACCTCATCGTCTGCGGCGGCGGGGCCAGAAACCGTCATTTGATGCAGCGGCTCGCCGCCCATTTACCGGAAGTGGCGTTTCTCGCTTGCGACGATTTCGGCTGGTCGGCGGACTGGCTGGAGGCGGGGGCCTTCGCCTGGCTGGCCTGGCGGCGGCTCAGTGCGATGCCCGGCAATCTACCGGAGGTGACGGGCGCCAGCGGACCGCGGGTACTCGGCGGCGTCTATGCGCCCTGACAGTCATGCGCCCGGGCGGAGCTTTGGAGGGAGCTGGTGGGGCGTTTGAGGGAGAGAGACAGGCTCAGTCGTCGTCATCCGCCAGCGTGAACTGCGTTCCGTCCGCCGAGGTATCGCTCTGCTCGCCGTACTTGATCAACATCCGCAGATCGTTGGTGGAGTCGGCGTGCGAGATCGCCACCTGCTGATTGATGTGGCCCTGACGGTAGAGCGCATACAGGGCCTGGTCGAAGGTCTGCATCCCCAGCTCCTCCGAGCGGCGCATCACATCCTTGATCTCGCTGATCTCGCCGCGCCGGATGAGCTCGCTGATCAGCGGCGACTGCAACATCACCTCCGCCGCCGCACAGCGGCCGTTGCCATTCTCGCGAGGCAGCAGACGCTGAGCGACTACCGCGCGCAGATTGAGCGAAAGATCCATCCACACCTGCTCTTTGCGTGACGCCGGAAACAGGTTGAGGACCCGCTCGATCGCCTGGTCGGCGCTATTGGCGTGGAGCGTCGCCAGACACAGATGCCCCGTTTCGGCAAAGCTCAGCGCCAGCTCCATGGTGTCCTGACTGCGGATCTCGCCGATCATGATGACGTCCGGCGCCTGGCGCAGGGCATTCTTGAGCGCCACCTCGTAGGACTCGGTATCGATGCCGACCTCGCGCTGATTGATGATCGCGCGCTGGTGGGGATGCATATACTCGATCGGATCCTCGACACAAATGATGTGCCCGCCGATGGTGCGGTTGCGCTCCTGGATCATCGACGCCAGCGTGGTCGACTTGCCGCTGCCGGTCCCGCCGACCACCAGCACCAACCCGCGCTTGACCGAGGCGAGGGTAGCCACCGTATCCGGCAGCCCGAGGGTTTCGAGGTCGGGGATTTCGAAGGCGATGCGCCGCACCACCATTGCCGGCTGGCTGCGCTGGTGGAAGGCACTCACGCGAAACCGCCCCTTGCCGCTGAGACTCAGCGCGAAGTTGGCCTCGAGCGCCGTATCGAACTCCTCGCGCCGCCCGGCAGGTAGCGTGGCAATGACCAATTCGCGCACCTGCTCGGGCTGCAGTGCAGTCTCACCCAGCGCGACGAGCTTGCCGTCGAGCTTCAGACACGGCGGCGCCCCAGTCGAGATCAGGAGATCTGAGGCCTGCTGCGACAGCATGATGTCGAGCAGCTGTTCGAACCATTGGGAGGGGGTCATGACAATATCCTGAGCGGGCCTAGCCGCCGGCTCGCGCGCGAGCGTTGTTGATTCAGCCGTCGATACCGGCACGGGATTTGGCGTTCGCCTCCTGGCGCGAGACGACACCTTCGGCGACCAGGCGCGTGAGCGCTGCATCCAACGTCTGCATCCCCAGATTGCCACCAGTCTGGATCGCGGAGTACATCTGAGCCACCTTGCCTTCACGGATCAGGTTGCGGATCGCCGAGTTCGCCACCAGGATCTCGTGAGCCGCGACCCGGCCACCGCTCTCGCGCTTGAGCAGCGTCTGCGAGATCACACCCTGCAACGACTCCGAGAGCATCGAGCGCACCATGCTTTTTTCGTCGCCCGGAAAGACGTCGATGATCCGATCGATGGTCTTGGCAGCCGAGGTGGTATGCAGAGTACCGAAGACCAGATGCCCCGTCTCGGCTGCGGTCAATGCCAGCCGAATCGTTTCCAGGTCACGAAGCTCGCCCACGAGGATCACGTCCGGGTCCTCCCGCAGCGCTGAGCGCAATGCCGGGGCGAAGCCCTTGGTATCCCGATGCACCTCGCGCTGATTGATCAGACAGCGCTTACTCTGATGCACGAACTCGATGGGATCCTCGATGGTGAGGATATGATCCTGGCGGTTGTCGTTGATGTAGTCGATCATGGCCGCCAGCGTCGTGCTCTTGCCCGAGCCGGTCGGCCCGGTCACCAGCACCAGCCCTCGGGCGAGCATCGACAGCCGTCGAAAGACATCACCGAGACCGAGCTCGTCGACAGAGATCACGCTGCTGGGAATGGTCCGAAAGACGGCACCCGCACCGCGGCCCTGGGTGAACACATTGACGCGAAAGCGCGAAACGCCGGCCACTTCGAAGGAGAAGTCGGTTTCCAGCGCGGCTTCGAAGTCACGGCGCTGGCGGTCGTTCATGACATCGTAGATCAGGCGGCGAACCTGGCTGTCGTCGAGCGCGCCCACGTCGAGCCGGCGCATATCACCGTCGACGCGGATCAGGGGCGGTAGCCCCGCCGACAGATGCAGATCAGACGCCCCCTGTTTTGCCGAGAACGCCAGCAGTTCGGTAATATCCATGGGTTTTTATTCGTTCCCCTGCCAAAGGTCGCTGCCCAGTATGCCAGAAGCGTCGGTGTTCGAGTCTCTCACTACTGCCCGGCGGCGCCTGCAGGACGCGCTGAAAGCAGCCGGCCGCTCCCAGGATGCGGCGATGCTGCTGGCCGTCAGCAAGACAAAACCGGCAGCCATCCTGAGGCAGGCCTATCTGGCCGGTCAACGCGCCTTCGGGGAAAACTATCTGCAGGAGGCCCTCGACAAACGTCGGGAGCTCGCCGACCTCGAGGCGATCGAGTGGCATTTCATCGGCGCCCTGCAATCCAACAAGACGCGCGACGTCGCCGAGCATTTCGACTGGGTCCATGCCGTCGATCGCGACAAGATCCTGCGGCGTCTCTCCGAGCAGCGCCCCGAGGAGAAGGGCCCGCTCGACCTCTGCCTGCAGCTCAACGTCAGTGGCGAGGCGAGCAAGGCCGGCGTCACCGTCGACGCGCTTCCCGCGCTGGTGGAGACCGCGCTGACACTGCCGCGCATTCGTCTACGCGGCTTGATGGCGCTGCCGGCGCCCAGCGACGATGCCGACACCCAGCGCCGTGCCTTTCGCCAGGTCCGCGAGACGCTGGAGAGGCTCCAGCGGCAGTACCCGGAGGCCGCGCTAGACACCCTCTCGATGGGCATGAGCGGGGATCTCGAAGCCGCGATCGCCGAAGGCGCCACCGTCGTGCGGCTGGGTACCGCCATCTTCGGTAGCCGTCCGTCGCCGCAGGCCTGAGCGATCGGCGGGACGCCAGCACTCGACACACTCAACAGGATTATGTGATGACCGATACCTTACAAGCCAGCCGAGTCGCTTTCCTCGGCGCCGGCAACATGGCCGGCGCCATCTTCGGCGGCATGCTCGAGAGCGGCTATCCCGCGTCCGCGATCGTCGCCACCGCCCGCAGCGAGTCACGCCGCCGCGAGATCGCCGAGCAGTACGGGATCCGCACCGAAGCGGACAACAGTGTGGCCGTCGCCGACGCCGACGTGGTCGTGCTGGCGGTCAAGCCGCAGATGATGCGGGATCTCTGCCTCTCCCTTCGCGATTCGGTGCAGCAACGCCGGCCGTTGATCGTCTCCGTCGCCGCGGGGCTCGAGATCGAGACCCTCGAAGGCTGGCTTGGCGGTGAGCTGGCGGTGATCCGCTGCATGCCCAACACCCCTTCGCTGGTGGGGGCAGGTGCCAGCGGCCTCTTCGCCAATGCACGGGTCGACGACGCCCAGCGCGAGGTCACCACCCAGCTCTTCGAGAGCGTGGGACTGGTCGAGTGGGTCGACACCGAGGCACAGATCGACGCCGTCGCCGCCATCTCGGGCAGCGGGCCGGCCTATTTCTTCCTGTTCATGGAGTCGCTCGAAGCCGCGGGTGTCGAGCTCGGACTGCCGCGGGAGAGCGCGCGCCGGCTCGCCCTGCAGACAGCGTTCGGTGCCGCGACCCTCGCCCGCCAGAGCGAGTTCGATCCGGCCGAGCTGCGTCGGCGTGTCACCTCTCCCAATGGCACGACGGAACGCGCCATCGCGACCTTCCAGGAGGCCGACTTCGCCGGGCTGGTAGAGAAGGCCACCCAAGCCGCCGCCGAACGTGCACGCGCCCTTTCCCAAGAGCTGAGCCAGGCGTGAATCGCCATGCTCGAGGCGCGATCGCCCGCGTCTGCGCCGCGAGTCAGCGATTCGCCTGCTCGACTCTTGTTCGATATCCGCCCTCGCCATCACTAGGAGAACGTCATGGGCAGTAACCTCGGAAGCGCCGGCCTGATGCTGGTCAACACGCTGGCCAGCGTCTATCTGTTCGTCCTCATGCTGCGCTTTCTACTGCAGTTCTCGCAGGCCGACTACTACAACCCCATGAGCCAGGGGGTGGTCAAAGCCACCCAGCCGGTGGTGGCGCCGCTGCAGAAATTGCTTCGCCCGGTGGGACGTTTCGACGTCGCCACCCTGTTCGCCGGCTTTCTGCTCAAGGCGCTGGTGATCATTCTCGTCTTCCAGCTCGCCGGTTTCGGCATGCCACCGCTGCAGGGACTGCTGCTCGCCGCGGTCGCCGGCGTACTCAATGCCATCCTCAAGATCTACTTCTTCGCGCTGATCATCATGATCATCCTGAGCTGGGTCGCGCCGCAGGCGAGCCACCCCGGGGCACTGCTGGTGATGCAGATCGTCGAGCCGATCATGGCGCCCGTGCGCCGGGTGATCCCGTCGCTCGGGATGATCGATCTGTCGCCGATCGTCGTGTTCATCGCCATCAACCTGCTCGACGGCCTCGTCGTCGGCTCGCTGGCACGGGCCGCCGGCCTGCCCGGTGCGCTCGTCGGCTTCTGACGCGTTCACTCTGCCGCCGGCGGTCGCTGCAGGCGTCGCCGGCCCCCGCTGAATCTGGAGAATCGCGAGTTTCATGTCAGCCTCGTTCCCGTCCGACTCGGTCGGCCTAGTCACCCCCCAGACAGCGACCTTCGAGTCGCCGCTGGCGCTGGCCTGCGGCAAGACACTCGAGCGTTTCGAGCTGGTCTTCGAGACCTACGGCACGCTTAACGCCGAGCGCAGCAACGCCGTGCTCATTTGCCATGCGCTGTCGGGCCACCACCACGCCGCCGGCTATCACAGCGCCACGGATCGCAAGCCCGGCTGGTGGGACGCCTACATCGGCCCGGGCAAGGCGATCGATACCAACCGCTTCTTCGTGATCTCGCTCAACAATCTCGGCGGCTGCCACGGCAGCACGGGACCCGCGAGCGTGAATCCGGCGACCGGCCACCCGTGGGGTCCCACCTTTCCGGTGATGACGGTGGCGGACTGGGTCCACAGCCAGGCACGGCTCGCCGATCGTCTGGGCATCGAACGCTTCGCCGCCGTGGTCGGCGGCAGTCTCGGCGGCATGCAGGCGATGCAGTGGTCGATCGCCTATCCCGAACGGGTCGCCAACGTGGCGACCATTGCGGCCACCCCCCGACTGTCGGCGCAGAACATCGCCTTCAACGAAGTCGCCCGGCAAGCGATCCGTTCCGACCCGGACTTCTTCGTCGGCTGGTACGCCGAGCGCGAGGCGATCCCCAAGCTCGGGCTCAAGCTCGCACGCATGATCGGGCACATCACCTACCTCTCGGAGCACTCGATGGGGTCACGCTTCGGTCGCGATCTTCGCAGTGATCAGCTCAATTTCGGCTACGACGTCGAGTTTCAGGTCGAGTCCTACCTGCGTCACCAGGGCGACACCTTCTCGACGAGCTTCGACGCCAATACCTACCTGCTGATGACCAAGGCGCTGGACTATTTCGATCCCGCCGGCGAGCACGGCGGCGATCTGGCCGCGGCGCTGGCGCCGGTCGAGTGCCCCTATCTGGTGATCAGCTTCACCACCGACTGGCGCTTCGCCCCGGCCCGCTCACAGGAACTGGTCACGGCACTGGTGCGTGCCGGCAAGCGGGTGAGTTACGTCAACGTCGACTCGTCTCACGGCCATGACGCCTTCCTGCTGCCCAACGAGCAGTACGAGTCGGTCTTCTCGAGCTTCATGCAGCGTATCGACGGCGACCTCGAGCGTGGCCACCGCCAGAAGGGAGCAACACGCTGATGCGCGCCGACCTCGAACTGATCTACGACTGGATTGCCCCGGACACCCACGTGCTCGACCTCGGCTGCGGTGACGGCACCCTGCTGGCAGCACTGGCCCGCGACAAGCAGGTGACCGGCTACGGGCTGGAGATCGATCCTGACGGTATCGCCAGCTGCCTGCGCCAAGGCGTGAGCGTGCTGGAGCAGAACCTCGACGACGGCCTCGGCAACTTCGACGACGACGCCTGCGATCTGGTGATCATGACCCAGGCACTGCAGGCACTACGCCGCCCCGACATCATGCTCGACGAGATGCTGCGGGTCGCCCCCGAGTGCATCATCGCCTTCCCCAACTTCGCCTACTGGAAGCACCGGCTGCACCTGTCGCTGCGCGGGCGGATGCCGGTCTCGCGTTCGCTGCCACACGCCTGGTACGACACGCCCAACATCCACCTCTCGACGTTCAAGGATTTCGCCGGCCTCTGCCGACAGAAGGGCGTGACCATCGTCGACGAGGCCGTCGGCAGCGCCAATCACGAGGGGCACTGGAGCTCCAGGCGCTGGCCCAACCTCTTCGGTGAGACCGCGATCTTTCGCGTTCGCCGCGGCATCTGAATCGCGCCACGGCGTTGCCATCGGGGTCACTCGCCCACCCAGCGCCGGGCAAGATCGACCGGCAGCCGGCGATCGATCACCAGCCCCGTCGGCGCCGCCGTAGAGCCGAGCCGACGGCAGCCGTAGGCGAGAATCTCCACGCCGCGTTCGGCGACCGCCGTCAGCGTGCGCGCATAGGCGGGGTCGCGATGCGCCGCCGGGGCGACGTCTGCAATCCCGGTATGCGCCGCGCAGAACAGCAGCACCCCCCGATGCCCCTGCGCCACCAGCGCCGCGAGCGCCTCCAGATGGCGACGCCCGCGCTCGCTCACCGCGTCGGGGAAATAGCCGTGGCCGTCGCTCTCCTTGAGTGTGACCTGCTTCACCTCGACGTAGGTGGCCGGCGCACCGCCAGCCTCGAGGCGAAAGTCCAGCCGCGACCCGGCGACGCTCGCCTCCCGCTTGAGCGCGGTGAACCCGGCAAGCTCAGGGATCGCGCCCGCGTGCAGCGCGTCCTCGACCAGCGCATTCGTACGCCCGGTGTGCACTGACACCCAGTCGATACCGCCGCGCCCGTCCGGGAGCTCGATCAGCTCCCAGGTCCAGGCGAGTTTGCGTGCCGGGTTGGTACTCGGTGATAGCCAGACACGGCAACCGGGGACATTGACGGCACGCATGGAGCCGGTATTGGGGCAGTGCGCCACGACCTCCCGTCCATCATCGAGCACGACATCGGCCAGGAATCGCTTGTAACGTCGCCGCAGCGTACCGGCCACGAGGTGATCGCTCATGTCATACCTGCTGGGCCGGGCAAGCGCCGGGCGGATGCGGGGACAGATTGCACGCCATGAAGCGCCTTCCTGGGGATCGTCGATCGCCCAGGCGTCGACGCGGAAGGCCGCTCAGCACAGAAAACGATGGACACTCACGCAATCGAGTTATGGGAAAAATAAAGCCACCGTTCGGTTGCAATGGAGACACTTTTTCGCTAAATAAGCAGGGCTTCGGGCAGCGGCTCACGCTGTCCACGGTCGATCCTCGGCCCAAGTCACTTGCGTAACGAGGCAGCCCCATGCCAGTAGCAGAAAAGAAAACGGAAGCGCCCAAAGTCTTCACCCCCTATGAGCCGGCGGCGGGTGAAGAGTATATGAATGACAGGCAGCTTGCGCACTTCCGGGAGATCCTGCTGGGCTGGAAACAGGATCTAATGGAAGAGGTCGATCGCACGGTTCGCCATCTGCAGGAAGAGGCCAATAACTACGCCGACCCCGCCGACCGCGCAACGCAGGAAGAGGGATTCAGCCTGGAACTGCGCACGCGTGACCGCGAACGCAAGCTGCTCAAGAAGATCAACGAAACCATCGAGAAGATCGACGAAGACGACTACGGGTTCTGCGAGGCCTGCGGCGTCGAGATCGGCATCCGCCGGCTGGAAGCCCGCCCCACGGCCACGCTCTGCGTCGACTGCAAGACGCTGGCAGAGCTCAAAGAGAAGCAGCTCGGGGGCTGATCCCGCCACCCCGTTCGGCGACAGATCGGGCGAGGCGGCCGGCCGAGCCGCGCTGCTGCACCAACCGAACGGCCTTCAGACGGACACGAACACGCCAGCGGGCACCCCAGGGTGCCCGCTTTGCGTTTGATGGCGCGCCCACTTTTACCGGGAGCCGACATGACCTACATCGGCCGTTTTGCCCCCACCCCCTCGGGGCCGCTGCACCTCGGCTCACTGGTGGCAGCGCTGGGTAGCTGGCTGGATGCCCGCGCGGCCGGTGGGCAGTGGCTGCTACGCATCGAGGATATCGACCCGCCGCGCTGCCCGGCCGGCGCCGCCGACACCATCCGTCGACAACTGGAAGCCTTTGGCCTCACCTGGGACGGCGAGGTCCGCCATCAGCGCGACCGAGACACCGCTTACCAGACCGCGCTGGATCACCTCGCCGCTCGCGGCATGGCCTATCCCTGCGGCTGTTCCCGACGCGAGTGGCAGGGGCACGCGCACTACCCCGGCTGGTGCCGAGAAGCACCACGTCATCCCGAGCGTTCACCGGCGTGGCGGCTTCGCACCGACCGCGGCAGCCGGCCGATCATTTGGCACGACCGTCTCTTCGGCGAACAGCGCCTCGATCCCACCGCGCAGGGCGATGTCGTGCTCAAGCGCAAGGAAGGACTGTGGGCGTACCAGCTCGCGGTGGTCGTCGACGATGCCGACCAGGGCATCACGGACGTCGTCCGCGGCGCCGACCTCCTCGACAACACCCCCTGGCAGCGACAGCTACAGGATGCCCTCGGCTACCCCGAGCCGCGCTATCTGCACTTGCCGCTCGTCATGGGTGACGACGGCCAGAAACTCTCCAAGCAAAATCTGGCCGCCCCCATTCCGGACGACGCCGAAACGGCACGCGAGTGGTTGCCGCGGGCACTGGCCCTGCTCGAGCCGGGGGTCGACCGACCTCACGGCGGACCCACTGCCGATATCGACACGCAGCTATGCGAGGCCGTGGCACGCTGGACCCCGACGACACTGGCGACGGCCCCGATACGCGCCGCGGACCACTGACCGGCCTGGCGGCTGACGCCCCTGCGCGCCCCCCCATTTCGCGTCCCCACGGAAATACCAGCGCTACGCCCCGTCACGCCGCGCTCCCAAGGCGACCCCGCCGGGTGTGCGGAGCACCGCCCGAGTGCTGAAGACTATGGTCTAAGCGAAAACGCGGCGGTTTTCCGGCAACCTGTCGCCACTGTCACTGTCGGCGCACCACTATCAGGCATCGGGGTTCAAAAATGCCCCGTAATGGTTCACCAAGCCATCGCCGGCAGGGCCTCACACACGGCCGCGCGTTGGATGAATCCATAAGACGCTGTATTCCAATGCTTTCTCTGAAAATGGCACGGTCAGTGCACCCTAATTGACAAGAAAAACAACAGGCTGGCGACCGCCTTCCCAATAACAACAAAGGCTGCGGTCGGTTTTGCCAAGGTGCGACCAACAATAACAACGGCACCTTGTAATGACTCCGGGGGGCGCGAGGCAACAACAATGCCAAAGCCATCGACGCCTCCACGAGCGAACAACAATGACAACGCTCGAGAGTCGGTTACCAATCAGGACGCGACGTTCTTCCCTGTCGAGGTATAACAACAACAATCTTCGAGGAAGGAAGACTACCCGCAACAACAATAAAACGCGGGAGAAGGCACTGCCTGTCGTGGTTGGAAGATTGTTTTGAATACGAGGTGGTCGTCTTTGCGCGTGACGACTGTGATGCGTATTCAAGGCGATGCGCCATCACGAACAAAAAACTGCAGCACAACGTTGCAACGCATCTCTTATCAAGGGGCCTTCGGGCCCCTTTTTCCTGTCGACGTCTTGCTGTCGACGTCGATCGCCGGTGCGGATACCTCACGCCGGTCGTTGTGACCTCCTCACATGGCACCGCCCTCACACGCCCACAGATAGGGAGTCGCTTTGCAAGGTATCGGGGCTCCGCTACACTGGGGTTTTGCTATTCTGCGAGTCGAATTCGCCGCATGTTCAAAGGATTTTCCCGCTTTCTCCAACGTCCCGGTGAACGTTTGAAGACTCTCTTCGGCCAATCGCCCACGTCCGACGTACCCGCGCGTCAGCAAATCGTTCTCTCCCGCGACGAGCACAACGTATCCCGCCGCAACCTCAGCGAAAACGCGGTCAAGGTTCTCTATCGCCTCAACGGCGCCGGATTTGAAGCCTACCTGGTCGGCGGTTGCATTCGAGACTCCCTGCTCGACCGTCACCCCAAGGACTTCGACGTCGCCACCAACGCCACGCCCGACGAAGTACGTCAGCTATTTCGCAACTCGCGGATCATCGGCCGTCGCTTTCGCATCGTGCATGTTCGCTTCGGCCGCGAAGTGGTCGAGGTCACGACCTTTCGGGGCGGACATGGTGAAGAGCAGGACGTCAGCCAAAGTCAGCAATCCGACGAAGGGCTGCTACTTCGCGACAACGTCTGGGGCAGCGTAGAAGAGGACGCCATTCGCCGAGACTTCACCGTCAACGCGCTTTACTACAGCGTGGCCGACTTCTCGATTTACGACTGGACCGGCGGTCTCGAGGACATCGAAGCCCGCGTTCTGCGTCTGATCGGCGACCCCGAGACCCGCTATCGCGAAGACCCGGTGCGTATGCTGCGCGCCGCCCGCTTCGCTGCGAAACTCGATTTCGAGATGGCCGAGGCGACCGAAGCGCCGATTCGCGAGCTCGCCCCGCTGCTGCTCCAGATCCCGCCGGCTCGCCTCTTCGAGGAGGTGCTCAAGCTCTTCCTGTCGGGCCACGCGGTCCAGAGCTTCCGCGTGCTTCGCGAACACGGCCTCTACGCCATGCTCTTCCCGGAAAGCGATGAAGCGCTGGCGGAGCTCCCCTGGGCAGAAGCCCTGATCGAACAGGCGCTCGCCAACACCGACGACCGCCTCGCCCGCGATCGTCCCGTGACGCCCGCGTTCCTCTTTGCTGCACTGCTTTGGCCGTGCGTCCATCAGAGAAGGACGCAGATCGCCCAGGAGCAGGATCTGCCGGGCGTCCCGGCACAGCAGGCCGCCGCACAGCAGGTCATTGCGCGCCAGCTTCAGCACACGTCGATCCCCAAGCGCTTCAGCATGCCGATGCGCGAGATCTGGGACATGCAGCAGCAGCTGCCCCGGCGTCGCGGCCGGCGTGCCTTTCAGACGCGAGAGAATCCGCGCTTTCGGGCGGCGTACGACTTCCTGCTGCTGCGCGAAGCCGCAGGCGAGATCGAAAGCGGATTGGGCGCCTGGTGGACGGAGTTTCAGGATGCCGACGAGCCTCGCCAGCAGGCGCTCATCAACGAAGCCGATGGGGGTGGGCACCCCGCGGGCAGCAGCGGCAAACCGCGGCGCAAGCGCCCGCGAAAGCGCCGGCGTCCAGCCAACCGCCCGGCACCGCCGACCCTCGACGAGTGACACTCGATGCGTGACGTTCGATGAGTAGCAGGCGATGAGGGCAGCCCATGAGGCCGTCGCCTACGTCGGCCTCGGCAGCAATCTGGACGGACCGGTCGATCAGGTACGCCGGGCGCTCGAGGCGCTGGCGCGGCTGCCGCTCACCAGCGTCACCGCACGCTCGTCGCTATACGGCAGTGCGCCCATCGGGCCGCAGGATCAGCCCGACTTCGTCAATGCGGTAGCCGCGGTGACGACCCGCCTCTCGCCGCTGGCACTTCTCGATCAGCTTCAGGCACTGGAGCAGCGCC
Organism: Salinicola aestuarinus; assembly: GCF_003206645.1. Classification (GTDB taxonomy): domain Bacteria; phylum Pseudomonadota; class Gammaproteobacteria; order Pseudomonadales; family Halomonadaceae; genus Salinicola; species Salinicola aestuarinus. The sequence continues at coordinate 327,172 of NZ_PZJP01000004.1, read as the reverse complement.
ATCGCCGCGTTCGCCAACGTCATTGGGGGCCAAGAACCCTCGATCTCGACCTGCTCTGCTACGCCGACCTTCACCTGTCGACGTCGCGTCTCACCCTTCCCCATCCGGAAATGCCCCATCGCCGCTTCGTGATCGAACCGCTCGCCGAGATCGCCCCCTCGCTCACCTTGGCGGGCGCGTCTCTTACCGCCTGGCGGAAGCATCTATGCGACCAGACGCTACATCGGCTCGCCCCGTGAGCCGTTGGGCTGCCGCCACGCACTACCGCGAATGTCGTGTTGCGCGAGGGTGGCAACCCACTACACTCCGCTCTGACCCGACATCCGGTCCGTTTCGCGCCCCTGCCCGCGAGCGCACCGGAGACGCCAACCGAGAGAGAGCCCATGAAGCGTGTGACGCTCACGACACTGCGCGATGCCAAAGGCCGCGGTGAACCCTTTAGCTGCCTGACCGCCTACGACGCGACGCTGGCGCGTGCCGCCGACGAGGCAGGTATCGACGTGCTGCTGGTCGGCGACTCTCTCGGCATGGTGCTTCAGGGCCATACGAGCACCCTGCCGGTCACCCTCGAAGACATTGCCTATCACACCCGTTGCGTATCGCGTGGCCGCAGCCGCAGTCTGCTGATGGTCGATCTTCCCTTCATGAGCAACGCCGATACCGGTCAGCTGCTTCGTGACGCCGCCGTGCTGATGCGTGCCGGCGCCGAGCTGATCAAGATCGAAGGCGATGCCTGGATGGCGGACGGCATTCGCGAGCTCGACCGTCGTGGCGTACCGGTTTGCGCCCATCTTGGCCTCGCACCGCAAAGCGTGAACCGTCTGGGCGGCTTCAAGGTCCAGGGCAAGGACGACGCCGACGCAAGACGGATCGTCGAAGACGCCCAGCTTCTGGTCGAGGCGGGCGCCGCGGCGATCCTGCTCGAGTGCGTGCCCCGCGGCCTCGGCCAGGCCGTTAGCGAGGCGGTCGACGTACCCGTGATCGGTATCGGCGCGGGTCCCGACGTCGACGGGCAGATTCTGGTGATGCATGACGTGCTCGGGCTCAACAGCGGCTACTCGCCGCGCTTCGTGAAAAACTTCCTGCTAGGGCACGACAGCATCAAGGCGGCTTTCGACCGTTACGACCAGGCGGTGAAGGCACGCCACTTCCCCGCTGACGAGCACTGCTTCTAACCCTTGCGCCCCGAGGAGATCGCTCGATGCAGACCGTGCACGACATCGCCACACTCCGCGATGCGCTGTCCCCCCACCGGCGTGCCGGCGCGCGTATCGCCCTGGTACCCACCATGGGCAACCTCCACGAAGGCCATCTTCGCCTGGTGGACGAGGCTCGCGCCCAGGCCGACGTCGTCGTCGCCACGCTGTTCGTCAACCCGCTACAGTTCGCCCCCGGCGAAGACCTGGACAGCTATCCGCGCACCCTCAAGGACGATCAGGGCGCACTGTCGGCACGCCACTGCGATCTGCTGTTCGTGCCGAGTGTGGAGACGCTCTATCCCGGCGGGCTCGAGAACCTGAGCCAGGTTCACGTACCGATAGTGTCCGAAGGGCTCTGTGGCGGCGCCCGACGCGGCCACTTCGACGGTGTCGCCACCGTCGTATCGCTGCTGTTTCATCTTGTCCAGCCGGACATCGCCTGCTTCGGCGAGAAGGACTACCAGCAGCTCGCGGTGATTCGCAAACTGGTGGCCGACCTCCACTTTCCGATCCAGATCGTCGGCGTGCCAACCGTCCGCGCGACGGACGGCCTGGCGCTCTCCTCCCGCAACGGCTATCTGACCCCGGCCGAACGAGCGCGAGCGGTCGCGTTTCCTCGCGCGCTCGCGCGGGCAGCCACGGCCATTACTGCCGGCCAGCCCACGCGCGACGCGCTGGATGCAGCCCGCGCCGATCTGGTTCAGGCGGGGCTCACGCTCGACTATCTCGAGCTTCGCGCGCCGGATCTCAGCGCTCTCGAACCGGCAACGTCGTCACACGCCCGTCTACTGGCTGCCGTTTACCTGGGAGCGACTCGCCTGATCGACAATGTCGACGTCGCGCTACCCGGCGCCGACCATGGCTGAGCTCGAGTGGCGGGCGGCGCTGCCGCCGGATCTTGCGACGGTCTCGGGATGGGTGGAATCAGCGACGGCACTGGAACGCTGGGCCGGTCCCGGTGTCGACTGGCCACTCGAGGCCGATCGACTATGGCAAGCGATCGGTGCTGGCACGCTGCTCTCCTACTGTCTCAAACGGGAGGGAGCCCCTCTCGCCTTCGGTCAGCTCTCGCCGCGAGCGCCACACCACTATCACCTGGCCCGACTGATCGTTGCGCCTACCGAGCGGGGCCAAGGTCTCGGTCGACGTCTCTGCGAAGGGCTCATCAATGAGGGGCGACAGCGTGGCGCCATGCGGTTCACGCTCAACGTCTTCACCGATAACGCACCGGCCGTCGCGCTCTACCGACAGCTCGGCTTTCGTCGTGCCGGGGAATGCGACGCCCGCGGCGTAGTGCCCATGCGGCTCACGCTATTTGCCGAGCCGTCCGACAATCCGGACAATGATGCCCGGGCCGACTCCCTGCCCGATTCCCACGGCTAGAGACACGTCATGAATCAATTGCGGCCGGACCCCTTCTCGCCCTACCAGTTCTACACCGTCGAGCAGTGGTCACGTTTTCGCGCCGACACGCCGCTGACACTCGCGTCAGAAGAGGTTCAGCGGCTGCGATCGCTCAACGACCCTATCGATCTCGACGAGGTCACGCGGATCTACCTGTCGCTGTCACGCCTGCTCTCCTCCTACGTCGAGGCGAGCCAGCAGCTCTACGCGCAGCGCAAACGCTTTCTCGACATCGATGATACGCAGAAGACGCCGTTCATCATCGGGATTGCCGGCTCAGTAGCCGTGGGAAAATCGACCACCTCGCGCATCCTGCAGGAGCTGCTTGCCCGCTGGCCCTCGAGCCCGAAGGTCGATCTCGTCACCACCGATGGCTTTCTCTATGCCAACGCCGTGCTCAAGGAAAAAGGCCTGATGACGCGCAAGGGCTTTCCCGAGAGCTACGACATCGGGGCCCTGCTGCGCTTTCTTTCCTGGATCAAGGCGGGCGTTCGCAACGTCCAGGCACCGCTCTACTCGCATTTGACCTACGATGTTCGCGACAACGAATTTCAGACGGTCGACCGTCCCGACATCCTGATCGTCGAGGGCATCAATGTCCTTCAGGTTCGCGACCTGCCGGAAGACGGCAAGATGGTGCCCTTCGTCTCCGATTTCTTCGACTTCTCGCTCTACATCGACGCCGATGAGGACCACATTCACCACTGGTATCTCGAGCGCTTTCGTCTGCTGCGCGAAACGGCCTTCCAGGACCCCGCGTCGTTCTTCCACCGCTACGCCCAGATCGAAGAGCGCGAAGCGGTAGGCATTGCAGAAGGTCTCTGGCGGGATATCAACCGTCGCAACCTGCGCGAGAACATTCTGCCGACCCGCCCCAGGGCCGATCTGATTCTGCGCAAAGGGGCTGATCACTTGGTCGAGCAGGTCGCGCTGCGCAAGGTCTAGCCAGACGCACCCTGGCGGCACCGCGCTTGTGAAGCCCCTGCGGTTTTCGCGTAACGTTCTGTCATAGCGGCGAACTTTCTCTTCGATAACCCTTCTGAGTCACTGTCTTTGGTTGGCTCGGCAAGGGTTCTTCGCAATGCTCATCTCCGTGCAGGCGCTCCGCGCTCTGGCTGCCTGGGTGGTCGTTTTCCACCACTTCATGCAGGTTTTTTTCAGCTTCGAGGCCAGTAACTGGGTCGAGGCGCTCTTCTCCACCCGCGGCCAAGTGGGTGTGGATATCTTTTTCGTGATCAGCGGCTTCGTGATCACGGTCTCGACCCAGGGCAAGCGACTCTCCTCGCCGCGCTTTCTGATCCACCGGTTCATCCGCGTCGCCCCCGCCTACTGGCTCTACACGGCGATCACCGCGCTGGTCATCGTTTTTGCCAGTGATGTCATGCCGGAGTACGCCTTCAGCGTCACGGGACTGCTGAAGTCACTGCTGTTCATCCCGGCGGAGAACCCGGCCGGCTACGGCTACTACCCCATTCTGCCGGTAGGCTGGACACTCAATTTCGAGATGCTCTTCTATCTAGTATTCGCGCTGTCGCTGACGCTCGGTCGACGCTACCGTCTATGGGCGGTGGTACTCTCGATCATCGCGATCAATACGCTGTTCGCGCACCAGCCGTTTCTCAGCAGTTTCTACACCGACCCGATCATTTTCGAGTTTCTGCTCGGCGTCGGCCTCGGCGTGATCCACGCGCGCCGGGGTCTGCCCGAGGGTCGATTCTGGCCACCGCTGGCGATCGCCGCGAGTCTGGGAACCATCCTGCTCTTCAACGACCCCCCCGGCGCCCTGCGGTTTGTGGGCTGGGGCCTGCCGAGTGCGCTACTGGTGATCGCGGTCATCGGGCTCGAGTCGCGCATCGGCGGCCACCGGTTCTTCAAGGCGGTGGGCGACTGGTCCTACTCGACCTATCTGATCCATATCCTGGTGCTGTGGCCGGGCCACTATCTGCTGACCCAGCGCTTCGGACTCAACCCCTACCCGGCGCTGGCGCTCTGCGTACCGCTGATCGCCCTGCTCTCCTGGCTGAGCTACGAGCTGGTGGAGAAACGCCTCTCGCGTGGACTCAAGCGCTGGCTACCGGAACGACAGCCACGCCCGGCACTGGCTCACTAGCGCTGGCAACGGCGTGGCGTATCGATCCAGGCCAGCCGCTGGCCGAGCCACGGTGAGACCGCCGCCGACGGCGCATAAAAAAACGCCCGACCGGCGGCTGCCGATCGGGCGTTCATTCAGCGATATCAGGTCGGGGTATCGACCGGACACGGCCAGTCAGCGGTGAGGGCGATCGGCGGGCGCTGCCCGCCAACCGCACTCACCAGCCGGCTCACTCGCTCGTTTCGAGAGAGGCTTCGAAAGCCGCTTTCTCTTCCGGCGTGATCTCCTTGATAGAGAGCTTCACACGGTTGCGGTTGTCGATATCGAGCACTTTGACCGTCACTTCCTGGCCTTCGCTCAGGTAGTCCTTCACGTCGTTGACACGCTCGGGAACGATCTGGGAGATATGGACCAGCCCGTCGGTACCCGGCATGAAGTTGACGAAGGCGCCGAAGTCGGCGAGTCGAACGACCTTGCCGCGGTAGAGCTTGCCGATCTCCGCTTCAGCGGTGATCGCCAGCACGGTGTCGATGGCACGCTTGGCGGCGGCGCGGTCTTCGGCGTAGATGCGCACGGTACCGTCGTCGTCGATATCGATGGAGGCACCGGTATCTTCACAGATCTGGCGAATGGTGGCGCCACCCTTGCCGATCACGTCGCGGATCTTGTCCGAGTTGATCTTGATCGTCTGCATGGCCGGCGCGTGCTCGGAGACTTCCGTACGGCTCTGGTTGATGACGGCGTTCATCTTGTCGAGGATCTGGAGGCGAGCGTCGTGAGCCTGCTGCAGCGCAGTCTCCATGATCTCCTCGTTGATGCCCTCGATCTTGATGTCCATCTGCAGCGCGGTCACGCCGGCAGCGGAACCGGCCACCTTGAAGTCCATGTCGCCGAGGTGATCCTCGTCACCCAGGATATCGGTCAGCACGGCGAAACCGTCGTCGTCCTTCACCAGACCCATGGCGATCCCGGCCACCGGCGCCTTGATCGGCACGCCGGCGTCCATCAATGCCAGCGACGTGCCGCAGACGGAGGCCATGGAGCTCGAGCCATTGGACTCGGTGATCTCGGACACCACGCGGATGGTGTACGGGAAGTCGTCCTCGTTCGGCAGCATCGCCTGCACGCCGCGACGCGCCAGTCGGCCGTGGCCGATTTCACGACGCTTGGGCCCGCCCATGAAGCCGGCTTCGCCAACGCTGTACGGGGGGAAGTTGTAGTGCAGCAGGAAGCGATCCTTGGTCTCGCCTTCGAGCGACTCGATCAGCTGCGCATCGCGGAGCGTGCCCAGCGTCGCCGCGACCACGGCCTGCGTCTCGCCACGGGTGAAGAGCGCGGAGCCGTGGGTGCGCGGCAGCACGCCGACGCTGACGTCGAGCGGACGCACGGTCTTGTGATCGCGGCCATCGATACGCGGCTCGCCGGCGACGACGCGGCTGCGCACGGTCTTCTTCTCGAGGCTGGCGAGCGCCCCGGAGACTTCATCCTTGCTGAAGCGCGGGCTCTCGCCGCTGGCAAGTTCCTCGAGCGCCTGCGCGCGGATCTGGGACAGCGCATCCTGACGCGCCATCTTGTCGGTGATCCGGTAGGCCTCACCCACGGCGGTTCCGTAGCTGGACGCCATCGCGGCTTTGAGCTCGGCATTTTCTGCTGCCGGCTGCCAGTCCCAGCGCGGCTTGCCCGCTTCGCTGGTAAACGCCTTGATCGCCTCGACGACGACCTGCATCTCCTGGTGGGCGTAAAGCACGGCGCCGAGCATTTCGTCTTCGCTCAGTTCCTTGGCTTCGGACTCGACCATCAGCACGGCCTTGTCGGTACCGGCAACGACCATGTTGAGCTCGGAAGTCGGTAGCTCGTCCACCTTGGGATTGAGGAAGTAGCCCTGCGACTCGTTGAAGCCGACACGCGCAGCGCCGATCGGCCCGTTGAACGGCAGCCCGGAGATCGACAGCGCGGCCGAAGTCCCGATCATCGCCGCGATGTCCGGATCCTGGTTACGGTCGGTGGAGAGCACGGTACAGATGACCTGGACTTCGTTCATGAAGCCCTTGGGAAAGAGCGGACGAATCGGGCGGTCAATCAGCCGCGAGGTGAGGGTCTCTTTCTCGGTGGGGCGGCCTTCGCGCTTGAAGAAGCCACCGGGGATCTTGCCGACCGCGTAGGTCTTCTCTTGATAGTGCACGGAGAGCGGGAAGAAGTCCTGGCCGGGCTTGAGGTCCTTGCGGCCGACCACGGTGCAGAGCACCACGGTGTCTTCCATGGTGACCAGCACGGCACCGCTGGCCTGACGGGCGATGCGCCCCGTCTCGATAGTGACGGTACTGGAACCGTACTGGAACGTTTTCTGAACCGGATTCACAGGCTTTCCTTTACTTGTCGAATTCGTTGGGATCTTTAGTCGTGGCGACCATTCTAGGCGTTAGCGTCAGCAACGGCTAGCGATGCGCCGGTGGCGTCGCTGCACCCAATGACAGGCGCCAAATGACAGGCATAAAAAAAACAAGCAGCCCGCAAGGGGCTGCTTGTTTCTCGGCACACGGCGTCGATCGAATCGACGCGTGGCTCAGCGGCGAAGACCGAGACGCTGGATCAGCGACTGGTAACGCTCGAAGTTCTTGGCCTTCAGGTAGTCCAGCAGTTTACGACGCTGGTTAACCATGCGGATCAGGCCACGACGGGAGTGGTGATCCTGCTTGTGGCCCTTGAAGTGGCTCTGCAGGCCGTCGATGTTGGCGGACAGCAGTGCAACCTGGACTTCCGGGGAACCGGTGTCGTTTTCGCCCTGGCCGTACTCTTTGACGATTTCGGCTTTCTTTTCGGCAGTCAGTGCCATGAAACACTCTCCTAAGCAATATGCTTGAGTGATGAATGTCGGAGACCACGCATATTTGCAGTCTCTCGCGTCATGGATCGGGCAAGCCCGACCCTGGGGGTCGACGTCGCGCTCAGCGCGTCGCCGTGTCGATCAGCCGTTTGGGAGCGATCTCCCCTGGCTGGGTCGACTCGACGAGTCCCAGAAAGGACTCGTCGCAGTAAAGTCTTGCCGCGGCGCCCGGCGCGAGCGAGGTTTCGTCGACCTCGGCTCGTTGGCCCAACAGCAGCCGTCTGGCGATATCGTCATCGACCTCAATCGCCGGCAGATGCTTCAGCAGGACGTCGACCGGCATCAGCTGCGCCAGTCGTTCCTCCTCGCTCATCGACTCGAGTGACTCGAAAGAGAGTCGCTGCTGGCTATCGAACGGGCCGGTTTCCAGCCGCTCGAGCGCCGTGATGTGCGCACCGACGCCCAGCGATCGGCCGATGTCCTCGGCCAGCGTGCGGATGTAGGTGCCCTTGCTGCAGCGCACCTCGAGCCAGAAGCCCTCCGCCGCCCAGTCGAACGGGCGCATATCATATATCGTCACGCGCCGCGACGCACGCTCGATCGTCTTGCCTTCGCGGGCGAGCTCGTAGAGCTTGCGCCCCTCGTGCTTCAGCGCCGAATACATCGGCGGCACCTGATCGATCTCACCGCAAAAGGAGGCGATCGCGGCTTCGATGCTGGCCCGGTCGAGGCTCGCGGGTAGCGCATGACGCTCGATGATCTCGCCGTCGGCGTCGCCGGTATCGGTCGTCTCGCCCAGCTTGACCCGTGTGCGATAGACCTTGTCGGCCTCCAGCAGGTGCGCCGAGAACTTGGTCGCCTCTCCCAGGCAGATCGGCAGCAGACCGGTCGCCATGGGATCGAGCGTACCGGTGTGGCCCGCCTTGCGCGCCTGCAATAGGCGCCGGACTCGCTGCAGGGCGTGATTGCTGGAGACCCCTTGGGCCTTGTCCAGCAGCAGCACACCATCGATGGCGAGCCCTTTGCGACGACGCGCCATCAGCGGCTCTCCTCGTCTCCTTTCGGCGAGGCGCCGGTGGTCTCGTCGCCGGACTCGCCGGCGTCGGACGCGTCATCACGATGGTCACTGGCGACGGCTTCGTCGATCAGCGCCGAGAGGTGATGCCCCCGCACGACGCTTTCGTCGTAGTGAAAACGCAGTTCCGGCACGTGACGCAGCTTGATGCGACGCGCGATCTGGCTACGCAGAAAACCCGAGGCGCGCTTGAGTACGCTCAGGTTTTCCTTGATGCGGGCCGGATCGTTCTCGCCCAGCAGGGTCACATAGATATCGGCATAGCCGAGGTCGCGGCTCACCTTCGCCGAGCTGACCGTGATCATCCCCAGGCGCGGATCCTTGATCTCGCGCTGGATCAGGACGGCCAGCTCCTGCTGAAGCTGGTCGGCAACTCGATCGGTCCGTTTGAATTCGCGCATGTCGTATGTCCTGCGGCTTCAGATGCCGCGCTTCGCGGTGCGGCAGTGCCGCGGTGTCGTCCAAACCGACGTCGCCGCCTCCCTGTCACGGGAGACGGCGACGTGGAGCCTCTCGTACGCGAACGTACGAGAGATCAGGGCGTTACAGCGTACGCTCGACCTTGACCTGATCGAAGACCTCGATCTTGTCACCGACCTGAACGTCGTTGTAGTTCTTCACGCCGATACCGCACTCCATGCCGTTACGCACTTCGTTGACGTCGTCCTTGAAGCGGCGCAGCGACTCGAGATCGCCTTCGTAGATGACCACGTTCTCGCGCAACACACGGATCTTCTTGTTGCGGTGAACGGTGCCCTCGACGACCATGCAGCCCGCGATCGCGCCGATCTTCGGTGCCTTGAAGACATCGCGAACTTCCGCGATACCCACGATCTGCTCGCGCCATTCGGGCGCCAGCATACCGCTCATGGCCTGCTTGACCTCGTCGATGAGCTGGTAGATGACGCTGTAGTAGCGCAGATCCAGCCCTTCACGCTCGACGATCTCTCGTGCGGAAGCATCGGCACGCACGTTGAAGCCGACCAGGATCGCCTCACTGGCGAGCGCCAGGTTGGCGTCGGTGCCGGTAATGCCGCCAACGCCCGAGGAGACCACGGCCACCTGGACTTCATCGGTGGAGAGCTCTTCGAGCGCGCCACGAATCGCTTCCAGCGAGCCCTGTACGTCGGACTTGAGGACGATGTTGACCTTGGCGACCTCGTCCTGGCCCATCTGGCTGAACATGTTCTCCAGCTTGGCCTTCTGCTGACGCGCCAGGCGAACTTCACGATATTTGCCCTGACGGAAGTTGGCGATCTCGCGCGCCTTCTTGTCGTCAGTCAGCACCATGAAGTCTTCACCGGCTTCCGGCGTGCCGTCGAGACCCTGGATCTCCACGGGCATGGACGGACCGGCGCCTTCGACCTGCTTGCCGAGCTCGTTGGTCAACGCACGGACGCGGCCGTAGTGAAGACCGGCCAGCACGATGTCACCGCGCTTGAGCGTACCGTTCTGGACCAGCACCGTGGCGACGGGGCCACGACCCTTGTCGAGACGCGATTCGACGACCACGCCCTTGCCCGGGGCTTCCGGCACGGCCTTGAGCTCAAGGACTTCGGACACCAGCAGCACGGACTCGAGCAGCTGATCGATACCGTCACCGGTTTTCGCCGATACGGGTACGAACTGCGTGTCGCCGCCCCACTCTTCGGAAATCACACCGTGCTGGGAGAGCTCATTGCGGATGCGGTCGAGATCGGCGCCGTCCTTGTCGATCTTGTTGATCGCGACGACCAGCTGGACCCCAGCCGCCTTGGCGTGCTCGACGGCCTCGATGGTCTGCGGCATGACGCCGTCATCGGCGGCCACGACCAGGATGACCACGTCGGTCGCCTGGGCACCGCGGGCACGCATGGCGGTGAACGCCGCGTGACCCGGCGTGTCGAGGAACGTGACGCCGCCATGCTCGCCTTCGACGTGATAGGCGCCGATGTGCTGCGTGATGCCGCCGGCTTCGCCCGTCGCCACTTTGGTGCGGCGGATGAAGTCGAGCAGCGAGGTCTTGCCGTGGTCAACGTGACCCATGACAGTGACGACCGGCGACCGCAGAATCTCGTTGCCTTCGTAGGAGATGTTCTGGAGCACTTCAGTCTCGAGCGCATCTTCCTTGACCAGCTTGGGCTTGTGCCCCATCTCCTCGACAACGATCGCGGCAGTATCCTGATCGATGGTCTGGTTGATGGTGACCGCTGCGCCCATGTTGAACATGGCCTTGATCACTTCGTTGGCCTTCACCGACATCTTGTCGGCAAGCTCGGCCACGCTGATCGACTCCGGCAGTGCGACTTCGCGAACGATCGGCTGCGTCGGCTTCTGGAAACCGTGCTGGTTGTCGCTGCGACCGCCGCGACGGGTGCCACGACGCTCCGCGCGCTTGACCTTCTTGCCACCGCGACGACGCTCGTTGCGGTCGTCCTCGTCACGCCGTCCGCGACGATCCTGATCGCGCTCCTTGTCCTTCTTGGGATGGGCGCGGCGATTCTCGGTGCGGGGCTCTTTCGGCGGCGCTTCGACGAAGGGCTGGCTGTTGGAGTTCGGCTCGCTGTCCTCGACCTGCGGCTCCTGGGGCACGTTCTCCCCGGGGGCGCTGGGCTGAGGCGCGGGTGCAGCAGCCTTGTCGGAGACCGCCTGACCGGCACTCTCTTTGGCCTGGGCACTTTCGATCGCTGCGGCAGCCGCCTGCTCTTCCGCCTGCTGCTGCGCCTGGTCGGCCATATCGCCGACCAGCTGACGCGGACCGCTCTCTTCCGCCGCCGGCTCTTCGCTGGGCTCGGCGTCACGCTTGACGTAGGTACGCTTCTTGCGCACCTGCACCTCAATCGTCTTGCCGCGCTCGCCGGAGCGAATCTTGCTGCGGGTGTTGCGGGTGAGGGTAACGCGGTTCCGCGGCCCCTTGTCCCCACCATGACTCTTGGTCAGGTGGTCGAGCAGGCGCTGCTTATCCTCTTCGGAGACAGCGTCGCCCTCTTTCTGATGCGGCAGACCCGCATCCTTCATCTGTTCGAGCAGGCGGGACACATCGCGCCCCACCTTCCCTGCAAACTCTTTTACGGTCATGTCTGACATTACGACCCTCCTGAACCCGTGACCACGTTACTCTTCGCTCTGAAACCAAGGCGCACGGGCAGTCATGATCAGTGCCGCTGCGCGCTCCTCGTCCACGTCGTCGATATCCTTCAAATCCTCGATGGACTGTTCTGCGAGGTCCTCCATGGTGACGATGCCACGACTGGCGAGAACAAAAGCCAGGTGGCGTTCCATGCCGTCCATCGCGAGAAGGTCTTCGGCGGGCTGAGCGCCATCAAGCGCCTCTTCCGAGGCAATGGCCAGGTTGAGTAACTCATCCTTGGCCCTCGCTCGCAGTTCCTCGACCAGATCTTCATCGAAATCTTCGATCTCCAGCATCTCTTCGACCGGCACGTAGGCCAGCTCTTCGATCGTCGTAAACCCTTCCTCGACCAGGATGCGGGCGACTTCGTCTTCGATCTCGAGATGATTGATGAAATATTCGATCAGGCTGTCGACTTCCTGCTCGCGTTTACCCTCGGCCTCGTCTTCGGTCATGACGTTAAGCGTCCAACCGGTCAACTCGCTAGCGAGTCGCACGTTCTGGCCGCTACGACCGATGGCTTGGGCAAGGTTATCCTCACCGACAGCGACGTCCATCGAATGGGCGTCTTCGTCAACGAGGATGGAGGCGACTTCCGCCGGCGCCATGGCGTTGATCACCAACTGGGCGGGGTTGTCGTCCCACAAAATGATGTCCACGCGCTCGTTACGCAGCTCGTTGGACACCGCCTGCACGCGCGAACCGCGCATGCCGACACAGGCACCGACCGGGTCGATGCGCTTGTCGTTGGTCTTGACTGCGATCTTGGCGCGTGCGCCAGGATCGCGGGCTGCGCCCTTGATCTCGATCAGTTCTTCGGCGATCTCAGGCACTTCAATCTTGAAAAGCTCGACCAGCATGCCCGGCTTCGTGCGGGACAGAATCAGCTGGGAGCCTTTCGCTTCGGCGTCGACCTTCCACAGCAGTGCGCGCACCCGCTCGTTCATGCGGTAGCGCTCACCGGGGATCATCTCGCCTCGCGGCAGGAAGCCCTCGGCATTCTCGCCGAGGTCGATGATCAACCCGTCGCGAGTCGTCTTCTTGACGATACCGGCGACCAGCTCGCCCTCGCGCTCGGTGTACTGTTTGACGATCTGGGCCCGCTCGGCTTCGCGCACTTTCTGCACAATGACCTGTTTGGCGGTCTGGGCGGCGATGCGGCCAAAAGCGACCGATTCGATCTGCTCTTCGACCGCCTCTCCCAATCCCAGCGGGGGATCACGCTGCTCGGCTTCGGAAAGCGGAATCTCGCGATCTTCGCTGACGTACTCTTCGTCCTGGACCACGACCCAGCGGCGGAACGTATCGTACTCGCCGCTGCGACGATCGATCTCGACGCGAACGCTGACGTCTTCGCCTTCGAAGCGCTTGCGCGAGGCACTGGCGAGTGCAGCCTCGACGGCCTCGAAGATGACGTCACGCGGTACGCTCTTCTCGTGAGAGATGGCGTCAACGACCAGCAGTATCTCTTTGCTCATGCCTATGCCTCGCCCAAAAACCGGTTCTTTGAAACGCCCTATCCGTCGATTCGGCGTTTTTCATTATGATCGAATGGCGGATGTTCGAAGTCAGTCTTCGAACTGCGGTATGACGCGCGCCTGGTCGATGCTTTCGATAGGAAAGCAGTACTCCTCGGACTCGATGCGAATCAGCACCTCGTCGCCGTCGACGCCCGCCAGTTGTCCTTGAAACTTGCGTCGCCCATCGAAGGCACTACGCAGTTTGAGCTGGACCATATGGCCACGAAACCGGGAGAAGTGATCGAGGGTATAGAGTGGGCGATCGAGCCCCGGAGAGGAGACCTCCAGGTAATAATTGCTCGAGATCGGATCTTCGACGTCCAGCACGCTGCTTACCTGCCGGCTGACACCGGCACAGTCGTCGACCGTAATGCCGTTGGGGCTGTCGATGTAGATCATCAACTTGGAGTGCTTGCCCTGAGCCAGATAGTCGAGCCCCCATAGCTCGAAACCCATGGCGGTAACCACGGGTTCGATGATCGCATACAGCGCGGCGTCCTTGGTGACCACAAACGACTCCTACAGCAGTTGCATCAGGCACCTGACCGGGAGTTGAAAGACATGCAAGGTGCTAGGTGGCTGACTGGCGTTGGCGTCAGCAGGCGATGCAGAAAATAACAAAGCCGCCAACAAAAAGCCCCTTCTAAAGAAGGGGCCTTTCAAAAAACTTGGTAGCGGGGGCCGGATTTGAACCGACGACCTTCGGGTTATGAGCCCGACGAGCTACCAGACTGCTCCACCCCGCAACATCAGGTTGGCGATTATAGAAACGGCCCCGGAGCGGGTCAAGAAATGCCGAATCTTCGCCACGCTTTCCGAATCATTTTTCACATCGGTCAGCGTCTTTCAATTCGTTGGCGTTGGAGGTCAGACCTCGAAAGCTCAACGTTGGTGCCGAAGGCGGGACTTGAACCCGCACGACCGTAAGGTCACTACCCCCTCAAGATAGCGTGTCTACCAATTCCACCACTTCGGCACAGGGGGTGATGCAACGCTTGGCGTATACATCGACTCGTCGTTTACCTAGCGTCTTGTCCGAATTGGAAAGCCATTCGGGTCGACGACGAGTTTTCCTTTCGACTCAAGGATTTGAAGTTGACTGCCCTTCCTCTTCCTCGAGTGCTGGCGCAGCATTATTCATGCTTTGTTCGCCGTCGTCAAGCGTTGGCGCACCATTATGTTGCTGCTCGATGACCTGAGCGTCCGGAATCCCGCTCTGCGGCGCGCTGCCGGCGTGCGAGGCGAAATACGCCAGCGCCAGCGAGGTCACGAAAAACAGCGCGGCGAGACCGCCCGTCACCTTGGCGAGGAAGTTGCCACCGCCGCTGGAACCGAACACGCTCTGCGAGGAACCGCCACCGAATGCCGCACCGGCTTCGGCGCCCTTGCCCTGCTGAAGCAGTATCAGTACCACCACGGCAATGGCGAGTACGACATGGACCATCAAGACTGCTATCTGCATGACATTAACCTGCTGACTGACAAATCGCTTTGAAATCGTCGACCTTGAGTGAAGCTCCTCCGATCAGGCCGCCGTCGATATCTTCCTGCGCGAGCAGCTCACTGGCATTGCTCGCGTTCATGCTGCCGCCATAGAGCAGGCGTAGCTCATCGGCCAGTTCACGGTCGAACTGCGCCTGATAGCGACGGATCGATGCCATCACCGCCTGCGCCTGGTCCGGCGTCGCCGTCCGTCCGGTCCCGATCGCCCAGACCGGCTCGTAGGCGATGGCCACCCTCCGCCGCTGCTCCGGCTCCAGGCGGGCCATGACATGGCCAACCTGACGCAGCACCACGGCCTCGGTCTGGCCACCGTCGCGCTCCTCGAGCGTTTCACCCACGCAGAGAATCGGCTTGATACCGACACTCAATGCCGCGAGCGCACGATCGTAGACCTGCTCGTCGCCTTCCTGATAGAGCTGTCGCCGCTCCGAGTGACCGACCAGAACATATTCGACGCCAAACTCCCGCAGCATCTGACCGCTCACCTCACCGGTTCTGGCACCCGAGTGCAGCGGATTGAGCGTCTGCGCCCCGATCTCGATGCAGGTCCCCGAGAAGGCCCGCCTGGCTGCCTCGAGATAGGGGAAGGGGGGATGAATCAGAATCTCGGCGCTAGACGAGAAGCCGTCCTCAGCGAACGCCTGACCGAAAGCCTCGATCAGTTCTGCCGAGCCGTTCATCTTCCAGTTACCTGCGATCAGCGGCTTGCGCATGCGACCTCCCTCGGTGGAGCGACATGGTATAAGAGCCTTGACAGCAAGACAACACGCACTGTCGGCTCACGAAATCAACCGTTCGACGCTGTCGGCGATCCGCCCTGCCAGCGCCTGGACGTCGAATTGCGGTCTGCCCTCGACCATGACCCGAATCAGGGGCTCAGTGCCCGAGGCGCGCAGCAGCACCCGTCCGCTCGTGCCGAGCTCACGCTCGACGGCGGCGACGGTCTGCTGAATTCTCCCGTCATCGAGCAGCGCGGCGGCATGGGTGCCAGCGGGCAGACGCACGTTCACCAGCGACTGCGGCGCCTTGTCGAAGCCCTCGAGCAACTGCCTGAGCGGCATCCCTTCGCGGACCATGACGGCCAGCACCTGTAGCGCCGACACCACGCCGTCACCGGTCGTCTGAACGTGGCGACAGACGATGTGCCCCGAGGCTTCACCGCCCAGCAGCCAATCATTGGCCAGTAGTTTCTCGGTCACGTAGCGATCGCCCACCTTCGCCCGCGTGAACGGGATACCGGCTTTTTCGAACGCGGCGGCGAGTCCAAAGTTGCTCATCAGCGTACCGACGACGCCCCCTTGCAACTTGCCGCGCGCGTGAAGGTCGCAGGCGAGAATATAGAGAATTTCGTCCCCGTCGACCGTCGTACCGTCGCGATCCACCAGCAGCACGCGGTCGCCGTCACCGTCGAAGGCAATCCCCAGATCCGCGCCACTTTCGGTGACGGCCGCCTGCAGGCGCTCCGGATGAGTAGAGCCCACATCGCTATTGATGTTGAGTCCGTCCGGCTCGGCGCCGATCACGCTGACATCGGCGCCGAGCTCACGAAAGACGTTGGGGGCAATGTGGTAGGTCGCGCCGTTGGCACAGTCCAGCACGATCTTGAGGCCATGCAGCTCGAGCCGATTGGGCACGGTGGACTTGCAGAACTCGATGTAGCGACCGGCGGCATCGTTGATGCGCACGGCGCGGCCGAGCTGGTTCGGCGGCATCGTCTCCAGCGGCTTGTCGAGCTCGGCCTCAATCTCGCTCTCCACCTCGTCGGCGAGCTTGAGCCCCTCGGCGGAGAAGAACTTGATGCCGTTGTCATGATAGGGATTGTGCGATGCCGAGATCACGATGCCGGCATCGGCACGGAAGGTGCGCGTCAGATAGGCGATCCCCGGGGTCGGCATCGGCCCCAACAGCGAGACGTCGGCCCCGGCTGCCGAGAGACCTGCCTCGAGGGCCGACTCGAACATGTAGCCGGAGATGCGCGTGTCCTTGCCGATCACGACCTTGGGTCGCGGTGCCTGCGACGACTTCTGCCGGGTTTGGTGGCCGGCCAGCTGGCGCGACAACACGCGCCCCATCGCCCAGCCCAGCTTGAGCATGAAATCTGCCGTGATGGGGGCCTGCCCGACCGTACCGCGAATGCCGTCGGTGCCGAAATAACGCCTACTCATGTTCGATCCGCTCCTGAAGCACGGCCCAAGCCATATTGACCGCGTCTACCGTAGGTGCAACGTCATGCACCCGAATGATGTGTCCGCCCCGCTCTACCGCCATCACCGCAAGCGCGAGGCTGCCGGGAAGCCGCTCATCGACGGGGCGGCCGAGGGCCTTGCCGACCATGCTCTTGCGCGACATGCCGACCAGCAGCGGCAGGCCGAGCGCGCCCAGCGCTTCCATGCGATTGAGCAGGCGGAGATTATGCTCGAGCGTCTTGGCGAAACCGAAGCCAGGATCCAGCACCAGGCGCTCGCGCCGGATGCCGACCTGTTCGCAGCGCGCGATCTGCGCCTCGAGGAAATCGGCGACCGCCGTTTCGATCGGCTGATCGTAGTGTGGCGATTGCTGCATGGTCTGCGGCTCGCCAAGCATGTGCATCAAACAGATCGGCAGGTCCGTTGCGGCCGCCGCCTCGAGCGCTCCCGGGCGCGCCAGCGAGCGAACGTCATTGATCATGCCCGCCCCGGCAGCAGCCACCTCGGTCATGATCTCCGGGGCGCTCGTATCCACCGAGACTAGCGCATCGAATTCACGTACCAGCATCTCGACCACCGGCAACACCCGCTCTCGCTCCTGCGCGAGCGTCACGCTCTCGGCCCCCGGCCGAGTGGATTCGCCGCCAACATCGATAATCGTCGCGCCCTCGGCAAGTAGCCGCTCGGCGTGGCGACGGGCACCATCGAGCTCATCGTGACGACCGCCATCGGAGAACGAGTCCGGTGTCACGTTGAGAATTCCCATGACGCAGGGGCGGTCGAATGAGAGCCGGTGCTTGCCGCACTGCAGCGTCCGACCACCGGATAGCGGTTGCATCATTGATCTCGCTCAAAAGGCTTCACTCTAAGTAGCCCCCCGCCTGGGCGCAACCGCAAGGGCCCCCGCGTAGCGTCCTCGCCACGCCCGCACCGACCGCCTAAAACAAAACGGGGCGCCAGTTGGCGCCCCGTTTCACGGTCTCGGTGGGTTACGGCCCGGTCGGACCGCCCAGCGGGTCGGAGGGTCGGCGACCGCCGGTGTCGTCTGGCGCGCCCTCGTCACCAGGCTGCGGCTCCGCGTCTCCGAGCGGGCGACCGGTACCGGAACTCGGCCCCTGATCGTCCCAGTCCTCGGGGGGACGCGGCTTACGCCCTTCCATGATGTCCTTCAGCTGATTGGCATCGATCGTCTCGTATTGCATCAGCGCTTCGGCCATCACATCGAGCTTGCCGCGATTCTCCTCGAGAATCTTGTGCGCCGTGGCGTAGCACTCATCGATGATGCGACGGACTTCCTTATCGAGACGCGAGGAGGTCTCGCCGGAGGTCAGCTTGCCGCCGCCCTGGCCCGGGCCGCCCAGGAACTGGTGCGACTCGTCCTCGTCATACATCAGCGGCCCCATCTCATCGGAGAGGCCCCACTTGGCGACCATGCTGTGGGCCAGCTCGGTGGCGCGCTTGATATCGTTGGACGCACCGGTGGTCACACCGTTCGGCCCCAGCGTCATTTCTTCGGCGATACGGCCACCGAACAGCGAGCAGATCTGACTGATGATGTGCTGCCGAGAGTAGCTGTAGCGATCCTCTTCCGGCAGGAACATCGTCACACCCAGGGCCCGGCCGCGGGGAATGATCGTCACCTTGTAGACCGGATCGTGCTCGGGCACCAGCAGGCCGATGATGGCGTGGCCGGACTCGTGATAGGCCGTGTTGAGCTTCTCCTTCTCGGACATGACCATCGAGCGGCGCTCGGAGCCCATCATGATCTTGTCCTTGGCCAGCTCGAGCTCGTCCATTCCGACGGTCCGGCGATTGCGCCTTGCGGCAAACAGCGCCGCCTCGTTGACCAGATTTGCCAGATCGGCGCCGGAGAAACCGGGCGTTCCGCGAGCGATGACGCTGGACTGAACGCCATCCCCCATCGGCACCTTGCGAAGGTGCACGTTAAGAATGTGCTCTCGACCACGGATATCGGGCAGCGGCACGGTCACCTGCCGATCGAAGCGGCCCGGACGCAGCAGCGCCGGGTCGAGCACGTCGGGACGGTTGGTCGCGGCGATCACGATGATGCCGTCGTTGGCCTCGAAACCATCCATCTCGACCAGCAGCTGGTTGAGCGTCTGCTCGCGCTCGTCGTGACCGCCGCCCATGCCGGAGCCGCGATGGCGACCGACGGCATCGATCTCGTCGATGAAGATGATGCACGGCGCCTGCTTCTTGGCCTGCTCGAACATGTCGCGCACACGAGACGCACCGACACCCACGAACATCTCGACGAAGTCGGAGCCGGAGATCGAGAAGAACGGCACCTTGGCTTCGCCGGCGATCGCCTTGGCAAGGAGAGTCTTACCGGTGCCGGGCGGGCCCACCATCAGGACGCCACGGGGAATCTGACCGCCAAGACGCTGGAACTTGGAGGGATCCTTGAGGAAATCGACAAGCTCGACCACCTCTTCCTTGGCCTCGTCGCAACCAGCGACATCGGCAAAAGTGGACTTGATCTGATCCTGGCTCAGCAGTTTCGCCTTGGACTTGCCGAAGCTCATCGGTCCGCCCTTGCCGCCGCCACCGCCCTGCATCTGGCGCATGAAGAACACGAAAATGGCGAGGATCAGCAGAATCGGGAAGCTGGCGATCAACAGCCGGGTCCAGAGGCTCTGCTGCTCGGGCTTCTGCCCCACGACGGTCACGTCATGCGCCAGCAGATCGTCCATCAGCTTCGGATCTTCCGCTGCCGGACGTATCGTCTGGAACTGAGAGCCATCGTCGCGCACGCCATTGATGGTATAGCCATCAATGGTCACGCTGCGCACCTGGTCGCCCTGAACCTGTTGCACGAACTGCGAATAGTTCATCGCCTGCGGCGAACTATCCACGCTGAAATTGTTGAACACCGTCAGCAGGACTGCCGCGATGACCAACCAGAGAATTAGATTCTTTGCCATGTCGTTCAAGACACCACCCTCGTAGTACGAACCTTGCTGCCAGCGCTTGTCGTGACCTCGACCCTAACCCAGATGAGGGCGGGTAGCCACGCTTGCAAGCTCGAACGTCGCCTGACGCACATTTAAGAGGAAACCCCCTCGCGCGCCTAGCCGTGAAATCCCTGCGCCAGCAGGTAGACTTCCCGCGATCGCGCGCGGGAAGCCTCCGGCTTGCGCGTGACCACCTTGCGAAAGCTCGAGCGCAGATCGCGAAGGTAGTCGTCGAATCCTTCCCCCTGGAACACCTTGGCCAGGAAGTTGCCGCCGGGGGAGAGCGTCTGGCGCGCCAGATCGAGCGCCAGCTCGACCAGATACATCGCCTGGGGCTGGTCGATCGCCGCCATGCCACTCATGTTGGGCGCCATGTCAGACATCACCAGATCCACCGGTCGACCGTCGAGCTCGCTCAGAATGGCGTCGAGCACAGACTCCTCGGTGAAATCCCCCTGAATGAAACTGACGCCTGCCAGCGCATCCATCTCCAGGATATCAGAGGCGATCACTCGCCCCTCGGGGCCGACCTTTTCGGCAGCGATCTGACTCCAGCTACCGGGCGCGGCGCCCAGGTCGATGACCGACAGCCCCGGCTTGAGCAGTTTGTCCCGCTCATCGAGCGCCAACAGTTTGTAGCTCGCCCGTGAGCGGTAGCCATCCTTCCACGACTGCTGCACGTAGCGGTCGTCGAAGTGCTCCTTTAGCCAGCCGGGACTGCTTTTGCTCTGCCGCGAAGCGGCACCAGCTTTATCGGAAGTCGAAGAGCGTGCCACAGCGGTCACCTGATCGCGTTTACGGATAGAAAGGGGATTGGGATGCGGAATGTCGCAGCGAAAGGAAAGTCGGTCGAGCGTGGTCGGTTGCGGCGCGACTGACTCGATCGGGGCATTGCGCCACCTTCCCCGCTGCCGCCGAAACCCGTACCATGTCGCGTTTGAACAGTGCGGTGGTGAGACCGAAAACAGCACCGCTGTAGACACTCACGTATCGACACTGACTCGAGCTATCGATACTTCGCGAACTCCAACGGTCAGACTATCATGAGCTTGTCACCCGCACAAAAGAAAGCCTACCGCAGCATTGGCCACCACCTGCAGCCGATCGTCACCGTCAGCGAGAACGGTCTCAGCGAGGGCGCGCTCCAGGAACTCCAGCGTGCACTGCGCGACCACGAGCTGGTCAAGATCAAGCTGGCCCTCGCCGAACGAGACGACCGCCAGGCGATGATCGAGGAGCTGACGACCGCCACCGGCGCCGAGCTGGTGCAGTCGCTGGGCAAGGTGGCGCTACTCTATCGCCACAACCCGAAGGCCAACCCCAAGCTCTCCAACATCGCGCGCGCCGAGAATCATCACGGCCGACACTGAGACCGAGCCGCCGGCATCGCCCAAGTGATGCAGCCAAAAAAACGCCAGCGACGAATGTCGCTGGCGTTTTTCGTGGCTCGTCGCCTAGAGGTGATCGACGCTCGAGATCTCGTACTCCACGTCCCCACCGGGCGTGCGCACGTTGACCACGTCGCCTTCTGACTTGCCGATCAACGCGCGGGCGATCGGCGAGGTCACGGAGATCTTGCCTTCGCGGATGCTCGCCTCGTCTTCACCCACGATGCGGTAGCTGACCTCCTCGTCGGTCTCCAGGTTGAGCAGCTCGACGGTGACACCGAAGATCACCTTGCCGTTCTTGGGCATCTTGGCGACATCGATCACCTGCGCGTTCGACAGCTTGCCCTCGATCTCCTGAATACGCCCCTCGATGAAGCCCTGCTGCTCTCGCGCGGCGTGATACTCGGCGTTCTCCTTGAGATCGCCATGCTCGCGCGCCTCGGCGATCGCTGCGATGACGCGCGGACGATCCTCGCCCTTGAGCTGATTGAGCTCCTCGCGTAACGCC
The DNA here is from genome assembly GCF_003206645.1 of Salinicola aestuarinus. Classification (GTDB taxonomy): domain Bacteria; phylum Pseudomonadota; class Gammaproteobacteria; order Pseudomonadales; family Halomonadaceae; genus Salinicola; species Salinicola aestuarinus. The sequence goes on along the minus strand of NZ_PZJP01000004.1, from coordinate 305,389 downwards.
TGTTCACCATGGACCGTCATCGGGACCTTATTCATTCACTACTCCTGCATGCTGTTCCTGCAGCCGTCGCACCGTGATCTCGCTGCCGTACTCCAACGCCATGCAGACCGCACGGGCCCCCGCCAGAGTTGTGGCATAGGGGACCTTGCGCGCCAACGCGGTGCGTCGGATCACAGAGGAGTCGTTGATCGCCTGACGACCTTCGGTCGTATTGACGATGTAGGCGATCTCGTCGTTCTTGAGCAGATCGACGATATGCGGACGGCCTTCGTAAACCTTGTTGACGACGGCAACGCGCACACCGGCCTCTTCCAGAGCCCTGGCCGTGCCGCGCGTTGCCACTAGTGTAAAGCCCAAGGCTAGCAGAGATTGGGCGACCTCGATAACACCCTGCTTGTCCGGCTCGCGCACGGAGAGAAACGCCTTGCGCTCCCCCGTGAGCCGCGGGATGGCCTCGCCGGCACCGAGCTGCGCCTTGTAGAACGCCTCGGCGAAGGTGGCCCCGCTACCCATCACCTCACCGGTGGACTTCATCTCCGGCGACAGGATCGGGTCGACGCCGGGGAACTTGTTGAACGGGAAGACCGCTTCCTTGACGCTGTAGTAGCCGGGGATGATCTCGCGAGTGAACGCCTGCTGGGCGAGCGACTGGCCCGCCATGCATCGCGCCGCGATCTGCGCCAGCGAGGTGCCGATGCACTTGGAGACGAACGGCACCGTGCGCGAGGCACGCGGGTTGACCTCGATGACGTAGACCTCGCCATCCTGCCAGGCGAGCTGCACGTTCATCAGGCCAACCACGCCGAGCTCGAGCGCCATGCGCTTGACCTGCTCGCGCATCTCTTCCTGCACGTCCGCCGGCAGCGAGTACGGCGGCAGCGAACAGGCGGAGTCACCGGAATGCACCCCGGCCTGCTCGATGTGCTGCATGATGCCGCCGATGACCACCTGCTCGCCGTCGGAGACGGCATCGATGTCGATCTCGATCGCCGCACTCAGGAAGTGGTCGAGCAGCACCGGCGAGTCATTGGAGACCTTGACCGCGTGGGTCATGTAGTTCTCGAGTTCGGAGGCGTCGTAGACGATCTCCATCGCGCGACCGCCCAGCACGTAGCTGGGTCGCACCACCAGCGGGTAGCCGATCTTCTCCGCCTTGGCGAAGGCATCCTCGAAGCTGCGCGCGGTGGCATTGGGCGGCTGCTTGAGACCGAGCTTGTCGATCATCTGCTGAAAACGCTCGCGATCTTCCGCGCGGTCGATGGCATCCGGCGTGGTCCCGATGATCGGAACACCGGCGGCTTCCAGCGCCCGCGCCAGTTTCAGCGGTGTCTGGCCACCGAACTGCACGATCACCCCGACCGGCTTCTCCTTGTCGGCGATCTCGAGCACGTCCTCGAGCGTCACCGGCTCGAAGTAGAGCCGATCCGAGGTGTCGTAGTCGGTGGAAACGGTTTCCGGGTTGCAGTTGACCATGATGGTTTCATAGCCATCCTCGCGCATGGCGAGTGCCGCGTGCACGCAGCAGTAGTCGAACTCGATGCCCTGACCGATGCGGTTGGGGCCGCCCCCCAGGACCATGATCTTCTGCCGATCGGACACCTCGGCTTCGCACTCCTCTTCATAGGTGGAGTACATGTAGGCGGTATCGGAGGCGAACTCGGCCGCGCAGGTGTCGACCCGCTTATAGACGGGGCGGATATCGAACTGCTGACGACGACTGCGCACCTCACTCTCGGCGACGCCCAGCAGGCTCGACAGACGGGCGTCGGAAAAGCCCTTGCGCTTGAGACGGAACATCTCGTCGGCCCCGAAGTCACCCAGCGAGCGTTCGGCGACGGCCTGCTCCAGGCGCACCAGCTCCTCGAGCTGGACCAGGAACCAGCGGTCGATGTTGGTCAGCGCGAACACCTCGTCGACGCTCATGCCACTGCGCATGCCGTCGGCGATGTAGAAGATACGGTCAGCGCCGGCAGCCTGCAGCTCGCCCTTGATCAGCGCCATGTTCTCGGCGTTGAAGTCAGTCACCTTGGGATCGAGGCCATCGGCGCCGATCTCGAGACCGCGCAGCGCCTTCTGCAGCGACTCCTGGAACGTCCGGCCGATCGCCATCACCTCACCCACCGACTTCATCTGCGTGGTGAGGCGGTCATTGGCCTGCGGGAACTTTTCGAAGGTAAAGCGCGGGATCTTGGTAACGACGTAATCGATCGACGGCTCGAAGGAGGCAGGCGTCGCACCGCCGGTAATGTCGTTCTGCAGCTCGTCGAGGGTATAGCCCACCGCCAGCTTGGCGGCGATCTTGGCGATCGGGAAGCCGGTCGCCTTGGAGGCCAGCGCCGAAGAGCGCGACACTCGCGGATTCATCTCGATCACCACCACGCGCCCGGTGATCGGATCGACGCCGAACTGGACGTTGGAACCGCCGGTCTCGACCCCGATCTCGCGCAGCACCGCGAGCGATGCGTTTCGCATGCTCTGGTACTCCTTGTCGGTCAGCGTCTGCGCCGGGGCGACGGTGATGGAGTCGCCGGTGTGTACGCCCATCGGGTCGAAGTTCTCGATGGCGCAGACGATGATGCAGTTGTCGTTCTTGTCACGAACGACCTCCATCTCGTACTCCTTCCACCCCAGCAAGGATTCGTCAATCAGCAGTTCGTGGTTGTTGGAGAGTTCGAAACCGCGGGTGCAGATCTCCTCGAACTCCTCCTTGTTGTAGGCCACGCCACCCCCGGAACCGCCCATGGTGTAGGACGGGCGAATGATCACCGGGAAGCCGAGCTCGGCCTGGATCTCCCAGGCCTCTTCCATCGCGTGGGCGACCTTGGCCTTGGGGCACTCAAGACCGATGTTCTTCATCGCCTTGTCGAAGAGATCGCGATCCTCGGCCTTGTTGATGGCGTCGGCGTTGGCGCCGATCATCTCCACACCGTACTTGTCGAGCACGCCGTGCTTGTCGAGCTCCAGCGCGCAGTTGAGCGCGGTCTGCCCGCCCATCGTCGGCAGGATCGCCGAGGGGCGCTCCTTCTCGATGATCTGCTCGACCGCCTGCCAGGTGATCGGCTCGATGTACGTGGCATCCGCCATCACCGGGTCGGTCATGATGGTCGCCGGGTTGGAGTTCACCAGGATGACGCGGTAGCCCTCTTCGCGCAGCGCCTTGCAGGCCTGGGCCCCGGAGTAGTCGAATTCGCACGCCTGCCCGATGACGATGGGGCCGGCGCCGATGATCAGAATGCTGTCGAGATCCGTACGTTTTGGCATGCGCTAACACTCGTCGAAAAAGGAGAGGGCGGCGCGGCGCGCCGCCCCGAAAAGACTCGATTCAATGGCGTCGGACGGCCACAGGCGGCTCAAGCGACCTGGCGCTTGCGCGCCTGCATCATCGACACGAAGCGGTCGAACAGCGGCGACACGTCCTGCGGACCGGGGCTCGCCTCGGGGTGACCCTGGAAGCTGAAGGCCGGCCGGTCGGTCAGTTCGATCCCCTGCAGGGTGCCATCGAACAGCGAGCGATGAATCGCGCGCACGTTGGCCGGCAGGCTCGCCTCATCGACCGCAAAGCCGTGGTTCTGGCTGGTGATCATGACGTGGCCGGTGTCGAGATCCTGAACCGGATGGTTGGCACCGTGGTGGCCGTGGCTCATCTTCACGGTCGTGGCACCGGCCGCCAGCGCCAGCAGCTGATGCCCGAGGCAGATGCCGAAGACCGGCACGTCGGCGTCGAGAATCTCGCGAATGGCGGTAATGGCGTAGTCGCAGGGCGCCGGGTCGCCGGGGCCGTTGGCGAGAAATACACCGTCCGGGTTCATCGCCAGAACTTCCGTCGCCGGCGTTTCGGCGGGCACCACCGTCAGGCGGCAGCCGCGCGAGGCCAGCAGACGCAGGATGTTGTGCTTCACCCCGTAGTCGAAGGCGACGACGTGGTAGGGCCGCTCGCTGGCGGCGGCATCGGCGTAGCCATGGCCCAGGGTCCAGTCACCCTCGCTCCACTCGTAGCGGGACTCGCAGGAGACCACCTTGGCGAGATCCATCCCCTTGAGCCCCGGGAACGCCTGCGCGGCTTCGAGCGCGCGAGCGACCGCATCGTCGCCACTCGCCGAGTCACCGGCGAGGATCGCGCCGTCCATTGATCCCTTGCTGCGCAGCAGCCGGGTCAGACGGCGGGTGTCGATATCGGCGATGCCGACCACGTTCTGCGAACTGAGATAGTCCGACAGCGTGCGCTGACTGCGAAAGCTGCTGGCAATCAGCGGCAGATCGCGGATGACGAGGCCAGCGGCGGCAATGTGCGAAGACTCGACGTCCTCGGCATTGATGCCGGTGTTGCCGATGTGCGGGTAGGTCAGGGTGACGATCTGGCGGGTATAGGAGGGGTCGGTGAGGATTTCCTGATAGCCGGTCATGGCGGTATTGAAAACCACCTCGCCGCTGGTCTGCCCGTCGGCTCCGATCGCAGTACCTCTGAATACGCTGCCGTCTGCGAGAGCCAGTATCGCGGGTCTGTTCAAGACGTTGTCCTCCTCAACGGATCACCAACAAACGCTCCGGGGAACCCGAAACTCGATTTTTCGTCCGGCCTCGCAACGGCGCGACGTCAAAACGCAGGTCGTAAAAAAGCGGGACGAAATCCGGAGAACCGGTTTCATCCCGCTTGTTGTCCTGGTTGCTGCATCGCCCGCGGCTTCGTTCGGCCAAATTGGCTAAATATTACCGGAAAGCATGACGCGGCTCCAGTGCCACGACCCATTACTCACGTCATGCGTCGCGCGTCACGCCCCCTTGAGGCCCAGCACGTCCTGCATGTCGTAACGGCCCGGGTCGCGTGCGGCGACCCACAGGGCCGCGCGCACGGCGCCGTTGCCGAAGGTGAGCCGGCTGGTCGCCTTGTGAGTGATCTCGATGCGCTCGCCCTCCGCGGCAAAGAGCACCGTATGCTCGCCGACGATGTCGCCGCCGCGAACGGTAGCAAAACCGATCTCGTCGGCCCGGCGCGGCCCGACCTGACCCACACGTTCGAAGACGCCGCAGGCGGAAAGGTCTCGCCCCAGCGGCTCGGCAACGGCGCGCCCGAGCATCAGCGCGGTACCGGAGGGCGCGTCGACCTTGTGGCGATGATGCGCTTCGATCACCTCGATATCGAAGCCGGCGTCTCCCAGCGCTCGCGCCGCCGTCTCAAGCAGGTTGACCGTGAGATTAACGCCGGTGCTCATGTTGGCGGAGAAAACCGTCGGCACGCGGGCGGCAAGCGCGTCGAGCTCGGCGAGAGCCTCGCTATCGAACCCGGTAGTGCCGATGACGATCGCCTTGGCGTTGTCCGCACACCAGGCGAGATTCTCGAGCGTCAGCGCCGGCGTCGAGAAGTCGATCAACACGTCGAAGTCGTCGCGGACCGCGTCGAGCGAGCCGGCGAGCGTCACGCCCAGCTTGCCCAGCCCTGCCATCTCGCCGGCGTCGACACCCACCAGTGAACTCTCGGCCCGGACGATCGCCGCGCTCAATTCGCCGACATCACTCTTGTGTGCAGCCTCGAGCAGTATCCGTCCCATGCGTCCCGCTGCACCGATGATGGCTATCCGCGTCATGCATCCCCCTCTGGTGACCGGCCTGCGCCGCCGGCGTCGTCTGAACAGGTCTGAATAAAGAGAGCCGCAGTGTATCAGGCGCCACGTACCGGTGACGCCCGCGTCGGCACTTGTCACGACGGACTGGCCTCGAACTGGCCTGTCGTTAGCCGATCACGCGCCTTGAGCGCTCTCCACTACACTATTGCCTAGCTGCCATCCGCCGGAGCCTCACTCGCCATGCCTGATCGCTCGACCCCTTCGATGGTCCTCGCCGGCGCCATGCTGGCGGGCACCCTGATCATCGGCTGCAGCGCCGTACCGCAGCCGACATCCCTTGCCTCCCCCGAGCTCGAGGCGAGCACGCCGGGCGTGAGCTGGTGCGGCACGCTGACACTGCCGAGCCAATGGCAGGACGGCACGCCGGTGGGCGGACTGTCGGATCTCGGGTGGGATGAAGACGAATCGATGCTCTTTCTGATCTCGGATCGCGGCTGGCTGCACCGCGCCCGGCTCGACTTCACCGGCAGCGGGGAGCTGCGCGACTATCAGCCGCTCGACACCTATCCGCTGCGCGACGTCGACGGCAACATCCTGGAGAGCGCTCGCAGCGAAGCCGAATCGCTGGTTCTCGATCACGCCGACGATGGCATTCGCGGCAACACGCAGCTGGTCATCGGCTTCGAGCGCGACGCCCGCTGGCAGCGATTCTTCCCCTCCGGGCTCGCCAGCGAGCTGGCCCATCGCTCACCCAAACTGGCCGACACCCAGCCCAACGCCGGCCTCGAAGGCCTGGCCAGACTGCCGGGATATGGGCTGATCGGCGGCATCGAGTCCGCCCCCGAAGGTTGGCCGGAAACGCTCACCCGGCTTTTCACGCTCGACGGCAAGCGGGAGTGGCGCTACCCACTGGCGAGTGACAGCCATTCGGCGCTGACCGCGCTGGAGCGCCTCGACGACGACCTGCTGGTGCTAGAGCGGGCCTACACACCGCCGGCCTCGCTGGTGATCAATCTGCGTCGGGCGACACTGGCGAAGAACGGCAGCGTCACTGTCACCGATCTTGCGAGGCTCTCCAACGGCGATGGGTGGTCGGTGGACAACTTCGAAGGCCTTACCCTGATCGGCGACGGCCGCTATCTCATGGTCAGCGATGACAACTTCAGCGTGCTGCAGCGCACCCTGATCAGCTGCTTTGCGGTCACTGACAAGCCGCACTGACCTTCTCTCTCACGACGTGTCGCCCGCTCGCCGCGTCGGCTCGACCCGCTGGTTAAAACAGCGCATACTCCGCCGCTCTGCAAATGAGAATTGTTATTCTCTGACACCCAGCGGGCCGTCGCCCAGCGAGCGTTGCCTCGTCGGCCCGGCCTAGACAATCGACCCTAGACGATCGGTTCCTCTATGCGCGACCTCATTCAGATGACCTCCTCTTTGCTCGAGATGGCCCGCGGTGACGCCCGCCACTGCCCTGCCAGACCGAGTTCGCGCCGGTTTCTCGGCCTGATACTGCTGCCGATGCTCGCGCTGACCGCCGCCACACGCCCCGCCATCGCGGACGACGTTGTCGTGACCGATATCACCGGTCGCCAGGTCAGCGTCGAGACGCCGGTCAAGCGCATGATTCTCGGCGAAGGCCGCCAGATCTATCTGCTGGGTGTGCTGCAGCCACAGACGCCGTTCAAGGGTGTCGTCGGCTGGCGCGAGGATCTCTCCCAGGCCGACCCGGAGAGCTACGCCGCCTACGCCGAGAAGTTTCCCGAGCTCAAGCAGATTCCCACTTTCGGCGGCTTCAAGGATGGCACCTTCGATGTCGAGCAGGCGGCGGCACTGGATCCTGACGTGATCTTCATGAACGTCGAGTCACAGTCCGCGACCGAGGATGCGGGCTACGAGCAGAAACTGGCCGCACTCGGCATTCCCATCGTCTACGTCGACTTTCGTGTCGACCCCATCGCCGACACGCCCCGGTCGATCCGCCTGATGGGCGAGCTGCTCGACGAGCAGGATCGCGCCGAGGCGTTCATCGACTTCTCGAACGCGCAGATGGCGCGCGTCTCTAGCGTGCTCGAACGCGCCAAGCCCGAGCGCCCGCGGGTGTTCGTCGACCGCGCCGGCGGCTACACCGATGACTGCTGCATGAGTTTCGGCCCGCACAATTTCGGCGAGTACGTCACGCTTGCCGGCGGTGACAACATCGCCGACGGCATCATCCCCGGCACCTTCGGCAACCTCAATCCGGAGCAGATCATCGCCGCCAACCCCCAGCAGGTCGTGGTCACCGGCGGTGACTGGGAAGCCTACGTGCCCGGCGGCGCCTGGGTCGGCGTCGGGCCCGGCGAAGACATGAACGAGGCGCAACGCAAGCTCGAGGCGCTCACACAGCGTGTTGCCATGACCGGTATCGACGCCGTCGCCAACGATCAGGTCCACGCCATCTGGCACCAGTTCTACAACAGCCCCTACTACTTCGTCGCCGTGCAGCGCCTCGCCAAGTGGTTCCACCCCGAACTCTTCGGCGATCTCGACCCGGAAGCGACGCTTCGCGAGCTCCACGAGCGCTTCCTGCCGGTCGACTACCAGCCGGGCTACTGGGTCTCGCTGGATGGCAACGATGAGTAAGACGGCGCTAGAGATGCCTGCCCAGGGACGTGTCTTCTATCGCTCGCTGGTGGCGCGTCGCCAGCTGATCCTTGCCGCGCTCTTCGTCACGCTCTGCCTGAGCGTCTGTGTCGATCTGGCCCTCGGGCCGGCCCGCTTCGGGCTCGACGAAGTGGTCGCGGCCCTCGTCTCGCCAGGCTCGGTGAGCGATCAGCTACGCGTGATCGTGTGGGACATCCGCATGCCGGTGGCGCTGATGGCGGTCGTGGTCGGCGCCAGCCTCTCCATCGCCGGGGCCCAGATGCAGACCATTCTCAGCAATCCGCTGGCCAGCCCCTTTACCCTTGGCATCTCCGCCGGCGCAGGCTTTGGCGCGGCGTTGGCGCTCGCCTTCGGTGTGGCGATCGTCCCGGGCAGCGTCGCCTACATGGTGCCGATCAACGCCTTTCTGGTGGCGATGCTGACCGCCTTCGCGATCCATCTGCTCAGCCTCAAGCGTGGCGTAACGATCGAGACGATCGTGCTGCTCGGCATCGCCATGGTGTTCATCTTCAATTCGCTGATGGCGCTGATCCAGTTCTTCGCCAGCCAGCAGGCGCTCTCGGCGGTCGTGTTCTGGACCATGGGCAGTCTCACTAAGGCGACCTGGCCGAAGCTCTGGATCACGCTGACGGTACTGGCGGTGTCGATCCCGCTGCTGGCGCGTCACGGCTGGGCGCTCACCGCGATGCGCCTGGGCGATGCCAAGGCGGAGAGCATGGGCGTGAATCCGCGCCGGCTGCGCCTGGAAGTGTTGATCATCGTGTCGCTGCTGGCGTCGATCTCGGTCGCGTTCGTCGGCACCATCGGCTTCATCGGTCTGGTCGGCCCGCACATCGCGCGCATGCTGCTTGGCGAGGACCAGCGCTTCTTCCTGCCGGGCTCGGCACTCTGCGGGGCGTTGATCCTCTCGGTAGGCTCGATCCTGTCGAAGATGTTGATCCCCGGCACGGTGATTCCCATCGGCATCATCACCTCTCTGGTCGGTATTCCGTTTTTTCTGTTCCTAGTGCTCAACCAGAGGAAATCGGCATGGTGAGTCTCGCTTTCGACGGCGTCGGCGCCCGCTACGCCAAACGGGCGGTGCTCGACGACATCCACACGCCCACCTTCTTCGGCGGCCAGATCGTCGCGCTGCTCGGCCCCAACGCCGCCGGCAAGTCGACGCTCTTTCGCCGCGTGCTGGGACTCGTCAACGGTGAGGGCGAGGTCCGGCTCGAAGGCGCCACGGCCGAGCGCCCCATCGCCTACATGCCGCAGGAAACGCGAGTCGATGCCGTGCTCACCGTCTACGAAAGCGTGCTGCTGGCGCGAATGCAGGGGCGACGGCTCAAGGTGAGCGCGGCGGATCTGGAGGCGGTGGACCGGGCTATCGACGAGCTGGGTATCCAGGCGCTGACCGCGCGCGACATCGGTGATCTCAGCGGCGGCCAGCGCCAGCTGGTGAGCGCCGCCCAGGCACTGGTGCAGTCGCCGGACGTGCTGCTGCTCGACGAACCCACCTCCGCCCTCGACCTGCACCGCCAGATCGCACTGCTCAGCGTACTCCGCCGGCTCGCCACCGAGCGCGGCATGCTGATCGTGGTGGCCCTGCATGATCTCGGCCATGCGCTGCGCTTCACCGATCAGGCGATGGTGCTGGCCGACGGCACACTCAAGGCCTGTGGGCCGACCCAGGCGGTCGTGACCCCCGAACTGCTGCGCGATATCTACCGGGTCGAGGGGCGCATAGAGCGCTGCTCACGCGGTCAGCCACTGCTCGTCGTCGACGGCGCACTGTAACTGCCAAAGACGGTAGTGCGAACGTATGCATAAACAATCATAATGATTTCCGCTAGTTGCTATTTATCACCCGTGCTTCGATCCTGTAACTGCCTCCAGGTACCCGGCTATTAAAGCAAGGCCATGGGTACCGCCCCCCTCCCGGCGCCACGCCGATGGGAAGGGCAGTGACAGGCAATATGGCAAGACGACAATCAAAACAAAGGGTTCACAATGAATGGGATGACGCAAACCGCAACGCGTGAAGACACGCGGGCGGCGGGATTTTTCTCGCGCGAAAGAACGATAGCGGGCCCCAACTTCAATCGCTGGCTGGTACCCACCGCGGCGCTGGCGATCCATCTGTGTATCGGCATGGCCTACGGCTTCTCGGTGTTCTGGCTACCCATGAGCCAGGAAATCGCCAACGCCCCCGCCAGCTGCACGAACCTGGGGCTGCTCCAGGCGCTGACCACGACGAGTTGCAACTGGAGCGTCAGCCAGGTCACCTACGTCTTCGGTATTTTCATCGGCATGCTCGGGGTCTCGGCGGCAATCTGGGGCGCCTGGCTTGAGCATGCAGGTCCCCGCAAGGCCGGCTGCATCGCTGCACTCTGCTGGGGCGGCGGTCTGATCGTCGGCGGCTTGGGGGTCATGAACCATCAGCTCTGGCTGATCTATCTGGGCTGCGGCGTGCTTGGCGGTATCGGCCAGGGACTGGGTTACATCACGCCGGTCTCGACGCTGATCAAGTGGTTCCCCGACCGCCGCGGCATGGCGACCGGCTTCGCCATCATGGGTTACGGCGGCGGCGCCATGGTCGGCGCCCCCCTCGCGGTCGTGCTGATGAACCACTACGGCGCCGACGGCGGCACCGGGGTGGCGATGACGCTGATTACCCTGGGGGTGATCTACGCCATCGTCATGGCCTGCGGTGCCCTTGGCTTTCGCGTGCCGCCCAACGGCTGGAAACCGGCAGGCTGGACACCGTCGGAGAAGGCCAAGACCAACACCATGATCACCCAGGGCCACGTGCACCTGAATACCGCGTGGAAGACGCGGCAGTTCTGGCTGATCTGGGGTGTGCTGTTTCTCAACGTAACGGCGGGGATCGCGGTGATCTCGATGGCGAGCCCGATGCTGCAGGACGTCTTCGGCGGCGCGCTGGTGGGACTCGAGGACCGCGCGGCGGCGCTGAACGAGGCGCAGCAGGCGGCGGTGGTCGCGGCGGCGGCCGGGCTGGTCGGGCTGATCAGCCTGTTCAACAGCCTCGGTCGCCTGTTCTGGGCGTCGCTTTCGGACAAGATCGGCCGCAAGAACACCTATTACTGCTTTTTCGCGATCGGCATCGTGATGTACTGCCTGCTGCCGATGTGGGGCCATCTCGGCATGGCCGGGCTCTTCGTGATCTCGATCTGCGTCATTCTCAGCATGTACGGTGGCGGCTTCGCCACGGTGCCGGCGTATCTCGCCGATATCTTCGGCACCCAGATGGTCGGCGCCATCCACGGCCGCCTGCTCACTGCCTGGACCGCGGCCGGCCTGGTCGGACCGCTGTTGATCGCAGCCCTGCGCGAGGCGCAGCTCGGTGCCGGGGTCGAAGCCAGCCTCGTCTACGATCGCACGCTCTACATCATGGCGGGACTGCTGTTTCTGGGTCTGATCTGCAACGCCCTGGTCAAGCCGGTCAAACCGTCACAGCAGATGAGCGATGAGCAACTGGCCCACGAACGCGCGCTGCAGAAGGATGACGGCGTCGCCGCCAACGCCGAAACGGCAGCCCGCGGGCGCTTCGGTATCGGCGGCGTGCTCGCCTGGCTCGGCGTCGGTATTCCGTTTTTGATCGGACTCTACATCGCGCTGGCCAAGGCCGCCGCGCTGTTCTGAGTCGCGCCACCATTGCACTACGGCCGGGCCATCTCCCGGCCGTAGTCTCTCCTCTCTCCGGGAACCCGCCTGCGCGCGGATTCCCGGTTCACAGCGGTTCCGGCGCCTCGGCTTCTCGCCGCCGGTCCTCCGCCAGCAACGTCTCGAACGTGCCCACCTCCCCCGGGCGATCGGCCGCGTAGCCGGCAAGCCCCTCGATCTGCCCGAGCAAGGGCTGCGACGTCAGATGCGACACCAGTTGCTGGACACGCTCCTGCTCGAGACTCGCCGCCTGGCCGATCAGAAGATAATGCTCGGTAGAGAGCGGCCGAAACGCCAATCCGAATTGCGCCGCCGCCGCTTCCACGCCAAACCCGGCGTCGGCCATCCCCGCCGCCACATAGGCCGCCACCGCGGTGTGCGTGAACTCCTCGTGAAACGCCCCGGAAATCGCCGCCTCCTCGATGCCCTCCTCCGCCAGCAGCAGATTGAACAGCACCCGCGTGCCTGAGTGTTCGTCACGGTTGATGAAGCGCACGTCCGGCGCCAGCAGATCGCCAAGCCCGCGAATCCGACCCTCGTCCTCGGGCCGCAGGATCAGCCCCTGACGACGGGTGACGAAGCGGATCACGGCCAGATCCTGCCTCGCCAGCTGTGTGCGGTACGCCGCCATCACCTGCTCGGCCAGGCGCGGGCAGACCGGCAGGTGGAAGCTCGCCAGATCGCACTCGCCGCGGCCCAGCGCATTGAGCGCCTCCAGCGGATTGCAGTAGCGAAGGTCCAGCTCCCCCGGGCAATCCGGCAGCAGCGCCACCGCGTAGCCATGGCTGGCATGCAGTCGCAGGACGGGATGGGTGCCGGCCAGCTGCTGCTGCAACAGGTGGTTGAGTTCGGAGGCCATGCTCTCGAGCTGCGGCCCGAGGCGCGCCTTGACCCGCTGCTCGGACCACAGAAGCGTCTCGCCCAAAGGTGACAGACGCGTGCCGTGGCCGCGGCGCATCTCCACCAGTGACCTGCCGAAAAAGGCCTCGGCGCGGTTGAGCACGTTCCAGGCGTGGCGGTAGGAGATCTTCGCGCCACTGGCCGCCTGAGTGAGCTTGCCGCTGTCGTGAAGGTTCGCCAGCAGCGTGAACAGCACGGGGTCGAGACGCTCACCGTCATCGCGGCTGTAGCGCCACGTCGGGGTGATGTTCCACCTTGGGCTAAGCATTGTCGTTCATATTTTTCGGCCTGCATCGGGGTGCTAGTTTGGCGCTGGTAGCGACCCTGACTTAAAGCAGTTAAGAACGACGATTCCTATAAGACGATCGGCTGAGAGTCGCCGACGCGGCGCCTCGACAGCGACAACTCACGACTCGATGAGGCGGTCCGGCCATGTCCCACTCAGCTTCTCCCGTTGCCGACGCCTGGACGCCGGCAGCGCTCCAGGCAGTCATCGATGCCCACCGCACGAGACCGGGCGCCATGCTGCCGCTGCTGCACGCCATTCAAGCGCGTTTCGGCTTTATTCCCGAAGAGGCGGTTCCCCGGGTGGCCGAGGCGCTGCGCCACACCCGCGCCGAAGTTCACGGCATCATCAGCTTCTACCATCACTTTCGCACCCACCCGGCGGGGCGCAGCGTGATTCAGATCTGCCGCGCCGAGGCGTGTCAGTCGGTGGGCAGCCGCCAGCTCGAAGCGCATGCGAAACAGGCGCTGGGCCTGGATTACCACCAGACCACGCCGGATCAAGAATTCACCCTCGAACCGGTCTACTGCCTGGGAAACTGTGCCTGCGGCCCCTCCATTCGGGTCAACGATGAGATCCACGGGCGCATGACCCCCGAGCAGTTCGATGCCCTGACCGACGAGCTGTCGGCGACCGTCGTGGAGGTGAAGTGATGGCCGTTACTCTTTATGTCCCCCGGGATACCACCGCGCTGGCTCTCGGTGCCGACCGGGTCGTCGCCCGCCTTGAGCGCGGCGCCCGCGCGCGCAACGTGGAGGTCGACATCGTGCGCAACGGCTCGCGCGGGCTGTTCTATCTGGAGCCGCTGATCGAGGTCGCCACCCCCGAGGGTCGCGTTGCCTATGGCCCGGTCACCCCGACGCAGGTGGAATCCCTGCTGGACGCCGGACTGCTCGAGGGCCGCCAGGATCATCCGTTGGCACTGGGCCTGACCGAAGAGATCGCCTACCTCAAGCGCCAGCAGCGCCTGACCTTCTCGCGCATCGGTCTCACCGATCCCCTCTCGATCGAAGACTACACATCACTGCGCGGCTTCAAGGGCCTGGAGAGAGCGCTGGCGCTGGAGACGCAGGCGGTGGTCGACGAGGTCACTGCCTCCGGACTCCGCGGTCGTGGCGGCGCGGCCTTCCCCACCGGCATCAAGTGGCAGACCGTGCACGATCAGCCCGCGGGCCAGAAGTACGTCGTCTGCAACGCCGACGAGGGCGATTCCGGGACCTTCGCCGACCGCCTGGTGATGGAGTGCGATCCTTTTCTTTTGATCGAGGGCATGACCATTGCCGGCCTCGCCGCAGGGGCCGATCAGGGCTACCTCTACCTGCGCTCCGAGTATCCGCTGGCCCACGCCGTGCTCGACGAGGCGATCGCGCGTGCCGTGGCCGCCGGCTATCTCGGCGACAACATTCTGGGTAGCGGCCGCGCCTTCCATCTGGAAGTGCGCCTGGGCGCCGGCGCCTATATCTGCGGCGAAGAGACCTCGCTGCTGGAGAGCCTAGAGGGCAAGCGCGGGCTGGTACGCGCCAAGCCGCCGCTGCCGGCCATCGAAGGGCTGTTCGGCCGGCCTACCGTGGTCAACAACGTACTCTCGCTGGCCGCTGTGCCCTTCATTCTGGATCAGGGCGGTCAGGCCTACGCCGACTACGGCCTGGGCCGCTCGCGCGGGACGTTGGCGATTCAGCTCGCCGGCAACGTCAAGCGTGGCGGGCTGGTGGAGCTCGCCTTCGGCACCAGCCTGCGCGAGCTGATGGAGGGGTTCGGCGGTGGCACCCGCAGCGGGCGTCCGCTCAAGGCCGTGCAGGTTGGGGGTCCGCTGGGCGCCTATCTGCCCGAGAGCCAGTGGGACCAGCCCATCGACTACGAAGGCTTTGCCGCCTTCGGTGGCGTGGTGGGCCATGGCGGCGTGGTGATGTTCGATGACAGCGTCGATATGGGCGAGCAGGCACGCTTCGCCATGGAGTTCTGCAGCGTCGAGTCCTGCGGCAAGTGTACGCCGTGTCGGATTGGTGCCGTGCGTGGGGTGGAGGTGATCGACCGCCTGCGGGCCGGCGAGTCGCGGGATAAGAACCTCGCCCTGCTCACCGACCTCTGCGACACCATGGTCGACGGCTCGCTGTGCGCCATGGGTGGCATGACGCCGTTTCCCGTTCAGAGCGTCATGCAGCACTTCCCCGATGATTTGACACCTCGACAAGCCGTCACGGCGGGAGGGACGACATGCTGAACCACTTTGACCCCAGGACCGAGAGCGCCGGGGCCGGCGCGCCTGCATTCAACGCCGGGCTGGGCGGCGTCGGCGAGACCCAGAGTACTTTCAATCCGGCCTTTTTCGACCGCGATCTGGGCACGCCGGCCCGCGTCTCCGAGACGCCGATCGAGTTGACCATCGACGGCACTGCGATTCGCGTGCCGGAGGGCACCTCGGTCATGCGCGCCGCCGCATTGGCCGGCATCACCATTCCCAGGCTTTGCGCCTCGGACAACCTCGAAGCGTTCGGCTCGTGCCGACTCTGCGCGGTGGAGATCGAGGGGCGGCGCGGCATGCCGGCTTCCTGCACCACGCCGGTCACGGCGGGCATGTCGGTCACGACACAAAACGCCAGGATCGCCAGGCTGCGGCGTAACATCATGGAGCTCTACATCTCCGATCACCCGCTGGACTGTTTGACCTGTCCGGCCAATGGCGACTGTGAGCTGCAGGACATGGCGGGCGTCGTGGGGCTTCGCGAGGTGCGCTACGGCTTCGATGGCGCCAATCATCTCGATGCCGACATCGATGACTCCAACCCCTATTTCAGCTTCGACCCCAGCAAGTGCATCGTCTGCTCGCGCTGCGTGCGCGCCTGCAACGAGGTACAGGGCACCTTCGCCCTGACCATCGAGGGTCGCGGCTTTGATTCGAAGGTCGCCGCCGGCCAGAACGAGCCGTTCATGGACTCCGAGTGCGTCTCCTGCGGCGCCTGCGTTCAGGCCTGCCCCACCTCGACACTGATGGAAAAGAGCGTTATCGAGGAGGGCGTGCCCGAGCACAGTGTGGTGACCACCTGCGCCTATTGCGGCGTGGGCTGCTCGTTCGAGGCACAGATGAAGGGCGACAAGCTGGTGCGCATGGTGCCCTACAAGGGAGGCGATGCGAACCACGGACACTCCTGCGTCAAAGGGCGTTTCGCCTTTGGCTACGCGACCCACAAGGACCGCATTCGCGAGCCGATGATCCGCGATTCGATCGATCAGCCCTGGCGGGCCGTCTCCTGGGAAGACGCCATCGGCTTCGCGGCGCGTCGCCTCAGAGAGACCCAGGCGCAGTACGGTCGTGACAGCGTCGGCGGCATCACGTCGTCGCGCTGCACCAATGAAGAGACCTACCTGGTTCAGAAGCTGATTCGTGCCGCCCTGGGCAACAACAACACCGACACCTGCGCCCGCGTGTGTCACTCCCCCACCGGCTACGGTCTCAAGACCACGCTGGGCGAGTCCGCCGGCACCCAGACCTTCGATTCGGTCATGAAGGCGGACACGATTCTGGTGATCGGGGCCAACCCGACCGACGCGCATCCGGTATTTGCCTCGCAGATGAAGCGCCGGCTGCGTCAGGGGGCGCGGCTGATCGTCGCCGACCCGCGACGCATCGACCTGCTCGCCACGCCCCACGGTGGCGGGGGCCTGCACCTGGCGCTCAAGCCCGGCACCAACGTGGCGCTGGTCAATGCCCTTGCCCACGTGGTGATCACCGAAGGACTGGAGGATACCGACTTCGTCGCCCGACGCTGCGACACCGAGGGCTACCAGCGCTGGCGCGAGTTCATTGCTGACGTGCGTCACGCCCCGGAAGCGGTGGAAAGCGAGACCGGCGTCTCGGCCGAGGCGGTTCGCGACGCGGCCCGCACCTACGCCAATGCAGGCAACGGCGCGATCTACTACGGCCTGGGCGTCACCGAACACAGCCAGGGGTCGACCACGGTGATGGCGATCGCCAACCTGGCGATGGCGACCGGCAACATCGGGCGTGAAGGCGTCGGGGTCAACCCGCTGCGCGGACAGAACAACGTTCAGGGGTCGTGTGACATGGGCTCGTTCCCGCATGAGCTGCCGGGCTATCAGCACGTCGCCGACCCGGCGATTCGCGAGCGCTTCGAAAGCGTGTGGCACGCCAAGCTGGATGACGAGCCGGGGCTACGTATTCCCAACATGTTCGATGCCGCCATCAACGGCACCTTCAAGGCGCTCTACGTCCAGGGCGAGGACATCGCTCAGTCCGATCCCAACACTCAGCACGTCGAAGCGGCCCTGTCGGCGCTGGACTGCCTGATCGTGCAGGATATCTTTCTCAACGAGACGGCCAAGTACGCCCACGTGCTGCTGCCGGGCGCGACCTTCCTCGAGAAGAACGGCACCTTCACCAATGCCGAGCGACGCATCAACCGTGTGCGCCGGGTCATGCCGCCGGTCGCCGGCAAGGAGGATTGGGAGGTCACCCAGGATCTCGCCAACGCCCTGGGCTACGACATGCACTACCGCCATCCGTCGGAGATCATGGACGAGATCGCCAGCCTCACGCCGACCTTCACCGGGGTGAGCTACGACAAGCTCGAACGGCTCGGCAGCATCCAGTGGCCCTGCAACGATGACCATCCGCTGGGCACGCCCACCATGCACGGGGTGGACTTCCCGATCGGCAAGGGCCATTTCGCGATCACCGAGTACGTGGCGACCGAAGAGCGGGTCAACGGGCGTTATCCGCTGTTGCTGACCACCGGGCGCATTCTCAGCCAGTACAACGTGGGGGCGCAGACGCGACGTACCGCCAACAGCGCCTGGCACGCCGAGGACGTGCTGGAGATTCATCCGGTGGACGCCGAGGATCGCGGCCTGCGCGATGGCGACTGGCTCGGGATTCGCAGCCGAGTGGGGCATACCGTACTGCGCTGCCGGGTCAGCGATCGCATGGCGCCGGGGGTGGTGTACACCACCTTCCACCACCCGGGCAGCGGCGCCAACGTGATCACCACCGACAACTCCGACTGGGCGACCAACTGCCCCGAGTACAAAGTGACGGCGGTGCAGGTCGAGAAGGTCTCGCAGCCGTCGTCGTGGCAGCAGCAGTTCCAGCGCTTCGACGAGCGCCAGCAGCGCCATCTGGCCAACGCCGACACCCCGGAGGCGGCGCTCAAGTGAGTGCCGTTCCTCCCGAACCCACGCGGAGTGCGAGATCGCCATGAACGATTCCCTGGCCCCGCTGATCAAGATGGTCAATCAAATCAGCCTCAACCATCGCCATCATGACAGCGACGCGGCGGCGGCCGAGCCGATCGCCGCCCATCTCAAGAAGTTCTGGGCCCGCGACATGAAGCGCCAGATCATCGATTACGCCGAAGCCGACGGCGGCGAGCTGCTGCCGGTCTCGCGTCTGGCGGTGATGCGACTGAAGAGCCTGTCGAGCGAGGTCAGAAACTGGGAGGACACCTCCGACGCGGGGTGAGCCTGACGACGCGGCTCGCTGGCGACGACAAAAAAGGCCCCGCCCGGTACTACCCGGACGGGGCCTTCTCTTTGACGGTCGGTCTGGCGCCTACGGCTTCATGTCTTCGAAGAAGCGTTTGACGCCGTCGAACCAGCCCTCTTTCTTCGGCGAGTGGCGGCTGGCGCTGCCCAGGCTCTCCTGGAACGCGCGCAGCAGGTCCCGCTGCTCTTCGGAGAGGTTGACCGGTGTCTCGATCACGACCTTGCAGAGCAGATCCCCGGCGGGTCCACCGCGGACCGGTTTGACGCCCTTGCCCTTGAGACGGAAGAGCTTACCGGTCTGGGTCTCCGGCGGAATCTTGAGCTTCACCCGCCCTTCGAGCGTCGGCACTTCGAGTTCGCCACCGAGGGCGGCATCGACGAAGTTGATCGGCACTTCGCAGTGCAGATGCCGGCCGTCGCGCTCGAAGATCGGGTGCGGCTTGATCTGGGCCTCGACGTAGAGATCGCCGGCGGGCCCCCCGTTGAGACCGGACTCGCCTTCGCTGTTGAGGCGAATGCGATCCCCGGTATCCACGCCTGCCGGGATCTTCACGGAAAGGGTACGGGTCTCGCGGACGCGCCCTTCGCCGTGGCACTTGCGGCACGGCACCTTGATCGACTGACCGCTGCCGTGGCAGGTCGGGCAGGCCTGCTGCACGGCAAAGAAGCCCTGCTGCATGCGCACCTGACCCATGCCCTGACAGGTCGGGCAGGTCTCTTTGCTCGAGCCCGGCTCAGCACCGCCGCCATCGCAGTGCTCGCACTCGATGTGGCGCGGCACACGGATATCGACCGTGGTACCGAAGACCGCGTCTTCAAGATCGATCTCGAGGTTGTAGCGCAGATCGCTACCGCGCTGCGGGGCGTTCGGGTTACGCCGGCCACCGCCGCCGCCACCGAAGATATCCCCGAACACGTCACCGAAGATATCGCTGAAGCCACCGGCACCCCCACCGCCGAAGCCACCGCCACCAAAGCCGCCGCCCTGGCCGTCGACACCGGCGTGACCGAACTGGTCGTAGGCCGCGCGCTTCTCACCGTCGGAAAGCACTTCGTAGGCGTCGGAGACCTCACGAAACTTCTCCGCCGCCTGCTGATCTTCCGGATTACGGTCGGGATGGTACTTCTGTGCCAGCCGCCGGTAGGCCTTCTTGATTTCCTTCGCATCGGCGCCCTTGTCGACGCCCAATACTTCGTAATAGTCACGTTGGGACATGAAAGGTCCGCCTCCGTGTCAGCACCCTGCAAACAGCAACGCGGGAGACATTGCCCCCGCGCTACTGCCGTTCACACGGCGTTAGACGTCGTGGTTATTGCTTTTTCTGGTCGTCGTTGACTTCTTCGAACTCGGCGTCGACCACGTCGTCTTCCTTCTTGGCGCTTTCCTGACCGGCGGCGGCTTCGCCTTCGCCCTGCTCGCCTTCACCCTGCTCGGCGTACATCTTCTGCGCGAGGTTGCCGGAGGCTTCGGTCAGCGCGTCGAGCTTGGCCTGGATCTCGTCCTTGTCGTCGCCCTTGAGCGCTTCCTCGAGCTCGCTGATCGCGGTCTCGATCTTGCTCTTCTCGTCGGCGTCGACCTTGTCACCGGACTCTTCCAGCGTCTTGCGCGAGGCGTGGATCATGCCGTCGGCCTGGTTGCGCAGCTGCACCAGCTCTTCGAACTTCTTGTCCTCGGCTTCGTGCGCTTCGGCGTCCTGAACCATCTGGTCGATCTCGTCGTCGGAGAGACCGCCGGAGGACTTGATCACGATCGACTGTTCTTTGCCGGTCGCCTTGTCCTTCGCGGTGATGTTGAGGATGCCGTTGGCGTCGAGGTCGAAAGCGACTTCGATCTGCGGTACGCCACGCGGTGCCGGCGGAATGTCGGCGAGGTCGAAGCGACCCAGCGACTTGTTCTGGCCTGCCTGCTTGCGCTCACCCTGCAGCGCGTGAATGGTCACGGCCGTCTGGTTGTCTTCGGCAGTCGAGAAGGTCTGGGTCTTCTTCGTCGGGATCGTGGTGTTCTTCTCGATCAGCGGCGTCATCACGCCACCCAGCGTCTCGATGCCCAGCGTCAGCGGGGTCACGTCGAGCAGCAGCACGTCCTTGACGTCGCCGCCGAGTACGCCGCCCTGGATCGCCGCGCCCATGGCAACGGCTTCGTCCGGGTTGACGTCCTTGCGAGCGTCCTTACCGAAGAACTCGGCAACCTTCTGCTGCACCAGCGGCATGCGGGTCTGGCCGCCGACGAGGATGACGTCGTCGATCTCGCTGTTGGAGAGACCGGCGTCTGCCATCGCGGTCTTGCACGGACCGAGCGAGCGTGTCACCAGCTCTTCGACCAGCGACTCGAGCTTGGCGCGAGTGACCTTGATCGCCAGGTGCTTCGGTCCGGTCTGGTCCGCCGTCACGTAGGGCAGGTTGACTTCGGTCTGCTGCGCCGAAGAGAGCTCGATCTTGGCTTTCTCGGCGGCTTCTTTCAGACGCTGCATCGCCAGGCTGTCGCCGGAGAGGTCGATGCCGGAATCGCTCTTGAACTGCTGGACGAGGTAGTCGATCAGTTTCAGGTCGAAGTCTTCGCCGCCCAGGAAGGTGTCACCGTTGGTGGCCAGCACTTCGAACTGCTTCTCGCCGTCGACATCGGCGACTTCGATCACGGAGATGTCGAAGGTACCGCCGCCCAGGTCGTACACCGCGATGGTGCGATCACCGGTGGAGCGATCCATGCCATAGGCCAGTGCAGCGGCCGTCGGCTCGTTGATGATGCGCTTGACTTCGAGACCCGCGATGCGGCCGGCGTCCTTGGTCGCCTGACGCTGAGAGTCGTTGAAGTAGGCCGGAACGGTGATGACCGCTTCGGTCACTTCTTCGCCGAGGTAGTCTTCGGCGGTCTTCTTCATCTTCTTCAGCACTTCAGCGCTGACCTGCGGCGGCGCGAGCTTGTCGTCGCCCACCTTGACCCAGGCGTCGCCGTTGTCGGCTTCGACGATCTGGTACGGCACCATCTTGATGTCTTTCTGGACGACATCGTCCTTGAACTTGCGACCGACGAGACGCTTGATCGCGTAGAGCGTGTTGGTCGGGTTGGTTACCGCCTGGCGCTTGGCCGCCTGGCCGACCAGTGTCTCGCCGTCATCGGTATAACCGATGATGGAGGGCGTGGTACGCGCGCCTTCGGCGTTTTCGATGACACGCGTCTTGTCACCGTCGAGAACGGCGACACAGGAGTTGGTCGTACCCAAGTCGATGCCAATGATGCGTCCCATAGTTCCTCACCTCTAACCAATTCGTTGATCTGTGAACGGGAAGTCTCGGGGCGAGCAGTGAGCTCGCTGTCGGCGTCTTCCCGTTTGTTTTTCAGCTGCGCGACTGCGCGGTTGCTTGCTATGTGGGGGCCGCTCACCGCCTTTCAAGGGGTGAGGCGGCGGATTCGTTCACTCGGCCGACTTGCTCACCACCACCATGGCCGGACGAATCAGACGACCGTTGAGCAGGTACCCTTTCTGCATCACGTCCATCACCGTGTTCGGATCGAGCTCCGGGTTCGGCACCATGGTCATCGCTTCGTGGTACTGCGGATCGAACGGCTCGCCGTGGGGGTCGAGCTGCTCGACGCCGAATTTCGACAGCACGTCGAGTTGCATCTTCAGCGTCATCGACACCCCTTCACGATGCACTTCGTCGAGCGACTGCATGCTCTCCAGCCCCTTCTCCAGGCTGTCGACCACGGGCAGCAGCTCCTTGACGAACTTCTCGAGGGCAAACTTCTTCGCCTTGTCGGCATCCTGCTCCGCGCGGCGACGCGCGTTCTGGGCTTCGGCAGCGGCCCGCACCGACTGATCCTTGGCATCGGCGAGCGACTGCTCGAGCTCTTCGACGCGGGCCGCGAGCACTTCGGCTTCGGGATTGGCGTCGGCATCGACGACGTCGACATCGTCGTTCTCGATCTCCGCGGCGAACTCTTCGACGGTGCCTTCCTGCGGCTCTTCTACCGGCTGAGGCTCAACGTCGCGTTCGCTGCGCTCGATCTCTTCGTCGACGGGCTTTTGCGGATCTTTCGCCATGACTCCCTCCAGATGTGGTGACAGCGGTTGCGTAATTCGCGGAGTGACTGCCTATATGGGGTTGTCGTGGACGATCTCAAGCGTGATCGACGTTTCGTGTCGATATCAAAGCGATAACGGCTCGCCCCGGGCAATGAATCGAGAGGTGTGAGGGCGACCGAGGAGGCATGGCGACAATCCGGCAGGGCGTTGAAGGCCCCACCGCCATACTGTATAAACAACCAGAACCTGTATGGCCGCCATCGATTCGGGAGGCAGTATGCTGACGCAACTCGCCATTCGTGACTTCGCTATCGTCGATACGCTGGAACTGGATTTCCAGGCCGGCATGACCGCCATTACCGGCGAGACGGGCGCGGGGAAATCCATTCTGCTCGGGGCACTGGGGCTGTGCCTCGGCGAGCGCGCCGAGGCCGGCGGCGTTCGGCACGGCGCGGAGCGCGCCGACATCAGCGCACGTTTCGAGATCGCCGAGCGCGAGGACGCCAAGGCGTGGCTCGCCGAGCGCGAACTCGATACCGAGGAGTGCCTACTGCGTCGCGTGGTGACGGCCAACGGCCGGTCCAAGGCGTGGATCAACGGCCAGCCCTGCACCATTGCGGATCTGCGCGCGCTCGGCGAGTGTCTGATCGATGTCCACAGCCAGCATGCGCATCAGGCGCTGCTCAGCGAGGATACACACCGGCGACTGCTCGACGATGCCGCCGGCCACCGTCACGAGATCGACGCCCTCGCCGTGCTGCATCGTCAATGGCATACGCTACGCCGTCAGTACCGCGAGCGCAGCGAAACCGACGAGGAGCGCCAGGCCAAGCGTCAGCTGCTGCGCTATCAGGTCGAGGAGCTGGATACGCTCGATTTGCAGCCCGACGAGCTCGGGTCGCTGGAGCAGGAGCAGGAGACGCTGGCACACCTCGAGGAGACGCTGCGCGAAGCGCAGTTCGCCGCCGATAGCTGCGACCACGAAGAGAGCGGTGCGATGACGCTGCTGCAGCAGGCGACCAGCCGCCTCTCCAAGACACCGGGCGGTGATAGCGGTCCGCTGGCGGATGCGCTCGGCTTGCTCAACGACGCCCAGATCCAGCTCGAGGAGGCAGCGCGTGAGCTGCATCATTTCGTCGAGTCCACAGAACTCGACCCTCAGCGTCTGGCCTGGGTCGACGAGCGGCTCGGCGAGATTCACCGCATTGCCCGCAAGCATCACGTCATGCCCGAGGATCTGGTCGCACTGCATCAGCGACTGAAAACGGAGCTCGACGAACTCGACGGCGGCGACGAGGATCTGGAGGCGCTTCGCGCACGCCTGGAAGAGGTCGGCCAGGCCTATCGCGACGGCGCCAGGCGCATCAGCGAGACGCGTCACCGCACGGCCGCGACGTTCGCCCAGCAGGTACAGGACCAGCTGGCCTTCCTGGGAATGAACAAGGCCCAATTCGCCATCGAGGTCACACCGCTGGAGTCGTCGCAACCCCACGGCACCGACCGCGTCAGCCTGCAGATCAGCGCCAACCCCGGCCAGCCGCCGCGGCCATTGGCCAAGGTCGCCTCCGGCGGTGAACTCTCCCGCGTGAGCCTGGCTATCCAGGTGGTGGCGGCGAGCCACAGCCCGCTGGCAACGCTGGTGTTCGACGAAGTCGACGTCGGCATCTCCGGGGGAACAGCGGAGATCGTCGGCCAGCTGCTGCGCCGGCTGGGGCAGCACGCCCAGGTCATGACCGTGACCCACCTGCCCCAGGTCGCCGCCCAGGCGCATCAGCACCTCCATATCGAGAAGCAGTCGAGCGACGATGACACCCGCACCCAGATGGCCCAGCTCGACGAGGCCGGCCGGGTTCGCGAGATCGCGCGGATGCTGGGAGGGGTGAAGCTATCGGACCGCACGCTGGCTCACGCTCGCGAAATGCTGGCGGCGAGCCAGAACGCGCCTCACTGACGGCTCGAGACCCACCGCCGCCGCGTCGTGCGGTGCACTGGCCACCCAGCGCCCATAAAAAACGCCGACCTCATTGAGGTCGGCGTTTTCGTGCTGAGATTCTGTGTCGTCTGGCGGCAACGCTAGGAGACGACCTCCTACTTCTTGACGCCATCCTGGCGTGTCGCCTTCGAACCCCGAGGGCGAACGTAAAGAACGAGGGCATGCTCGACCAGCTCGTAACCGTGCTCTTCGACGATTTCGCGCTGACGACGCTCGATCGCTTCGTCGAAGAATTCGACGATCTCCCCCGACTCCAGGTCCACCATGTGATCGTGATGCTCTTCCTGAGACATCTCGAACACCGCGTGTCCGCCGTCGAAGTTGTGTCGGACGACTAAACCGGCGGCTTCGAACTGAGTCAGAACTCTATAGACGGTTGCCAGTCCAACGTCTTCACCCGACTCCAGCAGCGCCTTGTAGACGTCCTCGGCACTCATGTGGAGCTCTTCCTCCATCCGAGTCGCTTCAAGGATCTGCAGAATTTTGACACGTGGCAGAGTGACCTTCAGTCCCGCCTTACGCAATTCTTGGTTTTCGTCGGCCATGGTCGCTCTTCGCAGTAGCGTCTCGTGTCGGGTATGATCAATCCACGCAACGATAGTGAAAGACGGACTCAAATGCAAAATCTGATCAGAACGGTCGTACTCCTGCTCGCCGCCTCTCTTATCGCGGGCTGCAGCTACTTTGGCGTCTATAAAAGAGACATTCCACAGGGCAATCTCATCACTCAGGAGATGGTCTCTGAGCTGGAGCTCGGCATGAGCCGCGAGCAGGTTGCCTACGTCATGGGCACCCCGCTGCTGGAGGCGCCCTTCTCCTCGGATCAGTGGGATTACGTCTTCTATCTGGACCAAGCCTACGGCGATACTGTCGAAAAGCGTCTCACGCTGACGTTCGACAATGACCGGCTGGTCGATATCGCAAAATCCGGCGACATGGATTCCGACATCGAGCTCGACCAGGATCAGGGCCCCGGCCCCGCCGTCGAAGGCGCGGGAGAGGGAATGGCGACGCCGCGCATCGGCCCCAGCGCCATCTGATCAGCGCATCGCCATTTCACTCTGCACCGGCGCGGCTCCCTCGGGAGCCGCGCTGTCGTTGGGTCGCCACACGATCAATGACTTCACAATGCAGTCGCTACTATTTATTACCCCCTATCACTCGGCGACGGATTCCCCCCAGCGCTCGACGCGTGAATCCCGGCCGTGGCAAGCCGCCCATGCCGCGATGAGCGTCTCCTGAAGCCGATACCGTCGGTCAATAGACGCTAGACGCCTTTGGCGGCCCGCTCCCGTCGTGCCTGTTTGGGGTCGATCTCGAGGGGGCGATACACTTCGATGCGATCCTCCGCCTGGGGTAGATAGCGGTCGGGCTCACGCAGAACCACGCCGAAGCAACCCAGCGGCGCCCGCGTGAAGAAGTCGCTCGAATAGCCCTCGAAACGTGCCTCGAAACCGGCGCGAATGACCGCCTCGCGGGCGTTCAGCCCCAGAGACGTCGGCAGCGTCACGATCTCCTGCTGCACAGGCGTGGCGAAGACCACCTCGAACGTCGCGCCTCGATCCCCACGCGCCGGAGGCTCAGGGGTGACTGACTCATCCATAGAGTTGATCGGCCCGGCGAGTGAACGCATCCACCAGCTGACCCGCCACCTGCTGGAAAAGCTTGCCAAACGCCACGCCGAGCAGCCGGTTGCTGAATTCGAACTCCATTTCGAGCTCGATCTTGCACGCCTGCTCGCCCATCTTGCGAAAGTGCCACTGACCGGTAAGACGCTTGAACGGCCCATCCACCAGCGACAAGTCGATCCGCGAGGGATGATGGAGATCGTTGCGCGTGACGATGCTCTGTTCGACGCCTCCTTTTGCCAGCGTCATGCGCCCAATGAGGTAGTCATCACCTCGCTCGATCACGCCAGCACTGCGACATCCCGGCAGAAATTCGGGGTAACGTTCGAAGTCGTTGACCAGTTCGAACATCGCCTCCGGCGTATGTCGCACGAACGCGGATCGGTTGACGCTTGGCATGGGCATCTCCACTGCGTTATCGCTCTGATGCGCGTATCATGAGCGACCGTTTATCAAATGCTTGAATGGTAGCATGTCCGCCCCGATATCTGAGGGATCGCCGGATATCGCCGTGAAGAGGTGTCATGGTTAAAAAAAAGGATAACGCGCCGGGCAACAGCACCATCGCCCAGAACAAGAAGGCTCGTTTCGAATATCACATCGACGAGGTCTTCGAGGCCGGACTGTCGCTGGCCGGTTGGGAGGTGAAGAGTCTGCGCGCCGGGAAGGCACAGTTGACCGACACGTACATCCTGGTCAAGAACAGCGAGGCCTGGCTACTGGGCAGCCATATCATGCCGCTCAATACCGCCAGCACGCATGTATTGGCCGATCCGACGCGCACGCGCAAGCTACTGCTGCATCGTAAGGAGATCGCCAAGATCTTCTCGCGCACGCAGGAGAAAGGGCATACCTGTGTACCGCTTCGCATCTACTGGAAGAAGAATCTGGTCAAATGCGAGCTGGCACTGGTGCGCGGCAAGCAGCTGCACGACAAGCGCGCCACGCAGAAAGAGCGTGACTGGAATCGCGAGAAGGCACGGGTCATGCGGGATCACGCCTGATCGGTAGACGACTGTGGCGTAGTAGTAAGACTGACTGCTAAACTAGGCAGGTTCTACGGGGGCGACATGGCTTCGACGCCGGTGGCAATCCCTGAGGTGCATGCCGAGAGCGTAACGTATCTCGTAAATCCAACGTTACGATTCAATAGTCGCAAACGACGAAAACTACGCTCAAGGCGCACTGGCAGCGTAACAACTGCTAGCTGTTGTCTGGCCCCAAGGCGATGTGCCCATTCATCGCTGAGGGGATATGAGCTAAAGCTGATGGGACCGCGGATGTCAGCGCTCTCCTGACATTCGTCAAACCTTAGAGAGATCGCAAGGTGCAATCCTGCCCGTCGGAGTGCACTGAGTTAAATCAAATGACGGAACTAAGCATGTAGAGCTGATGGGCGAGTGCCGGCGGACGGGGGTTCAATTCCCCCCGCCTCCACCATATTTAGAGCAGAAACAGCCACTTACGAGTGGCTGTTTTTGTTTTTAAGGCCTGAAACGGCCTTCACTGGGCATGGCGTGGCCAGCTTTATGTTCAGCATTCCCGCTTTGAATACCTGATGTTCGATCAGGCCTTCTTTCTGCTGCTGATCACCGCCGGATTCAACATCTCGTCGATGCCGCTTCCGGCCTCGCGACGTGCCACTGGACTAGCCGTGTACCTGACGAACACTACGAGCGGGCAGTCAAGCGTAAAATCTAGCGGTTGCTTGCCCGCCCTCGTGCCGTAAATGCTGCATACAATTACAGTATCCACGGGAGCACATATCATGGCCACCAAACAGCAGAAACCGTTTAGCTACGAACTGCTTTGCGACCGCATCCGGCACCAGCTCGTCGAAGCGAACACGCGCAAGGCGAATTACGTCACTATTTTCGATTCGACACGGAATCAATCGAATATTGGCACCAGATGCTCAAGGAGTTCAACGAGGTCGATTATGTCGATGTGACTCGCGTAGGCGATGCCGAGGCTATGGTCTCGCGGAATCGCTCCGAGGCGGAGACGATGACATGACAATCCCCGTTCAGTATCTAGGCAACTACGATACCGGCACACTGCCGGTCATGATCCCGCTCGCGACCGGCGAGGCCCGCACAGGCTCCCCTCCCCGACCGAAGACTACATCGAAGCTTAGCTCGACCTGATCGCGCATATTGTCCAGCGACCGAGTGCCAAGTTCTACGTCCGCACCGCAGGCTCCCGCACGGTCGACCTGCTACCTATCACCCACAACGCCCTCAAAAAGCAGAAGCCGCCCAGCGCGCTACATTCCAGCGGCCATGTGTCCCTCAATCCCCTTACCGGTGATCCCTGGACCGGCGATCAGGCGATCAGGGAAACGGTGTGGACCCACGCACTCAAGCGCGCTGGCGTCAGGTACCGCCGGCCCTACCAGACACGCCACACCTTCGGATCGATGATGGTCTCCGCCGGCGAACCGCTCGCCTGGGTATCGCGCCAGATGGGCCATACCAGCGTCATCACCAGCACGAGGATCTACGCACGGTGGATACCGGCCACCAACAGCCAAGCGGGGATGCTGGCGGATCGCCTATACCGAGTCACTTGATTTCCCGGATTTTTTTATCTTATTAACGGTAGATTGGCGCCTTCGTTTACCATCATTATGCTTTTGGTTTTCCTTAAGTTCCTCTTCTGCTTGTGGCTCCAGTAGCCTTCGCAGGGGGGATAAATCATATTGATTAGATAGATTACGGTCCTTTTCTTGCTTGCGGATGATCCTTCTCAAAAAGCCGGCTCGCTCCATTTCTCGGAGCCCCCTTTGCACTGTCGACTCACTAACCCCCATCGACTCCGCTAAACGCCGCTTGGTTGGATGGGGAGGATTGGAATCGTCCCACCAATACATTAGTAATTGCACAAGTATATTCAGGTGTGTAGGCGTCAACCCCAACGTCTGCTGACGCTGGATTAAAATGTTTGGTATGGCGGTCCACCCGAGAGCTACGATTGGCTTCCCCCACTTATCTTCGTGTTTACTTTCCCTGCGTCGAGGGACTGCGACCTCGTCAGCCGCACTAACCTCTTTTGACGCTGTGGCGGGGCTGCCCTTGCTCATAACTTTGGTTCCGATATCTGATCTCAAACGCAGTGAAACAGCTAGGAGCGAAAACAGGAAGGGGGTAGACAAGGGGGGAGGGGTGCACGTGCGAAGCCCACTTTATACAGTATATGTCCTTGTCTCGCCTTATACGTATTGCTGAGTGAGTATTATTTGTAGGTCAGAGCCACACCCCACTGGGATGCATAAAAGAAGCCCAGTGGGGTGCAAAAATGGGGCCCTAGCATTACCTCGCATGTCTTCCTTTCAAGCTTTTGGAGAGCCATCATGAGGACATTAGATACAGGGGCTAGAAAAATGCGAAACCAAAAAACAAAAAAGGCGGGTTACCAATGGCAACCCGCCCTTTCATCTCATGTCCTCGGGTGGAGGCAAGAAGCCCGCGAATCCCAAGGCGATTCTCGTGTAGTCTATAGCGCGCCCCACGAAAATACAAATACGTATCGCATGGGGCTACGTGATGACTGATGATCAGCTTGATGCGTTAACGCGAACGTTCTCGGCCAGCCGACTCTCCACCTATGGTGCCCACCCTAGCATCACAGGCAACAGGCTGCATGGCATGCATCTCTATGGATGGAACGCTAGCCTGTCAGCGGCTCTGATGCTCCCGTTGCACTTCTGCGAGGTTACAGTGCGTAATGCAATTTCTGAAGCCATTACCCTAACCTACGGGCCCGACTGGCCATGGCAAACTAACTTCCTGCTGAGCCTACCGGTCAAGGTCGGCCGCTACAGGATGCGCCAAGACCTGGAACTCGCACGGCAAGGGATACAGCAAGGAAATACAGGAAAAGTGATCCCTGAACTGAAATTCATGTTTTGGCTTCAGATGCTGACTAGTAGACACGATGGGCGGATCTGGATACCCCACATCAAAGGCACGTTCCCTCTGGCTCCTGCTCATCTGAGCCAATCCGAGATCCGTAGCCAGCTGTCCTCCGACCTAGACCAAATAAAAAAGGTGCGAAATCGAGTCGCCCACCATGAATCAATCCTGAGCCGAAATCACGCCCAGGATTACGTTAGGCTTCAAAGAGTTGTCGGATGGCGATGCCAGACCACCGCGGAATGGATGGACCTGAAGGAAACGTTTACACAGATTCTAAGGGAAAGACCTTAGTGGTGATGGTTTGGTCAGCAATTGGTCTAAGCCTTTGTTTTGTATAGATGCAGCGCGGGTTCAATTCCCCCCACCTCCACCAAATCGCAAAAAGCCCCCCGATGATTCGCTCATCGGGGGGCTTTTCGTTAGTGACGCGCCGGGTGACTGGAGAGTCGAGCAGCGCCGATCAGCGCAGGACCTCCTGCATGAACGTTCGGTAGAAGGCGTAACGTCGCTGATGCCGGATCTGCTCCCATAGCTTGTTTCGCTGGGCCTCAGGCAGCCGGTGGCGCCGGATTTCCGGTGCCATCTCCGACAGCTGCTGGCGCACGCTGCCCGGGGTTGGCAGGTAGCGCTCGTTGGTCTGAATGATGACGTGATCCGCCTGCTCGTGTTCCACCACCTCGTGAATGTAGCTCCCCGGCAGGTTGAACACGACGACGCGCCGGAAAACCGCCGCGAACAGTCTGGCGAAGCCGCCCGCTCCCGCCGAGGAGCCGCCAAAGATGATCAACGTGCGCGCATGGAGGGGCTGCTCGTTTTCGAAGATGCTGATGTTGCCGGTGCCTGGGACACCATTGGTGAAGCGACAGCGCGCTCGCGTCTCGCCCTGCGGTTCCACGACCGTCGTCAGCGACCGTGCCGGCGGATCCAGCTTGGAGCCGAGATCTCCGACGACTTCCCGCTCGCTGAAGCTAAAAAGGTGCTCGACGTTCTCGACGTAGCCGAGGCGTCGTAGACAGGATTGGAAGGCGATGAAAGCGCCGAGACCGCTCCAGTGCGTATCGGTTGCGTAGTAACTCGCCGGCGCCGCCTGCATCGCTTCGATCGGGTTGAGGTAGTCGGCGCCCGCCTGCTGGAGAATCGCTTCCACCTCTTCGGTTGGTGTCACGGCAGCGCGTCGGTGGGGATAGCGCTCGGGAGACACCTTCTCTTTGGAGTTGGCGATCAGAAAGAGGACCGACCGCTGTTGCTGGAGCACCGCGAGCGATGAGGCGAATTCGTACCAGCGACGGCGTTGCGCCTCGTCCAGCGGCCGCTTCCCGGTGAACTGCTCGGCACTGGCGTTGGCATCGTTGGCCAGAAACAGCCAGCCCTCTTCGCCATGGATCACCTCGGTGACCGGTTCCAGGCTCAGCTTCACAGAGCCCTGCGCCTCGCCTCCGACCGAGACGTCGAGCGTTGTCGGCTGGGTCAGGTCGAGTGTCAGCGTGATTTGGCACTGGCGAAAATTCTGCAGCGATCCTATCCGACTCTGCCCGTCCGCCGGTGCCCAGCTCACCATGGAGGGTGCCGCCAGCGACTGACCGGCAATACGATACTTTCGTGCCCTGCGACTCGCGATGACATCGCGGAGATCACGAGCGGCAGCGTTGTCGGGCTCACGCTCGAGTGCCGTGTCCACGATGCGCAGAGCCGCATCGAGATCCTGAGCCGCCAGGCAGGCACGCGCATGGCGCAGGTACACCGCCGATGGAAATCTCGCGAACTGGGTCTGGATTCGCTGCCAGCGCTCGCTCGCCGCCTTCCAGTCCTGGCGCGCCATGGCGAATTCGGCATCCGCAATGCGGATCTGCAGATTGTCGGGGTGTCTCTCCAGCGCCAGGGCAAGCAGGCTTTGACGCTCATCCACCCGCCCCAGTCCCGCGTGGGCTCGAATCAGCATCAGCATGATCTCGGCGCTGTCGTCGCCGGCACGAAAGGAGGGCTCCAACTGGTCGATGACGGCCGCAAATTCACCGCTTGCCAGCGCCGCGGTGGCGGCGTCGACGGGCTCGGCGGGTGCCATGCCGCGCTCGATCAGGGGAAGGGTTTGCATGGCGATCTCACTTGCAATTGGGTGGGCTCTGCCAGGCCACGCCACAACGCTCACTGGCTCGACGAGCCTTTGACTATAGCGAGACGGCTCCCCACCGGGCATCAACCGCCGGGGCTGAATTTATTCATGACTTGTAATGGGTTCCCGACGCCCCGGGCGCGTCAGCGCCTCCCTGCCGATCGGACATGCCAAAGTCGGCGGCATCGGCTAGCCTTTTCAAGACGCTGCCATGCTACCCAAATTGCGAAATTGGCCCGCAGCATGAAGATGATACCCTAAGGATGTTTTGGACGGTCGCGCACTACCGACTCTCCGCATGACTCCGCCCACACGACAAGGAGGTTAGCGCTTGACAGCCCTTCGCCCCGATCGCTGGCTAGGCCACTGGCTACTGCTGATACTGATAGTTTTCGTCCCGCCGGCACTGGCTCAGGAGAGTTCAAGTGACGCGACCGCTCAGGAAGCGCCGGCCTACTCGACCATGGCCGATCTGCTGGAAAACGAGCAGTCCCGCCAGACGCTGATCGACCAACTTCGCCAGCTTGCCCAGAATCAAGGTGAGCAGGCCTCCGAGGCCGACAGCGACACCCCCCCTGCCGACACGACGACCGAGGATGCCTCGCAAGGGGCGGCCAGCGACGAAGGCGCCACCAGTCAGGATGAGCGCGCAACGCCGACCCAGTCCTTCCCGCGCCGGATGGCGGAGATCACCAGCGACTTCGCCGGCGATATCGGCGCACAGCTGACACTGATTGCCACCACCATCGGTGGCTTCTTCACCAGC
The DNA here is from genome assembly GCF_003206645.1 of Salinicola aestuarinus. GTDB lineage: Bacteria > Pseudomonadota > Gammaproteobacteria > Pseudomonadales > Halomonadaceae > Salinicola > Salinicola aestuarinus. The sequence goes on along the minus strand of NZ_PZJP01000004.1, from coordinate 272,395 downwards.
GGTGACGCCGCGGCGAGCAGCGGACCGAGCTTCGACCTCGGCGGCTTCCTCAGCGTGACGCTGGAACTGGCCATGGTGATCGCGGCCACGGTCGTGGCCTTCTTCGTGCTGCGTCTGCTCGCGCGCCCGTTGTTCAGCAAGTTCAGTCAATGGTCGGTCAGGGGCGGCGGTCGCAGCGGACTGTTGCGCGTCATCGCGGCCGTCGTGCTCGCGGCTATCGTGGATGTCGTGGTCATCGTGCTCGCCTACATCGCGGGCAATCTCGTTGCCACTTTCCTGGTCGGCGAAGCCGGCAGCATGAGCACGCGCTTCTCGCTATTCCTTAACGCCTTCCTGATGATCGAACTGTTCAAGTGCGCGCTACGCGTACTGCTCTCGTCGAGCCATGAAGGCCTGCGGCTGGTCCCCATCGCCTCCGATCAGGCCCGCTACTGCAATCGTTTCCTGGCGACGCTCGCCGGTTTCGTCGGCTACGCCATGCTCGTCGCGGTACCGATCGTCAGCGCCAGCCTCTCGCCAGTCTTCGGCAAGGCCGTGGGTGTGATGGTGATGCTGATCGCGCTCATTTGGGCGGTGACCGTCATTCTGCGCAAGCGCGTGCCGGTTCGCGACTTCTTCATCGCCAAGTCCGAGCAAGCGACGATGAGCGCGGCAGGCCTCGCCCTGCGCCTGTTCGCGCGGTGCTGGCACATTCTCGCACTCGCCTATGCGGTCGTGGTGTTCGCCGTCACGCTGCTGCATCCGGAAACCGCGCTGCCCTTCGTGCTGGTCGCGACGCTGCAGACACTGGTCTACATCGGCATCGGCATGCTGATCTCCGGCATCCTCACCCAGCTGATCGGCCATCGCATCGAGCTCTCCGAGGGCCTTCGCGAGCGGCTACCGCTGCTCGAGGTACGCCTGAACGCCTACATTCCCACGCTGCTGAAAGTCATCCGCGCGATCATCCTCGTCGGCGTGGTGATGTACGTGCTCGACGCCTGGCAGTTCTTCGATCTGGCCGCCTGGTATGCCACTGACGCCGGCAGCCGCACCGTCGCGACGGTCATTCAGGTGCTATTGATCCTGGTGGTTGCCGCCGCCGTCTGGATTGGCCTCTCCAGCCTGATCGAGAACTATCTCAGCCCGGAAACCGGCGACGGCGAGCCCACCGCCAGGGCCAAGACGCTGATGAGTCTGTTCCGCAATGCGCTGGCGATCACGCTGATCATCATGACCGTGATGATCGTGCTCTCGCAGATCGGCATCAATATCGGCCCGCTGATCGCCGGTGCCGGCGTTCTGGGTCTGGCGATCGGTTTCGGCGCCCAGAAGCTGGTTCAGGATGTCATCACCGGGGTGTTCATCCAGCTCGAGAATGCCATGAACACCGGCGACGTCGTTACCGCTGGCGGCATCACCGGCACCGCAGAGCGGGTCAGCATTCGCTCGGTGGCGATTCGCGATCTCGCCGGGACCTACCACATCGTGCCGTTCTCCTCGGTCGATACGGTCTCCAACTTCATGCGCGAGTTCGGCAACCACGTCGGTGAGTACGGTATCGCCTACCGCGAGGACATCGACTACGCCATCGAGCAGCTCAACGCCGCCTACGACGATCTTCAGGCGGACGAAGAGCACGGGCACAAACTGCTCGCGCCGATGACCGTGGCCGGTGTCATCGCGCTGGCCGACAGCTCGGTGAACATCCGTGTGGTGATCAAGACCAAACCGGGCGAGCAGTGGGGTGTCGGTCGCGCCTACAACCGGTTGGTCAAATACCACTTCGACCGGGCCGGGATCGAGATTCCGTTCCCGCACACCACGCTCTTCTTCGGTCAGGATCGTGAAGGCGGCGCCCCGCCCGCGAATCTGCGGGTCATGCAGCAGGACTTCAGCATCGACGGCAATCCCGCCGGCCAGCCGCGCCACGACAGCGCGGCCGGCGATCAGCGAAGCCTGCCCACCAGCCAGCAGCCGCAGGACGCCACGCACCGCAAACCCACGCATGACGACGTCGATGAAGACGGGCCTGACGACCCTCGCTGATCGTCGCTATCGACCCGCGATCGTCAACGACGAAGGCCGCCCTCGGGCGGCCTTTTTTTGTCTGCCATTCCCGCCTCCGTGCCCCAGAAGGCCCCGCAAGGCAGCGATCGATCCTACGCTGGGCGCTGTCCGGTCATTCGCTGGGCGCTGTCCGGTCATTGGCAGGGCGCTGTGCCAGCGCGGCGCCCTGCATGGCCGCACCGCGCACGCCGCTGGCGTCGCCGAACCGCGAGCGCACGATGCGCGGGGTCGCGATACCGGGAAACAGATGTCGCGACAGCGCGCCCGGCAGGCCGTCGAGGAGACACTCCAGCGCGGATAGGCCACCCCCGAGTACGATAATCTGCGGCGCCAGCAGCTTGACGACGTTAGCCAGCGCCTCGCCCAGCAGATCGAGATGGCATTCGTGCGCCAACACCGCTGCCGACGCCCCCGCCAGCCAGTCGCGATGCCACTCTTCCGCCGTGGCGGCGTCCCCACCGAAATGTCGGTGCAGGCGAACCAGCCCCGGGCCCGAGACGTAGCGCTCAAGACACCCCTCGAGGCCGCAGCCGCAGGCGAGTGCCGGCAGGGAGTAGCGATCACGCGCGCTGGCCGACAGCGGCAGATGCCCCCACTCGCCGGCAAAGCCGCCACTGCCGCGTAGCAGGCGGCCGTCGACGACGGCCCCGCCACCGGCCCCGGTCCCGAGAATGGCGCCGAAAGCGTGCTGGGCGCCTTCGGCGCTGCCGCCCGGCCCGATCTCGGAGACGATAAAGCAGCGACTGTCGTTCTCGAGCGCGATCGGACGCGCGAACCGCGACGCCAGCGCTGTGACGATCGACAGGTGGCGCAGTCCGGGCAGGTTGGCGGCGATCAGCCGTCCCTGGGGGTCGATCACCCCGGGCACGCCGATCCCCAGGGTGCCGGCGTCGCCCGTGCGCCGGTCAGCCTCTGCCACCATCGCGCTGAGCGTGTCCAAGAGCGCTTCGCCGTCGGCGGCCGGTGTCGGCTGGCGCCAGTGATCGAGCCGTTCCCAGTCGGCATCAAAGCGCGCTATCTCGATCTTGGTGCCGCCGATGTCGATCCCGTAGTGCATGCTCGTTGCTCCTCACTGCGTCGTGCGTCACGCACGACGTCTCGATCAATATCCGCAGGAGAGTGTCGCCGCCGGCGGCATACACAAAAAAGGCGCCCTCGAGGGGCGCCCTGGTGCGCTGGGTGAGTCGGGCGTCAGCGGGTCATATCGCTCGGCTGCGGCAGTGCCGGTAGCGACTTGTCGAGCAGCGTGACGCTCTGGCGATAATAGAGCTGGCTCTTGCTGTGGTCGCCGAGGTTGGCGTACAGCCTCGCGAGTTCGGCACAGACGACGCCGCTCGATCGCTGGCGCTGACTCGCCTCGAAATACTCCTGCGCCTTGCCCCAGTAGGCGTTGCGCAGTGACAGGCGGCCCAGCGTCAGCAGCAGATCGGGGTCGTTGGGCCGCTCCTGCAACCACTTTTCGGCATAGGCGAGCTGGCGCGCGGCATCGACGTCGAGCAGGCCGTAGCGCAGCACCAGACGCGTGTCCCAGTGCTCCTTTAGCGCATTGCGGAGCAGCCGCTCGGCGTCTCCCGATTCACCGCCCTTGATCAGCGCTTCGCTGTAGAGCAGCACCAGTTCGATATCACTGCGCAGGCTGTCCGGCATGTCCGCCCACAGCGCCCGCACCCGCTCGAGATTGCCCTCCTGCTGCGCGGCCTGGATGAGCATGGCGCGGTAGGCCCGCTGCTCGAGTTCGCGCCGCTCGTCCTCGGTAATCAGACGATGCTTGTCCAGGCGCGGCAGCAGGCGTCGCAGACCGTCCCAGTCGTTGACGCTGAGGTACGCCTGCTTGAGCAGCTTGAGCACCTGAGGATGCTCGGGCAGCTGCTGCTCGAGCCGGGTCAGCGTCGCCAGCGCCTCCTCGAACTGCTGGCGGTCGAGCATCAATTGCGCCTGCACCAGCCCCACCGCGGTGTCGGCACCTTCGGTGCTGTGATGCGCGCGGTTGAGCAGAATGTCCGCCTGCTCGTATCGCCCCTGATAGTGAGCGGCGAGAGCGGCGGAGAGGTAGTTGACCAGCGGCGTCCCGGAGTCGTCGGCGGCCTGGGTCAACGCCTTCTCGGCGCGCTTCCAGCGTCCTTCCGCCAGCGCTACCAGCCCGCTCACCGTGCGCCGCATGGCGGTGCGGTGACGCGTGCGGCTGTTCCAGACCTTGAGCCGGCTCACCGGACGGCGCAGGCGCACCAGCGCCCGCAGCACGAAGTGGAAGACGACAAAGGCGACCAGCAGCAGCACACAGCCGAACCAGAACGAGGTCTGAATCGAGGTGTCACCAACGCGAATGAACCAGTAACCCGGCAGTGACGACATCAGCTGCCCGAACAGCGCGCCGACCGCCAGACCGATGACGATCAGCAGGATCAGCTTTCTCATGCGTCGTCTCCCTGGTCCGAATCGCGCGGCGAGCCGCCGTTGCTGTTGTTGCCGCTGGCGCTGCCACCATCGCTGCCGTTACCGAACCGCTGTTCGATGAAGCGCTTGAGCAGCTGCGAGGATTCGCTGATGTCGGGCAGGTCGGGGCGTACGTTGGTATCCCGCAGCGACTCGAGCTTGTCGAGGGCATTCTCGACCCCGTCGCGATCGGTGGCGTAGTAGCCGTTGATCAGCTCGACCGCCTTGTCGAGGCTGGCCTGATAGAGCGCCGGCTCTGCCTTAAGCAGGGCAAGCTGCGCCTGCTCCAGCAGCAGACGGACGTTCTGGCGCAGATAGGACTCCTGCTGCGGGGTGATCAGCGCCTCGAGCGGCTGATCGTGGCGCCGCACCGTGACCAGATCCTTGAGCTCGCTACCCAGCGTGCCGAGCTGCTCGCGCCAGCCGCCCGTAGGCTCGGTCTCGGCGCTCGCCGCCGCCACCTCTTCGATGTCCTGCTTCAACGGTAGCCGTGCCAGCTGCTCCTGCTGCGCCATCAGCGCCAGATAGAGACCGGTGCGATCGACCGCGGGGACCGAGTCGAGGGCGGCCAGCTCCGATTGAATCGCGCGACGGATCGGTACCAGCGCCGGGTTGTCGGCTTCGCGCAGGCGATCATCGGCCGTATTGAGCAGTGCCTTGGCGCCATTGACGTCGCGCTCCAGCTGCAGCCGCTGGTTGGCCAGACGCAGCAGGTACTCGGCTTCGGCGTGGAGCCACTCCCGCGGGTCGGCCTGCTGCTGCTGGGCGAGATCGTCGAGCACGTCGTCCAGCGTCTGATCGACGTTCTGGCGGTACTGATCGAATTCGCCGCGCATCATGTTGAGCGTCTGCTGACGGTTCTGATCGACCTCATCCAGCCGCGACTCGAGCTGGCCGATGGCATCGCGATTGGACCCCATCTGATCGAGACGGCCCTGCTGCTGCTGCAGTGTCTGCCAGCCACGATAGCCGAGAAAGGCGACCACGAGCGCCAACACCACCAGCAGTACCAGCGCCACCAAACCCAACTTGCCCCCGCGGCCACCGCCGCGCGGGCCCGTCTCGTTCGGGGGCTTGCTGCCGCCGCTACCACTGCCGCCACTGCCGCCACTGCCGCCGCTGCCGCCGCTGCCGCCGCGAGCGTAGGGGCCGGAGGGACGACCGGCGGTCTCCTTCGCCCCCTTGCCGGTGTTGGTCTTGCCCGACGCACTGCTCGTGGCGGCCCCGGAGGCGGCCGTGCCCGCTGTCGGTTTGTCGGCTGTCGCTGCCTCAGGGGTGGGGTCGGCGCTGGAGGTGCTGTCGGTCGAGGCGTTGGGCGTTGCCGAGGCGCCAGATGACGGAGCCGACGATGCGGCGCTGCTCGAGGCGTTGCCACTGCCGTTTTCAGGCGATGGGGTGGTGCTCGGCTCGCCCTGGCTATCGGACTGGGTGACATCCGGCTTGATGGGCTGAGAAGCACCGGCGTGACTGGCGGTCGAGGATGCCGCCTTGTCGCTTGCGGCAGCGGTAGGCGTGGAAGACGCAGCGTCGGTTGTCGGGTCGACGGCGTCGCTGCCGGTGTTGTGACCGGCGGTGCCGCCCCCTGACGTCGACTGCGATGTCGGTTCTTTTCGTTGCTTGCTCATCTACGCTATGCCTTTTCCTGGTCACCCTGATCGAAAGTCGCACATCGCGGCGCCGGTAGAGCGTCGAGCGCCTCGGCCAGTGCCGAGGGCGATGCGCCGGACGCGACGTGAAGCGAGCCGAACCCCAGTGTCGTCGCCAGTGTAGCCAAGCGGCAACTCGAAACGATTAGCGGTTGGTTCAACGCCGCCGTTCCACACCATTTGACGAGATGGTGCAGGATTTCCGCACTGGTCACCACCAGAGCGCGGTAGTCACCGTGCTCGAGCCAGGTACTGCCCGGCGGCTGCGGCGGCTCATGGCAGCGGCGGTAGAGCGCGAGGGGATCGACTTGGGCACCGCGCTCACCCAGTACCTCGACGAGCCGTTCTCGCCCGCCTTCCCCCCGCGCCAGCAACAGACGCTTGCCGGACCCCCCTTTCAGCGAGGGCGCCTCGAGCAGCGCTTCGCTATCCTCGCCGGTACCCGCCGGGGGCATTACCGCAGGAACGCCGAGCGCGGCATGCAGTGCCTCCGCCGTCGCGCGGCCCACTGCATAGAAGCGTAGCCCTAGTGGCAGCTGCGGCCAGTATGAATCAATCGCTTCGGCAAGACACACCGCCGCCTGCGGGCTGACGACGATGACGCCATCGTAGCCGTCGAGCTCGAGAATGCGCCCGCGCGTTTCGGCATCGAGCGCCAGCGTTTCCAGACGCAGCACCGAGAGTGGGACAGGGTCATACCCCGCCTCGGCGAGGGCCGTTGCCAGCACCTCACCGCGCTCGCCGGGCCGGGTAAGCAGCACGCGCTGGCGCATCAGGCGCTACCGTAGACCTCGGCCAGAATCTCTCCGGCGCCCTGATCGAGCAGCTCCTCGGCAATTCGGATACCGAGGGCTTCCGGTTCCATGGCTGACCCCCGCCCTTCGGCACGAAGCACCCGGGTGCCGTCGGGGCTGCCTACCAGCCCGCGCAGCCAGAGCGTATCGCCGCTCTCCTCGAGCAGGGCGTAGCCACCGATGGGCACCTGGCAGCCGCCGTCGAGGCGTGTGTTCATGGCCCGCTCCGCGCGCACTCGCGTCGCGGTGGGCGCGTGATCCAGCGGCGCCAGCAGCGACACCAGCTCGGCGTCGTCGTGACGGCACTCGATCCCCAGCGCGCCCTGACCACAGGCGGGCAGGCTCTCCTCGGCGGAGAGCTCGGCGGTGATACGCTCGCCGAGTCCCAGACGTTGCAGACCGGCGGTAGCAAGAATGATCGCTTCGAAATCGCCGGCGTCGAGTTTCCCCAGCCGGGTCTGAACGTTGCCTCGCAGCGGCAGCACTTCCAGGTCGGGGCGCTGCGCGCTGACCTGCAACCCGCGACGCAGGCTGGAGGTGCCGACACGCACGCCTTCAGGCAGCGCCGCGAGGTTGGCGTAGCGGTTGGAGACGAACGCATCGGTGGTCGCACCGCTGGCGAGAATGACCGAGAGGCCGAGTCCCTCGGGGAAGTGCATCGGCACGTCCTTCATCGAGTGCACGGCCAGATCGGCGCGACCGTCCAGCATCGCCTCCTCCAGCTCTTTGACGAAGAGCGCCTTGCCGCCGATCTTGGCCAACGGCGTATCGAGAATCTTGTCGCCACGCGTCGACATCGGTACCAGTTCGACCTCGAGCCCCGGATGGTGGTGCTCGAGCAGCGCCTTGACGTGCTCTGCCTGCCATAGCGCCAGCGCGCTCTTGCGGGTTGCGATTCTCAATCTGTTAGCGTCGAGCACGCGTCTCTCCGAGTCGGGGGATTTACCCTGCGTGTCGCCGTCGACACCAGAGCCTCTGGAAGAATGAAGCACCATCGCAGGCGCCCTCGGTCGAGCATTCGACACCCGTGGGGCCTCATCCGCATGATAAAGCAGTCGCCGAGCCAGGAGAAACGGGCCCCGGACACCACGCCCCTGCCCGCCCGGCAACCGGCAGTGGCTAACCCGTGAGGCGGCGCTGACCCGCTGAGGCTACGCTGACCCGCTGAGGCTACGCTGGCGGCGACTCTGGTACACTCGAATCACCGCATTGCGGGCCCTTTGACCTTTCCCGACGGCACCCGCGATACCGCGACGTCTTTCGCCAACCACGACAGAGCTCGATCTTCGATGACGCAGGCAACCAATCAATCCTGGGGCGGGCGCTTCAGCGAACCCACCGACGCATTCGTCGCCGCCTTCACCGCTTCGATCGCCTTCGACAAGCGCCTCTATCATCACGACATCCGCGGCTCCGTCGCCCACGCCACCATGCTGGCGCGCGTCGGCGTCCTGACCGACGCCGAGCGCGACCGCATCATCGACGGACTCGGCGAGATCGAAGCCGAGATCGAACGTGGCGAGATCGAGTGGTCGGTGGCGCTGGAAGACATCCACATGAACATCGAAGCGCGGCTCACCGACAAGATCGGCGTGACCGGCAAGAAGCTTCACACCGGACGCTCGCGCAACGATCAGATCGCCACCGATATTCGCCTCTATCTGCGCGACGAGATCGACGCCGTCGCCGCCGAATTGACGCGCCTGCGCAGCGGGCTGATCGACCTGGCCGAGGCCGAAGCCGACACCATCATGCCGGGCTTTACCCACCTGCAGACGGCACAGCCGGTTACCTTCGGCCACCATCTGCTGGCGTGGCAGGAGATGCTCGCCCGCGACCACGAACGTCTGCTCGACTGCCGCAAGCGGGCCAACGTCCTGCCACTGGGGGCGGCGGCACTCGCCGGCACCACCTACCCCATCGATCGCCACGTTACCGCCGAGCTGCTCGGCTTCGACCGGCCGGCGGAGAACTCGCTGGATGCGGTGAGTGATCGCGACTTCGCCATCGAGTTCACGGCGTTCGCCAGCATTCTCCTGATGCACATGTCGCGCATGAGCGAAGAGATGGTGCTGTGGGCGAGTGCGCAGTTCGACTTCGTCGACCTGCCGGACCGTTTCTGCACTGGCTCGTCGATCATGCCGCAGAAGAAGAATCCCGACGTGCCGGAGCTCGTTCGCGGCAAGACCGGGCGTGTCTATGGCCACCTGATGAGCCTGCTGACGCTGATGAAGTCGCAGCCGCTGGCCTACAACAAGGATAATCAGGAGGACAAGGAGCCCCTGTTCGACACCCTCGACACGGTCAAGGGCTGCCTGCGTGCCTTCGCCGACATGGCCCCGGCGCTCAAGGCGAAGCCGGAGAGCATGTTCGAGGCCGCCCGCCGCGGCTTCTCTACCGCCACCGACCTCGCGGACTACCTGGTACGGGCCGGCGTCGCTTTTCGCGACGCCCACGAGATCGTCGGCAAGGCGGTCGCCTTCGGCATCGAGCAGGGGCGTGATCTGTCGGAGATGACGCTCGATGAGCTCAAGCAGTTCTCCGACGCCATCGGCGACGATGTCTTCGAGGTGCTGACGCTCGAGGGTTCGGTGGCGGCGCGTAACCATATCGGCGGTACGGCGCCGGATCAGGTTCGCGCGGCCGCGAACCGGGCGCGCGATGCCCTCAACGCGCTGCAGGAGAGTCGCCATGGCGCCTAACGCTCGCCGCATGCTCGCCCTGCTGACACTGCTGGCACTGGTCGCCCTGGCCGGTTGCGGCCAGACAGGCCCGCTCTACATGCCCAACGACAGCGACGCGGCCGAGACCTACGACCCGCAAGGGGTCCACGAGCGCGACGCACCGGCCCCGCAAGCCACGCCGCTTCCCGACGCACCGGTGACCCGCGAAGAGGCGACGCCTGCCGACCCGGTCGACGCCAGCCCCGGCATGCGCACCGACGCCAAGGGCCCGTCGTCCGAGGCGGCGGGTTCTCGTGAGGGGATGCGATCGAGGGAGGCCCCGCAATGACCGACACCGCGTTCCCGATCCATGACGGCGTGCTGCACGCCGAGGGACTGAGTCTCGTCCAGCTGGCCGAGACCTACGGCACCCCCTGCTACGTCTACTCCCGCGCCGCCCTGACGCAGCACTTCTGCGCCTATCGCGATGCATTGGCGAGCATGCCGCACCTGGTCTGCTACTCGCTCAAGACCAATTCCAACCTGGCGGTGATCGACGTGCTGGCGCGGCTGGGCGCCGGGTTCGATATCGTCTCGGTCGGCGAGCTGGAGCGCGTGCTGGCCGCCGGCGGCGATCCGGCGAAGCTGGTCTTCTCCGGCGTCGGCAAACGCGACGACGAGATGGCCCGCGCGCTCGAGGTGGGCATCAAGTGCTTCAACGTCGAGTCCGAGTCCGAGCTGGCACGTCTGAATGCCGTGGCCGGGCGCCTCGGTCGCGTGGCGCCGGTGTCGATTCGCGTCAACCCGGACGTCGACGCCCGCACCCACCCGTACATCTCCACCGGGCTCAAGGACAACAAGTTCGGCATCGCCATCGACGACGCCGAGCGGGTTTACCGTCACGCCTTCGCCCTCGAGCACGTCGCCCCCGTCGGGATCGACTGCCACATCGGCTCGCAGCTCACCGAGATCTCGCCGTTTCTCGATGCCCTGGATCGGCTGCTGGTGCTGCACGACCGTCTCGTCGCCAGCGGCATCGCGATCGAACATCTCGACCTCGGGGGCGGACTCGGCGTCAATTACGCCGGCGAGACTCCGCCACCGGTGGCGGACTACATCGGCGCGCTGCGAGAGCGCATCGGCGCGCGCGAACTCGAGCTGATCTTCGAGCCCGGCCGCTCGATCGCTGCCAACGCCGGCGTACTGCTGACCCGGATCGAGTACCTGAAGCCCGGCGAGACCAAGAACTTCGCCATCGTCGACGCCGCCATGAACGACCTGATCCGGCCCACGCTCTACCAGGCGTGGCAGAACATCACCCCGGTGGATAGCCGAGCGCCGCGTCAGAGCGAGCGCTGGGACATCGTCGGTCCGGTGTGCGAGTCCGGCGACTACCTGGGCAAGGATCGCGAGTTGGCCATCGAGGCGGGAGACCTGCTCGCGGTTCACTCCGCCGGCGCCTATGGCTTCGTGATGGCCTCGAACTACAATACCCGCGCCCGCCCCGCTGAGGTGATGGTCGACGGTGACGCCCACCATCTGGTGCGACGCCGCGAACCCCTGGCCTCGCTGTGGGCGCTGGAGTCCTGCCTGCCGGAGCCGACGTCATGCTCCTGAATTTCACCAAGATGCACGGACTCGGCAACGATTTCGTGGTCATCGATCTGATCAGCCAGCGCGCCTACCTGCGCGACGAGCAGATTCGTCGGCTGGCTCACCGCCAGTTCGGTATCGGCTTCGATCAGCTGCTGCTGGTGGAGCCACCGCGCCAGCCGGACATGGACTTTCGCTACCGCATCTTCAATGCCGATGGCGGCGAGGTCGAGAACTGCGGCAACGGCGCCCGCTGCTTCGCGCGCTTCGTGGTCGATCAGCGTCTGACCCACAAGCGCGAGTTCAAGGTCGAGACCCTCGGCGGGCCGCTGACGTTGCGGGTCGACGACGACGGACGCGTGCGTGTCGACATGGGCGCGCCCCGGTTCGCCCCGGAGACGCTCCCCTTCGTCGCCGATGAGGACCTGCCGCTGCACCGCCTCGAGATCGACAACGAGACGGTGGAGTTCGGCGTCGCCTCGATGGGCAATCCCCATGCGGTGATTCGGGTCGCCGACGTGGAGAGCGCTCCGGTCGCCGAGCTCTCGCCGAAGCTGCAGGCCCATCCGAGCTTCCCGCGGGCGGTCAACGTCGGCTTCCTGCAGATCGACTCGCCTCACTCGGCCCGTCTGCGCGTGTTCGAGCGGGGCAGCGGCGAGACGCTCGCCTGCGGCACCGGCGCCTGCGCCGCGGTCGCCTGCGGCATCCGCTGCGGGGTACTCGAAAGCCCGGTGGAGATCGAGCTCCGCGGAGGACGCCTGACCCTCGAATGGGCGGGCGGCGATGCCCCGATGATCATGACCGGCCCGGCGGTTCGGGTTTTCGAGGGACGCATCGCCTTGAATTGACGTCTCGCGCCGAGACGGCCTGACGCCGCCAGGCGGCAACAGAAAAGAGCAATAAAAGACGTGGCCACGCGCGTTATCCGACAGCCCGACGCGCGTCGGCACTGATCCGACACGACCGCGTCTGCCACGTCATCAGGGAACTACAGGAGAACGATCGCATGTCAGGTGCACAGGCCCCCGAGCCGCGACAGACGCTCGACCCCGATCGAGTCGCCGAGTGGCTCGCTCAGCACACCGATTTCTTCGTCGGCCGCGAGGGTCTCCTCCAGCAGATGAAGGTGCCGCATCCGCACATTGGCGGCTCGGTCTCGCTGCTCGAACGCCTGGTCTTCGACCTGCGTCGACGCGCGGAAGACGCCGAGTGGCGGCTCGAGAACCTGCTGGAATCGGCGCGTCACAACGAGGCGCAGTATCGCCGCACCCGGGAGCTGGTTCTGGGACTGATCGAGGCGGAGGATGCCGATGCCCTGGCGCAGACGCTGTCGACCCAGCTCGCCGAGCGCTTTCGGACCCAGGCCCTGGGACTCTGGCTCGAGACATCGGCCGAGTGTCACGCCCGCCCCCGCGATGCCAATGCACTGCAACCGCCCCGCTTTGCGCTGACCGACGAGGCGCGTGCACCCTTGGAGGCGCTGCTCGACGGCCAGACCAGTCGCTGCACGACCCTCGACCGGGCCACCTGGGAGGTATTGCTGCCCCACTGCATCGCGCCGGAAAAGAATGGCTCCTGTGCGATTACCCGCCTGACCCAGGGCGAGTCACTCGGCTTTCTGGTGTTGGCGAGCCACGATCACGAGCACTTCCGGGCCACCCTCGACACGCTGTTCACCGAGTATCTCGGCGAGGTCGTGAGCCGTTTGCTGTCGCGCGCGGAGACGCCCGTTGCAGGCCGCGGTTGACGCCTTCCTGACGCGGCTGGCGCAGCGCGCCAGCCCCGCGACGGTGGATGCCTACCGTCGGGACATCGGACATCTCACCGCCTGGCTCGACGCCCAGGCGATCGAGAGCTGGACGGCACTGGACGTGGCCACGCTCCGTCGCTATCTCGCCAGCGAACGAACCCGCGGCATGGCCCCGCGAACGCTGGCACGACGCCGGGCGTCGCTGTCGCGCTTCGCCGACTTCCTGGTCAACCAGGGCGAGCTCAGCCATAACCCGGTCAAGCTGACCCAGGCGCCGCGCCAGCCGCGGCATCTGCCAAGCCCGGTAGACGTCGACCAGCTCAGCCACTTTCTCGACACCCCTCACGCTGCAGAACCGCTCGAGATGCGGGATCAGGCCATGCTCGAGCTCTTCTACTCGTGCGGGCTGCGTCTGGCCGAGCTCGCGGCACTCGATCTGGCGAGCCTCGATGCGCAGCACGTGCGGGTCGTCGGCAAGGGCGGCAAACCGCGCCAGGTGCCGCTGGGCCGCCGCGCCGCTGACGCGATCAAGACGTGGATGGGGAGCCGCAGCGGACTTGCCAAGCCAAACGAGACCGCGCTGTTCGTCGCGCAGCACGGCGGGCGGCTGGGCCACCGCGCGATCCAGTCGCGGCTTTCGGAGACCGCCAAACGCCGCGGCCTGCCGGAGCATCTGCATCCGCACCGCCTGCGACACTCCTTCGCCAGCCACCTGCTGGAGTCGAGCCAGGATCTGCGCGCGGTGCAGGAACTGCTGGGGCACGCCAACCTCTCGACGACCCAGATCTACACCCGACTGGACTGGCAGCAGCTTGCCGAGGTCTACGACAAAGCCCATCCCCGCGCGCGCCGCGGCCCCTCCTCCACCGACGAGAGCTAAGCCGAATGCCTCTGGACGCAATCACTTTCGATCTCGATGATACGCTGTGGCACAACGGCCCGGTGATGGCGCACGCCGAGCCCACCCACTACGAGTGGCTGGCCGAGCAGATCGACGCCCTGCCGGACGCTGTCGCCCAGCCGCTGAAAAGCCGCTTCCCGCTCGAGGAGTACCAGCGCATTCGGGCCTCGCTGATGCAGCGCTATCCGCTGAGCCGGGGCGATCACAGCTTCATCCGCGAGCGTGCGATGATCGAGCTTCTGCAGGCACACGGGCTCTCCGAGGCGTCGGCGACGCACTGGGCCGCCAAGGGCTTCGAGCAGTTCATGACGCTGCGCCACACACTGACCCCCTTTCCGGAGGTGGAGCCGATGTTCGAGGCGTGGGCACGGCGCTACCGGCTCGGCATCATCACCAATGGCAATGTCGACGTTCGCCGGCTCGCGCTCGATCACCACTTCGACGTGATCATTCTCGCCGGCGAGATGCATGCACCGAAGCCCGACGCCCGCCCCTTTCTCGATGCCGTCTTTCGCCTGGGTACAGTGCCGTATCGGACGCTGCATGTGGGGGACAATTGGGAGGAGGACGTGCTGGCGGCGCAGCGCCTGGGCATGCAGGCGGTCTGGATCGATGCCAAGAACGAGGGGGAGCGCGAGCTGCCCCCCAGAGTGACGCGGATCACTCACGTGCGGGAACTGCCAGGCGTCGTGGAGAGACTGGACCGCCAGATGGCCTGACAGGCTCGGGCGAGCGTCAACGCTCGCCCAGGCGTCAGGCGTCAGGCGTCAGGCGTCAGGCGCCATCCAGCGGTTCATCACCGCGTAGGCGTCGTCAACGCCCTGGCGCTTGAGCGACGAGAAGAGCTGCACACTGACCAGGTCTTCCCACTCGCCAAGCTGGCGTTTGACGCTGGCGAGCGAGGCCTTCGCCGGCCCCTGCTTGAGCTTGTCCGCCTTGGTCAGCAGGATGTGCACCGGCAGTTCGCGGGCATCCGCCATCTCCAGTAGCTGCACGTCGAAGTCGCTCAGGGGATGGCGCACGTCCATCAGCAGGATCAGCCCGGCGAGGGAGCGGCGCCGACGCAGGTAGTCGGCCAGATGAGACTGCCACTCCCGCTTCATCGCCTCCGGCACCTTGGCATAACCGTAGCCGGGCAGATCGATCAGGCGCCGGCTCTCGTCGTTCTCTATGCTGAAAGCGTTGATCAGCTGCGTACGCCCCGGGGTCTTGGAGGTCCGCGCCAGCGCCTTCTGCCGCGTGAGTGTATTGATCGCGCTCGACTTGCCGGCGTTGGAGCGCCCGGCAAAAGCGATTTCGACCCCTTCATCAGCGGGACACTGGGCGAGCGTCGGCGCACTGATCATGAATTGGGCCGTCTGGTAGTTGAGGCGTGCGGGGGTGTCGGTCATGGCCGGCTCGAAGTCCGTTTGGCGTTGGCGGCGCGCAGTGTAGCATGATCGCTGGCGACGCCAGATGGCGTGGACGACGACGCGGCGCGGGCTACGTTTTCCCCGGGCTTTCTGTCAGGCTGGCATGAGGCGAACTCATACCGCGCGCCCCGTCGCCGGGAACCTTTGCCGACTCGGGACGCTCCAACCGGTAGCGCTGGCCACGACGCGCCGGCTCGCGAAGGGCGTTGCGGATCGCCCTACAGGGATTGGCGGTCATCGCGATTGCCGCGCGCCGCAGGGCCGCGTCTGAGGGGCCTGCGAGGGTCGACAGCCGGCGCGGTGCCGACGTTTCATTTTCAAGCTCAGGAGCTGTAACGCATGATCAAGTCGTTTGTGGCGCTATTGGCCGGACTTACTCTCTCCGGCGCAGTCATGGCCGCGGCCCCGGTCGAGGGCGAGGATTATCAGGTCATCGAAGAGCCGATGGCCTCCGAGGTGCCGGCCGATCAGATCGAAGTCACCGAAGTGTTCTGGTACGGCTGCCCGCACTGCTATGCGCTGGAGAGCTCGCTCAATGACTGGGTGGCTGAACTCCCTGACGACGTCACATTCGACCGCATGGCCGCGCCGCTGGGCAGAGTCTGGGAGCAGCATGCCAAGGCGTTCTACGCCGCCGAGGCGCTGGGGATCGAGGAAGACCTGCGTCAGGACTTCTTTGACGCCATCCACAAGCAGGGACAGCGTCTCACCGAGGAGGACGACATCGCCGCCTTCTTCGCCAACTATGGCGTCACCGAGGACGAGGCGCGCAAGGCGCTCAACTCTTTTGGCGTGAAGAGCCAGCTCCAGCAGGCGAGCGCCAAGATGCGCGCCTACAAGCTGATGGGCGTTCCGGACCTGATCGTCGACAACCGCTACGTGGTGACGCCGGACTCCGCCGGCTCGCTCGAGAACATGACCCAGATCACCAGCGCGTTGATCGACAAGGTCCGCGAGGAACGCGCCGAGGCCGAGTGACGTCATGTCCCTAGCCGCCTCGACACCCGCCAGTGATGTCGCGCCGACATTGAAGCTGCTGACCTGCAACCTGCAGGTCGGCATTCACACGTCGGCATACCACCACTATCTGACGCGGAGCTGGCAGCACCTGCTGCCGCATCCCAAGCGCCGCTCGCGGCTCGACGTCATCGGCAGCGTGCTCGGCGACTTCGACGTCGTGGGGCTGCAGGAGGTCGACGGCGGCAGCTTTCGTTCCAACCACGTCAATCAGGTCGAATATCTCGCTCGGCGCTCCGACTTCAGTTTCCACTTCCAGCAGCTCAACCGCGATCTCGGGCGCGTCGCCCAGCACAGCAACGGGCTGTTGTCTCGCCTCACTCCAAGCCAGATCGATGAGCACCGGCTGCCCGGCATGCGCGGTCGCGGGGCGATTCACGCCCGCTACGGCGAAGGGCCGGAAGCGCTGCATCTGTTCGTCGCGCATCTGGCGTTGAGTCAACGCGGTCGCGCCCGGCAGCTCGACTATCTCGGCGAGATCATCCGGCCACTGCATAACGTCGTGGTCATGGGCGATCTCAACTGCACGCTGAGCCAGCTGCGCGCCCATCCACGCTTCTGCCAGGCGCTGGACCTCAACCCGCAGGATACGGTGGCAAGCTATCCGGCCTGGCGGCCGCGCCGAGCGCTGGACCATATCCTGCTCTCCGCCTCGCTCGCTGCCGAACCGCCCCGGGTGCTCGAGGCGATGTTCTCCGATCACCTGCCCGTGGCCGTCAACATCCGACTCCCCGCTGCCTGCCGTGTCAGCATCGGACTGGGTACGTCGCGAGCGGCGAATACCAGCCGTTAGCGTCGGCGCCGACGACCCGGCTGGGCGCTGACACTTACGGCTTGGCCACCACACGCTCTGCTTGTTTCGCCCGCCGCGACTCTCGGCAAGCCGGCCCATAACGCGAAAGCGCCTCCGAAGAAGCGCTTATCGCGGGCCGCCGCGGCCGTTCAGTGGCACCTGGGGTGACTAGGACGCGATCCAGCTCACCCAATTGATCATCGGCGTGGGATAGAGCCCCAGCACGATCACCAGCGTTGCCACGCCCAGCACCACCATGCCGCCGGCGCGCGCCGCCCAGTCGTAGGTGGCGTCGCGGTTCTGCATGCCCGGCTCGATCAGGAAGAGCGTCACCATCACCCTCAGGTAGTAGTAGAGCCCGATGGCGCTACCCAGGACGACGCCACCGACCAGCCACCAGCGATGCGCCTCCACCCCCACCGCGATGATGTAGAACTTGCCGATGAATCCCGCCGTGAACGGGATGCCCGCCAGCGACAGCAGCGATACCGTCATCACGGCGGTGAGATAGGGCCGACGCCAGAAGAGCCCGCGATAGTGGTGCAGCGGGCTGGCATCGGCGGTGCCGCCGGTCGCCGTATAGGGGCTGGAGACCAGCGTGACCACACCGAAGGCGCCGAGCGTGGTCACGACGTAGGTGACGAGATAGATGCCCACGGTCTCGGTGGCGAGCCCCTCGTTGACCACCAGCGCCACCAGCAGATAGCCGAAGTGGGCGATCGACGAATAGCCAAGCAGCCGCTTGAGATCGGTCTGCGTCAGCGCCAGCAGGTTGCCGACGAGCATGGTGATCAGGGCGATGAAGCCCAGCAGGTCGTGCCACCAGTTCTCATGGAAGGCCAGCGCCGACTGGAACAGCCGCAGCAGCACCAGAAAGACCGCCACCTTGCTCGCCGTGGCGAGAAAGGTCGTCGCCGGTCCCGGCCCGCCCTGGTAGACGTCCGGCGTCCACAGATGAAACGGCACGATGGAGAGCTTGAACGACAGCCCCACCAGCATCATGCCGGCGCCGGCGAGCAGCCAGGTGTCGTTGCCGTAGGTGGCCAGCGCGTCGCCGAGCGCCGCGAACTCGAGCGTACCGGTGACCGCATAGAGCAGCGCCATGCCGAAGAGCAGAAACGCCGTTGCCGCCGCCGAGAGCACCATGTACTTGATACCGCTCTCCAGCGCCCCGCGATCGCGAAAGGTGTAGGCCAACATGCCGAAGAGCGGCATCGAGAGCAGTTCGATACCAAAGAACAGCGTCGCCATGTGCCGCGCCGACACCAGCACCAACCCGCCGGCCGCCGCGCTCAGCAGCAGCAGATAGAACTCGTCCCGCGGGCCTTCGTAGCCTTCGAGATAGTGGTGGGCGAGGGTCACACAGGCGAGCGTGGAGACCAGTACCAGCACGCCGCCAAAGCGCGACAGATCGTCGACCACGAGCAGCGCGGTCACGTCGACGTCGCCCAGCGTCCAGCCGAACAGCAGCGCCAGCAGTGCCGCGTTGAGTCCCACCGCCGAGAGGATGGCGTTCAACGCGTGGTTTCGCCGCCAGGCGATGGAGAGCATCACACCGACCACGCTCAGACAGACGAGAATCAGCGGCGAGATCGCCAGCAGCGCGGGCATCATTGCACACCTCCGGTCATCGCCCCGGTCGGATGAAAGCTGTGTTGAACGACCTGCATGGCACCGGCCGTGGTCTCGAGCAGCGGCTGCGGAAAGAGGCCGAAGAAGATCACCAGCGCCACGACACTCAGCAGCAGCAGCGTCTCCCGCCGGTCCATGCCACCGAGTGAACGCTCCTCGGCCGGTGGGCCGAAGTAGACCCGCTGCATCAGAAAGAGCGAGTAGATCGCCGCCAGGATCAGCCCCACGCTGCCGATCACCACGATCCAGGGTGCGACGCCGAAGGCACCGAACATCACCATGAACTCGCCCACGAAGTTGGCCGTTCCCGGCAGGCCCAGCGAAGCGGCCACGAACACCAGCGCGAACCCGGGCAGGCCGTGAATCCGGCCCCAGAGTCCGCCCATCTGGCGCATGTCACGCGTATGCAGGCGCTCGTAGAGCTGCCCCGAGACGATGAAGAGTCCCGCCGCGGAGAAGGCATGCGCCACCATCAGCGCAACCACGCCCTGCAGGGCGAGCTCGGTGCCGGCATAGATACCGATCAGTACGAACCCCATGTGGGAAATACTGGTGTAGGCGATCAGGCGCTTCAGGTCCTGCTGGCCGCAGGCAAGGATGGCGCCGTAGAAGATACCGATCAGCCCGAGGGTCATCGCCACCGGCGCGAACGCCTGTGACGCCTCCGGAAACAGCGGCAGTGCAAAGCGCAGCATGCCGTAGGCCGCCGTCTTCAGCAGGATACCCGCCAGATCGACGCTGCCCGCCGTGGGTGCCTGGGCGTGGGCGTCCGGCAGCCAACCGTGCAGCGGCACCACCGGCAGCTTGACCGCGAAGGCGACGAAGAAGCCGAGCATCAGCCACCACGCCGTGGACGCCGACAGCGGTGTATCGAGCAGGTCAGCGTAGGCGAAGGTGTAAACGCCGGTGGCGTCATGGTGCGCAAAGACCAGCCCGAGGATCGCGATCAGCATCATCAGACCGCTGGCCTGGGTATAGATGAAGAACTTGGTCGCCGCGCCGATTCGCGAGCTTCCCTTCGAGCCGCTGTGCCCCCAGAGCGCGATGAGAAAGTACATCGGCACCAGCATCATTTCCCAGAACAGGAAGAACAGGAATAGGTCGATCGCCAGGAATACGCCGACCACGCCGCCCAGGATCCAGAGCAGATTGAGGTGAAAGAAGCCGACCCGAGTGACGATCTCTCGCCAGGAACAGACCACCGCCATCGCCCCGAGCAGTCCCGTGAGCGCGATCATGATCAGCGACAGGCCGTCCATCGCCAGGTGCAGCTGGATACCGAAGCGCGGAATCCAGTCGAGTCGCCACTCGTGAGTCCACGCAGTCGTGGCGCCCTCCGCCGGCAGGCGGAAGTCGGCACCTATCCACAGCGCGAGCACCAGCGCCAGTTCCAGCACCATGGTCGCCAGCGCGATCCAGCGCGGCGCGCGGTCGCCGAATCGCTCAGCCTGCCAGCACGCCAGGCCACCAATGAAAGGGATCAGTATCAGCCAGACCAGAGTCATGAATCAGCCTTCCGCGCGTGTGTGTGTTGCGATCCGGGTTCGGCGACGGCTGCCGCGGCGAACTCGTCACCACCTGTTGTTGTTGGAGCGCTCATCGCCTAACCCACCAGCACGAAGGCGAGAAGCAGCGTCGCCCCCAGCACCATCGAGAAGGCATAGTGCCTGAGCCGTCCGGTCTGCGTGCGCTTGAGCCCGCGGTGCGAGACGCCCGCCAGCCACGGAGCCAGATTGCAGAGCGTGTTGATCCAGTCACTGCGGTTGACCCGCACCAGCGCCTGATAGGGCCGGACGAGGAGACGATCGTAGAGCGCGTCGAATCCCCAGGCAGCGTTCCACAACGTCCATAGCTTCGCGCCTCGCGGATCGGCAACGGCGCGGCGCAGAAGTCCACGGCGCCGGCGGAAGAGCCAAAGCGCTCCTACCACGCCGCCCACCGCGACCAGCATGGCAACGATCTCGAGGACATGAGCGCCCGTTCCATCGCCATGGGGCCCGGCCGGCAGCACCTCCGCGAGCGGTGGCACCAGCTGCGCCCCCAGTGCAGTGGACATCACGATCAGCACGATCAGCGGCAGGCCGTGGGCGAATCCCTTGCCCTCGTGGGCCTCGCGGGCGTGGTCGCTCTTCGGCTGGCCGTGGAAGGTGCCGAGGATCAGCCGCACGGTGTAGATCGAGGTGAGCAGTGCCCCGACGAGGCCCGCCAGCATCAGTACCCAGTGGCCCGCGCCGAGTGCCGACACCAGAATCGCGTCCTTGCTGTAGAAGCCAGCGGTCACCAGCGGCAGCGCCGCCAGCGCCGCGCCACCGACGATAAAGCCGGCATAGGTGAGCGGCAGCTTGCGCCATAGCCCGCCGAGATGGCGCATGTCCTGCTCATGATGGGTACAGATGATCACCGAGCCGGCGGAGAGGAACAGCAGCGCCTTGAAGAAGGCGTGGGTCATCAGATGGAAGATGGCGGCGTCGTAGGCGCCCACGCCCAGCGCCAGGAACATGTAGCCGATCTGGCTCATGGTGGAGTAGGCGAGCACACGCTTGATGTCGGTCTGGGCGAGCGCCGCGAAGCCTGCCATCAGCAGCGTCAGCGCCCCGATGATCCCCACCAGCAGCTGAATGTCGGGTGCCAGCGCAAAGATGCCCTGGGTCCGCGCGATCAGATAGACCCCGGCGGTGACCATGGTCGCGGCATGAATCAGCGCCGACACCGGCGTCGGCCCCGCCATGGCATCGGCAAGCCAGGTCTGCAGGGGCAGCTGGGCGGACTTGCCCACCGCGCCGCCCAGCAACATCAATGCGGCGAGCTGAGCCATGAGGTCACCCTGGGCCCACGCCTCCGGCGCCCGAGCCAACAGCGTCTGGATGTTGAGCGAGCCGAGCTCGACGAAGAGCAGGAACATGCCGATGGCGAGGAAGACATCACCGGTCCGGGTCACCACGAACGCCTTGAATGCGGCCCAGCCGTTGGCAGAAGTGCGGTAGTAGTAGCCGATCAGCAGATAGCTGCAGAGCCCGACGCCCTCCCAGCCGAAGTAGAGCAGCAGCAGGTTGTCGCCGAGGACCAGCAGCACCATGCTGAAGACGAACAGGTTCATGAAGCAGAAAAAGCGCGTCACCCCCTCTTCGCCGCGCATGTACCAGGAGGCGAAGAGATGAATGAAAAAGCCGACCCCGGTGATTACACCGAGTAGCGTCAGCGACAGCCCGTCGAGCATCAGGCCGATGGTGGGGCGAAAATCCCCCACCGCGATCCACTGCCACAGCGTCAGCGTCTGCGCCGCTCGACCGTGATCATAGAAGTCGAGCCCGATGCCGAGCGTGCAGAGCGCGGCCAGTCCGATCGAGGCGACGCCGATGGCGCTGCTGGCCCACTCGGAGCGGCGGCCGAAGGAGAAAGCCAGGAGCAGCGCCCCCAGCAGCGGAAAGAAGAACGTGCCAATCAGCATGGCTTGGGTGGGTAGGTTCATCCGCGTAACCTGCTGGCCGCATCGATATCGAGCGTCTTGAAGCGCCGGTAGAGCTGCATCAGCAGCGCAAGGCCCACGCTGGCCTCCGCGGCGGCCAGCGTGATCACCATCAGAAACATGACCTGGCCGTCCGGCTGCTGCCAGTGGGTGCCACCGACGATGAACGCCAGTCCCGCCGCGTTCATCATGATCTCGAGACTCATCAGCACGAAAACCATGTTGCGCCGCGTCATCAATCCGACCAGCCCCAGGACGAAGAGGATCGCCGCGAGTATCAGGCCGTGTTCCATGGGCACGCCGTTCATGCGCTGCCTCCGCGTCCGGTGGGTTGTTCGGCGCCGTCGGTGAGCGGGGTCTCCTCGGGTACCGGGGCGGTGTTGCGCGACGCCGTGACCTCGGCTCGCTCGCGCTGGCGCTCGCGGGCGAGATCCGCTTCGCCCTGGGCGTCGCTGCGGCCCAGATGAGAGGCCGCGACCAGCGCTGCCAGCAGCAGCATCGCCGCGAGTTCCACGACCACCATGTAGGGCCCGAAAAGCGTGATCCCCACCATTTTTGCCGTCAGCGTCTCGCCGCTGATGATGCCGTCGAAATCCCCGCCCACCAGCGTGACCAGCATCACGAGCAGCAGCACGCCGGCGAGGACCGCCGGCCCCCTCCAGAGCGTCGGCGCGAGCCAGGCGCGCTCCTGCTCCACGGCGGACTCCCCGAGGTTCAACATCATCACCACGAAGACGAACAGCACCATGATGGCGCCGGCGTAGACGATGATCTCCAGCGCGCCGGCAAAGGGGGCACCGAGCGCGAAGAAGACCATCGCCACCCCGATCAACGACACGATCAGGTAGAGCAGCGCGTGTACCGGATGCGTGCTGGTGATCACGCGAAAGGTCGCCGCCACCGCAACCAGAGCGCTCAGATAAAACGCGACTTCCATGTTCGGCCTCCCAAAACGACGCGCCATCGCCCGGTCGCGACCCTCGCGTACAGATGAATGGATCAGGGCATCAAGGACTTGACGTTGATCGGCTCGGCTTCGTTCTGCGCCTCGCCCTTGTCCTTGCCGGCGATCGACAGCCCGGCCACCCGGTAGAAATTGGTGTTGTGATCCTTGCCCGGACCGTCGATCAGCAGATCCTGCTTCTCGTAGACCAGCTCCTGGCGTCGGTACTCACTCATCTCGAAGTCCGGCGTGAGCTGGATTGCCGAGGTCGGGCAAGCCTCCTCGCACATGCCACAGAAGATGCAGCGCGAGAAGTTGATGCGAAACCACTCCGGATACCAGCGACCGTCGTCGCGCTCGCCCTTCTGCAGTGAAATGCAGGCCACCGGACAGGCCACCGCGCAGAGGTTGCAAGCGACACAGCGCTCCTCGCCGTCCGGGTCGCGCGTGAGCACGATACGCCCGCGATAGCGCGGCGGCAGATAGACCGGCTCTTCCGGGTACTGCAGCGTCTCCCGCCGGCGCCAGGCGTGGCTGAACACCATCCACAGCGTGCGCAGCTGGGTGCCGGTCCCGAAGACCACTTTCTTGATCGTTGTCAGCATGGGCATCCCTTCCTCAGGCGGCCGGATCGATGAGCAGAATGACGGCCCCGGTCACCAGCAGGTTGATCAGTGTCAGCGGCAGACACACCTTCCAGCCGAAGCTCATCACCTTGTCGTAGCGCGGTCGCGGTAGCGCTGCCCGCAGCAGGACGAACAGCAGGACGAAAAATCCCGTCTTGAGCAGGAACCAGACGATCGGCGGCAGCAGCGGGCCGTGCCAGCCACCGAAAAACAGCGTCACCAGCAGTGCCGACACCAGCACGATGCCGACGTACTCGCCCACGAAGAACATTCCCCACTTCATGCCGGAGTACTCGACGTGATAGCCGTCGGCGAGTTCCTGCTCCGCCTCCGGCTGGTCGAACGGATGGCGGTGGGTCACGGCGATCGCCGCGACCACGAAAGTGCAGAAGCCGAAAAACTGGGGAATGACGTTCCAGAAGCCTTCCTGGGCGTTGACGATGTCGCGCATGTTGAACGACCCGGTCATGGCGACGATGCCCATCAGCGCCAGCCCCATGAAGACCTCGTAGGAGAGGGTCTGCGCCGAGGCGCGAAGCGCACCCAGCAGCGCGTACTTGTTGCTGCTCGCCCAGCCGGCGAAGAGCACCGCATAGACGTTGATGCCCGCCATGGCGAAGAAGAACAGGATGCCGATGTTGAGATCGGCGATGCCCCATCCCGGGGTGATCGGAATCACCATGAAGGAGAGCAGCAGGGAGGCCATGGCGATGCCGGGGGCGAGCACGAAGAAGGTGCGGTCGGCGAACGGCGGGATCCAGTCCTCCTTGAAGAAGATCTTGAGCATGTCCGCAACGATCTGGAACAGTCCCAGAGGGCCGACCCGATTGGGGCCGTGGCGATCCTGCCAGAGCGCCAGTAGCCGCCGCTCGAACATGCTCAAAAGCGCCCCGGCCAGCACCACCGCCAGCAGAATCACCACGGCCTGGAACATGGCGAATAGCGTTGCCTCGACCTGCGGTGTCCACCAGCTCATGGTTGGGCCTCCCCGGTCGCATTTGCCTCGCCGAGGCTGACGCGGCCCCAGCGTTCGCCGCCCACGGCTGTCGGTGCCGCCAGGCTCTCGGCGCTACCGCTCGAGACGCCCACCACCCCACGCGGCAGCCCGGCGCCAAACCGGGCAGGCAGCGTGAACGTCGCCCCGTCGAGACTTAACGCCACCGGGTCGTCGGCGACGATTCCCAGGCGCTCGGCGTCGTCGGCGTTGAGCGCGATCGTGGCGGGCGCCATGCGGGCCTGAATCGGCGCCGCGCGTCGCGACATCTCCTCACCGCCGAAGAGGCGCGGCAGCTCGACCACCTGCCACTCGCCCTCACGCGCGGTGAATGCGGCGGGGATCTCGCGGTAGTAGTCACCCGAGATCGCGGGGGCTTCAAAGAGGCGTATGCCAGGATCACCTGCGCGCAGGTGACCGCCAACCTCATCCTGAAACTTGTTCCACGCCTGCGGCGAGTTCCAACCCGGCGCCCACGCGAACGCCACTTCGCGGCGGGGCTCGCGGTAGCCGGAGTAGCCTTCCATCGAAAACGCGAACGGCGTGTCCACATCGACTGGCGCCCGCGGCTCGTTGACGTCCAGGTTGGCACGCATCGCGGTACGCCCGCTGTAGCGGTGCGGTTCGCGGGCGAGCTTGAGGCCGTGAATGCGGAAGAGAGCCGACGGTGCGTTCTGGGCGAGAGGGGCGAAGGACGGCGCCGAGTGGGCGACCGCTTCGGTGAGGTCATCGAGCAGCACGGTCTCCATTGGCTGACGCTCGAGCGTTGCCGCCAGCGCGTGGAGCCAGCGCCAGCTCTCGCGGATGCGCGTGTCGGGTCGCAGGTAGCTCGGGTCGAAGACCTGATAGAAGCGCTGCGCGCGGCCTTCGAGGCTGACCAGCGTCCCGTCGCTCTCGGCGAAGGTGCCCGCCGGCAGCGCGATATCGGCCCGCGCCCAGGTCGGGGTGCGCTGGTGATCCAGCACCACCACGCTACTCGCCTGCGCCAGCGCGCGGTCGATGCGCTCGGCGGGCAGGCGCACGTAGAGATCGTTTTCGAGGATCACCACGCCTTTCGCCTCGCCGCTTTCGAGGCGCTCCAGCGCCCAGTCCAGCGACTCGCCGCCGAGCAGCCCGAGACCCACGCTATTGGCCTCGCGACGGATCAGCGTCAGCGCCCCTTGCGCCTTCTGGCGACGATGCAGCGCGCGGGCAACGTTGCCGGCGGCTTCGAGAATCTGCATCGAGCCAAGCGACTCCCCGGCGATCACCAGCGGTCGCTCGGCGGCGAGCAGATCGTCGGCGATGCGTTGGGCGAGGGTTGCCGTGATCTCATCGAGCGCGTCCACCGCCGGCGCGGTAGGGTCGAGCGCGTGGGCGACGGCAAAACCGAGCCTGGCGATATCGTCCGGGGCGCCGCGAAGCGTCCCGGCGCTGATGGCGTCGAGCTTGCTCGCCTCCGGCGTCGCCAGATAGAGCGGGTAGCCGGCGTCCTGAGCGATGGTCTTGACGGCCTCGGCGTTCCAGCCCGGCACATCACGGGCCTCGCTCATCGCGACGCCCTTGGCACGAACGGCCTGACGCACGCTGAGCGCGACGCGGGCCGCGCTCTGCAGCAGGTCCTCGCCGAGCACGAGGATCGCGTCGCACTGCTCGATCTCGCGCAGGCTGGGCGTCGCGAGCCCCGTGTCGCGATTGAGCTGCTGCATGCGCAGAAGGCGGGCCCACTCACCGGCCTCGATGCCCGAGGAAAAATTGTCGACGCCTACCAGCTCGCGCAGCCGGTGGTTGCTCTCGAGGCTCGCCCGGGGTGAGCCGATACCGATGATGCCGCCGGCGTCACGCAGGCCGTCGGCCGCCAGATCCAGGGCGTCGTCGATCTCCAGCAGCGTTGCCGCCGCCTCGGTCGCCTGCGTTCTCTCATGGCGCTCGGGGCGGGTCGGCCGGTCGTCGCGATTGACGTAACCGTAGCCGAAGCGGCCACGATCGCAGAGGAAGTAGCCGTTGACGTCGCCGTTGTAGCGATTTTCGATGCGCCGGATGTCGCCGTAGCGCTCGCCGGGGCTGATGTTGCAGCCGCTGGCGCACTGGTGGCAGACGCTCGGCGCGAACTGCAGATCCCACTTGCGGGTGTAGTGATCGGAGTGAGTCTGGTCGGTAAAGACCCCGGTCGGGCAGACTTCCGTGAGATTGCCGGAGAACTCGCTTTCCAGGGTGCCATCCTGATGGCGGCCGAAATAGACGTTGTCGTGGGCACCGAATGCCCCGAGATCCTCGCCGCCGGCGTAGTCCTGATAGAAGCGGGTGCAGCGATAGCAGGTGATGCAGCGATTCATCTCATGGGCGATGAACGGCCCCAGATTCTGGTTGCGGTGCGTACGCTTGCGAAAGCGATAGCGCCGCCGGTCATGGCCGGTCATCACGGTCATGTCCTGGAGGTGACAGTGGCCGCCTTCCTCGCACACCGGGCAGTCATGCGGGTGATTGACCATCAACCACTCGATCACCGTCTGGCGGAAGGTCTTCGCCTCCTCGTCGTCGATGGAGATGTAGGCGTCGTCTTTCACCGGCGCCATGCAGGACATCACCAGCATGCCGCGCTCGTCGTCGGCATCCTTGTACTGTTTCACTGCGCACTGACGGCAGGCGCCGACGCTGCCCATCGCCGGGTGCCAGCAGAAATAGGGGATGTCGAGCCCGAGCGACAGGCAGGCATGGAGCAGGTTGTCGCTCTGCTCGACCTCGTAGTCCTGCCCGTCGACATGAATGGTCGCCATGAATTCGCTCTCCTCTCGCCTACACGCTGCCGACGGGAATCGGATCCGCGTGGGCCTTGCCCTGGGGGTGTGCCACGCCGCGCTCGAACTCGCCCCGGAAATAGTGAATCGCGGACGCCAGCGGCATCGCCGCTCCCGGTGCGTGGGCGCAGAAGGTCTTGCCGGGACCCAGATCGCTGGCCATCTGCTCGAGTAGCGCGATGTCTCCCGCTTCGCCCTCCCCGGCCTCGAGAGCGCGCAGCAGCTTGACGCTCCACGGCAACCCGTCGCGGCACGGCGTGCACCAGCCACAGGACTCGCGGGCGAAGAACTCCTCGAGATTGCGCGTCAGCGACACCATGCTCTGATTGTCGGCCACCACAGTGAGAAGCCCGGTGCCCATGCGGCTGCCGGTATTCCCGATAGTGTCGAAATCCAGTGCCAGATCGAGATGCTCCGGCAGCAGAAAGCCGGTGCTGCCACCGCCGGGTAGCCAGCTCTTCAAAGTGAGCCCGTCACGCATGCCGCCGGCGCGGTCGAGAATCTCGCGCCCGGTGGTGCCCATCGGCAGCTCCCACAGCCCGGGCTTGTTGACCTTGCCGGAGACACCGTAAAGCTTGGTGCCGCCGTCATCGCTGAGGTCGCCGGAGAGCGCCTGGAACCAGTCGGCGCCGTGGTTGACGATGCCCGGTACGTTGCAGAGGGTCTCCACGTTGTTGACCACGGTGGGGAGTCCCCAGGCGCCGGACTGCCCCGGAAACGGCGGCTTCGAGCGCGGATTGGCGCGCTTGCCCTCGAGCGAGTTGATCAGCGCCGTCTCTTCACCACAGATGTAGCGCCCGGCGCCGGTGTGCAGAGCGATGTCGAAATCCCAACCGCTGTCACGCACGTTGGCGCCGAGCCAGCCGTCAGCGCGAGCGTCGGCCAGCGCACGCTGGATGGCGGCGGCGGCGAGATGGTACTCGCCCCGCAGAAAGATGTAGCCCTGCTTCGACCGGTTGGCGAAGCCGGCGAGGATCATGCCTTCGATCAGCAGGTGCGGCTGCTGCTCCATCAGCAGACGATCCTTGAAGGTGCCCGGCTCCATCTCGTCGGCGTTGCAGACGACATAGCCCCGCGGCTTGTCCTCACCCTTGACCGTCAGGCTCCACTTCATGCCGGCGGAGAAGCCGGCACCGCCGCGCCCCCGCAGGTTGGCCGTCTTCACCTCTTCAGTGAGCGACTCGTAGGTGTGCTCGGTGAGCGCCTTGGTGACGGCCGCATAACCGCCCTTGTCACGATACTCGTCGAATAGCACCGGACTTTCGTCGTCGTGCAACCGCCAGGTCAGCGGATGGGTGTCGGCCTGACGTTCGCTCGCCGATTGCAGAATACGGCTCATGTCGCTCTCCCCTGCGTCGTGCGCTTCGAGGTCATGAGATTCGAGAATGGGAAGGTCATGCGTACCCCTCCAGCAGGCGCGGCACTTGATCCGGCGTCACCGGGCCGTGCAGATCCTCGCCGATCAGAATCGCCGGACCGCGGTCGCAGGCGCCGAGGCAGCAGACCGGTAGCAGGGTGAAGCGGCCGTCCGCCGTGGTCTGGCCCATGCCGATTCCCAGGTGCTCGCCGATGGCATCCCGCAGCGCTTCGTAATCGGTCAGAAAACAGGAGCTGCTGTCGCAGATCAGAATGACGTGGCGTCCCACCGGCTGGCGGAAGATCAGACTGTAAAAAGTCGCCACGCCCTCGACGTCGGCGACCTTGAGCCCGAGCGTCTCGGCGATGGCGGGAATCGCGCCATCCGGCACGTGGCCGTGGCGCCTCTGTACGATCTTCAACGCCTCGATGCTCGCCGCCTGCGGATAGGGGTAGTGCGAGCGCTCCTCGAGCATCGCCTCGCGGTCGGCCGGGTCGAGGACGAAGGCGTCGCTGGCGATGGTCGAGCTGCTGTCGACGGTCGGGTTCATGTCGTCATCCTCATCGGTCCACGTCGGCCATGACGAAATCGATACTCCCCAGGTGCGCGATCAAATCCGGCACGAAGCCGCCGCGCATCACCGCCGGAATCTGCTGCAGGTGTGGAAAGCTCGGCGTGCGGATGCGCGTGCGGTAGCTCATGGTGCTGCCGTCGCTGGTGAGGTAGTAGCTGTTGATGCCCTTGGTCGCCTCGATCATCTGGAAGGACTCGTTGGCCGGCAGTACCGGCCCCCACGAGACCTGCAGGAAGTGGGTGATCAACGTCTCGATGTGTTCGAGCATCTTCTCCCGCGGCGGCGGCGTGGTCAGCGGGTGGTCCGCCTTGTAGTCGCCGGCAGGCATGTGATCGATGCACTGCTGCAGGATGCGCACGCTCTGGCGCATCTCCTCGATGCGCATCATGCCGCGATCGAAGGCGTCGCCGTTGGCGGCGGTGGGCACCTCGAAGTCGAAGTTCTCGTAGCCGGAGTAGGGCCGCTGCTTGCGCAGGTCGAAGTCGAGCCCGGTGGCGCGCAGGTTCGGCCCGGTAACGCCCCAGTCGAGCGCCTCCCGGGTGTTGAAGGCGGCGACGTGCTTGGTGCGATCGCGCACGATGGCGTTGTCCATCATCGCCTTCTCGTATTCGGCGAGACGCTTGGGCATCCAGTCGACGAATCCCTTGACCAGCTTCTCCCAGCCGGTGGGGAGATCGTGGGCCGTGCCGCCGATGCGATACCACGCCGGATGCATGCGAAAGCCGGTGATCGCCTCGATCACTTCGTAGGCCTTCTGCCGATCGGTGAAGGTGAAGAACACCGGCGTCATCGCGCCGAGATCCTGTAGATAGGTGCCGAGGAACAGCAGGTGGCTGTTGATGCGGAACATCTCCGCCATCATCACCCGGATCGTTTTGGCCCGGTCGGTGACCGTGATGCCGGCGAGCTTCTCCACTGCCATCACGTAGGGCAGGTTGTTCATCACCCCGCCGGTATAGTCGATGCGATCGGTATAGGGGATGAAGCTGTGCCAGGACTGGCGCTCGGCCATCTTCTCGGCGCCGCGATGGTGATAGCCGATGTCCGGCACACAGTCGACGACCTCCTCGCCGTCGAGCTGCAATACGAGCCGGAAAGCACCGTGGGCCGAGGGGTGGTTGGGCCCCAGGTTCAGGAACATGAACTCGGTCTCTTCACCCTGGCGCTGCATGCCCCAGGCCTCAGGGTCGAAGCGCAGCGCCTCCTGCTCCACTTCCTGCCCCTTCACCGTCAGCGTGTAGGGATCGAACTCGGTGGCGCGGGCGGAGTAGTCCTTGCGCAGCGGGTGACCGGTCCAGGTCGGCGGCATCATGATGCGCGTCAGGTGCGGGTGGCCCGTGAAGTGGATACCGAAGAGGTCGAAGACTTCCCGCTCGTACCAGTTGGCATTGAGAAAGATGTCGTGAATCGAAGGCAGCGTCGGCTCGCGCTCGTCGAGGGCGACCTTGAGCATGATGTCGGCGTTTCGTTCGATCGACATCAGCTGATAGAAGACGGTGAAGTCCGCCGCCGGCAGGTGGCGCCGGTGGGTGCGCAGACGCTCGTCGACGGCACTCAGGTCGAACAGCATCGAGTAGGCGCCGTCGAGCGCCTTGAGCCAGCCGAGCACGTCGCGAAGGTGCTCACGGGCGATCCACAGCACCGGCATGCCGGTGAGCGTCGTCTGCGCCACGGCCACGCGTTCGCCGAAGTGGGCGATCAGCTGGGCAGCGACGTCGCGATCGCCCTTCGGCGCGGCGGCGGTGTCATCGGCTAGGGTCATGAATGGCGGTTCCCGGAAGAGGTATCGGTCGTCATCGCAGGCGACGATGGGCGGCGGTCACATGGCAACGGCCTAGATCCCATCGGGGGTGCGAAGCTCCTTCACGGCGATGCGCTCGTCGCGGTGCTTCTCGCGCTGCGACGGCATCTCCGCACGGTAGACGCCCTGATCTCCCACCACCCAGGAGAGCGGCCGACGCTCCTGCTGGATCGAGTCCTGCAATAATTGCAGCCCCTGAAGGAACGCTTCCGGACGTGGCGGACAACCGGGCACGTAGACGTCCACCGGCAGGAACTTGTCGACGCCCTGAACCACGGAATAGATGTCGTACATGCCGCCGGAATTGGCGCACGAGCCCATCGAGATCACCCACTTGGGCTCCAGCATCTGGTCGTAGAGCTGCTGGATGACCGGTGCCATCTTGATGAAGCAGGTACCGGCGATGACCATGAAGTCCGCCTGACGCGGGGAGGCGCGGATGACCTCGGCGCCGAAGCGAGCGACGTCGTGGGGCGCGGTGAACGCCGTGGTCATCTCCACATAACAGCAGGAGAGCCCAAAGTTGTAGGGCCATAGCGAGTGCTTGCGCCCCCAGTTCACCGCCGAGTTGAGCACGTCGTCGAGTTTGCCCATGAAAACGTTGCGATGGACCTGCTCGTCCATGGGGTCGTCGACGCGCTGGCGTTCTCCCAGGGGATAGCGTTCAGACGCGGAGTCGTCTCCCTCCGCACGGGTCAGGGTGTACTGCATGGGAAGCCTCACCAAACCAGATGAAAAATCGGTTGCGGAAGTTCCAGTACGTCACGGATGGACTCCCGTCGTAATGATCGAACGCTGCCGTGGCCCGCGGCCCCGGCGAATCAACGTACACCGGGTTTGGCGCCCGGCGTGCTGGCAAGCGCTCGCGCTGTCGGCGCGTCCACGCGACCCCGCTTGCGCGGCGCCCAGTCGAGGGCGCCGACGCGGGCGTCGTAGATCAGCCCTGCCAGTAGAATCAGGATGAAGACCGCTGCTACGGCAAAGCCGGGCCAGCCGACCTCGCGCACGGAGACGGCCCAGCCGAAGAGGTAAACGGCTTCGATATCGAAGATGACGAACAGCATCGCCACGAGATAGAACTTGACGGAAAAACGCTGTCGGGCGGAGCCGGCGCCGACGATGCCGGATTCGAAGGGGAGGGACTTGCTGGGCCCGGTGCTCCGCCCCCCAAGCAGGCTGGCGGCGCCGATCATGACGGTACACAGCAACACGACGGCCACCACGAAGAAGCCGGTGGCCCAGTAGCTGGCGATACCCTCGCTGACCTGATCGGACATGCGTTCCCTCGCAAGATGCTGAAAACGAACTTCGAACACGCGATGTAGTAAGTTTACGAGTCTACTCTCAAGGGGGAGGCCCTACAGTTTGACGATCGTCTTATTGCCCTGGGGCGATCGTTCTGTACAAACGTGCTGTCGTCCGTCGATTGGCCGACGGTGACGACAGGGCCGATCCCGCGCTGGGTTCCCCCGGCACCTTGTTTTAGGCTAGTCGCTCTATTCCTGCTTGCAACATCGAAACCATGCCAACCTTCGAACCGACGCTCTCCTCCGTCTCGGTGCCCAAGGCACTGACCATCGCCGGCTCCGACCCTTCCGGGGGCGCTGGGCTGCAGGCCGATATCAAGACCTTTTCTGCGCTTGGCGTCTACGCCACCAATGTCATTACCGCCGTCATCGCCCAGAGCACGCAGGGGGTGCGAGGGGTCGAGCCGGTGTCCGCCGGGATGATCGCGCTGCAGCTCGATCACCTGCTCGACGACGTGACCCTCGATGCCGTCAAGATCGGCATGGTGGCGAGCCGCGAGGTCGCCGAGACGATCCGCGACTGCCTCCTGCAGCGGCGGCCTCGCTGGATCGTGCTCGATCCGGTGATGGTGGCCAAGAGCGGCGACCGACTGGTGGACGACGCCGGGCTTCGCGCCGTGCGCGACATCCTCGTCCCGCTGGCGGACGTGATCACGCCCAACCTTCCGGAAGCCGCCGCGCTGCTCGACGCCCCGGTGCCGGACAGTCTTGCCGAGATGGAGAGGATGACGGCCCGACTCGCCGCGCTGGGCGCCCCTTATGGCCTGCTCAAGGGTGGCCATCTGCCGCTGGCGCGCTGTCCGGACCTGCTCTGGACGCCGGAAACCACGCGCTGGCTGGACGCTCCGCGCCTGGCGACTCAAAACCTCCACGGCGCCGGCTGCGCGCTCTCCTCCGCCATCGCGGCCAAGCTTTCCCACCTGGCGCCGGATGACACTCAGGTAGCGCCGGCGATCGTCGAGGCGAAACAGTGGCTCTACGCCGCGCTCGAGGCGAGCGAGCGTCTGGAGGTCGGGCGCGGCAAGGGGCCACCTCACCACTTTCACGCCTGGTGGTAACGCCATGACACGCCGATGCCCCGTCGCGGGGCATCGGCGTGAGGGCTAAATCCCCTTCGGCGGCATCGTGATACAGTGAAATTTCGCGGGATAGGCAAGCATCACCGTCGGGTCATGCCATTTGACAGACGTCGCTTCCTATCCTCTTCTGAATCGGGTGAACAACGACTAAAGGGATCCGTATGCAGACGCGTAACATTGCCACGAGTGTCATCGCACTCAGCCTGATGGGCGCCACTTCCACCGCGCTCGCCGATACCTGGCGCTTCGGTCTCGAAGAGACGGAAGGCAGCGTGCAGTACGAATACGCCATGGCGTTCAAGCAGCTCATCGAAGAGAAGAGCGACGGCGACACCACCGTCGAAGTGCTCCCCTACGGGGTCTGGGGATCGAGCTACTCGACGCTCTACGACGCCATTCAGAGCGGCGCCATTCCGCTCTCCTTCGGCTCGGGCTTTCTCGGCGGCACGGTGCCCGAGAGCCAGTTGATGAGCCTGAACTACGTCATGCCCAACGATCAGCGGGAGACGGCGGAGATTCTCAACTCCGACGCCTTCATGAAGAGTGACGCCTGGCAGCAGTCGTTCCGCGAACGTGATCTGGTGCCGCTGGCCGCCCTCCCCGAGGGCTATCAGGTGTGGACAGCCAACAAGGCGATCGAGACCCCGGAGGACATGGATGGTCTGCAGATCCGCGTGATGGATAACAGTCTGCTGCGCTCCACCTATCAGGCCTACGGCGCCGCGCCGATCACCATCGCCTACGGTGAGCTCTACAGCGCCCTGCAACAGGGTCAGGCCGAGGGCAACATCCAGCCGGTCTTCGCCCACGAGAACATGGGCTTCTACGAAGTTCAGGACTACATGATCTTCGCCGAGCAGTCGCAGTTCATCGCCAACCTGATCGCCAACGAGGAGTGGTACGACGGCCTCTCCGAGGACCAGCGGCAGATGCTCGACTCGACCATCGACGAGATGGTGGAGAAAGGTGACGAGATCCAGAGCGACCTCAACGAGGAACGCCTGACCACCATCGAGGATAACAGCGACATCAAGATCATCCGCCTCGACGAAGCGCAGCGCGGTCGCTTCCGCGATCTGGCGCGGCCCATCCGTGACGACTTCGTCAATCTGGTGGGCGAGCGTGGCGGCGAAGCGCTCGACATCGTGCTCGAGCAGGTCAATGCCAGCGCGGCCGATCACAGCGACGACGACTCCTGATCGCCGATCGACCGCTGGGATAGACGCCTAGCCAAAACCCGGAAGCGTAACGCTTCCGGGTTTTTTTGTGCCTAAGGTGGCCGCGTTTGCGCCGGGCATCGGCAAGCTCGCAACGGCGCTGCGAGCCTGCCGGACAACTCACTGACTGCCTCAGTCACCGCCGAGGGACGGCAGCAGCAGGGAGATCTGCGGGAAGAGAATCAGCACCAGGGTGGCCAGCAGCAGGATGAAGATGAACGGCGGCGTGCCCTTGATCACCTCGATATAGGGACGCCGGAAGACCGCAATGGCGGTGAAGATATCGCAGCCGAACGGGGGCGTGGCGGAACCGATCGCGGCCTGCAGCGTCACGATCACCCCGACATGCACCGGATCGAGCCCGGTGGACTGCACCAGCGGCTTGAAGATCGGCACCAGGATCAGGATCACCACGATGGGGTCGACGAACATGCAGCCGACGAAGAACGCCGCCGCGATCAGCAACAGCGCCAGGAACTGATTGTCGCCGATGGCCTCGATCAGCGGGCCGAGTATCTGGTCGGGCACGCCCGCCGTTCCCAGCGCCTGGGAGAACGCCGCGCCGATCGCGACCAGAATGAATACCACCGCGGTGATCATGCCGGTCGAGAGCGCAAGACTACCCAGATCGCGTATCGAGACCTGGCGATAGATGACCACCTCCAGCAGCAGCGCATAGGCGACGGCGACCGCCGACGCTTCGACGGCACTGAAAAAGCCGCCGTAGATACCGCCCACCACCAGAATCGGAAACCCGAGCGGCAGAATCACGCGCTTGAGTGCCTGTGCGCGCTCTTTCCAGGTCGCTTTCGGCTCCGGCTCGATCCCCTTGACCCGGGAGTCGATCCAGCAGTAGATCGCAAACATCACCAGAATCAGCACCCCGGGCAGGATGCCGGCGAGGAAAAGATCGCCGATGGAGGTCTGCATCGCCACGCCATAGATGATGAAACCGATGCTCGGCGGAATCAGCAGCGCGACGTCGCTGGCGTTGATGATCAGCGCCAGCGTGAAGGCATCGGAGTAGCCCTTCTTGAGCAGACGCGGACGCATCGGCCCGCCCATCGCCACCACCGTTGCCTGAGTCGATCCGGAGACGGCGCCGAACAGCGCACAGGAGGCTGCCGTCGTGATCGGCAGCCCGCCGCGCAGATGACGCGTGAAGGCATCGACCACGTCCAGCAGGCGGTTGGCGGTATGCCCCTTGGTCAGAATATCCGCGGCGAAGATGAACATCGGCACCGCCGCCAGCACCCAGCTTCCGACGCCGCTGATCATCCAGCTCACCGCCTGATCGGGTCCGAAGAAGGTCATGCCGGTAAACATCATGTAGAGCGTGCCGGCGGCCAGCGGCACCATCATGGGAAAGCCCAGCAGCAGCAGCACGAGCATGATCAGGCCAAGACCTAGCAGCATGAGAATCGTCCTTGTTGTCGTTGTCTTGCGAGAAGCGGCGCGTCTCAGCGCTCTCGGCCGGTCGCTTGCTCGTCATCTTCCGTCGCTACCGCGACCTCGTCGTAGGTCTCTTCTTCGGTCAGCGAGCGCCAGACGCCCGGGCTGAGCACATTGCGCACGGCGGTCAGCACGTACTGAATGCCGGCCAGCGCGAAGCCCACCGGCAGTGCGAGATAGACGATCCAGAAGGGAATCTGCAGCGAGGCGCTGGTGCGTCCACGGTCGTGAAGCGCCACCACGTAGTCGACGGACTTGTAGCAGAAGTAGAACATCAGCAGGGCTGTCCCCAGCGAAATCACGATCAGCAGCGCCTTGCGCGCTCGGCCTTTCAGCTGGTCGTAGAAGGCGGACATGCTGATGTGTCGCGCGTGACGCGCCGCGTAGCCGACCCCGACGAAGGTGATCAGGACGATCAGCATTTCCGTGATTTCGTAGGTGCCGGCGATCCCCTGACTGAAGAGGATGTTGCCAACCACGTGCGCGCTCATCAAAAGCGCCATGAAGAGAATCGCCCCGGCGATCAGCGTGCGCTCGATCACACCGAGCAGCCGATCGAATGCCAGCAGCGCACCCAGCAGGCCCGTTGGACGCGGCTCGTCGCCCCGGGGAGAAGAGGTTGAGTCCATGTATGTTGTCCTTGTCGTGAATGTTTTCCTTTACCTGAAAACGACGCGACAAGAGAGTAGCGCGAGACGGTCAATACGCTACGTTTCGTCCCGGCCATCCGTCTCGAAGCGATCTCTTTTATAACAAGAGGGCCGTCACCATTGCCACCGGATCGCCTTGCCGGAGAGGACGGAAACGGTGCGCTCAGCCTTTTCAACCAGATCGCTCATGCTAGGCTAGACCCCGTTCCCACGCGGCCTGTCCCGGCTTCCCGATCACCGATTCCCGACAGAGACGACACGATTCATGCGAGCGCTCGTTCAACGCGTCACGAAAGCCTCGGTCACCGTCGACGACACGGTGGTCGGCCAGATCGATCACGGCATGCTCGCTCTGATTGGCGTGGAGGCCGATGACGATGCCGCCCGCGCCGACAAGCTGCTGCACAAGCTGCTGCACTACCGGATGTTCGCCGATGACGACGGACGCATGAACTGCAACCTCCAGCAGGTCGAGGGCGGGCTGCTGCTGGTCTCGCAGTTCACGCTGGTCGCCAGTACCGCCAAGGGACTGCGTCCCAGCTTCTCCAGCGCCGCGCCGCCGGCGCACGGCCGCGCCCTGTTCGAGCACCTGGTCGACGCTGCCGGCCGCGCCTGGCCCCACATGGCGACCGGGCGCTTCGGCGCCGACATGCAGGTCGCACTGGTCAACGACGGGCCGGTGACCTTCATGCTCGAGACCTGATCGACTCAGGCCCACAGGACTCCAGTGACGACCCCACGGGCCACTGCGTGATGACTCAGGCCGGCCCCGCCGGCGTCGACAACGGCTTCGTGCCATAGCAAGGATAGAGACGACGATGACGATGCCTTTAGCCATCATCACCGGCGGCGCCCAGGGAATCGGGTGCGCGACGGTCGAGCGGTTTCTCAACGCGGGGTGGCGAGTCGCCGCGCTGGACCGCGACCCGCAGGCGGTTGCCGAACTCGACGAACGCTTCCCCGACCAACCGCTGTTCGCCATGGCGGTCGACGTCAGCGACGAGGCGCAGGTCAAGGAGGTGTTTCAACACATCAGCGGCTGGCAGCAAGAGGGCGACCAGAGTGAGGGGATCGATCTGCTGGTGAACAACGCCGGCCTCGCCGACCCCGAGTGCGGTCCGATCGAGGCGCTCTCGCTCGACAACTGGCGGCTGTGGCAGGAGAGCCACCTGACCGGTGCCTTCCTCTGCACCCGCGCCTCGGTGCCGGGGCTTCGCAAGCGCCAGGGCGCGATCGTCAATATCGCATCCACCCGCGCGCTGCAGTCCGAGCCGCACTGCGAGTCCTACGCCGCTGCCAAGGGCGGGCTGCTCTCGATGACCCACGCCCTGGCCGTGAGCCTGGGGCCGGACGTGCGCGTCAACGCTATCTGTCCCGGCTGGATCGAGACCGGGCCATGGCAGAAGCAGGCCAACCGCACCCAACCCGAACACCGCGACGTCGACCGGGAGCAGCATCCGGTGGGGCGGGTTGGCGAACCGGAGGATGTCGCCGACACCGTCGTCTTTCTCGCCAGCGACAGGGCCGGCTTCATCACCGGCCAGCACATCAGTGTCGACGGCGGCATGACCCGCAAAATGATCTACGCCGACTAATCAAAACCGGATAGCCGGACGCAAAACGGGCCGCCAAAAGTGTGGCGGCCCGTTCAGAATCGGCAAGGCGACATTGTCAGTGGCCTGGAGTCGTATTCATAGACGCCGACCTCCCTGACCGCTGCCAATGACACTCAATACCCGCCGATGACCGCCGTCAGCCGATAGCTCAGGGGGCGGTAAGCTGTGCCTGCATCTCCTCAAGCGCCTCTTCGGCCTCCATCCAAGCCTGCTCATCACTTTCAAGACGCGCCTTCCACTCGCCCTGCTCGCGCAAAAGCTCTGTCAGCCGCGCTTTCTGAGCGGCCTCATACACCGCGGGGTCCGCCAGCTTCTCTTCGACCGCCTCCAGTGCCTTCTGGGCCTTCTCCATCGATTTCTCGGCGGCATCGCGGCGCTTGCGCAACGGCTTGGTCTGCTCTCGAAGCTCAGCGGCGGCGCGCCGGGCGGCCTTGCGATCGCCCCCCTCGACCGCGGGCTTCTCTTCGCTGGCCTGACGCTCGCGCTTGAGTGCCGTCTCGCGCTCCTTGAGCCAGGCGTGGTAATCGTCCAGGTCGCCATCGAAGGGCACCACTCGGCCCTCGGCGACGCGCCAGAAGGCATCCACGCTCGAACGCAGCAGGTGGCGATCGTGAGAGACGATCACCACCGCGCCGTCGTACTCGGCAAGCGCTTCGGCGAGCGCTTCGCGCATGTCGAGATCGAGGTGGTTGGTGGGCTCGTCGAGCAGCAGCAGGTTGGGTTTCTCCCACGCCACCAGCGACAGCGCCAGACGCGCTTTTTCGCCGCCGGAGAAGCGCCCGACGTTGCCAAAGACATCGTCGCCGCGGAACCCGAAGCCACCGAGAAAGTCGCGAATCGACTGATCGCTCGCCGTGGGCGAGAGCCGCTGTACGTGCGTGAACGGTGTCGCGGTGACGTCGAGGTGTTCGAGCTGATGCTGGGCGAAATAGCCGACGACGAGATTCTCGCCGGGCACTCGCTCCCCGGCCTGTGGTGAAAGATCGCCGATCATTGTCTTGATCAGGGTGGACTTGCCGGCCCCGTTGGGACCGAGCAGCCCGATCCGCTCCCCCGGCGAAATCGACACGCGCACATTGTCGAGTACGCTTCGCTCGCCATAGCCCAGCTCGGCCCGGTCCAGCGACAGCAGCGGCGTCGAGGTCTTGTCGGCGCAGGGCAGACGAAAGCGGAACGGCGAGTCGGCGCGGGCGGCAGCGATGGTCCCCATGCGCTCGAGCATCTTCAGCCGGCTCTGGGCCTGGCGCGCCTTGGTCGCCTTGGCGCGGAAGCGATCGACGAAGCGTTCGATCTCGGCGCGCCGCGCCTGCTGCTTCTCGTACTCCGCCTGCTGCTGCGCCTGGCGCTCGGCCCGGGCACGCTCAAAAGCGCTGTAGTGACCGCGGTAGAGCGTCAGTTTCGCCTGATCGATATGCAGGATGTGGTCGCACACCGCATCGAGGAAATCGCGGTCGTGTGAGATCAGCATCAGCGTGCCGGGATAACGTGTCAGCCACTGCTCGAGCCACACCAGGGCATCGAGATCGAGGTGGTTGGTCGGCTCGTCGAGGAGCAGAATCTCGGAGGGCGTGAACAGCGTGCGTGCCAGTCCCACCCGCATCCGCCAACCGCCGGAGAAGTCCGCCAGCGGACGGTAGAGATCGTTCTGCCCAAAGCCGAGCCCGGCGAGCAGCTGCTCGGCACGGGCGCGGGCGGTGTAGCCATCGAGGGCGTCGATCTGACCGTGCAGCGCCGCCTCGCGGTCGCTATCGCCCTGCTGCTGTGCCGCGGCCAGCGCCGCTTCCGCCTCACGCAGCGCGTAGTCGCCGTCGAGCACGAACTCGGCCAGCGGCCGGTCGATCGCCGACACTTCCTGGGCCATGTGGGCGATGCGCTTGCCGCCGGCGATCTCGATACTGCCGGCGTCGGCGACCAGTTCCCCGCGCAGCAGCGCGAACAGGCTCGATTTGCCGGCGCCATTGGCACCGACGATGCCCACCTTGTGGCCTTCGTGGAGCACCAGATCGGCATCCTCGATCAGCCGGCGGGTGCCACGTTGCAGGGCGAGTTGGCGCAGTGCGATCATGCCGGACTCCGGAGCGCGTCGAATGAGGCGCACAGTCTACCAGCCCGCCGCGCTCGACACTTCCCGGCCAACGGCCGCAGATCACGAGATCGCATGCCCCACGCTCCGCTGTCTCTCTGGTCCTTTGCCCTCGAGCGCTACGCGCGCCCGGGCACCGAGACGCTGTGCCTCGAACTCCAGGACGGCCACGGTCTGGATGTCTGCGAGCTGCTCTGGTCCGCCTGGCTCGCCGAGCGCGAGCTGGCCGTCGCCACCGAGGCGCCGACGCAACTGGAACCGATCCGCCGCTGGCAGGCCGAGATGACCCAGCCACTGCGTGAACGCCGCCGAGCGCTCAAGCCACTGGTCGCCGCCACCCCCTCCCTCGATGACCTGCGCCAGACCCTCAAACGTGCCGAGCTAGAGGCCGAGCGGGAGACGCTGCGCCGACTGGAGGCGCTGTCGGCGGGCACGCCCGCGGTGCCGACGTCGCCGGTGGCGCTGGCGCTGGCCAACTGCCAACGCCTGGGCACTCTCGACGCCGCCGCTTACCCCGCGTTACGCCAGCTGATGACGCGCTGGCTCGAAAAATCACCGGATGCGGAACCCAACGGGCCTTGCTAGAGTCCTAGACCCGTGATCCCGCCGATGTTTTGGGCTATTTCCCGGCGCTTGACTCGCCACTCTGCCGACATCGGCTTCTCATCAACGCAAGGAATTCGCATGAAACGTTTGGTAACCGCTGTCGCCCTCGGCAGCCTCGTGACGCTGCCGCTGACCGCTCTCGCACAGGACAGCGCCGACCTCGACAGCGATCAGGCGAAGCTGAGCTACAGC
The DNA here is from genome assembly GCF_003206645.1 of Salinicola aestuarinus. Lineage (GTDB taxonomy): Bacteria > Pseudomonadota > Gammaproteobacteria > Pseudomonadales > Halomonadaceae > Salinicola > Salinicola aestuarinus. The sequence continues at coordinate 230,972 of NZ_PZJP01000004.1, read as the reverse complement.
CTTGGCGCCACGCTGGGTCAGGGCATGAAGCAGGACTTCGAGGATCTCGACGTCGACGCCTTCGCCGCGGCGATGCGCGATATCTATGACGACAACGACCTGCAGATGAACAAGCAGGCGATCTCCGACACGCTCGAGCAGTATCAGCAGCAGAAGCAGGCCGAGCTCGCCGCCGAACAGCAGAAGATCGCCGACGACAACCGCCAGGCGAGTGAAGACTTTCTGGCCGAGAATGCCGAGAAGGACGGCGTGAAGACCACCGATTCCGGGCTGCAGTATGAAGAGCTCGAGTCCGGCGACGGCGAATCCCCGAGTCAGGACGACACGGTCAAGGTCAACTACGAAGGCACGCTGCCTGACGGCACCGTCTTCGACAGCTCCTACGAGCGCGGCCAGCCGGCCTCGTTCAAGGTCGGCCAGGTGATCCCCGGCTGGCAAGAAGCGCTTAAGATGATGGAGGTCGGTGACACCTGGCGTATCACGGTTCCGTCGGATCTCGCCTACGGCACCGCCGGCACCGGCCGCGGCGGCCCGATCGGTCCGAACCAGGCGCTGCAGTTCAAGGTCGAGCTGCTCGCGGTTAACCCGGACCAGAACGACGACGGCAACGACAGCGACGACTGATCCGTCGACCGCTGACGCCTGCCACTCTCGCGAACGCCGACCTTCGGGTCGGCGTTCGCGTTTCCGACACCGGCATCATCCGGCACCGGCGCGTGGGGCATCAGTCAGCGATCCAGAGACAGCGGGCCGTCTCCCCCTGACGCGCCTCGCGCCGCTCGCGGGCATGCGTGAGCGAATCGGTGTCGAAGTCGAACCAGCTGCCACGCCACCACGACTCGCTCTGCACCGACACCTGTGCCCGCCAGACGTCGATGTGATCGCTGCAGACCCCGAGATCGCCGTAGCCGACATAACTACCATCGTCCTGGCGCGAAAGCGCAAAGCGCTGGGAGTGGACGTTGGCATCGCGGCCGATGAACTCGACGTCGACCGCCTCCGGCTCGACCCCACTGACGTTGACCTCGAACACCAGCGAGCTGGCGTCGTCCGCCTCCCGCAGTGAGAACGAGAGCGCCGCCCCGACCCCGAGGCCGGCGCTGCAGCCGGCTACCGTGTCGAGTCGCTCACATCCCTGTGCCGGTGGATACCAGGTCACCTCATGCGTGGTTTCACGCAGGTAGTAGTCGAGCAGATACCAGAGGGCGATCACGATCGTTGCCAGCGTCACCCCAATCAGCAGATTGAGCATTCGCGGTCGATGAGTTTCCTCTTCATGAGCGAGCATGGACTTTCGAAGACTCCAGGCGGTGAAGATTTGCCGATAAACTCGGGGCCCACGCGTGGGAGTGGATCGGCGCGTCGCCGATCACTGGATGTCTCACGCCGACGACCCGTAACAGGAAGCGCCATGATCGACGTCGCCCACGCCCTGGGGCCTCTTTTCCTGCTGATTCTACTCGGTGCAGCGCTCGGTTGGGCACGTTTTCCCGGCGGTGACTTCTGGCCTCGCCTCGAACGTCTCATCTACTACCTGCTGTTTCCCGCCATGCTGGTGGCGACCCTGGCCGAGGCCGACGTCCATCAGGTGCCGGTGCTGCGTCTGGCGAGCGTCGTGCTCGGCGGCATGCTGCTGCTCTCCGGCGGTCTCTGGCTCGCCCGCAAGCCCCTGGCCCTGGACGCCCCCGCGTTCACCTCGGTCTTTCAGGGCGTGGCGCGCTTCAACACCTACGTCGGGGTCGCCGGGGCGGCGGCGCTCCACGGGACCACCGGGGCGACCGTGGCCGCTGTGACCGTGGCGCTGATGGTCCCGCTGGCCAACGTGCTCTGCGTGCTGGCCTTTATCGCCTCCGGCACGCTGGGCCGGGCGGGGCTTGGCCGCAGCGCCCTGGCGCTGGCACGTAACCCGCTGATTCTGGCCTGCCTCCTCGGCGTCGCGCTTAACGTCACGGGCCTGGGACTTCCCGGCTGGAGCGCCGGCGCGATCGGTCTGCTCGGCGGTGCGGCGCTGCCGCTGGGGCTGATCGCCGTGGGGGTCGCGCTGCGTCCGCAGGCGCTACTGCGCGCGGGCCGCGCCTTCTGGGTATCGAGCGCGCTCAAACTGCTGGCGACGCCGCTGATCGCCGCGGGGCTCGCCAGTCTCGTTGGCCTGGAAGGGGTGAACCGCGACGTGGCGCTGCTCTTCGCGGCCCTGCCGACGGCGACCTCGGCCTACATTCTGGCGCGTCAGCTCGGTGGGGACGCCTCGCTGATGGCAGCCATCATCACCGGTCAGACACTGCTGGCCGGACTCACGCTGCCGCTCTGGCTTCCGCTACTCGGTGTGGGATGAGGGCGGAATGCAACGCGGCACAGATGCGAATAAAAAATATTCTCGTTTCGCTTGCAAAGCTAAATGAGAATGATTACTTTTAAGACGTGGCGTCGCCAAACGCCACTAACCACAGCAGCGAATGTCAGGTTCCTGCCATGGTTATCTCCTCATCAAGCTAGTCACGGTCCTTAGTGCCGCCCTGCCCAGGGCGGCTTTTTTTCGTCTCGCCGACGCCGCTTTCCGCCGCCGGCAACACTGCGCCCGTGTCGCCCCTCCCTCAGCGACGCGATGCGCCCGGCTTCATTCCGCCACGACCGTTACCATGGCGCTCGCTGAGCGAATCGGTCTGCCACGGGCCACGCCCCAGCAGCCGCTCACGCAATAGCGTGGCCAGCGCTTCGACCGCGGAGCGCGACGTCGCGTCGATAGCGCGGGCGAAGTGCAGCCGAGCCTCGCACTGGCGAAGCGGTGGCATGTCATCGGCCTCACCCAGCGAACGCATCGCCGTGGTCAGACGCTCGCGGTCGATCACACCAATCGCCATGCCGGCTTCGATCGCTTTCTCCACGGCGTGAATGCTGGTGCTGGTGAAGAGCGCGCGCCATGGTCGCTGCTCCGCCTCCAGTGCATCGATCGCCAGTTGCCGATAGGGACACTCCATCGGGTGCACGGCGAGCGGCAGGATGGGGTCGAGATGCAGCACGCCATAGCTGGGGGCGGCCCAGACCGGCTCCGGATGCCACAGCGTCTCGCCGTGGGCCAGCCCTTCGGCACCGTCGAGCACAATGGCCAGATCGACCTGCTGACGCTTGAGCGCGCGTGCCAGACGTCCGCTGGTGTCGGTGGTGACGTCGAGCAGAACGCCGGGGTAGCGCGCCATGAACTGCGGCAGGGTATCGTCGAGCAGCTCGCGGGCGTAGTCCTCGGGAATACCGAGGCGCACCCGTCCGCTTAGACGCTCGCCATTGAACCGACTGACCAGCGTATCGTGAACCCGCATCAGCTCCCGCGCCTCGCGCTGCAGGATCTCCCCACTCGGCGTCAGCGTCACGCCTCGCGGGCCGCGCTCGAACAGCCGCGACTCGAGCTCCGTCTCGAGACGCTTGATCTGCATGCTGATGGCGCTGAGCGTGCGGTGACGAATCTCCGCCGCTGCGGCCAGCGACCCGGACTGCGCCACCACTTCGAAGGTTCTGAGCAGCTCGAGATCCAGCGTTGCGCCGCCTTCAATCATATTGAACCCCTCATTAATATTTATTCGATTTATTGAACGCTCCCTCAGGACCAGACTCAAGCCCTAACGAGAGGGAGGTTCAACATGCGTACCCCAATGTCCACCGTCGGGCTCATGGTCGGTTTCGTAATCTGCTGGAGCTCGGGATTCATCGGCAGCCGGCTGGCGAGCGATGCGCCCATGGCCGCGCTCGACCTGTTCACTTGGCGATTTCTGCTGGCGACCGCCATTGCACTAACGGTCTGTCTGGCGTGTCGAGTGCGCGGCGTGAGTCTTTACGCCGTGGTGCTCGAGATGGGCGTGGGGGCGCTGACGATGGGGGGATATCTGCTTGGGGTACTGCTCGCGGTGGACGCTGGCGTCAGCACCGGCGCCACGGCTCTGATCACCGCCCAGCAACCGCTGCTGGCGGCGGCCATCGCGACAATCTGCCTGCGCGAACGAATTGGCCTGCTGGGCTGGGCGGGACTGGCGGTCGCCGCTGGCGGCGTCGCACTCTGCGTGGTCGGTGACTGGCGCAGTGCCGGCGGCGCGGCAGCGTGGGCGTATGCGCTGCCGCTGCTGTCGGTGGTCAGCGTGACGCTCGGCAGCGTGCTCGCCTCTCGCTTTCCGTCCGGGCTCAGCATGGCGCCCTCGCTCACCGCCCAGCTCGGCGCAGCCAGCCTCGTCTTTCTTGCCGCCGCCGGCATCGGTGGCGACCTGAGCTGGCCGACGGGCATGACGCTTGCCGACACCAAGACGCTCGGCTGGCTGGTCGTGCTCTCCAGCTTCGGCGGCTACGGCTTCTTCACCGCCTGCCTGCGTCGCGTCGGCTTGACCACCGTCTCCAGCGCCATCTTCCTGACGCCGCCGGTGACGCTGCTATGGGCAATGTGGATGTTCGGCGAGCCGGTCGCCATGCTTCAGATGGGCGGTATCGCCCTGGCGATGCTTGGGGTGGCGGCGTCGCTGCTGGCCCGCAACCCGGAGACGCGCCATCAGATTCAGGACGCGGTCACGCCCTGAGCCGGCTGGGAGGGGCGCACCGGGCTGTCACCAGACGCCGATGCGCGCCGCCGGTACGGTCTAGCCCGTTAGACGCGGCGGAAAATCAGATCCCACACCCCGTGGCCGAGTTTCTCGCCACGGGTCTCGAACTTGGTCAGCGGGCGAAACTCGGGGCGTGCAACGAACGGTGCCGTCTCAACGGGGGCGGTGTTGACCAACCCCGGCGCCTCGGCCATCACCTCGGCCATGTGCTCGGCGTAGGCCTCCCAGTCGGTCGCCATGTGCAGCGTGCCGCCGGGCTTGAGCCGAGTGCGCACCAGCTCGACGAACGGTAGCTGCACGATCCGGCGCTTGTGGTGCTTCTTCTTCGGCCACGGGTCGGGGAAGAAGAGCTGCAGGGTGTCGAGACTCGCCGCCGGCAGGCAGTCCGCCAGCACCGCCAGCGCATCTTCTCGATAGACACGCAGGTTGGTCAGCCCGCGCTTGTCCGCTTCGTCCAGCAGCTTTCCCACGCCCGGCGCGTGGACTTCGATACCGATGAAGTCGGTCTCGGGATTCGCCTCGGCCTGCGCGATCAGCGACTGGCCCATGCCGAAACCGATTTCGACCACGCGCGGCGCCTGACGGCCGAAAAGCGCGTCGAGATCCTGCAGGCCCTGGTCGAGCGTTAGCCCCAGCCGTGGCCAGACCTCGCTCAGCCCGCGCTCCTGCGCGGCCGTCATTCGCCCCGCGCGCAGCACGTAGCTCTTGATACCGCGATGCGGCTTGGCCGTCTCGGCGGTGGCGTCGACGCTGTCCGGCGTGACGTCATCGTTCGTCGGTGCGTCGACATCGGTATCGACGCTGCGGGGACGGTTGTCGGGGGTCGAGTTGTCAGTCATGCGGTGGCTGCGTGGCGCTCTTGTCGATAAGGGGGAGGTCGCCGCCGTCGCGGCGACCGCGTCAGGCGTTGATACGCCCGGCGAAGGGGGAGGATGGCGAGGCGCTGGCACGGCGCGGCATACGCTCGGCGAGAAAGGCCTCGCGGCCCGCTTCGATCGCCTTGCGCATGGCGCTTGCCATCAGCACCGGCTGCTTGGCATGGGCGATGGCGGAGTTCATCAGCACGCCATCGCAACCCATCTCCATGGCGAGCGCCGCATCCGAGGCCGTGCCGATACCGGCATCCACCAGCACCGGCACCTCGGCATGCTCGAGGATCAGCGCGAGTGTGGCCGGATTGAGCAGGCCATTGCCGGAGCCGATCAACGAGCCCAGCGGCATCACCGCACAGCAGCCGCGCTTCTCGAGCTCCTTGGCGACGATCGGGTCGTCGCTGGTGTAGACCATGACGTCGAAACCGTCATTGACCAGCGTTTCCGCGGCCGCCAGCGTCTCGGTGACGTTGGGATAGAGTGTCTTTTCGTCGCCGAGCACCTCGAGCTTGACGAGGTTATGGCCATCGAGCAGCTCCCGCGCCAGCCGGCAGGTGCGCACCGCATCCTTGGCGGTGTAGCAGCCCGCCGTATTCGGCAGCAGGGTGTAGCGCGACGGCGGAATCGCATCGAGCAGGTTGGCCTCGTCCGGGTTCTGGCCGAGATTGGTGCGGCGCACGGCGAAGGTGACGACGTCGGCGCCGCTCGCCTCGATGGCAGTGGCCGTCTCGTCGAAATCGCGATACTTGCCGGTGCCGACGAGCAGGCGCGAGGCAAAGCGGCGGCCGGCAACGATCAGCGGCGAATCATGGGGGGCAGATGACATGGAAGAGTCTCCAGACGGCAGCGATAAATGGCGAGGTCGGCGAGGCGATGCGTCGCTCAGCCGCCGCCGATGGCATGAACCACTTCCACGCGATCGCCGTCGCTGAGCGGCGTCTCGGCGTGAAGGCTGCGCGGCACGATCTCCTCGTTGACCTCGATGGCGATCCGGCGCCCGCCGAGCCCCAGCGACTCGATCAGGGTGGCAAGCGTCGCCTCGGGCTCCAGGCGGTGCGGTTCACCGTTGAGCTGAATCTGCATGATGGCTCCGTCGCGGGACTGCGGCGCGTTACCACAGTTAACGCGCCGCATTGTAATCCCTCAGCGCGGCTCAGGCATCCTTGCGCGACTTGGCAGGCTCTTGTGGCTCGCTCTCTCTGGGCGGCCAGACGTCGGCGTCGACCTGCTCGGGACGTTTGAGCACGCCCTTGGGATCGAAGACCGGCTCGCGGATGCCGTCCCGGCGCTGACGCTCGTAGTCCTTGAGCACGCGCAGCGCGATCGGGCAGAGCAGCAGGATCGCAAAGAGGTTGGTGGTCGCCATCAGCCCCATCGCCAGATCCGCGAAGTCCCACACGAACGAGAGCTGTGCGACCGAACCGATCATCACCATCGCCAGCACGGCGATGCGCAGCACCGCGACCGCGAGCTTGGCGCGACGCTGGAACAGATACTCGATATTGATCTGCGAAAACGAGAAGTTGGCGATGATCGAGGTGAAGGCGAACAGGAAGATGGCAATCGCGATAAAGATCTCACCGAAGCTGCCCAGGTGATCGACCATCGCATCCTGGGTGAGCTGGATGCCCACGATGTCCTGACCCGGCGAGTCGCTCATCAGGCGCTCGTAGACCCCGGAGAGCAGGATCACCACCGCGGTGCAGCTACAGATCACCAGGGTATCGATGAAGACGCCGAAGGACTGCACCAGCCCCTGTGCCGCCGGATGCTTGACGTCCGCCTGGGCGGCGGCGTTCGGCGCCGACCCCATGCCCGCCTCGTTGGAGAACAGTCCGCGCTTGATGCCGTTCTCCATGGCGATCTTGATCGAATAGCCGACTGCACCGCCGACGGCCGGACCGAAGCCGAAAGCGCTCTTGACGATCAGCGCGAGCATCGCCGGCACCTCGGAGAGGTTCATGAACAGCACCCACAGCGCCACCAGCAGATAGCCGATCGCCATCACCGGGACGATCTTCTCGGCGGTGCGCGCCACCGACTTCAGCCCGCCGTAGATGACCAGCGCGGCCATTACCACCAGCACCAGACCGGTGACCCAATGGGGGATCGAGAACGCTTTATCCATCCCCTGGGCGATGGTGTTGGACTGGGCACCGTTGAAGGCGAGGCCGTAGGCGATGAGCAGAAAGACGGCGAACAGGGCACTCATCCAGCGAAAGCCGAGCGCCCGCTCGATGTAGTAGGCCGGTCCGCCACGGAAGACGCCGTCCTCGTTACGCTTCTTGTAGGTCTGCGCCAGCGTCGACTCGATGAATGCCGTCGAGAAGCCGACCAGCGCCGTCATCCACATCCAGAAGATCGCCCCGGGCCCGCCGACCCATAGCGCCAGCGCCACGCCGGCGAGGTTACCCGTCCCCACCCTGGCGGCCAGCGAGGTGGCGAACGCCTGGAAGCCGCTGACGCCGTTGCCGGAACCGCGACTGGTGAAAGTGACTCGTGCCATGTGACTAAAGAGCCGAAACTGCATGCCGCGAGTGAGAATGGTGAATAGGATGCCGGCACCCAGCAGCAGGTAGACCAGGATGTAGGTCCAGACGAAATCGCTGACGGGAGTCATGACCGAGTAGGCCGCGTCGCGGAGTGTAGTGATGAATTCCATCTTGGGATCCTTATGGAGGGCGATGACACCGACGCCGGCCCGACGCGTGGGGCGGGCGACTGCCGGGGCGGTTTTTACGCGCTAGACTGTCGGGCGTCAAATGCCGTCATGGCGCGGCTTGCAGCGACGAGCCTCCCTACCTAGGAAGTCCTGGGACGAAAGTCCTGGCGCTTCGAAAGAATAGACCGATTGGAGCGGTATCGACATGCATCGAAGGTGGCGCGAGACGCAAATCTCAGGCCTCGCCCTGGCCGTGAGCGGATTGATGGTGGTAGCGGCGGGCGCTTTTGGCGCCCACGCGCTGAGCGGCCGGGTGTCGCCGGCGTCGCTCGAGGTCTTCCAGACCGGGGTGCGCTATCAGGCATGGCACACGCTGGCGGCACTCGGCGTGTTCGCCTGGCGTCAGCAACGGGCGCTGCGCGGCCAGCTGGTCACGCTGGCGTTCTGGTTCGCCGGCATGGTGCTTTTCAGCGGTTCGCTCTATGCGCTGACCTTCGGCGCGCCTCGCCTGCTGGGCGTGGTGACCCCCGTGGGCGGGCTCTGCCTGATGGTGGGCTGGGTGATGCTCGGGGTCAGCGCCTGGCGCCAACGGCCGGCGGCGCAAGCGGCGCCGCCAGACGCCTGAACAGGGGGGCGCGGTGAGCCGCGTCAGTCATCGCGATCCGGCAGCACGTAGGTCGCGGTGACCAGCGCCACCGGCTCGTCGTCGCCGGTGGAGAAGAGCTGGACTTCACCGACGGCAAGACGCCGCCCGAGCTTCAACAGCCGGGCATTGGCGATCAGGTCGCGGTCTCCCCGCGCCCGACGCAGGAAGTGGCAGTTGATGCTGCTGGTGACCGCCATCGCTTCCGGGCCGATCTCGGCGAGGATCGCGACGTAGAGGCAGACGTCCGCCAGCCCCATGACGCAGGGCCCGGAGACGCTGGCGCCGGGGCGCAGGTGCTCGTCCTCGATGGCCAGGCTCATGGTGGCCCGTCGATGATCCACCGCCTCGATGGTGCCCTGACGGTGCGGGAAGACATCATCGAGAAAGTCCTCGATCTCGGCGGCGGTCATCACGGTCATCGGACTCTCCCGAGCGGCTCGGCAGGCGGGCGACCGAGCGAAGTGGCAGTGGATCAGCAGGGTGGAAACTGGCGCTAACGATAGCCCAAGCGCTCGAGGAGTCCCAGTCAGCCAACCCCGTGACGCCGCCGTCAGGGTGTCCGGCGGATGCGCCTCCCGATGTCTGCGCGTCCGGAGACGCAAAAAAGCCAGCGGACGGGCCGCTGGCTTTCACGTTTGACGCCGACTCCCCGGCCTCAGTGCCTGGCTTTTTCCACCGCCCGCCAGTGATGCAGCAGCGGCTCGGTGTAGCCGGCGGGCTGTTCGCGCCCCTTGAAGATCAAATCCGATGCGGCCTGGAAGGCGCTGGAGTCGTCCAGACGGGTGTGCATTGGCGTGTAGCCGGGGTCCTTGGCGTTCTGCTCGTCGACGACTCGGGCCATGCGCGCGAGCGTCTCCCGCACGCGGGCCTCGTCGACCACGCCGTGATGCAGCCAGTTGGCGATGTGCTGACTGGAGATACGCAGCGTGGCGCGATCCTCCATCAGCCCGACATCGTGGATGTCGGGCACCTTTGAGCAGCCGACGCCGTGCTCCACCCAGCGCACCACGTAGCCGAGAATGCCCTGGCAGTTATTGTCGAGCTCCTGCTGGATCGCCGCGTCGTCCCACTGCGCGTCGGGATCGACCGGCACGCTCAGCAGCGCGTCGAGCAGATCGCTCTCGCCCTTGGCTTCGAGCTCGCGCTGGACCGCTTCGACGTCGATCTGGTGATAGTGCAGCGCATGCAGCACGGCCGCCGTGGGCGACGGCACCCAGGCGGTATTGGCGCCCGCCTTGGGGTGCCCGACCTTCTGCTCGAGCATCGCGGCCATCAGGTCCGGCATCGCCCACATGCCCTTGCCGATCTGGGCCCGGCCACGCAGCCCGCAGGCCAGCCCCACCTGCACGTTATTGCGCTCGTAGGCATCGATCCAGGCGGCGCCCTTCATGTCGCCCTTGCGCAGCATGGGGCCGGCGTTCATGGCGCTATGCATCTCGTCGCCGGTGCGATCGAGAAACCCGGTGTTGATGAACGCCACCCTCGCGGCAGCGGCGGCGATACAGGCCTTTAGGTTGATCGAGGTGCGCCGCTCCTCGTCCATGATGCCCATCTTCAGCGTGTTCTCGGCCAGCCCCAGCAGCTGTTCGACCCCGGTGAAAAGCGCGTTGGCGAAGGCGACCTCCTGCGGCCCGTGCATCTTGGGTTTGACGATGTAGACCGAGCCGGTCCGCGAGTTGCCGCTGAAGTCCGGGTCCTCGCGCTTGAGGTCATGAATCGCGATCAGCGACGTCATCACCGCGTCGAGTATCCCCTCGGGAATCTCGTTGCCCTCGCCGTCGAGAATCGCCGGGGTGGTCATCAGGTGTCCGACGTTTCGCACGAACATCAGCGAGCGCCCGGGAAGTTGCAGAGTGCCGCCGTCGGGCTGGGTGTAGACACGGTCCGGATTGAGCCGTCGGGTGGTGACCTTGCCCCCCTTGTCGATCGACTCCTCGAGATCGCCCTTCATCAGGCCCAGCCAGTTGCGATAGATCAGCGTCTTGTCGTCGGCATCCACTGCCGCCACGGAGTCCTCGCAGTCCATGATGGTGGTGATCGCCGCCTCGACCAGCACGTCCTTGATGCCGGCGCTATCCGTCTTGCCGATGGCGTCGGCGGTGTCGAACTGGATCTCCAGATGCAGATCGTGATGCGACAGCAGCACGGCGTCCGGGGCCTGGGCGTCGCCCTGAAAACCGATGAAACGATCCGGGTTCTCGAGCCCGCTCTCGCGACCGCTCTCGAGCGTCACCCGAAGCCGGCCGTCGCTGATGCGGTAGGCCTTTGCCTCGGTGTGGGACCCCTCCGCCAGCGGGGCCGCGCGATCCAGCACCTGGCGGGCGTAGGCGATCACCTTCGCACCGCGCTGGGGATTGTACTCACGCCCTTTCTCGGCGCCGTCCGCTTCGCTGATCGCATCGGTCCCGTAGAGCGCGTCATACAGGCTGCCCCAGCGCGCATTGGCGGCGTTGAGGGCATAGCGCGCGTTGCTCACCGGGACGACCAGCTGCGGACCGGCCTGCCGGGCGATCTCGGCATCGACCTGGGTCGTGGTGGCGGCCACCGACGTCGGCTGGGGCTCGAGATAACCGATCTTTTCGAGAAAGGCGCGATAGGCGCCCATGTCGCGGATCTCGCCGGGGTGCTCACGATGCCAGCCATCGAGCTCGTCCTGCAGGCGCTCGCGCTCGGCCAGCAGCTCACGATTGCGCGGTGCCAGCTCGTGGACCAGGGCATCGAATCCCTGCCAGAACGTCTCGGACGCGATGCCGGTACCGGGCAACGCCTCGCTATCGATGAAGCGCTCGAGTACTCGGGCGACCTGCAGTCGGTGATGCGTCACACGCTGCGTCATGTCAGCCTCCTGTGCGGGCACGCTGGCCCTAAACGATCAGAGGGGTCCGCCACTGCCGGCGTGGCACGTGGGACAGACCGAAATGGGTGCGCCAGTGGCGCGTCGCGACGCGGCCAGGGAGGGGCCGCGTAACAATAAAACGTCGGACAAACGGCCCGCTATGGAAATCGTTTCCAGAGAGTTGACCTCAGGCCAGATAGTAGGCGTCGAGGCCCGCGATGTCGTGTTCGACCTTGGTCCATGGCGCTGTTCCACCGCAGGACCGGTAGTCAGCCACATGGCCTTGGGACGGCGCGGCGGGTAGCATGGAGATCTCAGGAGATTCGCCCATGCTCGACGTTTCGCGATTGAAGTCCCTCGGCCCGGTTCGGCGCGTCGAGCCCCCTGCCGACCCCGTGCTGCTGGCCTACCTCGACCACTACCAGTTGACCCGCCACTGGCAGGAGAACATCACGCTCTACGCCGGATTTCTGGAAGGGCGTGGTGACGGCGAGCGTCGTTTCGATCTCTGGACGCAGGTGTGGGCGCCCGCCGAGCCCCGGGGCACGATTTTCGTGGTCCACGGCTACTTCGACCATCTCGGTCTCTACGGTCACCTGCTCGAGCGGCTGCTGTCACTCGGCTGGCAGGTGGTGATGTGGGACCTGCCCGGCCACGGGCTCTCGAGTGGCGCGCGGGCGAGCATCGACGACTTTACCGACTACGTGCTCTGCTTCAACGACATCGAGCAGAAGATCGCGGCCCTGGGGCTGGCGCCCCGGCCGTGGCTGGCCGTCGGTCAAAGCACCGGCGGCTCGATCGTCGCCACGGATGCACTGGACCGCGGTGATGCCGCCCCCTGGGAAGGCCTTGTCTTGCTCGCACCGCTGGTGCGCCCCTGGGGCTGGAACCAGTCGCGCTGGCTGCACAGCCTGGCGAGCCCGTTCGTCTCGAGCATCGCGAGAAAGTACCGTGCCAATACCACCAACGTGGCTTTCTCCGACTTTCTGCGTCTGCACGACCCGCTGCAGGATGACCGTCTGGCGGTGGCCTGGGTCACCGCGATGCGCCGCTGGATGCCCCGGCTGCTCAAGCGCCCCCCCAGCGAGCTACCGGTGCTGATTGTGCAGGGAGAGCAGGATCTGACCGTCGACTGGAGCTTCAACCTGAAGGCGCTCAAGCGCAAGTTTCCCCGTGTCGAGATCGTGCGCCACCCGCTGGCGCGCCACCATCTGGTCAATGAGGCCGACGATATCCGCACCGAGCTGTTCGACGCGCTGTCACGCTTTCTGGTCGATTTTGCGGCCACGCACCCCAGTCACCCGCCCCGAGGCGATGACGAGGGAATGCCGCCGCCATGATACGAGGACTACTCGTATCGCTGATGCTGACGATGCTGGCCGGCTGTGCCGGAATCGCCGCGCCGCCGCCCTCGCCGCGTCAGGCGTTGAGCGATCTCGCCGAAAGCGCCGCCAGTGGATTGCTCGCCGAGCCACCCTGGCCCGCCGCGCGCACCCACGACACGGTGGTTCTGCTGCGCCCGGCCAAGGTGGACGCCGATCTGCCGATCAGCGGCGAGGCGCTCAACGAAGCGCTGGGGCGTGCGCTGCTTGCCCGCGAGACGTCGCCGCACGTGCTCGACTGGGCGCCGCGCGGCGAATGGCAAGCGAGTCCCGATCAGTGGGTCCTCCAGGCCACCCTCAGCGCCAACGCCCCGCCGCTTCGCCTCAGTGATCGCACGCTGCAGCCCTACCGTCTGCGCTTCGTGCTCTCCCAGGCCAGCGACACGGAGACGCACTGGCAGTGGCAGGCCAGCGGTGCGCTCGATCTCGACGCGCTGCCCGCACCTCGCTAGCGACGGCGCCGATTGCTCCCCTTTCGTTTCAGACTTTGCCATTCAGGACCCATCACCATGCCCCGCTTCGCTCGTCATCTCGAGAACCAGGACGGCCCCCACAACCCATTTCCCGGCGTCAGCGCACTGGAGCGCAAGCTCGGCCACTCGCTGCCTCACCGCATCGGCTCCAACGAGGGGCTGGACATGCCCCACCGGGCGCTGGCCGCACGCTTCGGCGACGACGTCGTGACACTTGCCCGCGCCTACGGGGACGCCGAAGCGTGGGCCCCCCGTCAGCGTCTCGGTGACACCCTTGCCGTCGCCCCCGAATCGATCGTGATCGATGCCGGCGCCGATAGCCTGATGGCCCTCTGCCTGCGCACGCTCTGCGACCCGGAGAGCCGCGTCATCGTCAGTGCCGGCACCTATCCCACCTTCAGCTACTTCGTGCACGCCGAGGGGCTGCGAATGGTCGAAGTGGCCTACGCCAGCGATGCCGACGCGCTCGCCCCCGACCTCGCCGCCCTGGCCGCGGCGGCCCGACGCGAAGACGCGCGGGCGGTCTATCTGGCCAACCCCGACAATCCGAGTGGCTATCTGCACAGCGATGCCGACGTGCTCGCGCTTCGCGATGCGCTGCCCGAGGGGTGCACGCTGATCCTGGACGAGGCCTATCACGACTTTCGCGACGACGCCTGGACGCCGGCGGCCAATGGCGTCTGGCCCGGCGTGATTCGACTGCGCACGTTCTCCAAGGCGCATGGCCTGGCCGGGCTTCGTATCGGCTACGCGATTGCCGAGCCGGAAACCGTCGCCATGATGATGAAGGCGCGCATCCACTACGCGGTGTCGTCACTGGCGCTGGCGGCGGCAATAACGGTGCTCGACCACCCCGACGAGACCCGGGAGCACGTCGCCGCCGTGGTGGCGCGGCGCGAGGCACTCGCTGGGCTGCTGATCGAACACGGCGGCGACGTTCTGGCGAGCACGACCAACTTCGTCGCGCTCCGCCTGCCGAGCGCGGAACGCGCCGCCCAGTTGCACGCCGCGCTGCTGGCCGAGGGGACGCTGATTCATCGACCGGCTCACCCGGCGCTGGGCCACGTGCTGCGGATCAGTGCACTGGATGACGCCCTGACACCGGGCCGGCTGGAGACACTGACGCAAGCGCTTCGCCTCGACTGAGCGAGGCATCGCCGGTTACGCCCCGGCGGGCCCTCGGGCATTGAGCATGCGGTCGAGCTGGCGATAGCCGATGGCTTCCATCAGGTGCGCCTTGCTCACGCGGCTCTCGCCGCCGAGATCGGCCAGCGTGAGCGCAACGCGCAGCACCCGGTGGTAGGCGCGAGCGGAGAGATTGAGGCGATCGAGCACCTCCGCGAACCAGTGACGCTCGTCGGCGCTCAGGGCGCAGGCGGCTTCGAGCGCCGGCCCCGGGAGATGGGCGTTGAGGGCGCCGCGGGCGGTCTGACGCTCGCGGGCGGCAAGGACTCGCTCACGTACCGTGGCCGAATCCTCCCCGGGCGTGCGGTCGGTCAGCTGGGTCGCCGGCAGCGCCGGGACTTCGACCTGAAGATCGATACGATCGAGCAGCGGCCCGGAGAGGCGCGATTGGTAGCGCTGAATCTGTGCCGGCGTGCAGTGGCAGCGCTGGCGTGGATCGCCAAGATGACCACAGGGGCAGGGATTCATGGCTGCCACGAGCTGAAAGCGGGCGGGGAAACGGCGCTGATGGTTGGCGCGAGAGATCAGAATCTGCGCGGACTCCATCGGCTCGCGCAGCACCTCGAGCACGTGGCGGTCGAACTCCGGCAGCTCGTCGAGAAAGAGCACGCCCTCGTGCGCCAGCGAGATCTCTCCCGGACGCGGCTTCGAACCGCCGCCGACCAGCGCCACGCTGCTGGAGGTATGATGGGGATTGCGAAACGGACGCTGCCCCCAGCGGTCCATGATGGAGAGCCCGCAGACCGACCGCACCGCGGCGACTTCCAGCGATTCGTTTCGTGTCAGCGGCGGCAGAACGCCGGCCAGACGGCTCGCAAGCATCGTCTTGCCGGTACCGGGCGGGCCGGCGAAGAGCAGGTTGTGGCCTCCGGCAGCGGCAACCTCGAGCGCCCGCCGCGCCTGATGCTGCCCCTTGACGTCCGCCATGTCAGGCTGCGGCGGCGGCGTGGTCAGGCGTGCGCCGAACTGGTGCGCAGAAAGTCGCTTCCGCCCCAGTAGATGCGCCACCACCTCGAGTAGATGCCCCACGGCGAACACCTCGACGCCATCCGCCAGCGCGGCTTCATCGGCATTGGCCGACGGCACCATCAGGGCGCGGGCCTCGTCTCTCACGGCCAGCGCCGTGGGCAGGACACCGGTGACGCTCCGCAGGCTGCCGTCCAGGGCGAGTTCGCCAACTACCTCGAGGCGTTCGGCAGCCTCCGCCGGGACCTGGCCGGACGCCATGAGAATGCCGAGGGCAATCGGCAGATCGAAGCGCCCGCCATCCTTGGGTAGATCGGCGGGCGCGAGATTGAGCGTGATGCGCCGGGATGGGAATTCGAAACCGGCGTTGATCAGCGCGCTGCGCACGCGCTCCCGGCTCTCCTTGACGGCGGTTTCGGGCAGCCCGACCAGCGTCAGGCCCGGCAGACCGTTGCTGAGATGGACCTCGATCGTTACCTCTGGCGCTTCGAGCCCGAGACTCGCTCGCGTCCGCACGATTGCCAGCGTCATGCCGCCTCCCATTGATCGTCAGCCTGCGCAACTACCACAGGCGGTGCGGGCATGGGCCCGCCTCCAGTGACTGTCGATTAACGGGTTATCGTCTCGACGGCTTCGAGCTTTAGCGCGGCGTTTCCGGGGTGCCGTTAGAGGAGCCATCCAGATCGTCCTGCGCGGGCGTCGGCGGCGCCGGCTGGCCGGCACGCTCGCTCTCGATGGTATTTTCCATCGCAGAGACCTGCTCTTCGAGCGCTTCGACGCGCTCGCGGGTGCGTTGCAGCACCTCCATCATGATGTCGAAGTCCTCGCGGGAGACGATCTCCATACGCTCCATCGCGCCACGCAGCACACCCTGAACGTTGCGCTGTATGTCAGCGGGCGCACCGGAAGCCCCCTGCAGACGATCCCCGAGCTGCTTGGCCAGACGTTCGAATCGATCCTGTGCCGACATCGCTGTTCTCTCCATGAAAAAGGTCTCTCAATAGCATACGCAATGTGCGGTTATCACGCTTGCGCTCAAAAAGTGCACGCTCTTTGGCCGCCTCACTACTTTGGTGCATAAGCCGATCAAGGGTGTCGCGCCGCCGTGAAGCAATCCCGCGATTTATCGCATAAATAACTGAATAATAAAGATAAAAACTCCAGTGGCACGGCATCTGCCTGTGCTTGGTGGTGCAGGTCGATCAAGGGAGACGCTAGGGATGAAACTCATCACCGCTATTATCAAACCCTTCAAGCTCGATGACGTGCGTGAAGCGCTCGCCGACAACGGCGTTCAGGGCATCACGGTCACCGAAGTGAAAGGGTTCGGCCGTCAGAAAGGCCATACCGAGCTCTATCGTGGCGCGGAATACGTCGTCGATTTTCTACCCAAGGTGAAAATCGAAGTCGCCGTCGCGGAAGATCGTGTCGACGGCGTGCTGGACGCGATTCGCAACGCCGCCAACAGCGGGAAGATCGGCGACGGCAAGCTGTTCGTCACGCCGCTCGAAGACGTCATCCGGATCCGGACCGGGGAACGCGGGGCCGACGCCGTTTGACGGCGCGGAACGAGGAGACACAAGAATGAACGATCAAGTAGTGCAACTTTCCTATGCGCTCGACACCTTCTACTTCCTGGTGTCGGGCGTTCTGGTGATGTGGATGGCGGCCGGGTTCGCCATGCTCGAGGCGGGACTGGTTCGCGCCAAGAACACCACCGAAATCCTGACCAAGAACGTGGTGCTGTTCGCGATCGCGAGCCTGGTCTACCTCCTGTTCAGCTACCACCTGATGTATTCGAGCGATGCCGGCGGGATCTTCCCGAACTTCGGCTTCCTGCTGGGTGGCGAAAACAGCGTCGACGATGTCATGGGCAGCGGTGGTGACATCTACTACTCAGCGCGTGCCGACTTCTTCTTCCAGGTCGTGTTCGTCGCCACGGCGATGTCCATCGTCTCCGGTGCGGTCGCAGAGCGCATGAAGCTCTGGTCGTTCCTGATCTTCGCCGTGGTCATGACCGGTCTGATCTACCCGGTTTCCGGCTACTGGACCTGGGGCGGCGGCTGGCTCGCCGAGGCAGGGTTCTCCGACTACGCCGGTTCCGGCATCGTGCACCTGGCCGGGGCGGCTGCAGCGTTGGCAGGCGTGATCGTGCTGGGTCCGCGCAAGGGCAAGTACGGCAAGAACGGCGCGATCTACGCCATTCCCGGCGCCAACCTGCCGCTGGCCGCCCTGGGCACCTTCATCCTGTGGATGGGCTGGTTCGGCTTCAACGGCGGCTCGGAGCTGATGGTCTCCAACGTCGATTCCGCCAATAACGTGGCTCAGGTTCTGGTCAACACCAACTCGGCCGCTGCCGGCGGTGTCATCGCGGCGCTGATCCTCGCCAAGATCTGGTTCCGCAAGGCGGACCTCACCATGGCGCTCAACGGGGCCATTGCCGGACTGGTCGCGATCACCGCCGATCCGCTCTCGCCCTCCGGCTTGAGCGCGGCAATCATCGGCATGATCGGTGGCCTGCTGGTCGTCGCTGCCATCGTCCTGCTCGACAAGCTCAAGCTCGACGACCCAGTCGGTGCGATCTCCGCGCACGGTGTCGCCGGTATCTGGGGCGTGCTCGCCGTGCCGCTGAACAACGCTGACGCCTCCTTCGGCCCGCAGCTTCTGGGCATCGTCGCGATCTTCGCCTGGGTCTTCCTCGCAAGCCTTGTGGTGTGGCTGATCATCAAGGCGATCATGGGCGTGCGAGTGACCGAAGAAGAAGAATACGAAGGGGTCGATATTGCCGAATGCGGCATGGAGGCCTATCCCGAATTCTACGTCGGCAAGAAATGAACCGACGAACCGAGTGAGCTGGCGTGCTCCCCTGGCCCCTTCGGGGGCCTTTTTTATTCCTCGAATTGGCGATGTATGCTTACACTGAGGGTCACCCGAGAGTCATCGACTATTCCCTACCATGACTCAGGCGGTAGCGACATCAGCGCGACAGCGCACCGCTACTTGTCCACCGCACGCGAGGAAACATTTCATGAAACTGGTTACCGCCATCATCAAGCCGTTCAAGCTGGACGACGTGCGCGAGTCGTTGTCGGAGATTGGCGTTCAAGGTGTCACTGTCACCGAGGTCAAGGGTTTCGGCCGCCAGAAGGGCCACACCGAACTCTACCGCGGTGCCGAATACGTGGTCGATTTCCTGCCCAAGATCAAACTGGAAGTCGCCGTTGACGACCAGATGAGCGATCAGGTCATCGAGGCGATCACCAAGGTCGCCAATACCGGCAAGATCGGTGACGGCAAGATCTTCGTCTCGCCGCTGGAGCAGGTGGTGCGGATTCGTACCGGCGAAACCGACAAGGACGCCGTGTAACGCTCACGGTGGCACTCTCGGCGTTTATCTCACGCCATTGAAAAAGCCCTCGTCGNNCGACGAGGGCTTTTTTCGGGTTGCCGGCGCCGTGGCGGCCGGAACCCTCACATGCCGTTCACTTCTCGACGAAGGCACGCTCGATGACGTAGTCACCGGGCTCGCCCATGCGCGGAGAGATCGCAAAACCCAGCTCGTCAAGCAGGCCGCTGGTCTCATCGAGCATGGCGGGACTGCCGCAGATCATCGCGCGATCCTGCTTCGGGTCCAGCGGCGGCAGACCGGTATCCTCGAACAGCTTGCCGCTGCGGATATGGTCGGTCAGACGTCCGGTCGTGTGGAACGCTTCACGGGTGACGGTCGGGTAGTAGACCAGCTTCTCGCGAATCTCGTCGCCGAGATATTCGTGCGCCGGCAGCTCCTCGGAGATGAAATCGGCGTAGGCGAGTTCGCTGACGCTGCGCACCCCATGAATCAGGACCACCTTCTCGAATCGCTCGTAGACTTCCGGGTCCTGAATCAGGCTCAGAAACGGCGCAAGCCCCGTGCCGGTCGAGAGCATGTAGAGATTGCGGCCGGGCAGCAGGTCGTCGCAGACCAGGGTTCCGGTAGGCTTGCGGCTGACCATGATTTGATCGCCCACTTTCAGGTGCTGCAAGCGGGAGGTCAGCGGGCCGTCCTGTACCTTGATGCTGAAAAATTCGAGGTGGTCTTCATAGTTGGGGCTTGCCACGGAGTAGGCGCGCACCAGCGGCTTGCCTTCGACCTCGAGCCCGATCATCACGAACTGGCCGTTCTTGAACCGCAGGCTTCTCTCACGCGTGGTGCGAAAGCTGAAAAGGGTATCGTTCCAGTGATGAACGCTGAGAACCTCTTCCAACGCGAACTTGCTCATGAAGCCTCCTGTTGACCTATCGGACTCGAATATCGAAACGCTATAAATCGGCGGTTGAATAGATTAACCAATTATATGAAGCCTCCGACCGTTCCGTTAAGTGGATTGTTTGAATAAGCTTTATCGATTCCATCGATATGAGTCGTCGCCATGCGCTACACCTTTCGCCAGCTCGAGGTCTTTGTCGCCATCGCTCAACATCAGAGCGTGTCCCAGGCCGCCAGATCACTCGCCATGTCCCAGTCCGCCACCAGTGCCGCCCTCGCCGAGCTGGAGCGACAGTTCGACTGCCAGCTACTCGATCGCCTCGGCAAGCGGCTCAAGCTCAACGCGCTTGGCTTTCAGCTGCTGCCCAAGGCGGTCGCCCTTCTCGATCGCGGCGAAGAGATCGAAGAGCTGCTCAAGGGGCAACAGGGGATCGGGTCGCTCGACGTAGGGGCCACGCTCACCATCGGCAACTATCTGGCCACACTGCTGATCGGGGATTTCATGCAGCGTCATCCCGAGAGCCGGGTGCGACTGCAGGTGGGCAACACCGCCTCCATCGTCGAACGAGTGGCGCTGCACGAGCTCGATCTCGGATTGATCGAGGGCGACTGTCAGCATGACGCCATCGTCGTGCAGCCTTGGATCGAGGATGACCTCAGCGTGTTCTGCTCACCGCGCCATCCACTGGCGCGTGAAGGGAGCGCGGACGCTGAGCGCCTGCTGCGTGAGGCTTGGATCATGCGGGAGGAAGGTTCGGGCACCCGGCGGACGCTGGAACATGCGATGCGCCATCGCCGCGGGCGGTTCAACATTCTGTTGGAGCTCGAGCACACGGAAGGTATCAAGCGCGCGGTGGAGTCGGGGCTGGGAATCGGCTGTATCTCGAAGCTGGCGCTGCGCGACGCCGTCCGCCGCGGCAGCCTGGTCGCCATCGCCACGCCAGAGCTCGACCTGACGCGGCGATTCAACTTCATCTGGCACCGCCAGAAATACCTGACCACGGCGATGCGCGAGTTCCTGCGGCTCTGCCGGGAGATGACCGCTGCCATCCAGCGAACCGACGAAATCCACTTGCCGACGATCCCCTGACCGTCGGCCGGCGCGTTACCCCAGGCGCGGGCTGTCGCTCTCGACGAGCTTGAAGCGACCGACAACATCCGCCAGATGGAACGCCTGATCGCGCAGATGCTCGGACGAGACCGTCGACTGCTCGACCATCGCCGCGCTCTGCTGTGTGGCGCGGTCGAGCTCGCTCACCGCCTGATTGACCTGCTCCACGCCCTGGCTCTGTTCCGACGCGGCAACGCTGATCTCGCCGAGCGTCGACGAGACCTGCGAGATCGCCTCGACGATCTCCTGCATGCTGCCCCCCGCCGTGCGCATCATCTCTGCGCCCTCTCGGGTCTGGGAGATGGAGCCGTCGATCAGCGACTTGATGTCGGCCGCGGCGCTGGACGCGCGACCGGCCAGCGAGCGCACTTCGCTGGCAACGACCGCGAACCCGCGACCCTCTTCACCGGCGCGAGCCGCCTCAACCGAGGCGTTGAGCGCCAGCAGGTTGGTCTGGAAGGCGATGTCGTCAATCATCTGCACGATTCCCGAGATCTGCTCAGTCCGGTCATTGAGCGACTCGACCGAGGAGAGCGCCTGCGTCATCACCGTGCCACCGTGCTCGGCTTTCTGCACCGCATCCCGGGCGAGGGCGTCGGTCTGACTCGCAGACTCCGCCGTGTTGCCCGCCGTGCCGGAGATCTGCTCCATGGCGCTGGAGGTCTCCTGCAGGCTGCTCGCCGAGGTCTCGGTCTGATGCGCCAGCGTCTGGCTCGCCTTGGCGATCTCGTCAGAGGCCTGTTTGACGCTATCGCTGGTGCGCCGCGCTTCCAGCAGAACGTCACTGATCGTGGCGACAAAGGCATTAAAGGCACCACCGATCTGGGCGATCTCGTCTCGCCCCTCCACCGCCAGCCGCTGGGTCAGGTCGCCGCCGCCCGAGGCGATGTCCTGCATCGCCGTGCGAGCCCTGTCGAGCCGACGGAAGCCGGGCGACACAAGCAGCCACAGCAGCAGCGCGGAGATCGCACCGGCCAGCACCAGGGCCACCAGCGTCGC
This sequence comes from Salinicola aestuarinus, assembly GCF_003206645.1. Classification (GTDB taxonomy): domain Bacteria; phylum Pseudomonadota; class Gammaproteobacteria; order Pseudomonadales; family Halomonadaceae; genus Salinicola; species Salinicola aestuarinus. The sequence goes on along the minus strand of NZ_PZJP01000004.1, from coordinate 209,017 downwards.
CTTGAGCAGGCTGTTGGCCCCCGCATCGGCCTCGGCACGATCGAGGGCGATGACCAGCCGCCAGTCCATACCGGGAATCTCGACGCCCCGCAGCAGCACGTCGCGGCCATCGACCGACGCCCCGATCAGACGATCCTCGGTCATCATGCGCTGACGAAACGGCGCATCGAGGTTCGGATCGAGACTCGTGGTCGGCTCCAGGGCCAGCGCGGGGTCGCGATAAGCGACGATGTCGCCGTCGGCATCGATCAGAAACGCAAAACTGTGGGGTGTCGGCCGAACCGAGAGCACGTTGGCGATGACATCATCGAGGGGAAGGTCAGCACCAGCGACGGCAACGGTGCGTCCGTTATCGACGATCGGCGTGGAGAAGGTGACCACCAGCTGGCCGGTGACCATGTCCAGATAGGGAGCGCTCAGCACGGTCTCGCCGGCATCCGCCGCCGCTCCGTACCAGGGCCGAGATGTCGGGTCGTAACCCGCAGGTGGGACCCAGTCGTCATTGGTGATCAGATCGCGGTCGGCTGTCGCCACGTAGACCTGACCGAAGTCGCCGGCGCGGCCAGTCTGGCGAAGCGAATCGACCAAATGATCACTGCCGAAGGCGGGCTTCACCGCTTCCACCAACGTCCGCTTGGATGCGGCCCAGTCCCGGATCGCCGTCACGTGACCCTTGGCGACCGACTGAATCATTTCGTTGTTGGCTTCGGTCTGCTGGCGACTGATCGACCAGTAGTTGAAGCCGCCGGTTGCCATCAGGGCAGCCAGAATCATGGCAACGCAGATCGCCATGATTCGGGTTTTGAAGGAGTGAAGCATGCGTGCGCTCGCCGTCGGGAAAATTGAAATCCCTTTAACGGCGAGCGAGCACCCAGACTTTAAGTTTACTTAATTTTTTAACTCTCAGATGCTCAATGCGGGGCAAGCCAGCCAAGCCCACCGGGGGTCGCGATCTGCCTGGCCTGGAACGGGCGCATCATCAACCCGCCCACTGACCCTGGCGATGCGCGGCAGCCATGTCGAGTGATGACCGGCGCCATACCCCACACCGAGGGTCACTGCCGACGATCGTGACCATCGGCAGGCGCGTTACACCAGGCGCGGGTTGTCGCTCTCGACGAGCTTGAAGCGACCAACCAGATCCGCCAGATGGAACGCCTGATCGCGCAGATGCTCGGACGAGACCGTCGACTGCTCGACCATCGCCGCGCTTTGCTGTGTGGCGCGGTCGAGCTCGCTCACCGCCTGATTGACCTGCTCCACACCCTGGCTCTGCTCGGCCGCGGCAACGCTGATCTCGCCCAGCGTCGAGGAGACCTGAGAGATCGCCTCGACGATCTCCTGCATGCTGCCCCCCGCGGTGCGCATCATCTCTGCGCCCTCTCGCGTCTGCGAGATGGAGCCGTCGATCAGCGACTTGATGTCGGACGCGGCGCTGGACGCGCGACCGGCCAGCGAGCGCACTTCGCTGGCGACGACCGCAAATCCGCGACCCTCTTCACCAGCGCGGGCCGCCTCGACCGAGGCGTTAAGCGCCAGCAGATTGGTCTGGAAGGCGATGTCATCGATCATCTGCACGATCCCCGAGATCTGCTCGGTCCGATCGTTGAGCGACTCGACGGAGGAGAGCGCCTGCGTCATCACCGTGCCGCCATGCTCGGCCTTCTTGACCGCTTCCCGAGCGAGCGCGTCGGTCTGACTCGCAGACTCCGCCGTGTTACCCGCCGTGCCGGAGATCTGTTCCATGGCGCTGGAAGTCTCCTGCAGGCTGCTCGCCGACGTCTCGGTCTGGCGCGACAGGGTCTGACTCGCCTTGGCGATTTCGTCGGACGCCTGTTTGACGCCGTCGCTGGTCCGCCGCGCTTCCAGCAGGACATCACTGATCGTCGCGACAAACGCATTGAAAGCCTCACCAATCTGGGCGATCTCGTCCCGCCCTTCGACCGCCAGTCGCTGGGTCAGATCGCCATCGCCCGAAGCGATATCCTGCATCGCCGTGCGAGCCCTGTCGAGCCGACGGAAGCCGGGCGACACAAGCAGCCACAGCAGCACGGCGGAGATCGCGCCAGCCAACACCAGCGCCACCAGCGTCGCTTTCAGCAGACTGCTGGCGCCCTCGTTGACTTCGGCGCTATCGAGGGCGATCACTAGCCGCCAGTCAATGCCGGGAATCTCGACACCCTGGAGCAGCACGTCGCGGCCGCGAATCGTCGCCTTGATCAGACGATCGCCATCCATGACATTCTGCAGCCACTGCGCATCCAGGCTGGGGTCGAGACTCGTGGTCGGCTCCAGGGCCAGTCCGGGGTCGCGGTCGGCGACGATCTTGCCGTCGGCGTCGATCAGGAAGGCAAAGCTGTGGGGCGTCGGCTGGACCGACAGGACGTTGGCTGTCACGTCATCGAGGGGGACATCGCCGCCGGCCACGGCAACGGTTTGACCATTATCGACGATCGGCGTGGAGAAGGAGACCACCAGCGATTCGGTCACCATGTCCATGTAGGGCGCACTGACCGTGGTTTCACCGGCGTCTGCCGGTGTGCGATACCAGGGGCGCACGGTGGGATCATAGTCTTCCGGCGGGACCCAATCGTCGTTGGTGATCATGCGACGATCGGCGGTGCCAACGTACACCTGGCTGAAATTGCCGGCTCGCGCCGTCTGGCGCAGGGCCGCAACCAGTCGGTCGCCGCCGACGGCAGGCTCGACCGCTTCGATCAAATCTCGCTTGGCCGCCGCCCAGTCCTGAATGGCGGTCACATGGCCCTTGGCGACCGATTCGACCAGTTCGTTATTGGCTTCGACCTGCTGACGACTGATCGACCAATAGTTGAAGCCACCGGTCGCCATCAGGGCAGCAAGGATCATGGCGACGCAGATCGCCATGATTCGGGTCTTGAAGGAGTCAAGCATGCGGGAACTCGCCGTCGGGGAATCGAACCCCGTTTAACGGCCAGCCCGCCGCTAGACTTTAGTTACCCGAGTGCTTGGTCGAGGCCGGAAAGCGGTTCAGGACCAGCCAAGCTTTTTGGCGATTTCGTCTTCGCTTGCCTTCGACACATCCTTGTCGAGCGTCTTGGTCACCAGCGCCTGCGTCGGTTTGTCCAGCTTATCGCGCAGTTCGCCGAGAAACTGCGGCGCGGCGATCAGGATGAACGCCTCGACGTTGTGCTTGGTGCGGGCATCACGCAGGTACTCGGCCACCTCCTTGGCAAAGAAAGACTCGTGCTTGTCCGAGGTGGCGCTATCGTCACCGGTCTGGCGCTGACTGGCGCCGGAGGTCGCTTCACCCTTGCCGCCGGTACGCAGGTCACCGGTGTGCAGGCGAGATTCCGAGTGCGTGAGCGCCTCGATTTCGCGCAGCGCATTCGCTTCGCGTACGAAGATACGTGCCCGAGCGGCATCGGCAGCAACAACGTAGGTTTTTTCCATGATCTGTCTCCTCTCCTTGGATCGATCGTGCCGAGACGTCTGTCTCGGCGCGGACTGCCACCCAAGCGTGGTCGACAGAGGGCCGTTGCTCAAGGCGATCGCCGCCAGACCAGCGAATCAGTGCCCCAGAATCTGACTCAGGAAGAGCTTGGTCCGGTCCGAGCGTGGGTTGTTGAAGAACTCGGCCGGCGGCGCCTGCTCGATAATCTGGCCCTGGTCCATGAAGATGACGCGGTCCGCCACAGTCTTGGCAAAACCCATCTCGTGGGTCACGCAGAGCATCGTCATGCCTTCCTGAGCAAGCTCGATCATGACGTCGAGCACTTCCTTGATCATCTCCGGGTCGAGCGCCGACGTCGGTTCGTCGAACAGCATCACCTCGGGGCGCATGCAGAGCGCCCGGGCGATCGCCACGCGCTGCTGCTGGCCGCCGGAGAGCTGCCCCGGATACTTGCGCGCCTGATCGGCGATCTGCACGCGCTCGAGATACTCGAATGCGGTCTTCTCCGCTTCCGCCCGAGGCTTCTTCTGCACCCATATCTGAGACAGACAGCAGTTCTCCAGCACCGTGAGGTGCGGAAACAGATTGAAGTGCTGAAACACCATGCCGACGTTACGACGGATCTGCTCGATCCGCTTGATGTCGCGGGTCATCTCGATGCCGTTGACGGTGATCGCCCCCTGCTGGTGAGCCTCCAGATGGTTCATGCAGCGAATCAACGTCGACTTGCCCGACCCGGAAGGCCCGCAGATGACGATGCGTTCGCCCTTGGCGACGGTGAGGTCGATATCACGCAGGACGTGGAAGTCGCCGTACCACTTGTTGAGCTGCTCGATCTCGATCATCGGCTTGGCGTCATCGCCGGTGCGGGTATCGGACGCAGTGGCTTCGTTCATCACTCGTTTTCCCCAATCCATTGTTGTTGAAGGCCAGTCGGCGTTGCTGTCCGCATCATGTCCGGTAACTCGTGTTGAGGCGACGCTCGATGTACTGGCTGTAGCGCGACATGGCAAAACAGAAGACCCAGAACATCAGCGCCGCGAAGACGTAGCCTTCGGTGGAGAAGCCCAGCCAGTTGGCATCGGTGAGCCCGGCCCGAATGATCGCGAGCAGGTCGAACAGGCCGATGATCAGCACCAGCGAGGTGTCCTTGAACAGCGCGATGAAGGTGTTGACGATCCCCGGAATGACGAGCTTCAGCGCCTGCGGCAGGATGATCAGCCCAGTGCGCTGCCAGTACCCCAGCCCCAGCGCCTGGCCCGCCTCGTTCTGGCCTCGGCCGATCGCCTGTAGCCCGCCTCGGATCACCTCGGCCATGTAGGCGCTCCAGAAGAACATGATACCGATCAGCGCTCGCAGCAGCTTGTCGAACTCGACGTTGCCGGGAACGAACAGCGGCAGCATGACCGAGGCCATGAACAGCACCGTGATCAGCGGTACGCCGCGCCAGAACTCGATGAAGATGACGCTGACCGCCTTGACGAACGGCATCTTGGAGCGCCGGCCCAGCGCCAGCAGCACACCGAGCGGCAGCGAACCGACGATGCCCACGGTCGCGATCACAAGCGTCAGCATCAGCCCGCCCCAGGCACGCGTGGGGACGGACTCGAGCCCGAAATAACCGCCGCTGAGCAGAATCCAGGCGACGACGGGAAAGCCTACCAGCGCGAACAGTCCCACCCAGCGCTTGTAGGGCAGCCGGGGGATGGCGAGCCACGCCACGAGTATCGCCATCATCGCGAAGACGATATCCACTCGCCAGCGCGCCGCTTCGGGGTAGAAGCCGTAAACGATGGATTCGAAACGCGCCGAGATGAAGACCCAGCACGCGCCGTCTCCGGTGCAGTCGGCACGGGTCGAACCGAGAAAGTCGGCATCGAACAGCGTCCATTTCAGAAACGGCCAGAGACACCACGCCAGAAAGCCGATCACGACCACCGAGACAACGCTGTTGACGGGCCCGTTGAAGAGGTTGGCGCGCAGCCATCCCACCACGCCACGCCGCTGATCCGGCGCCTGGCGGGCAGCGATCATGTCGGTGCGATAAGCGGATTGATCGTTCATCTCATCGCTCCTTCATCAGCGTGCGGGCGTTGTAGAGATTCATCAGAAACGACACCGTCAGACTGATGACCAGGTAGACCGCCATGGTCATGGCGATGATCTCGATCGCCTGGCCGGTCTGGTTGAGCGTGGTACCCGCGAAGACAGCAACGATGTCGGGATAGCCAATCGCCGTCGCCAGTGACGAGTTTTTGATCAAGTTCAGATACTGGCTGGTCATCTGCGGCACAATCACGCGCATCGCTTGAGGAATTACGATCTTGCGCAGGGTAATCGCCCCCGGCAGGCTCAGTGAACGTGCGGCTTCGGTCTGCCCCTGGGAAACCGAGAGAATGCCCGAGCGGACGATCTCGGCGATGAAGGACGCCGTATAGATCGATAGCGCCAGCCACAGGGCGACCAGTTCCGGCAGGATGTTCACGCCGCCGCGGAAGTTAAAGCCCGCCATCTCGGGAATCGTCCACTCCAGCGGCGCCCCCGTGAGCAGAAAGGCTGCCAGCGGTACGCCGACGATGACGCCGGCGCCGATCCAGTAGACGGGCAGCGCCTGGCCGGTGCGACTCTGACGCCGCTTGGCCCAGACCGCGAATGCCACGGTTGCGATCACCGCGAACAGCAGCGCCCACATCGTGGCGGTGAATCCCGGCAGTGGCTGCGGATCCGGCATCACCACGCCACGGACGTTGAAGAAGAAAGCGTCGAACAACGACAGACTCTGTCGCGGCGACGGTAGCGCCCGCAGCACGGCGTAGTACCAGAACAGAATCTGAACCAGCAGCGGGATATTGCGAAAGGTCTCGACGTAGACGGTCGCCAGTCGCGCCAGTAGCCAATTGGGCGACAGCCGCGCGATCCCGATCAGAAACCCGAGAAGGGTTGCCAGCACGATCCCCATCGCCGACACCAGCAGGGTATTCAGCAGCCCGATGACAAAGGTTCGTCCATAGCTCGAGTTGCTGGTGTAGTCGATCAGCGTCTGGGGGATGGAGAAACCGGCACGTCGGTCGAGGAAATCGAAACCGGTCTTGATGCCCCGGGCATCCAGGTTGGCCAGCGTGTTGTGGACGAGAAAGCCGATGAAGACCGCCAGTGCCACGAAGAGCACGAACTGAACGATCAACGCACGTACCGTGGGATTTCGCCACAGCGGGCCATGGCCTCGCCGCAGTAGAGAAGAGGATGGACGCAGCATAGAGGTGTCTATCTTGCCTATCGTGTCGCTCTCGACCCGAGCATTGAGAAGCACTGTGCCCCGGGCTTACCGGGGCACAGTGTTGCGATAACAGCTAACGCCTGGCGAAAAACGCCTCAGCGAACCGGCGGTGCGTACTGGATACCACCATCGCTCCACAGCGCGTTGATACCGCGGTCGATGCCCAGCGGGGAGTCGGCGCCCACGTTGCGATCGTAGACCTCCGCGTAGTTACCCACCTGCTTGACGATGTTGTAGGCCCAGTCACTGTCCAGACCCATCTGCTCTCCGTAGTTGCCGTCCTGACCCAGCAGGCGAGCGACATTCGGGTTCGGCGGGTTGTCGCGCATCTCGTCGACATTGTCCTGAGTCACACCCATTTCTTCGGCATTGATCATGGCGAAGAGTGTCCACTTGACGACGTTGAACCACTGGCTGTCACCCTGGCGAACCACCGGGCCCAACGGCTCCTTGGAGATACGCTCGGGCAGAATCATGGCACTGTCCGGTTCGTCGAGCTGGAGCCGCAGGGCTGCGAGCTGAGACGAGTCGGACGTCAGCACGTCACAGCGGCCGCTGCCGAAGCCCTGAGCCGTCTGGTCAGGGGTGTCGAAAGTGACTAGCTGATAGTCGAGGTCATTCGCGGGGAAGTAGTCGGCGATGTTCAGCTCGTGCGTCGTGCCGGACTGAATGCAGATCGTGGCACCGTTGAGCTCGTCCAGGCTGCTGACGCCCAGATCCTTGCTCACCATGAACGCCTGACCGTCGTAGAAGGTGACGCCGGTGAAGTTCAGGCCCAGGGAATTATCTCGGGTCGCGGTCCAGGTGGTGTTGCGCGACAGCACGTCGACCTCACCGGACTGCAAGGCCGTGAAACGCTCCTTGGCGGTCAGCGGCGTAAACGCAACCGACTCGGCATCGCCAAGCGTGGCGGCGGCAACGGCGCGGCAGAAATCCGCGTCGATACCCGACCACCGACCGTCTTCGTCCGGCGCGGAAAAACCGGTCAATCCGGCGTTGACCCCACAGCGGATCTCGCCGCTGTTACCGATGTCGTCCAGTGTGGCAGCACTTGCCTGGGTGGCCGCGACGGCGCCGAGGGCGACGACGGACAGTAGCGACAGGCTTTTATTCTTGTGATGCATAGTGAACTCCACTCCCTTGCGTGGTTTTAGTGTGCATACAGAGCATGCTCACAGGGTCATAGCAAAGTCCATTCCACATCTGTCTTACTTGCGCTAAAAACTTGTTTTTCAAGAGCTATTCTTGGAGTGTGCGTCTGGCGAACGAGTCGATCTTTCGAGCAAGGCGCCTCATTTCAAGGCAATTTCACCAGCTGAAGCTCGACACGCACCAAAACAGGGCGCCCAGAAACGACGCGATCAACGACTGTGCGAGGGGGGCGGCATGAAGCGTGCCGTCTCGGCCACTTCAGGACAAAGCGGGTCGCGAGAGCCGTATCAACAAGACGCTAGGCGTCGGCGGTAGAGCCCTCGAATCAACATCGCGAAGAGCGTCCCAGCGACGGCACCCAACGAATTGGCGAGAATATCTGCCCAGTCGCCGCCGCTGCGCCCCGGCACTGCGAGCTGCGCGTACTCGACAGCGATACCATAGAGGATGGCGAGACCCACCGCCCAGCGAGGGCGAAGACCGGTCAGACTCAGCCCCATGGCGAGTCCGCCGTAGCCGACGAAGTGGTTGAACTTGTCCCATGGCAGGTCACTCGGCAGGCTGCTGCCCGGGGTCAGGCTGCCCCAGGTGATCGCAAGCGCCCAACCCAGCGTGAGGGCAACGGCAATTAGACGTCCTCGTTTCAAGCCGGCGCTCCATCCGCGAGCGAGGCCGGCAGTCCGAGACGCTGGCAGTGCGTCTCGCCGAGCCGGTCGATCCAGCGTGGGTGCGACTCGAGCCGGTCATCGTCACTGGGGGCAAGCCGACTGCGGTGGCGCCCGACGAAACGATAGACACCGTCGCGCAGCGGGCGAGGCACCTGCTGCATCCGGGCGAGCGCTCCCCAGCTACCGTCGAGGCGTTCGCAAAGTCGCCACAGCGCCTCGCTGTCACGATGACAGCACCCCGCCGTCACATAGCGAATGCTGTCGCCGAGGCTCGGGTCGAAGGTGAAATGTCGGCCCAGTCGCTCGCCGAGGGGCGTCTCCAGCCCGGCGATGGTAAGCCGGCTGTCGCGGCGCTCCCGCGCCAGAAACCAGCGAACCGAGCGCCGGCAGAAGGGGCAGCCGGCGTCGAAGAGCAGCAGCCCGTCGACGCCGGCACTCCTCGGTTCAGCGTTGGTGCTCGACTCAACGATGGTAGGCCGGGCTGAGTTCATGGAGCGCCTCCATGAAGGCGGTCACGTGGTCGGGGTCGGTGAACTGGCTGATCCCATGCCCAAGATTGAAGACGTGGCCGTCGCCCGGGCCGAAGCTCTCCAGCAGGCGGGCGACCTCGCTGCGGATCGCCTTGGGCGGGGCAAACAGCACGTTGGGGTCGAGATTACCCTGAATGGCCACCTGCTCGCCGACCCGACGACGCGCATCGCCAAGTTCCGTGGTCCAGTCGATGCCCACCGCGTCGCAGCCGCTGTCGGCGATCGTTTCCAGCCACTGACCGCCATTCTTGGTGAACAGAATCACCGGCACCCGGCGGCCGTCATGGTCGCGAATCAGCCCACCGACGATGCGCTGCATGTAGCTGAGCGAGAACGCCTGATACGCCGGTGTCGACAGCGCCCCGCCCCAGGTATCGAAGATCTGCACGACCTGCGCGCCGGCACGAATCTGCGCGTTGAGATAGTCGGTCACCGAGGTGGCGAGTACACCCAGCAAGGTGTGCAGGGTCTGCGGGTCGCCGTAGAGCATCGACTTGATGTGGCGGAAATCCTTGCTCGAGCCGCCTTCGACCATGTAGGTCGCAAGCGTCCAGGGGCTCCCCGAGAACCCGATCAGCGGCACCCTACCATTCAGCTCGTGGCGGATGGTACGCACCGCGTTCATGACGTAATCCAGATCGCGCTCGGCGTCCGGTGCCTTGATCGCAGCGACGTCGGCGGCGGTGCGCAGCGGCTTGCGAAACTTCGGCCCCTCACCGGTCTCGAAATAGAGCCCGAGCCCCATCGCATCCGGAATGGTGAGGATATCGGAGAAGAGAATCGCCGCATCCAGCGGGAAGCGCTCCAGCGGCTGAAGCGTAACGTCGCAGGCGAAATCCCGGTTGCGGCAGAGGTCCATGAAGCTGCCGGCCTCGGCGCGCACCGCGCGATACTCCGGCAGATAGCGGCCGGCCTGACGCATCATCCAGACCGGTGTGCGGTCGACGGGCTGGCGCGCGAGGGCGCGCAACAGACGGTCGTTATGCAGCGTCGAGCTTGCCGGCGTGTCGGCGGACGTCTGCGGCGCGGGGTCGTTGAAAGAGGTCATGACGGCCTTCGGGTTACGAGATTTGGCTTCAGTGTAACGGATGGCGCGGCGAGCCTGATACGTTCGATGGGCAACCCTGATACGTTCGATCGGCAACCCTGATATAATGCCCGCCCTCTTTGAACCCCCCGTCCGCTGCGCGCTGGTGGACGGTAGCAGTCCGTCTCGCGAGGTCATCGTGTCCATCCGCTTCATTGCCGCATCGCAACTGCCCACACCCTGGGCGACGTTCATGCTGCACGGCTTCCAGGAAGAGACCACCGGCAAGGAGCACGTCGTGCTCACGCTCGGCGACGTCACCACGGAGGAGCCTGTGCTGGCCCGCGTGCACTCCGAGTGCCTGACCGGCGACGCGCTTTTCTCGATGCGCTGCGACTGCGGTTATCAGCTGCAGGAAGCGCTCAAGCGAATCGCCGACGAGGGGCGCGGCGCCCTGCTCTATCTGCGTCAGGAAGGTCGCGGTATCGGCCTGCTCAACAAGATTCGCGCTTACGCGCTTCAGGACGAGGGCGCGGATACGGTCGAGGCCAACGAGCAACTCGGCTTTAACGCCGACCAGCGTCGCTACGACATCTGTGTACCGATGCTCGAGCATCTTGGCATCGGCTCGCTGAAGCTGATGACCAACAACCCGCGCAAGGTCGAAGCGCTCGTCCAGGATGGGGTGAACATTCGCGAACGCCTGGCGATCACCACCGGCCGCAACCCCTTCAACGAGCACTATCTGACCACCAAGGTCGGCAAGCTCGGCCACATGATGCAGCTCGACGATTTTACGCCCGCTAGCGACGTCGATATCGAGCGCGACGCCTGACATCGAGTGATCGGCCGCCCCGTTTGGCGGCCTCGCTTGCCGGTCGCCCCGCCTGCTGTCTCGGCGTCGTGTCATGCGCGCGTCATCCCTGGCACTCAAAATGAACCCTGACCCCCACTTTGGGTCATAATGGATAGGACCTGCCCCTCGGGCCGCCAGGCTTCAGGGTGTCGCAGGGCTGCTACCGCCGTGTCGCCGCCACTCCGGGAGGTTGCAAGACCATGACCGAACCCCGCACTGCTTCACTCGCCCTGCCGAATCCCACGCACGATGCCGTTGGCGACGCCGCCCCGGCGGCCGATTTCGGCGAATTCTCGCTGCACGAGGAGTGGCTTCATAGCCTGAGCCATGGTGTCGGCGCGGCGCTGAGTCTGATTGGCATGATCGTGTTGATCGCGCTGGCCTCGCTCGCCGCTCAGGTCGACCCCTGGAAGGTCGTCGGCGTCTCCCTCTACGGCCTCTGTCTCGTCACGCTCTACACCGCCTCGACGCTCTACCACGGCTTTCGCCTTCCGCGACTCAAGCGACTGTTCCAGACCTTCGATCACTGCGCGATCTATCTGCTGATCGCCGGCACCTACACGCCGTTTCTGCTGGTCAACCTGCGCGGCACGACCGGTTGGCTGCTGTTTGGCGTGATCTGGGGGCTCGCCGCCAGCGGGATCGCACTGCGCCTGATCTGGCCGCGACGCTTCCACGTACTTCGGGTCATCGTCTATATCGTCATGGGCTGGTTGATCCTGCTCGCCGCTGAGGATGTCGCCGCGAGACTGCCTCCTGCCGGCTTCTGGCTGCTGGTCGCCGGCGGCATCATCTATACCGTGGGCGTGCTCTTCTACGCCGTGCGCGCGATCCCCTTCAACCACGCCATCTGGCATCTGTTCGTGATCGGCGGCAGCGTCTGCCACTTCTTCGCCGTCTACACGGCGGTGCTGCCGTTTCAGGCCTGATCCTCGCCCGCTTGCGCCAGCGCACTCGCACTGGCGGTCTCAGCCCTCCCCGAGACGGTCGCCGCCGTCTCGCGGTCGCCTCCGGCTCCTCTCACGCGTGACGGCTTGCCGGGCGCGTCTGCCGCGCTATGCTCGGTAGGCTCGCTGACCAACCGACGTTGGCCTGAGCCCCTCTTACCTCGCCGTCAGACAGGATTGCCATGTTTCGCTGGTTCGAACAACGCCTCGACCCCTTCCCTGCTGCCGAGCCCGTGCAGCCACCGAACACGCTGATCGCCTTCTGCCTGCACTACACCAAGGGCGCCTGGCCCTATCTGCTGGCAGCCACGGCGATGATGGCGCTGATCGCGGGCATCGAGGTGTGGATGTTCGGCTTTCTCGGCAATATCGTCGACTGGCTCTCCGAGCAGAACCGGGAGACCTTTGTGTCCGATCAGGGCTGGAAACTCGCCGGCATGGCGCTGGTGATCCTGGTGCTGCTGCCGGGCATGGTCTGGCTGCACTCGCTGTTCCAGCACCAGTCGCTGATGGGCAACTTCCCCATGCGCATTCGCTGGCAGGCGCACCGCTATCTGCTGCGCCAGTCGATGCATTTCTATCAGGAGGAGATGGCCGGACGCATTGCCACCAAGGTGATGCAGACATCGCTGGCCGTGCGCGAATGCGTCATCCAGCTGTTCGACGTTCTCAACTACGTCAGCGTCTACTTCCTGGGGACGCTGATTCTGGTGGGCAGTGCGGACTGGCGCCTGGCACTGCCGCTGGTGGCCTGGCTCGTGGGCTATCTGCTGCTGCTGCGGGTGTTCGTGCCGATCATGCGCCGCGTCTCCAAGACCCAGGCGGATGCGCGCTCGCAGATGACCGGACGTATCGTCGACAGCTACAGCAACATCCAGACGGTAAAGCTATTCTCCCACGCCAGTCGCGAAGCGGCCTTCGCCAAGTCGGGGATGAGCGGCTTTCTGACCACGGTCTATCGTCAGATGCGACTGGTCACGGCGCTCGAGGGGTCGCTCTACCTGCTCAACGCGCTGATGCTGTTCGCGGTCGGCTGGCTGTCGCTCTATCTCTGGCTTGCGCAGGCGGTGAGCGTCGGAGCGGTGGCGGTGGCGCTGGGGCTGGTGATGCGGCTGTGGGGGATGTCGCAGTGGATCATGTGGGAAGTGTCGAGACTGTTCGAGAACATCGGCACGGTGCAGGACGGAATGGCAACGCTATCGCTGCCACGCACGATCGACGATGCCTCGAATGCGCCGCCATTGACGGTAACCCAGGGCGAGATCGTCTTCGATCACATCCGCTTTCATTACGGCAAGGGTGGCGGCGTCATCGACGATCTGTCGCTGACGCTCAAGCCCGGCGAGAAGATCGGCCTGATCGGTCCCTCCGGGGCGGGCAAGTCCACGCTGGTCAATCTGCTGCTGCGCTTCCATGACCTGGAGGGCGGCGCGATCCGCATCGACGGCCAGAATATCGCCGAAGTCACCCAGGAGAGCCTGCGCGCCAGTATCGGCATGGTCACCCAGGACACCGCGTTGCTGCATCGCTCGGTGCGCGACAACCTGCTCTACGGTCGCCCGGATGCGAGCGACGAGATGGCCTGGGCGGCGGCCGAGGAAGCGCACGTGGCGGGCTTCGTCGAGTCGCTGCGCGACGCCGACGGTCAGACCGGACTCGAAGCCCATGTCGGCGAGCGCGGCGTGAAACTCTCCGGCGGCCAGCGCCAGCGCCTTGCCATCGCTCGGGTGATGCTCAAGGATGCGCCGATCCTGATTCTCGACGAGGCGACCTCGGCGCTCGACTCCGACGTCGAGGCTGCCATTCAGGAGAATTTCGACCGGCTGATGGCGGGCAAGACGGTGATTGCCATTGCCCACCGGCTCTCGACCATCGCGGCGATGGATCGCCTGGTCGTCATGGAGCGCGGGCGAATCGTCGAGCAGGGCACCCACGCCGAGCTGATCCGTCTCGAGGGCGTCTATGCCAGGCTCTGGCGCCGCCAGTCCGGTGGCTTTCTGGAAGCCGATCAGCGTGCCCCGGCGGCCGTCGTGCCATGAAAGCCGTACTGGCGGCCGGCGTGCTGATCGGCGGCCTGGCCCTGACTGCCTGGCAGGGCGCACTGTTCGCCCGTGATCAGGCGCTGGAGGGCCTCATCCATAGCGCCGGCAACGACCTGCGCCTGTCGCAGGCCAATCTCACCGGCTATCTGACCCGCCACGACTATCTCCCTCACCTGCTCGCCACCCGCGAAAGCGTCCGCCGGTTCCTGGCCCAGGCGCCGGCCGAACGCGATGCGACACCGCTCAACCGGCTGCTCGACCGCACGCGTGCCCGAGCCGGCGTCTACGACGTCTATCTGCTGAACCGTAGCGGCACCACCATTGCCGCCAGCAACTGGCAGCGCCCCGACAGCTTTCTCGGCCACAACTTCGCCTTTCGCGGCTACTACCGACAGGCGATCAATGGCCGTGGCGGTCGCTTCCACGCCCTGGGCACCCAGTCCGGCGCTCGCGGCTACTATTTCTCCGCCCCGGTATGGGACGCCGACAGCGGCCTCGACTCCACCCCCGACGGCGTCATGGTGGTCAAGGTCGGCCTCGATGCCATCGAGCAGGAGTGGCAGCGCCTCAACGCCCGCCTGCTGGTCACCGACATCAACGGGATCGTCTTCATGGCCAGCGATCCGGCGCTGCGCCTGACCGCGCTGCGCCCGCTGTCGGAGAGCGCCCGGCGCGGGCTGCGCGCGACTCGCCGCTACGCCAGTGAACCGCTGCCGGATCTGGGCATCGAGATCACGCAGTCGCTGGCCGGGGGAGCCCTCCTGATCCGGCTGGCGGGTGATGAGTACCTGAGCCTGTCGCAGCCGATGCCACGGTTCAACTGGAGCCTGCGGATTCTCAAGCCACTGACACCGGTGACGCGTGCCCAGTGGCTCGGTGCCCTGATCGCCGGCGGCGCCTGGATGCTTCTGGCGCTGGGCGGGGGCATCGGTTGGCAGCGGGTGCGTCTTCGTCGCGAGCGCGAACGCTTTGCCGAACGCGAGCGCAACACGCTGGCGCGAACCCGCGACGAGCTCGAACGCCACGTCGCGGAACGGACTCAAGAGTTGCTGGCCTCCAATCACCATCTCTCGCAGGAGATCGAAGAGCGCAAGCGCGCCGAAGAGAGCCTGCGCCAGACTCGCGACGAGCTGGTGCAGGCCGCCCGCCTGGCGGTGCTCGGCCAGTTGGCGGCGAGCATCAACCATGAGCTCAACCAGCCGCTGACGGCCATTCGGGCGTATGCGGACAATGCCCGTATTCTGCTCGACCGAGGCCGGCCGGCGGACGCGACCGCCAATCTGGTCCAGATCTCGGAGCTGATCGAACGCATGGCCGCCATTAGCGCGCAGCTGCGCCAGTTTTCTCGCCAGGGCAGCGAGCGACTGACCCAGGTCTCGGTCGAGGAGTGCTTCGACTACGCGCTGCGCCTGTTCCACTCTCGCTGGGCCGATGGCAATCTCGCCATCGACAAGGACTGGGACTCGCAGCAGCTCTGGGTGCATGCCGACCCGGTCCGGCTCGAGCAGGTGTTGGTCAACCTGATCGGCAACGCGCTGCAGGCGATGGAAGGGACCGAGTCGGCCCGCCTCGAACTGAGCGCGAGACAGACGGACGACTGGGTCACCCTGAGCGTCGCCGACAATGGCCCGGGTCTCTCGGCGGAGGGGCTATCGCACCTCTTCGAGCCTTTCTACACGACACGACCCGCCGGCCAGGGGTTGGGGTTGGGGCTCTCGATCTCGCAACGCATCGTCACCGACCTCGGGGGCCGCCTGGAAGCCCGTAACCGCGAGGTGGGCGGCGCCCTCTTCCTGATTCACCTGCCAGCCATCCGTGGAGCGACCGCTCATGAATGACCGCTCGGAGACACCGGTACTCATCGTCGATGACGAACCGCACATGCGTTTCACGACCGGCCAGACGCTGGAGCTCGCCGGCTACCAGCCGATGCCGGTAGCCAGCGCCGAGGAGGCGCTCGCGCTGCTGGGCAAGGACTTCGCCGGTGTCCTGATCAGCGATATCCGCATGCCCGGCATGGACGGCATGGCCCTGCTGCGCGAGGTGCACGGCCGCGACCCCGAGCTGCCCGTCATCCTGATTACAGGCCATGGCGATGTCTCCACGGCCGTCACGGCGATGCGCGACGGCGCCTGGGACTTTCTCGAGAAGCCCTTCGCCGGAGAGCAACTGGTGGAGGTCGTGCGGCGGGCCATCGAGACCCGCCGGCTGGCGCTGGAGAACCGTCATCTGCGCGCCGAGCTGGAGGCTCAGCAGTCGGCACCGGGGCCACGCCTGGTCGGGCGCACCGAGGCCATCGCCCGACTCGCCACCATGGTCTCGCGGATCAGCCAGGTCGAGGCCGATGTCCTGCTTTTCGGCGAGACAGGGGCCGGCAAGGATCTGATCGCCCGCGCCATCCACGAGCGCAGCCGGCGCAGCGGCGCTCCCTTTGTCGCCATCAACTGCGGTGCGGTACCGGAGAGCATGATCGAGTCCGAACTCTTCGGCCACGAGAAAGGCGCCTTCACTGGCGCCGTGGAGCGGCGCATCGGCAAGTTCGAGTACGCCCAGGGTGGCACGGTCTTTCTGGATGAGATCGAGTCGATGCCGATCAGCCTGCAGGTCCGCCTGCTGCGGGTCCTGCAGGAGCGGGCCATCGAGCGGCTCGGCTCCAACCGCGCGGTCGCACTCGATATCCGAGTCATCGCGGCAACCAAGGTGGACCTGAAAGCCGCCGCCGAGGCCGGTCAGTTCCGAGAGGATCTCTATTACCGGCTCAACGTGGTCACCCTTCCCATTCCGCCGCTGCGCGAGCGCCGCGAGGACATCCCGCTGCTGTTTCAGCACTTCGCGGTGGTCGCCGCGACCCGCAGCGGCCAGGAGGCCCCGCCACTCGACGGCGCCGGTCTGTCGGCACTCCTCGCCCACGACTGGCCGGGCAACGTCCGCGAGCTGCGCAATCTGGCCGAGCGCTACGTCCTGATCGGCAGCGCCTGGGACTATCGTCTGGAGGCGTTGATGGACGACAGCGACGATACCCGCGGCGACATGGCGCTTTCTCAGCAGGTAGAGATGTTCGAGAAGAGTCTGATCGATCAGGCGCTGAGCCGCAGCCGGGGGCGCATGAACGACGCCTGCGAACGGCTGGGTGTGCCACGCAAGACGCTCTACGACAAGCTCAAGAAGTATGGTCTGCGGGCCGAGACCTATCGCCGCCGAGAGGACGATACTGCCGAGGGCACCTGATGAGCGCCTGCCGCCGGTGTGCGGATTCCCACACACCGGATGGTGGCGGGCGTGCGGGTAACCGCCATTTGATCCGCCCTCGGCTTGTGACCAAAGTTTAACGCCAAATCAGCAACTTACTGAAATAACACACAATCGCAGGAAGTGGCGCACGGCTTGCCATGACTTCGGTGTAGGACGCGTCGGTTCGGATTCGACGCGCCCGCTATCCCCGACACCGGAGCACGCACCATGCCACAGCTTTCACGCACGACTCTCGCGCTCAGCGTTGCCACCACGCTGGCCACCGTTTCCGTGGTCACCCAGGCAGCCGAGGAGAGCGATCGCAGCGACTGGCCGGACAGCATCACCGTCGCCACGGCCAGCCAGGGCGGCACCTACTACGTCTACGGCTCCGGCTGGGCCAACCTGATCGCCGACGAATTGGGCATCTCCGGCGGCGGCGAGATCACCGGTGGGCCGACCCAGAACATGGCGCTCGTTCACACCGGCGACGTGGCCCTGGGGCTGACCACCATGGGCCCGGCAGCACAGGCATTGAATGGCGAAAGCCCGCTGGCACCCGGCATGGCGATGGACAACGTCTGTGCGCTGTTCCCCATGTACGAGACCCCCTTCTCGATCGCCGCGCTCTCCAGTAGCGGCATCACCTCGATTTCGGAGATCCCTGACGGCGCCCGCATCGGCTTCGGCCCCGCCGCCTCGACCTCGGACACCTATTTCCCGGCCATTCTCGAAACGCTGGGCGTCGACTTCGAGCGTCGCAACGGCGGCTGGTCGGACCTCGGCGGACAGCTGCAGGATGGCCTGATCGACGTGGTGGCCTTCGCCGCCGGGATCCCGATTCCTGCCGTCAGCCAGCTGGAAGTGCAGACCGACGTCAACATCATCGAGTTCACCGAAGACGAGCAGCAGCAGGTGATCGATGCCTTCCCGGTATCGTCGTTCAGCATCCCCGCCGACACCTACAGCACGCTGGACGCCGACGCCCGCGCGGTCTCCATGTGGAACTTCACCATCGCCAACTGTGACCTGCCGGAGAGCTTCGTCTACCAGATCACCAAGCTGAGTCTGGAGAACAACGATCGCATGCGCGATATCCATCGCAGCGCCGCCAACAGCGTACCGGAGAACCTCGAGTACAACACCGTACTGCCTTTCCACCCGGGCGCGGTGCGCTGGTACGAGGAGAATGGCTACGAGATCGACCCGTCCCTGATCCACGAGTAATTGACCGCCGCCCCTGCGGGGCGGCGCCGATATCGACTGCCCGCGGCCCCCCTACCGTCCCCTCGAGCTCCCGCTATCGGGGCTCGGGATCGGCGGCCTGCCGCGGGCTGAACAAGGAAGCGCGCCATGACGCAAGACACCGCCCCGCGGCATGACAAGCCGCACGCCGAGGACGAATTGATCATCGCCAAGGGCGTTGACGAGGATGTCGTCGAGCCCGGCCGTCGTCTCTTCTCGGGTTGGAAGTGGTGGTTATTCGCCGGCCTGGCGGTGGCCTACACCAGCTTCCACCTGATCACCCTGAATCTCTATCCGATCGAGACCTGGACGTTTCGCATCCTGCACGTCTGCGGCGCCTTGATTCTCGGTTTCGGGCTCTACACCGGAGCGCAATTCGTCGACGAGACGCGTCGCGCGTCGCCGCGCTGGCTGGACGGTGTGGCGGCGCTACTGCTGCTGCCCGCCGGCTACGCCCTGCTACAGGTCTTCCTGATGCGCCAGACGATGGCCGCCGGTGCCATGCGCATCGAGCCGGTCGTCGAGACCTGGCACTTCGGTGCTCCGCTGCTCGTCGCCACCGCGGGGGCCATCCTGCTCTCCTGGTGCATCCGTCGTACGCGCGAGATCCTGCCGCTCACCGAGCTGGTACTGATGGTGGCCGCTGCCGCCGCCTCCAGCTACCTGCTGTTGATGTTCAACTCGCCGATGCGCGCGGCGACCGGCACCGCCTTCGCGCCGATCGGCATCTCCTGGGCGGCGATCGCCGGCTCGCTGCTGATTCTCGAACTGACCCGGCGGGTCGCCGGCCTGGCGCTGGTCGTGATCTCGGGCGTGTTCATCGCCTATGTCTTCATCGGCCCATGGCTGCCGGGCTTTCTCGGCTACCCGGGGCTCTCGCTCAACCGCTTCTTCAGTCAGGTCTACACCGATGCCGGGGTGTTGGGACCGACCACTGCCGTCTCCTCGACGTACATCATCCTGTTCATCATCTTCGCGGCCTTCCTGCAGGCCTCCAAGGTCGGCGACTACTTCGTCAACTTCGCCTTCGCCGCCGCCGGGCGGGCCCGGGGCGGTCCGGCCAAGGTGTCGATCTTCGCCTCCGGCCTGATGGGCATGATCAACGGCACCAGCGCCGGTAACGTGGTCTCCACCGGCTCGCTGACGATCCCGCTGATGAAGAAGGTCGGCTACCCCGCCCGCAGCGCCGGTGCCATCGAGGCCGCCGCCTCGACCGGCGGCCAGATCATGCCGCCGATCATGGGCGCAGGCGCGTTCATCATGGCCGAGATTACCGGCATTCCCTACACCGAGATCGCGATTGCCGCAGTGATCCCGGCGATCCTCTACTTCGCGTCGGTCTATTTCATGGTCGACTTCGAAGCCGCGCGCAAGGGGATGCGCGGCATGCGCAAGGAGGAGATCCCGCGCTTCTCGGCTCTCGTCAAACAGGTCTACCTGTTCGCCCCGATCATCATCCTGATCGTGGCCCTGTTCATGGGCTATTCGGTGATTCGTGCCGGCACGCTGGCCACCGCCGCTGCCGCCATCGTCAGCTGGCTCTCGCCGCACAAGATGGGGCCGGTGGCGATCCTGCGCGCGCTGCAGCTCGGTGGGACGATGTCGATTCAGATCATCGCTGTCTGTGCCTGCGCGGGGCTGATCGTCGGTGTCATCGGCTTGACCGGTGTCGGCGCGCGCTTCTCGTCGCTGCTGCTGGGCATGGCGGGTGTCAGTCAGCTGCTGGCGCTGTTCTTCGCCATGCTGATCAGCATTCTACTGGGGATGGGCATGCCGACCACCGCCGCCTACGCCGTGGCCGCCTCGGTCGTCGCCCCGGGGCTGATCGGCATCGGTATCCAGCCGCTGGTGGCACACTTCTTCGTCTTCTATTTCGCGGTCGTCTCGGCCATCACGCCGCCGGTGGCGCTCGCCTCCTACGCCGCGGCGGGCATTTCCGGCGACAACGCCATGGGCACCTCGGTGGCCTCGTTCAAGATCGGCCTGGCCGCCTTCATCGTGCCGTTCATGTTCTTCTATAGCCCGGCGATGCTGATGGAGGGGAGCTGGCTGCAGATCCTGCGCGTGGGTGTCACCGCCACGGTGGGTATCGTGCTGCTCTCCGCGACGGTCCAGGCATGGTTCTTCGGGCCGGCGGGGCTGTGGCAGCGAGTCGTCATGTTCATCGGCGCCATGTGCATGATCTACGGCGGGATCTACTCCGACCTGGCCGGGGCGGTCATCGTGATCCTGCTGATCATGATTCAGCGGCGTGGCGACAACAGCGGCAAGCCGAGGGTTGCCGCGCCGTGACCATAGCGGGGCCGGTGCCAATCGGCCCCGCTCCGCCCCCCCGCGACGTGGCGCGCTATCGCGCCACGCCCAGCAGGGCAGAATTGCTGTCGCCAGACTCGGGGATCACGCTGAAGGTGCCGTCGGTCTCCAGCACCACCGCATGCACGGTCTCCACGTCGGCAATGCCGTTCTCGCGAATCGCGGCGCGTATCTCTGCCTCCACCACGCGCTCTCGACGCATCGCTTCGCCGCGAAAGACCCCCGCCTCGAGCAGCAGCGTCGGTTGCGACTTGACCAGATTCTTGACGCTTGGCGAGCGCACCGACGTGTAGGTGATCGCGAACTGCAGCGCAACGATCAGCACGAACGCCGTGATGCTCTGGGCGAGCGAGACGTCGGTGGAGATCAATGCCGTCGAGAGCGTCGAACCGAGAGCGATGGTGACGACGAAGTCGAAAGCGTTCCACTTCGACAGCGTGCGCTTGCCCGATAGCCGGATCACGACGATCAATGCCAGGAAACTAAGACAACCGATGATGAGCGTATGCACGATGGGATGCATGAGCGGGCTCCGGAGATCGGAAAGATCATGCGGCGTCCGATGGATTACCGGAACATCGCCGCCGCGCGAGGGTTGAGCGTAGGTGCTGACGGCGCCACTGGCGAACCGGCAGACGGGACTCGCCTCAGCTCGAGAGCTTCAGGCCGATGACGGCGGCGACGATCATCGC
This sequence comes from Salinicola aestuarinus, assembly GCF_003206645.1. GTDB lineage: Bacteria > Pseudomonadota > Gammaproteobacteria > Pseudomonadales > Halomonadaceae > Salinicola > Salinicola aestuarinus. Next base: position 187,604 of record NZ_PZJP01000004.1, on the reverse strand, counting down.
GACGAAGGCGAGTCGCAGCGGGCGCCGCGATTCACCCCAGGCCAGCATGCCCATCAGCGTGCTGCCAAGGGTGCCGATGCCGGTGAAGACCGCATAGGCCACGCCCATGTCGATCGAGCGCATGGCGATCGACAGCAGCCCCAACGAGCCACCAAACCCGCACACCAGCAGAGCCAGCCCCCACGTACGCTGACCGCGATGCAGTCGTTCGAACCCGGCAACGCCAACGATCTCGAACACCCCGGAGACGATCAGCAACAACCAGTGAAGCGTGGACGTCTCCATCATTCGCTCACCTGCTGGAGTCCGATCACACCGGCGAGCAGGATCGACAGAAAGCCCAGAACAGGCCAGTGGAACGGCACGCCGAACACGACCCAGTCGGCGACCGCCGTGCCGGCGGCACCGAGTCCGACGAAGACCGTGTAGACCGTGCTGACCGGTAGATAGCGAACCGCACGGGAGGCAAGCCACAGGCTGCCTACCGCCAGCACGATCGTCGCCATCCACTCGAGCGGAGTCCCCGCATGCTTGAGCCCCGTCGCCCAACCCACTTCGGCAAGGCCCGCGATCGGTAGAATGAACCACTGTGGCTGCAGCATTACCCACTCCACTGACTAATAGACTAACCAATAGACTAACCAATAGACTAACTAACGGTCGTTAGTTTATTTGTCAGGCGTTTTGTTGGCAAGCTAGGCGGCTCGTCACCCCAAGAGAGTGCTCATTGAATACCCGCAACCGCCTGAAACAGATCGGCCTGTCCCTCTTCGCTCGGCATGGCTACGAAGGCACAAGCCTTGCGCGCATTGCCGACGCGGCCGAGATCAAGAAGCCGTCGATCTACAATCATTTCGAGAGCAAGGCGGCACTGTTTCTGGAACTCGCCGCCGATGCCGACGCCGACATGATTGCGCTGATGGACGAAAGCCTCGCCGAGCAGGCAAAGGCGTCGTTCGAGCAACGGCTGCGCCACCTGCTGCACCACTGTGCGACGTTCGCTTACCGCGAACATCAAGGCGTGTTCTACAAGCGTTTTCTGCTCTTCCCCCCGCAGGAACTCGCCGACGAGGCGAGCCAGATCATGCTGGCGGGTGAGCGCCGTATCGATCAGCGCCTGTCTGCGCTGCTGGCCGAGGGCCGAGCGGCGGGCGCCGTGCGGCAGGATCTCACTGAGGCGGACTTTCTCGCCGCCTTCTACTGCGTGATCGATGGGCTGCTGTCGGAGACCTTTCTTTATCCGCCGGCGGAACTCGCGCGGCGCTTTTCCGGCGTCTGGTCGGTGTTCTGGGCCGGCGTGGCGTCCTCTTCCGGCCGGCGCCAGGCCTGATAGCAGTGCTGGTTACGCTCAAGCGCAACCAGTGAGTGCGCCCCGAGGCCCGGCACCGGCACCGCCTCGAGCCCCTCGAGTGCCGCGATCGTGTCGGGGGCGCAGCCGTTGCGCGGTGCGATGTCGTTCCAGCCAAGCAGGAACAATCCGCCCGGCTTGAGACATCTGACGGCCCCGGCGAAGGCCGCCTCGACGGCACAGGCGTCGTCCAGTCCCCACCCGAGCACCCCGTTACACACGATGGCATCCAGCGACCCCGGCGCCACGTGCTGACGAATCTCCACCATATTGGCCACGAGATGCCGCTCGCCACCGAACGCCGCCTTGGCGGGATCGATCTCCATGGTGAGGACGTGAGTCCGTGGCAGTAAACGCGGGTAGTGTCGCGTATACCAGGCGCAGCCGACGAGCAGCGCCGATGACACGGCCGGGTCACGGTCCAGTGTCGGCAGGATCACGTCCTCCAGCAGACGCCGATCCCCCCAGCGATAGCGCAGTATCCAGCCGGTTCGATCCAGGGTACTCAGAACACGCGCGGCAGTGCGGTAGAGCTCAGCCTTGGCGAGCATGCGGTGACATCCTTGTGGCAACGAGTCATGTCGGCAATCCCTTCAATCTAAGACTTTCCCTCGCCGACAGCCAATAGACGCCACCATGAAAAAAACCGCCGGCGATAGCGTCGCCGGCGGCTTTCCAGTGAGGCATCCGCCACGGCAGCAGCCGCGACGCGGCCGCTCAGACCTCGCCGGCGCGGCGCTTGCGAATCAGCTCGTAGGCATTGCTGATCTCGCTGGTGCGCTCCTTGGCCATCTCGCGCATGCTCTCTGGCAACCCCTTGCCGGCGAGCTTGTCGGGATGGTTTTCGCTCATCAGCTTACGGTAGGCGCGCTTGAGCTCGGCGTCGGTGGCCTCTTCCGAGACCCCCAGCACACGATAGGCATCCTCCAGCGACTGACCGCTGCTCGCCTGGCTACCGCCGGCCTGATGTCCACCACGCAGCATCGCTTCGATCTGATCGATCTCGGCCTCGGAGAAGCCGAGCCCGCGCGCCACACGCAGCAGCACTTTGTGCTCGGCCGGATGCATCTGACCGTCGGCGGCAATCGCCGCCAGCTGGACCTGAAGGAAGACCTGCAGCAGCGCACGCTGACCGCCGGTCACCTGGCGAACCTTCGCCACCTCGGCATCGAGGTCGAAGTCCGCTTCCTTGCCGCGATTGAACGCGGCCTTGGCCCGCTCCCGCTGCTCGGCGCTGAGTTGCATGCGGTCGAACAGCGTCTGGGCGGTACGAATCTCGTCTTCGGTGATGTGGCCGTCAACCTTGCACACACACCCCATCACCGCGAAGGTCGATTCGAGCAGCTGATGCTGGATATTGACCACCTTGCCCAGCAGCGACGCCCGCAGCTTTTTGGTGATCCACCAGCCGACGCCCGCACCAATGAGAAGCCCCGGCAGCTTGCCGATGAGATAGCCAATGAAGGCGCCAACCGCAATCAGAAACAGCATGGATAAGTCCGTTATTCGTTATTCAGAAGGTTCGTTATTCAGCAGCCGCATCGGCCGCGGCCAGACGCTGGCGAATCGCGGCCTCGATACCCTCGGCATCGAGCCCGCAGTCGCGCAGCAGCTCCGCCGGCTTGCCGTGCTCAACGAAGGCATCCGGGATACCGAGGTTGAGCAGGGGAATCTCGACGCCCGCCGCGGCCAGCACTTCATTGACACCGCTGCCGGCACCGCCGGAGACGACGTTCTCCTCGAGCGTCACCACCAGATCGTGGTCGCGGGCGGCGCGCAGGATGGCTTCACTATCGAGCGGCTTCACCGAGCGCATGTTGATGTGGGTCGCGTCGAGACGTTCGGCGACGTCGGCGGCCGGCACGTTGAGGCTGCCGAAGGCGAGTAGCGCCACGCTGGGGCCTGCGCGCTCGCCGACCTCGCTACCGCGACGTTGCCGTCGGCTCTCGGCACGGCCAATGGGGATGCGCGCCTCCAGATCGGTGGGAATCTCGCTGCCCGGCCCCGTCCCGCGCGGGTAGCGCACCGCCGCAGGACCGGCGTGGTGGTAGGCCGTCGAGAGCATCGCCCGGCACTCCGCCTCGTCCGCCGGCGCCAGAATGACCAGGCCCGGCACGCAGCGCAGAAACGAGAGATCCATGGCGCCGTGGTGCGTCGGGCCGTCTTCGCCCACGAGCCCGGCGCGGTCGATGGCGAAGGTGACGTCAAGATGCTGCACGGCAACGTCGTGAATCAGCTGATCGTAGCCGCGCTGCAGGAAGGTCGAGTAGATCGCCACCACCGGCTTCATGCCCTCGCAGGCCATGCCCGCGGCAAGCGTTACCGCGTGCTGCTCGGCAATTGCGACGTCGAAGTAGCGCTCCGGATACGTCTGCGAGAAACGCACCAGGTCGGAGCCTTCGCGCATCGCTGGGGTGATGCCGATCAGCCGTGAATCCGCCGCCGCCATGTCGCAGAGCCAGTCACCGAAGACATTGCAGTACTTGCGCGGCTTCGGCCGAGACACCTCGCTGTTGGGCTGGGGTGTAGCTGCCGGCGCGGAGACGGCATCGACCTTGGGCGCGGGCGGCGGTGTCTTTTCGAGCTTGGTGATCGCATGAAAGCCGATCGGGTCGGACTCCGCCGGCCGAAACCCCCGTCCCTTGCGCGTGCGCACGTGGAGAAACTGCGGCCCTTCCTGGTCGCGCAGCGCCTCGAGTGCCTGATTGAGCGCGCCGAGGTCGTGACCGTCGATGGGACCGATGTAGTTGAACCCCATCTCCTCGAACAGCGTCGCCGGGCTGATCATCCCTTTGACGTGCTCTTCGGTGCGGCGGGCAAACTCGAGTGCGCCCGGCAGATGCGACAGTACCCGCTTGGAGTTTTCACGCATCGCCGCGTAGGGCTTGCTGGTGAGAATCCGGGTCAGATAACTCGCCATACCGCCAACGTTTTCGGAGATCGACATCTCGTTGTCGTTGAGCACCACCAGCAGATTGGCGTTGACGTGGCCGGCGTGGGCCAGCGCCTCGAACGCCATGCCGGCGGTCAGTGCGCCGTCGCCGATCACCGCGCAGACACGACGCTTTTCGCCCTTCGCGCGGGCGCCGAGCGCCATGCCGAGTGCGGCCGAAATCGAGGTGCTGGAGTGGCCAACGCCGAAGGTGTCGAACGCCGACTCCTCGCGCCGCGGAAAGGCAGCAAGCCCCCCGTACTGTCGAATGCCCAGCAGCGCCTCACGCCGACCGGTCAGGATCTTGTGCGGATAGGCCTGGTGGCCGACGTCCCACACGAGCCGGTCGTGGGGGGTCTCGAGGGCGCGGTGCAGCGCAACGGTCAGCTCGACCACGCCGAGACCGGCCCCGAAATGGCCACCGCTGACCCCCACGCTGTAGAGCAGATAGGCGCGCAGCTCGTCGGCGACCTCGCGCAGCTGGGACAGGGATAGCTCCCGCAGCCCTTCCGGGGTCTCGAGCGTGTCGAGCCGCGGCGTCAGCGGGCGCTGGGTGGGAATCTCATCGAACAACTTCATAGACATGTCGTTACCGGTCAGTGATCGCGATCGATCATGTATCTCGCCAGCGCTGCCAGCGCCGTGCCGCGCTCGCCCAGAATGTCGAGCGCCTCGAGAGCTTCGGTCAGCAGCGCCTGAGCGCGCTCGCGCGCCGGCTCCAGGCCCAGTAGCGCAGGATAGGTCGGCTTGTCGCGCTGGGCATCGGCGCCGGAGGCCTTGCCCAGCGTCTGCGTATCGCCGGTGACATCGAGCACGTCGTCCTGAATCTGGAACGCCAGGCCGATGGCGGCAGCGTAGCGGTCAAGCGCGCTGACCCGGGGGTCGCTCTCGTCCACCGCCACCAGCGCCCCGAGCCTCACCGCAGCGCGAATCAGCGCGCCGGTTTTGTGCTGATGCATGCGCTGCAGCGACGCCAGGTCCATCCGCGAGCCCACTGCGCCAAGGTCGATCGCCTGGCCGGCCGCCATGCCATCGCGGCCGGCGGCACGGGCGAGCGTGGTGATCAGGGCACCGAGGCGCGGATGCGGCGAGGCCGCTACCACCTCGAAAGCAAGCGTTTGCAGGGCATCGCCGGCGAGAATGGCCGAGGGCTCGTCAAAGGCGCGATGCACGGTAGGCCGGCCCCGCCGCAGATCGTCGTCGTCCATCGCTGGCAGGTCGTCGTGAACCAGCGAATAGGCGTGGATCATTTCCACCGCAGCCGCGGGCGCGTCGAGCGCATCATCGTCCCCGCCCAGCGCCTGGCCGGCGAGATAGACGAGAATCGGCCGCAGCCGCTTGCCGGTGCCGAGGACACCGTAGCGCATGGCGTCGTCAAGAGAGGCACAGGCGCCATCCTGGCGGTCGAGCCAGCCGGCGAGCACCCGTTCGGCGCGTTCGCGTGCCGCATCGATCGCCTGCGACGACAGGCCGACGTCGCCTGGTGTGCTGGCTGAAGGATTCGCGCGGGCGAACTCCTGCGTGGCGTCACTGCCCATTCCCGGCCCCCCGGTCAGGCTGCGGGGCATCGAAGGCGACTTCCTCGAGGCCGCCATCGGCCTGCTCGAGCAGCGCCTGCACCTTTAGTTCGGCGCCGTCGAGACGCCGCTGGGCGTCACGAGTCAGTCGAATGCCACGCTCGAAGGCCTCGAGGGATGCCTCGAGACTGAGTTCGCCGGATTCTAGCCGGCTAACCAGACCCTCGAGCTGGGAAAGCGTGGCGGCGAAATCCTGCGGCGGGTCGCGGTCGGCCTGAGTCGCTGGCCGGTCGGCGCTGTTGTCGGACATAGGGCTCTCGTGTCGTCGCTCTCGCCAAACCGAGCCGGCATCGAGAGCTGTCGTCTGGGCGAGGCGGCCATGCCGCACGCCGGTTTGCGTTTGACCGATGAGTATACACCGCTGCCCCCCGGGGTCGTCTGCCCTTGCCCGCCCATTCTCGCCGGGCTCGCTGGCTGACGAGCGCTGACGGCGTAAGCGATGTCGTCTGCGCGTTAACACAGATTAATAAATCTTGTTTTTAGCGTCTTTTAACCGCTTATTCGACGCTGATCGCAACCTTTATCTGGCAGGCGCGCCAACAGCCTTCTACTTTCATGGAGTCTGCCCGAGATCGGCATGAGAAGCATCGCGATTTTCCGACGCATTACGGGCAGCACAACGTCAATGATTTCGTCACGGCGCGAGCCGGTCGGGGCGATCACGACAACGATCAAGGAGATGATCTTGAAAGCACTCGTTTATCACGGCGCCGAGGACGTACGCGTCGATAACGTTGACGAACCCCAGCTCCAAGCGGACGACGACATCATTCTGCGCGTCACCGCAACGGCGATCTGCGGCTCGGACCTGCACCTCTACCGGGGCGCCATGCCCGCCACCGAACCCGGTGACATATTCGGCCACGAGTTCATGGGCGTCGTCGAGGAGGCCGGTTCAGCGGTCACCAGCGTGAAGAAGGGCGACCGCGTCGTGGTGCCGTTCGTCATCGCCTGCGGCAGCTGTTTCTTCTGTCAGCACGCGCTCTACGCCGCCTGCGAGACCACCAATCCCGATGACGGCGGTGCCCTGAACAAGAAGTCGATTCCCGCCCCGGCGGCACTCTTCGGCTTCTCGCACATGTACGGTGGCGTCCCCGGCGGCCAGGCGGAGTATGTCCGCGTGCCCCAGGCCAACGCCGGCCCCTACGCGATCCCCGAGGGCTTATCGGACGAAAAGGTCCTGTTTATGTCCGACATCTTGCCGACGGGCTATCAGGCAGTGCTCAACGCGGGCGTTCAGAAGGGCTCCAGCGTGGCGATCTTCGGTGCCGGCCCGGTCGGTCTGCTGACGGCGGCCTGTGCCCGCATGGAGGGCGCCGAGCGCATCATCATGATCGACAACCAGCCCTATCGCCTGGATTTCGCCAAGCAGACCTACGGTGTCGAGACGCTCAACTTCGACGAGGTCGAGGACGTCGCCGACGCCATCATCCAGATGACCGACGGCTACCGTGGTGTGGACGCAGTGATCGATGCCGTGGGCTATGAGTCCAAGGGCCACGGCGGCAAGCTGCCGTCGATGGATCGCTTCGAGGTGCAGAGCAGCGACATCGCTCTACACCAGTGCCTGGCAGCGGTGCGCCGGGGCGGCAACGTCAGCATTCCGGGCGTTTACGCCGGCGCAGTGGATGGCTTCCTGATCGGAGACTTCTTCGACAAGGGTCTGACCATGAAAGGCGGCCAGACGCACGTGCACCATTACCTGCCGACGTTGCTCCAAGCGATTCAGGACGGCACGCTCGCGCCGGAATCGATCATCAGCCACCGCATGAAGCTCGAGGATGCAGCCAAGGGCTACCAGATGTTCGACGCCAAGACGGACGACTGCCGCAAGATCGTGCTGACCCCCTGAGCCAGCAGCTCATCGCGCCTCGGGTGACCGGGGCGCGCCTGCCTTATCGACACCGCCCCTTCATGGCTATGGGCGTCGTTTTCGTCTCGAAACGCGACGCCTGTGATACGCTATGCCCCCCTTGAGACCGCTACCGCCGCGGCCCTAGCGACGGCTCAGCCGGTCCTCTACCCCTGCAGCGAGACTCGCTGCGTCACTGTCGCGCCAAGCCGATGAAGAAAGGTTGATCCCCAATGGCCAAGACGTCTCTGGACAAGAGCAAGATCAAATTCCTGTTGCTCGAGGGCATTCATCAGTCCGCCGTGGATTCGCTGTTGAACGCGGGCTACACCAATATCGAAACGCTCTCGACGTCGCTGACGGAAGAGGCGCTGATCGAGAAGATCCGTGACGTTCACTTCATCGGCCTGCGCTCGCGGACCCAGCTCACCGAACGGGTCTTCGCCGCCGCCGAGAAACTGACCGCGGTAGGTTGCTTCTGCATCGGCACCAACCAGGTCGACCTCGACGCCGCGCTCAAACGCGCCATCCCGGTCTTCAACGCGCCCTTCTCCAACACTCGCTCGGTGGCCGAACTGGTACTGGCCGAGACCATCATGCTGCTGCGCGGCATCCCGGAAAAGAATGCTCGCGCCCATCAGGGCGGCTGGCTGAAGTCGGCCAAGAACTCCCACGAGGCCCGCGGCAAGACTCTGGGTATCGTCGGCTACGGCAGCATCGGCGCGCAGCTCTCGGTACTTGCCGAGGGGCTTGGCTTCGACGTCCTCTACTACGACGTGGTGACCAAGCTCGCCATGGGTAACGCCCGCCAGGTGGGGAGCCTCGAGGAGCTGCTGGCCCGCGCCGACGTGGTCACGCTGCACGTGCCGGATCTGGCCTCGACGCGCTGGATGATCGGCGCCGAACAGATCGCGCTGATGAAACAGGGCGGTATTCTGATCAACGCCTCCCGCGGTTCGGTGGTCGATATCGACCCGCTGGCGGAGGCGCTCAAGAGCGGCAAGCTGCTGGGCGCGGCAGTGGACGTCTTCCCGGTCGAACCCAAGGGCGCAGACGAAGAATTCGCCTCGCCGCTACGCGGGCTGGAGAACGTCATCCTGACCCCGCACATCGGTGGCTCTACGCTGGAAGCCCAGGAGAACATCGGCGTCGAAGTCGCCGAGAAGCTGGTGACCTACTCCGACAACGGCACCACCATCACCTCGGTCAATTTCCCCGAGGTCGCACTGCCCTCGCACCCCGACAAGCATCGTCTGCTGCACATTCACGAGAACGTGCCCGGGGTGCTCTCCGAGATCAATCGGGTACTGTCGGAAAACGATATCAACATTGCCGGTCAGTTCCTGCAGACCAACGATCAGGTGGGCTACGTGGTTATCGACGTCGACAAGGGCTACGGCGACAAGGCACTGGAAGCGCTCAAGCAGGTCAACCACACCCTGCGCCTGCGGGTGCTCTACTCCGAGACCGACTACCGCGCCTGACGGCCGGTCATGGCGGCGAGACCCTGCGCGGGGTCTTGCCGCCGGTCTCGCAGAAAGCGGTCGGGTCTCGGTCTCGATCGCGCTCAAAAAAGGCCACCCGGCNNGCCGGGTGGCCTTTTGTCGTGATCCGCAGGCGGCAAGCCAACGCCTCAGGGCGTGGCACTACCGGATACGCGCAGCGCGCCGAGGCTTTTCTTGATCGCCTTGAGCTGTCCGCTGATCTGGGGGCCGCGGTTCTTGGCGACGCCCACCGCAAGAACGTCGATGGTCAGCAGGTGCGCGATCCGCGAGGTCATCGGAATATAGATCTCGGTATCTTCCTGGACGTCTACCGGCAGCGTCAGCGTCACTTCGCGGGAGAGCGGTGACTCGCTGGGGCAGAGACCGATCACCGTGGCGCCGGCCTTGACCGCCGTCTTGGCGCTGGAGACCAGCGCCCGCGTGCGCCCGGTCTGGGAAATCGCCACCACGACATCGCCCTTCTTGAGCGTTGCGGCGGACATCGCCTGCATGTGCGGATCGCTGTGGGCGGCAGACTGAATCTGCAGGCGAAAGAACTTGTGCTGAGCGTCGGCGGCAACGATCCCCGAGGCGCCGTAGCCGTAGAACTCTACCCGGTTGGCGACCACCAGTGCGGCGATCGCCTGCCCGAGGGCATCGTTGTCGAGTCGATCACGCACCTGGGTGAGGGTGTCGATCGTGCTATCGAAAATGCCATGGGAAAACGCCGAGACACTCTCGCCATCGTTGAGACTGAACTGAGCGTACTGACTTCCCTTGGCCATCATCTGCGCCAGTTTGAGCTTGAACTCCTGGAAACCGGCCATGTTCATCGCCCGACAGAAGCGGATCACCGTCGGCTCGCTGACCTGGGCCTCGCTGGCCAGATCGGTGATGCGCATCAGGATCACCTCCTCCGGATGACGCAGCACGAAGCGCGCCACCTTCTGCTCGGAGCGGCGAAGCTGGTCCATGTGCACGCGAAGTTCATCAAAAAGCGAATGACTCATGACGGATTCTCGGGTTTCGGCATCTCGGATCTCACGCTGGGTTGCTGCCTATCGTGGCGCCGATTATGCCCGACTCCCGTCGCCGCGGACACGCACGCCCCGCCAGGCAGCGCGAAAAGCCCGATTGTGGCCGCGTCGACATCGAGCACATGCCACTTTCGTCGGGAGATTCACACACCTGTAAAGCCGGATATAGTATCAAGGCCGGTATCCACCCAATGGAACCGAGCCTGCCGGGAGATTCCATCAATGAACTCGATTGACGATCTTCACACGCTGAAAAGCGAAATCTTCGACATCTTCATGCATCTCGAAGCCGACGCGCACGAGCAGCGCAAGCGTCGCGCCGCCGTGCGCTATCTCAAGGCCCGACGGGGCATCGAACGTCGTCAGGAGACCCGCAAACTCTCCGACGAGATTGCCGAGCTGCCGAACTGAGGCCGCTCTGATTGTCGTGAACCGCGGCCGGCTCGCATGGCGGTAACCGAATGAGTTGCGGCTGGCATGACAAAAACGGCCGCCCCGGATCGCTCCGGCGCGGCCGCTTCTCGGTGGTGTGGTACGAGCGCCGCTATAGCTCGGCTCGCCCGCAGGACACCGGTCTAGACGCGTCTCACAGGCTGGAGACGAACACCACGATCACGCCGATCGGTGCGACAAAGCGGGAAACGATTCGCCAGATCATCTCGCCGGTGCCGCCGAGTGCCAGCTCTTGGTTGACGCCCTCACTCTTCACGAACCAGCCAACGAAGACGATCGCGCCGAGGCCGGTCAGCGGCAACATGAACTTGGCGGTCAGCGTATCGAGCAGATCGAACACGCCAAGCCCGAACGGGGTGAAGCCTGACCAGAGGTTGAACGACAGCAGCGCCGCGATGCCCAGCGCCCAGGCAGCCAGTGCCGCCACCAGCGCCGCACCGATTCGCGGTAGCGGCGTACGCTCCTCGAGGAACTCGGTGACCGGCTCCAGCAGCGAGATCGCCGAAGTCAGCGCGGCGATGGTCAACAGCGCGAAGAACAGCGTGCCGAAGAGCATGCCGGCGGGCATATCCGCAAAGGCGACCGGAAGCGTCGCGAAGATCAGCCCCGGGCCGGAGCCAGCATCCTGCCCGTTGGCGAAGACCACCGGGAAGATCGCCATGCCGGCAGCCAGCGCGATCACCGTATCCAGGATCACCACGGTGCGCGCGGTCTTGATCAGATCGACGTCCTGACCGAGATAGGAGCCGTAGGCCATCATGATCCCCATGCCCAGCGACAGCGTGAAGAACGCATGCCCCAGAGCGGCCAGCACCACACTGCCATTGAGCTTGCTCCAGTCCGGCGAGAACATGAAGTCGGCCGCCTGACCGAAGCCGGTGGTGGTCGTGCCATAACCGATCAGCACCACCAGCGCGACGATCAGCAGCGGCATCAGCCACTTGGCAGCGCGCTCGAGCCCGCCTTTGACACCGCAGGCGACGATGGCGAAGGTCACGATCATGAACAGCGTGTGCCAGCCGAAGAGCGTCCAAGGCTGCTCGAGCAACGCCCCAAAGTAGTCGCCGAGGGCCACGCCCGCCGATTCACCGACCCCGCCGGTCGCCGAGCCCCAGGTGTAATTGAGCGACCAGCCGCCCACCACACTGTAGAAAGACAGAATCAGAAACGAGCCCAGCACCCCGGCAAGCCCCACCAGTGCCCACGCCGGTGAGCGCCCCTCATCGCGACTGACCTTGAGCATCGAATTGATCGGGTTGGACTGCCCACGGCGGCCCACCAACCACTCGGAGACCAGGATCGGCAGGCCGATCAGCGCGATGCAGCAGAGATAGACCAGCACGAACACCGCGCCGCCGCTCTCGCCCACCATGTAGGGAAACTTCCAGATATTGCCCAGCCCCACCGCCGAGCCGGTCGCGGCCAGCACGAATGCCGTGCGCGATGACCACTGCGCGTGGGTATGCGTCTTGTTCGCCATTGATTCACCGTCACTATCGCTATTGTCGGAGACTGCAAAAGGCGAGAAGCATCGCCTCCCGCACCTTGCCTGCGTTGTTTTCCGCGCCGGATTATAACGACTCATCCCCCCAGGTTCCGCGCCATGGAGCGAAAAAGCCGTCACCTCGAAAAATCCCGCTATCGATTTCGCGTGCGGCAAACGATCCCACTACCTCAGCGTTTCTGAGCAGCCGTTATTGTCTTATCCGGACTGCTGGATATTGCCTCGCTATGGCGTCGTTGCTGTCAGTCCCGTCGCTCGGCAGGCTTCGTGACCGATCGATGGCCCCAGCGCCACCCATCGAGCGAGTCGGTTGTCGACAGACCGTATTGGGCTCGACGGCGTGACGGGCAACGGCGCCAAGGATTCGCCGCAGGAACGGCTCGACAGGCAACGCCCGCCTCCCCACGCCTCGGGGGCAAGCGGGACAAGGCTCAAGGCGTCAGACGGGTGTGCAACGTCGTGGCTAGCGCAACGAACGCGCTTGCCGCCTCTCTTGTCGGTTCGTGCGCGGTCGCATGCGCCACATCGTTTCTCAGACGACGTAGCTCATGATAGAGCGTCACCTGCGGCTGATCGATCAGCCCTGCACGGACCAGCGGTTCCGGTAGCCGAGCGACAGCTACGTGATCCTGACCAGGCTCTCCTTGCTGCTGCGATCGCACGGCTGCGCGAGCCGCCTGTTCCAGCTGAGTCCAGGATTCCAGAATGGCCGTTCGAGGGTGGCGTTTGGCCAGTGTCGTGAGAAACCCGACGTCATCATCTGCCCGCCCCCCAGCAGCGGTGCGGTGCATGGGGAGCAGTGATCGTAACTGCTCCAGGTCGTGTTCCAGCTCCGCCTCGAAAGGGCCCGCCCGCAGCTTCTTAATAAAGGTGCCGAACTGCAGGATCTGATCCCTGAAAAGCAGCGCGAGGATCAGTGCAAACACCGGCCAGGCCAACGACCGGACAAGACTCGAAATGAAGGTCAGCGAATCCATTGTCGATACTCGATTGCTCAAACGAAGCCGGGGGTCCTGCCCGCGTGCGAGCAGCCAGGGGTTAGATTGGCGGAACCGGTAGGAAATTTCGAGCCGTTGGCCCGTTGACTCTCGATTCACTCGAACAACAGCATCGCCCATGATCCGAATCGCCGCTGAGGCGCAGGGCGCTCAGGGCCAATCGCTCACCCCATTCAACGTGGCTATGGAGTGGAATCAGCGGACTGGAAAACGATCCCGCCCCGGATAGGGAGGTGACCTACGGGGTGTGGATAAAACAGTGAGAGGGACTGAGATCGCTTCGCTCGGCCAGCGCGGGCCTGGCCCGCGCCGAGAGTGAGCCGAGTGGACGTTTATTGTCCGTAGCAGGAGAGTTTTCCAAGGGCGTCTGAAAGACCGACCAGGGAGAAAGTATCAATCAGCCGTTCGCCATCGAGCGGATCGATCGCTTCCAGTCGGATCTCACTGCCGGCTTTCGCTTCTTCGGTGAACTGGTCGACGCGGTTCATCCGAATGTAGGACGCTTCATTGCCGACAAGGAGCCGCCAGTACATCTGATCGGACGCTTCCTGCTCGTCGATTCGATAGCGAACGAGAATGTCGTCATCGTCATCGCCGCCATAATAGGTACCGTGCGTATAGATAACGTTGAGGCCATCGCTCATGCATTCCCAGGATAGGCTCGCGTCTCTATCAGAGCTCTCCGTAGGGGTAGAGACAGCGCTTCGATCCGAATCATCGAAGTCGTCGTGATTTTCGAAATAGCTGAAATCACTCTGCTTCGACGTTTTTGCAACGGTGCTGCAACCACTCAACACGATGGCGATGGAGACGGCGGCAACGGCGATAGTTGCGTTCCTGACGATCACTTTGACTTCCCCTATATCAAGGCTGACACCCAATTCGGCGGACGATTCTGCGCGCCATACTTTACGACAATGGCTGGCAAGTTACGACGCTTCGCTGGCCTCGTGAGACGCCGTTAGCCTGGGTGATTATCCAAGCCGTCGACGCGCCGGCCTGATGGCCAGGCCTGCGTGCCGATTCCCAACGAGATCGTTCAGCCGAAACACCGCGCCGCCTATTATGACGCAATGGCCCACTCGAGGACTCCGTAGTGCAAGCTTTCGTCGGCTCGACTACTTGAACCAGTCCTGCTCGAAGGATCCGTTGTGAAGGCGATAAAGCGAGAGTCCGTACTTCAATTCCCTGCCCTGGCTGTCTTTCATCATGCCCTTCTGCTTGCCCAGTGAGTAGAGGAAGGCATCGACAAGCAGGATCGTGGCATCGATGAACCACCAAAGACCGAGCCCCCCGATCGTTATCACCTTGAAGAGCGCGGACTTCCATTTCCCCAGATAAAACCGATCAAGCCCCAAAAACCCGAACCCCATGGAGAGAATCAGGGCAAGGATTCGATTTTTCTGCGGGCCTTGAATATCACTGTTTTCCATTTTTTAACTCTTGGTGAATAGAAAAGTCAGCCCTCGCGGGACCGTAGTTCGACTTCGACACCGCCGTCTACACGGGTAACGCGGTAATCGATCGGCACATCGGGGCCATGGGACGTGGCAACGACCGCCTGACATGAGCGAACCGTTTCCGTTTCCCCCACCTCTTCGACGTCCACGATGTCAGTGGCTTTCGGGCTGGGCATGTAGGTCGAATAGCCATTGGCATAGGGATTGCCATACTCGCCGGCGATCGCATTCTGAAGCGACCGGGACATGGCGCCGTAAGGATTGCTGCTTTGGGCGACTGCCTCATCGAAGAGCGCTTTATTGGTCTCGGTGACCATCGGGCTCGAGCAGGCCGGCAGCGGACGAGAGGACGGCAAGAAGTAGCCGCCATCGACGATACCGAAGACGACGACGCCATAAAGCACCGAGGAAACCAACCACATCCAGAAGAAACGAACGCCTCGCCTGAGCTTGTGCGCCCTGACCGCCAGATAGACCGGGATGACCCAAAACCAGTAGAGGGGTGCCCTGCTGCGGCCGCTGTCTCGGATGCTCAAGGCATCCACCAGCGCAATCAGCGAGTAGACGATCGGCACCGCAAACAGGTAGCCATCGTCAAACACGACAGGGCTATAGTTGTATATCAGCGCGCTATCGATGAATAAGAAAGCGAGCGGGAAGAGTGCCAGTACCCAAGCCAGGGTGTCGCTGACGGGCTGGGGCTGATGTCTCTCTCTTGCCTCATCCGTTAGATAGTCCCCGAGCGCCGTGTCACTCAGCGGCTTTGTCGCGGCATCTTCCGGCCAGCTGGTGTTCCAGACTGCCGTATCCGCGCCAATGTCTCGATCCATGATCGCAACGATCATGCGTTCTTTGGACAAGGGCCCACGGACGTTGCCGCCATCCTGGTAATACCAGTGGTCGTTGAAAGGATCAGATTGCGACACGACGTCTCCTTGCGGCGATACGAGCGCACCCACCGGGTGGCGCCTATGTCATCAGGACTCGAATTTTTCCTGAGCTCGCTGATCCTGTTTCGATTGGCTCATGAGACGTTTCGCACCGAAGACGGCAACGAGCCCACCGGGGACGAAAAGGATCGAACCAACGATCATCAGAATGGGACCCATTCGCCCCTTACGATCGCTGAGGGCAAGGAGAAAACCCACGATCGTCGCCGCCAGGGAAGCAGCCGTCAGCGAGAGGAAGACAGTCGCGGCCGTACCGGATAGATCTTGAGTCACGTTGAAGGCGACGGCCGCCGCTAACAGCACGTTAAGAATGACGCCAGCAGTGGCAAGTCCCATGAAAGAGTCCCCGAGTCGCTTATTTTAAAGTGATGGCTTGAAAAGGAAGCGCGGGAGATTAAGCGATGAATTTTATTTATTCAACCGACTGTCGAGCGGGCGTCGAGGGCACTTTTTGCGTTAGACGACGGCCGTTGGCAGGGCAGTTGAGAGTCGAGTCGGACACGTTCAATATTTGACTTGCGCGCCGTCAAGGCACGATTCACGGGCGCTGCGCGCGCTCACTGGCCCGCTAGAGGCCGTCGTGCCGGTCCCTCCTGCCCGGTGGAATTCCGAGACGATGGCAAGTTTTAACCCAAACTTCATTTAGCGTTTTCCTATAATAATTACTTATCGATACAAAAATTTTAATTCGACTACTTTTCGCTCGAAAGGCGTGCTGGGGTGACTGACGACGACAGGCGGCGCCCCCTTATCCAGTAACCCAACAATGGCTGGCAATCTTCATTGAGGCGCAACGCCCACTGTCATTTCTGATCGTCACGGCAGACTGTCGAATAGCTACTGCCTGACGGTCAGCGACACGCTTCAGTCTCGGTACGCCCGCAGGGGATACTTGAGACGCTGACGAAGAACGCTTGAAAGAAACGCTAGAGAGAAACGCCCGAGAGACTGGCAGGCGCGCTCGCGGTCGATCCGCGTTCTTTCGCAACCTCGGAGGCAGGCAGCCTCGTCGACACCTGAGAGGAATGACACGCCTGGCAGGTCAGTGCACGGGGCGGTCGCCGTTGGCATCGGCCTGTCGACGCGATCGTCGTAACCCGCTTGCGTTTTCAGAACCTGATTTCGCCGACTCGTGACGCCAGGTTCCCACTCTTTGATGCGAGTGGATCGCCCCAGAGGTCGGTTGAAGCCAAGCTGATCATGCCTTTCGGGGTCTCGGGCATGAGATGAATTATCAACAGCCTGATTCAGCAATACCTAAAACAGCGATTCCTGTCGTTCGCCCGCGAACTCCCCGAGTGGCGGTAATTCAACGCGCTCGGCGAGCTGGCGATACAGGTTTCGGGCGAGTTGTGGTGCCTCTCGATTGTCCGGCGTATGCACAAAGAGAAAAGGGGTTTTCCCCTGTTTTATCCACAGGGTAAGGCGTTCTATCCACGGCTCGAAACGGACTTGATTAATGGCCTCGTCGAAGTGGCCGATGAAGCGAACGACAGGGTTGACCGCCGTGGAGAGCACGTGTAACGGGACTTTGGGCTTTTCTCCCTGAGCTGCTGCAAGCTTTTTGTCAAGCCCTGCGGCCGTGGAGAAAAGGGCACGCACGTCGAGCAAAACGCGATTCGCCTCTTGACTTATCAACAAGCGGTTAAATCCCTGTTCGGCGCCCCCTTTGAGGAAGAATTCAGGGGCTCGCACCTCGACCCCGCAGGGGATACCACTAGGCCAGCGAGAGAGCAGATGCTCCAGCGCAGGCAGCTCGGCATGGCCGAAATCCCGAGGTAGCTGGACCATCAGTGGGCCAAGACGGTCATGCAGGGGCGCTAGACGCTGGATGAAGTGAGTGAACGCCTCATCGGTGCCGCGCAGACGTTGGCGATGGGTCAGCTCGCCAGGCAGCTTGAAGCAGAATCGGAAGCTGGCAGGGGCCTGCGCCGCCCAGGCAGCGACGGTGTCGACGCTGGGTGGGCCACTGTAGAAGGTGGTGTTGCCCTCCACCGCATTAAAGATGCCGGCATAGTCGGTCAGGCTCGCATCGCCATGGGCGGGGAGCAGGGTGCCGCGCCAGTCGCTGTTGGCCCACATCGCCATGCCAAGGTAGAGCGGCGGTGCGGGCGCGTCGTTCAGCGTCATCGGTGTCAGCGAACCTTCTCGGCGTGCAGCGTCACCGTCGGAGAGACGATATCCTGCTGGGCGGCGATCATGGCAAGCTCCCGCGTGCCGGCGCGGCGGGTGTGCTCGAACAGCATGTGTACGGCAGCCGCGGTCTGCTCCAGCGCACGGGCAGGGCCTTCGTCGGTGACCCCGGCGCGCAGACTGTGGGCAAGAAACATCGCCGCCGTGAAATCGCCGGCCCCGTTGGGTGGAATGACGAAATCCACCCGGGGCGTGGCGATCCGCCAGCTGCCGGCGGGCGCATCGACCAGCATGCCGATGTGCTCGTCCTCGTCACCCTCGAGTTCGAGGGAGGTCACCAGCACGACCTTTGGTCCCTTGGCACGCAGCGCGCGGGTGGCGGCTAGGGCGTCGTCGAGCGTTTTCACCTCGCGCCCGGCGAGAAAGCCGAGTTCGAACTGGTTAGGCGTGACGATGTCCGCCCGCGAGACGGCGTGATCGCGCATCCATTCAGGAATGCCCTCGCGCACGAAGAAACCGCGGCCAATGTCACCCATTACCGGATCGCAGCAGTAGAGCGCTTCGGGATTTGCCTGCTTGACGCGGTCGACGCTGTCCAGCACGGCCCGGCCAATCCCTTCGTCACCCATATAGCCGGAGAGCACGGCGTTGACGCCGCTGAGCCCGACCAGCGATTCGACGCCGTCGAGCACGTTCTGCAGATGTTCCGGACTGAAGACGTCGCCGGTAAAGGCGCCGTAGCCGGTGTGGTTGGAGAACTGAACGGTATTGATCGCAGTGACTTCGAGCCCCAGACGCTGGAGCGGAAACACGGCGGCGCGATTGCCGACGTAGCCATAGGCGACGTGGCTCTGGATGGAAATAACGTGGGTCATGGAGCGCTCCTGCCGCGAAACGGAAAGCGCCCAGTGTAATGCGCAGGCCGCAGAACTTGCAGCGGGAGTTGGCCGGCAGGGTGACTCGACGCCACCCCACGGCGGGGATATCCTCGCGCAAGCTGACTTCTCGCTTCACGCTCTCTTATCGGACAACTGCCGCGCCCCGGTGCCGGCCGTGTTTTCAAGGATCGACACTCCATGCTCTCAGCCGGGCGGCCTTTCGCGTTCGTTTTCTCCCCTCAGCGGCTCTCTGTTCTGCTCATGGCTCTGCTGACGCTGCTCGTTGCCGGTTGCTCGAGCGCCCCCCGCGCCCCTTCTGTTTCAGGTACCGAGGCGGAAAGACGCGTTGAACAGCCTGCCCGCGAGACGAGCTGGCACCAGCTGCCCGGCTGGAGTCAGGATCAGCCGATGGCGGCATGGAGCGCCTTTCGCGAGAGCTGTTCACGGCTCGAGCGCAAGCCGCTCTGGCGTGAGGTCTGTGCTGATGCCCGCCGCGTCGACCCGCTCAACGCCGGCGCCATCCAACGCTTCTTCGAGAGCCGCTTCGTTCCCTATCAGGTCACCAACGACGACGGCAGCGCCACGGGGCTGATCACCGGTTACTACGAACCGATTCTGCGCGGTTCTCGCGTGCGCGGCGGCCCTTACCAGACACCACTCTATCGCTATCCTCGCTACTGGAAACGTCATACGCACGTGGGCCCTACCCGCGCGGCGCTGATGCAAAGCGGCGATCTCGATGGCACCGAGCTCGTGTGGGTCGACGACCCGGTGGAAGCGGCCTATCTACAGATTCAGGGATCCGGACGTATCGAGATGGCCGACGGCAGCACCATGCGGGTCGCCTACGCCGGTACCAACAACCAGCCGTTCGAGTCCTTTGCCAGGCGCCTGATCGAGCGCGGCGAAATCACGCCCGCCGAAGCCACCCTCGCCGGCGTGAGGGACTGGGCCCGCCACCATCCCAATCAGGTGGAGTCGATGCTCAACGTCAATCCGCGCATGGTGTTCTTCCGCGAGCTGACCGGTAGCGAAGCGCTCGCCGACACCAGCGGCCCGGTGGGCGCACTCGGCGTGCCGCTGACCTCGGAACGCAGCATCGCCGTGGATCCCAGCGAGATTCCACTGGGCGCACCGGTATTCCTCTCCACGACCCAGCCGCTATCCGACCAACCCCTGCAGCGGCTGATGGTGGCACAGGACACCGGTAGCGCGGTGAAGGGCGCCGTGCGGGCGGACTTCTACTGGGGACACGGCGATGCCGCCGGCGAAGCGGCGAGCCGGATGAAGCAGCGCGGCAAGATGTGGGTCCTGATGCCAAAGCCGTAGCCGTCGCGCCTCGCTCGATACCGGCGCCCGCTGGGGGCGTCGGCCGCTCTCATGCGACAGCGCCGGCGCACCCAACCCGCCTCAGGCCGCCGCGAAGCGCTTTTTGACGCGAAGCGCGGCAACGATCTGAATGATCCCATAGAGCAGCGCCACGATGCCGATCCACAGGGCGGTGGCGACCAGGCCGCTGAGCGGGCTTACCACCAGCAGGATACCCAGCAGCAGCGCCAGCACGCCGCTGAGTACGGTCCAGCCCTCGCCCGGCACGCCGCGCCGAAGGCGCAGCCCCAGCAGCAGCCGGTAGACCCCGGCGATGATCAACCAGAGCCCGACCAGTACCAGCAGCGCACTGGCCAGCGAGAGCGGGTCGAAAAGCGCCAGCAGACCGAAAAGCAGTGATATCACGCCATAAGCCAGCAACCAGCGTCGCCCCGCGCCCTGGTACGTCGTCGCGACCATGTAGAGCGTTGCCACGCCTTCTGCCAGCGCCAGTAGCCCCATGATCCAGGTGAGGGCGGCGATCGCCCCCAGGGGGCGGAAGATCGCGATCAACCCGAAGATGACGGCGATCACACCCAACGCCGCCAGAATGCCCCAACTGCGCCCAATCAGACTTCTCGTTGCCATTCGTCGCTCCCGCGCTGGCGGCTCGGCTATCCTGTGTTCGTAACGCGCCACCCCAAGCGGCTGCCGCCCCAGTCAGCGCGTCTCTTCGTCCTTCACCATAGACAGGGATGCCGTCATTTACCCGGGGCTGGGTGATCGATCACCGATGTCGCGCTGCCCGGCGGCGTCGATAGTTTTCCTGACCGAACCAAGGAGCGACTCGATGTCGGATGCATCCTCCCACCTCTCGCGTGCCCCGCTGGCCGTCGTCACCGGCGCCACTGCCGGGCTGGGATTCGAGACCGCGAAGGGACTCGTCGAGGCGGGTTACCGTGTGATCCTGGCGGCACGCAGTCCCGAGAAGGGCGAGATCGCCTGTCAGTCGATTCGACAGCATCACGCCGATGCCGACGTCCACTTCGCGCTACTGAATCTCGACAGCCTCTCATCCGTGCGCGCTTTCGCCGAGGCGCTTCGTCGGGAGGAGTCTTCGCTCGACCGACTGATCAATAACGCCGGTATCATGGCGCTACCGCAGCGCGAGCTCACGGAAGACGGCATCGAGCGTCAGTTCGGGGTCAACTTTCTGAGCCACTTTCTGCTCACCAGCCTGCTGATGCCGCTGCTCGAGGCGGCTGACGCGCCCCGCGTCGTGCAGTTGTCGAGCCTTGCTCACCGCAGCGCCAGCATCCACTTCGATGATCTCGACGGCGGTCGTCATTACGGCGCCTGGCGAGCCTACCGCCAGTCCAAACTGGCCATGTTGCTGTTCGCGCAGGCGCTCGCCCGGCGCAGCGATGCCAACGGCTGGAACGTGCTCAGCGTAGCGGCCCACCCCGGGCTTTCACGCACCGCGCTCTTCGATACCGGGGTCAAGAGCCGGGCGCTGATGGGAAAGGCATTCAAGCTGGTGATGCCGCTGATCAGCCAGACCGCGGCCGCCGGCGCCCGTCCGACGCTGCACGCTGCCCTGAGCGATGAGGCCGAAAGCGGCGATTACTTCGGCCCGGATGGCTTTAGTGAGACCACTGGCAAGCCCAGGCGCGCCCATCGCAGCAAGGCTGCGCAGGATCGCGCGGTAGAGGATCGTCTATGGGACGTGGCTTGCGAGCTGACCGGTGCGGTCTGGCCGACGCCTTAGCGGCACCCCACGCATCGGGCGATGAACGAGACCAGGCCATGCGGGGCTACCTCGCCTCCCTCTTAGATGTTATGTTATAGCATATTATACTTTCCCTGCACTGGATCCCGCTCATGCCTCCTCTTCGCGCCCGCGCCCTGCTCTCCCGACTGCCCGCCTTCGGGCTCCTGCTGGCTGCTGTCACGGTCGCTCAACCGGCCTCGGCGGCCATCGATGCCGTGGCGGCCGAGAGCAGCTACGGCAGCATGATCGAGACCATCGGCGGTGATCACGTCGACGTGGTGTCGCTGCTGAACAGCCCCGACGTCAATCCGCACGCCTTTCGTGCCGATCCCCAGATTGCCCGCCAGCTCCAGAACGCCGATCTCGTGGTCCTCAATGGCCTCGGCTTCGATGGCTGGATGGAGCCGCTGCTCGACAGCACCGCCAGCGAAGACCGCCGGATAGTGCGGGCCAGTGACGCCGGCAGCCACCTGGTCATGGCCGACGAGAATCCACACGTGTTCTATTCACCGCGAATCATGCTGACGACGGCGAGCCGCGTGGCCTCCGCACTCGCCGCCATCGATCCGGAGAATGCCGAGGACTATCGCGCCAATCTGGCGACGTTCCAGCGCCAGCTGGCACCGGTCTACGCCGCCGTTCAGGCATTGATCGCGGACTACCCCGATCTCAGCGTGACCGCGACCGTGCCGGTCTACAGCTACATGATCGCGCTGCTGGGCTACGAGAACCGGTTTCATGACATCCAGTTCGCCTCGATGGGCAACCATCAGCCGAGCGCCCGGCAGGTGGCGACCTTCACCCAGGCACTCGAATCCCGCAAGGTGGACCTGCTGATCTACAACCAGCAGGTCCACAACCGGCTCACCGAGAGTCAGGTGGACACCGCCCGGCAGGCGGGACTGCCGGTGGTCGGCGTCAGCGCGATTCCGCTGAACGGGGAGGACTACGCCGAGTGGCAGATCCGTCAGCTCGAGTCGATCCACGAGGCGCTGGACGACGCCAAGGTCGATGCCGAACGTGGCTGACAACACGACAGTGCCGGCGGTGGAAGCACGCGACATCGCCGCCGGCAAGGGCAGCGATCCGGCCTTCTCAGCGCTGTCGTTTCGGATTGAGCCGGGCAGTTTCACGGCGCTGGTCGGCCCCAACGGGGCGGGCAAGACGACGCTGTTCGAGTCCATCCTCGGTCTGATCGCTCCGCACAGTGGCGAGCTGCGGGTACTCGGTGACAAGCCTTGCCGAATGCGGCGACAGACCGCCTACGTGCCGCAGGCTGCGGGCATCGCGCATGACGATGCGCTGATCGGCCGGGAGTTCGTCTGCGCGGCGTGCAACGCCCACCGGCTCGGCGTCGCACTGCCGCGTGCCCGGCGCCGGGCACGCGAGGCGGTCAACGCCGCGCTCGACACCGTCGGGGCCAGGGATCTCGCCGAGCGGCGGCTCTCGACGCTCTCCGGCGGTCAGCGCCAGCGGCTGCTCATTGCACAGGCGCTGGTCGAACAGCCGCGCCTGATCCTGCTCGACGAGCCTCTCTCTCAACTCGACCCCGCGGCTCGCGACTGGATCGTGACCGTGGCGAGGCGTCTCACCGAGCGCGGCATCGCGGTGATCTTCAGCACCCACGACATCAATCCCGTGCTCGGTGCCTGCGACCGTGTGCTCTACCTGGCACAAGGACGCGGGCGGATCGGCAGCGTCGACGAGATCATCTGCGAACGAACGCTGAGTGAGCTCTACGCCACGCCGATGCGGGTCATTCGTGACAGCGGAAGGCGCTTTGTCTTCGAAGGCGGCCAGAGCCGGGCACTGGCGGAGGCCGGCTAGGGCTTCGCGCCGCCCTGTCCTTTTACGCTCACTTCATTTCACGCTTTCAGCCGGCCGTGTCGCTGCCGGTGTCACGTTGGGTGTCGATCATGCCCGAATTTCTGCAGTTCGCTTTCATGCGGCACGCTTTCGCTGCCACCACCGTCATTGCGCTGATGGGGGCGCTCGTCGGCTATTTCGTCGTCCTCCGTCGCCAGGCCTTTGCCTCCCACGCGCTGAGCAACATCGGGTTTGCCGGCGCCGCCGGCGCGTCGCTGATCGGCGCCGACCCCATGCTGGGCCTGCTCGCTTTCGTGATAGGCGCGGCGCTGGTGATGGCACTGGCGGGACGCGAGATGGGCGAGCGCGATATCAGCGTGGGCATGATCCTGATGTTCTCGCTGGGGCTCGGCGCGCTGTTCATCAATCTCTACAGCGCCAACGCCAATGCCGCCATCGGTATTCTTTTCGGTAGCGTCTTCGGCATCGATGCCGACCAGATCCGCTGGATCATCGTCGTCTCCCTGGTGCTGCTCGGCGCCCTCGCCGCGATCTTTCGACCGCTGCGTTTCGCCAGTCTCAACCCCGAAGCGGCGCGCGCGCGCGGCATCCCGGTGAGGGCAATCGACACGCTCTTTCTGCTATTGGTGGGGGCAGCGGCCGCGGTGGCGGTACCCGTCATCGGCTCGCTGTTGAGCTTCGCCATCTTCATCGGCCCCGCCGCCGCGGCGCAGGCCTGGTGTCCACGAGTCGGCGCGGGTCTCGTGCTCACTGCCGGACTCGCGCTCACTCAGTCGCTGGGCGGGCTAGTGCTCTCCTACTACGCCAACCTGCCGGCGTCGTCATGCATCGGTGCACTGAGTTTCGGCTGCTATGCGCTGAGCCGGCTGACCCGACGTCTCGCCTGAGGCGATGAACCCGCGTCATCAAGGCGTGTTCACTGCGTCGAGGCGAGACCGATAGCGGCGTCTTGATCGTGTGCCGACGGTTTGCCGGCCTGGCGGCGACGAAACTCGCCGGGGGTGATGTGGAAGAACTCGCGGAAGCAGTTGCGAAAGTGGGTGATGCTGATGAAGCCGCTGGCAATGGCGACGTCCGTCGCCGTGCGGTTGGTCTGCTGCAGTAGCTGGCGCGCGTGGGTCAGCCGCAACTCGAGGTAGTAGCGCGCCGGGCCGACATCGACGTGCTGACGAAACAGCCGCTCCAGCTGGCGCCGCGACACGCCGGCGCGCTGTGCGATCGCCTCGACCTCCATCGGCTCCTCGATATGGTTGTGCATCACCGAAAGCGCGGCTTTCAAAGGGTTGGGCAGCGTCGGATTGCAGTCGATGGAGACCACGGAGACATCGAGCAGCTCCTGCGACTTGTCGCAGCTCAAGACTTCGTCGATGGCATCCGCCAGACCGCTCTCGCTGTCGTGGCGGATCAGGTCAAGCATCATGCTCAGCGAGCTGTTGGCGCCGGCACAGGTGACCCGGCGCGGCTCGACGACGTAGGAGCGGTGCGAGAGTCCCACCCCCGGGAAGAGCTCGGCCAGCGTCGCGCGGGAGTCGGGATGAATCGCGCAGTCGTGGCCGTCGAGCAGGCCGGCTTCGGCCAGAAAGAAAGCACCGTTCCAGAGCCCGCCCAGAATCGCTCCCTTGGCATCGGCGCTGCGCAGCTTGTGCCGAAGCACCGGTGTCGTCGCGAGCGGCACGCGAAAGCCACCACAGACCACCAGTATGTCGTGGCCGCTGGCATCGAGATCGGCAAGCGAGCAGTCGGTGGAGATGGCAATGCCCAGATCGCTGGTGACCAGCGCCCCGGAGGACCCGACCACGCTGACGTCGTAGCGTGGCGACGGCGCCATCAGGTTGGCGGTCACCAGCGCATCGGCGGCGCCGGTAAAGGCCATCAGCGAGAAATTGTCGAGCAGCACGAACGCCGCCCGACGCACGCCCACCTGGCCGCTCGGGGAGCGCTGTCGCAGGTGAGTCATGTTCTTGTGCTTCAGAACACTGGCAAAGGAGTCTCGCACGGCTTCTCTCACGGCAGCGCCAACGCGGGTCGGAGACGGTTCGGGCTCGCGTGGGCGACCCCCGCGAGCAGCGTCATTCCCATGTGCCATCAGGTCAATAGTGCTCCGGCCTGAAGATCGCATTCACTACAGAAGACGTCGCATTCGGCTATGGAGCGGGCAACACCCACAGATGACCGGGTCGCCTCGCGTCACGGCACCAGCCGGGCGTCAGCCGATCGCCCACTGCAGCGTTACCCAACCTCCTGTTTCACGCTCACCCATCCCTGACTCGCCCCCGCTTACTCGACAGTGACACTCTTGGCCAGGTTGCGCGGCTGATCGACGTCAGTGCCCTTGAGTACGGCGACATGATAGGAGAGCAGCTGCAGCGGCAGCGTGTAGACGATGGGCGCGAGGAACTCGTCCACCGCCGGCACGTGGAGTACGCGCAGACTGTCGGCGGCGGTCAACGCCACGCCCTCGTCGGCGAAGACGAAAAGCTCGCCGCCGCGGGCACGGACTTCCTGCAGGTTGGATTTCAGCTTTTCCAGCAGCTCGTCGTTGGGGGCGACGGCGATCACCGGCATATCGGCATCGACCAGCGCCAGCGGGCCATGCTTGAGCTCGCCGGCGGGATAGGCCTCGGCGTGGATGTAGGAGATCTCCTTCAGCTTGAGCGCGCCTTCCAGTGCGATCGGGTACTGCGTACCACGCCCCAGGAACAGCGCGTGATGCTTCTCGGCGAAGGCCTCCGACAGCGCGGCGATGGGACCATCCATGGCCAGCGCCTGATCGAGCACGCCCGGCAGCCCCCGCAGCGCCTGCACGAGCGCCGCCTCACGCTCGTCGCCGCGTGAGCGCCGCAGCGCGAGCGTCAGCAACATCAGCGCGACGAGCTGGGTGGTGAAGGCCTTGGTAGAAGCCACGCCGATCTCCGGCCCGGCCTGGGTCATCAGCGACAGATCAGACTCCCGCGTCAGCGAGCTACCCGGCACGTTGCAGATGGCCAGCGTCGCCAGATAGCCCTGGCCATCCTGCTCGGTGAGGTCGTCGGCGCGGCTTGTCGCATAGCGCAGCGCCGCCAGCGTGTCGGCGGTCTCGCCGGACTGCGAGAGTGTCACGAAGAGCGTGTTCTCCGGTACCACGACGTCTCGGTAGCGATACTCGGAGGCGACCTCGACCGTGGTCGGAATCCCGGCGAGTTTCTCCAGCCAGTAGCGCGCCACCATACCGGCGTGATAGCTGGTGCCGCAGGCGATGATGTGCACCTGTTTGACCCGCTCGAACAGCGCCCTGGCGCCGACGCCGAAGCTGCTCTCCAGCACGTGGCTGCCGCTCAGTCGGCCCTCCAGCGTGGCGGCGATCACTGCCGGCTGCTCGTGAATCTCCTTGAGCATGAAGTGCCGGTAGTCGCCGCGACTGGCGGCGCTGTCGCCATGCTCATAGACCTGCACGTCACGCGCGGCCGGCTCGCCGTCAGCGGTCAACACCTCGATGCCGTGACGCGCCGACAGGCGCACCACGTCACCCTCCCGCAGGTAGACGAAGCGGTCGGTGACCTGCAGCAGCGCCAGCGTGTCGGAGGCGAGGAAGTTCTCGTCGATCCCCACGCCCACCACCAGCGGGCTCCCCTTGCGCGCGCCGACGATCTCCCGCGGGGCGTCGACGTGCATCACCGCCAGCGCATAGGCGCCGTCGATTCTGGCCAGAACCGACTGCACGGCCGCCAGCAGATCGTGGCATGTGGCGAAGGCGCGATCGATCAGATGAGCAACGACTTCGGTATCGGTTTCGGACTCGAATACCACGCCGTCGCTCTCGAGCTCACGCTTGAGCGGTTCGAAATTCTCGATGATGCCGTTGTGAACGATCGCGACACGATCGCCTGCAAGGTGAGGGTGAGCGTTCACCTCGGAGGGCTTGCCGTGGGTCGCCCAGCGAGTGTGGGCGATGCCGATGCTACCGGTCAGGGAGCGCTCGGCGAGTTTCTCCTCGAGCGCGGCGACCTTGCCCTGTGCCCGCTGGCGCATCAGCGCGCCGCTCTCCATCACTGCCATGCCGGCGCTGTCGTAACCGCGATATTCGAGACGCTTCAGCCCTTCCAGCAGGATGCCCTGCACGTTGCGCGCAGCCAGCGCGGCGACGATTCCACACATGATCGATGTCCTTGAAGAGAAGATTAGCTATCGATATCGCAGGCCGGCTCGGGCGCGACGACGACCTGAGTGCCCTGCGCTTCGATGGCCGCGGCGGACGCCCCCTCGAGGCGCCAGTCGGTAACCAGCGTATCGATGCGTGCCCACGGCAGTTCCAGATTGGGAATGCGGCGGCCGATCTTGTCGGCCTCCAGCATGACCACCACTTCGCGGGCGACCTCGGCCATGACTCGGGTCAGCCCGAAGAGTTCGTTGTAGGTGGTGGTACCGCGTTCGAGATCGATGCCGTCGGCGCCGACGAAGAGCTGATCGAAGTCATAGGCGCGCAGCACCTGCTCGGCGACCTGACCCTGAAAGGACTCCGAGTGCGGGTCCCAGGTCCCCCCGGTCATCAGCAGCGCCGGTTCGGACTCCAGCTCACGCAGCGCAGCGGCCACCGCCAGCGAGTTGGTCATCACCACCAGTCCGCGCAGGCCGCCCAGCTCGCCGATCAGCGCGGCGGTGGTCGTGCCGCTGTCGACGATGATCCGGTTATGCTCGCGGATGCGTGCCCGCGCCGTCCGAGCGATCGCCTGCTTGAAGGGCGAGAGCGTCTGGGCCGGCTCGCCGAGCATCTCCTGGGGCAGTGGCGCGGCCCCGCCGTGGCGACGCAGCAGCAGACCGCTTCGCTCCAGCGTGTTGAGGTCCTTGCGCACCGTGACCTCGGAGATGGCGAAACGGCTCGCCAGCGCCTCCACCGGCGTCTCGCCGCGGGCGTTGACGTAGGCGAGAATGGCATGGCGACGCTGAGCGGTATCGCGCTTGGGCATGTTTCGAACGACGCCTTTTTGATTTCGAACCGAAAGATAAACGAAACATATCGGAACCTAATTGGGTGAATTCGTCAAGACTGGTGGCGAAACCCGCCGGGCGGTGGTCTCCGCGGCAGGAGCTGGGCATCATGGTTCGCCTACCCAACAATCACAATTGAAGAGATATCGCATGACCAGTCAGGAGATCCTCGGCAAGCTGATCGGCTTCGCTACCGTCAGCCGCGACTCCAACCTCGCACTGATCGAATTCGTGCGTGACACCCTCGCAAGCCATGGCGTCGACAGCGAACTGATCCTCAACGAGGACGGCAGCAAGGCCAACCTGTGGGCGACGATAGGCCCCAGTGATCGCGGCGGCGTCGTCCTCTCCGGACATACTGACGTGGTGCCGGTAGAGGGCCAGCCGTGGACCGTGCCAGCGTTCGACATGACCGAGCGCGATGGCAAGCTCTATGGTCGCGGCAGCGCGGACATGAAGGGCTACATCGCCTGCGTGCTGGCGGCGGTTCCGCACTTCGTCGAGGCGGATCTGAAGACGCCGATCCATCTGGCCTTCTCGTATGACGAAGAAGTCGGCTGCCTCGGCGTGCGGTCGATCCTCTCGATGCTGGAAGGCAAGCCGTACCGACCGCTCGCCTGCGTGATCGGCGAACCCACCGAGCTCCAGCCGGTGCTGGGGCACAAGGGCAAGCTGGGCGTGCGCTGCCACGTGCATGGCGCGCCATGCCACTCGGCCTTCGCGCCGGAAGGCGTCAACGCCATCGAAACGGCGGCGAAGATGATCACCCGACTCACCGAGATCGGCGATCGACTGGCGCATCCGTCACGCCGCGACGAGCGCTTCTATCCGCCGTTCTCGACCGTGCAGACCGGCGTGATCGAAGGCGGCCGGGCGCTCAACATCGTGCCGTCGGAGTGTCGCTTCGACTGGGAAGTGCGCTCGCTGCCGGGCTTCGACGCCAATGAGGTCGAGCGCGAGATGCGCGACTACGCCGACCAGGAGCTCATCCCTAAAATGCGCGCCGTCGAACCCGACACCGACATCGTCTTCGAGTCGCTGCAGGCCTACCCGGGGCTGACCACCGAGGAGAACAGCGACGTCGCTCGGCTGATCGCCACGCTCAGTGATCGCGAGGATTTCGGCACTGTGGCCTACGGCACCGAGGGCGGGCTCTTCCACGAGGCCGGCATTCCCACCGTCGTCTGCGGGCCGGGCTGCATGGACCAGGGGCACAAGCCGGACGAATTCATCGCCATCGATCAGCTCGAGCGCTGCGATGCCATGATGAAACGGCTGGCGGCGCATCTGAGCACATGAGGCAATACTCGCGCCTTCCCGGCCATCGCTTTGCGCCGGCACTCGGGCTGATACTGCTGGCCGGGTGCAGCACCCAGGCGCCGCAGCCGGGCTTCGAACAGCGCCCGGCGAGCGTGACGCAGGAACTCGTCTCGCTGATCCCCGAAAGCGCCAGCGATCGCGACGGCTGGGCGACGGATATCACCGTGGCCTTCTCGGCGCAGAATCTCCCGGCAACGCGGGAGAACCTCTGCGCGGTGCTGGCAGTAGTCGAGCAGGAGTCGACCTACAGCGGCGATCCGGTGGTCCCGGGCCTGTCCCGGATCGCACGGGGGGAGATCGAGCGGCGCGCCGAGGCCCTGCACGTGCCGAACTTCCTGGTACAGGCGGGCCTGAATCTGGAATCGCCCACCGGCGAAACCTACAACGAGCGGCTCAACGCGCTGACCACCGAGCGCGAGATGAGCGAGATCTTCGAGGATTTCATCGACATGGCGCCGCTGGGTCGCGAACTCTTCGGCAGCCTCAACCCGGTAGAGACCGGCGGGCCAATGCAGGTGAGCGTCGACTTCGCCGAGGCGCACGCCGAGAACTACCCCTACCCGATCGATGACTCGGTACGCCACGAGGTGTTCACGCGTCGCGGTGGGCTCTACTTCGGCATCGCGCATCTGCTCGGCTACCCCGCCCATTACGAGGCGCCTATCTATCGCTTCGCGGACTTCAACGCCGGCTGGTATGCCAGTCGTAACGCCGCGTTCCAGGCCGCAGTGACCCAGCTTTCCGGCATTCCGCTGGCGCTCGACGGCGACCTGATCATTCCCGGCTCGCGTCAGGCCGGGCAGACCGAGCTGGCGGTACGCACGCTAAAAGGTCGGCTGGGCATGGACGACGGCGAGATTCGCGATGCGCTGGAAGAAGAGGATTCCCTCGAATTCGAGCAGACCGCGCTCTATGAGAAAGTCCGCTCACTGGCGGAACAGCAGGAAAAACAGCCCATCCCCTACGCTCGCCTGCCGGGGATCAAGCTCGAAAGCCCCAAGATCACCCGCAACCTGACCACGGCATGGTTCGCCAAGCGGGTCGACGACCGCTATCGGCAGTGTCTGGCGCGCTGATCGCCTTCAGGCGCATCAATCATTGACCTGCAAAACGACCTTACCGCTCGCGCGTCCGCTCTCCAAATGTTCGAGCGCCGCTTTGACTTCCATGAAAGGGAAAACGCTCTCGATACGCGGCTCCAGCTTCCCGACTTCGACAAGATCGACAATGGAGCCGAGCTGAGCGGCGTTGGGTTTACAGGTCGCGCGCGCTGAATGGATACCGTCATGCTCACCCTCACCGTCGAGAAACGCGACGATCGTGACCACGAAACCACCTTTCTTGACGGTTTTGAACGCACGCTGGAACACCTCCCCGCCAACCGTATCGAAGACGATATCCGAATTGGCAACCACGTTTTCGAACGGTTGTTTCGTATGGTCGACGAAGACGTCGGCACCAAGGCTCCTCACGTACTTTTCATTCTTGCTTGAAGCCATGGCAGTCACATGAACGCCACGCGCTTTTGCGATCTGTATGGCAAGCGATCCGACACCACCGGAACCATTGGTGATAAATAGGCGCTGACCCTCCACAAGGCCAGCGACGTCGAACATAGCCTGCCATGCCGTGAGTGCACCAAGCGGCAGAGCTGCCGATGAGACAAAATCCAACGTTGAGGGTTTACGTGCCAGCAATGAGGCGTTGCATCGCGCATATTCAGCGAACCCACCAGTGCCAATGATGCCAAAGACGGCATCACCTTCAAAAAAACCTGTCACACCTTCGCCAATGGCGGCCACAGTACCAGCGATTTCACCGCCGAGATGGATTGGAAGTGTCATTCCCATACGCTGACCCGCGCCATTACGAATCTTCCAGTCCACAGGGTTCACACCTGCTGCGTGAATCTTGACTAACACCTCTCCGCTGTCGGGCTTAGGGCAATCAATATCGGCGATCTGGATCACGTCGTTGTCGCCGTACTCATCGATGACAACCGATTTCATCGAGACTCACTCCTTTGCGTCGAACCATTGTCTGCTGAATTATAATCACGCTTATTTACGACGTGACGCCAAACGGCATCGAGGAAACGCCCTTCATGTCACACTCTCAATTTGCCATCACACGGGTGACGAAACGCCAAGGGGCTACTCTGCCCATGCACGCGCATGATGAGGCGCAGCTGACTTTCGCGTTTTCGGGAATGGTTCAGGTAGCCACGGCAGATGGTGTGTGGTTGGTTCCACAAAATCTCGCCGCTTGGATACCGCCAGGCGTACCACACCGTCTGGAGGCGTTAACGGATGCGGAATTGTGGCTAGTACACTGGCAGTCCGCAGCACTGCAATATTGGAGGCCGGCAATATCTCTCGAGCGCGCTTTCGCTCTACGAGTCACACCACTGCTGGGCTCGCTGCTCGACAACGCTGTCTCCAGCGATACGCACCCTGAAAAGATCGAACTGCTCGTCCGGCTCATGCTTCACGAACTCATAGCCATGCCCGACGCACCGACCTTTCTCCCGTTACCCGCCTCACGCGTGGGACAGCGGGTAGCCGAAATTGCGCTTGCCGATCATCGTAATCTCATGACGCTCGAAGCACTGGCAGCGCAAGGCGCTACTTCGGTACGAACGATTAGCAGGCTGTTTCCTGCAGAAACCGGGCTCACACTCAAAGCATGGCGCCAGCGCGCAAGGATCGTGCGAGCCATGCAATGGCTCGCCAAAGGGGAGACGATCGCGAATGTCGCGACGAGAGTCGGTTTTTCCAGCACCGCGGCTTTTTCCTACGCCTTCAGGAAAGTCAGCGGAATGACTCCGACGACGTTTCTCGGCAAGAGAGTGCACGAAGGCAGTTGACCTCATTTGACACGCGAAATTCGTCCGATGGGGCCACATGGCCTGTAACCGTCGTCGCAACAACTAATCAGGAATCGGGATTTTTTACCGGCCGCTGCCAGCCCTGCTTGACGACCTGACGACTCCGCCCAATCGCCAGTTCATCCTCCTCCACTTCACGCGTGATCGTCGAACCCGCGGCGATAGTCGCGCCATTGCCGATGGTGACCGGGGCGACCAGCGAGCTGTTAGAGCCGACGAAGACGTTCTCGCCGATCTGCGTGCGGTGCTTGTTGGCGCCGTCATAGTTGCAGGTGATGGTGCCGGCGCCGACATTGGTGCCGGCGCCGATCTCGGCATCTCCCAGATAGGTGAGGTGGCCCGCCTTGACGCCGTCGGCGAGGCGAGCGTTCTTGGTCTCGACGAAGTTGCCCACGTGCGCCCGCGCGCCGAGCCGAGTCCCCGGACGCAACCGGGCAAAGGGACCACAGTCGCTCTCTTCGCCCATCTCGACCCCCTCGAGGTGGCTGTTGGCCTTGATCACCGCGCCACGCCGGATGACGCTGTCCTTGATCACGCAGTTCGGGCCGATAACCACGTCATCCTCGAGGGTTACCTGGCCCTCCAGGATGACGTTGATGTCGATGTGGATGTCGCGGCCCACGGTCACGTCACCGCGCAGATCGAAGCGTGCCGGGTCGGCGAGGCCAACCCCGGCGCTCATCAGGTGCTCCGCTTGGCGCCGCTGGTAGGCGCGTTCGAGCGCCGCGAGCTGACGGCGGTCATTGACCCCCTCCACCTCGACGGGCGAGCTCGGCTGGCTCGCCCTGACCTCGACGCCATCCGCCGCGGCCATGGCGATCACATCGGTGAGGTAATACTCGGCCTGGGCGTTGTCGGACGAGAGCGCGGGCAACCAGCGTGTCAGCTGGGCGCTGGTCATCGCCATGATGCCGGTATTGCACTCGCGGATATCGCGTTGCGCGGCATCGGCATCCTTGTGCTCGACGATGGCGGTGACCGCCTGCCTGTCGTCGCGAACGATCCGGCCATAGCCGGTGGGATCCTCCAGCGTCACCGTCAGCAGCGCCATGTGCTGCTCGTCCACCTGATCGAGCAGCGTCTGCAGGGTTCGGGTCTGAATCAGCGGCACGTCGCCGTAGAGCACCAGCACCTTGTCATCGCCAAGCCCGCCGAGCGTCTGCGCCACGGCGTGGCCGGTGCCCTTCTGTTCACGCTGCTCGCAGAACGACAGCGCCGAGCCACCGTCCGCCATAGCCAGCGCATCGCGTACGCTATCGCCGCCGTGACCAATGACCACGTGGACGTGGGCGTCATCCAGCGACAGCGCCGTATCGACGACATGACGAACCAGGGGGCGTCCGGCGAGCGGATGCAGCACTTTGGGGGTCTTGGAGCGCATACGGGTTCCCTGGCCGGCGGCCAGGATGACGACGTCCAGTGACATGACGGGGGTCCTTGAGTCGAACGTTGAGAGTTAGCGCTCGCACCGAGGCAGTGCTTCACGGAAGAGCGTTCGCAAGAGGCAGAGCCTAACGTGACGCGGTGCCGGCGAACAGTCGGCCACCGGGCCACCGCGTGAGATAGACGTGCATGAAAAAGGCGGCTCCTAAGAGCCGCCTTGATCGGGTCCTGCCGAACGCCGCAACCGCTGGCGACCGTCGAAGACGTGCGTCAGCCGCGGCCGCCCTTGCGACGTAGCTGCTGTAGCGTCCGCAGCTGGGCGGTGGCTTCGGCAAGCTCTGCCGCGGCACGGGTGTAGTCGAGCTCGGACTGCTTCTCGTTGAGCGAGGCCAGCGCATGCTGACGGGCCTGCTCGGCTTCCGCTTCGTCCAGGTCACTGGCTCGGGTGGCGGTGTCCGCCAGTACCGAGACCAGTTCCGGCTGCACTTCGAGGAAGCCGCCGGTGACGTAGTAGAGCTCTTCTTCACCGTTTTCCTGAACCACGCGCACCGGACCGGGCTTGAGCTCGGTCAGTAGTGGCGCGTGACCGCGCAGGATACCCAGATCGCCGGCCACGCCGGCAGCGGTTAGCTGCTCGACGCTGCCCGAGAAGATCTCCTTCTCGGCACTGACGATGTCACACTGAAATGTGGCCATAGCGATATCTCCCGGGAGTCTGCAGGCTTACTTCATGCTCTTGGCTTTCTCGATGGCTTCATCGATGGTGCCGACCATGTAGAAGGCCTGTTCCGGCATGTCGTCGTGATCGCCGTTGAGAATTCCCTGGAACCCACGGATGGTCTCTTTGAGCGACACGTACTTGCCGGGTGCGCCGGTGAAGATCTCGGCAACGAAGAACGGCTGCGACAGGAAACGCTGAATCTTACGCGCCCGCGATACCGCCAGCTTGTCTTCGTCGGACAGCTCGTCCATCCCCAGAATGGCGATGATGTCCTTAAGCTCCTTGTAGCGCTGCAGCACGTTCTGCACGCCGCGGGCGACGTTGTAGTGCTCATCGCCGACGACCAGCGGGTCGAGCTGACGCGACGTGGAGTCGAGCGGGTCGACAGCGGGGTAGATACCCAGCTCGGCGATCGAGCGTGCCAGCGTCACGGTGGAGTCTAGGTGCGCGAAGGTCGTTGCCGGCGACGGATCGGTCAGGTCATCCGCGGGCACGTAGACGGCCTGCACGGAGGTGATCGAGCCGGTCTTGGTCGAGGTGATGCGCTCCTGAAGGGCGCCCATCTCTTCGGCCAGCGTCGGCTGGTAACCCACCGCGGACGGCATACGTCCCAGCAGTGCCGACACTTCGGTACCTGCCAGCGTGTAGCGGTAGATGTTGTCGACGAACAGCAGCACGTCGCGGCCTTCGTCACGGAAGTTCTCGGCGATGGTCAGGCCGGTCAGTGCGACGCGCAGACGGTTACCCGGCGGCTCGTTCATCTGACCGTAGACGAGCGCGACCTTGTCGAGAACGTTCGACTCCTGCATCTCGTGATAGAAGTCGTTACCTTCACGCGTACGCTCACCGACACCGGCGAACACGGAGTAGCCGCTGTGTTCGGTGGCGATGTTACGGATCAGCTCCATCATGTTGACGGTCTTGCCGACACCGGCGCCGCCGAACAGGCCGACCTTACCGCCCTTGGCGAACGGGCAGACCAGGTCGATGACCTTGATGCCTGTCTCCAGCAGTTCGCTGGAAGCGGATTGCTCGGCGTAGGTCGGTGCCTGACGGTGGATCGGCATCCGCTCGACGTCTTCGCCGATATCACCGGCTTCGTCGATCGGCTGACCGAGCACGTTCATGATACGGCCCAGCGTCTGCGTACCGACCGGCACGGAGATCGGCGCCTGGGTGTTGACCACCTCGATGCCGCGCTGAAGACCTTCACTGGAGCCCATGACGATGGCGCGTACTACGCCGTCGCCGAGCTGCTGCTGTACTTCGAGAACGGCCTCTTTGCCGGAGACCGTCAGCGCGTCGTAGACCTTGGGCACATCGTCCCGCGGGAACTCTACGTCAACCACCGCGCCGATGATTTGTACGATACGTCCGCTCATAGTGGTTCCTCGTAAACCTGCAAATGAAACCTGTTGGCCAAGCCGTACTCGAGGGCGCCGCCACGCAGGCGGCGCCGTCGTCATACCGCCGCGGCACCACCGACGATTTCCGAGATTTCCTGGGTAATAGCCGCCTGACGCGCCTTGTTGTACACCAGTTGGAGATCATCGATGAGATTGCCGGCGTTGTCGGTCGCGTTCTTCATCGCGATCATGCGCGCGGCCTGCTCGCAGGCCGCGTTCTCGACCACGGCCTGATACACCTGGGACTCGACGTAGCGAACCAGCAGGTGATCGAGCAGGGTCTTGGCGTCCGGCTCATACAGGTAGTCCCAGTTGCCGGGACTGGTTTGTTCGTCACCCTCGGTGTCGTCCTCGACCGCTTCGAGCGGCAGGAGCTGACGCACCACGGGCTTTTGCGTCATGGTGTTGACGAATTCGTTGTACACCACGTAAAGCCGATCGAGACTGCCATCGTCGAACGCGTCGAGCATGACCTTCACGCTACCGACCAGATCCTGGGCTTCCGGCGCATCGCCGAGCCCTTTCTTGGCCGCCATGAGGTTACCGCCCTGCTTCTGGAAGAAGCCGGCCGCCTTGCTGCCGATCGCCGCAAAGTCGGCGCCCACGCCCTGGTCATGCCACTCTTTGGCGTGACGCACCACGGACTTGAACAGATTGACGTTCAGCCCGCCCGCCAGACCGCGGTCGCTGGAGACCACGATATAGCCGACGCGCTTGACCTCACGCTCGACCATATAGTCGTGGCGATATTCCGGGTTGGCCTTGGCGACGTGACCGACCACTCGGCGAATCAGCTTGGCATAGGGCTGGCTGGCCGCCATGCGCTCCTGTGCCCGACGCATTTTCGACGCAGCGACCATTTCCATGGCGCTGGTGATTTTCTGCGTGTTCTTGATGCTCCCGATCTGGGATTTGATCTCTTTTGCAGCTGCCATCGCGGATCACCTGATTCCTGTCGCTCAGCTGGCCGGGGCGGCCCGGGTATCCGGGGATATCCGGGCCGCGCCGCTTACCAGGTCTGAGTGGACTTGAACGACTCGAGACCCGACTTGAGACCTTTCTGGATCTCGTCGTCGTAGCCGCCGCTTGAGTTGATCTTGTCGAGCAGGTCGGCGTGCTCGGACTTCATGTAGTCCTGCAGCGCGCGCTCGAAGTCCAGTACCTTGTCGACCGGCACGTCGTCCAGGAAGCCTTCGTTGGCGGCGTAGAGCGTGAGCGCCATCTGAGCCACGGACATCGGCGAGTACTGCTTCTGCTTCATCAGCTCGGTCACGCGCTGGCCGTGCTCGAGCTGCTTGCGAGTCGCTTCGTCGAGATCGGAGGCGAACTGCGAGAACGCCGCCAGCTCGCGATACTGCGCGAGTGCCAGACGCACGCCGCCACCCAGCTTCTTGATGATCTTGGTCTGCGCCGAGCCACCGACACGCGAGACCGAGAGGCCTGCGTTGATCGCCGGACGAATACCAGAGTTGAACAGCCCCGTCTCGAGGAAGATCTGACCGTCGGTGATCGAGATCACGTTGGTCGGCACGAACGCGGAGACGTCGCCGCCCTGAGTCTCGATGATCGGCAGTGCGGTCAGCGAGCCGGTCTTGCCCTTCACTTCGCCGTTGGTCAACTTCTCGACGTAGTCGGCGTTGACGCGCGCGGCGCGCTCGAGCAGACGCGAGTGGAGATAGAAGACATCACCCGGATAGGCTTCACGGCCCGGCGGGCGACGCAGCAGCAGCGAGATCTGACGGTAGGCGACGGCCTGCTTGGAGAGGTCGTCGTAGACGATCAGCGCGTCTTCGCCACGGTCACGGAAGTATTCGCCCATGGTGCAACCGGCATACGGCGCCAGATACTGCATGGCGGCCGGGTCGGCAGCGCCGGCGGCGACCACGATGGTGTGATCCATCGCGCCGTGCTCTTCGAGCTTGCGCACCACGTTGGCGATGGTCGACTGCTTCTGACCGATCGCGACGTAGATACAGGTGATGCCGGTATCTTTCTGGTTGATGATCGCGTCGATCGCCACGGCGGACTTACCGATCTGGCGGTCACCGATGATCAGCTCGCGCTGACCGCGGCCGATCGGCACCATCGCGTCGATCGACTTGAGACCGGTCTGCACCGGCTGATCGACGGACTGACGCGTGATGACGCCCGGCGCCACCTTTTCGATCGCGTCGGTCATCTTGGTGTCGATGTCGCCCTTGCCGTCGATCGGGTTGCCGAGTGCGTCGACCACACGACCGATCAGTTCGGGGCCCACCGGCACTTCGAGGATGCGACCGGTGCACTGCGCGGTCATGCCCTCTTCGAGCTCGAGGTAGTCGCCGAGTACCACGGCGCCAACGCTATCGCGCTCGAGGTTGAGCGCCATCCCGAAGACGCCACCGGGGAACTCGATCATCTCGCCCAGCATCGCGTCGGCCAGGCCGTGGATACGAACGATGCCGTCAGCGACGCTGACGACGGTGCCCTGATTACGGGCTTCGGAGGCGACATCCAGCTTTTCGATACGCTGCTTGATGATGTCGCTGATCTCGGAAGGATTCAGTTGCTGCATGCCATGTCCCTCGAACTCAAGCGGTGAGCGCTTCGCGCAGACGCTGCAATCGACCGCGTACCGAGCCGTCGATGACGGTATCGCCGGTACGCAGGATCACGCCGCCTAGCAGCTCGCGGTCCACTTGAGTGGTAATGGAGATTTCACGATTCAGACGCTTTTTCAGAGCTTCGGCGAGGACGTTCTGCTGCCCATCGTCCAGTTCGTAGGCGGAAACGATAGTGACATCGACCCGCCTCTCTTCCTGGGCGCGCAGACTCTCGAACTCGTCGAGAATGTCCGGCAGCGCGGCGAGACGCCCCTTGTCACCGACCAGGCGCAGAAAATTGCTCACGCCCTCGTCAAAGGATTCCTCGCCACAGATGTCCAGTAGCAGCCGTGTCTTCTCTTCGGCCGTCAGCCGAGGATTGTTCAAGACACGCTCTCCAACCTCGCTGTTGCCGGCTACCTGGGCAGCCAGCGACAGACTCTGCGACCACGCTTGTAGCGCCTGATGATCGCGCGCGAACTCGAACGCCGCCTTGGCGTAGGGTCGAGCGACGGTAGACGATTCAGCCATGGTGCGCCTCCTTAGAGCTCGGCAGCGAGCTTGTCGACGAGTTCACGATGCTTCGACTCGTCGATGGAGGACTCCAGGATTCGCTCGGCGCCGGCCACGGCCAGCAGAGCGACCTGGGAACGCAGCTCTTCCTTCGCGCGGTTGATCTCCTGATCGATTTCGCTGCGAGCGCTTTCGATGATGCGCTCGCCTTCCACCCGCGCATTGTCGCGGGCTTCTTCGACGATCTGATTGGCTCGCTTATTCGCCTGTTCGAGGATCTGCTGCGCCTGCTCTTTGCTTTCCCGCAGGGTCTCTTCGGCCTTTTCCTGGGCCACTTCGAGATCACGGGTCGCACGGCTAGCGGCATCAAGACCGTCGGCAATCTTCTTTTGTCGTTCCTGCAGCGCCTGCATGACCGGCGGCCATACATACTTCATGCAGAACCAGACGAAGACCGCAAAGGCAATGGCCTGACCAATCAGTGTAAGGTTCAGATTCACGCCAGCACCTCTCGCGTCACAAGTTTGGGGTTAGAGTCACCGGGGCCCTATCGGCCAGAACGGTGGCGTTAACCGACAAACGGATTGGCGAAGGTGAAGAACAGAGCGATACCCACACCGATCATGGTCACGGCGTCGAGCAGGCCGGCGACGATGAACATCTTGACCTGCAGCTGCGGAATCATCTCCGGCTGGCGCGCAGCGCCTTCCAGGAACTTACCACCAAGGATACCGAAACCGATGGCCGTACCGAGGGCACCAAGGCCGATCAGCAGAGAAACGGCGATCGCGGTCATGCCCAGAACTTGTGCTTCCATGATTGTCTCCAGTTTTCAGTCGAGTCGTGCTCGGTCGAGTTTTACAAGGGTTAGGGGTTGAAGGGAACGCGTCTCAATGCTGCTCTTCTGTCGCCATGCTGAGATAGACGATGGTGAGCATCATGAAGATGAATGCCTGAAGCGTAATGATCAGGATATGGAACACCGCCCACGGGAAGTGCAGGGGCAGCTGCCACAGACCCACCATGGCGATCAGGATGAAGATCAGCTCGCCGGCGTAAAGGTTACCGAAGAGTCGCAACGCCAGAGAGACCGGTTTGGCTAACAGGGTGACGAGTTCGAGCAGTAAATTGACCGGAATCAGTAGAATCTGGGCAAGCTTGTTGGGCGTATTGAACGGGTGCAGCGTGAGCTCGGCGATGAACCCCGAGAAGCCCTTGCTGCGGATAGAGTAGAACAGGATCAGCCCGAAGACCGACAGCGACATGCCGAGCGTGGCATTGATATCGGTGGTCGGTACGACCTTGAAGTAGACGTGTGCCGGATCGGCACCGAACCAGGCGCCCACTTTCTGCGCCAGCATCGGCAGAAAGTCCACCGGCACCAGATCCATGATGTTCATCAGGAAGATCCAGCAGAAGATCGTCAGCGACAGCGGCGCAACCAGGCGGCTCTTGCCGTGGAAGGTCTCGCGGACGGAACCGTCGACGAACTCCACCATCATTTCGACGAAATTCTGCAGCCCCGTGGGCACCCCCGTCGAGACGCGCTTGGCGACATGCCGAAACAGGGCGAGAAACAGCACGCCCAGGCCGATCGACCACAGCATGGTGTCGACATGGATTGCCCAGAAGCCCATTGCCGAGGCTTCTGCGGAGGAGTGCGCCAGCGACCAGCCATGCTCCGGATGCAGACCGAACGTCATGTTCTGCAGGTGGTGCTGAATGTACTCCGTGCTCGTCGGGTTGTTGCCAGCCATGGTTCAGCCTCGAGTTTGAATGCGTGACGGACGACTCAGGAGCCACGGCCCTAGCCACTGCACCAGCAGTGTCACGACATATGCGCCAAAGAAGAAAGCGGGGTTTGAGGGGGGCACCACCACGAATACCAGCGTGAACGATGCCGCCGTCAAACCGAACTTGCCGGCCTCGGCTTTATAGAAGCTGTTGACGATGTTTCTGGCCTGCGCCGCCCCTTGGTAGCGGAAGGCGCGCCAGGCAAAGAAGGCTGTGGGCACGGCGGCGACGAGTCCGCCAGTCAGTACGGAAAATGCCGGGCCCAAACCCGCGATAACGCCAGCGATCAGTGACAGCCCTGCCACGACGCCGGTTTGCATCAGAATCAGTGCCGCAATTCGCGGTCGGGGTAGCTTGGCCGGTGCCGCTGGTTGCATGGCGTCGGTCTCGCCTCGGATCCTGAATACGTGTTGTTGTCGTCATGCTCGGCGTGAGCCGATAAATCTCGGCGGATTATAGAGAAGCGGTCATGCTGCTTCAACCGGACCTGCACCGATCTGAGGCATCTTGTGGGAAAACAGCGCGTGAAAAGTGCGTATTTTCCATTAACCCGCTAAACACTTTGCCCATCGCACTCAGCGAATGTGCCCGAGGATACCATCCAATTCGTCGAGACTGGTGTAGCGGATAGTCACACGTCCCTTGCCGGAGCTGTTGTGGTGAATCTTGACCGGCGCCCCGAGCAGATCGGCAAGGCGGTTCTCGAGCCGTCCGACGTCCGCGGGCTGGCGCTTGTCATCTCGCTTTGTCTCGCCGCTGGTGATCTGTTTCACCAGCGCTTCCGTCTGGCGTACCGTGAGATCGCGCGCCACAACCTCGTGGGCCGCGTGGCGCTGTTTGGCGGCGGGCAGCACGAGCAGCGCACGGGCGTGGCCCATGTCGAGATCCCCGCGCTCCAGCAGCGTCTGCACGTGAGGATCGAGCGCCAGCAGTCGTAGCAGATTGGCAACCTGGGCCCGCGAGCGGCCCACGGCGTCCGCGACCTGCTGCTGCGTCAGCTCGAACTCTTCGAGCAGACGCTTGAGCGCCATGGCCTCTTCGACCGGATTGAGGTTCTCGCGCTGAATGTTCTCGATCAGCGCCAACGCCAGCGCCACTTCATCGCTGACCTCTCGCACCACCGCGGGGATGGTCTCGCACTCGGCGAGCTGCGACGCGCGCCAGCGGCGCTCACCGGCGATGATTTCGTAGCGGTCCTTGCCGGTCTGGCGCACCACGATCGGCTGCATGACGCCCTGCGCGCGAATCGAGTCGGCGAGTTCCTCGAGCGCTTCGGGCTGAATGTCACGACGAGGCTGATACTTGCCACGACTCAGCTGGCGCAGCGGTAGGTACGCCAGGCGATCGCCAGGCGCCTCGGCGACAGGCGCCTGCGCGCTCTGCGTGGCAGGCTCGGCATCGGGCGTCGCTGAGGCATCGCCCGGCGACAGCGTATCGCGGCGACGAGCGCTAGAACCGATCAGGGCATCGAGACCGCGTCCCAGAGGGCGTTTACGCGTCGTCATGACTTATTCCTCGCAGCGATCGTTGTCTGGTTGATGAAACGCGAACGCTTCGACCGTGCGGATCGAAGCGTCGTTAACGAGTCGTCGGTCGAGCGTCAGAGCTCGAGACGGCGAATCAACTCCTTGGCCAGTACGCGGTGCGCCTGGCTGCCACGAGACAAACGGGCATACTTGGTGACCGGTACGCCGTGGCTCGGCGCCTCGGCGACGCGCACGTTACGCGGGATGGTGGTCTTGAGCAACGCCTCGCCGAAGTACTGCCCCAACTGCTTGCTGACATCGCGGGTCAGACTGTTGCGCGAGTCGAACATGGTGCGAACGATGCCGAAGATCTCGAGCGTCGGATTCACGCTCTCCTGGATCTGCTCGACGGTATCGAGCAGCGCGGAGAGGCCTTCCAGGGCGTAGAACTCGCACTGAACCGGAATCAGCACACCGTGGGCCGCGGTCAATGCGTTGACGGTCAGCATGTTGAGCGAGGGAGGACAGTCGATCACCACCACGTCGTAATCCACGGCGACGCTCTGGATCGCCGACTGCAGGACGCGTTCGCGCCCGTCACGGGAAAGCAGGTCGACTTCGGCAGCGGTCAGATCGCCGTTGCCCGGCAGCAGCGCGTAGCCGGCGACCGCACAGTCGACGATCGTCTCGCTGGCCGTGCGCTCACCCAGCAGGACCTCGAGCACGCTGGAATCGAGCGCGTGCTTGTCGACACCGCTGCCCATGGTGGCATGCCCCTGGGGATCGAGATCCACCAGCAGCACCCGGCGATCCAGTGCTGCCAGACAGGCGGCGAGGTTGACTGCCGTGGTGGTCTTGCCCACGCCGCCTTTCTGGTTGGTCAGGGCGATGATTCTGGTCACTGGCGACTCCCTAGGTCGAAACTGGATCGCGGAGATCGTCGCTGAACCTGCCGCTGTGGCCGTCGGCCATATCGATAGTGTTGGTGCTTAGGCCGCCGCGGTGGCGAGCGTCAGCAGTTGGCGCTCGGCGCCGTCCAACCCCGGTACCTCGAGCGTACGCTGCTGTCGGATGCGCACATCCGCCGGCAATCCGTCACGCTCCTG
This sequence comes from Salinicola aestuarinus, assembly GCF_003206645.1. GTDB lineage: Bacteria > Pseudomonadota > Gammaproteobacteria > Pseudomonadales > Halomonadaceae > Salinicola > Salinicola aestuarinus. Next base: position 143,949 of record NZ_PZJP01000004.1, on the reverse strand, counting down.
CGTGTCCAGCGCGCCTTTCATGGCAAGCCACTCGCCACCGGCTGACAGTAACGGCCGCGTCAGGGTGACGAAATCGCCCAGCGAGGCGAAGGCTCGCGAAATGATCTGATCGAAGGTGCCCTCGAATGCCTCCACCCGGGTCTGCGCACAATGCACGTTGTCGAGCCCGAGCTCCATCACGGCCTGGCGCTGAAAGCGAACCTTCTTGCCGTTGCTGTCGAGCAGCGTGACGGTGAGCGAGGGATCAAGGATGGCCAGCACCAGTCCGGGAAAGCCGGGCCCGGCGCCGACATCCAGTAGCGTCGGGCCGTGGACCGATGCCGCGGCGCTGGCGCTGTCGAGCAGATGCCGCGAAACCATCGCCTCGGGGTCACGCACTGCGGTGAGGTTATAGGCGCGATTCCACTTGTGCAACAGCGCCAGAAGCGCCAGCAGGCGCTGGCGCTGGGTGCTGTCGACAGCGATATCGAGCGCGGCGAGGCCACGGTCCAGCAGGCTTTCACAGGCCGGGGTCATGCGTTCATCGCCTGGCGGTCGTCGAGCAAGCGACGTTTCTTGAGGTGGATCAGCAGAATCGAGACCGCCGCCGGTGTTACCCCGGAGATGCGCCCGGCCTGCCCCAGCGTTTGCGGACGCGCGTCGGCAAGCTTCTGGCGGATTTCATGGGAGAGCCCGTCGACGGCGGCGTAGTCGATAGACTCGGGCAGCGCGGTCGACTCGTGGCGGCGCAGCCGCTCGATCTCCTCGTACTGGCGCGCGATATAGCCTGCGTACTTGGCTTCGATCTGCACCTGCTCGGCGACCGTCTCGTCATCGACCGGCTCGCCCTTGAGCGAGGCCACATCGGCATAGCGAAGCTCCGGACGCTTGAGCAGATCCATCAGGTTGTACTCGTGAGCCAAGGGCTGCCCGAGGGTGTCCGCCAGCTGCTCGGCGGCCGGCGAACCGGGCTGAACCCAGGTCGTCCGAAGACGCTCGCTCTCCTGCTCGATGCGCTCGCGCTTGGCCTCGAACGCCGCAAAACGTGCGTCGTCGACGAGTCCCAACTCGCGGCCAACCGGGGTCAGGCGCAGATCGGCGTTGTCCTCGCGCAGCAGCAGCCGGTATTCGGCACGAGAGGTGAACATCCGGTAGGGCTCCTGAGTGCCCATGCTGATCAGATCATCCACCAGCACCCCGAGGTAGGCTTCGTCGCGACGCGGCCACCAGGCCGCTTCGCCACGAGCGCGGCGGGCCGCGTTGATACCGGCCAGAAGCCCTTGCGCCCCGGCTTCTTCATACCCCGTCGTACCGTTGATCTGCCCGGCAAAAAACAGGTTGTGGATAAATTTTGTTTCCAGCGAGTGCTTGAGATCCCTGGGATCGAAGAAATCGTACTCGATGGCGTAGCCCGGACGCGTGATGGTCGCGTTCTCGAGCCCCGCGATCGAGCGCACGACCTGCAGCTGCACGTCAAAAGGCAGCGAGGTCGAAATACCGTTGGGGTAGAGCTCGTGGGTGTCGAGGCCCTCGGGCTCGATGAAGATCTGGTGGCTCGCCTTGTCCGCAAACCGGTGGACCTTGTCCTCGATCGACGGGCAGTAGCGCGGGCCGACACCCCCGATCACACCGGAGTACATCGGTGAGCGATCGAGGTTGGCGAAGATGATGTCGTGCGTCCGGGCGTTGGTATGCGCGATGAAACAGTCGACCTGCCGCGGATGCTGTTCGCGGGAACCGAGATAGGACATCACCGGCAGCGGCGTATCCCCAGGCTGACGTTCGAGCTGAGAGAAATCCACGCTCTTGGCATCGATCCGAGGCGGCGTCCCGGTCTTGAGCCGATCGACCCGGAACGGCAGGGCACGAAGTCGCTGAGCGAGGGCATTGGCAGGCGGATCGCCGGCACGGCCACCGGCATGGTTGTCCAGCCCGATGTGGATAACCCCACCGAGGAAGGTACCTGTGCACAGCACCACGGTGTCCGCCATGAAGCGGATGCCGGTCTGGGTCAGCGCCCCGGTGACGGTGTCCCCCTCGACGATCAAATCGTCGACGCCCTGCTGGAACAGCGTGAGATTGGGCTGATTTTCCAGCAGGTGACGGATGGCTGCCTTGTAGCGAACGCGATCCGCCTGGGCCCGAGTGGCACGAACTGCCGGGCCCTTGCGGGAGTTGAGCACGCGGAACTGGATGCCGGCGAGATCCGTAGCCGTTGCCATGGCACCGCCGAGCGCATCGATCTCCTTGACCAGATGACTCTTGCCGATGCCGCCAATGGCCGGATTGCAGGACATCTGGCCCAGCGTCTCGATGTTGTGAGTCAGCAGCAGGGTCTTGGCACCGCTGCGAGCGGCAGCCAGTGCGGCTTCGGTGCCGGCATGTCCGCCACCGATAACGATGACCTCAAAACGGTCAGGGTACTCCACGTCTCACCTCGTTGAACGCGTTTCGAAGCGTTCGACAGCGAATGAATCTCGACGATCGTCGGGGCGCCAGGGTCTGCCCTTGGCCGGCGGCGATCACTGCGACAGGGCGGGTCGACAACTCGATCCGATATCGCAAGGGCCGAACAGTATAAACGTCCTGTGGGTAACCGTCAGGGGTTTTCCACACTCGGTCGCCTTGGGTCTCAGCCAGTCATCAGTACCAATATTAAATAAAAAGAAAAATATAAAAGAAGTTCTGTAATGGTAATGACTATTGGGGTGGATAGTTTCTGTGGATATGTCAAAAAACCGAATGAAATTCAGCTTTTTGGGCTGTTATTCGATGGAGTTGAAAGCTCTGGCGAGGCTGACGACAAGCGGTCTGGATCCTGTGGATGAAAGCGCTTGTTGTCCACAGTCCTGATTCCGCACGGGTTATCCACCGATGCATACGGTCCTCGTCAGCGTAGTGGTCAACAGATGGGGAAATCGGCTGCAGACACTGGCATGTGCGGGCGCGGACCGATTCCACCAAAAAAACTGTCCACAGGGCAAAAGGCGCGCGATGGATAACCTCAAAAGGGGCAAGCCGACGTCGACAGGCGACAAAAAGCGGAGTGAGGCGTCGTCAGCGCAGTCATTATTGGCGCGGCTGTCGTCAGTCCGAATCGCCGGACGGAGAGAGAGGAACGTGAGAGGCGGGGACGAAAGGGACGGGGACGAGCGAATCCACAATGGATTCGCTCAAACGGCGACTTGAGACGTCGCCGGGATTCGGTACAGACCGGTGTGGCGAGACGTCAGTGTTTCAGCACGCGGGAGAGGAAGGCCTGGGTGCGTTCGTGTTGGGGCTCATCGAAGACGCGCTCCGGGGGTCCTTCCTCGACGATCTCGCCCCCATGAACGAAGACCACGCGGTCGGCGACCTCGCGGGCGAACCCCATCTCGTGGGTGACGATCATCATGGTCATGCCGTCCTTGGCCAGCTCGCGCATGGCGTCGAGCACCTCACCGATCATTTCCGGGTCGAGCGCCGAGGTGGGCTCGTCGAAAAGCATCAGTCGAGGCTCCATGGCAAGTGCCCGGGCGAGGGCCACGCGCTGCTGCTGACCGCCTGAGAGCTGCCCGGGGAACTTGTCCGCCTGGTCGGCGATGCCCACGCGATCGAGTAGCCGGTCGGCCGTCGCGTCCGCCTGCTGTTTCGTCATGCCGCGAACCTTGCGCGGTGCGAGTGTGACGTTGTCGCGTATCGAGAGGTGGGGAAACAGGTTGAACTGCTGGAACACCATGCCGACTTCGGTGCGAACCGCCTGCAGCGACTTGCCACTGGCGCCGTTGGGTTCCAGGGTCTTGCCATCCACTTCGATGCGCCCCCCCTGAAACGGCTCGAGGCCATTGACGCAGCGGATCAGCGTCGATTTGCCGGAGCCGCTGGCGCCAATGATCACCACGACTTCGCCGGGGGCGACGTCGAGGTCGATGTTGCGCATGACGTGCAGATTGCCAAAGTGCTTGTTGACCTTCTGCAGCCTGACGATCGGCCATTTGTCGGTCGTGCTCATCCCACCACCCCCTTGCGTTCCAGCAGGTTCAGCGCCATCGACAGGCTCAGTGTGATCGCCAGATAGAGCAGGGCGATCATGAAGTAGACCTCGAGAGCGGTGAAGGTATTGGCGATATAGACCTGGCCCTGACGAACCAGTTCGCCGACTCCGATCACCGAAAACAGCGAGGTGTCCTTGATGCTCACGATGCCCTGGTTACCCAGCGCCGGAATCATGCGTCTCAGCGCCTGGGGCCAGACGATGTACTGGAAGGTCTGGGTCCCGGAGAGGCCGAGTGACAGCCCCGCCTCGCGCTGGCCGCGCTCGATGGATTGCACACCGCCGCGCACGATTTCGGAGATATAGGCGCCGGCGTTGAGCGCGATGGCAGCAATACCCGCCGTGAGCGCGTTGATCGGTCCGCCGAGTAGCGTCGGCAGCCCATAGAATATGAAAAGCACCTGCACCAGCACCGGCGTGCCCCGGAACACCTCGATATAGACCACCGCGGGAATGCGCAGCCAGCGGGTCGGGCTGATACGCATCAGTCCGAACACGATGCCGACGACGAAGCCGATGGCCAGACCGCCGAAGGAGATGAGCAGGGTATAGGGCAGGCCCTTGAGCAGATACGGCAGCGACGCAATGGCGGCGTGCCAGTCGAACTGGAAATTCAATTCCACGGAGCAGCTCCCTCGATCACGGAAGACGTGTCGTCAGATGTCTGGGCACCCGACGACAAGAGGCCGGGCATCAAAGCCCGGCCTCTTGGCATCATGAGACGTTATTCGGCATCCGGCGCTTCGCCGAACCACTTCTCGTAGATCTCGTCGTAGGTGCCATCTTCATGCATCTCGGCGAGTGCCTCGTTGGTGGGCTCGACCCACTCGCTGCCCTTGGTGAAGGCAATGCCGTACTGCTGGCCCTCGTAGAGGGGGCCGACCGTCTTGACCCGACCCTGGCCTTTCGTTTGAGCGAAGTAGCCGACGTTGGGGGCGTCGTAGAAGACGGCATCGACGTTGCCGCCCATCAGCGCCATATACATGTCGGCGCTGCCCGGATAGGGCGTGATTTCGGCGTCGTCGCCGAGGTTTTCCTGCAGATAGTCGTAGCTGGTGGAACCGATCTTGGTCCCGATCCGCATGCCTTCGAGCCCGTCGAGGGTGTCTACGTCGCTGTCCTGTTTGACCAGGATGCGCAGGCCGGAGTCATAGTAGGGATCGCTGAAGTCGACGATTTCCTGGCGCTCGTCGGTGATGGTGATGCCGGCGATGGCGAAGTCGACGTTGCCCGTCTGGATGGCGGGGATGATGCCGTTGAAGTCCATCGTGTTGATGCTGATATCAAAACCGGCGCGATCGGCAATTTCCTGGATCATGTCCATGTCGAAGCCGACCATTTCGCCACTGTCCGGATCCATCATTTCGAACGGGACGAAGCTCGGGTCGGTTGCCCCGTTGAGGCTGGCTTCCTGTGCCTGGGCAGTGCCGGCGAGCGTGATCGCGGAGAGGCCGATAGAGAGGGCCAGCGCGGACGCCGCCAGCCGGGGAATCGCAGGGGTATTGTTGTTCATAATTGCCTCGAATCTGTCAGTGATAGGGTCTATCACCATCTACAGTGAGGAAATTTGTCGAGAAACGTCAAGTTGATGCGCGCGCGGGCGCCCGAATTATCAGACCGAGAACGAGGCGCCGCAGCCGCAGGTGGATTGGGCGTTGGGGTTTCGAATGATGAAGCGAGCCCCGGCCAGTCCCTCTTCGAAGTCGACGGTGGAGCCGACGAGATACTGATACGACAGCGAATCGACGACGAGGCTCACGCCGGCGTTGTCGATGATGGTGTCATCCTCGGCGAGCTGATCACCGAGATCGAAGCCGTACTGGAAGCCGGAGCAGCCGCCGCCGGTGACGTAGACCCGCAGCTTGAGCGACGGATTGTTCTCCTCGTTGATCAGCGACTGGACGCGTTTGGCCGCGGCGTCGGTGAAAAACATGGGGCTTGGAGCGAAGGACTCCACTGTACTCATCGTCACGCTCCCGGAGGGCGGTCGTCGACCGCTGGGTGGATCGGAAAGAAGTGCGCCACGTCGAGCGTGCCGCTTTTGATGAACGCCATTATCGGTAATACCCAGTAAAAGGGTCAACTTTAGCGGCGTCGTCCCGCGGCGTGCGACGTGTATGATTGTGAGCGGCGCTGACGCTGGGTAGCGACCCGTCGACCGGCGCGCGTCCGATCCATCCACGAGATCCACCCGAGAAGAGGGGGCAGGCGTGACGAGACTGGCTTTTCGACGACCCAGCATGGAGCGATTTCGTCGCCAACTGGCGAGCGTCGATGCCATGCCGCAGCTCTGCCTGCTGGGGATTCTCGCCGGCGTGCTGACCGGCGGGGTGATGGTGGCCTTCCGCTTGCTGCTCCAGTTCGGGGCGTTCTTCTTGATGCCGGGGAACGATCCCGAGGCGTTCGAGGCGCTGCCGCCGTTGACCCGCGCCCTTTTGCCGCTGGTCGCCGTTGCACTCATTGGCATCTGGCTCTGGCCGCAGCCACGACGCACCCTGCGCATGGGCATCGGCCATGTGATCGAACGTCTCGCCTACCATCAGGGAAAGATGCCGTTTCGCAACTGGATCAACCAGTGGTGGGTCGGTGTGATGTCGGTGCTGGGAGGACTCTCGGCGGGACGCGAAGGGCCGGCGATTCATCTGGGCTCGGCGGCGTCGAGCTGGATCGGCACACGACTTCGGCTCCCTCACAATAGTCTTCGCGTACTGGTCGGTTGCGGCACTGCCGCGGCGATTGCGGCGTCGTTCAATACGCCCATTGCCGGCGTCATTTTCGCCATGGAAGTGGTGATGATGGAGTACACCATCGCGGGTTTCATGCCGGTGATTCTCGCCTCGACCATGGGCGCATTGATCTCCTGGGCGGTCTACGGCAGTGAACCCGCGTTCAGCGTGCCGCCACTGGCACTGAGTTCGCTGCGCGATCTTCCGTGGATCGTTCTGACCGCGCTGATCATCGGTGTCATGGCCGGGGTCTTCGTCCGTCTCGCCAAGGGACATGCACTCGTCGCGCGGCTGCCCTTCGCGCTGCGACTGCTGATGATCGGGGGCGTGACCGGTGCCATCGCCTGGTTCTACCCTGAGGTTCAGGGCATCGGCTACGACAGTCTGGCGCAGACGCTGAACTCGCCCATGACCCTGGATACGCTATTGGTGCTGGCGGTGATCAAGCTTTCGCTGACTGCGCTGTGTCTCGCCGGCGGGGTCCAGGTCGGCGTGATCGGCCCGTTGCTGGTCTCCGGGGCTGCCGCCGGCGCGCTGATGGGGATGATCGGGGGGGCATGGCTGCCGAGTGTCGTCACCACGCCTGAGCTCTACGCCGTCCTCGGGATGGCCGCCATGATGGCCGCGGCCCTGCAGGCGCCGCTGGCGGCGCTGCTCGCACTGCTCGAACTCACGCGTAACGCGGCGATCATGCTGCCGGGGATGCTGGCGGTCGTGGTCGCCGTGCTCACGGCCCGGCAGTTCTGCGGCTGCCACGGATTTTTCATGTCGACACTCAATCAACTGGGCCAGCATCCGCTGCAGCAGCCGCTGATGCAGGCGCTCTCTCGGGTTGCCGTGCCGGCGGTGATGGAGCGCAATCTGGTGCGCTCGCCGCGCTATATCGACCATGAACGAGCCAGAACGCTGCTCGGCTCCAAACCGACCTGGCTCGTCATCGTCGACGAGAGTCGTGGCAAGCCGCCGCTGGCGATGAAGGCGGCCAATCTCGCCCGCGTGCTCGACGACGAGGCGTGGCTCGCCGAACACGAGCGTATCGATCTCGAGGAGGTGCCGGGTGAGCGCCTCGATCTGGCGCCGGTCTATCTGGAAGCGACACTGTCGGAAGCCTTCGATACCCTCAACGAATCCAGCGTCGATGCGCTCTATGTCGAGCAGACCACGGCCCCGATGATTCGCAAGATTTCCGGTATCATCACCCGCGAAGCGATCGAGAATTACTATCGGCGAAAGCGCTGACGGCCAGCCGGCCACAGCGCTGACGACGATGCCAACACCAGCCGGGAGGTGAGCGAGATGTCTCATGACGACAAGCCGGTGGTGCTGATTCTGTCAGGCCATGACCCGAGCGGCGGGGCCGGTCTTTTGGCCGACGCAGAGGCCGTACGCGGCTGCGGCGGCTGGGCGGTGACGGTGCCGACGGCGCTCACCGTGCAGTCGACCCAGGACGTCGAAAGTGTCTCCCCGTGCACGGGCGAGTTCGTGCGGCGCGCGGCAAGACACCTCTGTGATGACTTTACGATCGCGGCGATCAAGGTCGGCCTGATCCCCAATATCGACGTGCTCAACGCGGTCATCGATATCGCCAAAGCCTGTCCCGGGGTGCCGCTGATCGTGGATCCGGTGATGAGCAGTGGCGGCGGCACCGATTTATCCACACCCCATTTGGTCGGCACGCTTCGCGAGCGGCTGCTACCCCTTGTGGATATCTTGACGCCCAATCGGGGCGAGCTCGCCCGAATCGCAGCGCGGCCCGGTGAAGGGGAGGTCGCGCAGGTGGTCGAGATCATGTCGCTCGGGTGTGCGGCAGTGCTACTCACCGGCACCGACCCGCTCGAAGGCGAAGCGGCATCGAGCCTGGTGGTTCATACCCTGCACACGCCAGATCTCAATCGCCAGTGGCAGTGGCCCCGTCTGTCGGCCCAGTACCACGGTTCCGGCTGCACCCTCGCCGCGGCGCTGGCGGCCCGTCTGGCCGCCGGCGAGGGGCTCGCCGGGGCGTGTACCCAGGCCCAGCGCTATACCTGGGATACGCTCGACCACGGATTCATGCTCGGGCGGGGCCAGCGACTGCCGGACCGGCTCTGGCGTGCGCCTGACTTCGATGCCACGCTGGAGTGATGATGTCAGACCGTTCTGCCGGCCACGCCCTCAACGGCCTCTATGCCATCACCGACAGCGGCCTGCTGTCGGAGGACTCGCGACTGCTCGATGCCTGTGGACAGGCGCTCGAGGCGGGCATTGCGCTGCTCCAGTATCGCGACAAGTCCGACGACACCGCTCGCCGGCGCCGCCAGACCGAGGCGCTGGCCTCGCTCTGTGCACGTCACGCCACGCCGCTGATTATCAACGATGACCTGGCTCTGGCCGAGTGGCTTCGGGCGCGCTGGGGCGAAGGTGTCGGTCTTCATCTGGGCCAGGGGGATGGGTCGCTGGCGTTGGCGCGGGCGCGCCTGGGAGATGACGCCATCATCGGCGCCACCTGTCATGGCTCGCTCGCGCTCGCCGAGCGGGCTGCCGGGGAGGGCGCCAGTTATCTCGCCTTCGGACGATTTTTCCCCTCCCGGACCAAGCCCGCCGCCGTACCGGCCTCGCTGACGATACTCGCTGAGGCTGCGCGCTTCGGCCTGCCCCGCGTCGCGATCGGGGGGATCGATGGCGAGACAGCGGGCCAGGCGCGAGAGGCCGGCGCCGAGCTGCTTGCCGTGGTGCATGCGCTGTTCGCGGCCGACGATGTGCACGGGGCCACCCGCGAACTCGATGCCGCGATGCGTGCGGCGTCCTTACCGAATTCTGTCACCGAACGCTGTTAGAGAGATATCTATGACCACTTCCGCCGAACTTTTCGAACGTGCCAGCCAGCGAATTCCCGGTGGCGTCAACTCGCCCGTGCGGGCCTTCAAGGGCATGTCGCGCTCTCCGGTCTTCATCGAGCGCGCCAAGGGCGCCTATCTCTTCGACGTCGAGGGCAAGCGCTACATCGACTATGTCGGTTCCTGGGGACCGATGATCACCGGTCACGCCGACCCCGAGGTACTGGCCGCGGTGCGCGACCGACTCGACAGCGGCCTCTCTTTCGGCACGCCGACAGCGATCGAGACGACCATGGCCGATCTGATCTGCGAGATCATTCCGTCGATCGACATGGTGCGCATGACCAGCTCCGGCACCGAGGCGACGATGTCGGCGATCCGGCTGGCGCGAGGCTACACCGGACGTGACAAGATCGTGAAGTTCGAGGGCAACTACCACGGTCATTCCGATTCGCTGCTGGTCAAGGCAGGCTCCGGGGCGCTGACGCACGGTGAACCCAGCTCGCCGGGCGTGCCGGCGTCTCTCGCCGAGCACACCATCACCCTGCCTTACAACGACATCGATGCTGTCAACGACTGTTTCGAGACGCTGGGCGAGCAGATCGCGGGAATCATCGTCGAGCCCGTAGCCGGGAACATGAACTGCATTCCGCCGCAGCCCGGTTTTCTCGAGGCGTTGCGCCAGGCCTGCGACCAGAGCGGCGCGGTGCTGATTTTCGACGAGGTGATGACCGGCTTTCGTGTCGCGCTCGGCGGCGCGCAGGCTCACTATGGCGTGACACCCGACCTCACCTGCCTTGGCAAGATCGTTGGCGGCGGCATGCCGGTGGGCGCCTTCGGGGGGCGACGCGAGATCATGGAGTGGATCTCGCCGCTCGGGCCGGTCTATCAGGCGGGCACGCTGTCGGGCAATCCGCTCGCCATGGCCGCGGGCGTCACCCTGCTCGAGAAGATCCGTCAGCCCGGATTCCACGAGGCGCTGAGTACGCGCGTCGATACGCTCTGCGACGGGCTCGAGGCGCGCGCTCATGCCGCGGGCGTCGAGATGATGACTCAGCGCGCCGGTGGCATGTTCGGACTGTTCTTCACCGCACAGCAGCGGGTGGACAATTTTGGCCAGGCCACGGCCTGCGACGCCCAGGCGTTCCGCAACTTCTTCGCCTCGATGCTCGAGTCCGGCGTCTATCTCGCACCGTCGCCCTTCGAGGCTGGCTTCATGTCGAGCGCCCATACGCACGACGACCTTCAGAATACGCTGATGGCCAGCGAACGCGCATTCGCCGCGATGAACTGAGAGGCGCGATTCCATGATGCAACCGAAGCGCCATCCACGAGGAGAGGGATGATGAGCCGAACGCTGATCCAGGCGCTCCGAGAGAGTGATTGTTTCGATCACCCGGTCGGCGCCATCGATCTCTTCGAAACGCCGATTTCGTGGGTCGTATTGACCGGTGACTTCGCCTACAAGATCAAGAAGCCGCTGGATTACGGTACCTTTCTGGACTTCTCCACGCTCGCCAAGCGCAAGCAGCTCTGCGAGCAGGAAGTGCAGCTCAACCGTCGCGTGGCGCCAGCGCTCTATCTGGGCTGCGTGGCGATCTCCGGCAGCGAAGAGGCCCCGCGGGTCAACGATGACAGTGCGCCGATCGAGTACGCGGTCAAAATGCGCCAGTTCAGCAATCGCCATCTGCTCAGTTCGATTCAGGCGAGCGGCGAGCTGTCGGTGGAGTTGATCGATGATCTGGTGGATCAGCTCGTTGCGCTACACGAATCGGCGGCAAGAGTCGCCGACGACAGCCCCTACGGCACGCCGGACTTCATCCGGCAGATGCTGGTCGAGGAGTTCGAGCTGATCGAGTCGCTGCTCGACACACCCGAAGACCGCCAGGCGCTCGAGAGCGTGAAGACGCTGTCGCTCGAGAGTTTCGCACGGCTCGAGCCGGTGCTTGAGGCACGACGGCGTGAGGGATTCATCCGCGAGAGTCACGGCGACATCCATCTGGGGAATGCCGTGCACTTTGAAGGACGGGCGATCCTCTTCAACGGCATCGAATTCAACGAACGGTTGCGCTGGTGCGATGTCGCCTGTGAGCTCGCTTTTCTGATCATGGATCTGGAAGCTCGCGGCGAGCAGGCGTACGCCCACTACGCGCTCAATCGCTATCTCGAGCTTTCCGGGGACTATCAGGTCGTCAGCCTGATCAGCTTTTACAAACGCCATCGTGCACTACTGCGGGCGCGTATCGAGCTGGTCAGGGATCGGGACGCGGGAGAGATCGATGACCTCCCCGAGGCAGAACCGCTCGAGCGTTTCCGTCGCTACCTGGCGATGGCACAGGACTACAGCGAGTTCCGCTTTCCTTATCTGATTCTGGCGGTGGGGGTTTCCGGCAGCGGCAAAAGTCGTTTTACCGAGGAGACGGTGCGGCGTCTGGGAGGCGTGCGTATTCGCTCGGACGTCGAGCGCAAACGGCTGTTCGGTTTCACCGCAGAACCCGCAGATGTCGATACGGTTTATGGCGAGGCGGCTACCGAGCAGACGTACCGGCGGCTCGCCGAACTCGCGGGCACCGTGCTCGAGGCTGGCCTGCCGGCGTGTATCGACGCGACCTGCCTGCTGGGCGAACAGAGACGGCGTTTACGCTTCGAGGCCGAAAAGCGTGGGCTAGCGGTATTGATGGTGAGCTTCGAGGCGGACCCGGCCACCCTTCGCGCACGGATCGTCAAGCGCGCCAGACGCAGCGGTGAGCCATCCGAGAGGAGTCTGGCCATCCTCGAGCGCCAGCGCGAGCGGTTTGAACCCTTCACCGCCGACGAGACGAGCTATCTCGTTCATCTCGATACGACGGCGCCGGACGCCAATCTGACGCTCGCCTCTCTGGTTCAAGAACGTATGCGCCTCAACTAGCGTGGCAGCCATCGATACGCCAAGGCACCGATGACGTGCCCTGGCGTATTAACGGCCCGGATCGCGTTGACCCTCAGGTTGCTTTTTTAATATTAAACTAAATTAAATTAGCTCTTATTGTTGTAAGACATTACTCCATTCTATTAACCGAAATTTATTGTCTTGCCGTGCGCAAGTGTGACGTTAGTCGTGAAGTTTGGAAATAATTTCAACGCTAAGGATTGCTGGTCATGTGCCATGTCATGGCAACGACTGACGGATTCGCGGTCGGCGATTAACGACACATTACTTCTTTCGACGGTTAACGACGCCCTGCGTAGCGAGAGGCCATGACGGGAATGGTTCCCAGGTTCTGGCGCGCCCAGTTCGTCGCCTGAATGCGATTGTGGACGTTGATCTTGCGAAACAGGTTGTAGAGGTGCGATTTCACCGTGTGCTCGCTGACGAAGAGCTTCTCCGCGATCTCGGTATTGCTGGCACCGGATACCAGCAGGGTGACAATCTCCAGCTCGCGGCGGGTCAGGCCGCATACCGGGCGGTAGGTGTTGACCTGCTGACGCCGGTAGAAGTCGATCAGCATTGCCGAGAGAGGGCGAGAGATCCAGAGCTCTCCCTTGAGCAGCTTGAGGATGCCCTTGCAGATGAGCTCGAGGCTATCCTGGCGGTAGAAGACCCCACGCAGATGGATGCCGATCAGCAGCTCCATCACCTGCTTGTTGTCGCGCACGTTGAAGGCCGACAGGATGATCGACGAGTGCTCCTCGGCGCGGGTATTCCAAGTGAGCAGGTCCTTTTCCTGAACGTGGTCGCCGTCCAGGAGGACGAGCGCACCGCGACCCTCGGCCACTGCAAAGCGCTCTTGCGGGTTGAGCGCAAGGACGCGGCAGCCCGTTTTCTGGTGGATATAATCGAGAAAGAGGACGGACTGTGAATTGCAGTCCGTCACGAGAACGATATCAGTGCTATCGGTATTCACGACAAGGACCCCCCTAGAATGATGAGTCTTCTATATGTTTTGTTGCGCGTCTCGGACGAGTTTCTGATGCCGCCGTGTCGAGAACGCGTGCCCCATAGTGTTAATAAAACCTCTGCCTTGTAAATATAGGATCAAGAGGTTTTCAAACGGTCACCGGTTTGAAATTATTAAGGCTAGATGAAGGTTTAAAATAACTTCAATCAATCAAAGAGTTGCAGCTTGGTATACCAACCGCCTTTTTTACGTACTCACTCACGTATGAGAAAAACCCATCACTGCCGGACGGTCAAAAAGCCATGTGTACACGCTAATTCGCGAGATTTCTGACGAACGTAAGTGGACTTAGGAAGTTGACGACCTGGCGGCGCGAGACGCTATACCCGCTACGGCGTGCACCGTAGAATGACGGTTTTGCCAGGTAGGAAGAGTGTCATGAGCGAACCCCTTGAAGATCTGGTCATCGCCAGCGCCAACCCCGGCAAACTCGCTGAGTTCCAGCAGCTGCTCGGCCCATTGGGGTTTCGGGTTCAACCACAGTCGGCGTTCGGTGTCACCGACGTCGAGGAGACCGGGCTGACGTTCGTCGAGAACGCCATTCTCAAGGCGCGTGCGGTGTCGCGGGCAAGCGGCCTACCCGCACTCGCCGATGACTCCGGGCTGGCGGTGGATGCGCTCAACGGCGCGCCGGGTATCTACTCGGCGCGCTACGCGCAGGCGGTGGGCGATCGTGACACTCGCGATCGCGCCAACAACGATAAGCTCCTCGAGGCGTTGAGGGAGGTGCCCGAGGGCGACCGCGGCGCACGCTACTGGTGCGTTCTGGTCTATCTGCGCCATGCCGACGACCCGGTACCGCTGATCGTCCAGCGAGACTGGGCCGGCGACATCCTCGCCCATCCCCGGGGCGAGGGGGGATTTGGCTACGATCCACTTTTCTGGGTACCCGAGAGCGCCATGAGCGCCGGTGAGCTGAGCGGTGACGAAAAGAACCGCCTGAGTCATCGCGGTCGAGCGCTACAGGCGCTGGTGGAGCAGCTGCAGGCGTGAGCGATGTCATGACACGACGTGGCGCCCACAACGCGGCCGAGTCCCCGGAGACGCTGCCACCGCTGGCCCTGTATATCCACGTGCCGTGGTGCGTGCGCAAGTGCCCCTACTGCGATTTCAATTCGCACGCGCTGGGTGCCAGCCAGCAGCCCCCGGAAACGGCCTACGTGGCGGCGTTACTCGCCGACCTCGATGGCGATCTCGCGCTGGTACAGGGGCGCAAGGTTGTCAGTATCTTCATCGGTGGAGGGACACCGAGCCTGCTCTCTGCCGAGGCGTATGCGCGGCTATTTGCGGGGCTGCGCGAACGGCTCCGCTTCGCCGACGATATCGAGATCACCCTGGAAGCGAATCCTGGCACTTTCGAGCAGGCGCGCTTCGAGGGTTATCGCCGAGTGGGTATCAATCGGCTCTCGATGGGCGTGCAGAGTTTTCACGCCGCGCAGCTCGAAGCTCTCGGACGCATTCACTCGGGCGAAGAGGCCGTCAGCGCCATGGTCCAGGCGCGCCGAGCGGGCTTCGACAACATCAATCTCGACCTGATGCACGGGCTGCCCGGTCAGACGCCGGCGCTGGCGCTGGCCGACATCGAGCAGGCGTTGACGCTCGACCCAAGCCATCTCTCCTGGTATCAGCTGACGCTTGAGCCCAACACCGAGTTCTTCTCGCACCCGCCGACGCTGCCGGACGAAGAGCATCTGTGGGATATTCAGGATGCCGGCCACGCGCTGATCGAGTCCGCCGGACTCAGGCGCTACGAGATTTCGGCCTACGCCCGGCCTGAGCGGCAGGCACGGCACAACCTGAACTACTGGCGCTTCGGCGATTATCTGGGGATCGGCGCCGGCGCCCACGGCAAGCTCACGATGCCCGCGCCCGATAACGGGTTTGGCATCGAGCGGCGCTGGAAGACTCGCCAACCGGAAGCCTATCTGCGTCGGGCCAATGATCCTCGCGGCTTCATTGCCGGTCGGCAGAGACTCGAGCCCGAGGCGCTGGCGCTGGAGTTCTCCATGAATGCGCTGCGTCTGGTCGACGGGGTCGCGATCGAGGATTGGCAAAACCATACCGGTCGCGCGCTGTCGGAGCTGGAAAGCAGACTGCACGATGCCCGCGCTCGAGGATTGCTCGAGGTCAGCGAATCGCGTTTTCAAGCGACACCCCAGGGTCTGTTGTTTCTCAACGACCTGCTGGTGTCGATCGACGAGGCCTGAGCGAATCGCGCTCACGCCATGGAACCCGGCCGCCGTAGGACGGTGGTGCAAGCGCAAGGAGCTAGATGCATGACAATCGCGACGAAGAAGACGGTCTGGATGGCGATCCCGGTCGCCCTGGCCGTAGGCGTTTCCGGCTGCGCGTCCAACGGCTCCCAGCAGGCGTCCTCTCCGCAGCAGGGAAACGGTAACAGCAATACCTGGGGGGGCGCTGGCATCGGGGCCATCGCCGGTGCCGTCGCGGGGGCGTTGACCGGTGACGGCGGCAGCAGCACGCGGGATCGGGCGCTGATCGGTGCCGCGGCAGGGGCCGCCATCGGGGGGGGCGTTGGCGCCTACATGGACAAGCAGGAAGACGAGCTGCGCAACCGTCTCGATGGAACGGGCATCGGCGTCGAGCGTCAGGGCAACGACCTGATCCTCAACATGCCGAGCAGTGTGACCTTTGATACCGACGCCAGCGATCTCAAGACGCCGGCGCGTCAGGCGCTCAACGACGTCAACGCCGTGCTGCGGGCCTATCCGGAAACCCGCATCACCGTTGCCGGCTATACCGACAGCACCGGCGCCGAGAGCTACAATCAGACGCTCTCCGAGCGCCGCGCCCAGTCGGTCGCGACGTATCTGGAACAGGGCAGCGTCCAGGCGAGCCGCATCGACACCGTCGGCTACGGCGAGCGCAATCCGGTGGCGAGCAACGACACCGATGCGGGCCGCGCGCAAAATCGGCGCGTCGAGATCACGTTGACGCCGACCGGCCAGTCCTGAACCGACAAGGCTGAACGCGAGAGGCTCCCGACCTCGGGCACCTCTCGCGTCGACAGTGTTATTCATGGGCGCGGCTCCCTCGGGGCCGCGCCTTTTGTCACCCTGGATCGTCGTGGCCGACGCTCCCTTGTTGCAATGAGTCGCTCATGCTCGCCTACCAGCACGCCTATCACGCCGGCAATTTCGCCGACGTGCACAAACATCTGGGGCTCTTCGCGCTTGTCCGCTCGCTCACCGGCAAGGCCTCGGCGATCAGCTTCATCGATACCCACGCCGGTCGGGGCCTCTATCCGCTCGCCGCGAAGGAGACACAGAAGCTCGGCGAATATCGCGAGGGAGTCGAGCGTATCTGGCGTGAGCGACGAAAGATCCCGGTCGGCTCGCCGCTCGGTGAATGGACGGCGTCGCTCGCGGCGCAGCAGTCGGGGGCCGAGCTGGACTGCTACCCCGGCTCGCCGACCTGGCTCGGCGAGGCGCTCAGGCCGCAGGATCGGCTGACGCTGTTCGAGCTGCACCCCGCCGAGCATCGCTTTCTCGCCGACCAGGCGATGCCGTCGACGAATAACGTGACGCGGCGCCACGCCGATGGTCTCAAGGGGCTGCGACAGCTGCTGCCGGTGTCGACACCAAGACTCTGCGTGCTCATCGACCCGAGCTATGAGCGCAAGGCGGAGTACGATGAGGTTGCGGAAACGCTGGCGTTCGTCGCTCGCAAGGCACGCCATGCCGTGGTCATGGTGTGGTACCCGCTACTGCCGGCGGGCCGGCACCGTGGGATGCTCGAGCGCCTGCAAACGGCCGGCGTCGACAAGCTCTGGCGCAGTGAACTCAGCGTGCGGGCGCCTGCCGCCGAACGCGGTATGTTCGGCAGCGGACTGCTGGTGCGCAATCCTCCCTGGCAGCTCGATCAGCGCCTCGAGGCGGCATTCACCGATCTGGCGCCCAGGCTTGCCGAGGGCGGGACGCATCGCAGCGAGTGGTGGACCGGCGAAATCTAGACGGCTGACGGGCCAACGGGCACGGCCGAGCCGCGCCCGTCGACGTGTCAGGCGAGATGGCCGGTGGGATTGACCGTGCTGATCTCGGTGACGTCGCCATCTTCCGGCGTTTCGTCGCGGATCGCCTCGATGAAGGTCTTGCCCCAGCGGCGTATGTCGTTGTAACTGACGATATCGTTGAGCTGTCGCAGTCGCGCTTCGGCTTCCGCTCGCGGCAGATTGAGCCCCAGATAGCAGGTCCGGGCGAGGTCGTGGATGTCATGGGGGTTGGTCAGGATCGCCCCCTTGAGCTCCGCCGCGGCGCCGGTGAACTCGGAGAGCACCAGGACACCGCAGCCCTGCGTCATCCCTTGGGTGGCGGCAAACTCCTTGGCCACCAGATTGAGCCCGTCGCGCAGCGGCGTGATCCACATCACGTCGGCCATCGCATACCAGGCGACCACCTCCTCGAACGGGAAACCTCGGAAGTAGAACTGCACCGGGGTCCAGCCGACGTCGGCAAAGCGGCCGTTGATGTGGCCGATGGTCTGCTCGATCTGCGTCTGCAACTCGTTGTAGATCGTCATCTCCCGCGCCGCCGGCACGCAGATGCTGACCAGCGTCACCTTGCCCCTGAGCTCCGGGTTCTCCTCGAGCAGCAGCTCGTAGGCCTGGAGCTTCTCCAGAATGCCCTTGGTGTAGTCGAGGCGTTCGACGGAGAGAATCAGTTTGACCCCGCCGAACTCCTGACGGAGCTCGGTCATGCGTGACTCGGCGCCTTCGCGATCCAGCGCGTTGCGGATACGGTCGAGATCGAGTCCTACCGGATGTGCCCCCAGGCGCACGACCCGAGAGCCGGTATCCACGGCGGTCGTCATGGTCTCGAGCCCCACGGCGCAGCCGTAGGTCAGAAAACGAGGCGCGCAGTTCTGTCGGGAGAGCGTTTTCAGCGGCACCACGCCACGCGCGACATCGACGAAGTTCTCGACCTGACGCGGAATGTGGAAGGCGACGTAGTCGCACTGCAGCAGACTCGAGACGATCTCGCGACGCCACGGCAGCACGTTGAAGACGTCCGCCGACGGGAAGTAGGTGTGGTGGAAGAAGGCGATACGCAGGTCTGGACGCATCTCCCGCAGGTACGCCGGTACCATCCACAGGTTGTAGTCGTGGATCCAGATCAGCGCGCCCTCCGCCGCCTCCTCGGCGGTGCGCTCGGCGAAGGCGCGGTTCACGTCGCAGTAGACCTCCCAATCCTCCTCGCGAAACACGGCCCGTTCCCAGAAGGTGTGCAGGGTCGGCCAGAACGCCTCTTTCGAGAAGCGCTTGTAGAAGGTATCGACCTGCGTCTTGGTCAGCGCCACGCGGGCGGCAGTCAACAGCGGATACTGCTTGGCATCGACACTGGTGTGCTTGACGAAGGGCTCGCTATCGTCGGGCTCGTGAATCGACCAGGCGATCCAGGAGCCGCGCTGGTCGGCGAAGAAGCTCAGCAACGTGGGGATGATGCCGTTGGGGGATTTTGGCCGGCGTCGCTGGGTCTTGCCATTGACGCGGTGCTCCTCGTAGGGCAGGCGGTGGTAGACGATGACCAGTTCCGCCTTACCGGTCTGGGTGGCGTCGCGGCGGTTCTCGGCGGCCATGCCGTGGGCGCCGAGAAAGCCGAAGTGGGCAAAGGCTTCGATGATGCCGCCGCAGCCGGGCTCGCTGGCATGCATGACGCGGGTCTGGTTCTGCGTCTGCTCGAGCAGCGCAGGCTCGGAGCCGCCGACACAGACCGATTTGAAACCGACGGTCAGCATCGCGAGATCGTTGAGGGTATCGCCGGCAACCAGCACCTCTTCGCGATCGATCCCCAGCCACCCGACCAGCTTCTCCAGGCTCGAGCCCTTGTTGACCCCACTGGGCAGAAAGTCGAGATAGCGCCCCGAAGAGTAGAGCATGTCGCAATCGAGGGAGGTCGCGAGCTCGGCCAGCGCCGGGTTGTTGGCCTGCTCCGGCGGACAGTAGTAGGAGCAGCGGCGTAGCTGAGGTTCGTCCTGACGAACGACATCGGGGAAACGGCTCATGGCGCTGGCGATCTGTGACTCGCCCGGCCAGCGCTCATCGATGGGGGTCTGCAGCGGCTGGATCGGCTGCAGCGAGTCACCGTGGTAGAGGCTCGCGCCGACGTCCGCCACGATGAAATCCGGCTGCGGCAGCGTCGGGTCCGATAGCAGCGGCAGAATTGCCTCCAGGCTGCGCCCGCTGATATAGGCGAGCTGGATCTCGGGGTGGGCGGCGATGGTTTGATACAGGCTCAGTTTGGCGTCGGCGTCGCCACCCAGAAATGTGCCGTCGAGATCGGTTGCAAGTAGCATGCGTCTTCTCCTGACCGGTCGTTGGACCGGCGATTGTCCCTTGATATGCCTTGTCGCGCGTCGCGCGCCGTCACTCGCTGCGCGGCTTTGTGGTCGACGGGGCGCGGAGGATCACGCCCGGCCGGCCATCTCGACGATTCGCTGGCGCTCGTGCTCCTCGTAGAAGCTGGGATCGGCGAACAGATCCTTCTGCACGTCGTCGTACATCATGGCCAGTGCCTGGCTACTGGTCGGTGTCATTGGCTCGAAGTGTGCGGTATCTCCGCTTACCAGTGTAGAGACTCGGCGGCGTCGGTAGAGCGCGAATATCGCCAGCAGCAGAAGCACGGTGGCGATATACAGCGGAAAGGCCTGCACGCCGGCGATTCCCATCAGTGAACCGGCGACGATGGGCGCAACGGCGCTGCCCGCGCCCTGAACCACCAGCATATCGGCGGAGCCGGCGACGATCTCCTCGGGGTGGAGCTGATCGATCAGCTGGGCGACGGCGATCGGATAGATCGAGAACGCCAGCCCCCCCCAGACGAAGTAGAGTGCCAGCAGGGTCTCCTTGTGCGTCGCCAGCGGCATCACCAGCGCTGTCAGTGCCGCCAGAAAGACCACATACGTCATCACCCGTGAGCGATCGTGTCGATCGGAGAAACGTCCAATCGGGATCTGTAGCAGCGCCCCTCCCAGAATAGCGCAACTCATCAGCACGCCGACGCCCGCGACATCGAAACCGACGCTGCGAGCAAAGACCGGGGTCAGCGTCCAGAAGGCGCCCATGGCGAGCCCGGACATGGCCGAGGCGGCGACCGCCAGCGGGGCAAAACCCAGCAGCGCCTTGAGGCTGCTCTTGGGGCGCTCGGCGATGACCGGCTGGCTGCGGCGGGTCATGGTGATGGGAAGCAGCGCCCAGCAGATCAGAATCGAGGTGATCGAGAAGAGCAGAAAGCCCTGCGAGGTGTCCAGTCTCAGGATCTGCTGGGCGATGGCGAGCGATCCCAGGTTGACCACCATATAGATAGCGAAGACGCGACCGCGTTGATGGCTCGCGGTCTGGCCGTTCAACCAGCTCTCGATCACCGTCATTAGCGTGATGAACGACAGCCCGTAGAGAATCCGCAGCACCAGCCAGACCCATGGATTGATGAAAATCAGATGCAACAGGGCGGCGGAGGCGCAGATGCCTGCGCCGAAGGCGAAGGTGCGAATATGGCCCATACGCCGGATCAGGCGTCCGCTGATCCAGGTGCCGCCGATGAAACCGATGAAGTAGCCCGACATCACCACGCCGAGCAGGGCGGTCGAGAACCCCTCGTCGGTCCCGCGAAGTGTCAGCAGGGTATTGATCAGACCGTTGCCTAGCAGCAGCAGCGCGACGCTGCCGAGCAGGGCACGAATAGGGCGCAGCAATGACCACATGGCACTCTCCCGGAGTCCTGTTTGCCATTACTTATGCAGTAAACGTGCCGGACCTTCGCTGAGAAGCGCGAGACGCGTGTGGCGTCTGCTTTGCGTCGGTGCAGGAAACGTTGACTTTCGTCCAAGGGACGGCGCCGGCTGCACCATTTTGATGCGACCGACGCGGTCCAGTCGGGTCAGGGCACCTTGCCGGTCCATTCGTCGCGGGAGAACTTGGTCTCGGCAAGATGGTGTGCCGCACTCAGCTCGGCATCGGTGAGCGGCTCGGGAGAGAGCGAGAGCCGAGCGGCGAAGGAGTCGATCATTCGCGCGATGATGGTGTCGCGATCGAGACCGGTCTGACGTTTAAGCGGATCGACCCGTTTGCCGGCACTGGTCGTGCCCTTGTCGGAGAGCTTCTCGCGGCCGATGCGCAGAACCCGCGTTAGCTTGTCGGCATCGATGTCGTAGGCCATGGTCACGTGGTGCAGCACCGCACCGCCAAGGCGCTTCTGGGCGGCACCGGCGATCTTGCCGCCGGGGGAGGTGATATCGTTGATCGGCACGTACCAGGCGTTGATTCCCATGTCGCCGAGGGCCTGGATGACCCAGTCATCGAGAAAGGCATAGCTCTCCACGAACGAGAGTCCCTGCACCAGCGACTCCGGCACGATCAGTGACCAGGTGATGGTATTGCCGGGTTCGACGAACATCGCGCCGCCGCCGCTGATGCGCCTGACCACCTCGATACCCTCGGCCGCCGCGGCGTCGCCATCCACTTCATTGGCCAGCGACTGGAACACGCCGATGATGATCGCGGCGCGATCCCACTCCCAGACACGCAGCGTCGGGCCGCGCCGTCCCGCAGCGACTTCCCGCGTCAGCACTTCATCAAGCGCCATGTGCAGCGCGGGTGACTCCGGCTCGCGATGCACCAGACCAAAGCGGTGATCGCGCCAGTCGGTAGTCCTGGCCAGGGCTCGACGCACCACGGTGGCGATCGCCGGGACTGACAGCCCCACCATCTCGGTCGTCGTCGGTAGCGCACTCTGGATACGCTGCTGCAGCGTGGCGGCCTCGGCGCTGACCGGGACACCCGTTAGTGCTGTCTCGATCGCGCCCAGTGCTTCCTCCGGCTCCAGAAAGAAGTCTCCCGAGAGGCGCACGGCACTCAGGCATTCATTCTCGACGTCGAGATCGACGACCAGCAGTTTGCCGCCGGGCACCTTGTATTCGGCGTGGTGACGCTCGGGGGGATCGTGCGGGGGTTCAGGGCTCTTCGTCGCCGCCATCGCGGTGTCTCCTTCAGGCTAACAGTGGGGTCGCGACATTATAGCCACCATGCCACCAGGCTGGCGGTGTGGTGGCTCAGAGGTAGAGCGTGCCCTCGCCGACGATTACGGCGTCACCGCTGATATGGATCGCGGTGACTCGGCCCGCATGGCACTCGACCTGGCCCAGAAGGTGGCTCGGTCGTCCCCTCTCGACACCCTGCGCGATAGACCAGTCGAGCGTGCCTTGGGCCTCGCCCTGCGAACTGAGATAGCCGATCAGTGGGGCGGCGGCGCTTCCCGTGGCCGGGTCTTCGGGGGTACCGGTCAGGGGCGCGAACATGCGGGCGCGCAGCGCCTGTTCGCTTTCGCGGACAAAGACGTAGAGCGCCGAGGTATCGAACCCGGCAGTCACTGATCGAAGTGCGCTGCCATCCACGGTTATCTGCGCCAGCGCCTCGGGGCTGGCGAGTTCGATGAGATGATACGGCGTGCCGCAGGAGGCCATGACCGGCGGTGCCACGAGATTTGAGGGTGAGAGCCCCAGAACCGCGGCGGCGTGATCCATCGAGAGTGAGTGTTCACTAACTTCGAGCGGCTGCGCTGTTGTGAGCTGCACTCGCTGGTCTACGAAGCGGATGGCAACGTCGCCGGCGCCTTGTGCCAGCACCAGCGGCGAGACGCCGTCGTGCCAGTCGAGTGCCCGGATCAGCCAGGCGGTGCCGACCGTCGGGTGACCGGCAAAGGGAAGCTCTACCTCGGGCGTGAATATCCGGACGGTGAAGCGCCCGGACTGGCGTCCGGTGACAAATACCGTCTCGGAGAGGTTCAGTTCGCCGGCGATACGCGCCATGTCCGTCTCGTCGATCGTGGACGCCTCGGGAAAGACCGCCAGCGGATTGCCGCAGAAGGGCTCGTCGGTGAAGACGTCCAGCAGAACGTAGTGATGGGCGGTTCGGCCACCGATCACCGATGTGTCGTGTAAGTAATGACTCACTCTTTATTCTCCCCGCCCCGCAAGGCTTCACTTGCCGATACAGAAGCTGCCGAAGATCTCGCCGAGCAGATCGTCCGCCGTGAATTCGCCGGTGATCTCGCTGAGGGCGTTTTGCGCATCGCGCAGATCCTCGGCGAGGAGTTCGCCGGCGGCGGCCCCCTCGAGCTGGGCGGTGCCGCTGGCAAGCGCCTTGGCGGCACGCTCGAGGGCATCGAGATGACGACGGCGCGCGGAGAAGCGCCCCTCGGTGGTGGCATCGAATCCCATGATCGCCTTGAGATGCTGATTGAGGTTATCCACACCCGCTCCGGTCTGCGCCGAGAGCCGAATCACCGGCGGGGATGTGGATAGATCGGCCTGATCGCCCTCGCCGCTCTCGTCGATCTTGTTGCGGACCAGTGTCAGTCGGGAGCGATCGGGCAGGCGCTCGACGAACTCCGGCCAGATGGCGTACGGATCGGTGGAGTCCGTCTCACGGCCGTCGACCAGCAGCAGCACGCGGTCGGCGCTTTCGATCTCTGCCCACGCGCGCTGGACGCCGATCTTTTCCACCGCGTCCGGCGTGTCTCTGAGTCCGGCGGTATCGATCACGTGCAGCGGCATGCCGTCGATGTGGATATGTTCGCGCAGCACGTCGCGGGTGGTCCCCTCGATCTCGGTGACGATGGCGCTGTCACGCTCGGTCAGGCGGTTGAGCAGGCTGGACTTGCCGGCGTTGGGACGCCCGGCGATCACCACGCTCATGCCCTCGCGCATCAGCGCGCCCTGATTGGCACTGGCGCGCACGCTCTGCAGCGTCGTGACCACGGCGGCGAGCTTGGTCGCGACGACACCGTCGGCGAGGAAGTCGATCTCCTCCTCGGGGAAGTCGATCGCCGCCTCGACGTAGAGGCGCAGTTCGATCAGCTCGCTGACAAGCTTAGAGACGCGCGTCGAGAACTCGCCCTGTAGCGAGCGCAGGGCGTTCTCGGCGGCGGTCCGCGAGCTGGCGTCGATCAGATCGGCGATGGCCTCGGCCTGGGCGAGATCGAGCTTGTCGTTGAGAAAGGCGCGCTCGGAGAATTCACCGGGGCGCGCGAGCCGGGCGCCGAGCTGCACGCAGCGCTCCAGCAGCATGTCCATCAGCACCGGGCCGCCGTGGCCCTGCAGCTCGAGAACGTCTTCGCCGGTGAAGGAGTTCGGCCCGGGGAAATAGAGCGCGATACCCTCGTCGATGACGCTCGTCTCGCCGCGGAACTCGCCGTAGTGGGCGTAGCGGGGCGTGGGCGCATAACCTAGAAAGTCGCCGGCAAGGGTGCTGGCGGCCGGGCCGGAGACACGCACGATGCCGACGCCGCCGCGCCCCGGCGGGGTGGCGAGCGCGGCGATGGTTTCCTGGCGGTAGAGTGGTGCGTTCATCGCGATCTCCATCGGCGAAGAGTCGAAGTCGGTGGCCGGTCATTGTCTTGATCCGGCTCCAGAAACGCCAGACCCCCGCAGGAGCGGGGGTCTGGAGAGAGGCTTGGCGGCTGTGATCAGCTCTTGGCTTTCACCGCTCGGCTTTCGCTGGGTCCATCGACGATCTTGCGCGTGATGAACCACTGCTGAAGGATCGAGATCGAGTTGTTCACGATCCAGTAGATCACCAGACCTGCCGGGAACCAGAGGAAGAAGAAGGTGAAGACGATAGGCAGCATCTTCATGATCTTCGCCTGCATCGGGTCCGGCGGTGTCGGGTTCAGGAACTGCTGCATGAACATCGTGCCGCCCATGATGATCGGCAGGATGAAGTAGGGATCCATCGCCGAAAGATCCTGGATCCAGAGCATGAACGGCGCGTGGCGCAGCTCCACCGACTCCATCAGCATCCAGTAGAGCGCGATGAAGACCGGCATCTGGATGACCATCGGGAGACACCCACCCAGCGGGTTGATCTTCTCCTTCTGGTAGAACTTCATCATCTCCTGCGACATTCGCTGCCGGTCGTCGCCGTACTGCTCCTTGAGCCGCTTCATCTCGGGGCCCATCTTGCGCATCCGTGCCATCGACTTGTAGGCCTTGGCAGAGAGCGGGAACAGCACGATCTTGACGCAGACCGTCAGCAGGACGATCGACCAGCCCCAGTTGCCGACCAGGCTATGGATCTTCTGCAGCAGCCAGAACAGCGGGTTGGCGAGGAACCAGAGCCAGCCGAAGTCGACCGTCAGCTCCAGGTGCGGCGCCACGGCTTCGAGACGGTCCTGGACCTTGGGGCCGACGTAGAGCGTCGCGGCCAGCGTCTGCGATTCACCCGGCGCGAGGGTCTGGTTGGGACCGGCGAAAGCGGCGACGGTGCGATCGCGGCTGTCGACGCTACCGTAGTAGAGGTTCTGCTGATCCGCGTTCGGCACCCAGGCGGACGTGAAGTAGTGCTGGATGATGGCTACCCAGCCGCCTTTGACGTCGCGGTTCTGAAAGTTGCCGTCACGAATGTCGTCGAAGTCGACCTTGCTGTAGTTCTCGTCCGGTGAGGAGAACGCCGCACCCAGGAACGAGTGCATGCCGACGCCGGAGCCGCTCGCGGGATCGTCGCTGCGATCGCGGGCCAGCTGGCCGATGAAGCGAGCGGTGACGGGTTCCTGACTGGCGTTGTCGAGACGGTATTCGACGTCGATGGCGTAGTCGTCGCGATGGATGACATAGCGTTTGACGATGTCCACCCCGTTGAGGCTACCGTGAAGATCGACATTGAGGCTGTCTTCGCCGTCGGCCAGGGTATAGCTCGACTGATCGGCGTTGAAACCGATGCGTCCGGCGTGACCGTCGATCTGCAGCCCGGACTTGGCGACGTAGCTACGCACGTCGTTGTCGCTGAGCAGGACGAAAGGTCTGTCGGAATCCAGCGCGTCGTCATGACCAAACAGCGCGGCATAGACGATATCGCCACCGTTGGGATTGATGCGCAGATCGAGGACGTCGCTGCGAACCTGAATCAGATTGCCGCTCTGGGCCGGTTCGGCGCCTGGTGGCATGTCGTCTTCGATGGGTTCGGCATTGCGGTTGGCATTGCTGGGCGCGGAGAGGGCGCCATCGCTTTCGCCGTCGCTCCCGGGAGCGGCCGTGGTGACTTCCGGCGCCGGGTTGTTGACGACGTTGTGACCGTAGTCCTGATTCCACTGCATGATCAGCAGATAGGCGAGTACCGCCAGCGGAATCACGAATAAGAGTCGTTTGAAATCCATAGAAGGGTCTGCCCGGTAAAGGAATGGGTCGATAGGCGCCGGGCATCGGCGGTGGTCCGGTGGCGATCACCGGCACTCCCCGGCCGTGGGCGCGGGGATGTCCGATCAGGTCGAGGGCGACGAGCCGCGTCTAGCGAGCGGACTTCTCAAGCCGCCGCCACATGCCATGTAACTGGCGTGAGACAGTAGCGTTGTCCAGCTCATTCACCCCGCGTCGCGCGAGCAAGACGATATCCACGCCCGGCAACTGATGCTGACGATGACGAATGGATTCGCGGACGAGGCGCTTGAGGCGATTACGGTCGACGGCACGACGCACGTTCTTCTTGCTGAAGATCAACCCGATCCGCGGATGGCCCAGTGTGTTGGGACGAGCCAGCGCCAACATTCCTTTACCGTGGACCTTGAAGGGAGCGTGGTCGAAAACGTGCTTGTAGTCCCCGGCATTCAGTAGTCGAAGCTGCCGGGGAAAACCTTGATCGAACACCCGAGGTCCGATCAGGCGCTGAGACGCTTGCGGCCCTTGGCACGACGGCGATTGAGGACCTGACGGCCGTTCTTGGTGGCCATGCGTGCGCGGAAACCGTGGTTGCGCTTGCGCTTGAGGACGCTCGGCTGAAAAGTACGTTTCATGGTGGCTGATTCCCAATTGGTTGCGTGTTTAAGCCGCTCACTAGCCGCCCAAGTGGTTGACTAGAAAGCAAAACGGGTTCGAAACGGCACGCCCGATGGGTTCGCAGGGACCGGGCTCGCTCGGCTCAAGAGCGGGAATTCTAGAGAATCCTGGGAAGCGGTGCAATTTTTCTGTGAATTATCCACACCCTGATCGACAACCGTTTCGCCTCGCCCTGTGGGCAAAATTGTGGGCAACACGATGTCGTCCTAGCCAGCGCCATTCGGGTGTCAGCGCGACTTTGGGCCATTAGCGGGGCCGTGATCAAGACACGGCGAAAGGTGCACCGCTCGGCCCGCCACGGGGAGCATGCCGCGCTTGTCAACCGCATCATGTGGTTAAAAGTGGGGACATCATTTGTGATTAACTCCAATTAATACAATTAAATCATGTACCTATACGCAGTTTGTGACTGTGCATAACATGCTGAATAACGGTGGGCCACAGGTGGATGACTTCGCCTGACAGGGCGGGCTGTCCCGTGACCCGTTCCTCCCGATAGTGAGTTGTCCCGAGATCCTCTACCGCTTGTCACTGGGTTATCCACAAGGTGTCGTCTTTCGTACCGCGTGTGGATAACCCGGACGCTGGACGCTACAATGCCCACCGCTTTTCACCACCCTTCAAAATTTCGTGAGGTCGCGTGTCGGTCGCTCTCTGGCAACAATGTCTCAACGCGCTGCAGGATGAGTTGAGCTCGCAGCAGTTCAACACCTGGATTCGTCCGCTGCAGGCGGAGGATGATTCGACGGACGAACTCTGTCTGCTGGCACCCAACCGCTTCGTGCGTGACTGGGTCAGTGACAAGTACCTGAAGCGTATCAACGAGCTGCTGCGTGAGGTCGCCCCCTCCAGCAAGCCACCCAAGGTGCGCCTGGTGGTCGGTAGCCGGCGGACCGGCGCCGTGTCGACGCGCGGGCTGGGGGCACCGGTCTCGGCGCCGACGCCCAGTCAGCCGGCACCGAGTCGGCCGGCGGCGCCCAGCGTGCAGACGACCCCCCGTTCTTCACACGCGAGTGACAACCGCGAAGAGGATCGAGCGCGCGAGCAGGCGCCGGCGCGGGAGGAGTCCAACCGGCGTGGCAACCGTGAACGCCAGGTTCAGGTCGAGGGGAGCCTCAAGCACCAGAGCGGCCTGAATCCCAACTTCACCTTCGAAACCTTTGTCGAGGGTAAGTCCAACCAGCTGGCCCGCGCGGCCTCGCGGCAGGTCTCCGAGAATCCCGGCGGTGCCTACAACCCGCTGTTTCTCTACGGCGGCGTGGGCCTGGGTAAGACCCACCTGATGCACGCGGTCGGCAATCATCTCGCCGGGATGCGCGACAACGCCAAGGTGGTCTATCTGCACTCCGAGCGTTTCGTCGCGGACATGGTCAAGGCGCTCCAGCTCAACGCCATCAACGACTTCAAGCGCTTCTATCGCAGTGTCGACGCCCTGCTGATCGATGACATCCAGTTCTTCGCTGGCAAGGAGCGCTCGCAGGAGGAGTTCTTCCACACCTTCAACGCCCTGCTCGAAGGTGGCCAGCAGATGATCCTGACCTCGGACCGCTATCCGAAGGAGATCGCGGGTGTCGAGGAGCGGCTGAAGTCGCGCTTCGGTTGGGGGCTGACGGTGGCGATCGAGCCGCCGGAGCTGGAAACCCGCGTGGCGATCCTGATGAAGAAGGCGGACCAGGCCAAGGTCGATCTGCCCCACGATGCGGCGTTCTTTATCGCCCAGAAGATCCGCTCCAACGTCCGCGAGCTCGAGGGCGCGCTGAAGAAGGTGATCGCCGACTCCCACTTCATGGGCAAGCCGATCACCCAGGACTTCATCCGCGAGTCTCTCAAGGATCTGCTGGCGCTGCAGGACAAGCAGGTCGGCATCGAGAATATCCAGCGCACCGTCGCGGAGTACTACAAGATCAAGCTGGCCGATCTGCTCTCCAAGCGCCGCTCACGTTCAGTGGCGCGTCCGCGTCAGGTCGCCATGGCGCTGGCGAAGGAGCTGACTAACCACAGTCTTCCGGAGATCGGCGACGCTTTCGGCGGCCGCGACCACACAACGGTGCTGCACGCCTGCCGGAAGGTCGTCTCGCTCAAGGAAGAGAGCGCGGACATCCGCGAGGACTACAAGAATCTCATGCGGCTTTTGACCAGCTGAGCCTGCTCCCTGCTCGTCGCTCGGGGATTGCGGCCCGGGCGCGGTGGGGCAAGAATGGGTCCAATCGCACCGCCCAATAATCATCGAACGTCTCGGTATCGAATCCACCTGACGCCGGATCGACATCTCTAGTGGAGCCTCAATGAAATTTTCCATCTCTCGCGAAGCCCTGCTGCGCCCGCTCTCCCTGGTCGCCGGGGTCGTCGAGCGTCGCCAGACGCTGCCGGTACTCTCCAACGTGCTCATCGAAGTCCATAACGATAGCGTGTCGTTGACCGGTACCGATCTCGAAGTGGAGCTCATCGGCCGTGCGGTCCCGTCGCTGGTCGACGAGCCGGGTTCGGTGACGGTGCCGGCGCGCAAGCTGATGGATATCTGCAAGTCGCTGCCGGACCAGTCCGAGATCACCTTCACGCTTGAGGATGCGCGGGTCGTGCTGCGCGCCGGGCGCTCGCGTTTCACGCTCTCGACGCTGCCGGTGGCGGAGTTCCCCAACATCGAGGACGGGCAGAACGATACCAACCTGTCGCTGCCCCGCGGTACGCTCAAGTATCTGATCGACGCGACGTCGTTTGCCATGGCGCAGCAGGATGTCCGTTACTACCTCAACGGCATGCTGCTGGAGCTGGGCAACCACATCGTGCGTACCGTGGCGACCGACGGCCACCGTCTGGCGGTCTGCGAGCGCAGCGCGGAGATCGAACTCGAGACCAATCGCAAGTTGATCATTCCGCGCAAGGGCGTGCTGGAGCTCGGGCGTCTGCTCGATGGCAGCGACGAGCCGGTCGCGCTCTCGCTCGGCGCCAATCACGTGCGTGCCCACACGGGCGAGTTCACCTTTACCTCCAAGCTGGTCGACGGCAAGTTCCCGGACTACGATCGCGTGATTCCCAAGGGCGGCGACAAGACCTTCATCGCCGAGCGCCAGGAGCTGCGTCAGATCCTCTCGCGAACCGCTATCCTCTCCAACGAGAAGTATCGCGGTGTTCGACTGCACCTGGAGGCGGAAAACCTCAAGGTCATGGCCAACAACCCCGAGCAGGAAGAGGCTGAGGAGAACGTGGGGATCGAGTACGACGGCGATGCGCTGGAGATCGGTTTCAACGTCGGCTATCTGATCGACGTCCTCAGCGTGCTCGATTCCGATCGCATGCAGATGACACTCTCGGACTCCAACAGCTCCGCGCTGATGGAAGAGCCGGGCGGTGGCGATGCGCGGTACGTCGTCATGCCGATGCGCCTCTGAGTGCCGCGAGGTGGCTGCGCTCGACCCTGCCTCGTTAACGATCGGCGAACCTTGCTCACGGATACCCACCTAAGCGTCGCCGGTTCGCCGACTGCGGCGGCGGATCGTCGCTTGCCGACGTCGTCCCCCTCGGCGGGCCCGCTCTTCGGCAGCGGGTCCGCACGTGGCTCTGCGGCTTTCTCGATCGCGGCGACGCCATATCGGGGGCTTCTCGACGCTTGCCGATGGCTCGTTGATGCGAGTAACGCCTCTCTGTCTGATGCCTTCCCCACGTTCGGATTCCCATGCCGCTTGATCGATTGAGCTTCCAGGGTCTGCGCAATCTCGAGCCCCTCGAGATGACGCCGGGGCCGCATATCAATCTGATCAGCGGCGCCAACGGCAGCGGCAAGACCTCTTTGCTGGAGGGGATCCATCTCCTCGGCATGGCGCGCTCCTTTCGCACCCAGAAGCTCAAGTCGGTGATCGGTCACGACGAGGAGGCGTTCACGCTCTTCGGTCGGCTGGCCGGCGATCCGGCGGTGCCGCTCGGTGTCCGCCGACGTCGTGAGACGCCGGAGCTCGAGATCCGGGTCGGCGGTGAGCGGGCGGCACGCATTACCCAGCTTGCCGAAGCGCTGCCGCTGCAGCTGATCAATCCGGATGCGTTCCGGTTGCTGGAGGGCTCACCCGCCTCGCGGCGCGAGTTTCTCGACTGGGGCGTTTTCCATGGCGAGAGCGCGTTTCTCGACGTCTGGAAGCGCACCCGGCGGGCGCTGAAACATCGGAATGCCCTCCTCAGGCATGATAGAATCGACGTCCAGTCGATCCGTGTCTGGGAGCAGGAACTGGCGCACTGGAGCGAGCGGCTCGACGCGCTGAGAGACGCGTACATGGCGCGATTTCTGCCGGTCTTCGAAGAGACGCTGGCGGCACTGCTGCCGCTACCCGATCTGTCGCTTCGCTACTCGCGCGGCTGGGACGGCAAACGCGCACTGCTGGATATCTTCGAAGGCAACCGCGACACCGACCGCCAGATGGGTTTCACCCAGCAGGGGCCGCAACGCGCCGATCTGCGCATCCGTCTGGGGCGTTATCCGGCGGTTGAAGTGCTCTCCCGAGGCCAGCAGAAGCTGGTCGTCAGCGCGTTGAAGCTGGCCCAGGGACGACTGCTGGAGCAGTGGAACGCACGCACCTGTCTCTACCTGATCGACGACCTGCCGGCGGAGCTCGACGGTGACCATCGACAGATTTTCTGCCGCTGGCTGGAAACCCTCGACTGTCAGGTCTTCATCACCAGCGTCGACAGCTCGGCGCTGGCCGACGTCTGGCAGCCAGGCACGGAGGTGACGACGTCGCGCATCTCGAGAGGACGGCTGCACCCGGAATGATTTCACCATGGAGTGAGCAATGAGCGAACAGGCCTACGATTCATCGAGCATCAAGGTCCTCAAAGGATTGGACGCGGTGCGCAAGCGCCCCGGCATGTACATCGGCGACACCGATGACGGCACCGGGCTGCACCACATGGTGTTCGAGATCGTCGACAACTCGATCGACGAAGCACTGGCCGGCCATTGCAGCGAGATCCGCATCGTCATCCACCCGGACGAGTCGATCACCGTCTCCGACGACGGCCGCGGTATCCCCACCGATATCCACTCCGAAGGGGTTTCCGCCGCCGAGGTCATCATGACCGTGCTGCACGCCGGCGGTAAGTTCGACGACAACTCCTACAAGGTCTCCGGTGGCCTGCACGGCGTCGGCGTCTCGGTGGTCAACGCGCTCTCCGAGCAGCTGAAACTCACGGTCTGGCGCAAGAACCAGGTCCATGAGCAGATCTATCACCACGGGGTGCCGCAGGCGCCGCTGGCGGTGGTGGGCGATACCGAGAAATCCGGCACCCAGATCAATTTCAAGCCGTCGAGCGAGACCTTCGCCAACATCGAGTTCCACTACGACATTCTCGCCAAGCGTCTGCGCGAGCTGTCGTTCCTCAACTCGGGCGTGGCGATCCGGCTGATGGACGAGCGCGACGGTCGTGAAGAGCTGTTCCACTACGAAGGCGGTCTTCGGGCCTTCGTCGATCATCTCAACACCAACCGCACCGCGCTCAACCCGGTCTTTCACTTCTCGATGCAGCGTGAAGACGGCATTGGTGTCGAGGTGGCGATGCAGTGGAACGACACCTTTGCCGAGAACGTCTACTGCTACACCAACAACATCCCTCAGCGCGACGGCGGTACGCACATGGCGGGCTTTCGCGCCGCGCTGACGCGTACGCTCAACAGCTACATCGAAGCCGAGGATATCCAGAAGAAGGCCAAGGTGGCGACCGCCGGTGACGACGCCCGCGAGGGGCTCACGGCGATCATCTCGGTGAAGGTCCCGGACCCGAAATTCTCCTCGCAGACCAAGGACAAGCTGGTCTCCTCCGAGGTCAAGACGGCGGTGGATCAGGAGCTGAGTCGCCAGTTCTCCGACTACCTGGTCGAGCACCCCAATGAAGCCAAGTCGATCGTCAACAAGATGATCGACGCTGCCCGCGCTCGCGAGGCGGCGCGCAAGGCGCGCGACATGACGCGGCGCAAGGGCGCGCTCGACATTGCCGGACTGCCGGGCAAGCTCGCTGACTGCCAGGAGAAGGACCCGAGCCTCTCCGAACTCTATCTGGTCGAGGGTGACTCCGCCGGCGGCAGCGCTAAGCAGGGACGCGATCGCCGTACCCAGGCGATCCTGCCGCTCAAGGGCAAGATTCTCAACGTCGAGAAGGCGCGCTTCGACAAGATGCTCTCGTCGGCGGAAGTCGGCACGCTGATCACGGCACTGGGCTGTGGCATCGGGCGCGAGGAGTTCAATCCGGACAAGCTGCGCTATCACTCGATCATCATCATGACCGACGCCGACGTCGACGGCTCGCACATCCGCACGCTGCTGCTGACGTTCTTCTTCCGTCAGATGCCGGAGCTGATCGAGCGGGGCCACATCTTCATCGCCCAGCCGCCGCTCTACAAGATCAAGCGCGGCAAGCAGGAGATGTATCTCAAAGACGAGCAGGCGATGACCGACTATCTCACCGCCACGGCGCTGGACGGTGCGCGCCTCTACGTCAACGAGACCGCCCCCGGCATCAGCGGTGAGCAGCTCGAAGCGCTGGTCACCCAGTATCGCGACGTGATGAAGCGCATCGATCGCCTCTCGCGGGTCTACCCCAACGCCGTGCTGCGCAAGATGGTTCATGCGCCGGCCATCGACGAGACGCGTCTCGACGACCGCGGCACCATGCAGCAGTGGATCGACGGGCTGCAGGTCGCGATGGACTCGCTGATCGCCCATGAGGGTGGCCCGCGTTACACCTTCGAGCTTCACGAAGACGCCGAGCGCGGTCTGTGGCTGCCGAAGGTGGCGCTGACCGCTCACGGTGTGACCTCGGACTACATCTGGGGCATCGACTTCTTCCGCAGCGCCGATTACCGCGCGCTCTCCGGTCTCGGTGAGACGCTGGACGGCTTCATCGAAGAGGGGGCGACGATTGCCCGCGGCGAGCGTCAAAAGTCGATCGGGAACTTCTACGACGCCCTCGAGTGGCTGATGCTGGAAGCCCAGCGCGGCCTCTCCATTCAGCGCTACAAGGGGCTGGGCGAGATGAACCCGGATCAGCTGTGGGAGACCACCATGGACCCGGGCTCGCGTCGCATGCTTCGAGTCTCCATCGAAGATGCGGTCGCTGCCGACCAGATGTTCAACACCCTGATGGGCGATGAGGTGGAGCCGCGACGCGACTTCATCGAGCGCTTCGCTCTGGTGGCGAACATCGATATCTGAGGTCTGGCAAAGCCGGTACTGGAAAGGCGGCCCGAGGGCCGCCTTTTTCATGTCCGGCGCCGAGCGCCGGTGACCTTCCCCTGACCCAGAGAGATCGCCGCCCATGCCCGAGACTGTCAGTGAATTCGCCGGTCAGTTCTTCGGCATCATCTCGCTTACGCTCTGCCTGCTCGCCTTCGCCAGCCGGCGCGACGAACGGCTGATGACCTATCTGATTCTGGCGAACGTCGCCTTCGCGCTGCAGTTCGTGTTCTTTCAGAGCTGGACCGCCGCCGCGCTGACGGTGCTGGTCATCGCGCGGATTGCTCTCGCGCGTCGCTATCCCGGCAGCACTGGCGTGATGGGCGGGGTGCTCGCTGCCAGTCTCGTCGCCGCCTGGATGACCTGGCAGAGCTGGGCCGACCTGCCCGCGCTATTGGCCATGGTGACCGGCACCGTGGGAATGTTTCTGCTCAACGGTGTGGCGATGCGCGTCTTTCTCGGGCTGGCGGCGCTGGGGTGGATGCTCAGCCACCTCCTGGCGGGGTCGGTGGGCGGCACGCTGGCCGAGGCGCTGGTGATCGTCACCAATGCCATCACTATCGTTCGCCTGGTTCGTGCCAGGCGGCGTGACGCCGGGGCGTTCGACGAGGCCGTGGCGCAGGAGCGGCTGTAGCGCCTCGTCCCCCGCAAGCCGTGGCGTCTCTTTGGCAGTCGAGAGGGCGCCTGAACAGCGCGGCTCCTGCCAGTCGCGCGGGCCGATCTTTTCGCGTGCGCTGACCGAAGGCTCTTAGGCCCTTGGGTGTCTCACCCAGGGGCGCGCCGGCCGTTCGCCGGTCAGTGTGAGCGAGCGCCGCTGCCTCCCGTCGGTCCATTTTCCTGCCACTCGCTCACGGATTTTCCTGCCACTCGCCTCGCCGGTTGCCCTGGCTTGGCCGATCGCGAGTCAGCGGCCTCTCGATCCGGCCGACGACACGCTCTCCTCCCGGCTCTCGTCCGGGCGTCATACCGCAAAGCCCATCGTACCGGGCGCAGCAGCTACCGGGCTGCGGCCACCGTGCCTTAACGTGACGCGATGGCGGTGTGACCGGCGTACGTCGCCAGCATGAAAAATCCTATCCCGCGGGGATCTTTCGGCGAGCGGGGGTTGGTCGATACGACCTAAGGCGCGTTCGGGGTGAAGAGACGACACTCGGGCAACCGGGGGCCCGGCGAGTGGCGGCTTGGTCGATGGTTGTATTGTTAGATAAAAGCGGCTGGGTAATAGTCCGTCTCCAACCCGCGCTGCTGCCTGTCACGGCGGGTTATCTCGTAAAAAACCGACATCGGTTTTCACTTCAAGAGACAAGGGATGCGCGCCATGACAACAACACCCAGCCAACGCCTGGCCCGCGGCTTGCTGCCGCTGACCCTGATGCTATCGACGGCGACTTTCGCTCAAGACGCTACCTCGGGCGGTGAAGTGGAGGTGCTCAACTGGTGGACCTCCGGCGGAGAGGCCAAGGCCCTCGGGGCGCTCAAGGACGAACTGGCAGACGATGGTATCGGCTGGCAGAACATGCCGGTCGCCGGGGGAGCCGGCACCAACGCGATGGCCGTGCTGCGCTCGCGCATCACCTCCAACAACCCGCCGACGGCAGCGCAGGTGTTGGGCTATGACGCCCAGGACTGGGCCGACCGCGATGCGCTGAGCTCGCTCGACGACGTTGCCGAGGCCGGCAACTGGGACGAGGTGTTCCCGCAGCCGATTCAGCGCTTTGCCAAGAGCGACGGCCACTGGATCGCCGCACCGTTCGAGATTCACTCGACCAACTGGGTGTGGGCCAACACGTCGATGATGGAAGCGCTCGGCATCGAGCAGCCGGAAACCTGGGACGACTTCATCGCTTCGCTGAAGACCGCGCAGGAGGCCGGCCATACCGGTCTGGCCTACGGGGGGCAGCCCTGGCAGGACGCGACGGTGTTCGAGAACGTGGTGCTCGCCACCGGCGGTGCCGATTTCTACCGCCAGGCGATGATCGATCTCGACCCCGAGGCGCTGGACTCCGACACCATGGTTGAGTCGTTCGAAAACTTCCGCGAGCTTCTCCAGTACAAGGACGACAACTCACCGGGGCGTGACTGGAACCTGGCCACGGCGATGGTGATCAATGGCGATGCGCTCTATCAGATCATGGGTGACTGGGCGAAGGGCGAGTTCCTTAACGCCGACCTGACGCCGGGCGAGGATTTCATGTGCTTCCGCACCCCTGGCACGCAGGAAGCGGTGACCTTCAACAGCGATCTGATGATCATGTTCGACACCGGCGACGAGCAGCAGCAGTCGATGCAGCGCACCATGGCCGAGATCATCGGCTCCCCCGAATTCCAGATCACCTTCAGTCAGTTCAAGGGCTCGGTACCGGCGCGTAACGACCTGCCGTCCGACGAGCTCGATGCCTGTGCCCAGCGTGGCTACGAGCAGGCCAAGGCAGCGGCCGACAGCGATACGCTGCTGGGCAGCATGGCGCACGGCTATGCGGCGCCGGCGAGCGTGAAGAACGCGGTCTTCGATATCGTCTCCTCGTTCGTCAACGGCAACATGCCGAGCGACGTTGCCGCCGAGCAGCTGGCGATGGCGGTGCAGGGCGCCAGCTCCTGATCGAATGTCATCCGACCCACCCGGCCCCGCCCGCGGGGCCATTGGCTTGAACCGAGGTTGATGATGTCGAAACCACCCTCTTCGCGGGGCGCAGGCGCGCGCGAGCGACTGCAGCACTGGCTCCCCAAGCTGGTGCTGTCACCGTCGTTCGTGCTGGTGCTCTTTTTCGTCTATGGCTTCATCCTGTGGACGAGCTACATCTCGTTCAGCGATTCCGGCATGCTGCCGGACTACACCTGGGCAGGGACCCGCCAGTGGTCGCGGCTCTGGTCCTCCTGGACCTGGGGCATCGCGCTGCACAACATCTGGGTGTTCGGGCTGCTCTACATCGTCAGCTGCACGCTTTTAGGGCTGCTGCTGGCGATTCTGCTCGATCAACGCATCCGCGCAGAGGGCACGCTGCGCACCATCTATCTCTACCCCATGGCACTGTCGTTCATCGTCACCGGCACGGCGTGGCAGTGGTTTCTCAATCCCGGGCTCGGGCTCGAACGCACCATGCACTCGCTGGGCTGGGAGAGCTTCAGTTTCAACTGGCTGATCGATGCCAACATGGCGATCTACACCGTCGTGATTGCCGCGGTCTGGCAGGCGACCGGATTCATCATGGCCATGTTTCTGGCCGGGCTTAGAGGGATCGACGGCGAGATGATCAAGGCCGCCCAGATCGACGGCGCGCCGACCTGGAAGATCTACCTGCGGATCGTCATCCCGCAGCTGCGTCCGGTCTTCCTGAGCGCGATCGTGGTGCTGGCGCATCTGGCGATCAAGAGCTTCGACCTGATCGTGGCCATGACCGGCGGCGGCCCGGGCAATGCCACCGCGGTGCCGGCGACCTTCATGTACTCCTATGCCTTCTCGCGCAACGAAATGGGCATCGCCGCGGCCAGCGCCGTGTTCATGCTGGCGGTGATCGCGGCGCTGATCATCCCCTATCTCTACTCCGAACTGCGGGAGCCCCGATCATGAGTGCCGCTTCTCCCGTCGCACGCCGCAATCCCTTCGCTCGCGCCATGCTCTACGCAGTACTCGCGGGGTTCGCGGTGATCTACCTGATGCCGCTCTACGTGATGCTGGTGACCTCGTTCAAGCCGCTGACGGAAATTCATCAGGGCAACATGCTGGCGCTGCCTGATGCATGGACCTTCGCGCCCTGGCGCGAGGCCTGGGGGAGCGCCTGCATCGGTCTCGAGTGCAGCGGCGTTCACGGCTACTTCTTCAACAGCATCAAGATCGTGGTGCCGGCGGTGCTGATCTCGGGGCTGCTGGGAGCGTTCAACGGCTACGTGCTGACCAAGTGGCGCTTTCGCGGCCACAAGATCGTTTTCGGTCTGATTCTGTTCAGCTGCTTCATTCCGTTCCAGATCATTCTGCTGCCGATGGCCCGAGTGCTGGGTATCCTGCACATCGCCAACAGCACCACGGGGTTGGTACTGGTACACGTCGTCTATGGAATCGGCTTCACGACGCTATTCTTTCGCAACTTCTACGCCAGCTTTCCCGACGAGCTGGTGCGTGCAGCCAAGCTCGACGGGGCCGGTTTCTTCACCATCTTCTTTCGCATTCTGCTGCCGTCATCCATCCCGATCATCGTGGTGACGATCATCTGGCAGTTCACCAATGTCTGGAACGATTTCCTGTTCGGTGTCTCCTTCACGTCCGGTGACAGCGCGCCGATCACGGTAGCCCTCAACAATCTGGTGAACAGTTCCACGGGGGTGAAGGCCTACAACGTCAACATGGCCGCGGCGATGGTGGCGGCAGTGCCGACGCTGGTGGTCTATATCCTGGCGGGCAAATACTTTCTGCGCGGTCTGATGTCGGGATCGGTCAAGGGCTGAGGAATCTATGAGCTTTCTACACATCCACAACATCCATAAGCGCTTCGGCGAGACCCACGTGCTCAAAGGGATCGACATTGCCATCGAGAAGGGCGACTTCCTGGTGCTGGTCGGACCCTCCGGCTGCGGCAAGTCGACCCTGTTGAACATGATCGCCGGGCTCGACGACATCAGCGAGGGCGAGCTGCGACTCGACGGTGAGCGGATCAACGATCTGCATCCGTCGCGGCGTGACATCGCCATGGTGTTCCAGTCCTACGCGCTCTACCCGAGCATGACGGTCGCTGGCAACATCGGTTTTGGTCTCGAGATGCGCAAGGTGCCCAAGGCTGAGCGGCGCGCGGCGGTCCAGCGCGCGGCTGAACTTTTGCAGATCGAGAATCTACTCGACCGCAAGCCGGGGCAGCTCTCCGGCGGGCAGCGCCAGCGCGTGGCGATGGGGCGCGCACTGGTGCGCGAGCCGCAGCTCTTCCTGTTCGACGAGCCGCTCTCCAACCTGGACGCCAAGCTGCGCGTCGACATGCGCACCGAGATCAAGCAGCTTCATCAGCGGCTCGGCACCACCATCGTCTATGTCACCCACGATCAGATCGAGGCGATGACCCTGGCGACGCGTATTGCCGTGATGCGCGGCGGTGAGCTGCAGCAATTGGGGACACCGCAGGCGGTCTACGACGACCCCAACAATCTCTTCGTTGCGGGCTTCATGGGCTCGCCGTCGATGAATCTGGTGACCGCGCGTATCGAGCGGCTCGGTGGCGAGCTGGTCGCGCGGCTGACGGCCGGTAGCGACGAGGTGGTGCTACCGGTCGTGCGAGACCGGGCCGCGCTCGAGGCATGGTGTGATCGCGAGGTGATTGTTGGGCTGCGCCCGGAGGCCATCACCGATCCGTCCAGCGCCAATCGCCAGGACGGCGTGATTCACGAGGCGGAGCTGGCAGTGGATCTGGTCGAGCCCACGGGGGCCGATCTCTATGTGGTCACCCAGCTCGGCGGACGCAGTATCAATGCCCGCATGCGACCCGGGTCGACACTCGAGCCGGGGCAGCGTGCGCGGTTTGCCTTCGACGTGTCGCGGATGGTGGCGTTCGAGCCCGACAGCGAACATCGGATACGTAACCCCGAAACTGTCGCGCCCTCTGAACCCGCGGTGGTGACCAGCATCAGTTAGCGCTCGCCAACCTCGTAAGCCCCTGGAATTCTCGATCAGCGCCGCTGGCGGCGGCGCTCACGCGCAATGAAGTGGCGGATCCCCTCCGCCAGTCGGCGTCCGTGATCGATGAGTGCCTCCTCCTTGATCATGCCAATCCCCAGTACCAGCCCCCGGCGCTCGTCGCCGTCGCTGCAGACGCGGCTGAGGGGGCGAACGACCAGATGGTGGCGGCTGAGCAGAGAGTCCGCGAGGCGCTCGTCGTCGATCGTCCCGGAGAGTTCGACACACAGGCTGACGTTGCCGGCGGGGGGCGAGATCGCCTCGATGCCGGGCGTGCCGGCGAGCAGTTCGGCAAGCGTGCGCTGACGCGCGAGGTAGACCGCCGCCGTGCGCCGGCACCAGGCGTCCAGGTCGCCACCGTCGATGAAGGCCGCGAGCACCGCCTGATCGAGCAGCCGTCCCTCCCGAAAAACGCCGCTGCGCAGACGATTGATCGGTGCGCTCAGTGCCCGCGGTACCACCAGGTAGCCAAGGCGCAGTCCGGGGAACATCATCTTCGAGAACGAGCCGACGAGGATGCGGTTGGCGGCCGCGTCGTTGAATAGCAGATCGCGCTGCGTACCGTCCCCGAACTCGTAGTCGTCTTCCAGCACCCAGGTGGGGCAAAGATGCGCCGCGAGCTCACGTTTGTGAGCGCTCACTGTAGCCGTGCAAAGCGGATAATGGTGGCTGCCGGTGAAGTAGAGTAGTGTCGGATGCGGAGCGGGCAGCGGCTCGCGATAGCCGGTTCGGGGTGACCAGGGGGCGTGCTCCAGCCGCAGTCCGCTGGTTTCGAAGACATTGCGTGCGCCCCAGTAGTAGGGCGAGTCCATCACGACGCGATCCCCCACATCGGCCAGCGCCATCGCGCAGAGCTGGAGTCCATGGTGGGCGCCTTCGGTGATCACGATCTGATCGTGGTCGCAGTGGATGCCGCGCCAGCACGCAAGAAAATCGGCAATCGCCCGTTTGAGCGGGCCGTAGCCCCCGGAGGCGTACGACAGCAGCAGGGTGTTGCGGGGCACGGTGATACGCGAGTAGAGGTGACGCCAGCGCGCGATCGGAAAGTGAGCGATGTCGGGCACGCCGGGCACGAAGGCGCCGCTCTGAACATGGCTGGCGCCGATGTCGGCGAGCACGCGCTCGCCGCGCTGGGAGAGCGCGATATCCGGTTCGCGTGTCGCCGTTGCGGTGGAGGGCTTGTGCACCCAGGTGCCGCGCCCGTGATCGGTCATCAGCAGCCCCTGCTCGACAAGCCGCTGGATCGTCCCCGCGAGCGTGTTGCGGGCCACGTTGAGGTGCTGACAGATCAGGCGATGACTGGGCAGGCGCTGGGCGTGGGGCCAGTGCTGGTCGATCGATAGCCGTAGTGCCTGCTCCAGCCGTGACTGTTTGGTCAGATGGGTGGGCAGGGCGCGGTAGCGGCGTTCGAGCTCCGCCAGCGTTCGCAGCGCGTCGTCCGTCGGCAAAACGTCTCTCCGTATGGATCGTGATAACCCCCGAAACGGCAACGAGGACGGGGAATTATGCGACGCCGGAAAGCAGTGGTCCACTCGACCCGAAAAGTGGTCTAGCTCAGGTGGTTGCGCGTGGTGATAGCGTGGCCGCTCTCACCAACAACAACCTCATGAGACATAGCCAATGTCGAAATCCTCGGAACCTCAAGAATTCGTCCGCGTATTGGCGCGCGCTGACGTCTTAGCGCTCGCTTTCGGCGCAATGATCGGCTGGGGCTGGATCGTGCTCACCGGTAGCGCCATTCTCGACGGCGGCAGTGTGGGTGCGATTCTCGCGTTCGTTGTCGGCGGCATCGCCGTACTGCTGGTGGGACTGACCTATGCAGAGCTCGCGGCAGCCATGCCTCGAGTGGGTGGTGAACACGTCTACAGCTACCGTGCGCTTGGCCATGCGGCCTCCTTCATCTGTACCTGGAGCATCGTGCTGGGCTATGTCAGCGTCGCTTCGTTCGAGGCGGTGGCATTGCCCACGGTGTTTGAGTATCTCTTCCCCGGCTACGCCGTGGGGCATCTCTGGACCGTCGCCGGCTGGGACGTTCAGGCAAGCTGGGTCGCCGTCGGTGTGATCGGCTCGCTGGTAATGATGATCATCAACTACTTCGGCATCTCGACGGCGGCGCTTTTGCAGAAAGTCGTCACGGGATTGATCCTGGTGGTCGGCGTGATGTTCGTCACGGGTTCGCTGTTCACCGGTGAAGCGGTCAACATGCAGCCGCTCTTCGCCAGCGGCGAGAGCGGGGCGATCGGCGGCATCGTGGCGGTGCTGGTGCTGGTGCCTTTCCTGTTCGTCGGCTTCGACGTTATTCCCCAGGCGGCGGAAGAGATCAATCTGCCGTACCGCGACATCGGCAAGGTGCTGGTGCTGTCGGTGCTGATGGCGGTGGTGTGGTACGTGCTGATCGTGCTCGGCACCAGTCTGATGCTCGATGGCGAGGCACTCGGTTCAAGCGCGCTGAGCGTGCCGGCAGCGATGGAAGCGGTCTTCGGCGGTGCCTGGGCGGGTAACCTAATGGTGCTGGCCGGCATCGCGGGGATCATCACCAGCTGGAATGCGTTCTATATCGGCGGCTCGCGGGCAATCTATGCGCTGGCCCACTCCGGCATGCTGCCGGCTTTCCTGGGCAAGCTGCATCCGAAGTACAAAACGCCCACCAACGCCATCATCCTGATCGGCGTGCTCTCGACGCTGGCGCCGTTCTTCGGCCGCCCGGCGCTGGTCTGGCTGGTGGACGCGGGCGGGTTGGGTATCGTCATCGCCTATCTGGTCGTGGCGGTCTCGTTCCTCATTCTGCGTCGGCGCGAGCCGGACATGCCGCGGCCCTACCGTGTCTCCTGCGGCATCGTGGTCGGCATCCTCGCGGTGCTCATGTCGCTTGGTATGCTGTTTGCCTACCTGCCCGGCAGCCCTTCGGCACTGGTGCCGGTCGAGTGGCTGATCTTCGGCGTGTGGATGGTCGGCGGTCTCGCACTGTACGGCTGGGCAAGAGGTCGCTACGGTCGAGAGATGGGCGACCGGATCATCCGCGCTTCCTACGAGCAGGACTAGTCGCAACGGTTTTCCGGCTCTGCAGTGGTTTGCAGGGTCGGCCCCCAACAGCGCGCGGCGCCGAGGCACGGCATCGACGGCGCGCAGTCGAGAGTCGCGGCGTCGATGTGCCGCGCCAACAGGAGAGATCCATGACTAACGCAGAACTCAACGAACTCAAGCAGCGCTATGTCGCGAACGGCGCAGCGAGCCCCGCGACGCAGTTCGCGGCCAAGGCGGAGAACGCCGAGCTGTGGGACGAGGATGGCAAGCGTTTCATCGATTTCGCCGGCGGTATCGGCGTGCTCAATATCGGCCACCGTCATCCCAAGGTGGTCGAGGCGGTGAAGGCGCAGCTCGACAAGGTCATGCACACCTGCCAGACGGTGATGCCCTATGAAGGCTACGTGCGCGTCGCTCAGAAACTGAGCGAA
This sequence comes from Salinicola aestuarinus, assembly GCF_003206645.1. Lineage (GTDB taxonomy): Bacteria > Pseudomonadota > Gammaproteobacteria > Pseudomonadales > Halomonadaceae > Salinicola > Salinicola aestuarinus. The sequence goes on along the minus strand of NZ_PZJP01000004.1, from coordinate 100,296 downwards.
GTGACGCCGGTTCGCGGTCACGCCAAGGTGATGCTCGCCAACTCCGGCGCTGAAGCGCTCGAGAACGCGCTGAAGGTCGCCCGCGCCGCTACCGGCCGCTCCGGTGTGATCTGCTTCACCGGTGGCTATCACGGCCGTACGTTCATGACCATGGCGATGAACGGCAAGGTTGCGCCGTACCGCACCGACTTCGGCCCGATGCCGGGGCAGGTCTATCGCGCGCCGTATCCGGTTCCCTCCATCGGTGTCAGCGAAGAAGAGGCCCTTCGCCATCTCAAGATGACACTCAAGAGCGATGCCAACCCCAGCGACACCGCGGCGATCGTGATCGAGCCGGTGCTCGGGGAAGGTGGCTTCCACGCCGCGCCGGCGAGCTTCTTGAAGGCGATCCGCGAGATCTGCGACGAGCATGGCATCCTGATGATCGCCGACGAAGTGCAGTCCGGCTTCGGACGCACCGGCAAGCTCTTCGCCATCGAGCACTCGGGCGTAGAGCCGGACATCATGACCATGGCCAAGAGCATGGCCGATGGCATGCCGATCTCCGCGATCGTGGGCACCGACAAGGTGATGGACGCCTCCGGCGGCAACTCCCTCGGCGGCACCTATACCGGTAGCCCTGTCTCCTGTGCAGCAGTCCTCGCCGTGCTGGAGGTATTCGAGGAAGAGCGCATTCTCGAGAAGAGCCAGGCGCTCGGCGAGAAGCTCAAGTCACGTTTCAACGCCTGGGAAGCCCGTTTCGACTGCGTCACCCGCGGTCGCAACCTGGGGTCGATGGCGGCGTTCGATCTGGTCGAGAAAGACGGTTCGCCGGCCACCGAGCTCACCGGCAAGCTCTGCCGCGAAGCCCGCGAGCGCGGCCTGATCCTGCTGTCCTGCGGCCTTTACGGCAACACGATCCGCTTCCTCATGCCGGTGACCATCGGCGATGACGTGCTCGAGGAAGGGTTCTCGCTGATCGAAACGCTGCTCGACGAAATGACTGCCTGAACGCCTGTCAGACTGGAAGATATGACTGCCTGAATTCGGGCTAGCCCGGGGCACATGAGTCCCCGGCGTCACACACGGTGGTGCCGGGCGAGAAGGCCGATATCCGCGAGGATATCGGCCTTTTTGTTGCCCCCGGGGGCTCACCGGCGAGGAGACTCACGGGATCGGGTGGGCGACAGGGCGATGCATGCCGATGTGGGGTATATCGTCTTCGAGATAGACATCGGTCACGGCCTGAAAGCCGTGGCTGGCGTAGAAGTGTTGGAGATGCGCCTGCGCGGACAAGTAGGCGTCGCGCCCGGGCCAGACTGTCTCGATACGCGCGAGTGCCTCGCGCATCAGTGTGTGGCCCAGCCCCGTGCCGCGATGCGCAGGGGCGATCACGACACGGCCGATGGCGACCGGTCGGTGCGTGTCATCCGGGACGAGCAGGCGCAGCGTGGCAGCGATCTGGCCCTGATGACGCATCAGCAAGTGCTGAGTGGCGGGGAGCAGGTCCTGACCGTCGAGCTCCTGATAGGCGCAGCACTGCTCGACCACGAAGACGTCGACCCGCAGCGCGAGCAGTTCGTAGAGCGTTGCCGCATCGACGGTGGGACCGTCGTGCCATGAGATATCGAAGGGCGTCATGGGTGGCTTCCATCAATCCATATTAGCGGTCATGATCGGTGGCGACGGCGCCTGGTCGCAAGCGCTCGTGTTGCGCGCCGCCCCGGGCCCGATGCCGAGTGTCCACGCGATCCAGGTCGCCGGGTTCGATCCATCGCCAGAGCAGGAGAGATTCATGCAGCACTCAGTCACCGATCGCGTGACACCCGCCATCGACTACGATGACGTTCTCGGAGCACAGCGACGGCTCGAAGGCGTGGCTCATCGCACGCCGGTGTTGCACTCGGCCTGCGCCGACGAGAAGGCTCAGGCGCGCCTCCATTTCAAGGCGGAGCACCTCCAGCGTATCGGTGCCTTCAAGTTTCGCGGCGGCTATAACGCTCTCGACCGTTTCGATGATGCCCAGAAGCGTGCCGGCGTCGTTGCCTTCTCATCCGGTAACCATGCTCAGGCCATTGCCCTTTCGGCCCGGCTCAAGGGGATGCGTGCGGTCATCGTGATGCCCGAGGATGCCCCCGAGATCAAGATCGCGGCGACGCGAGGCTACGGCGCCGAGGTCGTGCTTTACGACCGCTATACACAGGATCGCGAAGCGCTGGGGCGCGCACTGGCCGAGCGCGAAGGCCTGACGGTGGTGCCGCCGTTCAACCATCCACACGTGATGGCCGGGCAGGGCACGGCCGCCAACGAGCTCTTCGACGAAACCGGAGAACTTGATCTACTTCTCGTACCGCTCGGCGGTGGCGGACTGCTCTCCGGCTGCGCCACGGTCGCCCGTGCCCGTTATCCGAACTGCCGAGTGGTCGGTGTGGAACCGGCGGCGGGCAACGACGCCCAGCAGAGCCTGGCGCGGGGGGCGATCGTTGCCATCGACACCCCTCGGACCATTGCCGACGGGGCGCAGACCCAGGCGCTGGGCGAACTCACCTTCAGCGTCATTCGCCAGCGTGTCGACGCCATCGTTACCGTCAGCGACGCCCAGCTGGTCGACGCCATGACGTTCATGGCAAGCCGCATGAAGCAGTACGTCGAACCCACCGGCTGCCTTGGCGTCGCTGCTGCTTTCGCCAATGCCGACGCCTGGCAGGGGCTGCGTGTCGGAGTGATCGTCAGCGGCGGTAACGTCGACCCGTTGCGCTTTGCGTCGCTGATCGCTCCGGCCTGACCCCGGGCGACGTCAGGTAGGGGGCCGACCCGTTGCGGGGCGCGCCCCCGTCGACGCCGCTGCGCGACGGGCGGCACGGTCCCGCAAAGCTCAGTGGCGTTCGATCAGGCTCTGCGTGATGCGCTGCCACTCCTCGTCCAGGCTCTGAGCCGGCAGCGGACGGCCTGCCCGTTGATACCAGTAGCCGGCGTTGTCCATATCGCCCTCCCAGCGATGCAGATAGGCGTGGACCCAGGCGGCGTCGGTGCCGCTCGCGGTATCGACCTGCGCATGGGCCTTCGACCACTCGGACTTGCCGGCCCACCATAGCGCGAGCAGCTCGCGATCGAGATGTGGCGGTGGTTCGGGCGCGTCGAGGCTTAACGTGAACGTGTTGAGGTCCTTCATGGCTTCCCCCCTGAAGACTGAAGCGCAAGTGTCGGCACAGGAAACGGTGACCCGATCGCGCCTCGACGAGCGCGACCGAACAGGACGATCCGGGTCGCCCGGGGCTCAGAAAAAGCCCATGGGATTGATGTCGTAGCTCACCAGCAGGTTCTTGGTCTGCTGATAGTGCTCGAGCGCCATCTTGTGCGTCTCGCGACCGACCCCCGATTTCTTGTAGCCGCCGAAAGCAGCGTGAGCAGGGTACTGGTGATAGCAGTTGGTCCAGACGCGGCCGGCCTTGATCGCCCGGCCCATGCGGTAGGCGAGGTTGATGTCGCGAGTCCAGACACCGGCGCCGAGGCCGAACTCGGTGTCATTGGCAATCGCCAGCGCTTCTTCTTCGTCCTTGAACGTGGTCACCGAGACGACCGGGCCGAAGATCTCCTCCTGAAAGACCCGCATCTTGTTGTTGCCCTTCAGCAGGGTCGGCTGGATGTAGTAGCCGCGGGAGAGGTTGTCGTCGACCGACTCGCGTTCGCCACCGGCGAGGAACTCCGCACCTTCGCCCCGGGCGACCTCCATGTAGGACAGGATCTTGTCGAACTGCTCCTGCGACGCCTGCGCGCCCACCTGGGTGTCGGTACCCAGCGGGTGCCCACGTTTGATCGTTTTGACCCGTTCGATCACGCGAGCCATGAAGTCGTCGTAGATGCTCTCTTGAACCAGAGCGCGGGACGGACAGGTGCAGACCTCCCCCTGATTGAGAAAGCCCATGACGAGCCCCTCGGCACACTTGTCGATGAACGCGGACTCGCCCTGCATGATGTCGGCAAAATAGATGTTGGGCGACTTGCCGCCGAGCTCGACCGTCGAGGGAATGATGTTCTTGGCCGCGCACTGCATGATCTGCGAGCCAATAGGCGTCGACCCAGTGAAGGCGATCTTGGCGATCCGCGGGCTGCTGGCCAGCGCCTGACCGGCCTCTTCACCGAAGCCGTTGACGATGTTGACCACGCCGTCGGGGAGCAGGTCGCCAATCAGCTCCATCACCTTGAGAATCGACACCGGGGTCTGCTCGGCGGGCTTGAGAACCACGCAGTTGCCCGCGGCAAGTGCCGGTGCCAGCTTCCAGGTCGCCATAAGGATCGGGAAATTCCATGGGATGATCTGTCCCACGACACCCAGTGGTTCGTGGAAGTGGTACGACGCCGTCTGCTCGTCGATCTCGGCCGCACTCCCTTCCTGGGCGCGGATGCAGCCGGCGAAATAGCGGAAGTGATCCACGGCGAGGGGAAGGTCGGCGGCCAGCGATTCGCGCACTGGCTTGCCGTTGTCCCAGGTTTCGGCAACGGCAAGGCTCTCGAGGTTCTGCTCCAGCCGATCGGCGATCTTCAGCAGGACTTCGGCGCGCGCTTGCGCGGAGCGCTTGCCCCAGTCAGGGGCCGCGGCATGGGCCGCATCGAGAGCCAGCTCGATATCGGCGTCACTCGAGCGGGCGACCTCACAGAACACATTGCCGGTGACCGGGGTGACGTTCTCGAAGTAGCGACCGCCCACCGGGGCGGCCCACTGGCCACCGATATAGTTATCGTAGCGTTTGGCGAATTCGACGAGGGCGTCGGTAGTGTTGGGATCGGCGTAGCGCATGATCGATACCTCGGAGTCGGGGGAAAGGATCTTTCAATGTGGGCGCTCACGTTCCCCCTCGCCATTACGCTTTAGGCGGCCTACGCTCAGGCGGCCTGCGGCACGCTGTCCCGTGCGACTAAATGGCAACCGGATGTCGTTTCAACGCTTGATAGACTTGAGACGTGTGCAATGGGTTCTGGAGGTCATCATGTCGAATGCCGACGCGCGCCCCGAGCGCGAATCTCCCGCTGAGGTCACCGACTGCTGCCAGATGAGCGCCATCAATCTGCTCGACGACAGCGTCTCGACGCAGAGAGAGGTCCAGGAGCGCAATGTTTTGCAGCTCTATCTGCTGACCGTACAAGTTCGCGCGCTAATGGACGTTGCCTGCCATCAGGGGCAAGCGGCGTTTCTCACCGACCGGCTGCGATTCCACACCCAAGCGTTGAAATCTCAATTCGAGGATCTGGTGCAGCGCCACCGCGGCGCCTCGTTTACTCGCCACTTCTATTCTCAGCAGCAGCGTCGTTTCGAGGAAGAGATCGACAAGTTGATCCAAGCGCTGGATACCCTCGGGGAAGAGTACCGGGCTGGAGCATCAGAAGAGTCGCCGCATCGGGATGAGCGATCGACCTAGCGCCGGTAACTTCGTGTTCAACAGCGCGGAACCCCTTGGATAGGGTGCCGCGCTCTCCTGTTGTTATGTTCAAGTGGTGGTGTTGGATTGGATCGAGGCCGCCCTGGGTCGGTAATCATCGATAGCGCGTCTCGAGTGGGCATAGCGCCGCAAACTCACGCGTTCAGCACTACCGCGCCAGCCAGGTTTCACGTGAAACGCGAGATGCTGTCCTGTCTCGGATTGTTTCACGTGAAACACGCTTAGGGCGTCGCCCCTCATATCGTGCCGTACGCCATTCACTCGGTCTGGACTTCGCTCAGAAAGTCATTACACGGCGTGGTGCCGTCGGCACTCGGCGAGACAAGCGCCAGCAGCGCGGCCGCTGGCGTTGCTACGGTTCCTAGCACGGCGCCAGCCGCCCCTCTCGCCAGAAGCGAGCCGGCGTCCACTCCGGGGGATGGGTTCTTGAACGTCCCCTCGACGTAGAGCGGAGAACGAAGCGTAAAGACCCGTGCGCCCTTGCTCTCCGGTTCGATGGTCAGGTCGAGGCCTTCCGTGGCGAAGTTGATGGTGCCGTCGATATTGATCAGCGCCGTTTCCGTGTCAATGACAAAAAAACGTGTTCGGGCCAACCCATCATCGACCTCGAGGTGGGTCGCGGCGCAGTGGATATCGACCTGCTCGTCGCCAAACAGCTCGCCAACCAGATAGTTGCCGACATTGAGCCCCGCGAGTTCCATCAGGTTCTGGCTGATGACGCCATCGCTGATGAGGGCCTGAAGATTGCCGTCGCTCGACCCGAGAATGGCGGCCACGGAGTTCCCTGTGCCGCTCAGGGTGGCATCACCGTTGAGCTCACCTCGACTGTTCTGCATCAGCTCGACGTCGGGGAAGAGCTGACTGAGCAGAAGATGACGAATGTGCATATCGACTCGGCTCTGCATCGGATTCTGGCTGCCGTCGAGCCGCAGAGTGGTGTTGAGATTGCCGCCAGCGACGCCGAAGCGCAGCGGATCGAGCAGAATTTCACCGTCATCGAGCACCACGTGCGTGTAGAGATCGTCCAACGGTAGCGATTCGCCATGCTCGATGCGTTCGGCGGTGAATTTGACGTCGGCATCCATGGCGCGCCACTGCTCGGTGTCGAAGGTTTCGGTTGGCAGCACCTTGTCTTCGGGCTGCTGAGAGGTTTCGCCTCGATCCGCCTTGTCGGCGTTGGAGTCCGCGCCGATCAGCGGTGCGAGATCGGCGAAGCGCAGCTGGCGTGAAACGACCTCTCCGGTCAGCGAAGGGCGCGGTTCGCCGAGGCGGTAGGTCAGGTCGCCGTGGATGTCGCTGTTGCCGATCTGGCCGTCGAAATCGCGATAGCGGAAGGTCAACGCTTCGTTGCTCGCAAGATCCGCCGTCAGGTGCCCGCGGGTGGAGTAGGGCGGCGTGTCGGGAAGCGTCACGCCGATGATGCCGTAGAGTTCCCCCAGATTCTGCCCGGCGAAGCTCAGATCGAGGTCGATGCGCTTAGGAGCGAGAGGGTCGGTCAGGGTGCCATCGACACTGACCTGAGTGGCGCCGGCTTCGAGTTCTGCCTGGATCGGATAAGGGCTGCCGGTTTGGCGAAGGGCACCGAGCCCCCCTAGACGGCCGCTACCTTCCACGGGGGCATCGCGGTAGGTGCCGCTGGCGCGCCAGGCGAAGGCAAAGTCCACGACATCGCGTTCGGCCGAGGCACCGTCAGCCGCAGGCGTCTCGTCGTTACCGGGGGCGTCCTGTGCCCCATCGGCACCGGACACCTCCTCGAAAGCGATGGGTTCGCCCAGCAGTTCGACCGTGGCATCGATATCGGCGGCGAGAATGGCGTCCCGGTAGTGGATGTCGATGGGATCGAAAGCGATCTCGCCGATATCCACGGTCCAGGTGCTGCCCTCGTCAGAGGTGTCCGACGCCTGGGCCTCGTCCTCGCCGCTAAAGGTCCAGTTGTTCGTTCCGTCCTCGAGTCTGACCAGCGTCGCCTCACCGCCGCTGAGGGCGATCGCCGGGATGGCCACCGTCTGCGACAGCAGCGGCAGCGGCGAGAGCACGACATCGATCGCTTCGAGCGTGGCGAGATCGGCATCGGTGACGGCGTCGGGACTGCCGAGACGTACATCGTTGGCGCGGACATGAGGTTGGGGTATCCAGCGCGCCAGGCCTTCCGCTGCTTCGGGAAGCGCCCACTGCACGTCGAGGTCGCCCTCGATGGCGAAGGGACGATCGAGGGCCTGCGACACTTGCTCGTTGAGGGTCGGTTTCAGCCGGTTCCAATCGAACGTCGCGACGACAATCACCAGCGCCACGAGAAGTACCAGCACGACACCCACGACCCAGAGGGTGACCTTTTTGCCTTTTGTCATGCCAGAAACCTTATTAATGGAATCCTTGAAGCATAGCTCAGGGTGGCGGGGCCGAGTTTCCCCTTCGGCTGTCCGAGTGTCTCGTTGATGTCCGTTCAACGTGTTTCACGTGAAACACATCGAGCTCGTTCGCCCCCAGGACGGGCCGTCACTGAGCGTCGAGGTCGAGTAGACGTGTCACGAAGTCATTCAGATCTGTGCATACCCAGGTCTTGGGAAACGCCGAGCGCACCGGGATTTCGCAATCGGTCCCGTTACCCGTGCGTACCAGCGCGGTCTGACATCCGGCACGAGCGCCGGCGTCGATGTCCCGCAGGCTGTCGCCCACCATCCAGCTCTGTTGGAGATCATCGAGTCCGGCGGCGCGCTGAATGGCGAATAGCATGCCGGGCGCAGGTTTGCGGCAGCCACAGCCTTCATCGGGGCGGTGCGGGCAATACTCGATATGACAGATTGTGCCGCCCGCCTCGACAACCCGCTGGTTCATCCGGTGGTGAATCGCAGACAGCGTGGCATGGTCGTAATAGCCGCGACCGATGCCGGACTGGTTGGTGGCCACGGCGACGCGCCAGCCGGCGCGATTGAGCCTGGCGATCGCTTCCGGAGCGCCGGGCAGCGGCTGCCACTCGGCGGTGGATTTGATGTAATCCTTGGAGTCTCGATTGATGACGCCGTCGCGGTCGAGGATGACGATACCTGGCATGCGATGCTCCGTTCGGGTCGGGAAAGTCGAGGTACTGAGGGGGGCGTAACGGCGAAGCCATGCATGTTTCACGTGAAACGTTGCATCATCGGCGTCGTCCGGTTGGCTCACTAGTGGGCAGTCTATCGCGCTCTAAAGATGCGTTTATCTTGTTCAAGGTCTGCGGGGTCGGCGTGGTGTTACCGCTCGACGTCGGCTCATCGAGTGGTATCGCGCCCGCTATACCCATTGTTGATGGACGTCAGGTAGTCGAGCTGGGTCGATGGGAGGTCTCTCGCCTGTCACGAAAATCGTAAGCGTTACACCCCATCATGCCCGCAATTGAACGTCTCGGCTCCGATAAGAGGGAGCCCCAGCGGTGTACTGTCTCGCTTGCCCGGGCTCGCATGCGACTTCTTCAGGCATTGGCATCTGGGCTTCCAGGCGCGCTCCTGACAGCCTTCCGGCTATCGGCGGTGTCGAACGTTATGAGCGCCAGACAAGAAACCCGGCGCTGGGCCGGGTTTCTTGTTTCACGTGAAACATTGTGGCATCGATCCCGCTGCCTCACAGTTCATCAGCGTTGAGGCTCATGAACGTTGAAGCTCATCAGCGTTGAAGCTCATCAGCGTTGAAGCTCGGCGATGTCGGCAACTGCCAGGAAGAGCCCCTGCAGGGTCGCCAGCAGGGCGAGCCGGTTGGCACGCACGGCTTCATCGTCGGCGGCCACCATCACCTCGTCGAAGAACCGATCCACCGGGGCGCGAAGCGTCGCCAGGATGTCCAGTGCCTGCGCGTAGTCGGCCTCGCGGAAGAGTGGTTCAACCTGATCGCGGCAATCGTTCACGGCGTTGGCCAACGCGATCTCCGCTTCCTCGTTCAGCAGGCTGGCGTCGATCTGAGTACGACCGTCGTGGGCCTGCTTGGCGAGAATGTTGGCGACGCGCTTGTTGGCCGCGGCCAGCGCGGCGGCTTCCTCGCGCTGGGCAAAGCGGTGCACGGCGTGCAGTCGGCGCGCGAAGTCGAGGGGTCGGGTGACAGGACGCGCGCGAACCGCCAGGTAGACGTCAACCGGCAGTCCCTCGTCCTGAGCCCAGGCGCGGAAGCGATCCAGCATGTAGGTCAGAACGTCGTCGACCAGCCCTTCGGCCTTGGGCAGGTCGCGATGCTGGGAGGCGGCGAGTTCGAGCAGCTCGCGCAGGTCCAGGTCCAGCTCGCCCTTGATCAGGATGTTGAGCACGCCAATGGTGGCGCGCCGCAGTGCGAACGGGTCCTTGGCGCCGGTGGGGCGCTGGCCGATACCGAAGATGCCGGTCAGGGTGTCCAGCCGGTCCGCCAGGGCGATTGCCTTGCCGGTTGCGGTCTCGGGGATGGCGTCGCCGGCGAAGCGGGGCAGGTACTGCTCGTGGAGCGCCCCCGCGACCGCTTCGGGCTCGCCGTCGTAGCGCGCATAGTAGGTGCCCATGATGCCCTGCAGCTCGGGGAATTCGAGCACCATCTCGGTAACCAGATCGCACTTGGCGAGCTGGGCGGCACGAGCGGCGGCGGCGCTGTCACCGTCGATCTTGCCGGCGATGAAGCGAGCGATGACCTCGCTGCGCGTGGCCTTGTCGGCCAGCGTTCCCAGCTCGCGCTGGAATACCACATTGGCCAGCGCCTCGCGACGCGCTTCGAGCGTCTGCTTGCGGTCGGTCTCGAAGAAGAAGGCGGCGTCGGCCAGGCGCGGCCGGATCACCTTCTCGTTGCCGTAGATCACCTGCTGCGGATCGGCGCTCTCGATGTTGGCGACGGTGATGAACTGCGGCACTAGATTGCCGGCGTCGTCGAGCAGGTGGAAATACTTCTGGTTGGCCTTCATCGACGACACCAGACACTCCGCCGGCACTTCCAGGAAGCGCTCATCGAAGCTCCCGGTCAGCGCCACCGGCCACTCGACCAGGCCACTCACCTCTTCGAGCAACGATTCGTCGATCACTGCCGTCGCACCGTTGACCTCGGCCTCGGCCAGCACCTGCTCGCGGATACGCTCGCGGCGACGCGCCGGGTCGGCCAAAACGTAGGCCGTTTCCAGTGCCGAGGCGTAGTCGTCGGCGTGATCGAGCGCGATGGCTTCAGGGGCGTGAAAACGGTGGCCGTAGGTCTGTCGACCCGCCTCGAGCCCGAGCAGAGCGGCAGGTACCACCTGGTCGCCGTAGAGCGCTACCAGCCAGTGCACCGGGCGCGAGAATTCGACACGAGAGGCGCCCCAGCGCATGTTCTTGGGCACCGGCAGTGCGTTGACGGCCGCTGAGAGAATCGCCGGCAGCAGCGACTCGACCGGCTCGCCCTGTTGCTGCTCGCGATAGCCCAGCCATGTGCCCTTGTCGGTCTCCAGGTGAATGAGATCGTCGACGCTGACACCGCAGGAACGGGCGAAGCCCTCGGCGGCCTTGGTCGGGGCGCCATCCTTGAAGGCGGCGGCGAGCGCCGGGCCGCGTTTCTCGACCTCGCGATCCGGCTGCTTGTCGGCGAGCTGTTCGATGCGTACCGCCAGCCGGCGGGGCGAGGCGAGCGCTTGCGTGTCGCCCATGGCAACACCGGCATCGGCGAGGCCTTTCTGGACGCCGTCGCGCAGGGCGCCGGCGAGCTCGGTGAGCGCGCTCGGCGGCAGCTCTTCGACGCCCAGTTCGATCAGTAGGGTGTTGGCTGCCATGCTCATGCGTCTCCCGAATTGGTGTCGTTGGTGTCTTGCAGCAGTTCACGACGCAGTGCCTCGGGCGCCAGCGGGAACCCGGCCGCCTCGCGGGAGGCGTAGTAGGCATGGGCAACATCGCGGGCGAGTGCGCGAACGCGCAGGATATAGCGCTGACGCTCGGTGACCGAGATGGCGTGGCGTGCGTCGAGCAGGTTGAAAGTGTGAGATGCCTTGAGCACCTGCTCATAGGCCGGCAACGGTAGGCTCGCAGCCAGCAGCTTGTTGCACTCGCTCTCGCAGTGGTCGAACGCTTCGAAGAGGTAAGGAACGTCCGCGTGCTCGAAGTTGTAGGTGGACTGCTCGACCTCGTTCTGAAGGAAGACGTCGCCATAGGTGACGCGAGTGCCGTCAGGGGCGATGGTCCAGACCAGATCGTAGACGCTGTCCACGTCCTGCAGGTACATGGCGATGCGCTCGAGGCCGTAGGTCAGCTCGCCGGTAACCGGGTAGCACTCGATACCGCCGGCCTGCTGGAAATAGGTGAACTGGGTCACTTCCATGCCATTGAGCCAGATCTCCCAGCCAAGGCCCCAGGCCCCCAGTGTGGGCGACTCCCAGTTGTCCTCGACGAAGCGAATGTCGTGAACCAGTGGGTCGAGGCCGAGCCGCTCCAGCGAGCCCAGGTAGAGCGCCTGAAAGTTCTCCGGCGAAGGCTTCATCACCACCTGGAACTGGTAATAGTGTTGCAGCCGATTGGGGTTCTCGCCGTAGCGCCCATCGGTCGGGCGGCGCGACGGTTGGACGTAGGCCGCGTTCCAGCTCTCCGGACCAATCGAGCGCAGGAAAGTCGCCGGGTGAAAAGTGCCGGCGCCGACCTCCATGTCGAGAGGCTGGAGGACCACGCAGCCCTGTTCAGCCCAGTATTGCTGCAGGGCGAGGATCAGCCCCTGAAAGGTTTTCGCATCTGCCGTCGACTCTGTCATTGACTGCGTACCGTTGCCCATGAATTCGTGAGCCGCCAAGTATACAATTAGCGCTCAATCGGTTATAGGCACGGCGTGCCGGGTCTTGCATGGATCGAGCGGCGCGGCGAATGCCCGCCGACGGTCGTCGCTTCCCGCCCACCGGCTCGAGACAGGAGAATTCGCGCATGATCGTAGTCACCGGCGGTGCCGGCTTCATCGGGGCCAATCTGGTCAAGGCACTCAACGCGCGTGGCCATCAGGACGTTCTGGTGGTCGACGATCTCAGCGACGGCACCAAGTTCGTCAATCTGGCCGACTGTACCCTGGGCGACTATCTCGACAAGGATGACTTCCTCGAGCGCGTGAAAGCGGCGCTTCGCGGCGAGGTCAGCGCCGGGTTGCCGCCCATCGAAGCGATTTTCCACGAAGGCGCCTGCTCGGATACCACCGAGTGGGACGGACGCTTCATGCTGGAAAACAACTTCGAGTACTCCAAGGTGCTGCTCGAATACTGCCAGGCCAAGCGCATCCCGTTTCTCTACGCCTCGTCGGCGGCGACCTATGGCGGCAGTGAGGTCTTCGTCGAGGACCCGCGGTTCGAGAAGCCGCTCAACGTTTACGGTTACTCGAAACTGTTGTTCGATCAGTACGTGCGGGCGCGCTGGGACGAGTTCACCAGCCAGGTCGTGGGCTTTCGCTATTTCAACGTCTACGGACCGCGGGAGTCCCACAAGGGCAAGATGGCGAGCGTGGCCTACCACCACCACAACCAGGTCGGGCGCGGCGAGAACCCCAGGCTATTCGGTGCCTGGGATGGCTACGAGGCGGGCATGCAGAGCCGTGACTTCATCTACGTCGGCGACGTGGTCGACGTCAATTTGTGGTGTCTGGACAACCCCGACGTCTCGGGCATCTTCAATCTCGGTACCGGCAGGGCGGAGCCATTCAAGGCGATCGCCGACACGGTGATCGACTACTACGCCGACAAGACCGACTTCGATGTGGAGATCGAGTACATCGACTTCCCGGACGAGCTCAAGGGGCGCTACCAGAGCCATACCCGTGCCGACATCGCACGCTTGCGCGAGGCGGGCTACGGCGCTGAATTCAAGACGGTGAACGAAGGCGTCACCGCCTACCTGGAATGGCTGAATGGCTGAAACCGGCAACTCGCCGCGTCTGCTGGTCGTCGGCCCCTCCTGGGTCGGCGACATGGTGATGGCGCAGAGCCTGTTCATGACGCTCAAGGCGCGCCACCCTGGCGCCACGCTGGGGGTGCTGGCGCCTGGCTGGTCGCTGCCGATTCTTGAGCGCATGCCCGAGGTCGACGAAGCGATCGCGCTCGACGTGAAACACGGTGAATTCGGCTGGCGGACACGGCGGGAGGTCGCCCGGGGGCTCAAGGGACGCTTCGACCGCGCGATCGTGCTGCCTCGTTCGCTGAAATCGGCGCTGGTGCCGTTTCTCGCGCGCATTCCGCTGCGCACCGGCTTCACCGGCGAGCAGCGCTACGGGCTGATTAATGATCGCCGTCGCCTCGACAAGACCGTGCTCGATCAGACCGTCAAACGTTTCGTGGCGCTCGGATTCTCTTCCGAGGAGGCCGCAACGGGGAAGTTTCCGTTGCCCTCGCCGGCGCTTCGCGTCGACCCGGCTCGCCAGCGTGCGCTCCGCGCCGAGCTCGGCCTCGGTCAGCGGCCGGCCATCGGCATGATGCCCGGCGCGGAGTATGGCCCGGCCAAACAGTGGCCGCTTGCGTACTTTCGCGAACTCGCCGAGACGCTCATCGCCCAGGGCTATGGCGTCTGGATACTCGGCGGGCCGAAGGATGCCGACGCCGGCGAGACGATCAGCGACGGTCTCGACGACGTTCACAATCTGTGTGGCCGAACCCAGCTGGCGGATGCGGTGGACCTGCTCGCCGAGTGCGAGCAGGTGGTCACCAACGACTCCGGTCTGATGCACGTCGCCGCCGCGGTGGGAACGCGCATACAGGCCCTCTACGGCTCCTCCTCGCCGCGTTACACGCCACCGTTGACCGGCAACGCCGACATTCATTACCTGGCGCTCTCCTGCTCGCCCTGTTTCGAAAGAACCTGCCCGCTGGGGCATCGCAACTGTTTAAGGCAGATGCCGCCGCACATCGTGCTGACGAAGATAAAAGACTGATCACCGAGAGGCTTTGCCGCTTATTTCTCTCGGTGCCCGGGGAGAGTGGTTAATTTAGTATTTTTCTCAATTAACGTTATGAAACTGCATCAAAAACGCCATGCCGCTTTTCTTGACGCCGGCAATGTCTATGGTTCGGTTGGAGTCCAGCGTGCCAGGCAGGTCTTCTACCGCTGTGTCTCGTGGTATGATTGGCAGCCCAGTTTCCTGGCCAATCAATCTCGCTCGATGATCCACACTCAGTATGATTGAGCGATTGCCGTAGTGCAGCGCATGTATACCACCATGCAGTCTCGTACCTATGACATCCATACCTCCGCACGCAAGATGGTTGTCATACGCTTCTATATTAGGAGCAATCAATTTGATGCTGTCGGTGTTGATCAATGACTGGAGATAACTCAGATCATTCGATTGCTGAATCCAAAAAGCCAGATTGTCATACTCACTTTTGAGAAACGCGATAATCTCACGGTCTTTTTCTGGGTTTTTCCTATAGTGAGTGAGAGAGAAAGTGGCCCATTGTCGCTGGGCGGGCTGTGATTTTATTTCGTCAGGAAGATCCCATAAAGTATGACAACTTGTATTGATGGCTTCATGCCCACAAGCCCGCACTAGGCTTGCGGCAAGGTTGTCGCGCACCGAGTGTTTGTAATTAGGGTTTAGTAGCCGTTGCCAACGTTTCTTTTGGCGCCGCTCTAGAGTTTGACTTGATCCTTTAGCGCCGACACCATAGAGGACGATTTTCCCCCGCATTGCCTCGACATCTTCCTAAGACATGGGCAAGTGGCCCTTTTTTCCTCGATAGACTGCTGATAGGGCATTGCTACCCAGTAGAAACACCAAGTCTGCTGATGTAGTTAAGCTGCGTCCCCGTCTACCCAGGCCATCATGGCTAGAAGAGGTTGTGAAGTATGCTTCGGGGAACCATCGGCGCAACTGATCCCTAGCATGGCGGACAATGATTTCATCGCCAATGTTATCCGTAGCGACAGAGGTGTCCAGTAAATGGATTTTTTGCATGCGGCGTTCAACAATTGAATTTGTTTTAAGATAAAATCGATAACTTGTTTGGGGCGTGTCTTATTTTGATTGAGGTGTCTTATAGGTCAATGGGCAGGCCTTTCTGCTTCGAAGAAAATTCTTTAGCTGTTTTTCAATTTGAAGAATGCGTTCGACTTTGTCTCGGGACTGGGTGTGAATTTCGCCGACTGCATCAGGAAAAATGATGGCCGCGCATTTCAAATAAGCTTTCTTATAAGGGTGAAATGTCACAGATTTCCATGGTTTGCTTTTTGCTAGAAAATGAATGATCCCAGGTTGTTGTATGGCTTCGACAAATTCATGGCGCGAATACCCGGTTTCAATGGTCTTTGCTTTCTCCACCTTGCTCCAGGCGCTGGGTTGAAGATTCCAGCGAAGCGGTAGACGTTTCCACTGGTTGCGGAGCGTCAAGTTGAGGGCATCCTGGTCTAGGTACTGCAAGCTTTCGTTTTGCGTCCTCATGCACTCAAATAGGGCGGTTTCGACATCGCTAGCCCGCCATGCCGCCAAATCAATTAATAGGATGCCGGCATTGAAATAGCTTTGTCGATCAATGGAGAGTCCTCTAGGCGCGATTCCCAGGTTTTCGACTGCGCCTATAATCTTGCCATCCAGCGCGACTTGCCAAAGTTTAGTGACGTCGTCTGCAACAAGTACATCACAATCGAGATAGATGACTTTATCGATGTGCTTGGGGAGTAAGCTGGCTACAGCCAAGCGATAGTAGGTCGCAATGCCGTAGCGTTTTATTGTAAAGCCTTGAAAGATTTTTTTGTCCGGCATCAGCCAAGTTATTGTCGCCTGATAGCTGGCAACTAATTCTTCCAGTCGCGTTTTCGTGACTGACGCGATCCCCGCATCCAGAATATAAAAATCTAGGCGCTGCGGAATAGGCGTTTTATCCAGACAAGAAAAGATGACCACACCCATCCATGAGGCGTAGTTGTCATCACTAGCCAGCACCAAGCTGATCCTGTCTTGAGCTATGTTGGTCATCGTTTTGCCAAGATGTGCGAAAATGGAAGCGGAGATATATTGCCCGTTCCAAAAACGTTAAGCAAAGGAGTGTAGGCGCTGATAATGACCCAACGAATTCTCTTGGTCGTACGCAAACTCAGCATCGGGGGCATCGAGCGTGTCACCGTCAACCTCGCCAATGTCCTGGCGAGGGAAGGGCATGATGTCCATGTGCTGGTACTCAAGGGCGGTCATGAGCTGGCCCCGGACGCCGGCGTTACGGTACACCGACGGGATTTCGACAAGGCGTTTCGCCGAACGGGAGTGGGGCTCGCCTACGACCTCGTGACCCGGGCACTGCTCAAGCCGCTAATGCCGGGGTCCGGTTTTCTCTGGCGCGGCTGGTACGGCGGTGGTTATCTCAAGCGATTCGTCGAGACGCTCGAGCGCGAGCATGGCCCCGTGGACCGGGTGATCATGCGCGGTCAGGGCGCCTTCGAAACCGTCTGGTCCTGGCGCGATCCGCGGCTATGGCAAGTGACTGTCTCCTGGCCGGGCAGCTACGGCGGTCGGCTCAAGGGGGTCTATCTGCGGCGACTCTACGCGGGCAAGCAGGTCGTCTGTAACACGCCGAACGTGCGTGAGCAGCTGGATAAGCAGCTCGCGCACCACGCCATTCGGCCGGCGCGCTGGGCGACGATCATGAATCCCTGCGATATCGAGTCCATCCGGCGTCAAGCCGACGAGCCCGTCGAGCTGCCGGCCCGCCCCTTCGTGGTCCATGTCTCGAGACTGTCGGATGTCAAACGTCAGGACGTGCTGCTGCGCGCCTACGTCGAGTCGAACATCGAAGAGGATCTGGTGATCGTTGGCGATGGGCCCAAGCGTGAGACGATCGAGCAGCTCATCGACGAGCTCGGCATTGCGCACCGCGTGCATCTGCTGGGGAGTCGCCCCAACCCCTATCCGTGGATGAAGCACGCGCGGCTCTTCCTGCTCAGCTCGCGCAGCGAGGCTTTCGGGATCGTGCTGGCGGAGAGCATGATCTGCGGCACGCCCTGCGTGGCGGTGGACTGCCCCGGTGGCGTGCGCAACGTGCTGATCCATGATCAGGCGCGGTTGATCGCCGACAACTCGGTGGCAGGGCTGGCGACGAAGATCCGCGAGGGCCTGGTCAGGCCGCCGGTACTCGCCGATGACCCGGAACTGGTCGAGCGCTTTCGGGATACCCGCATCATGGCGCAGTTTCTTGCTCTGCCGACCGCGAACGGCACCGGCGCCCCCGCCTGAGACGGGTGACTCGAGGGGGCTACACTCGTTGGCGGCGCGCTCGAGTCGGCGGCCAACTATGTAGCAGGCTTATAAAATGCTAGGATGAAGCCGTTAAAAGAACGCTGTTTGATAACACTCCTTTCACCCAACCCATGAGTTTGTGATGGCGCGCGCTCCCCGTACTGCCACGCCGCCGAGGCTAGCCGCCGACGACGCAGCGTTTCGTGACCTGCTCGACCCCCGCATGAAGTGGGGCGTTCGGCGTGCGCGCTGGCAGGCGGGACTGCGCGATGGGGTCGAGCGCGGTATCGGCCAGCCGCTCGAAGCCTGGCTCTACCGCTGGTGGGCAACGGGTCGCGGTGATCGAGTGGCGGCGTGGGGGTTGCCGCGGCGGCGCCTCGAACGCGAGCTGGGCGAGTCGCTCACCTTGGAGGTCGACCCGCGCTTACTCATTCGGGATTTCAACGCCAAGGGTGTCGGCGGCAAGAAGCCCTCCTCCTCGGCGTTCATCTGGGATGGGGACTGGGATCGCTCGCGCGGCGACCTGCGCCGCGGGTCGCGCTATCGCTTCATCAGCGACCTGGATATCCACCGCGATGACCTCACCCAGACCGAACGCTTTCAGCAGTTACGCTCGCGGCTCGCCTCAGGCCGGCCCTGGTCTTCCTACCAGCAGGGGCTGCTGCTCGACACGGAAGCCAAGATTATCGCCTATCTGCAGACCTATCTCGCTTTTCTCGACGACATGGCCGTGCGTGGCTTCGACGCCGAGCGTGGCAAGGATGAGCTCGGCGTTGCCGTAACTCGCGATGGGCGTCTGCTCAAGATCAATCGTGGCCTGCATCGACTCGCTATGGCCCAGCGCCTGGGGCTTCCCCGGGTGCCGGTGCGCGTACGCGCGGTGCACCGCCAGTGGTGGGATCAGGTCACCACGGGCGCCCGGGGCGAGACGGCCTTGGCACGGGTGCGCGCGGCGCTGCCGAGCTGCGTGCCCGAATCCGAGCCGGGGGATCTTCACCCGCTCGCCGATGCCGGCCCCTTCGAGTGGCCCGCGCCGCGCCATGCCTTTGTGACCGATCCCCCTGACGGCCAGACGTGATTCGGTAACGGCGCGCCCGCGCCCTCAGTTGACGCCGTTCCAGAGCCGTTCCTGAAGCCGATTTTCGTCGCGGACCCGGCGGTTCATCGTCTCCAGCGAGTGGCGCTCGATCAGCGTCGGCGCCGCCGAGAAAAGCGAGACACCAAGTCCGGCGCGATGCTCCGGCACGCTGAAGCCCATCGCTTCGAGTACCGTCGGCAGCACGTCGACCATGGTCGCTCGGCGTTCGATCACCCGCGAGTTGAGCGAGTCGCCGAGCATGATCAGCGTGTTCTCCCGCGGCTCGTTGACCAGCGTCTCCCACGCTGAGTTCTTCATCGACAGGTGGTCGCTGGCGACGACGACGACGGTGTTGTCGAGCAGTCCCTCGTCGTCCAGGCGATCGATGAAGTTCTTCACCAGCCAGCCGGTACACTTCACCGAGTAGAGAATGTCGGTGCCGTCGAAGGCTCCCTGATTGTCGATGCAGGACTGGGAGGGGTTGCCGAACGGCGGATGAGCGGCGAGCGTCAGCCCGAAGAAGGCGTAGGGCTGGTCGCTGTCGTGCAGGCGGCGAATGCGTGTCTCCGCCAGTCCCAGCAGGGTGTCGTCATACAGCCCCCAATCGTTGAGATAGCCCGGCGGCGCCTTGTCCTCGAGTTCGTCCTTGCCCAGCACGGTATCGAAGCCGTGGTCGGCGTAGAACTTGTTCTTGCCGGCGAAGCGGGTACTGGCGCCTCCCATGTAGGTCAGGTGGTAGCCACGATCATGGAGCAGGTCACCCAGGCAGTCCGCGCCGGGCAGCACCTTGGAGAGCGGCTCGAACTGGTTGTCGTGCATCAGCCCGGCCGGCATCAGCGGGGTGCCGCACTGACTCGCGACCATGCCGCCCATGGTCCAGCCGGTGTTGTCGAGCTGCTTCACGCCCTTGAACACGACGCCCCGGCGACCGAGGGCGGTGAGATCCTCGTAGACGTCGCCGAACTTGTCGGTATCGGCGTAGGTGCGCTCGGTGCTCTCCAGGTAGAGGTAGATCAGGTTGGGCGGATTGGCCGGCTCCGACTCGATCGCCGGCGAGAGGTAGCGGTCATTGAGCCAGGATTCGTCGTCATCGATCGCTGAGGCGCCGCGGAGCGACAGGCCGAACAGTAGCGGATTGAAAGCGATCAGTAAGAGCGTCAGTACGCGCTCCCAGAGTCGCCAGCGATGATCGGCCCGCACCAGCCACGTCACCGACACGAGCATCACACTCGCCGCCAGGGCGTAGAGTACGCCAGCGATCTGTCGGTCGGTGCTGCCGTTCTCCTCGATGCCTGCCTGCAGATGGAAGATGACCGCGCCGAGATCGAGCTGGCCGAAGCTGTCGTCCAGATAGACGTAGACCCACCAAAGCACCAGCGGCACCAGCGACCAGGGCAGCGGTCGGCGCGTGGCGCTACGTTGTGACGAGTGACCCCAGCGAAAGCCGTAGGCGAGCGCCAACCAGGCAAGGGTAACGGCGACCGGCGTCCACCAGGGGAAGACGCCAATCACCATGATGGCGTAGCCGATGCACAGGCCGATATAGGCGAGCGCGCACCAGCGACGGGTATTGCGGGATACGGTCATGACGCGATTGGATCCATGAACATCTCATTGCCTCGGCAGCAGGCGCCGAGGGTCGAGCTTGTGTGACGTTAGCATCACGCAATCCAGACAGGTCAGCGGGCACAAGGTTCCGCCGACCGGCTCACTGGAGGGCGCTCGGCACCGCGTAGGTGACGTTCAGCGAGCGTGGCGAAGGGCAACGTCGGCGTCGTGGCGCTCGAGCGCGAGCTCGATCAGCCGTGAGACCAGCGCCGAGTAGCCAAGGCCGCTGGCCTGCCAGAGCTTGGGGTACATGCTGATGCGGGTGAAGCCCGGCAACGTATTGATCTCGTTGACCACGATCTCGCCGCTGGCGGTCAGAAAGACATCCACGCGGGCGAGGCCGGCGCACCCGAGCACCTCGAATACGCGCACCGCCAGCGCCCGGATGCGTTCGCTGGCGTCTTCGTCGATCGCCGCCGGCACGGCAACGCGGGCGGCGTTCTCGTCCAGGTACTTGGTGTCGTACGAATAGAAACCGTCGTCGACGACGATCTCGCCGCACACGCTCGCCTCGGGCGTCTCGTTGCCGAGCACCGCGCACTCGATCTCGCGCCCCGACACGGCGGCCTCGACCAGCACCTTGTGATCGAAGGCGAGAGCCAGCTCCAACGCCTGCTTCAGCGCCTCGGCGCTCTCGGCGCGACTCACGCCCACTGACGATCCCTGATTGGCGGGTTTGACGAACAGCGGCGTACCCAGCTCGGCGACGAGGGCGCTAAAATCGGCATCGACAGCGCTGCGGCGGGTAAAGGTGACGAAGGGTGCCACCGCGATGCCCGCATCGCGCAACAGGCGCTTGGTGACATCCTTGTCCATGCCAGCGGCGGAGCCGAGCACGCCTGCGCCGACGAAGGGTAGATTGGCCATGCGCAGTAAACCCTGGAGCGAACCGTCCTCGCCCAGCGTGCCGTGAACGATGGGGAAGATCACGTCGAACTGGCCGAGCGTATCCGGGGTGTCCAGCGCCACCAGCTGCTCGTGCTCGCGCCCCGGCACCAGCGCGAGGCTGCCGGGCGAGGGCGCCAGCGCGATATGGCGCGGGTCATCGGCGTCGACGAGAAAGTTGTCGGCATCGTTGATATGCCACGTTCCCTGCTTGTCGATGCCGATCACGGTCACCGCGAAACGCTCGCGATCCAGCGCATCGACGATATTCTTCGCCGACTGCAGCGATACCTCGTGCTCGGCGGATTTGCCGCCGCAGATCACTCCGACCCGAATTTGACTCATGAAACCGCTCCGCTCATTGATGACTGGCGATGCCGTCGAGACGCGATGTCGTCGCGACAATCCGATGGGCGACATCTTGCCATGTTCGCGATGGGGCGTGCCGCTGTACTGATCGGCTCGCCAGGGCTCATACGTCGCGTCCGGCGACGATGGCCCGGTAGTGTTCGAGATAGCTCGCCGCCATGGCCGCCGGCGTGAAGGCTGTCAGGCGCCGACGCGCCGTGGCGGCAAGACGTACACGTCGCGCGGGGTCGTCGAGCAGGGCACTGAGCGCCTCGGCCAGCGCCGCGGCGTCGTCCGGCGCGACCAGCAGCCCGCTGGCATCGTGCTCGATCAGATCCGGAATGCCATCGACCTGGCTTGCGACGATGGGAACGCCGTGATCCATGGCGTCGAGCAGCGTCGAGCCGAGCCCCTCGTTGCGCGACGGAAAGGCGAACAGCGTCATGATCTCGAGATAGTCGCCGACGTGGGGGGTGAATCCCTCCCACACCACGTTGTCCAGATCCTCGCTCTCGGCCTTCAGCGCCTCGGCGTCCTCGCCCTCGCCGAGCAGCAGAAAGCAGAGCTCGGGGCGGCGGGACTGTAGACGTCTGGCAGCCTCGAGCAGTACCCGCTGGCCCTTGTGGCGATCGACCAGTGCGCCTACATGTCCGATCACCACACGGCCCGCGAAGCGCTCGCGCAGCGCCGCGACCCGCGCCGGGTCGCTCGGTGCCCCGGAGAGCACGCTGGGTATCCGGGCTACCGGGCACCAGTGGCGCTCGCGCAGGTGCGTCTCGATCACCGAGGAGATGGCGACGGCCAGCGCCGCGCCGCGATAGGTGAGCCGGTTGAACGCCTTGTCCTTGACCGGCTGCGGCACCCGCCGGGTCAGTAGATAGGGCGAGCCTTTCAGACGCTGCTCGAGCCATGCCCAGTGCACGGCCTTTGCCTCATGGGCGTGAACCACGTCGGCCCGGGGCTGGCGGTGCCCGGCAAGGGCATGATCGGCATCGATCAGGGTGACATCGGTGGCGCCGAGCGCGTCACGCAGGGGGGAGTCCCGTCGGCAGACCAGGCTCTGGGTAATGCCTGTGTCACTGGCGTCGCTGGCCAGCGCCTCGATCAGCAGCAGCGTCTGGCGCTCGCCGCCGCGAAAGCCGCGGGCCAGATTGACGTGGCGCACGTGGAGGGGGGAAGGCCCGTCTCGAGTCGGTGTGCCCGGCGGCGGGCCATCCTGTGAGGAATCTAGGGTCACGCTCACCACACCTTGTCGAAGTCGGTGGCCTCGCGGACCTTGGCGTCGCGTTGGAGTTCAAGCAGCTTGGCGTACTTGAGATAGGCATTGACCCCGGCGGAGAGCGCCACCGACATCCCGTCGAGTCCGCCGACGAAACCGCGCTGGAACAGGTACTTGCGTACGAAGGCGTTGGCACCGTGCAGTGCCGGCGAGGCCGCATTGGCACGTTTGCCCTTGGCATACATGATTTTGGCGGCGCGGTTGGAGAAGCGTCCGCTCGCCTTGCCGAAGAGTTCACCCAGGTTGGCAAAGGAGTAGTGTTCGAGATCGGCATCGAGACGCGCCGGTTGGCTCGCCGGAATGGAGGCATGCTGGCGGCTCTCGGAGAAATTGCAGCGCTCGCGGTCAAACAGCCGCAGGCAGTAGTCCGGATACCAGCCGCAGTGGCGCACCCAACGGCTGCCGATGAAGTTGCGCCGGCGCAGGGCGAAGGCATCGTTGGGGGTGGTTTCGAGATCGAGCGCGGCGATCGCCGCGACGGCGCCGTCCGTCAGCCGCTCGTCGGCGTCCAGCGAGAGCACCCAGCGGTGAGTCGCCGCCACGGGGCCCACCCGCTTCTGTGGGCCGTCGCCCAGGTAGGGCTGGTGAATGATGCGGGCCCCTCGGGCTTCGGCGCGGGCAACGGTCGCGTCCGTGGAGCCGGAGTCGACCACGATCAGCTCCTCGCATACCCGGGCGAGCGAGTCGAGACAGGCCTCGATGTTGTCGGCTTCGTCGAGGGTGATCACCACACCGGTGATGGCGGCCATGGACACTCCTGGTTCGCTGGCGGGTAGAAGGGTGGGATAGACGCCGGAACGTCGGCTCATTGTACGCGCCCGGCGGGGGCGTGCTAGCCGCTGGCGGCAGCGTCAGCCTGATAGCCGTCACGTAGCGCCTGGTACAACGAGGCGGCTCGCGCCGGCGCGAAGCGCTCGAGCGACCGGGCCAGACGCGCGAGATTGCGCTCCCGCCAGGCGCCTTGCCGGCGTAACCGGCAGCGGTCGAAGTCGATCAGCCACACCCTGTCGTCAGCGTCGATCAGCACGTTGCGGGCATTGAGGTCGACGTGGTCGAGGCCGGCGTCATGGAAGCGGCGGATGGTGCGGCCGACCTCGGCGAGCAGCGCCGGCGACGCGGTCTCGAGTCGCGTCTCCAGCGCCTGCGTTTGCGGCAGGCGAACGGTGATCAGCGCGCCGCGATAGGTCGCGCCGTGATGAATCACCAGGGCGGCGACCGGCGCCGGCACCGGCAGCCCGCGCGCATGCAGGGTGCGGGTCAGGCGCAGCTCGCGAAAGGCGCGGGTGCGCTCCCGGCCCGGCCAGACGTAGCGCGCTCGGCTCACTCGCGCCGCCATCCCGCCGCGGCGGTAAGGACGAACCACCCACGCCTGCTCGGCGACCTGAAGGAACAGGCTGTCGCCGCGCCCCGGCGCGGAGCCGGTGACGAGGCCGCGTGCCTGCCACGCCGCCGGCTCGAGCCACGCGGGGCCGGGCGGTGGCAGCGTCGGGTCGTCGGGCTGAGCGAGACGCTGCGTATCGTATAAGATGTGTGTGCCGTGGCAGCGGTAGGTCGTCAGCGACATGCTCAGCGTTGGCCTGGTTCGGTAAAAGGAAGTCGTCGCGCCAATGCGCGTGCAGGCGGGGGACAAAGCGCCTCGACCGGGTCGTTGGCCACTGTTCAGAGGCGCTGGCATTATAACGGCGACCATCGCGTCTGACATGTCTTGCGACCGCCGATGCCGACTCACACCGAGTGATCCGTTGCCACTCATCTCGAACTCGAAAGGAAGCCCCGTGACCGACGACTCCCAAGCGCCGCTGGCGGTGATCGCCATTCGTCAGGTGGAGAAGAGTACCGGCGCGAGCCGCAATGCCTTCGAGCAGGCGAGAGCCCTCAGGACGTTGGGCTATCGCGTGGTGATTCTCGCCGAGCGCGGGCGGCAAGCGCTCGCCGAAGGCGCTGGCGCACGGCTGGTTCGGCTCTGGCGCTGGCCGCTCAAGGGGCCGTTCCGGCGCTTCTGGTTCAACCGCCGGGTGACGGCGTGGTGCCGCCGCCATGCCCCGGCACTGCTGATAAGTCACGGCGATGTCGAGACGCCGGATACGGTCTACATGCACAATTGCGTGCATCTCGCCAGCCAGTTGATTCACGGCCGCGAGCTGCCGGCGGGGCACGAGGTCGCAGCGATTCATGACCATGTCCTGAGCGGCGGTCGGTTTCGTCAGGTCGCGGTCAATTCGCGGCTGATGGCCGAGGAGTTTCAGCGCCGCTACGCCATCGACCCGGCCAAGATCGAGATTAGCTACCCGGGCTACGACCCGGAGGTCTTCAACCCCGACAGGGCACGGGCGGGGCGGGACGAGCGCCGCCGCGAACTTGGCGTGGCACCCGGTACGGCGCTGATCGGGCTGATCACCTCCGGCAATTTTCCCAAGCGCAATGTCGCCGGCTTCGTCGAGATGGCCGCCGCGCTCGAGGCCCGCCGGCCGGGACACTATCACTTTCTGGTCGTCGGCAAGGACGATGCCACCCCTTACCAGCGTCAGGCGGCGCAGGCCGGCCTGAGCGAGCGTTTTCTCTGGCGCTCGACCATCAGCGACGTCGAGACGCTCTACGGGGCGCTCGATCTCTTCGTGCTGCCGGCGCACATCGAAGAGTTCGGGCGCGTATCGCTGGAGGCGATGGCCTGTGCCACGCCGGTGCTGCTCTCGCGGACCACCGGTGCCGCCGAACTGCTGGAGGGTGAGCACGCCGACCTGATCATCGATAGCCACGATACTCAGGGCTTCGTCATGCGTATCGATGCTCTGATCGCAAGCGGCGAGGGCGAGGCGCTCGGGCAGAGGCTCGCCAGTCTGGTAACGCCTTACTCCTATGCGTGTCAGACAGAGAAGCTGAAATCGTCATTTTCGAAAATCAGGGAAAAGCGTGGTTAACACGCGAAGCCTTGCAGGCTATTGCGTTTAGAGAAAGCGCATAAAAAGCGTTCTTGCCCAGCCTCTTCGAAGGGCGGCTTTCTGAGAGCTATAGTTCTGGCTCCAGTAGGCTTCGTCTTTGACGCGTTTTGACTTTTTCTGCGCTCTGAAGTCCATGATGTCGCTGGAGGCTACAGACTCTGGTTGCTGTTGAGAGATCATGGGATAAGTGCCATAAGCTTTGAAGTTGCGGCAATAAAACCCATCAATCGCCTGCCCTTGATAGCGGGCCTTACTCAGCCTTTGGCAGCCTTTGCGCGACAGGATGTAAGCTTGTGTCCCCGTCAGTCGACACCGAACCACGTTCAAGAAGGGGATTGCCCACATCCTGCCTAGCATGCCTCCAAGATAAAAAATCTGAGGCTTTCTGAGTCGAAGGAATGCGTTGATTCTTTCGACTTGTTTTCGTGGTGTGGGCAATAAAGTCGCATCGTCTTCCAGGATTAGTACGTTTTTATAGTTTCGCTCCAGAGCAATCTTGGCACACAAGACATGAGAGTCGAAACACCCTCTTTCTCCGTTTTCAACGTCGCGCTCAACCAGTACGAACTCGACGTCGTTTTCCAGTCGAGAAAATTCCTCACTCAGAATTTTCCTGCGATCCTCTCTCTCCTTAAGGCTGATACAGAGAACGCCGTCGACATCTAGCTTGAGTGAATTCATATTAATACTTTCACGAAGTGGGGGTTGGAGGGTTTTTCATTTGAGTATGCTATGTTCTTCATAGTCTCTAATGGTATCACGCGCCGCAAGCTCAAGCAGTCGTGTTGTGAATGACCGGTTTTCGCCGCACTTGCACCTCGAGATAGGCCTATATCGTCGTTTTTTCTGATCACGTCGGGGTGGTTGATGCGTTGGTTTGGCCGCGCCTTTGGGTTGGGTTGATAGGGTCAAGTAAGGCGGTAGGGTGAAGTTTGTCTAAAAATTGTTTATCGCCCGGTGATGTGTGGAGCGGGGAGGCAGATAATAAGAAAGCCGTTGTCTCAGGTGGTGTGGTCTGTGTTTTTAGGCTTGAGTCGGGGACTGTTACTTTGCAGTCTAATGGGAAGCGTCGTTTTCTTGGCTGGCCAATCCCGGATCTATCGCTTCTCGCCATAGCCAAGCCCGTAGGCGATGTTTTGAAAGAGAAGTGTTGTGAAATTACCTTCGGCGATGCTTGCTGTTTCTATCGCCTACCGGTTTTGCCATTGGTGTCGTTAATCACGATTTTCGACGTCTCCGTAGAGAAGCGGTGTTTGACTATTGAACGCACTAAATTCTTTACAATGATTTGTGGATCGCTTCCAGTCGCGCTGGCATGGATATTGCTTTTGCGGGGTTTCCTTCGTCACCAGAAAGGGTATGAAGGCGCTCGTATCAATCGATCTGTTAGAATGCCTTCCCGATCACCAACAGTTCAACGACTCCCATGAAGCATCCCCTGCCCGAGCGTCCCCGACACATCGCTATCCTGCGCCTTTCAGCGCTGGGCGATGTCTGCAATCTGGTGCCGACCGTGCGGGCGCTGCAGCGTCAGTGGCCCGAGGCGCGTATCACCTGGATTGTCGGCAAGACGGAGGCAGCGCTGCTCGACGGCCTCTCCGGGGTCGAGTTCCAGGTCTACGACAAGGCGACCGGCATCAAGGGGATGCGGGCGCTGTGGCGCCAGCTTGCCGATCGGCGTTTCGACGTGCTGCTGCACATGCAGCAGGCGATCCGCGCCAGTGTGCTGTCGCTGGGGCTGAAGTGCGACGTGCGCATCGGCTATGACAAGGCCCGCGCCAAGGACTGGCAGCATTGGTTCACCCAGCGCCAGCTCGCGCCGCACCCCAGGGCCCACGTGCTCGAGTCCTTCATGGATTTCGCTCGCGCGCTCGGCGTCGAGGACACACGCCTCGAGTGGTCGCTGCCGATTCCCGAGGCGGCGTTCGACGAGGCGCAACGGCTGACCGGCGACGCGCCCTATCTGGTGATCAGTCCCTGCGCCAACCCGCGGCTGCGCAACTTTCGCAACTGGTCCGCCCAGGGCTATGCCGCGGTCATCGAGCACGCCTGGCATCGGCATGGCCTGAAGACGGTGATGAGTGGTGGCGGCAGTCCTCAGGAGCGGGAGATGGGCGAGCAGATTCGGCGGCTCTGCCCGGCCGATATCGAGATCATCGATGCCATTGGCCGCACCTCGCTGAAAGGACTTCTGGCGCTGCTCGACCGGGCGCGGGCGGTGATCGCCCCGGACTCCGGCCCGGTGCACATGGCCAACGCGCTGGCGACGCCCACGCTCGGCCTCTATGCGACCACCAACCCGTCCCGCGCCGCGCCTTATTGCTGGCGTGAGCATGTCGTCGACCGCTATCCCGATGCGGTGGCGCACTATCTTCAGAAATCGCCGGAGAGCGTGACCTGGGGAACGCGGGTGCGCCACAGCGATGCCATGTCGCTGATCACCCTCGACGATGTGGTCGGCCATCTCGATGCGCTGCTGGCGGCGACACCGCCCGCCGCCGACACGCCCGAACCCCCCTCGATGGAGCCCGAATCATGAAGGTCGATCTCTCTCAGCTGGAGAACGCGCGCGTCCTGGTCGTGGGTGATGTCATGCTCGACCGTTACTGGCATGGCGGCACCTCGCGCATCTCCCCGGAGGCGCCGGTGCCGGTGGTCAAGGTGGAAGACGCTGATGACCGTCCGGGCGGTGCTGCCAACGTCGCGCTCAACATCGCCTCGCTTGGCGGGCGAGTGGGCCTTGCCGGGGTGGTCGGCGATGACGACAACGCCGAACGTCTCGCGAGCGCGCTGGCTCAAGCCGAAGTCAGTGCTCACTTACAGCACGCCGCAGAAGTGCCGACGATCACCAAGCTGCGGGTGATGAGCCGCAATCAGCAGCTCATCCGGCTCGACTTCGAGGCGCCGCTCTGGAACGTCGACACTACGCCGATGCTCGAGCAGGTCGAGCGCCAGCTCGACGGCACTGACGTAGTGATCCTCTCCGATTACGGCAAGGGCAGCCTCAATCGGGTCGAGACGCTGATCGTTCAGGCCCGACGCGCCGGCAAACGGGTGCTGGTCGACCCCAAGGGCAGCGACTTCACCCGCTACCACGGTGCCAGTCTGATCACCCCCAACTTTGCCGAGTTCGAAGCCGTGGTCGGCCCCTGCGCCGACGATGACGAACTGGCGACGAAGGGCGAAGCGCTGCGCGCCCGTCTCGAGCTCGAGGCGCTGCTGGTGACCCGTAGCGAGCGCGGCATGACGCTGATCCGCGAAGGACATGCGCCGTTGCACCTGCCGACCCACGCCCGCGAGGTGTTCGATGTGACCGGCGCCGGTGACACCGTGATCGGCGTGCTGGGGCTGGCGCTCGCCGCCGGCCACGGTTTCGACGAAGCGGTGGTACTCGCCAACCTGGCCGCCGGGCTGGTAGTTGCCAAACCCGGCACCGCGGTGCTGTCGGTGGCCGAGCTCTACACCGCGCTCCATGGTGACCGGCTCGCCGAGTTCGGTGTGATTCGCGAGTCGGCGCTGGTCGAGTCGGTGCGCGCCGCGCAGGCCCGGGGGGAGACAGTCGTCATGACCAATGGCTGCTTCGACATCCTCCATGCTGGCCACGTCGCCTATCTCGAACAGGCGCGCGCCCTCGGTGACCGGCTGATCGTTGCGGTCAACGATGACGCCTCGGTGGCCCGACTCAAGGGGCCGAAGCGGCCGATCAACACGCTGGCTCGGCGCGCTCAGGTGCTCGCCGGGCTCGCCGCGGTGGACTGGGTAGTGCCCTTCGGCGAAGAGACGCCGCAGCGGCTGATCGAGACGGTGCTGCCGGATCTGCTGGTCAAGGGGGGCGACTACCGCCCGGAGGAGATCGCCGGCGGCGAAGCGGTCATCGCCCATGGCGGCGAAGTGAAAGTGCTCGGCTTCGAGGACGGGGTTTCGACTACCACGATGATCGACACCATTCTCGACCGCGAGCGCTGAGCGACGATGCCCCCGGATCTGGCTCGCGCGCTTTACACACTGCTGCTCATTCTGCTGTCGCCCCTTGTCTGGCGGCGCGTGTGGCGTGAGTGGGCGCCCACCAACCCCAGGCGAGAACGGCTGGGGTTGATCGCCGAGGTCGACGACCCCCGCCCCTGTCTGTGGCTCCACGCCGCCTCGGTGGGCGAGGTCGCTACCGCCACGCCGCTGATCGAAGCGCTGCTCGCCGATCATCCCGGTCACCGACTGGTGATCACCACCATGACCGCGACCGGCGCCGAGCGGGTGCGCGAGCGCTTCGGCGAGCGGGTCCGTCACCACTTCCTGCCGCTCGACTTCCCCGGCGCCACGCGGCGGTTCGTGAGGCGTCTGGCGCCGGCGCTGGCGATCATCGCCGAAACCGAGCTCTGGCCCAATCTGCTGGCCGCCTGCCGGCATCGGCACGTGCCGGTCGCCATCGTCAACGCACGCTTGAGTAATGGCGCCTTCTCGCTCTACCAGCGTTTTCGCCCGCTCACCGCGGGCATGCTCGCCGATGTCGCCTGGGTTGGCGCCAAGTCGCCGAGTGATGCCGAGCGCTTCATCGCCCTCGGCGCCCCTGTGGATCGGGTGACGATGACCGGTGCGCTCAAGTTCGACCTGGCGGTCGATGACGAGGCCGAGCGTGAAAGTGAGCGCTTACGTCGGGAGTGGGGTGAGCGGCCGGTGTGGATCGCCGGCTCCACCCAGGCCGGTGAGGACGCGCAGATTCTCGCTGCTCACGCGGCGCTCAGGGCGCGTTTCCCCGAAGCCCTGCTGATCCTGGTGCCGCGCCACCCGCAGCGCTTCGAAGAGGTGGCCGCGCTCTGCCGCGACGCCGGCGAAACCGTCGTCCGCCGGAGCGAAAGGCGTCGCGAGGTCACCGCCAGCACTACGGTGCTGCTCGGCGACACCATGGGCGAACTCACCATGCTCTACGGCACCGCCGATGCCGCCTTCGTCGGCGGCTCGCTGGTGCCGATCGGTGGGCACAACCTGCTCGAGCCGGCTGCGCTCGGTGTGCCGGTACTCAGTGGGCCGCATCTGGATAACCTGCGAGAAATCGCCGACGCCCTGGCGCAGAACGACGCCCGGCTCGAGGTCGCCGACGCCACGGCACTGGGCCAGACGCTGATCGCGCTGTTCGACGACGTCTCCCGTCGGCACCGGTTGGGCGAGGCGGGCCGCGCCGTGGTAGCCGCCAATCGCGGCGCGCTGGCCAGCACCCGCGAGCGACTCACTGCCCTGCTCGACCCCTCGACTCGCCGCTGAGCGGGCAATCCCCGAGGCGGACTCGTCCCTGAGCCGCCTGTCTCCCCGAGCGGCTTTTCCCCCCGAGTGATTTTTCCCCTGAGTGCCTTTGCCCATGGGTGAGGACGTTCTCTATGAATGGGGACGTTTTCCATGAGTGAGTGACGTTTCCGCTAGGAGAGTCGTCCTCAAGTCGTCTGGCGCGTCGACAATTTATTCCGTGAGCGATAGGGCGGCCAGGAACAGCTGGGCGTGACGCTCGGCGAGGGTGTCGAGGTCGCGGTCGTAGCCGCCGCCGATGACCCCGGCCACGGGGATGCCGCGCGCGAGACAGCGGCTGAGCACGTGGTGCTCGCGGCGGTAGAGTCCTCGAGTCGTGAGATCGAAGTGGCCCAGCCGGTCGCCGGTGTGAACGTCGGCGCCGGCATCGAAGAGGACAAATTGCGGTTGCACGCGCTCGAACGCTGCCTCCAGCTCCGTGGCGAGCGTCGCCAGATAGGGCTCGTCTTCAGTGCCGCTGGGTAGCGCCACGTCGCGGTCGCTCTCGCGCTTGTCGAAGGGGAAGTTGGCCTCGCCGTGGATCGACAGGGTGATCACCCGTGGCTCGTGGCGAAAGAGCGACGCCGTGCCATCGCCCTGATGGACGTCGCAGTCGACGATCAGCACGCGCACAAGGCCGTGCTCGACGAGCAGGTGCCGTGCTGCCACCGCGAGATCGTTGAGCAGACAGTAGCCGCTGGCGCGATCGGCGTAGGCGTGGTGAGTGCCGCCGGCGGTATTGAGCGCCAGCCCGTGGGTCAATGCCGCCTCGACAGCGGCGAGCGTGCCGCCGACCTCCAGCAGCGTGCGCGCGACCAGCTCGGGCGACCAAGGAAAGCCGCTCGGCGAGCGCCTCGCGGTGGTGATCTCGCCAAGGGCAAAGCGCTGCAGATAGTCGGCGGTGTGCGCGCGCAGCAGCGCCTGGCTGGTGGCCGGCGACGGTGTGATCCAGTGCACGTCGTCGCGATCGTCGAAGCCGAGTGCGGCGAGGTGGCGGCGCAGCACGCCGAACTTGGCCATCGGAAACGGATGTCGTTCGGGCCAGTCGATGCTGTAGCCGGGGTGGTGAACGAGAGGCAGCATCACGGCGTTTTCCTGTTCGCGGTGGCCCGACGGTGCGGCAAATGATCGCCGGCGACGTCGAGCCGCTGATTCGTGAGGGGGAAATCGCTAGGCTGAACGGGTCCGGTGTTTCGGCCGATTGCCCCCGAGAGCGATTCCATCATGAAGATCACGTTGTTCAGTGCCCAGCCCTACGACCGTCGTTTCTTCGAGGAGGTGCGAAGAGAGCGCTTCGCTGACGCCGACCTCCACTTCATCTACCAGGACGCGCGACTGGATGCGCAGAGCGCCGCCCTGGCGGAGGGCAGCGACGCCGTCTGCGTGTTCGTCAACGACCGGCTCGACGCCGACACCCTGGCGGTGCTTGCCGGTCTCGGCGTGCGCGCCGTGGGACTTCGCTGCGCCGGCTTCAACAACGTCGATCTCGACGCCGCGCGCCGGTTGGGACTCTTCGTCGCCCGGGTGCCGGCCTACTCGCCCGAGGCAGTTGCCGAGCACGCCCTGGCGATGATCATGACGCTCAACCGCAAGACCCATCGGGCATTCAACCGCGTACGCGAGGGTAACTTCGCCCTCGACGGTCTGCTCGGCGTCACCCTGAACGGCAAGACTGCCGGCATCGTCGGGACCGGGCGCATCGGCCTCTGCATGGCGCGTATTTTCCAGGGACTCGGCTGCGAGGTGATCGGCTACGATCCCTATCCTGCGCAGGCCTTCGCCGATTACGGCGAGATCGTCTCCCGCGATACGCTGCTGGCACGATCCGATATCGTCAGCCTGCACTGCCCGCTGACCGAGCAGACGCATCATCTGATCGACGAGACGTCGCTGGGACAGATGAAGCCCGGCGCCATGCTGGTTAACACCTCCCGCGGCGCACTGATCGATACCCCGGCGGTGATCGAGGCGCTCAAGTCGCGCCGACTCGGGGCGCTGGCGATCGATGTCTACGAGCAGGAGAGCGAGCTCTTCTTCCACGACCACTCTGCCGAGATCATTGCCGACGACGTCTTCGCGCGCCTATCGAGCTTCCCCAATGTGCTGATCACCGGACACCAGGGATTCTTCACGGCGGAAGCGCTCACCGAGATCGCGACGGTGACCTGTGCCAATCTGATGGCGTTCGGGGCCGGTGACGCCTGTCCCAACGCCCTATAGCCGTGGGCTTGCGTGGGCCGTGTCGAGGCACCGCCCGAAAACAGAACGCCCGCGAACGAGTCGCGGGCGTCAGGGAGAAAAGCGGTGGCGTCGGCGCTATCAGAGGCCGACCAGCTCGCCGCCCTGGGATTTCTGCAGATCGTCGGCGACGTCGAGCACCCGGTCGCCGTAGAAAAGGTGCATCGTCGGTGCCAGCGGCTGCGGCAGTTGGCCGCCGTGGGCCTTGCGAAAGACGCCGTGCGGAACCACCGGCATACCCGGTTTGTGGCGTCCGTAGAGCGTCATGCCGCACTCGGCACAGCCGTAGCGGGTCATCTCCCGATCCGGCAGCTTGTGGACGATGAGCTGGGACGCGTCCGGCAGGTCGATGTTGTCGTCCGACCAGGCGGTCAGCGAGGCAATGTCCACTGAATAGAGGGCGCGGCAGCTCGGGCAGTGGCAGTAGAGCGACAGTTCCGGTTCGCCGCGTGCTGTCAGGGTCGCTTTGCCGCAGTCGCAGCTCAGCTCATAGGTCTGGCTCATGTCGATCTCCTTGACGTGAATGGCCACCTATCAGCGTAGACGTCCTTCGACGCCGGACCCTCGACCGCGCCTAATGGCCTAGTTCTCCTGCGCGACCAACTCGTCGACGGCCAGGCGGACGAAGTCCACCGACGACACGATGCCCACCAGGTGCTCGCCATCCACCACGGGGAGCGCCCCGACGCGCAGTGACAGTAGCTGACGGCCGGCGTCAGCGAGCGGCTTGTCCATGGCGATGCTATGGCACTCGCCGCCAATCAAGCCGGCGAGCGGCACCTGATCGAGATGTTGGCTGAGCGCCTGGGTGCCGTGCTCGCCGGCAATACGCATCGCTTCCCGCAGCACCACCTTCTGATTCAGCAGGCCGACCAGACGCCCCTCGTCGTCAACGACGGGAAGGTGGCGCACACGATGCTCGCGCATCAGCTCGTTGCCGTCGTGGAGCGTCTGCTCCCGGCGTAGCGTGACGACGTCACGGCTCATGATGTCCGCGACAATGGCGGGACGGGAAGCGGGCATGCGGTTACTCCTTCGAAGTCGACCGGGGCAAGAGCCGACCCACTGCCGGCTTTGCACCTATTATCGGCGCCACGACGCAGAAATTGACCTCGCGCGCGTCGCGCCAGCGTCGTCTTCGACACGATCGCCTAGCGAGTCAGTCGCTTGACACCCTGTGCGTCGCCGAGCAGCAGCACATCCGCCGGGCGCTTGGCGAACAATCCGTTGGTGACCACGCCGACGAGGGCATCGAGCTGGGCCTCCATCGTCTCCGGCTGTTCGAAGAGCCGGTCGAAGCCATCGAGGATTCGGTTGCCGTTGTCGGTGAGCACGCCGTCGCGATAGACCGGCGTGATGCCGAGCTTGACCATCTCGCGGGCGACATAGGAGCGCGCCATGGGAATCACCTCCACCGGTAGCGGGAAGCCGCCGAGGGTCTCGACGAACTTGCTGGCGTCGGCGATACAGACGAAGCGTTCGGCGCAGGCGGCGACGATCTTTTCGCGGGTCAGCGCCGCGCCGCCGCCCTTGATCATGCGAAGTTGCGAGTCGATCTCGTCGGCGCCGTCGACGTAGACCGGCACGGTGCCCACGTGATTGAGTTCCAGCACGTCGATGCCGTGGGCCGTGAGGCGCTCGGCGGTCGCTTCGGAGCTCGCCACGGCACCGCGGAAGTCCTGACGACGGGCGGCGAGCAGATCGATAAACTGGTTCGCGGTGGAGCCCGTGCCCACGCCGATGACGGCATCGGGCGTCAGCAGGCTATCGATGTCTTCGAGGGCGGCGGCGGCAACGGCGCGTTTGAGATCGTCCTGGGTCATGTCGGCTCTGGGGGGGCTGGAAAAGGAAGGCGCCAGTATAAGCCAAGGGCGGCGTGCTGCCGATGGTGCTGGACGCTCGGGGCGAGCGTCTGCTAACAATACCGGTCCCCCCGATATCAGTGATCTTCCCCCGATATTGGCCGCAGCGGCCCGTTTTACGTCAGGACACACGCATGCAACTCGAAGACCTCGTTAAGAAGATTCTCCAGGCCCGCGTCTACGAAGCGGCCCGCGAGACGCCCATTTCCCCGGCACCTTCGCTCTCGAGGCGTTTCGACAACCGTATTCTGATCAAGCGCGAAGACCTTCAGCCGGTGTTCTCGTTCAAGATCCGCGGCGCCTACAACAAGATGGCGCAGCTCGACGCCGACCAGAAGGCCAAGGGCGTGATCGCGGCCTCGGCGGGTAATCACGCCCAGGGGCTCGCCATGGCGGCGCGCCAGCTCGGGGTGAAGGCAGTCATCGTGATGCCGCGAGTGACGCCCGAGATCAAGGTGTCCGCGGTGCGCGGCTGGGGCGCCAAGGTCGTGCTCAAGGGCGATGCCTTCGGCGAGGCGCTCGCCCACGCCCGCGAGCTTATCAGTGAGCATGGTTATACCTACATTCCCCCGTACGATGACTTCGACGTCATCGCCGGCCAGGGCACAGTGGCGATGGAGTTTCTGCGTCAGCAGTCCGGGCCGCTCGATGCGGTCTTCGTCCCGGTCGGTGGCGGCGGTCTTCTGGCCGGGGTCGCGGCCTACGTGAAGTATCTGCGCCCGGAAGTGAAGGTCTACGGCGTCGAGTCGGAAGACTCGGCCTGTCTCAAGGCGGCACTGGAAGCCGGGGAGCGAGTGACGCTCGACCAGGTTGGCGTCTTCGCCGAGGGCGTGGCGGTCGCGCAGATCGGCGAAGCACCGTTCACGATCCTGCGCGACAACGTCGACGGCGTGATCACCGTCAATACCGATGAGATGTGTGCTGCGGTGAAGGACACCTTCGACGACACCCGCGCCGTCTCCGAGACGTCCGGGGCGCTGTCGCTGGCGGGGCTCAAGAAGTACATCCAGCAGACCGGCGCGAAGGATCAGACGCTGCTGAGCATCAACACCGGCGCCAACATCAACTTCGATCGCCTGCAGCATATCGCCGAGCGTACCGAACTCGGCGAACAGCGCGAGGCGATTCTCTCGGTCCAGATTCCGGAGCGGCCCGGCAGCTTCAAACAGTTCTGCCACGCGCTGGGCCGGCGCATGGTTACCGAATTCAGCTATCGCTACGCCGATCCCCATCACGCACACATCTACGTTGGCGTGCAGGTCAAACCCGGCGGGGACGATCGCGCCGAGGTGATCCGGCGGCTACGCGAGGCAGATTATCCGGTAGAGGATCTCACCGACAACGAGCTGGCCAAGCTGCATATCCGGCATCTCGGTGGTGGTCGGCCGCGGGAGGAGTTCCAGGAGGAGGCGTATCGCTTCGAGTTCCCCGAGCGCCCCGGCGCGCTGATGAACTTTCTCACCCACCTGCCGGCGGACTGGAACATCTCGCTGTTCCACTACCGCAACCACGGTGCCGCTTACGGCCGGGTGCTGGTCGGTCTGCAGATGCCCAACGACGACCGTGCCCATGCCGAGGAGCACTTCGACCGCATCGGCTATCGTTACTGGAAAGAGACCGACAACGTCGCCTATCGCCTGTTCATGGCGTGACGCCAGGGCGGGACGACACTCACGCGCTATCCACGCTAAAGCCCATGCCCGCGCCGCCGGCCGCTAACGCACCGGCGGCGCGTTGACGACTAAGATCAAAGGTTGAAATTACTGGTGTTTTGGGTGTCTTCTTACGTCACGCTTTTTTTGTAATATGCGTTATCGTTTGGTTACGAAAAAAGCCCGACAAGATGTGAGTTTCGCGCTTGTCAAGTTTTTAACCTGACCCTATAGTCGTGCCCGTCGCTACGGGATTAGCGACTTGGCGAACGCAATGGAGTCGAGATGAAACGCAAACCCGATCTGGTGATGGCACTGGTACTGATCTTCGGCGTGGGCGTCGTGGCGACGGGGTATGCGCAGACGCTGCTCGGCGCCTGAAGCGTTTCAGACGACAATTCGCTAAGCACAGACTCCAGAAGGCCGGCCGCGCAATGACGCGGCCGGCCTTCGTCGTTTCAAGCGTCGCGACATGGCGAGTCGTGCGCGATTCGGCTCAGGGCCTGACGACACGCGCGTTGCTGGCAATGGCGTCGAGCGGCACGTCCCAGGGGGCTATCGGCAGCGCATCGACTCGCTGGCAGTCGTGGGCCAGGCCGATCAGCGCCGGTGCCGGTCGCCGGCGGCGGGCGAAGGCAAAGGTCCGATCATAGAAGCCGCCGCCCATGCCGATACGGTTGCCGGCATCGTCGAAGCCCACCAGCGGCAGCAGAACCGTATCCAGCGCCCAGGCGGGCAGGCGGTTGGCGCGCGCGGCGCCGAAGCGGGTGTCCGGCTCCTGGATGCCGAAACGATTGCGCGTCATGCGGGTCGCGGCGTCGTAGCGTACGAACCAGAGACGATTCTCGACCAGCGGTCTCAGCACCGGCAGGTAGACGCGCGCACCCCGTGCACGCAGCCAGTCAATCAGCGGCGTCGGATCGATTTCGCCATCGTTGGGCAGGTAGAGCGCGACACGACGGGCCCGTTGCAGCTCGGGGAGTCGCTTGAGACGGCGGCAGAGCGAGTGTGACGCAAGGTGCCGCTCGCGCAAGGAGAGGCGGCGCCGGCGGCGGCGCAGCTCGCGGCGCAGAGCGCGTCGGTCACTGTCGATGCCTGAGAGCACGTCGCATCCATGGTGGAGGGAGGCGGCGGGCGAGGCGGTATCGAGTGACGGTGAAGACAAGAGAGTTCCCCAGAGTGCCGCTGTCATTCTGGCCCTGAACCTACTGGTTCAAGGTGGAGGCCGCAGACAGGCCTTTAGGCTTTCCGACGCGCGGACATGCACACGGGACTGTCTAGCATTTGGCCCCCTGGGTAC
The DNA here is from genome assembly GCF_003206645.1 of Salinicola aestuarinus. GTDB lineage: Bacteria > Pseudomonadota > Gammaproteobacteria > Pseudomonadales > Halomonadaceae > Salinicola > Salinicola aestuarinus. Next base: position 62,284 of record NZ_PZJP01000004.1, on the reverse strand, counting down.
TGCGCATAGGCTCGAGGGACTTGTAACGACTGGCGTACACCCCAGGGAACGACACCATCCTAGCAGAGCCGGCCCGGATGCCCAATCCGCAATCGACTTAGGGCACAACGAGCCGCCCGCTGGCTAGGAGGCGTCCGGCGTCTTGATGTCGGCCATCGCCCGCTCGAGACGTTCACCCAGGTCGTTGAGGCTCTGCTCGCCGGCGCGGTTGGCGTCGAGCGCGCCCAGCAGCTCATGAGTGATGTTGAGCGCGGCCATGATCGCGACCTTCTCGGCGCCTAGCACCTTGCCGCGGGAGTGAATGCCGTGCATGGCTCGGTCGAGGTAGCGCGCCGAACGCATCAGCTGCTCCTGCTCTTCCGGCGGACAGGCGATCACGTAGGGCTTGCCGAGCAGGGTCACTTCGGTAGTGGGGCGAGACGTGTCGCTCATGGTTCGCTCCGGGATGGGCGTCGGGGTGGGCGTGAGGTTCCGATGCGCTAAAATGGCGGGTATTCGCGCCGTTCTCGACCGGGCGTTCACACTCGACGAATCGGTCGCGACCGGTTGGTCAGCCACTATAGAGAGCCGCCTGAGGGCGGTCAACGCAGCGCCGGGCCGCCCGGGATCTCGCTCGCGGCCCAGCGCCATCGGCCAGCCCGGCGCGGCTCTCCCCATGGATATTGTCATGTCGATCATCAACGAACAGCTCGATTTCGCCACTGTTGCCAACGTCTTTCTCGCTCACGGCAGCATGCAGTCGCCCGCCTTCTACGATGGCCGGCTCTGCGCCGAGCTCGCGCTTGCCGATCTCACCGCGGAGCGCTGGCTGGAAGAGGTGAGCCTGGCACTCAACGTCGACCAGCCCGACAGCCGCGACGATGCCGACGTGCTGCTCGGCTGGCGCCGCCAGACGCTCGACGCCCTGGGGGCGGCCGAGCTCAACTACGAGCCGCTGCTGCCGGACGAGCTCTTCTCGCTCTCCGAGCGTGCCCAGGGGCTGCGCGACTGGGTTCAGGGCTTCACCGAGGTGGTCAACGAGACCGACGGCGAGACCTACGAGACGTGGTCGGCGCCGCTTCGCGAAGCCCTGGAGGATCTCGGTCCGCTCACCGCCATCGAAGTCGATATCGCCGACGACCCGGAGAACGAAAACGATCTCTTCGCGCTCACCGAGCACGCCCGCATGGCGGCGATGCTGCTCTACACCGAGCAGCACCCCGGCGATCCTCAGGTCGAGCAGGTCGACCAGGAGAGTGCCGAGGCGGCCAATGATGAGACGCCGCCGCATCACTGAGCGTTGCCGCCGCCGGGGCGTCCGACGCTCCTGACCCGACCCCTTGGAGAGACTAGATGTCAGTGGAACACCCGCAACTTGCCGTGCACGACCTGGACGCCCCCCTGCCTGCGCCCATCGCCTTCGATGAGTACGCCGCCCGCCGCGAGCGGCTAATGGCCGAACTGCCCGATGACGCCGCGGTGATCCTGCCCGGTGCCGCGCTCAGGACGCGCAACCGCGATAGCGAGTACCCCTTTCGCCAGGACAGCGACTTCCACTATCTCTGCGGGTTTCCCGAGCCCGACGCGCTGCTGGTGCTGCTCCCCGGACGGGAAGCGGGCGAAGCGGTGCTGTTCTGCCAGGAGAAGGATCCGCTCAAGGAAGCGTGGACCGGCATCCGCATCGGTCCGGAGGGCGCGGTGCGCGACTACGGCGTCGACGAAGCCTTCAACAACGCCGAGCGTTCGCGGCTGACGGCGCTGCTCGACGGCCGGCGTTCGCTCTACCTGCCGCTGGCCGATGCCTCGGCCATGGCGCTCGCCGAAGACGTCCGTCAGCGCCTGAGTGCGAGGGCGCGCCGCGGGGCGGTGGCACCGGAGCACTTCGGCGATGTCAGCGCCGTGCTCCATGAGCTGCGCCTGACCAAGAGCGAGGGGGAGCTCGCGCTGATGCGTCACGCCAGCCGGATCAGCGCCGCGGCGCACCGTCGCGCGATGCGAATGAGTCGCCCCGGGCGCTTCGAGTATCAGCTGCAGGCCGAGATCGAGCATGAGTTCGTCTGGCACGGCGCTCGCGCGCCCGCCTACGGCACCATCGTCGGCGGCGGCGCCAACGCCTGTGTGCTTCACTATGTGGAGAATGCCGCTCCCCTGGTCGACGACACGCTGGTGCTGATCGACGCCGGCGCCGAGTACGCGCTTTACGCCGGCGACATCACGCGCACCTTTCCGGTCAACGGGCGTTTCAACGACGCCCAGCGTGCGCTCTACAACGTCGTTCTCGCCGCCGAGGAGCGCGCGGTCGCCGCCGTGGCGCCGGGCGTGACGCTGGATGCGATTCACCAGGGCGTGGTGCGAGATCTCACCGCCGGGCTGATCGAACTCGGTCTGCTCGACGGTGAGCTCGAAGCCAATCTCGAATCCCAGGCGTATCGTCGCTTCTATCTGCACTCGACATCGCACTGGCTGGGCCTCGACGTCCACGATGTCGGCAGCTACCGCGTCGACGGCGAGCCCCGCGCGCTCGAGCCGGGTATGGTGCTCACCGTCGAGCCCGGGCTCTACGTGCCGGACGCCGATGACATTCCCGCGGCCTATCGCGGTATCGGCATTCGCATCGAGGACGACGTCGTCGTCACCGCCGACGGGTTCGAGGTGCTCACCGGCGGTGTGCCCAAGCGCGCCGACGAGATCGAGGCCCTGATGCGTGGCGACCACGTCTGAGCGATGGCGCTCGCCGTCGGCGCCGTCGAGTGTCGCGTAGAACCGCGCCCATCGCGCCAATCAACAGGAGGCAAGTCCATGGATGATTCCCGCCCCGCCGACCGGGTCGACGTCGCCATCATTGGTGGCGGATTGGTCGGTGCGAGCCTTGCCTGCGCGCTGGGCGAGCTTGCCACCGAGCACGGGCTGCGCGTCGCCATCATCGAGCCGCGCGCGCTGCCCGCGGCCAGCGAGCGCTCGTATCAGCCGAGCTTCGACGCCCGGGCCAGCGCCATCGCCTACGGGTCGCGGCGACACTTCGAGCGCCTCGGCCTGTGGAGCCACGAGGGTCCCAGCATGGCCCGCGAAGCCACCCCGATCCGCCACATCCACGTCAGCGAACGCGGCCGGCTCGGCGCAACCCGGCTGCACGCCGAAGAGCTCGGCGTCGAGGCGCTGGGCTACGTGTTGCCCAACGCCTGGATGGGCCAGGTACTTCACCGCCGGCTGGATGCGCTGCCGATCGACTGGCGCTGCCCGGCGAGCGTCGAGGCGCTGACCCCGCAAGCCGATGGCTACCGCCTCACCCTCGACGACGGCAGTGCGTTGACGGCGGGGCTGACCGTGCTCGCCGACGGCGGCCGCTCCGGTCTCAAGGCACGGCTGGGGATCGACAACGCGCATCAGAGCTACGATCAGACCGCGCTGATCGCTAATGTCGAAGTGAGTCGGGATCATGCCGGCTGGGCGTTCGAGCGCTTCACCGCGGATGGCCCGATGGCGCTGCTGCCCCTGGGCAATGGACGGATGGAACTGGTCTGGACCTTCGACAAGGATGACGTGGAAGAGGCGCTGGCGCTCAGCGACGGCGACTTTCTCGCCCGCCTGCAGCGTGCCTTCGGTGATCGGGCAGGGCGCTTTCGCCGTGTCGGCGAGCGCCACACCTATCCGCTCTCGCTGGTCACCGCGCGGGAGACCGCACGTCCGCATCTGGCGGTGCTCGGTAACGCCGCCCACGCGCTGCATCCGGTGGCCGGGCAGGGCTTCAATCTGGCGCTGCGCGGGGTGATGGATCTGGCCGACGAGATCGCGGCCGCCCACACCGCCGGTGACAGGATCGGCTCGCCCGCCATGCTGGCGGCGTTCGAGACGCGCCGCGCCCGGGACACGCGGGCGATCGTGCGCTTCAGCGACGGCCTGATCCGGCTATTCGGGATCGACCACCCGGCCATGGGCCATGCCCGCGCGGCCGGTCTTGTCGGTCTCAATGCCGTGGGACCGCTGCGGCGCACGCTGGCGCGGCGCGCCATGGGGATCGAACGATGAGAGTTGCGGCGCGCCATGGGGATCGAGCGATGAGAGCCGCGTTGCGCCAGGGACATCGGGTGATGAGTGGCCGTTCGGCCTCATCGACCTTTCCGGCACCGGATTACCCGTATCGCGCGCCGTTACCCGGTGCCAGCCAGTCAAGGAGTCGCGCAGGATGACCCAGGAAACTCGAGACGTCGCCATCATCGGTGGCGGGCTGGTGGGCACCACGCTGGCGCTATTGCTCGGCGAGGCGGGCTGGCGCGTCGACCTGTTCGATGCCGGCCCGCGCCCCGACGGCATGGCGCCTGCCGGGGACGGCCCGCCGGCGCTTCGCGTCAGCGCGTTGACCGCTGCCACCGAGCGTCTGCTGACGTCGCTCGGTGTCTGGCCGTGGCTCGCCGCGCGTCGCGTCGCGCCGTATCGCGGCATGGCGGTGTGGGACGCCGAGGGGAGCGGCGAAATCGGCTTCGACGCGGAGGATGTCGGCGTCGCTTCGCTTGGCACCATCGTCGAGAACGACCTGCTGCTGGCGGGGCTTCGCCAGCGACTCGGTGACCTGCCGAGCGTGACCTGCCATTTTGAGGCGCGCCTGAGCGGCTACCGTCGCGAGGCCGGCGTCTCCACGCTCCTGTTCGAGGATGGCAGCCGCTGGCGTACGCCGCTGGTGGTGGGGGCCGACGGCGGCCGCTCCGTGCTGCGCGGGCTGGCGGGCATTGCGGTCAGTGAACGCGACACCGGGCAGGTGGCGCTGGTCACCAGCGTACGCACCGAGTGGGGGCATGGCGGCATCGCCCGTCAGGCGTTTTTGCCCACCGGCCCGCTCGCCTTTCTACCGCTGAACGTCCCGCTGTCGCCCGGCGGCGAGCCGGCGCTAGCCGGTCAGTCCAACGATCACCACTGTTCGATCGTCTGGTCGACCACGCCGAGCGAGGCCAAGCGGCTGACCCGGCTGGCCGACAACGATGCCGGGCGTGAAGCGCTCGCTCGCGAGCTCGAGGCGGGCATTGGCGAGCGGCTGGGGCAGGTGAGGGTGATCGACGCGGCACCGCACTTCCCCATCGTGCAGCGCCACGCGCAGCGCTATGTCGACGACGGCCTGGCGCTGGTCGGTGATGCCGCGCACAGCCTGCACCCGCTGGCGGGGCAGGGGGTCAATCTCGGCATGATGGATGTGGCGGTGCTCGCCGAAGAGTGGGTTCGTGCCCGCCAACGCGGCGCCGATCCGGCGGATGCGCGGATACTGGCCCGCTACGCACGGCGTCGGCGTGGCGACAATGCCGTCATGCTGGGGGCGATGCAGGGCTTTCAGCGGCTCTTTGGCAGCGCACAGCCGGCGCTGCGTCTCGCCCGCAACTGGGGGCTCGGTGGCGTCGACCGGCTGATGCCGGTAAAGCGGCTGATGATCCGCCAGGCGCTGGGCGAGGCCGGCGATCTGGCCGAGCGCTGCCGCTGAGCTCCATCCGACGTGCGCCCTTCGCCTTCTGTCTGCAGACGGCCCAACGACAACGGCTNNAGCCGTTGTCGTTGGTGGCTTTCGATGCTGGCCATTGCCGGGCGGCAGGGGCGGCGTGATGCCCGGCATCAGGGCGTAGTCGCCGCCTCGGCCTGGGGGCGCTGGATCACGTTGAGCGCCTTGAGCAGATTGAGGGCTTCGCCGAGCTGGTAGTCGTCGGCGGCGACCGGCGTGCCGTCCGGGCGACGCGCCGTGTCGCCGTCGGCGTTGATCAAGTGGCCGCGCAGGTCGGATTCGCGCAGCTGGAAGTCCGCGCCGTCCTCGACCTCGAGACGGCCGCGAACGACGCGCACGTCCGGCGAGATGCCCTCGGCCTGGATCGAGCGACCGCTGGGCGTGTAGTAGCGCGCGGTGGTGAGCTTGAGGCCGTCACCGTTGCCGAGCGGCAGCACCTGCTGCACCGAGCCCTTGCCGAAGGTCTGCGTGCCCATGAGTACGGCGCGTCGTTGATCCTTGAGCGCGCCGGCGACGATCTCCGCCGCCGAGGCGCTGCCGCCATTGATCAGTACCACCATCGGGACGTCCGGTGCCACGGTGGCGGCGTTGGCGGTGAAACGCATGTCATCGCTGCCGAGGCGTCCCTCGGTGTAGACGATCAGTCCCGAGTTCAAGAAGGCGTCGGCGACGTCGGTGGCGCTGGAGAGCACGCCGCCGGGGTTGTTGCGTAGATCGAGCACCAGGCCGTCGAGGGCGCCGTCGGCCATGAGTGCCTCCAGCGCCTCCTGGGTCTCCTCACCGGTCCGGCTCTGGAACTGGCTGATGCGCAGATAGCCGAAACCCGGTTCCAGCAGACGGCTGGTGACGCTCTCCGACCGGATCGACTCCCTGTCCAGCGTGACGGAGCGCGGCTCTTGCTCGCTGCCGCGCAGCAGCGTCAGCTCGAGTTCGCTGCCGGCCTCGCCGCGCATCAGCTCCACCGCTTCCTGCAGCGTGAGGCTGTCTGTGGGCGTGCCATCGATGGCGAGAATGCGATCGCCGGGCTGAATACCGGCACGGGCGGCGGGGGTGTCGTCGATGGGTGCGATAACCGTGAGCTGATCGTCGCGCAGCCCGACTTCGATGCCGATGCCGCTGAACTCGCCCTCGGTGGACTCCCGGAGCGCGTCGAAGGCGTCGGCGTCGAGATAGGCCGAGTGCGGATCGAGCTCGCTGAGCATGCCGCGCATGGCGTTGCGCAGCAGCGTGGTGTCGTCGACTTCCTCGACGTAGGCGCGCTTGATGCGCTCGAACACCTCGGCGAAGGTCTGAACGTCCTCCACCGGCAGGCCACTATCGTCCGCGACCGTGTCGCCCATGGGCGCCGTCGACTCGAGGGGGGATGGCGGCATCTGTGCCGGGGCGACGGACTGGGCGCGAGCTACCGGCAGCGCGACAAACGGGGCGAGGGCGAGTAGCAGCGACCCCGCGATGGCCGGGCCCTTGAGCCGGCGGCGTGACGAGGGCCGGGTCTTCGATCGGCTGGAAGTCATGCGGTCTCCGCAAGGCGTGCTGGTGGGGTCGACGGCGGCGGCGTGAGCGCCCCGCGCGAGTGACAAAACGGCGTTTGATAATCCAGCATAGCGCCTAGCGCGGCGCAGAATCCAGCGTCGCCGACATTCCGGAGCGGGATGTCTGTCGCGCAAAGCCCTTTCACGCACTGCCGCCTGCTATGGGGCGTCGTTATCGCCCCACCGGGAGGGTCAGCGCCGCGCGATCCAGCGACTGGGATCGATGGGATCGCCATCCTGGCGGACTTCGAAATAGAGCGCCGATTGCGACTGGCCGCCGCTGTCACCGACGGCCCCCAACGTCTGGCCGTTGCCGACCTGCGCGCCGGGGGCGACGCTGAACTGCTGCAGGTGGGCGTAGAGCGTGAGCACGCCGTCGCCGTGATCGACGATCAACAGGTTGCCGAAACCGCGCATCCAGTTGGCGAACACCACGCGCCCGGCGTGTACCGCCTTGACCGCGGTGCCGGCTGGCGCCCCGATGAGGATACCGTTGCGACTGACGCCATCGCCGCTGCCGTAGCGCGACAGCAGCGACCCCTGAACCGGCCACGGCAGCTGGCCTCGGGTCTGTCGGATGTCGGTGGAGGGCGGCGGCTGCTTCAGCGCCGAGAGCTCTCGCTGCATGCGATCGAGCAGGCGCTCGACGTGGGCACGATCCTGGTTGAGATCCTCGAGTCGCGACTGTTCGCTGTCGTAGCGATCGTCGAGCTGGGCCACCAGCGTCCGGCGTTCGCTGAGACGCTCGGCGAGCTGCTGGCGCTGGGCCTCGAGATCGGCTTCGACCTCATCGAGTCGGGTGCGTCGGCTCTGGATGTCGGCGAGGTTGTCGTCGAGCGCGCGATTGAGATCGCGCAGGGCATCGAGGCGCTGCTGGCGGGCATCGCTCAGCGCATTGAGATAGTGCTGCAGCCGATCCACCTCGGCAGGATCGTCCTGATTGAGCAGCAGCTTGAGCTGCGGGGTGGTGCCGAGCCGGTAAAGCGCATCGAACTGTTGCGCCAGCGCCTCGCGCTGGCGGTCGCGGCTGGCATTGAGCCGTTCGCGATCGTCGCTGAGTGACGTGACCTCGTCGTCGAGCCCACGTCGCTCGCGCTGCAGGTCGTCGAGTTTGCGGTGCGTCTCGGCGATTGCCGTCTCCACGCTCTCGAGCTCGGAGCGGGCGTCGCTGCGGGCGCTGCGGGTGTCGTCGAGCTTGCCCTGCAGCGCTTCGATGTCGGTGGCGAGGCTATCCAGCCTCGCCTGCGCCTCCCGCGGGTTGGCCTGAGCAAACGCCGGCGCCGGCAGAGCGCTGGTCGCCAGACCCGCGGCAACGAGCAGCGCGGCGGCATACGCGTTCCTGTTGCGCCTCACGAGCGCGCGTGGCCGTCATGCGTCGACATCATGCCCTCAGCTCCGCTCGATCAGCACGTTGCCGGTCATCTCGTCGGGGGCGTCGAGCTGCATCATGTGCAGCAGCGTCGGTGCGAGATCGCACAGTCGGCCGTCGGCCTTGAGCGTGGCACCGCCCTCCTGCGTGTCCGCGTCGCGGCAAACATAGACCAGCGGCACCAGAAAGGTGGTGTGAGCGGTGTGCGGATTGCCGGTCTCGGGATTCACCATCAGCTCGGCATTGCCGTGATCGGCGGTGACCAGACACTCGCCACCGGCGCGCTGGATCGCTTCGACCACGCGGCCGAGGCAGATGTCGACGGCTTCGATCGCCTGGGTCGCGGCGGCGAGATCGCCGGTGTGACCGACCATGTCGCCGTTGGCGTAGTTGCAGACGATGAGGTCGAACTTGCCGGCGTCGATCGCCTCGACCAGCGTGTCGGTGAGTTCAAACGCGCTCATCTCCGGCTTCTCGTCGTAGGTCTTGACGTCCTTCGGCGACGGAATCAGCGCGCGCTCTTCGCCGTCGAACTCGCTCTCGCGACCGCCGGAGAAGAAGAACGTCACGTGGGCGTACTTCTCGGTCTCGGCGATGCGCAGCTGGGTCCGGCCGTGGCTTTCGACGACTTCTCCGAGCGTGTTGACCAGATCCCGCGGCGGAAAGGCGACCGAAGCGTCGATGTCGTCAGCGTACTGGGTCAGCGTCACCAGCCCGTTGCCGGCGAAAGTCAGGCGTTCGCCACGGTCAAAACCGTCGAAGTCGGCGTTGACGAAGGCGCGGGTCAGCTCACGGGCGCGGTCGGCGCGGAAGTTGAGAAAGAGGGCGGCGTCGCCATCGCTCATGGCCAGCGTCTCGCCGTTCGGGCGCACCGCGGTGGCGGTAACGAATTCGTCGGTCTCGCCGCGTTCGTAGGCCGCCTCGAGCCCGGCCTCGGCGCTGTCGGCGACGTGCTCGCCCTCGCCGAACCGGACCACGCGATAGGCCTGCTCGACCCGGTCCCAGCGGTTGTCGCGATCCATGGCGAAGTAGCGCCCGACCAGGGAGGCGACAAAGCCATTGTCGGCGCCGACCAGTGCGGCGAGGCGCTCATTGGCGCGCGCGATCGACTCCCCGGCGCTCTTGGGTGCGGTGTCACGGCCGTCGGTAAAGGCGTGCAGATAGATGCGCTCGGCACCGCGGTTGGCGGCGAGCTCGGCGACGGCCAGCAGATGGTCCTCGTGGCTATGCACCCCGCCTGCCGAGAGCAGTCCCATCAGATGCACGGCACGCCCGTTGGCGACGGCGTCGTCGATGGGCTGGGTGAGGGCGGTGATGCTGTCGAGTTCGCGCTCGGCGATCGCCTTGGTGATACGGGTGAAGTCCTGATAGACGATGCGCCCGGCGCCGATGTTCATGTGCCCGACTTCCGAGTTGCCCATCTGGCCGTCGGGCAGACCGACGTAGGGGCCGTCGGTGTGGAGCAGCGTGTGTGGAAATTCGCGCTGGAGCCGATCCATGACCGGTGTGTCGGCATTGGCGACGGCGTTGTTGGCGCTGTCGTCGTTCTGACCGTAGCCGTCGAGAATCAGAAGCGCGACGGGACGCGGCGTGGAAGTTTCTGCCATGACAAGCCTCGGTGAAGTCGGATGAACGAAAGAGCGAGGGGCGGTGCGCGTGGCCGTTGGCCTGCGCTCGCCGAAAGCGGTCGGTGCGGGCGAGCCACCTCCCGAGAGAATAGCGTAACCGCCGGGTCGGGTCAGCCGGCGTGCCTCGTTTCGCGGCGTGCCTTGTGTATAATGGCCCGCGCCCGAAAACGGACCCCGTTTTACAGCGGTGCGTGGTTTCCGACGCCAGGGAAGACAGGCCCTGCGAGACTGACCCGGCAAGCGCCGAGCAGCCCAGAAACCCGCGTGACGCAGCGGTGTCGAAGCGCCGTGTCGAGTGTCGGCGCATGAGGCCCTTCGGCCACCGACCCAGAACCCCTTGGCCCGATTCAAAACGGGAGTATCGGCAGATCCATGATCGATCAGTTGTTCGAATTCATCGAGAATCACCCGCTGCTGGTCAGCGCCTTTCTGCTCGTGCTGCTGGCGTGGCTGGCCTTCGAGGCCAAGCGCGGCGGTAGCGCCGGTGTCTCCACCACCGAAGCCACTACGCTGATCAATCGCGAGGACGGCCTCTTGCTCGACATTCGCGAGAGCGCGGAATTCAAGGCGGGCCACATCGCCGGCGCCAAGAACGTGCCGCAGTCGCGCTTGAAGGAGCGTCTGCCCCAGCTCGAGAAGCACAAGGAGAGCCCGGTGATCGTGGTCTGCAAGCAGGGCCAGAACGCCGGCGCCGCCGTGACCGAGCTTACCCAGGCCGGCTTCTCCCGCGTCTACAAGCTCAAGGGCGGCATGGCGCAGTGGCAGGCCGACAACCTGCCGGTGGTCAAGCGCTAGCCCCCGCAGCACCCCTCGGATTCGCAAACGCCGGCGCGACGCCGCGCTCGGCAGGCAATGCTCAGCACGCAGAGGAAACGCAACATGGCGGAAGAGAACAATCAAGCCAACGCGCAGCAGGACACCCAGAAGCCGCAGCTTCAGTTTTCGCTGCAGCGTGTCTACGTCAAGGACATCTCCTTCGAGTCGCCCAACGCCCCGAGCGTCTTCCAGCAGCCGTTCAAGCCGAAGGTCGGTCTCGATCTCGATACCACCAGCGAAGCGATCGGCAACGACCTCTACGAAGTCGTAGTGAAGGTGACCGCCCAGGTCTCCAACAACGAAGACGACACCACGGCGTTTCTCGCCGAGGTGGAGCAGGCGGGTCTGTTCCGTATCTCCGGCATCGTCGGCGATCAGCTCGACCACACCCTGGGTGCCTTCTGCCCCAACGTGCTCTTTCCCTACGCGCGTGAGTGCATCGACAGCCTCGTCGGTCGCGGCAGCTTCCCGCCGCTGATGCTGGCGCCGGTCAACTTCGAAGCGATGTATGCCCAGCGCAAGCAGCGCGCCGCCCAGGCGAGCGAAGCCGCGGAATAACCCGGCGACACCGCCCCATCGATCACGGAGCCTTCGCGATGGCGAACCCCCGTATCCACGTCGCCGCCGGCCTTGAGGTCGGCGGCGACGTCGTTCTCCCCGACGGCGCGGCGCGCCACGTCGCTGCCGTGCTCCGGCTCAAGGCGGGAGCGGTGCTGTCGCTGTTCGACGGCGCGGGTCTCGAGGCGACGGCGACGCTGGTCGAGGTCGGGCGCAAGCGGGTAGTGGCCCGGATCGAGACGGTCACGGTGGGCGCCGGTGAGTCACCGCTGGCTGTCCATCTGGGGCAGGCGATTTCCAAGGGCGATCGCATGGACTACGCGATTCAGAAGGCGGTGGAACTCGGGGTGGCCGCGATCACCCCGCTCTATGTCGAGCACGGCGACGTGCGGCTCAAGGGCGAGCGCGAGGCGAAGAAGCTGGCCCACTGGCAGGGCGTGGCGACGAGCGCCTGCGAGCAGTGCGGTCGCGCCACGGTGCCGCCGGTGCACTCGCCGCAGACGCTCTCGAGCTGGCTGGCCGCGCGCAAGGAGACGCTGCGACTGGTGCTGCACCCCGCCACGGACGCGCGCTGGCGGGAGCAAGGGCAGGTCGACAGCGCCGCGCTGCTGATCGGCCCGGAGGGCGGACTGAGTGCGGTGGAGGTCGATCAGGCCCGCGCCGGGGGGTTTCTGCCACTCACCCTCGGCCCACGTGTTCTGCGCACCGAGACGGCGCCGGTGGTGGCGCTGACGCTCCTGCAGCATCACTTCGGCGACCTCTAGTCGTGTCGTGAGCGGATCGCCAGTCCGCGAGGCGCTCAGCCCGATCACTGCCTGACAACGCGAACGCCCCGGCCATGATGGCCGGGGCGTTCGTGTGTCGGACAGGGCGTTGGCGTCAGGACTTCTCGGCGATCGCCTTCTCGCGGGCGATACGGGCCTGCTCCTCCGGGTAGGTGGGGAAATCGACGTAACCGCGAGCGTCGCCGCCGTAGAAGGTGGTCGGGTCGAAGTCCGCCAGCGGCCAGTCGTTCTTCATCCGCTCGACCAGATCCGGGTTGGAAGTGTAGAGGCGCCCGAATACCGGCAGGTCAATGGTGCCCTCGTCGACGAGCTTCTGCGCCTCGGCCTGATCCAGATTACCGGCCAGCAGCAGATTGCCCTGGTAGACGTCTCGGAACTGACGCAGGTACTCCCGCGGCATCGGCGGCATGCCCTGACCGCCCTGATCGTGCAGGTGGACGTAGGCGAGGCCGCGCTTGTTGAATTCACGCGCCAGGTAGAGATAGGTCTCTCCGTTGTCGTCGTACTCCGGCATGTCGAACAGGGTGCCGAAGGGCGACAGCCGCACGCCGACGCGGTGGGCGCCGATCAGCTTGCTCGCCTCGTCGACCGCTTCCAGCAGCAGCCGGCAGCGATTTTCCCGCGAGCCACCGTAGGCATCGTTGCGGTCGTTGACGTGGGGGTTGAGGAACTGTTCGAACAGATAGCCGTTGGCGCCGTGCACCTCGACGCCGTCGAAACCCGCTTCCCGCGAATTGACCGCCGCCTGACCGAAGTCACGCACGATCTCGCGGATCTCCTGGGTCTCCAGCCGGCGCGGCTGGCTCGCCGAGAGCATGTCGGCGATGCCATCCTCGTTGTAGCCGAACGCCATGCCGCCCTGCTGTTCACTCGGGCCGACCGGCTTGTCACCGGCGACCTGGATCGAGGTGTGCGAGACGCGCCCCACGTGCCAGATCTGGGCGAAGAAGATGCCGCCGCGCTCGTGCACCGCCTTGGCGGCCTTGGCCCACCCGGCGATCTGATCCGGACCGAAGATGCCCGGGTTGTAGAGGTAGCCCTGGCCCTGACGCGAAATCGGCGTGCCCTCGGAGATGATCAAGCCGGCGGAGGCGCGCTGGCGGTAGTAGAGCGCGCCCATCTCGGTGGGGATATCGTCGGGCGCGCGCGAGCGGGTCATCGGCGCCATGACGATGCGATTGTCGAGTCGCGTGCCGTTGAGGTCGAACGGTTCGAAAAGCGATGCCATCGAGAACTCCTGTCTGGAATGGCTGCCGGTATCGGCAAGTGGCACCCAGTCTAGGAAATGATTAGCGGTCCAACCATTGCCTGCATTAAGCGTCTCGATAAGCCTGAACTATCTGTGATTTAGGCGGCAGGACCGGCAGGAGCCGGGCGTCACACCACCGAGGTCATGCCGCCGTCGACCAGAATGTTCTGCCCCGACACGAAGTTGGAGGCCGACGAGCAGAGGTAGATCAGCGTGCCGACCAGCTCCTCGACCTGCCCCCAGCGTGCCGCCGGCGTCCGCTGTTCGATCCAGGCGTCGAACGATTCGTCCTGCCACAGCGCGCGGTTCATGTCGGTCTGGAAGTACCCCGGCGAGAGGCAGTTCACCTGGATGTTGTAGCGGGCCAGATCCGCCGCCATGCCCTGGGTCAGCATCGCCACTCCTCCCTTGGAGGCTGCATAGGGGGCGATCGTCTCTCGCGCCAGCCGCGACTGCACCGAGCCGAGATTGACGATCTTGCCGCTGCCGCGCGCGGCCATCTTCGGCGTCAGGGCTCGCGCCACGTAGAACGCGCTGGAGAGATTGGTGGCGATGACCGCGTCCCATTCCCCCGGGTCGAACTCGGTGAAGGGCGCCCGCTTCTGCAGCCCCGCATTGTTGACCAGAATATCCGGTACGCCGTGGCGCTCGACGAGCGCCTCGAGTGCCGTGGCGACGGCCTGGCTGTCGGTGACATCGAACGCCACCGCGCTCACCGTGGCGCCGGTTCGTTCGCCGAGCTCGGTGGCGGCAGCCTGTACCGTCGCCAGATCGCGCCCGTGGAGCACGACCCGCGCCCCGCGCTCGGCGAGGCCGTGGGCCAGCGCGTGGCCCAGCCCGCGCGTCGAGCCGGTGACCAGCGCCAGCCGGTCTCGAATATCGAAGAGATCCTGCATCGGTTCGCCTTAGGGATCGGGAAAGGGGAAGCGTGGCGGTGTCTGACGGGCGCGGCCTTGGCAACGGGCGCCAGCGAGATCCTTGCCCCGTCCAAGGTTGCATGCCGGTGGGGTCGGCGACATACGACGTTGGTTTGGCGCCGCGCGATGGTCTCGCGACAGCGCGACGACATTTGAACTATCCCCCGGCGCGACCAACACTTGAGGCGGACTCACGCGCTCAGGAACCCTTCCATGCATCGTCAAACCTTTTACATCGCCGCCCCGGTCACCCTGGCGGCGATTCTCGTTCTCGGGGCGCTGTGGCACCCGGTGCTCTGGCTACTGCTGCTGTGGCTGCCGCTCGCCGTGGTCGGCTGGCGCGATCTCAGCTCGACGCAGAACGTGCTCTACAACTATCCGATCATCGGGCACCTGCGCTATCTGCTCGAGTTCGTCCGCCCGGAGCTTCGCCAGTACTTCTTCGAATCCGAGACCAGCGGGCGGCCCTTCTCCCGCGAGCAGCGCAATCTCATCCAGGCGCGTGCCATCGGCGCCGGTGATACCTCGCCGTTCGGCACCGTGCGCGACGTCAGCGCCCCCGGCTACAACTTCTCCTATCACTCGATCCAGCCGGGGGAGGTTCCCGAGAGCGAGCGCTGGATCACCATTGGCGGGTCACAGTGCACACGGCCCTATCGCTCCTCGCGTCTTAACATCTCGGCGATGAGCTTCGGGTCGCTCTCCGGCAACGCGGTGGAGGCGATGAATCTCGGCGCGCAACAGGGCGGCTTCGCGCACGACACCGGCGAGGGAGCGATCAGCCGCTATCACGAGAAACACGGCGGCGACCTGATCTGGGAGCTGGGCACGGCCTACTTCGGCTGCCGCCAGAAGAATGGCCGTTTCGACGCCGACACGTTTCGGGAGAAGGCCCGCCGTGAGCAGGTCAAGATGATCGAGATCAAGATCTCCCAGGGTGCCAAACCCTCTCACGGCGGCCTGCTGCCGGGGAGCAAGGTCAATCAAGAGATCGCCGAGACCCGCCAGATCGCGGTGGGTGAGGACTGCGCCTCGCCCGCGTCCCACCCCGAGTTCTCCACCCCGCGGGAGCTGCTCGCCTTCGTCGCCCAGCTTCGTGAGCTCTCTGACGGCAAGCCGGTGGGGATCAAGCTGGCACTGGGGATCCGGCGCGAGTTTTTGAGCATCTGCAAGGCGATGGTCGAGACCGGCACGCGGGTCGACTTCATCGTCATCGATGGCGCCGAGGGGGGCACCGGCGCCGCCCCGCAGGAGTTCTCCGACAGTCTCGGGGTGTTCATCGACGAGGCGCTGCCGTTCGTCGACAGCGCGCTGCGCGGGGCCGGCCTGCGCGACGAGATTCGGCTGGTGGCCAGCGGCAAGGTGGCGCTGGGCTACGACATGGTGACCAAGATCGCGCTCGGCGCGGATCTCTGCAACGCCGCGAGGCCGTTCATGTTCGCCGTGGGTTGCATTCAGGCGCGGCGCTGCCACACCAACCACTGCCCGACCGGGGTCGCCACCCAGGATGCCAGGCGCGCCGGCGCCATCGACGTGCCCGAGAAGGCCGAACGCGTTGCGCGCTATCACAGGGCGACGCTCGACGGTTTCGCCGAGCTGGTGGGAGCGATGGGGCTGTCGCGCTTCGACGCGCTGACCCCGGACCACATTCGCCATCGCATCAGCTACGCGCCTGCCGAGGGGCATACCGCCTTCGAGTGGCCGCGGCTGGCCACCGGACAGTTACTCGGCGATGATCTGCCGCCGGAATGGCAGGCCGAGTGGGCGGCGGCCGCCGTCGACCGCTTTTGAGCCACGCCGCGATATCCTCTCTGCGCCACTTTCTTCTGGAGAACCGCCATGCGCCGCCTACCTGCTCGTTCCCTGCTGGCTCCCGACGCGATAGCCGGCGGCTCGGCTCGCACCGATGACGACGCCTACCGCTGGCTCGAGGCCGTCGACAGCGAGGCGGCGCTCGCCTGGGTCGAAACCCGCAATCTGGAGACGCTCGCCCGTTTCAAGGACGCCGACTTCCAAACGCTCGAAAGCGGCCTGCGCGAGATATTCGATGCCGACGACCGCATCCCCTTCGCGGTCAAGCGCGGCGGCTATGCCTATAACTTCTGGCAGGACGCCGAGCATCCCCGCGGGCTGTGGCGGCGCACTCCCTGGGCCGAGTATGCCGACGCCCGACCCGCGTGGGAGGTGCTGATCGATGTCGATGCGTTGAACGCCGAGGAGGGCGAGAACTGGGTCTGGCACGGGGCGCGCTGTCTCGAGCCCGCCGACCCGGACGCGCCCTGGGAGCGGGCGCTGGTTGCGCTCTCTCGCGGTGGCGCCGACGCCGACGTCACCCGGGAGTTCGACCTGCTGACGGGCACCTTCGTCGCCGGCGGCTTCGAGCGCCCGGAGGCCAAGGGGGGCGTTGGCTGGATCGCGCGGGATCGTGTCTACGTCTACTCCGATTTCGGTGACGGCACGCTGACCGATTCCGGCTACCCGCGTATCGTCAAACGCTGGCAGCGCGGCGAGCCGCTCGCGGCGGCCGAGACGGTGTTCGAAGCGGCGCCCTCGGATCTGATGGCAGTGGCGTTTCACGACGACACACGCGGCTTCGCGCGCGATTTCATCCACCATGCCCTGGGCTTCTATGAACAGCGTCTGATCGAGCTTACCGCCGACGGCCAGCACCTCACGCTCGATCTGCCGCTCTCTGCCGAGGTGGACGTTCACCGCGAGTGGCTTCTGGTGCTGCTGCGCGAGCGCTGGAACGGGCTCTCTCGGACGGAGGGGGTGAGCGACGGCAGTGACGAAGCCGACTATCCCGCCGGGGCGCTGCTGGCCATCGACTACGCCGACTTCAAGGCCGGCGAGCGGGACTTTCGGGTGCTCTTTACACCGACCGCACACCGCTCGCTGGAGGGGTTCGAATGGACGCGCCATTTTCTGGTGCTCGACGTGCTCGAGGACGTCAAGCACCGCTTCGAGCGGCTCCAGCCGCGTGCGCACGGCGAGTGGCCGCGTCAGGCCCTGAGCGCGCTGCCCGAGACCGGTGACGTGGGCCTGGAGGCGATCGACCCCGACCAGAGCGACGAGGTGTTCGTCACCGTCACCGACTACCTCACGCCGACCACTCTCTCGCAGTGGGATCTGGCCGGCGATGCGTCGCCGCAGCCACTCAAGCAGGCGCCGCAGTTCTTCGATGCCGATGGCATGCAGGTCGAGCAGCGCTTTGCGATCAGCGCCGATGGCACGCGCATCCCTTACTTTCTGGTGCTGCCCGCCGGCCGCGACGAGACGGACGTTTCACGTGAAACCCGGCCGACGCTGCTCTACGGCTATGGCGGCTTCGAAATCTCGTTGACGCCCCACTACGCCGCCTCGGCCGGGCGCAGCTGGCTCGCCCGGGGCGGCGCCTACGTGGTCGCCAACATTCGGGGCGGCGGCGAATACGGTCCACGCTGGCACCGCGCCGCGCTTCGGGAAAACCGGCACAAGGCGTTCGAGGACTTCGCCGCCGTCGCCGAGGCGCTGGTCGCCACCGGCGTGACCCGCGTCGATCAGCTGGGGATTCAGGGCGGTTCCAACGGCGGACTGCTGGTGGGCAACATGATCACCCGCTACCCCAACCACTTCGCCGCCGCCGTCTGCGAAGTGCCGCTGCTCGACATGCAACGCTATCACCAGCTGCTCGCCGGGGCGTCGTGGATGGCGGAGTACGGCGATCCGGACAGCGACGACTGGGAGCACTTTCTCAAGGACTACTCGCCCTACCATAACCTGCGCGATAACGCGGTGTATCCGGCGGTGCTCTTCACCACCTCGACACGGGACGACCGCGTACACCCCGGCCATGCCCGCAAGATGATGGCGAAGATGGAGGCGATGGGCTGCGACGTGCACTACTACGAGAACACCGAAGGCGGCCACGGCGGCGCGGCGGACAACGCCCAGCGAGCCCGCCTCGGCGCACTGGCCTGGCGCTTCCTGTGGGATCGGCTCGGCGGCGCGTAACCGGCGAGTGACCGATGCGATGACGGGCACCATCTTGGTGCTCGCCCGCCGGCTGCGTCATACTCGCTGCCACTGTATTTATTCTCGCTTTGGGGAAGACCGAACCGATGAGTCAGAACGCGATCAAGCTCGGCGTAGTGATGGACCCCATCGCCGACGTCGCTTACAAGAAGGACACCACGCTGGCGCTTTTGTGGGCGGCGAAGGCGAAGGGCTGGACGCTCTACTATCTGGAGCCGTCGGATCTCTACCTCTACGAGGGGCGTGCCATGGGCAGCGTGCGCGCGCTCGACGTGTACAAGGAGGCCAGCCACTGGCATGACCTCGGCGAGCGCGAGGCGATGCCGCTGAGTGAGCTCGACGTGATCCTGATGCGCCAGGACCCGCCGGTGGACGAACACTTTCTCAATGCGGTGCACCTGCTCGGCTTCGCCGAGCGCGAAGGCACGCTGGTGGTCAATCCCACCCAGGCGCTGCTCACGTGCAACGAGAAGCTCTTCGCCCAGCAGTTCGCTCACTGCATTCCGCCCACGGTGGTGTCGTGCAACGCCGACGTACTGCGGGCGTTTCAGGCCGAGCACGGCGATACCATCTTCAAGCCGCTCGACGGCATGGGCGGCAGCGGCATCTTCCACATCGGCCCGGACGGCCGCAATCTGGGGTCGGTGATCGAACAGCTCACTGAGCGCGGGCAGCGTCAGATCATGGCCCAGCGCTATCTTCCCGAGATTCAGGCCGGCGACACTCGCATTCTGCTGATCGACGGTGAACCGATCCCGTTCGGGCTGGCCCGTATCCCCAGCGCCGGCGAAACCCGGGGCAATCTCGCCGCTGGCGGCCGCGGCGTCTCTCGCGAGCTCACCGACCGTGACTACTGGCTGGTCGAGCAGGTCAAGCCGATGATCCGCGAGAAGGGGCTGATGTTCGTGGGGCTCGACGTGATCGGCGACTTCATCACCGAGATCAACGTCACCAGCCCGACCTGCGTTCGCGAGATCGACGATCAGCGCGGCACCGACATCGCTGGCGAACTGATGGCCGCGATCGAATCTCGCCTTGGCTGAGTGCCAGCGCGCCTGGCCGACCGCGAGGCCGTCGGGTCAATCACCGGCGGCTAAGCTGATACACTGAACGTCTCATTATTCTTACCGGTAGCGCTCGGCTGCCGGGCGTCGCGACGCCCCTGGAGTCCCATGCAACTTTCCACGCAAAGCCTCAAGCACCAGTTTTTGATGGCGATGCCGCACCTGGAAGATCCCAACTTCGCCGGCACGCTCACCTATCTCTGCGATTACGACGACGACGGCACCCTCGGCGTGGTCGTCAATCGTCCCTCGGACTTCACGCTCAAGGGGCTGTTCGAACAGCTCGAGATCGAGTCCGAGCCCGGCCCGCACAACGAGGTGATCGTCTATAACGGCGGTCCGACCTACCGGGATCGCGGCTTCATCCTGCATCGCGGCAATGCCGATGACTGGGATTCCAGCATTCAGGTCGCCGACGATATCGCGCTGACCACCTCGATGGACATGCTCCACGCCATCGCCAAGCGGAAAGGGCCCGAGCACTACATCGTCGCCCTGGGCTGCGCCAGCTGGAAGCCCGGCCAGCTCGAAGACGAGCTCAAGCAGAATACCTGGCTGACGGCCGACGGCGCGGCGGGCATTCTCTTCGACCAGCCTGCCGAGCAACGCCTCAGCGCCGCCGCCGGCAGTCTTGGCGTGGATCTCAACCTCATGACCCGTGACGCCGGGCACGCCTGATGGCGAGTCTCGGTGGCAGCCCCAGTGCCCAGACCGGTCAGCGGCAGGTCCTGGCATTCGATTACGGCACCCGGCGTATCGGCGTGGCGGTGGGGAACGAAATGCTGGGCTCCGCCAGCGGGCTGGAGCCGCTCACGGCCCGCGACGGGATCCCCGACTGGAAGGTGATCGAGCGGCTGCTGGCCGAGTGGGGGCCGGATCTGCTGATCGTCGGCCTGCCGATCCACGATGACGGCAGCGAATCGGACATGAGCGTGCGAGCGCGCAAGTTCGGCAACCGACTCCATGGGCGCTTCGGCAAGCCGGTGGAGATGTTCGACGAGCGCGGCACCACTCGCGCCGCCAAGGCGATCGCCAAGGCCGAGGGGCATCGCGGCAACTACCGTGACCACGGCGTCGACGGCATCGCGGCCCAGTTGATTCTGGAGCACTGGTTCGCGCGCGATATCGGCTAGCGGGGCATCCGCGCTAGCCGACGATCCGCCCTATAGCGCCGGATCGTCTACCCCGAAGGTCTCCGGCACGTACCAGCGCACATCGCGTAGATCCCTGTCGATCTCCTCTTCCACCTTCAGCAGGTGGGCGAAGATCGCCATGCGCATGGGAATGCCGTTGTCGGTCTGGCGGAAGATCGCCAGTCGCGGGTCGCCGTTGAGATCGACGGAGAGGTCGTTGGCACCGGGGCGGCTGTCGCGGGGCAGCGGATGCATGACGAAGGTCGAGGCGTTGCAGCGCCGGTCGAGAAAGCCGCGGTCGACGACGTAGTCGGCGGTCAGTTCCTGAAAGCTCTCGGTCATCTCGGTGGTGAAGCGCTCGCGCTGGATGCGCGTGGCGTAGATGACGTCGACGTCACTGAAGTCGTCGGCGAGGCTCGGCCGGATCTCGATGCGATGCCCGCGAGAGGCAACCCGGTCGATCAGCGGCTGCGGCATCTCCAGCCCCGGCGGCGAGACCAGCGTGATCCGCAACGGATCGAACAGCGACAGTAGCTTGATCAGCGAGTGCACCGTCCGCCCGTACTTGAGATCCCCCGTCAGCAGCAGATGCGCGCCCGCCAGCGGCTTGCCGAGCCGCGCAAACTCCTTGGTGATGGTGTAGACGTCCAGCAGCGCCTGACTCGGGTGCTCTCCCGGGCCGTCGCCCCCATTGATCACCGGCACTCGCGTGGCCTCGGCGAATTCCGCCACCGATCCCTGCTCCGGGTGACGCATGACGATGGCGTCGACGTAACCGCCCATCACGCGGCTGGTGTCGTAGAGCGACTCGCCCTTGGCCATCGAGGAGAAGGTGAAGCCGGTGGTATCGCAGACGCTGCCGCCGAGTCGGCAGAAGGCGGCGTTGAAGCTGATGCGCGTCCGGGTGCTCGCTTCGAAGAAGAGGTTGCCGAGCACGGCGCCCTCGAGCACGCGGGTCACCTTGCGGCGCTGGGCGATCGGTTCCATGCGGCCGGCAATGCGGATCAGGTGGTCGACGGCATCACGGTCGAGGGCGTCGATGGAGAGCAGGTGCGAAGGCATCACGAACCTCTTTAGCGGCGGATCTGTGGCGGCGGAGCCTGGATGATAGGACGGCACGGCCAATACCGCGGCGGCGGCCCGGCTCGACCGGGCGACAGTGTAGCGCCGTGGACGGCACGCTTCACGTGCCGATGCCCCGATCTCCGCCTCCGCGCCGGCGCGAGGACAAAACTTAATCCAGGTTAAGTTTAATCGCGAGGGTTTGGCGAAAAGCCACGCCGCTCTCTATGCTCAGGAGCGCGGCCGACTGGCGATGGCTGTCAGGCCAGCGAGCGCCTGACGCTGGTCCTTTCCGCCATGTGTCGCGTCCTACCCGCCCATCACCGTCAGGAGAGCGCCAGGATGGCAGAATCTCAGAATCCTCCGCAGCATCAGGACCACCAGCCCGGCGACGAGCATCGCATGACGCCGGCGCCGGAGTTCATCCGCGCTGACTATCAGGGGACCGGCAAGCTCAAGGATAAGGTCGCCATCATCACCGGCGGTGACAGCGGTATCGGCCGCGCCGTGGCGGTTCACTACGCCCGCGAAGGCGCCGACTGCGCCATCGTCTATCTCGACGAACAGCGCGATGCCGAAGACACCCAGGCGCTGGTCGAGGCCGAAGGGCGTCGCTGTCTACTGATCCAGGGGGATGTGGGCGACTCCAGCTTCTGCCGCGAGATTGTCGAACGCACCCGCAGCGAACTCGGTGGGATCAATATTCTGGTCAACAACGCCGCCGAGCAGCACGACTGGGACGATGTGACCCAGATTACCGACGAGACGCTGCAGCGGACCTTTGCGACCAATATCTTCAGTCACTTCTATCTGATCCGCGAGACGGTCCCGCATCTGAGCGCCGGCGATACCATTATCGCCACGTCCTCGGTGAACGCCTTCAAGGGGAACGCCACCCTGATCGACTACTCCTCGACCAAGGGGGCCATTCAGGGTCTGGTGCGCTCGGTGGCGCAGTCGCTGGTGGGGCGCGATATCCGCGTCAACGCGGTCGCCCCGGGGCCGGTGTGGACGCCGCTGATTCCGGCGAGCTTCGATGAAGAGAAGGTGGAAGGCTTTGGCGAGCAGGTCCCCATGAAGCGAGCCGGCCAGCCCAGCGAAATGGGGCCTGCCTACGTCTATCTGGCGAGCCAGGAGTCGTCCTACATGACCGGGCAGACGATTCACCTGAACGGTGGCGTGATTCTCAACACCTGAGGCGACGGCGATCAGCACTCGCGACCGGCCAGGGATTGACCCTCATCGCGGCGGCTGGCTGGGAAGCTTGCCACCGATCCTCGCCGTGATCTCGCGGGCGGTTGCCGCCACCGTTTCCGCGAGTTCGGGCAGGCGCGCGTCGTCGATGCGGGCGACAGGCCCCGACACCGAGATCGCCGCCAGCGGAAGGCCGCTCTCGTCGTGCAGCGTTGCCGCCACGCAGTTGAGACCGATGGCGTGCTCCTCACGGTCGATGGCGTAGCCTTGCTCGCGAACCGCCACGAGCTGCTCTCGCAGTCGGTCCAGGTCGGTCAGCGTATTGGGGGTTTCGCTCTCCAGATGACGGCCGCTCATGATCCGCTCGAACTCCTCCGGCGGCATCCACGCCAGCAGCGCCTTGCCAACCCCGGAGGCGTGCAGCGGCGCACGTGAGCCGAGCCGAGTGATCATGCGCATCATCTGGCGCGACTCGCTCTGCGCGAGATAGACCACCATGCCGTTGTCGCGGATACCCAGGTTGGCGGTCTCGCCGGTAGCGGCGGTGAGCTGGCGCAGAAAGGGCCGCGCGGTGGCCACGAAGTCTCGGGCTTCGAGAAAGCTGTTGCCGATGCGAAACGTCTTCACATCGATCTTCCACAGGCCGCTCTCCACGTCCTGCGTGATGAAGCCCTGATGATGCAAAGCCTGCAGGAGCCGGTGGGCGGTCGACGGCGCGAGTTCGACGCCTTCGGCCACCTCCGACAGCGCCAGCCCCTCCGGGGCCGCTGCCAGCCCCTCCAGAATCGAAAGCCCCCTGACCAGCGACTGGCTGTGACCGCCGGCGCTCTTGGCGCTACCCGCCGGACGCCCGACGCCTCGGCGTTTCGGTTCGCTCTCCCCGGTTTGCTTCTGTTCGCTCACCCGGTTCCGCTGCTGTTCAGTCGCCCGGTTCCGCTCTTGGTCCGTCACCCGTCGCCGCTCTCGTATCCGTTTGCGTGAAGCGCCAAGGATAACCATTCCCCTTGGCGCTGTCTGGTAGCGGTAGGTCGAGCAGGGGGCTTGTGAAGTGAACCGACAAGGCTGATTCCAAAAGTGGAAATATTTTCCACAAATATTGACGCTCGCCGGTTGCTCGCTTAATTTGGCACGCACAGACGGCGCGCAGGGTCTTATCCCTGGCCTGTCGACCCTATCCACGAGTCGCCGTGATCGGTATCGATCGGCGGCTCGGCCCGAGCGCTCTTCCGTCGGGTAAGAGATCGTATTGATCGACGGAAGCTTGGCGAGCCATTGGCTCGCCATTTTTTTGTCCGTCTTTCACGTCTTTCGCCCGGTGACTAACCCCGCCCGTTGCAGCGCCATGCCGGCAGAGGGGCAAAGTCGCACGCAAAAAAACGCCGGCGCCCCGCAATGGGAGGCCGGCGTTCTTGAGGCAAACGGCAGAGGCCGTTGGGAGTGTCGCTTCAGTTCTGAACCGACATGACCGCGCCACCGTCGACACGCAGGTTGCTGCCGTTGATGAAGGAGGCGTGCTCCGAGGCGAGCATGGCGATGACGAAAGCGACCTCGTCCGCTTCGCCGCGGCGTTTGGCGACGATGCCCGGGCGCTCCTCGTCGAGAAAGCTTTCGATCGCCTCCTCGAACGAGCAGTCGAGCGCCTCGGCGCGCTTTTCCATCATGCCGTCGGTCATCGGCGAGGCGACGAAGGCGGGGGCGACGGTGTTGCAGAGCACGCCGTGTGCCGCTTCCTTGTAGGAGAGGTTCTTGATGAAAGCACTCAGCGCGGCCTTGGCGCTGTTGTAGACCGCCTCCTCCCAGTAGGGCTGGACGGTGTTCTCGGAGGTCAGGCAGATGAAGCGTCCCCAGCCGCGCTCGCGCATGGCGGGGATGGTGGCGCGTGCCAGGCGGACGGCGGAGAAGAAGTCGATCTTCCAGGCGTGCTCGTAGTCGTCGTCGGAGAGCGCGAGCGGGTCGCCCTTGGCGCCGGTGACGCCGGCGGTGTGAATCACGATGTCCACCACGCCGAAGCGCTCGATGCCCTTGGCGACCAGCGCATCGACCTCGCCCTGGTCGGTGACGTCGGCGGTCACCAGCAGCGGGTCGCTCTTGAGTTCCTTCGTGGCCTCTTCGAGCGACGCCATCTCCCTGTCGCTCAGAATGAGATTGACGCCCTCGGCTTCGAGTTTCTGCGCCGTCGCCAGGCCGATCCCGCCCTGGGCGCCGGTGATGAGTGCGGTCTTGCCGCGAATGGCCAAATCCATGGTCGATTCTCCGTGCTCTCTTGCGAGTGCGCCGCCGGAGTCGGCAGCGTGACACTGAGCATGGCCAAGAACGCTGCGGCGCGCCAATGACCGCCGGATCGGCGCCGCCGCAGCGCATCGCCGCTTGGTCGGACCCCGGCACTCGGGCATAGTGGTCGCAATAAGGCTTTGGCCCGATCCGCGGGCCGGAGAACCTCAATGAGGCTCCGCCGAGAGCCACCGTCGATACGCCGCCTCGTGGCGGCGTTAGAGATCGCAGGGAACGCCATGATCATTCGCTATTTTCCGCTCGCTCTCGGCCTGGGGGCGGCGCTGGTACCGCTCGTCGCACAGGCGCAGAGCGACTCCGCCACCGTCGCCGAGACGCAGCCGGTGGTCGAAGTCACCGCCCCCAGGCTCTCCCGCGAGCTCTACGCCACGCCGGCGGCGGTGTCGGTGGTCGATCAGGACGCGATTCAGCAGGGACAGCAGCGCGTTCGGCTCGACGAGTCATTGGCGACCGTGCCGGGCCTTTTCATCCAGAACCGGGACAACTTCGCCCAAGGCCAGCGAATCTCGATTCGTGGTTTCGGCGCGCGGGCGCCGTTCGGCGTCCGCGGCATCACCGTCATGGTCGACGGCATTCCCTATACGCTGCCGGACGGCCAGGCCCAGCTCGACGCCATCGATCTCGACAGCGCCGAGCGGATCGAGGTGATTCGCGGGCCGTCGGCGGTGCAGTACGGCAACGCCGCCGGCGGCGTGATCAGCGTCACCACCGCCGACGGCCGTGACGATCCCGGCAGTCGGATCCGCATCGGCGGCGGGAGCGACGGCTACCGCAAGCTCTCCGTGAGCAACGGTGGTGAGAACGGCCCCTGGTCGCACCACGTCAGCGTGTCGGCGCTGGGGATCGACGGTTATCGCGATCAGAGTTCGACAGAGAAATACCTGCTCAACGCCAAGCTGCGTCGCGATCTCGGCAGCGATCGCGCGCTGACTGCCATCGTCAACCTGCTGGAGAACCCGCGTTCGGAGGACCCGGGCGGACTGACCCGGGACCAGGCCCACGCCGATCGCGAGCAGTCCGGACGCTTCACCCAGGAGTACGACACCGGGCAGAGCGTCGACCAGCAGGTGATCGGGCTGCAGTACGAGGACCTCTCCGCCGGGCCGGGTGAGTTCTACCTCAAGGGCTTCTATCTGCAGCGCGACTTCGAGCAGCAGCTGCCGTACCCCGGTGACAGCCTGATCGACTACGACCGCGACTACTATGGCGCCAGCGCTGAATATCATCAGACGCTGACGCTCGGTGACATGCCGCTGCGCTACGTGGCGGGTGTCGATGCGGCCCATCAGAAAGACGATCGCGGGCGCAGGGACGTCGCCTTTAGCGGCGACGTCACCGGCACGGTCGCCGACGAGACCCAGGAAGCGACGTCACTGGGTACCTTTCTGCAGGGGGACCTCGACCTCACCGAGCGCTGGACGCTGTCGCTCGGCGGGCGCTATGACCGGGTCGCGCTGGATATCGACGATGACTACCTGAGCGATGGTGACGACAGCGGCGATCGAACGTTCCACGAGTGGAGCGGCTCGGCCGGTCTCAGCTACCGTTACCGCCTGACCCACCAGGTCTATGCCAATACCGGGACCGCTTTTGAGACGCCGACGTTCTCCGAGTTCGCCAGGCCCTCCGGCGCCGGCGGCTTCAACGGCGATATCGAGCCGCAGAAATCCTGGAACCGCGAGCTGGGGCTGCGCGGTCACTTCGCCAACGGTGTCGACTACGACGTGGCGCTCTTCTCGATTCGCGTGCGCGACGAGCTGGTGCCCTACGAAGGCCAGAGTGGCCGCACCTTTTATCAGAACGCCGGTGACAGCGACCGCGATGGCCTCGAACTCTCTCTTGGCTGGCAGTTCGCCGCCGACTGGCGTGTCGATAGCGCGTTGACGCTGGCGAAGTACGAGTTCGACAGTTTCGACGCCCAAGACGGCGACTACGGCGGCAACCGGATCCCCGGCCTGCCGGAGCAGACCTGGGTCAATCGTCTGACCTGGGAAAGTCTCGCGGGGCGTTTCGTGACCGTCGAGTCGCAGTACGTCGGCGACATGGTGGCGGACAACGCCAACGACGTGCACGTTGGTGATTACTGGCTGTTCAACCTGCGTGGCGGCAACGGCTGGCGGCTGGGCGGCGAGACCGACCTCCAACTCTATGCCGGCATTCGTAATCTGTTCGACATCGAGCACTATGCCAACGTGCGCATCAACGCCAGTAACGACCGTTACTTCGAGCCGGCGCCCGGACGAACGGTCTACGCTGGTATGGGCATCAACTTTTAATGACGGCGGGCGACGACCGGTTCGTCACCACCGCCGGGATCGGACAAGGAACGACTCATGCGCACGCTGCTAACGCTCACGCTCGCCGCCGGCCTGCTCGCAGGGATGGCTGGCTGTACCGTCAACACCTACGGCAACGGCCAGCGTGAGATCGAGCCGGGGGTGTCCCAGCAGGGACCGACCAGCAACCCGGCGGATGCCTCTCGCGGGCAGAACGGCTCCGGTGCCCTGCCCTGAGCCGCGCTTTCAACCGCAATAACGCCGGCAGACGTCGGCGTTTTTTTGGCTCTCGAATACTGTATATATAGACAGTAGTTAGCGATGTGAGTGACACTGACGACTCGTCGAGTCCTTCGGATCGCCACCATGTCGCCATGCCTTCAACTGCCGCCGCTCTCTCCCCAGCGCCTGAATCGCTGCCCCTACCGATTTCTCGGGCGCGGCCGATGAGCGGGCTCGAAACGCTGCTCGACAGTCGCCGCGTGTGGCGGGCGCAGGAGATCGCCACCGACTCCGGTCCGACGACGCTCGCGACCGGGCATGCCGCGCTGGATGCCGCTTTGCCGGGACACGGCTGGCCCCGCGATGCAGTCAGCGAGCTGCTGAGCGGCGGTGCCGGTAGCGGCGAGCTTGGCCTGCTCTGGCCGCTGCTGTCGCGGCTTGGCGGGGAAGCAGGGCCGGTGGTGCTGATCGCGCCGCCGGGCGTGCCCTATCCGGCAGCGTGGCGTCGCGCGGGGGTCGCGCTTGCGCAGTGTTACTGGCTCGATGTCGGCGGTCGCGAGGCGCTCTGGGCCACGGAGCAGTCGCTGCGCGCCGGCTGCTGCGCGGCGGTCGTCGCCTGGCTGCCCCAGGCCGATGCCCGCGCCCTGCGTCGGCTGCAGATCGCCTCGGCAAGCGGCGAGACACCGGGATTCGTGCATCGCCCGCTCGGTCGTGCGAGCGAGGCCTCGCCGGCGGCGCTGCGCCTGCGACTCCACCCCGGCGCCGAGCTCGAGGTGCTCAAATGCCGGGGCGGGCGCCCCCCGTCCGGTCGAATTCGCTATGGTCGTCCGGCCGGCGAATCCATGACGTCAGACCCCGTCACCTCTCGGCGCCGGGACAACCCGCGGGGCGCCCCCACTCAGGCCGGCATCGCCCGCGCGGCCCCGAGGGAACGGTGACGCCATGCGCTGGGTCTGTCTGCTGTTGCCGCGGCTGGCGCTGGAAGGGGCGCTGCGTGAGCGTCGCGACCCCGCCTCGCCGTTTGCGCTGACCGAAGGGCGCGCGCCGCGACAGATCGTGCGTGCTGCCAACGCGGCCGCGCGGGCGCTTGGCGTGAAGCCCGGCCAGGCGCTGGGTGTGGCCGAATCGCTCTGCCTCGGCGCGGAGCGCGGCGGTGAGGGCGTCGAGAAGGGCCTCGCCAGCGATGCCGTCGATCCCGAGACGACGAATCGCTGGCGACGGCATCTCGCCGACTGGGCCTATGGCTACAGTTCCCAGGTGAGCCTGCACTATCCCCACGCGCTGGTGTTCGAGGTCGAGAGCAGCCTGAACCTGTTCGGCCCCTGGCCGCGTCTCGAGGCGCGGCTGCGCGCGGAGCTCGAGGCGCTGGGCTTCACCCACCGGCTGGTGATCGCGCCCAACCCGGCGGCCGCCTGGGCGCTGGTCAACGCCCATGACGCGCTGGCGGTGGATTCACCCGGGCTGGAGGCCGCGCTCGGTGCGCTGCCGCTTGGCCGCGCCGGCCTCGACGCCCACAGCTTAAAGACCTTGAAACGCAGCGGCTTTCGGCGCCTCGGCGAGCTCTTCGCGCTACCCCGCAGTGCCCTCTCGCGACGCTTCGGCGGCGCGCTGCTGCGCCATCTCGGCGAGCTGCGGGGCGAGTGGCCGCTGGCGCTTGAGTCCTATTGCCCCGCGCACGGCTTCTCCCGCGGATTCGAGTTCGACACACCGGTGCAGGCCACCGCCGGACTCGCCTTTCCGTTGAAGCGGCTACTGCAGACGCTGGCGGTGTTCCTGCGCGGTCAGGATGCCGGCGTCACGCGTTTCCGGCTGGCATTGACCCTCGAGGATCGTTCGACGCAGCACGTCGAGGTCGGCCTGCTGGCGGTACAGCGCGACCCCGAGACGCTGCTCGAGCTGACACGGGGGCATCTCGAGCGGGTGCGACTCGATGGCCCGGTGTCGGCGCTGACCCTGACGGCGGCGGAGCTGACGCCCTATGCTCCCGTTCGCCGTGAGCTGCTCGACGGCCCGGCGCAGCAGTCGCAGGCGTGGGCGGCGCTTCGCCAGCGACTGGTGGCACGACTCGGCGAGGCGTCGTTGAAGTCGCTGGTCGAGCACCGTGAGCACCGCCCGGAGGCGGCGGTACTCGGCGGGGCCGGCCCCGAAGGCGTCGCCACCCCCGAGAGGCGCGCGCGCCCCGGCTGGCTGCTCCCTGCACCGACGCGCTGCGACAGCGAGATCGCCGAGCTCCTTGCGGGACCGGAGCGGATCGAGAGCGGCTGGTGGGATGGCAACGATGTCCGTCGTGACTACTATCTGGTGGCGTGGCACGACGGCCGCCGAGCCTGGGTCTGGAGTGATCCCGCCGGAGCCGGCTGGTATCTCCACGGCTGGTTCGGATGAGCCGCGGCGCTTCACCGCGGCCCGATACCGCCGCTGGCGTTTTATCGCGACCCGACACCGACGCGGGCGCTTCACCGCGGCCCGATACCGCCGCTGGTGTTTTATCGCGTCCCGCTCCCGACGCGGGCGACGATGTCGCGCCGAACGCCGACGGATCGGGTGGCGCCGTCGACACTGACGCAGCGCCTGCCTACGCCGAGCTCCACTGTCTCTCCGCCTTCAGCTTTCAGCGTGGCGCGTCCACCGCCGACGAACTCTTCGCGCGGGCGGCACGGCTCGGCTATCGGGCGCTGGCGATCACCGACGAGGCGACGCTCTCGGGCATCGTGCGCGCCTGGCAGGCCGCGAAGACACATGGCGTGCCGCTGGTCGTGGGCAGCGAGCTGCACACCGACAGCGGCCTGGGGCTCGTGCTGCTGGTGGAAGACCGGCGCGGCTACGAAGCGCTCTGTGGCCTGATCACCCGGGTGCGCGGCCGTGCGGACAAGGGCGAGTATCGGCTGTGGGAGAGCGATCTCGCCGAGCTCGACGGCGGCGAGGGACTGTTCGCGCTCTGGCTACCCGGCGCGGCGCCGGATCGCGAGGCCGGCGCACGCCTGGCCGGTTATTTCCCCGGTCGGCTGTGGCTGGCGGTGGAGCTGCACTACGGCTTCATCGACGGCTGCGATGACGCCACGCGTCTCGCCCAGCTCCTGGCGACGGCGGAGGCGCTGGGGATCCCCGCGCTGGCGGCGGGCGACGTGCACATGCACGCCCGCGGGCGGCGCGCGCTGCAGGACTGCCTCACCGCGATTCGCCACCGCCATAGCGTGTTCGAGGCCGGTGACGTCCTCTTCCCCAACGGTGAGCGCCATCTGCGCCCGCGCGAGGCCCTGTCGCCGATCTATCCGGCGGCACTGATGCGCGAAACCGCAAGGCTGGCGGCGCGCTGCACGTTCGATCTGGGAGAGCTCGAATACACCTACCCCCGCGAGGTCGTGCCGGCGGGCAGCACCCCCGCCAAGTGGCTGCGCAGTCTGACCGAGCGCGGGGCGGCCTGGCGCTGGCCCCAGGGGGTGCCGGAGAACGCCGCCAGACAGATCGCCCATGAGCTCGCGCTGATCGAGTCGCTTGGCTACGAGCATTACTTTCTGACCGTGCATGACATCGTCGCTTTTGCCCGTGGCGCCGGCATTCTCTGCCAGGGGCGAGGCTCGGCGGCGAATTCGACGGTCTGCTACGCCCTCGGCATCACCTCCATCGACCCCTCACGGATGTCGATGCTGTTCGAGCGCTTCATCTCCAAGGAGCGCGACGAACCGCCGGATATCGACGTCGACTTCGAGCACGCGCGCCGCGAGGAGGTGATCCAGTACATCTTTCGTCGCTACGGACGCCATCGCGCCGCCCTCACCGCCGTGGTCAGCCATTACCACGCCGCCGGGGCGATTCGTGACATCGGCCGCGCACTCGGTTTCGCCCCCGAGCGTATCGACCGGCTCGCCCGCTGCGCCGGGCGCTGGAGCGACGAGATTCCCGATGCCGCCCGGCTTGGCGAGCACGGTTTCGACCCCGAGGAGCCGGCACTGAAGCGGCTGCTGACGCTGGCGGCCTCGCTGGTCGGCTTCCCGCGCCATCTCTCCCAGCATCCGGGCGGTTTCGTGATTTCGGATGCACCGCTCAGCTCGCTGGTGCCGGTGGAGAACGCGGCCATGGCCGAGCGTACGGTGATCCAGTGGGACAAGGACGACCTCGATCTGATGGGGCTCCTGAAGGTCGACGTGCTCTCGCTCGGCATGCTGACGGTGCTGCGCCGTAGCCTCGACCTGCTGCGGACTCACCGCGGGATCGACTACGGTCTCGCCGACATTCCTGCCGAGTGCCCGACGACCTACGCCATGATTCAGCGCGCCGATACCCTGGGGGTCTTCCAGATCGAGTCACGGGCGCAGATGGCGATGCTGCCGCGACTGAAGCCGGCGACCTTCTACGACCTGGTAATCGAAGTGGCGATCGTGCGCCCGGGGCCGATCCAGGGCGACATGGTCCATCCCTACCTCAAGCGGCGCAGGGGCGAGGAGGCGGTCACCTTTCCCTCGAAGGCGTTCGAGAGTGTGTTCGCGCGGACTCTCGGCGTGCCGCTGTTTCAGGAGCAGGTGATGGCGCTGGCGATCGAGGCCGCCGGCTACAGTGCCGGCGAGGCGGACCAGCTGCGCCGCTCGATGGCGGCGTGGAAACGCCACGGCGGGCTCGAGCACCACCGCAGCCGCATCGTCGAGGGAATGCGCGAGCGCGGCTACGCCCCGGCGTTCGCCGAGCGCATCTTCGAGCAGATCAAGGGCTTCGGCAGCTACGGCTTCCCCGAGTCTCACGCCGCAAGCTTTGCGCTGCTGACCTACGCCAGCTGCTGGCTCAAGTGCCACGAGCAGGCGATCTTCGCCTGCGCGCTGATCAACAGCTGGCCGATGGGCTTCTACACCCCGGATCAGGTGCTGCAGGACGCGCGTCGCCACGGGGTCGAAGTGCGCCCGGTCGACATTCGCACGAGTCACTGGGAGAGCACGCTGGAACCGGCCATCGAGAGTACCGGTGAACTGGCGATCCGCCTGGGACTGCACATGATCAAGGGGCTCGCCGAGACGGACGCCCGCGCCCTGATCGCCGCGCGGGGGCTCCCTGACTGTGACAGCGTCGAGCGACTGGCCGCACGCGCCGGGGTGACCCACGCGGTGCTGTCGACGCTGGCCGATGCCGGCGCGCTGGAGGCGCTGGCCGGGGATCGCCACCGTGCCCGCTGGGCGGTCGCGGGGATCGAGGCGCAAAAGCCGCTTTTCGCCGACCTCGAGGTCAGCGAGGAGAGCGTGGCGCTCCCCGCCATCGAGGCGGGCGAGGCGGTGAAGGCGGATTACGCCACGCTCGGCACGACCCTCGGCCCCCATCCCATGACACTGCTGCGCGAGGCGAATCGTGCAGGCCAGGTGCGAGGACTCGGGGGCGCGGTGGATACGCAGCGTCTGAAGACGCTCGCTGGGGATATCAATGTGGTGGTGGCCGGGCTGGTGATCGGACGTCAGCGTCCGGGCTCTGCCAAGGGGGTAACCTTTCTCACGCTCGAGGACGAATTGGGTCTGGTCAACGTGGTGGTCTGGCCCCATCTCGCGGCGCGCTACCGGCGTGTTCTGCTCGAGGCGGATCTGCTGAAGGTCGCCGGGCGGCACGAAAGCCGCGACGGAGTGCATCACGTCATCGCCAAGCGACTGACGGATCTCAGCGGGTTGCTCGAAGGGCTCGACCCGCGCAGCCGTGACTTTCACTGAGTTTTCCCCGCGAGTGGGCTGGCGGCGTGCGTTCGACCGGAAATGGCCGCCGGCAACGCTGGCCCCCGGGCGCTGACCTATGCTTAGGTACGTTTCGGGGCTTGAGGTATGCCCAATGTCATCAATGGCCCCGTGACGGCGGGAATCCCTGCCCCCGGCCAGCGTCTGATCGGAAACACGCCGGGTCGCGAGGGACCCTGAATCCGACAGGCAGGGGCAGGGGCGATTGTCAGCCGGGGAGTCCGCGTGTGCCATGCGCCGATTCGCTGTTTTTCCGGCCGACGGATTTCACCCAGTGGACTTCACTGAGATAGAGACAGCTACCAGGAGCGAACGATGGAGAGTATGGGCGTGGGAGAGTGGATCGCGATCGTGGTCGCGGTGGGCGTCGTGGCAATTCTTCTCGGCTACTGGCTGGGCACCAAGCTTGGCGGTCACAACACCGAGCCGATGCGTAAGCTCAACAGCGAGCACAACGAGTACAAGGACGAGGTCCGCGAACATTTCGAGCAGGTATCGGCGACCATGACGCGGATGGTCGAGGACTATCGCGAGATGTATCAACACGTCGCCAAGGGCGCGGAAAAGCTCGCGGACATGCACCATGAAACCGTCATCACGCCGCCCCCCAAACCGGAGGCGATCACCCGTCAGGCCCCGGAAGCGGAGGAGGAGACGAGCGATCACCCCGATGCCAAGGCTTCGATAACCGAGCAGCAGGAGTCGACCATGTCGCGTTCTTCACGTGATACCGACCCGTCGGCGTCCGCCGACCGTGGCGACACCCCGTGGGAGAACGCCGCCGAGGAGGACACCCAAGCCGGCGGTGGCAAGGCGACTTCCCGCTCGAGCGGCGCGCCGAACGGGCGGCCCACTGCGTCGACGGGCGCGGCGCTCGATGACGACAAGCAGGCCGCCGGCTCGCAGCAGCCCTCTGACCTGAAACGTCCGCAGGATGCCGCCATTCGCGCGGCCGCCGAAGACGCGGCCCACGACACCAAGCGCTGAGCGCCCCCGGACGCCAAGCCTTGACGCGCCGGCCTCGTGCCGGCGCACGCCGTTGTCAGACGCCTGTCACCCATTCGGCCTCATCAACGGTCGGTGGCGCCTCTCCGGTCGCCGCCGAGGCTGCGGGCCGGCCGTGTTAAGCTGGCCCGCAGGCTTTTCTGGTCCTCCGTGTCTCTCGGCCGCTCTCCCATCGCACTCTCAATCGACAACCTGCAGGTCTCGCAACTCTCCATGGACGACGTCTCGGCTCTCATCGACTCCCTCAACGCCCATCAGCGCGAGGCCGTCGCCGCGCCTCCCGGCAACATGCTGGTGCTTGCCGGCGCCGGCTCCGGCAAGACCCGGGTGCTGGTCCACCGCATCGCCTGGCTGATGCAGGCCGAGGGCGCCTCGCCCTACGCGATCCTCGCCGTCACCTTCACCAACAAGGCGGCCCGCGAAATGCGGACCCGGCTCGAGGCCCTGCAGGGGGCGTCGCTGCGCAACATGTGGGTGGGGACGTTCCACTCCATCGCGCATCGACTGCTGCGCACGCACTGGCACGATGCGCGGCTGCCGCAGCACTTTCAGATCATCGACAGCGACGATCAGCTACGCCTGGTCAAACGCCTGCTGCGTGACCACAACGTCGATGACGAGCGCTATCCGCCGAAGCAGGTGCAGTACTTTATCGGCGGCTGCAAGGAGGAGGGCCTGCGCCCGCAGCAGGTACCGACCCACGGCGACGCCTACATGGCCAAGATGGTCGAGTTGTACGAGCTCTATCAGCTCACCTGCGAGCGCGGCGGGCTGGTCGATTTCGGCGAGCTCCTGCTGCGTAGCCTCGAGCTGCTGCGCGATACGCCGGCGCTGCTCAAGCACTACCGTGAGCGCTTCGGACATATCCTGGTCGACGAGTTTCAGGACACCAACACCCTGCAGTACGCCTGGCTCAAGCTGCTGGCCGGCGCCGAAGAGGACGACAATCGCGCCTGCATGACGGTGGTGGGGGACGACGATCAGTCGATCTACGGCTGGCGCGGCGCCAAGGTGGAGAACATCCGCCGTTTCGAAAGCGAGTTTCCCGGTACCCAGACCGTGCGCCTGGAGCAGAACTACCGCTCCACCAGTGCGATTCTCGACGCCGCCAACGCCCTGATCAGCAACAACAGCGGACGC
The DNA here is from genome assembly GCF_003206645.1 of Salinicola aestuarinus. GTDB lineage: Bacteria > Pseudomonadota > Gammaproteobacteria > Pseudomonadales > Halomonadaceae > Salinicola > Salinicola aestuarinus. The sequence goes on along the minus strand of NZ_PZJP01000004.1, from coordinate 26,868 downwards.
ATGGGCAAGGAGCTCTGGACCGACGGCGACGCCGGCGAGAAGATCTCCGTCTACGCCGGTTTCAACGATCTCGACGAGGCGCGTTTCATCGTCGATACCATTGCCGAGCAGACGCGCAACGGCGTCTCTCGCCGCGAGATAGCCGTGCTCTACCGCTCCAACGCCCAGTCGCGAGTGATCGAGGAGGCGTTGATCCGTAGCGGTGTGCCGTACCGGATTTACGGCGGTCAGCGCTTCTACGAGCGCCTGGAGATCAAGAACGCGCTCGCCTATCTGCGGCTGCTGCTCAACCGCGAGGACGACGCATCGCTGGAGCGGGTGATCAACGTGCCCGCTCGCGGCATCGGCACGCGCACGGTGGAGATCCTGCGCGGTCGCGCTCGTGATACCAATGTGTCGCTGTGGCAGGCGCTCCACGATAGCCTCAGCGACGCCTCGCTCAAGGGGCGCGCGGGCAATGCGGTCAATGCCTTCGCCGAGCTGATCGAGCGGCTCGACAACGATACCGCCGGGATGTCGCTGCACGAGATCATCGATCACGTCATCAGTGTCACCGGGCTCGTCGAGCACCACCGCAGCGAGAAAGGCGAGAAGGGCCAGGCCCGGGTCGAGAACCTCGAGGAGCTGGTCAACGCCGCCCGTGCCTTCTCCCAGGGAAACCCGTTCGAGCTGCAGGAGGCCGGTGAGGGCGCCGCGGCGCTGGAGCCGTTTCTCGCCGAGGCGGCGCTCAACGCCGGGGATCACGAGGGCGACGACTCCGAGGAGTGCGTGCAGATGATGACGCTGCACTCCGCCAAGGGCCTCGAGTTCCCGGTGGTGTTCGTCGCCGGCATCGAGGAGGGGCTCTTTCCGCACAAGATGTCGCTGGAGGAGCCGGGGCGACTCGAGGAGGAGCGCAGACTCTGCTACGTCGGCATGACCCGCGCGATGCGCAAGCTCTACCTGACCCATGCCGAAATCCGCCGTCTCCACGGCCGCGAGACGATGGCCCGACCGTCGCGCTTTCTGCGCGAGGTGCCTGAGGAACTGCTCGAGGAGGTTCGCCTGCGCGGCCAGGTGTCGCGGCCTGTTTCCTCGCGGCCGAACGTGAGCGCGGCGCGTCAGTCCGGGGTCGAGGCCAACGGCGATCTCCCCTCGCTGTCGCTGGGTCAGCGCGTCAGCCATCCGCTGTTCGGCGAGGGAGTGATTCTCGACGCCGAGGGCGAGGGCCCCCGCGCCAGGGTTCACGTCAGCTTCGAGGGCGAGGGCGACAAGTGGCTGGTGCTCGGGTTTGCCAACCTGACGCCGCTGTGACCGCTTCCGGCTCGGTGGTGGCGTGCCAGCGCCGCCACTGACGTCGGGTCGCCGCCGTCACGGTTTTGCAATATCGTCGTGACATGATCATGCGTTGCGCGCCGTCTTACTTCCTTGCTTAGCGGACCCACCGTCCCGCCCCGGAGTTTTCATGGATATCACCAGCGATACCCACAGTCAGCATATTTCGCAGCAGTTCAATCAGGACCTCGAAACGATCAAGACCCAGCTGATGGCAATGGGTGGGCTGGTCGAGCGTCAGCTACAGGAAGCCGTGACAGCGCTGCTCGAGGGGGATGGCAAGCTGGCAACGCGGGTTCGCGACAACGACACCAGCGTCAACGAGATGCAGCTGCGGATCGACGAGGATTGCACCGGCATTCTGGCCCGCCGCCAGCCGGCCGCCTCCGACCTGCGTCTGGTGATCGCGGTGATTCGCGCCACCAACGATCTCGAGCGGATGGGTGACGAGGCCAACAAGATCGCCCGCAACGCGCTCGACCTGATCGATGCCGGCCGCATTCCCCAGGGCAGTGTCGAGATTCGTCACATCAGCGAACACGTGCGCAACATGCTGCGTGACGCGCTGACCGCCTTTGCTCGCTTCGATACCGATCTCGCCTTCAAGGTGGTGCAGGAAGACGCGGCGGTGGATAGCGAATACACCACCGCCATGCGTTCGCTGGCGACGCTGATGATGGAAGACTCGCGCTCCATCGGCGGTGTTCTCAGCGTCATGACCGTGCTGCGTGCGCTCGAGCGTATCGGCGATCACGCCGATAACCTCGCCGAGCACGTGATCTATCTGGTCAAGGGCCAGGATATTCGCCACACCTCTATCGACGCGCTCAACCCAGACGATATCAGCAGAACCGAGCGCTCCTGAGCCCACGCCGGGCGCCACGGATTCGCGCTCGATTGAGCGGTCGCCTCGCCTCGACCCGACTGTGTTAGCTTGTCGCTTTTGCCATGCACTCTCGGGTCGCACAATCACATGATCTACTCTCTTCAGGCCATCGGCCGCGGTACGCGGCTGGTACTCGAGCCCGGGCTACGGCGTTTCGTCATCGGCCCGGTGCTGGTCAATCTGCTGCTCTACGTCGCCACGATCTACTATCTGCTCGAGCACTTCGGCGGCTGGCTCGACTACGGCATGGCCAAGGTGCCCGACTGGCTCGACTGGCTGGAGTGGCTGATCTGGCCGCTGCTGGTCATCGGCCTGGTGCTGATGGTCTTTTTCACCTTCACGCTGGTCTCGAACCTGATCGCCGCTCCCTTCTACGGCTTTCTCGCCGAAAAGGTCGAGACGCGCCTCACCGGGCGTCCGCCCGCCGATGAGCGGGGTTGGTTCAAGACCGGCGTCGATGCGCTGGGCCGGGAACTGGTCAAGCTCGGCTATCTGCTGCCGCGCATGGCGCTGCTCTTCGTGCTCGGCTTCGTGCCCGGGCTCAACGTCTTCACGCCTTTTCTGTGGGCGCTGTTTTCGGCCTGGATGATGGCGATCCAGTATCTGGATTACCCGATGGACAACAACGCGGTGGGCTTTGGCGACATGCGTCGACGGCTGCGTTCGCGCTGGTGGCCGACGTTGACCTACGGCGGACTGATGTCGCTCGCGACATGGGTGCCGGTGCTCAATCTGCTGCTGCTGCCCGGCGGCGTCGCTGGCGGCGTGATGCTGTGGGATCGCTATTACCGCGACACGCCGGCGAGTGCCAATCGCCGGCTGGCGCGCGGTCGCTGAGGCCATCGGCCCTGCTGATCGTGACGAATTCGCGTTGCGGGGTTGAAAGCGGCCTTCACGCGCGCCATCTAGACTAGAACGGTCAAATGACGGGCGGGCCGTGGCATCGCCGCATTGGCGGCACATGGCCTGAAAAGTCATTTGGCATCAAGGTGATACGTGACAGGGCGGCGATGTTGCTCTTGCCTGTCGGCTTGACACTCGAAAGCGCCGCTCACTATTTTGGTTCACCCGCGAGGCGCCCGTATCGGGCAACGCCTCCTCCATGAAAGGGAGTTTTGATCATGGCTCATAACCTACCGTCGCTGCCCTACGCTTACGACGCCCTCGAACCCAAGATCGATGCAATGACGATGGAGATTCACCACACTCGTCACCATCAGACCTACGTCAATAACCTGAATGCCGCGCTGGAAGGCACCGGGCTCGAAGACGTGCCGGTCGACAAGCTGATGGCCGATATCGACAAGGTGCCGCAGGACAAGCGTCAGGCTGTCATCAACAATGGCGGCGGTCATGCCAACCACTCGCTGTTCTGGACCGTCATGTCCCAGGACGGTGGCGGCGAGCCGACCGGCAAGATCGGTGAAGCGATCGAGAGCGAGCTGGGCGGCTACGAGAACTTCAAAGAGGAGTTCAAGAAGGCAGCCACCGGGCGTTTCGGTAGCGGCTGGGCCTGGCTCGTGGTCACGCCGGAGAAGAAGCTCAAGGTGATCAACACCCTGAACCAGGACAGCCCGCTGATGGAAGGCAATACGCCGGTGCTGGGTCTGGACGTCTGGGAGCACGCTTACTATCTGAAGTATCAGAACAAGCGTCCGGACTACATCGCGGCATTCTATGACGTGATCAACTGGGACGAAGTGAACCGTCGCTACGCTGAAGCGACTGCCTGAGCCGAGACGGATCGTCCGATCCCGGTCATGCAGGAGGCGCGCTGATTCATGAGCGACGCCTGACACCGATGCCTCCGCCCGTCTCGACGGTCGGAGGCATCGTCGTCTCGACGGGCGGTTCACGTCGTCTTGAGAGACTTTCTCATTGCCTCATTTCTGATAGGCTGTGATTTCGGCCTGCCGGCCGCCCCGCCCGACCACTTCCGCTGAACGAATCGAGATCATGACTGCACTCAGCTGCGACGCCACACTGACGCTTACCGATGCCAATGATTTTCAATCGCGATTGAGAGCTTTCCTAGAAGAGTATGACGTCGAGTATCGCGACGACGACCAGCGCATCGTCATCGCGCTGCCGGGCGGCGAGGCGACCTTCAAGAAGAGTCGCGTCGGCCTCCACATGAAAGCCGAAGCGGCGTCGCGGGATGGACTGGAGACGCAGCGTGCGGTCATCGAGCACTACGTGACGCTGTTTGCCGGTGACAATGCGCTGCCGCTGCACTGGCATGGCGACGTCGTCGCTGCACCGACCTTCGCCAACTTTCGCGAGATGCGCGTTACGCGGGTGGAGGATATTTCGCCAAGCATGCGCCGGCTGACCCTGACCGGGGAGGATCTGGCGCGCTTCGACCATCCCGAGGAGTGGCACGTGCGGCTGCATCTACCGCCGGAAGGGCTTGCCGAGCCTCAGTGGCCGCGCCCCACCGCGGAGGGTGGCACCCACTGGCCGCCGGCAGAGAAACGCGCCGAGATCCGCTATTACACCATTCGCCGCCTCGATCTCGCCCGCGGCGAGGTCGAGATCGACTTTCTGCTCCACGAGGCGCCGGGACCGGGGGGCAATTTCGCCCGCCGCGCTCGCCCCGGTGACCGCTGCGGCATGGCCGGGCCCTTTGGCCGCGGCGTGGCGCCGGCCTCGCACTACCTGCTCGGCGGCGACGAAACGGCGCTACCGGCGATTGCTCGACTGCTGGAGACACTGCCGGCGAGCGCCCGAGTGGAAGCGTGGCTGGAAGTGGAGACACCGGCGGACGAGCTCGAGCTCGCGGTTCCGGATCACTGTCAGGTGACCTGGTGCCACCGCCAGCACCACCGGGCGCCGAGTGAACGCATCGCCGAGGCCGTCATCGCGGCCATGCCCGAATCATGCGACGACCTTTTCGTCTGGTTCTCCGGCGAAGCCGAGCCGACCCACGCGCTGCGCAAGCGGCTCAAGCAGGAGTTCAAGCTGGAGAAGGGCCAGCACCTGGTCACCGGCTACTGGCGCCGCGACGACGAGGCCGCCTGACGCGCCCCCGCTCGCCGCTTTCCCGTTCTCGCCGCTTTCCCTTTCACGCGCGCCCCCCGTCTGGGGAGGCGTCCCGCTCGGTGCGGCCAGGCATCGCGTCATTCGCCGCGTTCGAGCACCAGAAGCGGGTCGATCCGGGTGTCGAACCAGTTCATGCCCCAGTGCAGGTGCGGTCCCGTCGCGCGGCCGGTGGCCCCCACGAGTCCGATCACCTCGCCCTGTTCGACGCGGTCGCCCACGGCGACGTCGAGACGTGACAGATGCAGGAAGTTGGAGCTGATGCCGTAGCCGTGATCGAGCAGCACGGTGCCACCCGTGAGATAGAGATCATCGGCGAAGGTGATCACCCCGCTGGCCGGCGCCTTGACCGGCGTGCCGGTGGCCGCGGCGATATCCATTCCCGAGTGCGCCGAGCCCGGCGTGCCGTTGTAGATACGCTGATTGCCGAAACGCCCGCTGATCCGCCCCTCGACCGGCCAGATGAACGCCTCCGCGAAGCCGACGCGCGCGTCGTCACGGGTCCGCTCGGCGCTGACGGCGGCCTGCTCGCGCTGAATGCGCGCGGCGATCTCCGGCGGCGGCGAGACGCTCTTCGGCGGGACGCCATCGACACGTTCGATGGGCCAATCCCGCGGGGTGATCTCGATCGCCACCGTCTGCGCCGGTCCGCCGGGTGGCGTCACCGCGACACGCTGTGCACCGGTGGCATCGCGGCCGACGCCAAACACCACCGTGCCGTAATCGGTCACCCGCAGCGCTCGCTCGCCGACGCGCACCTGACTGGCAGGCGGTACGCGGCCGACCACCATCGACCCTTGCGGCACGTGCGACGGGAAAGTGACCGGAATCGTCTCGGCGATGACCGGCGTCGGGGTAAGCAACAGGGTCGACGCGAGCGTCAGCATCAACGCAAACGTGCGGTTCGGCATCGACGATCGACGACGCGCGGGGCGCGGACGCGCTGACAGGAAAGGAAGACGTGTGGCGCGATGGCAGTGAGAGGCGACGGTCACAGGCGGACGCTCGGCGGGGGAAAGTCTCACCATAACGCGCAGCGCCGCGCGTGCCTATGCACGACGCGGCGCCGGGGGGAGTGGAACGGGAGCCGTTAGAAAGACTCCCAGTTGTCCTCGCTGCTGCTGGTCTCAGTGCGGCTGAGGCTGACGGTAGGCGTCTTGGGGGTCTGTGACATGCGGCGGGGTGCCGGCGCCGTCTCGCGAGCCCCGGATGTCGCGGGCTGGGCATGGCGGGAGAGCATGCCGCCGTAGCTCTCGTCGGCCACGCGGAAGCCGGAGAGGGCGCGTTCCAGCATGCCGATCTGCTCGTTGAGCGTCTCGGCGGCACTGGAGGCCTCCTGGACCAGCGTCGCGTTCTGCTGGGTCACCTGATCCATCTGCACCACGGCATTGTTGACCTGATCGATGCCGTTGGACTGCTCGCCGGAGGCGACCGAAATCTCCTCGATGAGGTCGGTCATGCGAGTGACGGACTCGACCGCCCGGCGAATGGTCTCGCCGGCTTCGGCGACGGTCTCGGAGCCGGCATCGATCTGGCGATTCGAGGCGTCGATCAGCTCGCGGATCTCCCGCGAGGCATCGGCGCTGCGGCTGGCCAGCGTGCGCACTTCGTTGGCGACCACGGCGAAGCCGCGACCCTGCTCGCCGGCACGTGCCGCTTCCACCGAGGCATTGAGTGCCAGAATGTTGGTCTGGAAGGCGATGGAGTCGATCACGCCGACGATCTCGGTCACCTTGCGTGAGCTGTCGGTGATGCCCTTCATGGTGGTGACGACATGATCCATCTTCTGGCCGCCCTCGGTGGCGGTGGTGCGCGCCTCGCCGGCCAGGTTATTGGCCTGACGCGCATTGTCGGCATTCTGACGCACGGTCTGTGTCAGCTCTTCCATGCTGGAAGCGGTTTCGCTGATCGAGGCCGCCTGCTGCTCGGTGCGTGCGGAGAGATCCTGGTTACCGCTGTGGATCTGACTGATGCCCACGGTGAGCGTGCTGGAGGCGTGGCGCACGTCGGTCATCGAGGTGGCCAGGCGCGAACGCATGCCTTCGATCGCCGCGAGCACGCTGCGGTCGTCATTGGGCTGCACGGCGATGGCACGGGTCAGATCGCCATCGGCGATGAGCTTGACGCTGTCGCGTGCCTCGCGCGGGTCACCCCCGAGGTCGGCGAGGACGTTGCGAATGATCCAGGCCATGACCAGCGTGATCGTCAGGCCGATGAAGAAGGTGACCAGCCCCATCCGGAAAACACCGCTCCAGAAGGCCTGCTGGATGTCGGAGATGTAGACGTTGGAGGCGAGATACCAGTCCCACTCCGGAACGTAACGCACGTAGTTGAGCTTCGAGACGTCGTCGCCATCGGCGTTGGTGGAGACGTACTCGAGCATTTCGTCTTCGGGGGAGTCCGCGACCGCCTTGAGCTCGCGATAGAAGTACATGCCGTTGTCATCGCGAAAGCTGCTCATGTCGCTGCCGATTTCGCGCTTCGGGTGGTAGACGAGATGGATATCGCTATCGAAGGCGTAGACGTAGCTGCCGTCGAGATCGAGCGCCGAAAGATTGCGGCGCGCGAGATCCTGCGCCTCCTCGGTGGAGAACTCACCGTTGTCGGCGCGTTCGGCGTAGCGCTCGACCAGCGTCTGTGCGCTGGCGACGAAGCTCTTGAGACTGGTCACACGTTCGTTCATCAGGGTGTCGCGTTTCTCGAGCGCCATCCAGCCCACGAGAACCATCATTCCGACCCACATCAGGCCGACTGTCATCCAGAGCTTCTGGCGCATCGTCATTATTTCGCATCCCGTCGTCTTGCGATGCGGCGGCGGGGTGAAGACGAACGCCGCCGGGCATCACCAATAGAGTTAGAGGAGTATATGTCTCCTATCCCGCCTCTCTATCGGCGGCGCCGGGGCGAAATTCAGTGGAATCCGTGAGAAAAGCGTGACGCCAGCGGTGGCGTGGGCGGCGCAGCCCGGGCGGGGCGAGCGTCATGCCGTGTCGGATGGACGCCGGCGCCGCCGGTATCGTGCCTCGCAGGCTCAGACGTTGCGGGGCGGCATCTCGGGAACCGCGCTGTCACTCAAAGGCCTGCCGTTGGCAGAAGGGGCGTCTGCAGAAGGGGCGTCGGCCGGGAGGAGGCGAGCGCCGGCGAACGCGCAGCGAAAGCGCGCGCCCCTGCCGGGGCGACTGGCGATGTCGAGCTTGGCGCCGTGTCTCAGCAGCACGTGCTTGACGATGGCGAGGCCGAGCCCGGTGCCGCCGGTCGCAGTACTTCGACCCTTGTCGATGCGATAGAAGCGTTCGGTCAGGCGTGGAATGTGGACTGGATCGAAGCCATCGCCGTCATCCTCGACCTCGATGGCGCTGCCGTCATGCCAGGTCTTCCAGCGCAGGGTGATCTGACTGCCCTCGGGGGTGTAGCGCACCGCGTTGAAGACCAGGTTGGAGATCGCGCTTCTGAGTTCGTGGGCGTTGCCGAGGAGCTGGCGACTCTCCTCGAGCTCCAGCGTCAACGTCTGACGGCCGGCGCTCAGTTCACGCGCATCCTCGAGAATGCGCTTCAGCAGTGTCCCGACATCGAGCGGCAGGTCGTCAGCGCCGGCGCTGTCGATCTCCAGGCGCGAGAGCAGCAGCAGATCGTCGACCAGATGCTGCATGCGAGTCGTCTGCGCCTGCATTTGATCGAAACCACGCTGCCAGCGCGACGGCAGCTCACCGGCGTGTTCGGCGTAGGTCTCGAGGTAGCCGGCCAGCACCGTCAGCGGTGTGCGCAGCTCATGGGAGACATTGGCGACGAAGTCGCGGCGCATCATCTCCAGCTGGTGCAGTCGCGTGACATCGCGCGCCATCACCAGACGCTCATTGTCGCCGAACAGCGTGATCTGGAACTGCAGCATCTGGGAGTGATGTAGCGGCGATGGGATCAGCAGCGGTTCGGCGTAGTCGCCGGCGTTGAAGTAGTCGATGAAGCGCGGGTCGCGCAGCAGATTGGTAATCGGTCGACCGCGGTCGTGGTCCGGCTTGAGGCCGAGCATCTCGGAAGCCGCGCTGTTCCACCAGTCCAGATCGCCGCGGGGGTCGAGCATGACGACGCTATCGCGCATCGCCTCGCAGGAGTCCTGAATGCGTCGGAGGATGTCACGCAGGCGCTGCTGCAGCTGACTCTGGGCTTTCTGGTAGCTGTAGAGGCGGTCGAACAGATCGCCCCAGACGCCGGTACCCGGCGGCGGCGCCTCACGCGGATGGCGCAGCAGCCAGACGTAGAGCCGGCGGACGTGAAGCAGGTGCAAAAAGACGTAGAGACCGAGTCCGGCGGCAATGCCCCAGCCCAGCCCGGCGAACAGCGCGTCGAACAGCGTGCCGAGCAGCCCGCCCATCGCGCCGAGGCCGAAAAGCATGTAGCCGAGTCGCCACAGTTCGTTGATCCAGTAGCGCACGCGCAAATCACTCCCGGGTCGAGAAGCGGTAACCGGTACCGCGGACGGTCTGGACCAGATGCTGGTGTGTCTCGCCAAGCGACTTGCGCAGACGACGAATGTGCACGTCGACGGTGCGCTCCTCGACGTAGACGTTGCCGCCCCAGACCTGATCGAGCAGCTGGCTGCGGGTGTAGGCCCGCTCCTGATGCGTCATGAAGAACTGCAGCAGGCGGTATTCGGTGGGGCCGATCTCCAGCGCACCGCCGTGGGAGGTGACCCGGTGACTGGCGGGATCGAGCTTGAGGCCCTCGACCTCGACCGACTCCTCGACCCCCGCCGGCGTGGCACGGCGCAGCACGGCCTTCAGCCGCGCGACCAGCTCCCGCGGCGAGAACGGTTTGGTGATGTAGTCATCGGCGCCGGCTTCGAGCCCCTGAATCTTATTGTCCTCCTCACCCTTGGCGGTGAGCAGGATGATCGGCATCTCGGCGGTGGCCTCCTCGCGCTTGAGTCGCCGCGCCAGCTCGATACCGCTGGTGCCGGGCATCATCCAGTCAAGCAGTACTAGGTCGGGCTTGTTATCCAGCGCCATGGCATGGCCGGTCTGGGCGTTTTCCGCTTCCAGCACGCGGTAGTCGGCCATTTCCAGCGCCACGGCGATCATCTCGCGGATGGCGGGTTCATCGTCGACGATGAGTACGGTCTTGGAGCTCATGGACGGGCCTCGAAGAATAGAGAGGGAACGACCGAGGGTCGTGTTCTCCCGAGCCGGCGGCGCTGATGGCGTACCCGAAAGCACCGCGCTGGTCGTGACAGAACCGTGACGATTACAGCGCGAACAGATGACAGAAAAGTGACAGCGGCGTTCGCGGCGGTCAAGCGACCGGCCACAGGGCCAGTGCCAGCCCGGCAAAAAGCACCAGCCCCGACCAGAAATTGTTGAGGAAGGCCTGGAAGCAGGGCTCGCGCTCGCGACTCTGGATAAGCCACTGCTGATAAACGAATGTCGCCGCCATGGCCGCGAGCCCCAGCCAGAAGAAGCCGCCGAGTGCCAGCCGTGCCCCCACCCCGGCCAGCAGGGCGAGCGTTGTCAGCTGCAGCAGGCCAATCATGAGTTTGTCGGCGCGGCCGAAGAGTCGTGCGGTGGATTTGACCCCGATCTTAATGTCGTCGTCGCGGTCGACCATGGCGTACTGGGTGTCGTAGGCGACCGTCCACGCGACGTTGGCGACGAGCAGCAGCCACGCCTCCAGAGGGACTTCACGGCTGACGGCCATGAACGCCATCGGGATCGCCCACGAGAAGGCCAGTCCCAGTACCACCTGCGGCAGATGGGTGTAGCGCTTCATGAACGGGTAGGCCGCCGCCAGCGCCACGCCAACGAACGACAGCAGCACCGTCGGCAGGTTGGTGAAGCAGACCAGCACGAAGGACCCTGCCACCAATACGGCGAACAGGATCTTGGCCTCGCCCTCGCCGATACGTCCGGTGGCGAGCGGACGGGCTCGGGTGCGCTTGACGTGGCCGTCGATCTTGCGGTCAGCGTAGTCGTTGACCACGCAGCCCGCGGCCCGCATCAGATAGACGCCGAGCACGAAGATGATCAGGTTGGCGCGATCCGGCACGCCGTCGGCACCGAGCCAGAGTGCCCATAGCGTCGGCCACATCAGAAGCCAGGTGCCGATCGGCTTGTCGAGCCGAGTCAGACGCAGGAAGTCGGGCAGGCGGGCGAGCCCCCGGGGGCGGGCGGCGGCGGAATCGGCGCTGGGCATGACACTCTCCGAATGGGCGGGGCGCGACGGCAAGCCGGAACCTTAACGCAGATGCGGCGGCGCTTCGACAGCGGGTCACGGTGACACCACCGACCGAGCGAGACCGGCGATTGAGCGAGACCGGCGATCCAACGAGACCGGCGATCCAACGAGACCGGCGATCGCGCCAGACGGACGGTGGCGAAGCGATGAGGGGGATCAACCCGATGCAGGCGGCGAGTGCGCCAGTCCCAGATCTTCTGCCATGTCGCGCTGAAAGCCCTCCTGTACCAGCAGGCGAATCCCACCATGGCGAAAACGCGAGCGGCGAAGCCAGAGCGTCTCGCCGTCGGGCGCGACCGGCGCGATCTCGATCGGGCCGCGCTCGAGATCCGGCTGGGCGAAGAGCCAGCTGCCCAGCGAGCGCTCGCCCAGCGCGCGCAGCTGGCGATGCCCCCGTCGCGTCAGCGGCGCCACCGAGCGCGCCACCACCCAGCAGCGCTCGCCGCTCATCAGCGCCACTTCGCGAACCCAGGCGACGCGCCCTGCGGCCAGCCCCAGCGCCTGCGCCTCGTCACGGCGTGGCACCTTCACCCCCTGGGAGACGAGGCGAACGTGAAAGGGGCGCGGCGACGCCGCGATCAGGCGGGCGGTGAGTGAGTCGGTCGAGGCGAGCCATTGCCACCAGGGGGCCTCCATCGTGGCGCGGCGGGCGGCGAGCGGTACCCAGCGCAGGACGCGCTGGCGCTCGTCAGGGGGAAACGCATGACAGTGTTCAGCTGGGGACACGCAGGGCTCCACGTCGTGTGATCACCCGGGCAGCGGGCGGGAAGCGGTGGACAAGTGGCGACGTAGTGTAGCATCGAGCCCCCGTTCGTCCTGACACAAGAGGCTGACATGACCGCACCTGTCACGGGGCCCGAAGCCGCGCCTGTCACGGGGCCCGAAACCGCGCCTGTCACGGGTCCCGACGCCATCGGTTCATCTTCCGTCACGGCGCCGCCTGCTGGCGCTGCCTCGTCCTGTCGCGTCGCCGCGCCCGCCGATACGACCGAAGCGAGCACGAGCAGCAACGCGGCGCCGGGGCTTGTGGTCGTAGGTACCGGCATGGCGGGGCTGGCGCTGGCCCGCGGCGTACGCGCCCGCGACCCTGAGCGACCGATCACCCTGATCACCGCCGACAGCGGCGACGAGTACGCCAAGCCGCTGCTCTCCAGCGCCTTCACCAAGGGCCAGACCGCCGCCGACCTGTCGACCCGAAGTGCGCTCGAGGTGGCCGAGGCGCTCGACGCGCGTCTGCGTATCCACACTCGGGTCGACGCCATTGACCCGGCGGCGCGCTGTCTGCACCTTGGCGCCGAGCGGCTGCCTTATGCACAGCTGGTGCTTGCCTCGGGCGCGGCGCCGTATCACCCCTTCACCGTCAGCGCGGCGCTGGCGGATCGTGTCTTCCAGATCAACGATCTCGATGACTACCGCCGGTTCCGCGCGGCGCTGACCCGCCACGGCCCTGGACCGGCACGGGTGGCGATCATCGGCGCGGGGCTGGTCGGCTGCGAATACGCCAACGATCTCCACGCCGGTGGCCACCGGGTCACACTCATCGCCCCGGAGGCGACGCCCCTGGCGCGGCTGCTGCCAACGCGTCTGGGGGAGGTTCTGGCGGCAGCGTTCGCGCGGGGCGGCATCACGACCCGCCTCGCCCGCGAGGTCATCTCGCTCGAGGCGGTGTCGGATGACGCGGTACTCACCCTCGACGATGGCGAGCGGCTGGGCGCCGATGTCGTGTTGATTGCCACCGGCCTGCGCCCGCGAACCGCGCTGGCCGACGCAGCGGGGCTTGCCGTTTCGCCGGCGGGCATTCTCACCGACCGCTATCTGGCGACCAGCGCGCCCGGAATCTACGCCCTTGGCGACGTTGCCTGCGTCGACGGCCTCGGGGCAGCCGAGCACGGCGTCAGCGCCCGGTACGTGCAGCCACTGCAGGCGAGCGCCCGCGCACTTGCCGCGACGCTCACCGGCACGCCGACGGAAGTCATTTACGGCGCCTGGCCGGTGGTCGCGAAAACGCCGCTGCTGCCAGTCGTGGCGCTACCGCCCGCCGAGTCGCCAGCGCACTGGCGCGTCGAAGGCGAGGGCGAGGATCTCGCCGCCATTGCCGACAATGCGGCAGGAAAGGTCATCGGTTTTGCGCTCATCGGGCGCTGCGTTCGGCGTAAAGTCGCACTGGCGCGTGCGGCACCGGCGTTGCTAGGCTAGCCTCGGTAACGGCGGGGCGCCGAGCGCGCTTGCGCGCGCTTTATACATCGGGTCTCGAACGGCCTATCATGCGCTCGACGGGATCGATCCCCGTCGAGAACAACAACGTAGTTTCGATACAGGCGTATCAATTAACGCCATTGCCAAACCAGGAGGGCTTTATGCGTAAGCCAGAACTCGCTACGGCCATCGCCGAGCGTGCGGATCTTTCGAAAGACAAAGCCAGCCAGGTGCTCAACGTCATTCTCGACGAGATCACCGGGACGGTCGCCAAGGGTGACGACGTGACGCTGATCGGCTTCGGCTCGTTCACCGTTCGCGAGCGCGCGGCGCGTACCGGCAAGAACCCCCAGACCGGCAAGCCGCTGGACATCCCCGCCAGCAAGACCGTGGCGTTCAAGCCCGGCAAATCGCTCAAGGACTCTCTCGGCAGCAAGTAACGCCGCCCGCGAGCGAAACGTCACTCATCACCGAGTGCAACGATGACCGATCCGCCCGTCGGGTCGGCATTTCTGTCATCGGGCTTCGAACCCCTCCTCCATGCGGGGCGGTGTTCGCGCCCTACGACACTGGCGGAAGGCGCTCGATGCCGAGAGCCCGCCGCGTACGAGAGGCAGTCATGAAGCTCAAATTGATGCTGTGGTGGCTCGGCGTGATGCTCAAGCGAGCCCGTGCCCGCAAGGCCGAATTCCGCGATACCCTGGCGCGTCTCGAGCGCTTCGACTGGGGAGTGGCCACCGAGGATCTGGCCGTCGCCCGTCACTATCGGATGCGCCCCCAGACGATCGAGAGCCATCCCGGCCTGCCGGTGGATCTGGCCCTCGAGCTGCGCTTTCGCGATGCCGAGAGTGCCACGCAGTTTCTGCGCAAGCCCTCTCAACGCGCTTTTCGCAACGGACTCTTCGACGGCCGGCTGCGTCTGGTCGGCGACTCCCGCGATCTCGAACGGCTGCAGAGCCTGCTGAAGCATCTCTGAGCCGCGTCAGTCTGATGGCCGGTGCGAGGTGACTACGTCAGCACCGGCAGATCGAATACCAGCACTTCGGCATTCTCGCCGCTTTCCAGCGTCACCCCAGACTCACCCGTCAGCATCAAGGCATCGCCGGGTGCCAGCCGCTCGCCATTGACCGTTAGCGACCCTTGCGCCACGTGCACGTAGGCTTGCCGCCCCGTCTCCAGCCCAAGTTCCGCCCGCTCCGCTGCGTCGAACAATCCCGCATGGATGAACGCGTCCTGCGCCAGACTCAGCGAGCCGTCGCGTCCGTCCGGCGAGAGAATCAGGCAGAGCCGACCGCGTTTGTCGACATCACGAAAATCCTTCTCCGCGTAGCGGGGTTCGAGATCGCGTGCCCACGGGAATAGCCAGATCTGCAGAAAGTGGACCGGCGCATCCGCCGAGTGGTTGAACTCGCTGTGCTCCACGCCCTTTCCGGTGGTCATGATCTGGACTCGACCCGGGCCGATCGCGGACCCGTTGCCCAGGGTGTCGCGGTGGGCGAGCTCGCCGCTCAGCACGTAG
Organism: Salinicola aestuarinus; assembly: GCF_003206645.1. GTDB lineage: Bacteria > Pseudomonadota > Gammaproteobacteria > Pseudomonadales > Halomonadaceae > Salinicola > Salinicola aestuarinus. The sequence goes on along the minus strand of NZ_PZJP01000004.1, from coordinate 11,689 downwards.
GAGAAGATCTCCATGTCGCGATGGCTATGCCTGCCGAAGCCCTCACCCGGTGCCACCCGGTCTTCGTTGATCACCCGCAGCACGCTGAAATGGACGTGTGCCGGGTCGTGATACCCGGCAAACGAGAACGAGTGATAGCTCTTGAGCCAGCCGTGATCGGCATAGCCGCGTTCGTTGCCGCGTCGAATCGTCTGCATTCTCTCTCTCCTGTCAGGGCTGTCAGGAGGCCCCTCATGCGGGGCCGATGAGCGCAGTTTAGCGGCAATGGAATCGAACAAAAGCGGTTAAAACCGCACTCACCCGTGTAAAAAAACGAACGATCATCCCTGCCGGCGGGCCTGGGCGATCGCGCCTGCCAGCGACGTCGTCAGCTCAAGCGCCCCCTCCACGCCGGACTCGACGAGCCGTTCGACCAGCGCGCTCCCGACGACGACAGCATCGGCGACCCGGGCAACAGCGGCGGCGCTCTCGGCATCGCGAACGCCGAAGCCGACGGCGATCGGTAGGGGCGTCTGCTGCTTGAGCTGGGCCAGGGCGTCACCCAGCGGCCCCTCGAGGTCGAGGCTCTGACTCCCCGTCACGCCGTTGAAGGCGATGCGATAGACGAAGCCGTCTCCCTGGGCGAGCAGCGCCGGCAGCCGCTCCGCCGGGGTGGTCGGTGCCACCAGTGGAATCCGAGAAAGCCCCAGGTCCCGCGCCTTGGCGGTGAGCGTGGCCGCGTGTTCCGGCGGCAGGTCGACCAGGATCAGGCCGTCCACGCCGGCGGCGCTGGCGGCTTCGAGAAACCGCGTCTCGCCGAAGCGCTGGATCGGATTGAGATAGCCCATGAGGACGATGGGGGTGTCGTCGTCCTGCTGACGAAAGTCGCGGACCTGATCGAGGGTGCCAGCCAGCGTCTGGCCGTTCGCCAGGGCCCGCTGACCGGCGCGCTGAATCGCCACGCCGTCGGCCATCGGATCGCTGAACGGCATGCCAAGCTCGATGACATCGGCCCCGGCGGCCGGCAGGCGCGCCATCAACTCCCGGCTGGCCAGCGGGTCGGGATCGCCGGCCATGACGTAGGTGACCAGCGCCGCGCGGTTGGCCTCATGCAGTGCCGCAAAGCGTCGTGCCAGACGGGAATCGCGAGTCGAACGGGCGCCGGGGGCTTCAGTGGCGAGCGTGTCGGCACGTGAACGCTCGGCGAACGAGTGGGACGAATCAGGCGCGCTCATGCGGCAGTCTCCTCTGACGTGGGATGCTCGGGCATCAGGTGGCGGGTGATGGTGGTCATGTCCTTGTCGCCGCGACCGCTGAGGCAGACCACGATGATCTGGTCAGCGGGCTGTGTCGCCGCCAGGCGGCCGGCTTCGTGCAGCGCGTGCGCCGACTCCAGTGCCGGCAGGATGCCCTCCAGTTGGCAGCAGAGTGAGACCGCCGCCAGCGCCTCGTCGTCGGTCACCGCGACGTAGCTGGCCCGCCCGCTGTCGTGCAGGTAGGCGTGTTCCGGCCCGACGCCGGGATAGTCGAGCCCGGCGGAGATCGAGTGCGCATCCTGTATCTGGCCGTCGTCACTCTGCAGCAGATAGGTGCGGTTACCGTGAAGAATGCCGGGCGTGCCGCCGTTGAGGCTGGCGGCGTGGCGGCCGCTCTCGAGACCGTCTCCCGCGGCCTCCGTCCCCACCAGCGAGACCGTCGCATCGTCGAGAAAGGCGTGAAACATCCCCATGGCATTGGAGCCACCCCCGACACAGGCGATCAGCGTGTCCGGCAACCGGGCGTGGCGCGTCAGCATCTGCTCGCGGGTCTCGCGGCCGATCACCGACTGGAAGTCGCGCACCATGCGCGGGTAGGGCGCCGGGCCGGCAACGGTGCCGATGATGTAGAAGGTGTCGTCGACGTTGGCGACCCAGTCGCGTAGCGCCTCGTTCATGGCGTCCTTGAGCGTCGCGGTGCCGTTGTGCACGGGAACGATCTCGGCACCGAGTAGGCGCATGCGCTGAACGTTGGGCTGCTGACGCTCGATATCGGTCGCGCCCATGTAGACCACGCAGGTCAGACCGAGTCGCGCGGCGACCGTTGCCACCGCGACCCCATGCATGCCGGCGCCGGTTTCGGCGATCAGCCGGCGGCGGCCCATGCGCAGCGCCAGCAGCGCCTGGCCGAGGGCGTTGTTGATCTTGTGCGCACCGGTGTGAGTGAGGTCTTCGCGCTTGAGGTAGATCTGCGCGCCGCCGAAATGCTCGGTGAGACGCTCGGCGAAGTAGAGCGGCGTCGCTCGGCCGACGTAGTCCTGCTGTAGGGCTTGAAAGCGAGCCTGGAAGTCGGGGTCGACACGCGCGGCATCGTAGGCCGCTTCGATCTCACCGATCAGCGGCATGAGTGTCTCGGCCACGTAGCGCCCGCCATAGCGCGGTCCGGGCTCACCGTCACGGGCGTCGCCGAAGAAACCGTTGGCGTCGGGAAAGTCGGTCATCGTTTGGCTCCTGGTCAGCGCGAGCGCCGAAGGGTCCGGCGGCGCGTTTCGATGGATCCAGACTAGGCCGCGCGCGGGACGGAGAAAATCGATAAACTTTCCGTAACGTGTGAGAAAAGATCACAGATCAGGAGGGCGCCATGACCCCGCTGCCATCTCTCAACGCGCTGCGCGCGTTCGAGGCGACCGCTCGTCTGGGTAGCGTCAGCGCTGCCGCCGAGGAGCTTAACGTCACTCACGGTGCGGTAAGCCGTCAGCTTCGTACGCTGGAACATCACTTCGGTGTCGCGCTGTTCGACAAGCTCGGGCGCGGGTTGGTACCGACCGCTCACGGTCGTGCGCTACAACCCGAGGTGAGTGAGGGATTCTCACATCTCGCCGCGGGGTGTGCGGCGCTGAGCCGACACCTCGATGAGGCGCCGTTTACCCTCGCCTGCCCCGGCAGCCTGCTCGCGCGCTGGCTGATTCCGCGTCTCGACCGACTCAACGCCGAGCTGCCCGACCTTCGCCTGCGGGTGGTCTCGAGCGAGAACGAGCTCGACCCGCGCCGCGAGGATGTCGATGCCACACTGCGCTTCGCGGCGCCGCCGTGGCCGGATGACATGCCGGTGTTCGAGCTGCTGCCCGAGCGGATTGTCGCGGTGGCGACGCCGGGCCGGTGGACACCGGCGTCCCGTGGCTCGCCCACCGCCATGCTTGAGTCGCTCACCCTGCTGGAGACGGCGTCGCGGCGGCAGGCGTGGCCGGCGTGGGCCGCTGCGATGGGGGTCGATGAGGCAACGCTGGCCGCGGCCCGCGCCGGCGGGCGCAGCTTCGAGCATCTCTACTATCTGCTGGAGGCGGCACTGGCGGGGCTGGGGGTCGCCATCGCCCCCGAACTGCTGGTGGCCGCCGAGCGCGAACAGGGCCGGCTGGAGGCGCCGTGGCCGGCGATCGAGACCGGTGGCGCGCTGGGGCTGTGGCTATCGCCGCGGATCGATCCGCGTCGCGGGGAACGCCTCGCCGCCTGGCTGCGTCGCGAGCTGGGATAAAACCGTCGCGCCGTGGATCAGGCCTGAGTCTTCTTCTGGGCCTGTTCGCGGACCTGCATGCGCTCCATGGCGCGGCGGTAGGAGCCGTTGCGCACTGCCCACCGCACGACCGGCGACAGCGCGCGCACGCCGCTGCGCACGCCGCTGCGCACGGCCTGACGCTCCGCGCTGGACATCTCCAGGCTCAGCAGGGTTGCCGCCCACGGTGGCAGCAGGTCGATCCCCGCCCGCATGAAGAGCTTGCCCACCGGGCGCACGACCGGGCTTGGCGGCAGTGCGTCGAGCAGCACCTCGATCACGTCTCGGGTGCGCGCATCGCAGACCAGATAGCGCCGCTGGCGTTCCAGGTAGGCGTCGATCGCCGCGCGACTGCTGGGCACGTTCGTCGCGCCGAGCGCTTCGGCGACGCGGGCGGTTTCGGCGAAGTAGCGATCCTGATCGGCGAGGCTCAGATGGGGGTTGCGGTAGCGCTGGTGCGCGGCGAGAAAGCGGCTCATCTCGGCGACGTGCACCCACACCAGTAGCGCCGGATCGTTGGCAGCGTAGGCTCGGCCGTCGGCGGTGACGCCGTGCACGCCGTCATGCACCCGACGCACCCGCTCGAGAATCTGCTCGGCGTCGTCGCGGGCGCCAAAGGTGGTCACGGCGATGAATTGGCTGGTCCGGCGTAGCCGGCCGATCATGTCCTGACGAAAGTTGGAGTGATCCCACACCCCGGCGAGCGCCAGCGGATGAAGCATCTGCAGCAGTAGCGCGCTGATGCCGCCGCACATCATCGGCGTGAACTCGCCGTGCACTCTCCACGCCACCGTGTCGGGACCGAAGAGTCCCGGGTCGCCCCTGGGTTCGGTGTAGTCCACGCCGCCGAGGGTGCGTCCGGTGAGATGGGCAATACGATTCTCGATGGCCTGGCGCACTGAACTCGGCGTCATGATGTGGCGGGGCCTCCGTGGGTAGCGTCGTCTTCGGCGCTTTCGCCGGTCGATTCATCGTCCGTTTCAGCGGGCGTCGCCTCGGACGCCTTCTCCGCCGCCTGGCCGGCAACCGGCACGCCATCGCGGATAGCGCGTGAGAAAGCGCGGGAGCCGTCCTCATACGGGATGGCTTGGGCGCGGGCATTGATATGGCCGCGCTGGCGCAGCGTCTCCAGTGACACCCCCGACGCCAGCCCGCCGACATCGTGCACGTAGGCCGGTAGATACCCCGAAAGAATCAAACGCACGTCCCGTGGCAGGCCGTCGACGATCCGGTCGACCATGTCGAAGACGAGGGTCGTGCAGTTGCTGGTCAGGGTGTTGTAGAACGCCGGTTCCCGCCTGAGCTTCCTTGCCTCGTCGAGATAGGCGAGAAAGAGCTCGCGACGGGCGTCGGGCGCGAGCGCTACGCTGTAAAGATAGACGTCCTCGCCTCGGACGTTGCTGCGAAGGCGCAGGATATCGTTTTCGTCGGCGGCGATCAGGTTCAGTTCGAACTGCTTGAAGACGCCGCCGACGATGGAGAACGCCTCGTCGCGCTCGCGGCGAATCTCGACCGAAAAGGTGAGGTAGCGGCCGTCCGCGAAGCCGAAGCTCACCAGCGTGTGAGCGATTGCCGGGCCCATCCAGTAGGAGACGATCATGTCGACGCTTGCAAGCGTTGTGAGATCGTAACTCCGGGTCTCCCAATGTGGCGTGGCCTCGCTCGGCGAGTGCCACTCGAAGTCGCGTACATTGTGCAGCGTTACCCGATCACCAACCCGCTCGACGGCGAGCTGGCGCGCCACATCCGGCGCCCAGTCGCGGTCACTGCGTGGCGCCAGGCTCTGCCACCAGAGCACCAGTGCCACGAGGCTCGCGGTAAACAGCAGGCGAATCACCCGCGCGCGCCGCCGTGGATGCCATCGCGGTGCCACCAGGGCGGCGAGCCCCAATGCGATCCAGACGACGAGCGTGGCGTCGACCTGCCAGCGTGGCCCCGGCAGCTCGAGAAAGAGCGCGACGCTACCCCAGACCACTGCCAGCAGCAGGAAGAGGGCGCGTAGCCCATGGGCGAGAAAACGCCCGCCGCGGCGCCAGCGGGATGAAGTCGCGGTGTCGGTCATCGGCAAGGCGTGGATGTCATGGCTGGGCGGGTTCCGGCGTGGCGAGGTCGACGAGGGTGGCGAAGTCGACGGTGGTGGTGAAGTCGACGATGGTGGTGAAGTCGACGATGGTGCCGCAGTCGCTGCGTGCCGACCAGTCATTGCCAGTGGCGAACGGGTCGTCTCGCCTGCAGCCGTCGATAGATGCAGCGCTATCGCGGGCCGCCGCGGCGGTGCCACGTGGGTAAGCCTGATAGAATTCCGCGACAGTTAACGCGCCGTGCCACCGTCGATGGCGGTCGTCAGTCGCTCCGTCATCAGGCGACGAGTTCAAGGAGATCCGACATTTCCGAGCCGCTTTCCCACTCCCTGCGCCGCCTCTGGACGCTCGACAAGTTCGCCTACAGCTTCCGCGTCTTTCTCGCCTTCAGCGGCGCTATCGCCCTGAGCTGGTCACTGGATCAGATCGCACTGGCGATCCCGCTGTTTCTCGGCATCATCGCCAGCGCCCTGGCCGAGACCGACGACAGCTGGGAGGGTCGAGTCCGGGCGCTGCTGGTGACGCTGCTCTGTTTTCTCGTTGCCTCCGCCTCGGTGGAGCTGCTCTTCCCCTGGCCATGGCTCTTCGCCCCGGGGCTTGCGATTTCCGCCTTCCTTTTCATCATGCTGGGGGCGGTCGAGCAGCGCTACGCGACCATCGCCTCGGCGACGCTGATTCTCTCGGTCTACTCGATGATCAACATCGAGCAGCACGGTGGCGCCAGCGGTGAGCACTTCTGGCGACAGCCGCTGCTGCTGGTCGGCGGTGCCGCCTGGTACGGGGTGATTTCGGTGATCTGGTGCGCGCTCTTCTCGCGCCAGCCGGTCAAGCAGAGCATGGCGCAGCTCTACCGCGAGCTGGGCGAGTACCTGCTCATCAAGGCGACGCTGTTCGAGCCGGTGCGCGGGCTCGATGTGGAGTCGCGACGGGTGGCGCTGGCGCGCCAGAACGGACGGGTCGTGACCGCGCTCAATCAGGCCAAGGAGATGATCTTTCGGCGCCTCGAAGGCCAGCGGGGCAACCGCAAGCTCAACCGCTACCTCCGGCTCTACTTCATCGCTCAGGACATTCACGAGCGGGTGAGCGCCTCGCACTACCCCTACTCGGCGCTGGCGGAGACGTTTTTCCATCACGACGTGCTGTTCCGCTGCCAGCGCCTGCTCGATCAGCAGGGGCGGGCGTGCAAGCGTCTCGGCAAGGCGCTGCTGCTGCGCCAGCCCTTCGATCACGATCTCAGCGAGCAGGCGCTGGAGGATCTGCGCGCCTCGCTCGTCTACCTGCGCGCCCAGCGAAACCCGGCCTGGACGCCGCTGCTGCGCTCGCTGCAGGCGCTGGCGCGGAATCTGGCGACGCTCGAGAACCAGCTCTCCAGCGCCCATAATCCGGACGCCGTGGCCGACGAGCGGGATGCCAGCCTGTTCAATCGCTCGCCCCGAAGCATCAGGGATGTCTGGGAGCGTATCCGGCTCAACCTGAACACAGGGTCGCCGACCTTCCGCCACGCCCTGCGACTGCCCACGGCGCTGCTGGTGGGCTATGGCGTGCTGCATCTGGTCCATCCGACCCAGGGCTACTGGATCCTGCTGACCACGCTCTTCGTCTGCCGGCCCAACTTCGGCGCCACGCGGCGCTTTCTGCGCCAGCGTATCCTCGGCACCGTACTGGGGCTAGTCGTCGGCTGGGCCCTGATCAGTCTGTTCGTCGACCCCCTGGTGCAGTCGTTGATCGCCATCGTCGCCGGGGTCACGTTCTTCGCCAACCGCGAGAAACACTACGTGATTGCCACCGCCGCGATCACCACACTGGTGCTGGCGAGTTTCAATCAGGTCGGTGATGGCTTCGATCTGATTCTGCCTCGATTGATCGACACCATCATCGGCTCCGTGATCTCGGGCCTCGCCGTCTTCTTCATCCTGCCGGACTGGCAGGGGCGACGGCTCAACAAGGTCGCCGCGACGGCGCTCTCCCGCAGCAGCGACTACCTGCGCGAGATCGTGCATCAATACGAAACCGGCAAGCAGGACGATCTCGCCTACCGGCTGGCGCGGCGCAACGCCCACAACGCCGACGCCGCGCTCTCCACGGTGCTCTCCAACATGCTGCAGGAACCCGGGCACTACCGTAAGCGCGACGCCGACGATGGGTTTCGCTTTCTCGTCGTCTCTCACACGCTGCTGGGCTACCTCTCTGCGCTCGGCGCGCATCGCGGGGTGGTGACGCCCAGCGACAACGACGCCGAGATCTACGCCGCCGCCCGACGTGTGGCCGAGGGCTTCGATGCCATCGCCGCCAGTCTGGCCGCGCGTCAGGCGATCCCCGACCTCAGAAACGAGCAGGCCGCGGTGACGGCAATCTTCGAGCAGGAGCCCGCCAGCGCCCAGGACGAGACCGACGACGAGCGCCGCGTGATCCAGACGCAGCTACTGCACATCAGCCGTCAGCTCGGCGCGATGCGCGAGGCGGCGGGTAAGCTGGTGACCCTGTCGCCCTCCGCGATAGAAGGCGAGCAGTCCAAGGCATGAGTTACATAACAATACGCAATTAACGATTTGTAAATGGAGTGTTTCAGGAGCATCGATTAGTCTCGTTTTTATTATTCAAGACAAGAACTTTTAAGATGCTCTTTGCTCCATGTCCGCGTTACTGACGTCCGATTACGTCCCGTTTACCGAAAGTCGGTATTGCAATTATCTGCTTTTGGATCCGCTGGTTCGCGACCCGCAAGGGTTGGGGGCGACGCCGGGCGCGCTCAAGCAGTGGCTCGAGCAAAAGCCACCCGTCGGCAAGCTGGTGGGTGACCGCAGCGGGGCAAGAGACGCCGACAGCGCCTTGCGCCTCATGGCGTTCGGTCATGACCCGGCGCTGGTCGAGCAGAGTCGATCCTGGGCGCAAGACCCCAGTTTCCAGCACGTTTCACTCTGCGGCTGGCTCCACAGTCCCCAGCCGTTACTGGCCGTGGCCCGCCATCTCGAGCGTGCCGTCTCCCAGCAGACTCCGGCCGGCGGGAATATCCTTCTTCGTTTTCACGATCCTCGCGTCATGAACCAGCTGCTGACGATTCTGGCGCCAGCGCAATGGAGCTTGCTCCTCGGGCCGATCAAACAGTGGATTTTCGTGGATCACAACGGGCGCTTGAAGCGTCTTCAGCATCCCGGCGTCTGGCAGCGGCGGCTCGATCTCAGCGCCGGCCAGATGGCGGCCATCTCGCGCATCGAGCGGGTCAACCTGTGCCTGGAAGCGTGGAAGCGTGAGCAACCCGGCGTCGTGCTGCCGGATGACGCCAATACGGTCATCGACCGCCATCTCGAGCGTGCCGAACGATACGGCATTCAGGATCAGGCCAGTCGGATCGCTTTCGCGCTCCAGGGCGCCTGGACGCGGCCGGCCTTTCACCGCCACCCATTGATACAGGATGCACTGCGAAAGATGTCTCACTCGCAGCGACGTTACATCACGCTGACCGACGCCCTGAGCGAGGCGGACTGGCAGAGAGTCGTCAGTAGTCCGCAGGAAGATCTCGAGGAACCCCTGACATGAGCGCCACCCATCCCGCCAATGCCAATGCCGCCGCTCGCGAGAGCAGTTGCCCGGGGACGTCGTCGGGGGACTGCCGCTACTGCCAGCGGCCGAAGGGCATTCCAATCCTGCCGGTTCGCTACAGCGTGTGCCGGATCGAGGACAATCCCAATCTGCGCGCCTTGCCCGACGATCGCGTGTCGGCGTTTACGCAGATCGGTCTCGACAAGCAGACCGTCGACGGTGTCGAGCAAACGAAGGCGCCGGTCAATCAGTACATCCTGCGCCGGCTCAGACAGGGCTATCTCTACGTTTACGACGAGGGAAATGGCGACTGGTATGGCTTCGCGGTGGCCTCCACCGGCGAACTGCAGCAGTTTCCGGTGGCGGAACCCCCGGATGAGCCGCCCGGGGATTTCGCCTGCGTGCATGAAGGCCACAGCGACAAGGCGTCCTTCTTCACGCTGACCAATGCTGAATCCGTGACTCGCGTCTTCATCGCCTACACCGAACACGCCTGGCCTCGGGCGCACCTGCGTGAGAAAGGCAACGACGCCGCCTGGCGAGAGCAGCACATGCAGTGCCTGGATGCCTCGGCCTGGGTGGCATCGCAACAGGCGCGTCACGCCTTTCCCAAGGAGGCGATAGAGCAATACCTGCCCGAGCTCGGCGAGTCCGAAGCCGTCTATCAGGCGAGTTGCCACTATAGCGGCGTCGGGTCGAGCCGCGTCGCGCAGTGTGACGGGGCACCGCAGCTGGTCAGATGCATGGTCGAGCGGACCGGCAGCCTGCCCGAGAGCGTGCCGCTCATGTTCGCTGTGAATGACGAAGCCGGCATCATCGAAGAGCTGAACGCCTACCGTCACGAACCGGCACAGCGGATGCAGGATTTTCTCGAACAGGGTGACAACGCGCGCAAGGTGCTTTGGCTCTCGGCGCGGGAGCGTCTGAAAAATGGTTTTGAAGCCAGCAACGCAGAAAGACGCCAGCAGATCGAAGAGAGCACAGCGCCACGAATCGAGCGCGAGAACGACGAAGCCCGGAGAATCACCGAAGCACGCCATCGCAATTTTCAGAGAGCCATCGATAACGCTGAATCGGAAGCAGAGCGTGCTCGCCTGCGCGAAGAGCGAGATCAGTACGATGCGCTTTATGCCGATGGCTACTCTCAGCTCAAGGGCGGTGAGTGGGAGCGACAGAATCAGCTGGCCAGGCTCGAACGACATTCGGACAAGCTGGAAGACGAGTTCGAGGGTCTTTATCGGGATGAAGCCGACGGCTTCGAAAGCGATTATGTCGACCTGAGGGACCTCTGCTCGGAGCAGACCAAACGGTTTGATGCGGACTACGCCCGCTGGGTGGATCAGCATCTCGAACGATGCGTCTCTCGCTACAGCGACAGCGACCTGCACCACGGTATCGGCGCCTCGTCGATCATCGCCGATACGCTGCAGGGCGGCATTCTGGGTGAAGACAGCCTTGCGCTATGGCGCAGACTGGTCGAGCTCGACGACAAGAATGCGCTACTGATCCGGGCGTTCGCCGCCAATTTGGCGTCTCTCGGCGAGCAACTGCTGGAAGCGATCCGCGACGTCGACACCGAGCAGGATGCGCTCGACCGCATGACGCTCGGCAACTGGTTCAGCCTCTACAACCTGGCACGCACCTCGAGCGTCAATTTCCGCGATGTCGACACCACGCGCCGCACCATGGCCAACGCGTGGAGGAACCTGCAGAACGTGGTCAGCGACGTGAGTGTCGCCCTGGGGATGCGCGACCAGGCGCTCAGTCGAGGGTCGGCACAGACTCAACCCGTGCCGATGATTCGTCTGGGGCGCTTGCTGCAGATCGGCGCCATGGGAGACCCGGACGCGCCGGACTGGAAAAGCCGTGCTTCCTATCTGGTCGAGCTGGATATCGAGGTAGGTGACTATCGCGAGATAGTGCGCTACGTCGCCGAAAACAGCGGCGAGCCGAAACTCACGAAAAACGACGCCTACCAGTTCGTCGACCCGGAGATCGACACGCCCAATCGCAGCGGTAATTTTGCCTCGGTCGCCGGAGAAGACACCGCTCGCGTCCGGATTCTCTGGCAGCTCCGTGAAACGGACCTGGACCATCTCGCGGGCTATCTGGATTGCGAGCGCGTCAGAGAAAGCGGCAGCTTCCTGCACGCGCGGGTCGAGGACGGGATGGCCCGTGAGCTAGCCCGTCAGAAGGTCAGCGCCATGAAGAGTGCCAACCCGGCACTGACCGGAATGGCGCGGCTCTTTTTGGTCATGGGCGTGATCGGGGCGCTGCGCTCGGCCAATGCCAACGACTGGCAACCGGAGAGCTGGTGGAAACTGCTCTCACCGACGTTGGCCGTCGCCAGCCTCGGTGCCGGTATGGCCTCAGGGCGCTATGAGCGCCGGGCGGCCAGGCAGGGTATCGCCGCTGCCAATCAGTCCCTGGAGACCGCCAAGCGGCTAGCGCGCTTTGGTCAGATCACCGGCGCCGTCGGTAACGTGATCGGCGTTATCGACGCCTTCAGCATGCTGGCGGATGCGGAGAAGGCCGAGCGGCAAGGCGAGCTGTCACAGTTCACG
>NZ_PZJP01000033.1 GCF_003206645.1 Salinicola aestuarinus | reverse complement strand
ATATCAGCCATGAGTGACACTCCCGCATATCATATAAAAAGAAAGCCTCTCGCCTCGGCGACTCAGAGGTAGCCCCTGAAGCAGAAATAAAGAATTGCTAACACTTCTACCCAACCCAGCAGGAAGCAACAAAGCGGCCAGAGGACTTCCTTCGCGCTCAGCGGGCGCTCGGTGTGGCGATTGCGTACGTAAGGATCGTCCGGCGTTACCCGGCATTTCTCCTCGACCCACTCGGGCCAACGCGGCACGCGGCAGGTCCACTTGGCAATGATCCGACCAGTGCCTGCCCATGCGATCATTGGGGCTATGACCGCGGCCATGATTGGGCTATCCGCTATAAACCGTGTAGCTTGGATTAAGGAATTAATGAAACTCTCTCGCTTACCTTCCAGATCCAGCAGGCGCTGATTCACTTGGTAAGCTTGAATATGGCCATCGGGCTCTTCCATGTAGCGGCGTACCAGCTCCCATATTTCCAGCGCGCCCTGCATGTTCTTTCTACCTT
>NZ_PZJP01000032.1 GCF_003206645.1 Salinicola aestuarinus | reverse complement strand
GTCGATTCCCGAGAGATCGGCATCCGGGGCACAAAGCCGCTCGACCTCTTCTGGCCAGTAGAACTGCTTGGCCCGATGCGCCAGCGCTCGGTCGATCAGCGGGCCCGCCGCCAGAAAATGCAGGGTCTTGAGGATCGGCCCGCGGGGCTGTGGCAGGTAGGGCTCCCGAATGGGTTGGTCATCGGGCAGGCGTTCGGGGTCGGGCTGCACCGCATCGAGGCCCTCTTCCATATAGCGGCGGTAGAACTCGAAGCGGTGCATGCAGCCCTGGGGGCCGTGGTCGCGGGAGTCCATGGCAGCATCGATGATGCTGGGATTTTTGGCCTCGAGATGTTTTTCCGGTTGCCATTTGAGGCCATGTGCTTGCAAGGGTTTTAAAGGAAAGCAGAGTTCTAACTTGCCGGTGGTCTCGATTCCGCTCCTCAAGAAGGGTTTAACGTCGCGCCAAGCATACGTCTTAGCGACTCCTGGTAATGTGCCGAAATGAACCAGTTGCGCTTGTCGGTTGAAGCGAACTCCTCCCCCCTGTGCTGTCCAATAGACGATGGCGAAAAAAAACCAGGGAATGGCCAGCATTACTGAAGAGCCAATAACGAAAGTGGATAGTTTTAGATCATTAACAATCAGAGAGTAAAGAGCGACCCCCCCCCCGAAGTTGTTAAAAACTCCAAAAAAGAAATAGAGAACGTAAGCAGCCTCGTTCTGCTGATTTTTTTTTGGCTCCAGAAACCGTTCGTTGAAACGCTCCTGGTTAGAGAGGTCGTCGTAAACAGCCACGTCCTCGGGCCACATAGCGATCTCGGGGCCGGGCAATTCGGCGTATTCGCGATCGTTGCGTAGGTTGTTCAGCAGCGCTTCGTAGCTCGGCGGCGTTTGCGCTTCATTGGCTTCACTCATGATGCCGATCCTTGCTGGCGGTTTTGAAACTGCTCCAGGCGCTCGATGCGGTCCTGTGCCATCCGTTTTTCCGTGGCTTCATCGTGCAGCACGCAGGTGGGGTCGGCGAAGCGGTCGGCTGAGCCAATG
>NZ_PZJP01000031.1 GCF_003206645.1 Salinicola aestuarinus | reverse complement strand
TGTTCTTTCTACCTTAGTACTTGAAAAATACCAGGTGATAAAGCATGTTGCCCGCACGATCTCTTACGTAGCCACGGATTTCATCGCGCGCCAAACCTCGGCGGTCTTCAGATGCTGTTGATTGGCTCGTGTAGAACTGAATATCGTCCCAGCTCATGGTGACGACGCCCATATCCTGAGACAAGGCATAGACCTTACGCTCACGACGATTGAAGCGCATGGGATAGTGGGTTTTGCGAAATAATTCTCTGCGCAATAAGGAGTTAAGTAGCGGAAAGCAGACCAACAAGATGACGACAAGAGAAACTGCAAATAGTATGTACGCAACAACGGGGATTTCCGAGCCCTTTTTCACTACAAAATAAATTATTATTGCCAAGCCACAGGCAGATGGAATGCCTCCCATAAGACCGAAAAATGAAGGTACGCCACGAAGTCGATTACCAGCATCCACCACTTCGATAAAAGATGAATTGACTTTCACCACCGCATCATTAAAGTTTGCCTCAACACCTTCCAACGCTTTGTTTTTTTTGTTAAGAAAGCCCGTATCTCCGACTATTTTCAAGAGCTTGGAGGTCGTGCTGGAAACCCCCCAATTCCCTTTGATAAAGAGATTATAATAATCCTTAGCAGACGGCCGCATTTCAGTCTTCCTCATGAGTAATCGCCTTGAGGCGCTGCATTTCATTTTCCAAGGCAGCATTGCCTGGACTTGGCGCACCGCGTTCTCCAAAAGCGCATTCGGCTAGCCATTCCTGTAAATCATCTTCAGTAAACCACCAAATAGCGAGAGCTGCCGCGATTGCAATGACTCCCAATACACCAGCCACCTACCAGAGGGCGATGGTCGAGAATATTCCAGTCGTACCAGCCCCAATGGCAAATACGGTCCCGCTAACAGCGATGGTAGATGAGCCGGAAAGTATATATAAGCTCCCTAGGAACCAGAGCCCCGCGCCAATCATGGCCCCCTCAATCGTAAATGGGGCGACCGGAAAGATCGGAGAACTCCCGACCGCGATTAAGGACACGACGAACAGACCGGCGTCTGCCACTAACGACATTTTCGCGCGACGCCGGAAGTAAAATGCTTTCTCCATCATTCCGAGGCGTCCAGAGGTATGGCGACCTCGACAGTGGTATCACGTGGGGAATGGCGAAGTTCCCGGCACTCTCATCGGGGTTTTTGGTTGCATCGCCGGGCGTACCATCCAGGTTGTTCTCGACCCGTTTGCCACC
>NZ_PZJP01000030.1 GCF_003206645.1 Salinicola aestuarinus | reverse complement strand
CGGTGGGTAGCTCCGACAGGGTGGTGCGCTGGTGCTCGATATACGCGGAATCCAGCATGATCGGCAGCAGGTCGGGACAGGGCAAGTAACGGTAGTCGTTGGCTTCTTACTTGGTGCGCATGCTGCGGGTCTCGTCGAGATCCGGGTCGTAGAGGCGCGTCTCCTGCACGACCTTGCCGCCGTCCTCGATCAGCTCGATCTGGCGCTCGACCTCGAACTCGATCGCCCGCTCGACGAAGCGGAACGAGTTGACGTTCTTGATCTCGGCACGGGTGCCGAAGGCTTCCTGCCCCTTGGGGCGAACGGAGACGTTGACGTCGCAACGCATGGAGCCCTCGGCCATGTTGCCGTCGGAAATCCCCAGATAGGTAACGATGGCGTGGATCGCGCGGATGTAGGCGACCGCTTCCCTGGCTGAGCGCATGTCGGGTTCGGAGACGATCTCCAAAAGCGGCGTGTCGGCGCGGTTGAGGCCGACCCCGTTCGTCCGCTGATCACCGGGCGGGTCTACAACGGCGAGCAGACGCCCGAGTGGCACAGTCACGGCCTGCTCTCCGGGTTCAAGAGCAAGACCTACCGCGGCAGCAAGTACACCGAACTCGTCTTCGACGATGCCACCGATCAGGAGCGCGTGCGGCTCAACTCCGAAGCCGAGAAGAGCCAGCTCAACCTGGGCTACCTGATCCATCAGACCGGCAACACTCGCGGCGCCTTCCGCGGCACCGGGTTCGAGCTACGCACCGACGCCTACGGCGCCATCTGCGCCAATCAGGGGCTCTACCTCACCAGCTGGGGTCAGCTCGGTGCCAGCGGCGACCAGCTAGACCTCACCCCGGCCAGACAGCAGCTCGACAGCGCCTACCAGCTCGCCGACACGCTGCGGCGGATCACAACGCCGACGCCCTCGACAGCCGCGAGAACCTCAAGCAGGCCGGAGACGACGCCGACGACAGCTACGGCACCAGCGAACAGCTCGCCAGTTCATCAGGACAGGCCGACCAGAGCAACGCCGCCGGCGCCAGCGACAGCGGCGGGCGGGGCGAATCCGCACGCATGAAAGCGCCGTGGCTGCACATGGCCTCGCCGGCGGGCATCACGATGAGCACGCCGGAATCGACGCACCTGGCGCAGGGGCGATCGCTGAGCGTGGCGAGTGGTGAGGATGTCAACATCGCCACCGGCAAGAGCCTTGTCGCGTCGATCTCGGAGAAGCTCTCGCTGTTCGTGCAGAAAGCCGGCATCAAACTCTTCGCCGCACGCGGCAAGGTCCAGATGCAGGCACAGTCGGACAATCTCGAAGCCACCGCCCGGCGCGATCTCAACGTCACCTCCAGCGAAGAGAAAGTCGATCTCTCCGCCGCCGATGAGATCCTGTTGGTCAGCGGCGGGGCTTACGTTCGCATCAAGGGCGGCGATATCGAGCTGCATGCCACTGGTAAGGTCACGGTCAAGGGCGCGAGTCAGAGCTTTGAGGGGCCGGCGGAGATGAGTCGCGCA
>NZ_PZJP01000003.1 GCF_003206645.1 Salinicola aestuarinus | reverse complement strand
GCCCCTGGCGTTGAGCTTTTCCCCGCCATAACGCCCCGAAATGCCCGCCAGGAGGCTCGCCCTGCGTCTCTCGGGCGGCGGCGCGCGGGAGGCATGAGGCCGAAGCTCGACGCCACAAGAAGCCGGCTTTCCTGATTAGGCGTCATCCCTGCAGGACAGAGTGAATGAATCGCGATGAGTCTGCGCTATTCACGATCGCTCTGCGCAATTCACGATGAATTACGGCATTCGCGATCACGTTGAATTAATCGGCTCCGTTCTCGACACCCGCTTGTCGACTTCTCTTGTTGTCCCGTTGTCCCGTTGTCCCGTTGTCCCGTTGTCCCGTTGTCCCGTTGTCCTGTTGTAGCGCCTAACGCCATGCGTTCGCCGTGATTAACTGACGCCGAAGCGTCCGGTAATACGGGAGCCGCCCGGATAGACGCGATATTGGCCGCGCGGTACTGAATTTCACGAAGTCTGTCAGGCGGTTCCGGACCATGAGTGACGCCAGCGGCCGACAGAAAAACGGCGACGCTTGATTATTTTGAAAGGAATCGGGAAAGCGACCACAACGGGTGGATGCCGAGTGCGTGACCGTCTATGTTTGAGGGGCAGTCTTATGGACAAGCCGCCAAGGAGAATGAGTATGCGTTCGGATCTGCTGAAAAAATTAGCGATGGCCATGCTACTGGGCATGACCGCATTCGGCATTGCCGCATGCGACAGCGACGATGGCCCGGCAGAAGAAGCAGGGGAGTCGGTCGACGACGCGGCGGATGAGACAGGCGACGCCATGGACGACGCGGCAGACGAGACAGGCGACGCCATGGACGACGCCCAAGATTCGGCTGAGAACGCTGCCGACGAAACCGGTGATGCCATGGATAATGCCGCCGACGAGACTGGCGAAGCCATGGATGACGCCGGCGACGAGATGGAAGAGGCGGGCGATGACATGGAAGACGAAGCGGAAGACGCACGAAACTAATCGCTTCGATCTACCGGTTTCACGGAAGCCAGTTAATCGCATAAAAAAAGCCGGGCCATTGGCCCGGCTTTTTGCGTTCTGACGGCTCGTTCAGCTAGCGTCGTTCTGTTCGATCCCCTGGACGTACCAGGGAGCATCGTCTCGCATCGCTCGCTTGAGATGCCACGTTTCATTGAACTCGGTCTCTTCACCGTTCTCTTCGAGCACGCCATGGAAAAGAACGGTCGCTTCCGCCTCTTCCTTGAACGTCTCGATACTCCCCATCTCCGCGAATAGACGGACGATCTCGGTACGGTTGTTGGCCGGCTGCTCGGCCCGTTCGGCTTTCAGCGTGTTGTAGAGTGCGGGGGTAACGTACTCCTGAATGCGCTCGAGATCGTTGTTGTCCCAGGCGCACTGAAGCGTCATGAAATGCTCCTTGGCGCCCGCCAGGAAGCGTTCACGATCGAACCAGCTCGGCTCCGCGCCGCCGGACTCACCTACCGTCTGGCTCGACTGTGCGCCGCCCATGAAAGACATCGGCTTCGCGTCCGGCTTGGTTTCCCGCGCCTGAGACTGCGTACCCGCAGGCGCGTGGCGCCGCCTGGCGGACAGCAACCGAAAACCGATCCATAGCGCGACTGCGATCAGCAGGATGTCGAGCATCCGGAACCCATCGAAGGCACCGCCGAAGAACAGAGACGCCAGCAGGCCGCCTGCTAGCAAACCGGCGAGCGGACCCGCGAAGCGAGAGAGCCCGGGACTTGGTTGACGCGGTGGCGTCGTTGCATTGCTGCGTGTCGTCGAGGCGGGCTGCTGAGTCGAGCGCGAGTAGGACCCGAAGCTCTTGCCACCGCCGAAGCGCTTGGCCTCGGCGTGGTCGATGGCTGTGGTAAACCCTAGAAGCCCTACCAGCAGCATGACGAATAAGTTGCGCATGGGTGTCACTCTCGTGGAGACAGATGGGATTGAGACCGGTCTAGCATGAAACAGTTCTGCGCCTTTCTGCCGAAGCACGGAGAAAAACGGTGCATCAATCGCGCTCCCGCTCGCTTCTGAGGAAGACCGGTGCGCCGGGCTTGGAAGCTTCTTCCGAGTAGCGATAGCCGGCAACGGCAAACGTCTTCAAGGACGCCTGCGTGTCGATCCGTTCCCGAATCAGCCAGGCAGCCATCAATCCACGCGCCTTCTTGGCGTAGAAGCTGATGATCTTGTACTGACCATTTTTCTCGTCCTTGAATACGGGTGACACGACCTCGGCTTTCAAGCGTTTGAGATCGATCGCCTTGCTGTACTCATTGGAGGCGAGATTGACCAGCACCGGTGTGCCACTGGCCGCGACGGCATCCTCGAGATCCCGGGTCAGGCGATCCCGCCAGTAGGCGTACAGATCCTTTCCGGCGGAGTTTTCGAGTTTGATGCCCATCTCTAGTCGATACGGCTGGATAAGGTCCATTGGACGCAGAAGACCATAGAGCCCGGACAAAATTCTCAGGTGCCCCTGGGCGAAGGCATTGTCGTCGGCGTCGAAGTCTTCGGCTTTCAATCCTTCATACACGTCGCCCTTGAACGCCTGAGCGGCGGGTTTGGCGTTGTCCAGATCGAAGGGCGTCTCCCACGCCGCGTAACGGTCCGCGTTGAGACCGGCGATCTTGTCGCTGACGCCCATGAGCTCGGAGAGTGCCTGGGGCGAGTAGCCTCGCAGGCGCTCGATCAATTCCCGACTCTGGGTCAGATAGTCCGGTTGAGAAACGTCACGGGTCGTGGACGGCGTTTCGAAATCCAGCGTCTTCGCCGGCGAGAGAATGCTGAGCATGTCGTGCCTTCTTGAGGTTCAAAAACGAAAAGCGGCCTTGAAGCGAAAGCGTCCGAGAGCGAACAGTGCGGGATCAAGGGCAGGGATTGGAGATTCGCCGGTGAACGCTCTCGATCGCCTCGATGACCTCATTGGAGAGTTCCAGTGAATCACTCTCCAGATTCGCCTCGAGCTGCTCGAGGGTCGTGGCGCCGATGATATTGCTGGTCACGAACGGGCGAGAGGTCACGTAGGCGAGGGCCATCTGCGAGGGGTCGAGTCCATGATCACGAGAGATATTGACGTACTCACGGGTCGCCTGCTGTGCCACTTCCGAGGTGTAGCGAGAGAAGCGTTCAAAGAGGGTCAGGCGGCCTTTGGGAGGTTTCTGGCCATCCAGATACTTGCCCGAGAGCACGCCGAACGCGAGCGGCGAGTAGGCCAGCAGGCCCACGCCTTCGCGATGCGCGATCTCCGATAGCCCAACCTCGAAGCTGCGATTGAGCAGGCTGTAGGGATTCTGCACGCTGGCAACTCGCGGCAGGCCATGCTGGTCGGCGAGTTGCAGGCAGCGCATGACACCCCAGGGCGTGTCGTTGGAGAGGCCAATAGCGCGGATCTTGCCCGCATCGACGGCTTCCTTCAACGCGCTTAGCGTCTCCTCCAGCGGAGTGGCATTGCTGTCATCCCCCGGGAGGTAGCCAAGACTGCCGAAGCAATTGACGTGGCGATCCGGCCAGTGAAGCTGGTAGAGATCGAGATAGTCCGTCTGCAGGCGCGCAAGGCTTGCGTCCAGCGCCTGATGAATCTGCTCGCGGGTATGGCGTGGACCGCCTCTAAGGTGCTCCATGCCACGTCCGGCACCGGCTGCCTTGCTGGCGATGACCAGGTCATCGCGACGCCCGCGCTTGGCGAGCCAGCTGCCGATATAGCGCTCCGTCAGGCCTTGAGTCTCGGCCTTGGGCGGTACCGGATACATCTCGGCGGTATCGAT
Organism: Salinicola aestuarinus; assembly: GCF_003206645.1. Lineage (GTDB taxonomy): Bacteria > Pseudomonadota > Gammaproteobacteria > Pseudomonadales > Halomonadaceae > Salinicola > Salinicola aestuarinus. The sequence continues at coordinate 240,155 of NZ_PZJP01000003.1, read as the reverse complement.
AAAGTCGATGCCGGCAGCGGTGGCACGGTCGAGCTGTTGATGGGCCTCGGCTTCGCTATTCTGCTCGCCGAACGTCATGGTGCCGAGGCACAGACGCGAAACCTGAATGTCGGTATGACCTAGAGGACGTTGCTGCATCGAGAAACTCCGTTGAAAGACAAAATGCGTCACAGACTCGCATGTTAAAGGGGCCCTTTGCGGGCGGCAAACGAGCGCCGGTGAACAGGGCTTGAGTCCCCCGAGGGACGGGCGTATCCTTGCGGCCTTTCGCCCACCGGCACGGCCGTAGCGGGGCTAAGAGTCGATTCAGACGCGCGCTGAGAGCGTTGCGTAATAGAACAAGATGCGTCCCGATCGACAGGGTTGCTCAGACCGAGAGTGGTCTTCGTCACCAAGGTTGCTGTCAGTTATGCCACAGGCGTCTTCTTTATTTACGCGTTTCGAGTTCCGTCTCGCCACCCAGCTCTCTCATGTCGGCTGGATCGGGCGGTCGCCGAGCAAGCAGCGGCTGATGCTCAAATGGTTCAAGCGCTGTGCCGATGCGGGGCACCTGCCGGCGCGCTCTCTCTACGGGCGAGTGCTGCTGCATCGCGGCGTCTCGGCCAAGGACAAGTCCACCGGCGCGCGCTACGTGCTGCAGGCGGCTCGTGAGGGTGACCTCAACGCACAGTATCAGGCCGGCCGGATCTACGAGCTGGGTTGCACGCAGTACCAGCCGAATCTTCACCATGCCGTGACGTGGTACGCGCGAGCGGGAGACAACGGCCACAGTCTCGCGGCCGACCGCCTCGCAACAGCGTATCAGTTCGGCGAGCTCGGTCTGCCCTGCGATCCGTCACGCGCGGAAGAGTGGAGCGAGCTTGCGCTCAATCTGTCGTCACAGCAGCCGGTTCTCGAAGCGCCCCACCCGGCTCCCGCCGTCCTCTGACTCCCTCTTGCCCCCTGGGTGAAGCCGCTCCCCGCGCGTCGTGAATCGACGGCGGGGTGTACTCTGGTATTAACGCTGCCATGATGGTCGGGCCTCGACGCCAGTCGAGAACGGTCACGAATAACGGAGCCCGCGCCGTGCCGCTGCCCATTCTGCTAGATATCGAAGCCTCCGGATTCGGTCGGGGAAGCTATCCGATCGAGATCGGCCTGGCGCGAGCCGATGGCAGCTGCTGTGCCTTTCTGATTCAGCCCGACGACGAGTGGACACACTGGGATCCCAAGGCGGAGCTGCTTCACGGCATCTCGCGCTCGCGGTTGATTCGGGAAGGGTACCCGCCGATCGAAGTGGCGCGCTGGCTCAACGATGAGCTCGCCGTTCACGGTATCGCCTACAGCGATAGCTGGGGCTACGACAACACCTGGCTCTCTCTGCTCTTCTATCAGGCGGGTCTGTTGGCGCGCTTTCGACTCGAGGCGCTTCGCAGGTTGCTGAGCGAAGCGCAGACCGCCGACTGGGGCGCCACCAAGGAGCGCTTGATCGCCGAACACGGCATCCAGCGCCACCGCGCCGGCGACGACGCCCGGCTGCTGCAGCTCACCTACGCGGCAACGGCCAGCCTATAGTGTTTCGGGTCGCAGTGGCGCCGGGGGTTCAGCGCGCTTTGCCGACGCGCAGCAGCACCTTGCCGATATTGGCGTTATCGGTGACGTGCTGCTGTGCCGCTTCTACCTCCTGAATTGACCATTCACCGGCGATCAGTGGCACGATCTCGCCGCTGGCAAGCTTGGGCCACACGTGAGTGTAGAGCGCATCCAGAATCGCCCCCTTGGCTTTCGGCGAGCGCGAGCGCAGGGTCGATCCGATCACTCGCTGGCGCTTCATCAGCATGCGCCCCAGATCGAGTCGAGACTCGGTCCCTCCCATCAAGCCGATCAGTACCAGCCGGCCGTCGGCATTGAGCACGTCCTGATCCTGCGGGATGTAGTCTCCACCGACCGGGTCGAGGATCATGTCCGCGCCGCCCCACGCCTGAACCGCGTCGACGAAACTCCCGTCGTGGCGGTTCCAGCCGGCGCTGGCACCGAGCTTGTAGCAGGCCTCGAGCTTCTCCTGGCTGCCGGCGGTGACGAAGCACGGATTGCCGAACACCCGGCAGAGCTGTATCGCCGCCGTTCCCACGCCGCTGGCGGCGGCGTGTAGCAGAACGTGCTGTCCCGGCTTTGCCGCCCCCTCCATGTAAAGGTTCAGCCAGGCGGTGGCGAACACTTCGGGCAGTGCCGCCGCTTCACGCAGCCCCAGATTCTGCGGGATCGGCAGCACCTGGGCGGCGTCGACCACCACCTCTTCGGCGTAGCCGCCGCCGGCGAGCAGGGCGCAGACCCGGTCGCCGGACTGAAAGCGCTCAACCCGTTCACCGGTGGCCACCACGGTGCCGCTGATTTCCAACCCTGGAATCTCGGTCACACCGGGCGGAGGTGGATATTTGCCCGCGCGCTGCATCAAATCCGCGCGATTGACGGCACTCCAGGCCACGTTGATGCGCACATCACGCGGTCCCAGGGGGCCGAGGTCGGGTTGCTCGCCCCAGCAGAGCCGTCCGTCTTCAATCGTGATCGCCTGCATCGTGGATCCTCCTTGAGTCGCTCGGCAGGGGTGGCGCGGCTCGGGGCGCGCCTGTCGGGCCCACGCCTTACCGCGCACTCCCCCCACTGTAGTCGATGGTGATCGAGGGTTCGGCGTTACAGCGCCGCTCCGGTATGAAACTCGGCCAGGCGGTCGAGCAGTGACTCGACCTCTGCGTCGGCGACGAGCGTCTCACGGGTTCGCGGGTCGAGAAAGCCGTGCTCGACGGTGGTATCGAGGAACGTCAGCAGCGGGGTGTAGAAGCCGGCGATATCCAGCACGCCAAGCGGTTTGGCATGCAGTTCCAGGTAGCGCCAGGTCCAGATCTCGAACAGCTCTTCCAGCGTGCCGATGCCACCGGGCAGCGCCACGAAGGCATCGGCATGGGCCGCCATCGCCGCCTTGCGCTCGTGCATGCTGTCGACCCGGATCAGCCGCGTCACGCTCGGGTGGGACACCTCACGCTGCACCAGGTGTTCCGGGATGACGCCGATCACCTCGCCGCCGCCAGCGAGGCAGGCATCGGCGAGGCGTCCCATCAGACCGTTGCGAGCGCCGCCGTAGACCAGCCCCCAGCCACGGCTGGCAATGGCGCGGCCGAGCGCCTCTGCCGCCTCGACGAAGCGTGGATCGTTGCCTTCGCGAGAGCCGAGATAAACACAGATTTTCACGCTATCACTCCTGAATCGATGAAAGGGGGCGTCAAGCCTGGCGCCGCCGACGGCGCCGGGTTCGAGGCGCTCAAGACCTCGGCGATGTCGGCATGGCCGATCAGGGGATGGTCCCGGCGACGTCGTAGTGCGTATCCAGCCAACGGCCGATGGCGTTGCTGCCGCAGAGGTGATGGGCGTACTGGGTGTGCAGGCAGCGCACCTGATCCCAGTTGGTGATGCCGCCGATGCCGCGTTCACGCATCAGCGGGGTAAAGCCCCGACGCTCGACGGCGTCACGCTCCGCCGGTGTCATGTAATCCCAGCGCTGGCGTACGTAGTCCTCATGGCTGGCGTGATACTCGGCCATCCATTCGGGATCCTGCTTCAGCGCCGCTTCCAGTTCCTTGATCACGCCCTGAGCCTCCAGGCGCGAGAGCACGACCTTCAGCCGCTCGCAGGAGAGCCAATAGAGGGTCGGGAAGGGCGCGTCGTCGACGATGGGTGCCATGCGCAGCACCAGCGGGCGGCCGTGGCTATCGGTGGCGGCAACCGCGGCGAGCCCGCGAGGGGGGCGACCGAGCTGCTCGGCGATGGTCTCAAGCTGCGCGTCAGTCGCCGCCTGATCGGTTTGAATCACCATGGGGAGAATCCAGTATGACTTTGCGGGAGCGGGCCACGGCCCGATAGAACGCCTGGCTTAGCTGCATCGGTGTCGGCGAGTAGTGATGGTCACGCAGACAGTAGGCGCGGGCGCGCTCGATGAGGGCCGTATAGAGGCGATTGAACGGCGCATCATAGTCGTAGGGATCAGGGCCCGGCAAACGCAGATGCGGATAGTCCGCCAGCCGCTCGATGAAGTAGCGCTCCAGCGTCACTTCCAGCGTTCGATGGCGATCAACGTCATCGGGATCGAGCCAGAGATCGTAGTCGATCGCCATCGGCGGCTCACTCTTTGGCCAGTGCAGTGGGGCGTGCGCCGGTGAGCGACACCAGATCCGCCGGCGCCAGCGAGAGTTCCAGACCGCGCCGCCCGCCGCTCACGTGAATCCGAGGAAGGTCCAGCGCGCTCTGGTCGATGTAAACCGACAGGCGCTTTTTCTGCCCGATTGGACTGATGCCACCCACGGCGTAGCCGGTCGCACGCTCCGCCTCAGGGGCAGCGGCCATGTGCGCCTTGCGGGCTCCGGCGGCCTTCGCCAGCACCTTGAGGTCGAGCGAGCCCGAGACTGGCACCAGTGCCACGACCAGCCGGCCATCGTCGAGTTTCGCCATCAGTGTCTTGAATACGGATTCGGCAGGCAGCGAGAGCGCCGCGACGGCAGCCTGGCCGTAGCCGCTGCTGCCGTCATCGGCCGTGTAGCTGGTGACCTCGTGGACGATGCCGCGGGACTCTAGCAGTCGGATGGCGGGCGTCATGCGACACGACCGCCGGCACTCGCCGCTTGCCGGATCCCCGCCGGCGTTCCTAAGCTAATCACGCTATGAAGACTCCTTGTGACCGATCGGCAATTGCCCGATGAGCGCTGAAGCGGATGCCTCATCATCCGAGACCTCGCCGCCGCGATGCGCGCTGTGCGGGCGGGCGACGCCGCTGACACGGCATCACCTCATCCCTAGAACGTTGCACCGCAAACCGCGCTACCGCAAGCGCCATGACCGCGATCATTTGCACACCGCCGTGCTGATGGTCTGCCGTCCCTGCCACTCGCATCTCCATCGCACGCTCAGCGAGCGCGAGCTCGCGGATCACTATGCGAGTCGAGAGGCGCTGTTGTCCCATCCGGAGATCCGCACCTTCGTCGAGTGGCTCGCCGACAAGCCCGATGGATTCGTCCCCAAACGCCGCGCTCGGCGTCGCGGCAGCTAGGGCTGGGGCGCTCGGGGCTTGCCTGTCGCGACGGCCGCTAGATCAGACGTCGACCGGTATGATCCTGCCAGGCCGCCTTCAGCGCCGGCGCCAGCGGCGCTTGCAGGTGCTCGGGCAGGGCGGCACCGGCCGCCTCGAGGCTCTCGAAGGAGCGGTTCAACAGCCAGCAGTAGGCCCAGGCGCACGCTTCGTCGTCATCCGCGGGCTGCGGACGTGCGGGAAGCTGGACCAGCAGGAACAGCGCCGTTCGCGCCGCCCAGCGCGGCGGCGCGGTCTCCTCGCTCCAGGCGATCAGCGTGTCGCCGTCCGGCGTCTGCTCAGGCTCGCCAAGTTTGGCGATCCTGGCCGTATCCGCCAGAATCATCGCCAGCCGATCGGGGCTCGCCTGACCCAGATGCAGCCAGTGCCCGATCAGGCGTGATCCGCCGGCCACCACGCGGGCGTAGAACGGCCGCTCCTGTGATGCCGAATAGGGTCGTTGCATCTTTCGTCCTTTAACGAACCATGGTGAGAAATGCGCGTGAACAACACTGTCACTCCGCCGTACGATTTTGCCACGCATATCGATCGTCGCCAGCATCCGACGAAGAAGTGGCAGCAGTATGCCGCGGACGTGCTGCCGCTCTGGGTCGCCGACATGGATTTCGTCTCGCCGCCGCCGATCATCGACGTGCTCGCCCGCCGGGTCGATCATGGCGTCTTCGGCTATGGCGACGTTGCCGCTTCGCTGCGCGAGGCGCTCTGTCGCTGGAGTCGCGACCACTATGACTGGGCCATCGAGCCCGACTGGCAGCTCTGGATTCCCGGTGTCGTGCCGGCGCTCAACCTGGCGGCGCTGGCGTTCAGCGAACCCGGGGACGGGATTCTGACGGCGACGCCGATCTATCCGCCGTTCTTGAGCGTCGCCGAGAACACCGGGCGCGAAGCGCAGCAGGTGGCGCTTGCCGAACCGAGTGCGGACGGCGAGCCCTGGACGCTCGACCTCGATCGTCTGGAGGCGTCCATCCAGCCCAATACGCGAGTGCTGCTGTGGTGTCATCCGCACAACCCAACCGGTCGGGTCTGGACACCGGTGGAGCTTGCCGGGCTTGCGTCGCTGGCGGTACGTCACGACCTCGTCATCGTGTCGGACGAGCTGCACTGCGATCTGATACTCGACGCCGAGCGCTCGCATCGGCCGTTGGGTCAACTGCATCCCGAACTCGCCGAACGGTTGGTCACGCTGTGGGCGCCGTCGAAGACGTTCAACATCGCCGGCCTCTCCTGCGCCTGTGCGGTGATCGCCGACGAGCGGCTGCGCGAGCGCTTCCAGCGTGCGGGAGCCGGCCTGATGCCCGGGGTCAACGTGCTGGGACTCGAGGCGGCATTGGCGGCCTATACGGCGTGTGAACCCTGGCGTCAGGCGCTGCTCGACGAACTCGGCGGCAACCTTGCACTGGTAGAGCGCTACGTCTCCCGCTGGCCAGGCGTAACGCTATCGCCGCCACAGGCGACCTATCTTGCCTGGCTCGATTTTCGTCACAGCGGCCTCGGGGATTCGCCCCAGAACCATCTGCTGGAGGCGGCGAGAGTGGCGCTTTCCGACGGCCAGGCCTTCGGCGCGCCGGGCTTCGTCCGCCTCAACTTCGGCATGCCGAGAACCTGGCTCGAAGAGGCGCTGACGCGCCTGGATGGGGGGCTGAGCCCCGAGTCGCACAAGGTCTGAACCCTGATCACCCGGGCAAGAAAAACCCGGCCAGGCGGCCGGGTTTTTCCGATCGAATGAGGCGCGCGCTCGGGTCGCCTCAGTAGAGCATGGCGAACAGGCGTCGACGGTAGGTCACCGTCAGCGGATGATCCGCCCCGAGTGCATCGAAGACATTCAGCAGCGTCTTGCGGGCCGCATCGTCTCCATAGCTTCGATCGGCCTTCATCAGTGCCAGCATCGCTTCGAGTCCCGCTTCGTAGTCGCCATCGGCGATCTGGCGCAGGGCACGAGCATACTGGGCCTCGCTGTCGTCACGCTCGCCCAGGGCTTCGATCTCGGCGTGGCTCAGTGCCCTTTCGCCAAATTCGATGCGGGCGCGCACGCCTCGGGCCTTGGCGCCGTCGCGGTACTCCGGCGGCAGGTTGTCGAGTAGCTGGCGGGCGGTGTCGCTGTGGCCGGCAGCCACATAGACCCCGGCGAGGCCGATCTGATAGTCGTAATGTTCGGGATACTGCTGGATCAGCTCGTTGAAGATCGCCTGGGCAGTGGCGGTGTCGCCATTGGCGAGCGCCGCCTCGGCCATCTCTTCGGGGCTCTGCGAAGCGGTGTCCGGCGCCTCGATGTACTTCGCCAGCCACTCGCGAACCTGCTTTTCCGGTAGCCCGCCCTGGAACTGATCGTAGAGCTGGCCTTGGGCGATCAGCTTAACGTCGGGTACCGACGTCACGCCGAGCTGCGAGGCGATCTGCGGGAAGGCGTCGATATCGAGTCGCGCCAGCACGAACGCGCCTGCGTATTCGGTGGCGAGCTTTTCGAGGATCGGCTTCAGATTCTTGCAGGCCTCGCTCGAGTCCGCCCAGCTCTGCAACAGGACCGGATGCTGCATCGAGCCTTCGAGTACCACCTGCTGGAAGTTTTCCAGCGTAACGTCGACGATCACGTCGTCGCGAGAGACCGAGGCCGATGAGCCGGTGTCACTGCCTTGCGAGCCGGCCATTGGCTGACCGGTGCGAGGATCGACGATTGAAGCCATGAGTAGAACCCTTGATGTTCGATTCGTGATTGGCGACTGTTATGCGGGTCACGCGTCTGCGATTCAACCCCTGACGCGGATTTCTGCCGAGTCCTCGCCGATATGACACTACCGAGCGTTCTCAGGCGCCTCGCCCTTTCGATACTGGCAATAGCGGGTCTGGTCGCCGCGCTGCTGCTGGGCCCGGGCTACATGCTGGCCTCGCAGCGGGTGGCGATGGACGCCGACTGGCGTCTTGCCGATCGCAGCGCGAGCGGTCTGGCCCCCGACCCCGCCGAGGTCACCGAGGCGGTGGTGCAGGTCTATGCGGCACGCGCCTTTGGCTGGCGCGGCGCGTTCGGCGTGCACACCTGGATCGCGACCAAGGCGAAAGAGGCGGATCGCTTCCAAATCCATCAGGTGCTGAGCTGGCGCCGGCCGGTCGTGGTGAGTGGTTTCGACGCGCCGGATCGCCGCTGGTACGGCAATTCGCCGACCCTACTGGCGGATCTGCGCGGCGAGCGCGCGAGTCGAGCGATCCTGAGTATCGAGAGGGCGGTGGCGAACTACCCCCGCGCCGATCGCTATCGCGTGTGGCCCGGCCCCAACAGCAATACCTTCGTCGCCTGGGTGGTGCGGTCGGTGCCGGCGCTGGCGGTCGATTTTCCGCCTACCGCCATCGGCAAGGATTACCTGATCGAGACGGACGGCGAAGCGCTCTCGGGGTGGCTGTCCGCGGCACCCAGCGGGACTGGCTATCAGCTATCGCTGTATGGACTGCTGGGCGTGATGGTGGCGGCCGACGAGGGCATCGAGTGGAACGTGCTGGGACTGACGTTCGGACTCGACTGGCAGTCGCCGGCGCTCAAGCTGCCCGGCCTCGGGAGGATCGGCATGGCTCAGCCAAGCGGCGCACGCTAGAAAGGCCCGTCGGTCACGCGGGTGGCGCAGAAACCCGTCACTCACGCTAGCGGCAGGAAGGCGTGATGCAGCGCGCTTGCCCGTTCGGCAACGCGAAAAACGGGCATAAAAAAGACCGGCGCCTTAAAAAGGCGCCGGTCTCAAGAGATGGTAGCGGGGGCCGGATTTGAACCGACGACCTTCGGGTTATGAGCCCGACGAGCTACCAGACTGCTCCACCCCGCATCAATGTGGGGCGAATTATACGTATGTATTAGTCGCTGTCAACAGCGTGGGCGCGATTCCCTTCAGCAATGTGCCCAAGGACGTGATCGAAGCGGCTGGCATAGATCGCCCAGGTCTCGGGTGTGATCGAGGTGCTCGCCAGCAGCGCCATCAGCGTCTCGCGCAGCTCCTCCGGCGGCGTGGGCTGACGCCCGAGTCCGTCGTTCAGCCGGGCGACCTGCACTTCCAGACGCAGCGGCTCCAGCGTGTCGGGAATCGGTTCGTCGGCCAGCAGATGCAGCTGGACCAGGCAGCGCTGCACTGCCTCTTCCCCCTCTGTCATCGCGTGGATCGTGGAGGTCGCGCCGCCTTGCAGCGCCTGGCGGATGGCCTCGGGAGCGTCGTCGACCGCCTCCCCGGCAAGGGCGCGTTCGAACCATTGACGGTAGGTCGGCCACTCGCGCGCCTGCTCGGCGAGCGCGAGACGATCGAGCGTGACCTCGCGGGCATGCACGATGCCCTGCCAGCGCCGCTCCATTCCCTCGCTGCGACGGCTATGGGGGAGCGGTCCCAGGCGTTGGGCCTGGTTCAGCGCCTCTTCGAGCACGCCGCGCTCACTGGCGCGCGTGGGCTGCCAGGCATCGAGCCGGTCGATGAGCGCCTGCATGTCGTCGAAGCGCTGCTGTTGACGTGCCTGCTGTTCGCCCCGGCTGGCATCGCGGGCGGCGAAAATGGTGTCGCAGTGACCCCGGAACTCGCGCCACAGCGTCTGCTCGACCCCCTTGGGTGCGCGACCCAGGGCTCGCCAGCGCTGCTGGAGCGCCTTGGCGGCGTCGGCTCGCTGGGCGGCGCTGGCGTCGCTGTCGGCGAGCTGCCGGGCCTCGGCCACCAGCTCACGCTTGTGACTGGCGACATCGCCGGCGCGGGCGTCGATCAGCGACTGTAGCTGATGGCGCAGGCGGGCATAGCGACGTCCGAGTGCCGCGTTTTGACGCTTGGGCACCGGCCAGTGACGATCCCACTGTTCCTGCGCGGCGTCGCGAATTCGACGGAGTCCGTCGGGATCGGCGTCGGCAGCGGGGCGGTCGAGCAGCGTTTCCAGCTCCTGGCAGAGCGCTTCCCGGGTCTCGAGGTTGAGCTGCTGGCGCTTCTCCAGCTCCGATTCCCACTCCGCGAGCTGAGCGTGGAGCGCATCCGAGGCAGTCCGAAAGCGCTGGGCGAACTCGCGGGTAGCGGCGGCGTCGCCGAGCTGGCGCCACTCACGAATCAGGCGCTGATGTTCACGATGTCGTTCGCTGTCGCGGCGCTCCGTTGCGTCGACCAGTGCCTCGATCGACTGCAGCAGATGCTCGCGCTTGGGGGCGGCGGCGAAACCGCGCCAGTCGCGCAGCTCAGCGAGCCGGGCGGTCAACTGGCGGTAGCGCTGATCGAGCTCGCCGGAGAGCGTCTGACCGCTGCGTTCCAGGTGCTGGCGCAGGCGCCGGTGCGCCTGCGAAGCGGGACGATAACGCCCGGCCTCGAGGTCGGTGTCGAGCTGTGTGAGCAGCGCCTCGATCTCTTCGAGGGGCCAGGCGTTCTCGGGCTCGTCGGCCTGCCTGGGGGTCGCAGCACGCTGGGTCTTCGCGGCCTGCTGACGACGGGCGGCGGCCAGTAGCTCTGTCGCGGGCAGATCCTCGGGCCAGGCGATGGCGTCGAGCAGGGCACGGGGATCCTCGTCGCGCTCGAGCGTGTCGGTCAGCGCGGGGGCCTGCTCGAGAAGACGCTCCCAGGCCTGCCAGAAGGTATGGGCGATGGCGATGCGCGTTTCGAACCGCTGCTGAAACGCCGGAGAGGTGCCCTGGCGGTCGGAAATCTCGCGCCAGCGCTCGCTCTGAAGCTGCCATTTGGCGTGCAGCTCCTGCATCGCTTCGACGGTGAGCGTCCCCTGCTCGCGCACCACGCTGAGGGCCTGGTCGAGCGTCTCGAGGATGCCTTCCCGGGTCTGTTGCGCCTGCTGCTTTTCGCGCTGCTGGCGCTCGCTCTCCTGGCGCTCGCGTTCGTGGTCGGCAATTCGTTGACGACAGCGATTGACGGCGGCGTCGAAACGTCCGCGCTGGACGTCGCTAGGGCTGCTCTCCTGGCGCTCCCATAGCCCCAGCCAGTGCTTCAGGCGCGCTTCGAACTGCGGCTCCCAGGGGCGGTGGGATTGATGCTCGAGGGCTTGCAGGATGCGCTCCCGCTCGGCGTCGGCTGCGGCCTGCTGTTCGGCGTTGGCGCGGCGGGCGGCGAGACGCTCGCGTGCCAGGCGGGCGACCTGCTTGTCGCGTCGCGCCTGACGCGCCAGTCGGGCAAGCCCGTCATCGCTCTTCACGCGTTCGGCGGCGGCGTGGCGCACCGCCGTAATGCGGTTGTCGCTGGCGTGATCGATCAGACGCGCCTCGTCGTCGACCCGGGCGAGCGCCGTCAAGCGCAGCGTCTGGTTGTCGCCATGACGAATCAGGGCATCGATCAGGGCAGGGTCGTCGAGTCTGGCGACCCATTCGAGACGTGTCTCGAGATCGAGCGCCGGCGTGGTGGCGCCACCCAACAGCTCGACGAGGCGCGCGAAGAGATCATCGTTCGGCACCGTCGAGTGCCAGGCGATGAGGCGCTCGGGCGTCTCGATACGGGCGAGCGCGGCGCGACGGACGCTCGGGTCGTCGTCATGGGCGAGCGCTTCGAACGCCTGCGTGTCTTTGGCGCCGAGCTGATCGACGGCGCGTAGGCGGACGGCAGGATCCTTATGCCGCCAACGGGGGGAGAAAAGACGCTGAAAGAGTCCTGGCATGGCCGGTGTGGCATCCTGAAAAACGACGGGCTGGCAATGGCCGGCGCGAGGTCAAAGTGGCGCCAGCGGCAGCCGACTATCTAACCATTTGAACGGCGACGGTAAAAGGGCACGAGGGCGGTCGCGTCGGTCTGTAGCGACACCTGACAAACGTCTGAGGTGGCCGTATGATCGGTTGCAGCGGCGTTCGCCCTCGCTTAGCGTAACCCCCAATCCCAGGCTTCGGAGTTCGGTCATGAGTCTCAAAAGAGATCCGGCAGAGAGCGCCTTCACCTTCAAAGGTGGCATGCTGCCCATGACGGTCATGGAACTGACCAGTGGCGATCCGGAGCGTATCCGCGCTCAGCTCGCGGGCAAGGTGAGTCAGGCACCCGCTTTCTTCCAGCACACCCCGGTCGTGTTGAGCGTCGAGCATATCGACGAGCCGCATCTGGCGCTGGAGCGGATCTGTGCGGTGTGTCGCAGCCACAAACTGCTGCCGGTGGCGGTTCGCGGCGGCCCCGACCCGGTCAAGCAGTCCGCATGGGCGCTCGGCCTGGGCTGGTTCCCGCCGCAGGAGTTGCGGCCGCGCAGTGTCGAAACGAATCCGGTGGAGAAACCGGCCGAGGCGTCTGCCGATGCCGAGCCGGCAATGGCCGCGTCGTCTGCGCCGATCGGCGGGCGCATCTACCGCGGTACCGTGCGTTCCGGTCAGCAGATTTCGGCACCCGACGGCGATCTTATCGTCATCGGCGCGGTCAACCCCGGCGCCGAGATGCTGGCGGGGGGTAGCATTCACGTGTACGGCCCGCTGCGTGGGCGGGCGCTGGCCGGTATCCACGGCGACCGCGATGCCGGCATCTTCTGTCATGATCTCCACGCCGAGCTGCTGTCGGTCGCGGGGACGTACAAGCGGATGGAGGATATCGATCCGCGGATGATGGGAAGTGCAGTCCAGGTTCAGCTCATGGAAGATCAGCTCAAGATATCGGCGCTCACCTGATCACGTCGGCATAATCGTCGACGCCGATGCCGCAGGGCCGCGTAACAAGAACGGTCTTCGAAGCGGTGAGAGCGATTAACAATCTATCGGGTAACAGGAAGTTCATCTTGGCCAAGATCATCGTTGTAACCTCCGGTAAAGGTGGTGTCGGCAAAACCACCAGTGCGGCGGCCATTGCTACCGGGCTCGCGCTGCGCGGCAACAAGACCGTCGTCATCGATTTCGACGTGGGCCTGCGCAACCTGGATCTGATCATGGGGTGCGAGCGCCGTGTGGTCTACGACCTCGTCAACGTCATTCAGGGCGAGGCCGGGTTGAATCAGGCGCTCATCCGGGACAAGCGCTCGGAGAATCTGCACATTCTTCCGGCCTCGCAGACACGCGACAAGGACGCCCTGACGCTCGAGGGCGTGGAGACAATCCTCGGCTCGCTCAGCGAAGAGTTCGACTACATCATCTGCGACTCACCGGCGGGCATCGAGCGCGGCGCCCAGCTCGCACTCTACTTCGCCGACGAGGCGATCGTGGTGACCAATCCCGAGGTTTCCTCGGTGCGGGACTCCGACCGGATCCTCGGCCTGCTGTCGTCGAAATCCCGGCGCGCCGAGCAGAACCGCGAGCCGATCAAGGAGCATCTGCTCGTCACGCGTTACAACCCCAACCGGGTCGACGATGGCGACATGCTCAATCTCGATGACATCTGCGAGATCCTGGCCATCAACCTGATCGGGCTGATTCCCGAGTCCGAGGCGGTACTACGTTCCTCGAACCAGGGCGTGCCGGTCATTCACGACGACAAGAGCGATGCCGGTCAGGCCTATGCCGACACGGTCTCCCGCTTGATGGGCGAGGACGTGCCACTTCGTTTTCAGCACGTGCCCAAGCGCGGGCTGATCTCCCGAATGTTCGGAGGAGGAGGTCGCCGGTGAAACTACTCGAATTTCTCAAGGGCGAGCGAAAGAAGTCCGCCTCGGTAGCCAAGGAACGGCTGCAGATTATCGTTGCTCATCAGCGCGGCCACCGTGGTCAGCCGGACTACATGCCGATGCTTGAACAAGAGCTGCTCGAGGTGATCCGTCGCTACGTCAAGGTCGACCAGGACGCGATCAACATCAGCCTGGACAGCGAAGACGACTGCTCCGTGCTCGAGCTCAACGTGACCCTTCCCAACCGCGACTGATTCGCAGGGGCGCGCCGCTGGTGCCTGGCCTGGCGCCGGCGGCGCATGAGTCGCCCGATTGGCTGTGCTAGGCTTGCCGTTTTGTCAGGCGGAGAGCGCAATGGCCCCGAGCAAAGCGGCCCCGGCCGACACAGAGCCCACGTTTCTGTGGCACGACTACGAGACCTTTGGCGCCGACCCGCGGCGTCACCGCCCGTCGCAATTCGCGGCCATTCGTACCGATCGCGACTTCAACGAGATCGGTGAGCCGCTCACTCTCTACGCGCGGCCCGCAGACGACGATCTGCCCCATCCGCAAGCGTGCCTGATTACCGGCATAGCCCCCCAGACCGCGCTCCGTCGCGGCGTGCCGGAAAGCGAGTTCGCGGCACGCATCCAGGCTGAAATGAGCGTCCCCGGGACCTGCTCGCTGGGTTACAACAGTCTGCGCTTCGATGATGAAGTCAGCCGCCACCTGTTCTACCGCAATCTGCTCGATCCCTATGCTCGCGAATGGCAGAACGGAAACTCCCGCTGGGATCTTATCGATGCGGTGCGGGCGTTCTATGCGCTGCGCCCGGACGGTATTGAGTGGCCTGCCAGAGACGACGGTGCTCCCAGTTTCAAGCTGGAGCATCTCACTGCCGCCAACGGTATCGCCCACGAAGGGGCCCACGATGCGCTCGCCGACGTGCGAGCGACCATCGGCATGGCCCAGCTGCTGCGAGCACGCAACCCGAAGTTCTTCGACTATCTGCTGACGCTTCGCGACAAGAAGCGCGTGGCAGGGTTGCTCGACGTCACTGCGCGCAAGCCGATGCTGCATGTGTCGCGTCGCTACCCGGCAAGCCGTGGCTGCAGCGCGCTCATCGTGCCGCTGGCGATGCACCCGTCCAATCCCAACGGGGTGATCGTCTACGATCTGGCAGTGGACCCGGCGCCGCTGTTCTCGCTCTCCGCGGAGGAGATTCGCGCGCGGGTGTTCGCCTCCGACAGCGAACTCTCGGAAGGGGAGACACGCATTCCGCTCAAGGTGGTGCATCTCAACCGCAGCCCGGTGCTGTTGCCGATTGCCGCCGCCGACGAGAGCGTGGCCGCGCGTCTGGGGCTCGATCGCGCGCGCTGCGAGCAGCACTGGCAAGCGCTGGTGCAGAATCCGGACTCCGCCAGCAAGGCGGCCGGCGCCTTTGCCGAGGCGCCGCCGGAGCCGCCGCGTGATCCCGACCTCATGCTCTATTCCGGCGGTTTCTTCTCGCCACACGATCGCAAGGCGATGGCGCGCGTCCATGCCACCCCACCGAGTGATCTGGCCGAGACCGGTTTTGCCTTTCAGGATCCGCGTCTGGAGGAGATGCTCTTCCGGCTTCGTGCCCGGAGCTACCCCGAGACCCTGTCGACGGAAGAGAAGTCGCAATGGGAAGCGTACCGCTGGGCGCGTCTCAACGACCCGCAGAGCGGCGGGCTGACGCTCAAGGAGTTTGCCCGCGAGATCGAGCGGCTCAATCAGTCGGCGCTGGCCGATCGCGATCGCCAAGTGCTCGAGGAGCTGGTGATGTACGTCGAGTCGATCATGCCCGAACAGGCCTTCGACGCCTATTGAGCGCTGAGACGCCGTCATGAATGAGTTCGACATCGAGCAGCTGACGCCTGAAGACGTAGCGTCAGTGGCCAACGCCCTTGCCGAAGCCGACGGGGTTCCGTGTGAGACGGCGCTGGGCAGCGTCACTGTGACGGGGGCGGCACACGGGCCCAGGCTGCTTCTGTGTCACGGTGCGGGGGCGGGGCACGACTCCGAGTTCCTGGAACAGCTGCGCGCGGCACTGGTGGCCTCACACGTCTGTGTGGTGGCGATCGAGTTTTCGTACATGGGCCAGATGCGGCGCGAGCAGCGCCGGCGACCGCCGCCGAAAATCGAGCGGCTGGTGGCCGAGCTCGCCGAGTGGCAGCGCGCGCTGCAGACGATCGATCCTGAGACACCGCTCTGGCTCGGTGGCAAGTCGATGGGTGGGCGAGCGGCAAGCCTGCTGGCTGCCGAGGCGGGGGCGGATGGTCTGGTGCTGCTGGGCTATCCGTTTCATCCCCCGGCGACGCCGGAGCGGCTGCGTCTCGACCACTGGCCGAGGATCGACTGTCCGCTACTGCTGATTCAGGGCACCCGCGATCCCTTCGGTCGCCGCGAAGAGGTCGAAAGCTATACGCTGCCTGCGCATGTGGAGTGTCACTTTCTCGAGGGCGGCGACCATGACTGGCAGCCGCGCAAACGCCAGCCCGAGAGCCGTGTTGATCTGATCGATCGAGCGGCAGCCCTCGTCGCGCGGCGACTTGGCGCAAGTGGATGATCGGCAGGGGAAATTGGCTCGCTAAAAGCTGTTGACTTTCAATCGGTCACCGGTAGAATGCAGCGCCACGTGACCAACGGGTGGTTAGCTCAGTTGGTAGAGCACCAGCCTTACAAGCTGGGGGTCACTGGTTCGAACCCAGTACCACCCACCATCACTTTCGAGAGATGGCGTTCGAAGAGAAATCGGCTTCGAACATTGCGTAGGTCACGTGATGGATAATGCGGAACGGTAGTTCAGTTGGTTAGAATGCCGGCCTGTCACGCCGGAGGTCGCGGGTTCGAGTCCCGTCCGTTCCGCCATTTCCATGGAAGCTCGCAAGAGTTTCAATTGTTAGATGCGTAGTACGTATCGTGCTGTGAGTTACGACTTGGACACGATGGTTAGCGTGGAACGGTAGTTCAGTTGGTTAGAATGCCGGCCTGTCACGCCGGAGGTCGCGGGTTCGAGTCCCGTCCGTTCCGCCACGCTTCGCACTGTAAGTTGTTTGACGTCTGGGTGGTTAGCTCAGCTGGTTAGAGCACCAGCCTCACATGCTGGGGGTCACAGGTTCGAGTCCTGTACCACCCACCATTATCTCAGGTAATGGTGCACCCTATGCGGAACGGTAGTTCAGTTGGTTAGAATGCCGGCCTGTCACGCCGGAGGTCGCGGGTTCGAGTCCCGTCCGTTCCGCCATCGACGTCTTGCGCCTTGAACCAGCGCTCATGAGTTTCCCCTCCTGGTTCTCGCTGTTTTTCCAGTTTCTTTCTTCAGCTTTGCGGTTGTTTTCAAGCCAACTGTTGATAGACGGAATCTGTTGATAGCGGACCCTGTTGATAGACGTTTCCTCCTGATAGAGCTTCTCTGAGCACTGCATAGCTGCCGATGGCATTCGCCACTCAGGGCGGTTTTTTGCGTTTCCCTATTCCTAATCTCGCCGTCTCTGTCGGTTGTCAAGACGCGTTGATGCGAGGGCATGACGCTTTGGTGCAATGGCTCTCGTCGCTGCTTCGTTTACACTGATGTTCATACGCGCGTTTGAAACCTTCTCCGCTCGCGGCCGTGAACGCGCTCGTCAACGCTCAACGGGACCTCACAGTGACCGCTTTCCCCAACCTCTTTCGTCCGCTGCGCCTCGGCTCGTTGACCCTACGCAATCGCGTCGTGATGGGGTCAATGCATACCAATCTCGAGGAGGCGCCCGACGGCTTCCTGCGCCTAGCGGCTTTCTATGCCGAGCGTGCCCGCCACGGGGTGGCGCTGATCGTCACCGGGGGGATCGCGCCCAATGCCGAGGGGGGTGTGTTTGCCCAGGCAGCCAAGCTGACGGATGCCGACGAGGTCGACGCCCACCGCCAGGTCGTCGAGGCGGTTCATGCTGAAGGGGCGCGCATCTGTCTGCAGATTCTGCACGCCGGACGCTACGCCTACGCCCCGACGCTGGTCGCGCCCTCCGCCATTGCCGCGCCCATCAACCGTTTCACGCCGCGAGCACTGACGTCCGCAGAGGTCGAGCAGCAGATTGCGGACTTTGTGCGCTGTGCGCGGCTCGCGCAGGACGCCGGCTACGACGGGGTCGAGGTGATGGGCTCCGAGGGCTATCTGATCAACCAGTTCCTGTGCGCGCGGACCAATCAGCGCGACGATGAGTGGGGTGGCGACGCCGTGCGCCGCCGCCGCTTTGCCGTCGAGGTTGTGCGAGGCATTCGTCGCGCCTGCGGTGAGGACTTCGCGATTCTCTTTCGGCTGTCGATGATCGACCTGGTCGAGGAGGGCAGCACCCAGGAAGAGATCGTGGCGCTGGCCTGTGAGGTCGAGAGCGCCGGGGCTGATGCGCTTGACTGCGGTATCGGCTGGCACGAGGCGCGGGTGCCCACCATCGTGACCAGCGTACCGCGAGCGGCGTTCGTCACGGTGTCGGCGGCGGTGCGCCAGGCCATTGCGATTCCGACCATTGCCACCAATCGTATCAACATGCCCCATGTCGCCGAGCGAGTGCTCGCCGAGGGACATGCGGATCTGGTCTCGCTCGCCCGTCCCTTTCTGGCCGATGCGGCCTGGGTCACCAAGGCCGCGGCTGAGGATGTGGCGTCGATCAACACCTGTATCGCCTGCAATCAGGCCTGCCTCGACCAGACGTTTCAGGGTAAGCTCACCTCGTGTCTGGTCAACCCGCGAGCGTGCCACGAGACCGAGCTGACACTGACGCCATCCGAGGCTCCCAAGCGGATCGCCGTCGTCGGCGCAGGGCCTGCCGGTCTGGCGGCGGCGGTTGGCTGTGCGGAGCGGGGCCACCGCGTCACGCTGTTCGAACGCCATGCGTCGATCGGCGGCCAGTTTCAGCTCGCCTGGCGAATTCCCGGGAAGGAAGAGTTCGGCGAGACGCTACGTTACTTCAGCCATCAGCTCACGCGTCTTGGGGTCGAGCTGCGTCTGAACACCGACGCCGATGTGCAGACACTGCTCGACTTTGACGACGTCGTGCTGGCCACTGGCGTCACGCCGCGGCGTATCGCCTTCGAGGGAAACGAGCGGGCCTGCGTGATCGACTATCCCACGGCGATTCGACATCCCGAGAGAGTCGGTCGGCGAGTGGCGATCATCGGTGCCGGCGGAATCGGTTTCGATGTCGCCGAGCTGCTCGCCCATGTCGAGATTCCGCAGGGCGAGGTCGCGGCGTTCGAGCCGGCATCGGCCGACGCCACGCCGCAGGCGGTCGAGCAGTGGCACGACGAGTGGGGTGTCGATCTCGCCAGCCGCCATCCGGGGGGACTGAAACCTCGGGTGGCGCCGCAGGCGGCACGCCGCATCACACTGCTGCAACGCAAGCGCGACAAGCCCGGCGCCGGGTTGGGCGCCACCACCGGTTGGGTGCATCGTGCCTCGCTGCGCGCCCGCGGTGTCGAAACGCTGGCCGGCTGTGCCTATCGGCGTCTCGATGATGATGGCCTGCATCTGAGCGTCGATGGCGAGGCGCGGGTGCTGGCGGTGGACACGGTCGTCATCTGTGCCGGGCAGGAGTCACAGCGCGAGCGGCTGGCGGACCTGGCGCGGGCCGGCGTCAGGGCTCACTGCATTGGCGGCGCTGACGTGGCCGCGGAGCTGGATGCGCGTCGCGCCATCGATCAGGGCACGCGACTGGCGGCACGGCTCTGACGGCCTGTCACTGGCAGGGTATGAGACAGGTGATAGACTGAGGCGATTCTCGCAGAGCGCGAGACGCGCAGCGGCGATCCCGCTCGTTGCGTCCTGCGCTCTGTGTCATTCCGGCCACGATACGGCCCACCGACCGTGATACCTGGCCCGACGGGGCGGCAGCGATGATCCTCGGCCGTCCCGCGATGAAGGGATCGGAAAAGGACCCGCCAATGACAATCGACTGCAGCCCCCGCTTTCTGGCGAGCGACAATACCTCCGGCATTTGCCCCGAGGCGCTCGACTACCTGATTCAGGCCAATGCCAGTGACGATCTCGCCTATGGCAACGATCACTGGACCCACCGTGCCGCCGACCGCTTCCGTGAAATCTTCGATTACGACTGTGACGTCTTTTTCGTCTTCAATGGCACCGCGGCCAATTCGCTGGCGCTGGCCGCCCTGGGGCAGAGCTATCACAGCGTGATCTGCCACGAGCTCGCGCACATCGAAACCGACGAGTGCGGCGGCCCGGAATTTTTCTCCAATGGCTCGAAACTGCTCACCTCTCCCGGCGAAGAGGGGAAGCTCACGCCCGAAGGGATCGAGCGGCTGGTGGTCAAGCGAAGCGATATCCACTATCCCAAGCCGCGAGTGGTCTCGATCACTCAGGCCACCGAGGTGGGGACGGTCTACTCCCGCGAAGAGCTGCTCGCCATTCGCACCATGGCGGACAAGTACGACCTGCGGGTGCACATGGACGGCGCACGCTTCGCCAACGCCTGCAGTGCCCTCGATGCGACGCCCGCCGAGCTGACCTGGCAGGCCGGTGTCGACGTGCTCTGCTTTTCGGGTACCAAGAACGGCCTGCCGATGGGGGAAGCGATTCTGTTCTTCGACAAGGCGTTGGCCGAGGATTTTGCCTATCGCTGCAAACAGGCGGGGCAGTTGGCGTCCAAGATGCGCTTCATCGCCGCGCCCTGGCTGGGGCTGCTGGAGTCGGGCGCGTGGCGCACCAATGCCGACCACGCCAACGCCATGGCGCGCTATCTCGCCGATGGTCTCGCCTCGTTGCCCGGCGCCGAGCTGATGTACCCGACCCAGGCCAACAGTGTCTTCGTCAGCCTGCCGACGGCGGTGATCGATCGTCTGCGGGCCCGGGGCTGGACGTTCTATACCTTCATCGGTGCCGGCGGCGCCCGCTTTG
Organism: Salinicola aestuarinus; assembly: GCF_003206645.1. Lineage (GTDB taxonomy): Bacteria > Pseudomonadota > Gammaproteobacteria > Pseudomonadales > Halomonadaceae > Salinicola > Salinicola aestuarinus. Next base: position 219,648 of record NZ_PZJP01000003.1, on the reverse strand, counting down.
TCTGCTCCTGGAATACCACCACAACGCTGCTCGACGAGCTGCTCGCCGACGCCCATGCCGCCTTCGACCATTCGGCGACCGGCTGACGCCCTTCAATGTCGGTCCGTTGGCGCGTCACGCGCGCCAACGGACGATTCTCGCCGATCCAGGTCGCTCTCCCGCCTCGCCGAACGTTTGTTTTTCTTCATGGATTTTCAGTCGTTAGCGGTTTTCGCTTGTCGTTTCGCGTTTTTTTCACGGTAAATTGCCGTGCATCACAACTCGATCGTGGTAGCGTGTTCCAAAGCATAGTTTTCGGCGTTGCGTCGATAGAGCCTGCGGATGAGGGCCGACCGGCGCGTCGTGCATCTGTCCAAGCTGATGGTCAGCTAGCCCGGCTGGCGGGTTGCGGTTCCCGTCCGTTCGGGGGTCACGCAGGAGGCCTCTATGAGCATCTTCGATCAAGTGCAGAGCCGTTTCGAGCGGGTTCAACAAGAAGAAATGAGCCTGCAGGAGTATCTGGAACTGTGTCGCAAGGAGCCGAGCGTCTACGCCAACGCCGCCGAGCGAATGCTCGAGGCGATCGGCGAGCCCAAGACGATCGACACCGCCAAGGATCCGCGCCTCTCGCGCATCTTTTCCAACAAGGTCATCCGCCGCTACCCCGCCTTTGCCGAGTTCTACGGCATGGAGGAGGCGATCGAGCAGATCGTCGCCTATTTCCGTCATGCCGCTCAGGGGCTCGAGGAGCGCAAGCAGATTCTCTATCTGCTCGGTCCCGTCGGCGGCGGTAAGTCGTCATTGGCCGAGCGGCTGAAGCTTCTCATGGAGCGGGTGCCGTTCTACGCCATCAAGGACTCGCCGGTCTTTGAATCGCCTCTGGGGCTCTTCTCGCCGGAAGACGATGCCGAACTGCTGGAGAAGGAGTACGGCATCCCCAGACGCCACCTGCGTGGGCCGATGTCTCCCTGGGCCGCCAAGCGGCTCAAGGAGTTCGGTGGCGATCTCTCACGCTTTAGAGTCGTGCGTCTGACGCCATCACGGCTCAACCAGATCGCGGTGTCCAAAACCGAACCAGGCGACGAGAACAATCAGGACATCTCGTCGCTGGTGGGCAAGGTCGACATTCGCCAGCTCGAGCTCTACTCCCAGGACGACCCCGACGCCTACAGCTTCTCTGGCGGCCTGTGCAAGGCCAATCAGGGACTGATGGAGTTCGTCGAGATGTTCAAGGCGCCGATCAAGGTGCTGCATCCGCTGCTGACCGCGACCCAGGAGGGCAATTACAACCCGACAGAGGGCATGGGGGCGATCCCCTTCGACGGCATCGTTCTTGCCCACTCCAACGAGAGCGAGTGGCAGCAGTTCCGCAACAACCGCAACAACGAGGCGTTTCTCGATCGCGTCTACATCGTCAAGGTGCCGTACTGCCTGCGGGTCTCCGAGGAGATCAAGATCTACCAGAAACTGCTCGAGCACTCCTCGCTCAATCTGGCGCCCTGCGCGCCGGATACACTGCGCATGCTGGCCCAGTTCTCGGTGCTTTCGCGCTTGAAGCAGCCGGAGAATTCGAGCATCTATTCGAAAATGCGCGTCTATGACGGTGAGAACCTCAAGGATACCGATCCCAAGGCCAAGTCGATTCAGGAGTATCGCGACGGCGGCGGTGTCGATGAAGGGATGGACGGCCTCTCCACGCGTTTCGCCTTCAAGATTCTCTCCAAGGTCTTCAACTTCGACACTCACGAGATCGCGGCCAACCCGGTTCACCTGCTTTACGTGCTCGAGCAAGCCCTCGAGCGCGAGCAGCTGCCCAAGGAGACGTTCGACCGCTACCTCCGCTTCATCAAGGAGTACATGGCGCCTCGCTACGTCGACTTCATCGGCAAGGAGATTCAGACCGCCTATCTCGAGTCCTATACGGAGTATGGACAGAACATCTTCGATCGCTACGTGACCTACGCCGACTTCTGGATTCAGGATCAGGAGTATCGCGATCCCGAGACCGGCGAGCTGTTCGACCGCCAGGCGCTCAACGAGGATCTGGAGAAGATCGAGAAGCCGGCCGGTATCTCCAATCCCAAGGACTTCCGTCACGAAGTGGTCAACTTCGTACTGCGGGCGCGGGCCCACAACAACGGCATGAATCCCAACTGGCAGTCCTACGAGAAGCTCAAGGGCGTGATCGAACACAAGATGTTCGCCAACACCGAGGAGCTTCTACCGGTGATCTCTTTCAACGCCAAGGCGTCGGCATCGGATCAGCGCAAGCACGAGGATTTCGTCGACCGCATGGTTCAGCGCGGCTATACCGAGAAACAGGTGCGACTGCTGTCGGAGTGGTACCTAAGGGTGCGCAAGTCCCAGTAGTCGACGTGGCCGGGTTCTCGCCCGGTCGGCTCGCCGCCCGTTCATCGGAGAGGTCATGCCATGAGCTATTTCATCGACCGACGCCCGAATGCCCGCAACAAGAGTGCGGTCAATCGTCAGCGGTTTCTGCAGCGCTACCGTTCACACATCAAGCGGGCGGTCGAAGAGTCGGTCAATCGCCGCTCGATCACTGATATCGAGCGCGGTGAGAAAGTCTCCATTCCCGCGCGCGATATTACCGAACCTTCATTCCAGCATGGCCAGGGTGGGCGCCGGACCATTGTCAGTCCCGGTAACAAGGAGTTCGCCGAGGGCGATCGTATCCGTCGTCCCGGCGGCAGCGGTAGCGGCGGCAGCGGAGAGGGGCAGGCCTCCAATCAAGGGGAGGGCGTCGACGAATTTGCGTTCACGCTCTCCCGCGAGGAGTTTCTCGATTTCGTCTTTGATGGGCTCGAGCTGCCGCACCTCGAGCGCAAGCAGCTCAAGTCGATGGAGGAGACGCGGCCGGTTCGGGCGGGGATCTCCCGTGAGGGCGTGCCCGCGCGCATCAATATCGTGCGCTCGATGCGCGAGGCGCAGGCTCGGCGGATCGGCATGCGGGCGCCGCTCAAGCGGGCACTGCGCGAGGCGCAGGCGGCACTCGAGAACGAGGAGCGCAAGGACCCGGTGCTGCGGAACCCGGCGCGGATCGAAACGCTCAAGGAGGAGATCGAGCGGCTCGAGAAGCGCATCGCCGCCATTCCCTTTCTCGATACGTTCGACCTTCGCTACAACCACTTGAGCCATCAGCCGATGCCGTCGAATCAGGCGGTGATGTTCTGCGTCATGGACGTCTCCGGCTCCATGACCCAGGCGCACAAGGACATCGGCAAACGCTTCTTCCTGCTGCTGTACCTCTTTCTCGAGCGCAACTACGAGCGCGTCGAGCTGGTCTTCGTGCGGCACCACACCGTCGCCAAGGAGGTCGATGAGGAGGAGTTCTTCTACTCCCGCGAGACCGGCGGCACCATCGTTTCCAGCGCCCTGTCGCTGGTCGACGAGCTGATCGATGCTCGCTATTCACCGCAGCTGTGGAATCTCTACGTCGCTCAGGCGAGTGACGGCGACAACTGGGATGACGACTCCTCGACCTGTATGGCGCTGCTTCAGGAATCACTGATGCCGAAGCTGCAGTACTTCACCTACGTGGAGATCACGCCGCATGCGCATCAGGCGCTTTGGACGGCCTACGAGACGATCCGGGCCGGCCACCCGGATCGCTTCGCCATGCAGCAGATCGTTCAGGCGGAGGATATCTACCCGGTCTTTCGCAAACTCTTTAGCCAACGGACCACGACCTGAGTCGGCGGCTGCGCTGCGAGGCGCGCCATGCGCGATGCAACGAGGACGCGGCGCGACGCGAGCGAGGGCTTGCCCGCGTCGCGCCACGGCAGGCTAGACGCCAGGTGCTACCTAGAGGGGGAAATCGATGACGCGACGTACGCCCATCGCCACCGGTTCGGACTGGAACTTCGACGTGCTCGAGCGCTACGAGCGTGCCATCGCCGCGCTTGCCGACGAATACCGCCTCGACACCTATCCCAATCAGATCGAGATCATCACCTCCGAGCAGATGATGGACGCCTACTCCAGCGTCGGTATGCCCATCGGCTATCATCACTGGTCATTCGGCAAGCAGTTCCTCTCGGTAGAGCAAGCCTATCGGCGCGGTCAGATGGGGCTTGCCTACGAGCTCGTCATCAACTCCGACCCCTGTATCGCCTATCTCATGGAGGAGAACTCCCTGATGATGCAGGTGCTGGTTATTGCCCATGCCTGCTACGGTCACAACTCGTTCTTCAAGGGCAACTATCTCTTCAAGGCGTGGACCGATGCATCGGCGATCGTCGACTATCTGGACTTCGCGCGAAAATATATCGACAAATGCGAAGAGCGCCACGGGGTGGAGGCAGTCGAGCAGCTGCTCGACGCCTGCCACGCGCTGCAGAATTACGGTGTCGATCGTTACAAGCGCCCGTCGCCGATCTCGGCAGAGGCGGAGTCGCAGCGTCAGGCCGAGCGCGAAGCCTACCTGCAGACCCAGATCAATACGCTCTGGAGTACCATTCCGATAGCGGGCGGACAGATGCCGATACTGGTAGCCCACGACGACGAGAACGATCCGCTGGGGCTACATCGCCACGGTCGTTATCCCAGCGAGCCGCAGGAAAACCTACTCTATTTTCTCGAGAAGAACGCGCCGCTGCTGGAGCCCTGGCAGCGCGAGGTTGTGCGCATCGTGCGCAAGCTGGCGCAGTATTTCTATCCGCAGCGCCAGACGCAGGTGATGAACGAAGGGTGGGCGACCTTCTGGCACTACACCTTGATGAACCGAATGTACGAGGATGGCTTGATCGACGAGGGCGTCATGATCGAGTTTCTGCAGTCGCACACCGCCGTTGTCAGCCAGCCCGGATTCGACAGCCCCTACTTCAACGGTATTAACCCGTATGCGCTGGGGTTCGCCATGTTCAGCGATATCCGACGCGTCTGCGAAGCGCCCACGGGGGAGGATCGTGAGTGGTTTCCCGACATCGCCGGCAGCGACTGGCTGGAAACTCTCCACTTCGCTATGCAGAACTTCAAGGACGAGTCGTTCATCCAGCAGTTTCTGTCGCCCAAGGTCATTCGCGATCTCAAGCTCTTCAGTCTGGTCGATGACGATCGTGATGACAGTCTTCAGGTCGAAGCGATCCACGACGATCGCGGGTATCGGCGTATTCGCGAAGCGCTGAGCGTCCAGTACGCGCTCTCCGCTCGCGAGCCGAATATTCAGGTCTGGGAGGCCGATATTCGCGGCGACCGCTCGTTGACCCTGCGTCACGTGCAGGATCGGCGCCGACCGCTGGCGCAGACGCTGTTTCCCGTGATGCGCCACCTCCATCAGCTCTGGGGGTTTCCGATCCGGCTGGAGTCGCTCGATGGCGGCGAGGTCGTTCGCCGCTACGAATGGCCGATCCCTGACCCGGCGCGGGATTCGGCCTAAGGCGACGGGCACCGCGGGGCGAGTGTGGCTCGCCGTCGGGCCGAACGGGCGGGCGAGCTGATATACTCGCCGCGGTTTTCCCCTTCACCTGCGCAGCCAAAAACGCCGGGAGCAGACTCCATGCAGAATGCCGTCATCCTGATCAATGTCGAAAAGGGCCGTATCCGCGGCGTTGCCGAGCGCCTCGCCGACCTCGAGGGCATCAGCGAGGTCTACTCGACCTGTGGCCGCTACGACCTCATCGCGATTGCCCGTACCCCGGACTTTGAATCACTCGCTACCCTCGTCACCGAGCGACTGATGAGCGTCGAGGGGATCAGCGATACGGAAACGCTCAATGCCATGCAGTTGCATTCGCGCCACGATCTGGACGCCATGTTCTCCGTCGGTCTCTGATCGGGGTGGCGCGTCGACGACAGGCGGGCGTGCTGGCCAAGCTGTTTCGCTCCTCGAAGATCACGCTTGCCTTCGTGGTGGTCATCAGCGGTCTCTGGTACTGGCACGAGAGCGACGTCCGCGATCAATTGGTCTGGATGGGCGTGCCCGATTGGCAGTGGAACGACTGGCGGGGCTGGAACCGCGTGCTGCGCAACGACGGCTACATGGTCGGCTGGTCCGATCTTCGGGCCATGCCGCTATGGGCCGCCTACCGGCTGACGCCGGCGGGGGATGCCCGCAGTCAGCCTCGCCCCGACGGCTTCGATAAAGACTGGCGGAGCCTCTGGCCGATCACCAGCGGCGACTACACTGGCAGCGGGTACGATCGCGGTCATCTCGCGCCCAACTACGCGATGTCGGTGGTGCACGGGCGTCAGGCACAGCTCGACAGTTTTCTGATGACCAACATCACCCCGCAGCGGCCGAAGCTCAATCGTCAGCTTTGGCAGCGCCTGGAAGAGGCGGTGATCGACGACTTCGTCCCGCGCTTCGGTGTCGCCTGGGTCATCACCGGGCCGGTTTTCGACGATCAGTGGCTTCATCGCGTCGGGTTCTCCCAGATACCCGAGGCGTACTACAAGGTTATCGTCATTCCCGGCAAAACGCCTCGCGCGCTGGCGTTCCTCATGCCGCAGGAAGTGAATGGCCGCGAGCCCCTTGGCCGCTTTCTGGTCTCGATCGACGAGATCGAGGCGCGCACTGGGCTGGATTTCTTTCCGCTGCTGAGCGACGACGTGGAGCGGCCGCTCGAGAGTCGAGTGCAGACGGAGGGCTGGGGGATGGCCTCGGTCTCGACCCGTCCGGGGCGTTATCAGTAGCGCCCCTGGCGTGCGCAGGGTTCGGTCTCGACAGTCATGCAGGGTTCAGAAATGTCGCGTCGCAACGCCATGTCGCGCAGCGCAGCAATGTCGCGTAGTCGCAAATGCGGGTTCGAATCGATGTTGAGTCGACGGCATGTCAGAAGGACATCGAGGTGTCAGAAGGATATCGAGAAAGGGGACTTGCGAGATGCAGTACTCATGACGATGGTGCCCAGGAGAGGACTTGAACCTCCACGTCCATAAGGACACTAGCACCTGAAGCTAGCGCGTCTACCAATTCCGCCACCTGGGCGTCATGAATCTGTCGGGGTAAAGCTTGAGGCTCGATGTGTTCGAGTCTCGAATGGTGCCCGGAAGAGGACTTGAACCTCCACGTCCATAAGGACACTAGCACCTGAAGCTAGCGCGTCTACCAATTCCGCCATCCGGGCTTGCTACCTGCTTTCCACCTTGGCTTGTTCGATAAAACGTCGTGTCGTCGTGACACTGCAATTTTGTCGATGGTGCCCAGAAGAGGACTTGAACCTCCACGTCCATAAGGACACTAGCACCTGAAGCTAGCGCGTCTACCAATTCCGCCATCTGGGCCAAGGCGCGATGCATAATACCGATTGTGCATCCGAATGCAAGCCCGCAGGCGCATGATCTCTGCGCGGATCCTTTGTCGGCACCGCTTCGAAAATGGGTCGCTGGGACATCGTGACGCCCACGGTTGTGACGCCCACGGTTGGGTCGGGCCGGCGTGGCGGCTATACTCCGCACATGACACGACAACGATGTAACGGCAGCGCGTCTCGATTCGACAACGCGCCAGCCCGCCAGGACGGTGCCGAAAACCGTCCACAACTTCCCGGTAATGCCCTTTTCGGTCTCGCTCACGCCAAGCGGCGAGACGTTTCACGCCGCCTCGTGCTCGCGTCGGGCAACCTTGCGCTTCACCGCGCGCGCCCCCTCACCGCCCAGACCGTTTCGCGGGACAGCGGCTTCTATTTTGATCAGCAGACGCGCGGTGCCCAGTCTGCCTGTCTCAACGCAAGGACGATGGCTGCATGACTCAGTGGACACTGAAGGATGACCCGCACGCCGCACGCGAGGCGGACAAGTACGACAACCCCGTGCCGAGCCGTGAATATCTTCTCGCCCGTCTAGAGGCTTACGGCAAGCCGATCACTCATGAAGACATGAGTGCCATGCTGGGGCTCGACGACGACAATCAGCTCGAAGCGGTGCGCCGTCGCCTGGCGGCAATGGAGCGCGATGGACAGATCCTGCGCGATCGTAAGGGTGCCTACGCGCTGATCGACAAGCTCGACCTGATCAAGGGGCGCGTGCAGGGCCATCGCGACGGGATGGGCTTTCTGATTCGCCACGACGGCGTGAAACCGGATCTCGTGTTGCCGCCGCGCCAGATGCGCCGCGTCTTCGACGGCGACCTGGTGCTTGCCCGCGTCAGCGGTCGCGATCGTCGCGGTCGGTCGGAAGGGACCATCGCCGAGGTCCTCGCCCGCAATACGCAGACGCTGGTCGGCATCTTTCGCCAGAACAGTCCCGAATTCGCGGTGCTGATTCCGGAGAACTCGCGTATCAGCCAGGAAGTGATCATCCCGCACAGCGCCAGTCAGGGCGCAAAGGACGGTCAGATCGTCTCGGTGAACATCACCCAGCAGCCGGAAACGCGCAAGCAGCCGGTCGGCGAGGTGGTCGAGGTGCTCGGCGAGCGCATGGACCCGGGGCTCGAGATCGACATTGCCATCCGGACGCACGACATTCCGGCGGAATTTCCTCCCGAGGTGGAGCAGCAGACCGCCGGCATCTCCGCCGAGGTGCTGGAGGAGGACAAGAAGGCTCGCATCGATCTGCGCGACATGCCGTTGGTGACCATCGACGGTGAGGACGCCAAGGACTTCGACGATGCCGTCTGCGCCTGGAAGACCAAGTCCGGCAGCTGGAAGCTCGTCGTCGCCATCGCCGACGTCTCCCACTACGTCCGTGGCGCCAGCGCGCTGGACGCCGAAGCCTACGTGCGCGGCAACTCGGTGTACTTCCCGGGGCAAGTCGTGCCGATGCTGCCGGAGCTGCTCTCCAACGGACTCTGCTCGCTCAATCCGCACGTCGACCGCCTGACGCTGGTCTGCGAGATGAATATCTCCCAGAGCGGGGCGATTAGTCGCTACAAGTTTTACGAAGCGGTGATGCAGTCCCACGCCCGTCTGACCTACAACGACGTGGGTACCATCCTGCAGGACGCCGAGAGTGAAGAGGGTCAGGCGCTGCGCGAGCGTTACAAGAAGCTGGTGCCGTCGCTCGAGAACCTGCATGAGCTCTACGGCGTGCTGCGCCAGGCGCGCACCGTACGCGGGGCGATCGACTTCGAGACCACCGAGACACAGATCGTTTTCAACGATGCGCGCAAGATCGAAAAGATCGTGCCGCGAACGCGTAACGACGCCCACAAACTGATCGAGGAGTGCATGCTGGCGGCCAACGTCGCTACCGCACGTTTCCTCGACAAGCACGACCTGCCGGCGCTCTACCGTGTCCACCAGTCGCCGGCGCCGGAGCGGCTCGAGAACCTCCGTCTGTTCCTCGCCGAGCTCGGTCTCACCCTTGGCGGCGGCGACGAGCCCACGCCGAAGGATTATCAGGCGCTGCGCGAAGTGATCAAGGATCGCCCGGACGCCGACATCATCCAGACGGTGATGCTGCGCTCGATGAGCCAGGCGGTCTATTCGCCGCAGAACGATGGCCACTTCGGTCTCGCCTATCAGGCGTATGCGCACTTCACCTCGCCGATTCGCCGCTACCCGGACCTGCTGGTCCACCGGGCGATTCGCTCGGTGATTCGCGGGCCGCGCCAGACCCAGACCGTACAGCGCGCCGAGAACGCGCCAGTCGAGAAGCCAGCGACGTGGTGCCCCTACACCTTCGAGCAGATGCTCGAGCTCGGTGAACACTGCTCGATGACCGAGCGCCGCGCCGATGACGCCACCCGCGATGTCACGGATTGGCTCAAGTGCGAGTTTCTCTCCGATCACGTCGGCGAGGTCTTCGAAGGCACGATCGCGTCCGTCACGCAGTTCGGTATCTTCGTGCGTCTCGACGATGTCTACGTCGAGGGGCTGGTGCACGTCACCTCGCTGCCCTCCGACTACTATCACTACGAAGCCGAGAAGCATCGCCTCAAGGGCGAGCGCAGCGGGGTCGCTTACCGTCTGGGCGACGGGGTGACCGTGCGCGTGGCACGGGTCGATCTCGACGATCGCAAGATCGACTTCGATCTTGCCGATGCCGCGCCGCGTCATCGCAAGCCCCCCAAGAGCCGCAAGGCCGATAGCAGCGGCGATAACTCGGGTGGCGGTGCGCCGCGCAAGCGCAAGCAGCGCGCTGGCAAGCGGGAACGCAGCGGTGGCCAGGCGTCTGACAGTGGTGACGGCCAGAATCCGCAGGGCGGCGACGCCCAGTCCGGCGACAGCCAGCCGAGCGCAGACGCCGGCCAGAGCGGCGGCGCGACAGCGGATGCCGGCCAGTCGGGTGATGGTGAGGGCAGCAACGAAGGCGGCCGCTCCCAGCGTCGTTCGCGTGGCCCGCGGCAGCGCCGAGGCAAGCGTTAATGGCGAAAAAGCCACAGCGAGCGGGCGCCGGTCGGCCGGCTCGCGACCGATCGAGTCAACCCGGGCGTGAGCGAGCGGCCAAGCCGCGCGCCGCGGCACGCTCGTCTCATGCGATCAGCGCGCCGGACGGCCTGGAGTCCGTCTACGGGGTGCATGCCGTTCAGGCGCTGTTCGAGCGTGGGCAGCCGCCGCGCCGCCTGTGGGTGCAGCAGGGGCATGCCGAGCAGCGTCTGGATGCGCTGTTCGAACAGGCGCGCACCTCGGGTTGCAGCGTGGAGCGGGTGGCTCGGGAGACTCTCGATGCACTCTCGGGTCATGCGTCGCACCAGGGCGTCATCGGCTTTTGCGACCCGCTGGTCGCGGAGAGCGAAACCACGCTCTGGTGGCGACTCGAGCGTTGGCTGAAAGCCGCGCCGCCGCTATTGCTGATTCTCGATGGTGTCACCGATCCGCATAATCTCGGTGCCTGTCTGCGCAGCGCGGATGCGGCCGGCGTTTGCGGGGTCATCGTGCCCAAGGACAAGTCGGCGCCGCTCAACGCGACGGTGCGCAAGGTCGCCTGCGGCGCCGCCGAGAGCGTGCCGGTGTTTCAGGTCACCAACCTGGCGCGCTGCATGGAAAAGCTCAAGTCTCAGGGTGTGTGGCTCATCGGGACGGCCGGCGAGGCAGAGGGTCTGCTGTTCGACGCTGACCTCACGGTCCCCTGTGGCCTGGTCATGGGCGCCGAAGGCAAAGGGCTGCGCCGGTTGACCCGAGAAGCCTGCGACAGCCTGATCAAACTCCCGATGCAAGGGCACGTCACCAGTCTCAACGTGTCGGTGGCAACGGGTGTCTGCCTGTTCGAAGCGCTGCGTCAGCGAGGCGTGACCGCAGCGGTCTAGTTGCTTCTCGCGGCTCTCATCTCTACAATTACGCGGTTCTGCGGGNNCCCGCAGAACCGCGTTTTTGCACTGTCGAGCCGGCGGCCCAGCGCCCGAAGCCGATGGCCAAGCGCCTCAAGTTCGACTATTCGGGTTCGACGAAACGTCGACGCGCCGACACCGGCGCAGACCCGATATCGACTCCTTGCTTCCCGAGGTCTCGTACTCGCGATGCCACGCGGAAGCTGCCAAACCGCAAGGAGCTAACATGCGTCACTACGAAATCGTGTTCATGGTCCACCCGGACCAGAGCGAGCAGGTTCCCGCCATGGTCGAGCGCTACACCAGCCTCGTGACCGAAAACAGCGGCACCGTGCATCGTCTCGAAGATTGGGGTCGTCGTCACCTGGCCTACCCGATCAACAAGATTCACAAGGCGCACTACGTGCTGATGAACATCGAGTGCAGCGGTGAGACTCTCGACGAAATCGAGAACATCTTCCGCTTCAACGACGCCATCATCCGCAGCATGATCGTGCGCAACAAAGAGGCTGTCACCGAAGCCTCGCCGATGATGAAGCCGGCCGAGGAAAAGAGCCGTCGTCGTGACGACAAGCCCTCCGAGCGTGGCGATCGTGAACGTCCCGAGCGTTCCGAAGCCGCTACCGAAGCCAACTGATCCATACCGCTTTAGGAGAGACTCGCATGGCACGTTTTTTCCGTCGTCGTAAGTTCTGTCGCTTCACCGCCGAAGGCGTGAAGTACATCGACTACAAAGACATCGATACGCTGAAAGCCTACGTCACCGAAACCGGCAAGATCGTACCGAGCCGTATCACCGGGACTCAGGCGCGCTATCAGCGCCAGCTGTCCACCGCTATCAAGCGGGCGCGCTACCTGGCGCTGCTGCCGTACTCCGACAGCCACCAGTAATACCGATACCGAGGGCGTCATGCTGGCACTGGCCCGTTGGATCATGCGTGGTACACCACAGGCGATCGTGGCGGCCGCACTGACTGCTCTGGTGCCGTGGCTCTTCTGGTTCAGCGCCGCCGTGGCCGGCCTCGTCACCTTGAGACGCGGCTTCACCACGGCGGCACCGGTACTGATCGCTTCCGCGCTCCCCGCCGGCTGGTGGTGGATGCAGGGTGATGCGGTACCGCTGGCGAGCGTTCTGTTGGTGACGCTGATGGCCACTGTCTTGCGTTCGCGCATGCGCTGGAGCGAGACACTGATCGTCGCGACCGTCGCCAGCATGGTTCTGGTTCAGCTGGGGGTGTTCGTGCCCGCCGGCGGTGCCGGACCGCTGCTGGCGGAGCTGCGACGCAGCAGCACCGACGTCGCTGGCATGCTGGATCAGCTGTCGGCACAGGGCGTCGATACCCAGCTACTGGCCGAGGTCGTCATCGGCGGCGTCACCGGACTGGTGGTGCTGATGGCGGCGGTTGCCTGCACGGCGCTGGCGCGGTCCTGGCAGGCCGGGCTCTACAACCCGGGCGGCTTCCGGGAGGAGTTTCACGCGCTGAAACTCTCGCGCAAACAGCTACTGCTGCTGGTGGGAGTGCTCGTCGCCGGGATGCTGCTGACGCTACCGGCGGCGGCACTGCTGGCCTGGGTGCCGCTACTGGTCGCCGGCGTGGCGCTGGTCCACGGTTTTATCGGTTTGAAGGGAATGAGCGGGTTGTGGCTGGTCGGCTTCTACGTATTGCTGCTGACTACCTGGCCCACGATTCTGATTGTACTGCTGTTGGCATTGGTGGATACCTTCGCGGATTTTCGCGGCCGCCTGACCCGCAGTGACTGACGAGAGGTTCAAGAGAATGGAAGTCATTCTGCTCGATAACATCGGCAAGCTGGGCGACCTGGGTGACAAGGTCACCGTCAAACCCGGCTATGGTCGTAATTACCTGGTACCGTACGGCCTCGCCGTGCCGGCTACCAAAGACAACGTCGAAGCGTTCGAAGCGCAGCGTGCCGAGCTCGAAGCGCAGTCAGCCGAGCGCAAGGCGCAGGCTGAAGAGCGTGCGTCTCAGCTCGCCGAGATCGAGCTTTCGCTGGTGGCCAAGGCCGGTGACGAAGGCAAGCTGTTCGGCTCCATCGGCCCGCGCGATCTCGCCGAAGCCATGGCGCAGGCCGGTATCGACGTCTCCAAGAGCGAAGTTCGCATGCCGGAAGGCCCGATTCGCAAGACCGGCGAGTACGACATCGCGCTGCAGCTGCACGCCGAAGTCTCCTCGAGCGTCCGTGTGGTCGTGGTCGCCGAGTAATCGTCCAGTCGGGCGAATGCCGAGCAAAGGCACGCGGGGCTTCCCCGCGTGCCTTTTTTCATGGGTTTACCGTTTTTCATGAATCTTTCGTGGGCGACCTGGACGGCGCATGACGCCGACAGGTCGGCCGCTTTCATCGAGCGTGGAGCACGCCGCCGGCCATCGATTAACATGAGCGAAGCGCCGGGCGCGTGGTCGGTGCCGCCGAAGGGTCAGAGTCAGCATGAACGAACGCGTCGATAGCGACCTCGAAACCAGCCAGATCAAGATGCCACCGCACTCGCTCGAGGCAGAGCAGTCCGTGCTTGGCGGGCTGATGCTCGACAACTCGAGCTGGGACACGGTGTCCGAGCGTCTCGTTGCCGACGACTTCTATCGTCACGAGCATCGTCTGACGTTCAACGCCATGGCGGAACTCGCCGAGGCGACCCAGCCACTGGACGTGGTCACCCTGTCGGAGTCGCTCGAGCGCCGCGACCAGCTGGAGAGCGTCGGCGGCCTCGCCTACCTGGCTGAGCTTGCCCGCAACACGCCGTCGGCGGGCAATATTCGCGCCTACGCCGATATCGTTCGCGAGCGCGCGATGCTGCGCAAGCTGATCCAGGCGTCGCGTCAGATCGCCGATAGCGCCTACTCGCCCGAAGGGCGGGCGGCGGACGAGCTGATCAACGAAGCGGAACGTCTGGTCTTTCAGATCAGCGAGTCGCGGCCCAAGTTCGGCGGCCCGCAGGGGATGAGCCAGCTGTTGACCAAAGCGGTCGACCGCATCGACGAGCTTTTCAACATGAAAGGCGAGATGACCGGTATCTCCACCGGCTTTCGCGATCTCGACGAGATGACGTCGGGGCTGCAGCCATCAGATCTGGTGATCATCGCCGGGCGTCCGTCGATGGGTAAAACCACGTTCGCGATGAATCTGGTGGAGCACGCCGTCGTCTCCTCCGACAAGCCGGTCGTGGTCTTCTCGATGGAGATGCCCGCGGAGTCGCTGATGCTGCGTATGCTCTCGTCGCTCGGTCGAATCGACCAGACCCGCGTGCGGACCGGTCAGCTCGAGGACGAGGATTGGCCGCGGCTGACCTCGGCGGTCAACCTGCTCAAGGACCGGCAGCTGTTTATCGACGATACGCCGGCGCTGTCACCCAATGAACTGCGTTCCCGCGTGCGACGTATCGCCCGCGAGCACGGCAATGTCGGGCTGGTGATGATCGACTATCTGCAGCTGATGCAGGTGCCCGGTCTTTCCGAGAACCGGACCGCGGAGATCTCCGAGATCTCGCGATCGCTCAAGGGCGTGGCGAAGGAGTTCAGCTGTCCGGTCGTGTCGCTGTCACAGCTCAACCGGTCACTCGAACAGCGTCCCAACAAGCGCCCGGTGATGTCGGATCTCCGTGAATCCGGGGCCATCGAGCAGGACGCCGACGTTATCGCCTTCGTTTACCGTGACGAGGTCTACAATACCGACAACCCGGACAACAAGGGGCTGGCGGAACTGATCATCGGTAAGCAGCGTAACGGCCCGATCGGTACGGTCCACATGGCGTTCATCGGTAAGTACACACGCTTTGAGGATCTCGCGCCGGATAGCTACGGCCAGCACTACGAGTAATACCGTGGCGACGTTTTATCGACGGCGAGTGGCCCGGCGCGCTCGACGTCATTAGTGTATCGCCGCCGCCCCGGGCGGCGTTCATCGATTATCGAGGAGTCAGACATGGCAGGCGGTTTTCAGCGCGGACGTCGGCAGCGTACGCCCAAGATCGAAGTTCGTGGTCAGTTGGAGCAGGTGGAGCGGGAAGGGCCGTTCAAGGAGTGGCTGGGCATGCCGGATCTCTACCGGCACTGGATTACCGTGGACGGTGAACTCTACAGCTACCAGACCGAGGATTCTGAGCTTCCGGTCGCGGTGGGGGACCGGGTGGTCTTTCGCTACAAAGAGACCAAGGCGGGTCGCTGGGTCGATCGCAACTCGCTGGGCAAGGCGATCGATCCGTCGGATTACCAGTAAGTCGGTGTGCGGCATCGGCCCTGACGACCTCAGTCGACACTGACGCGCCAGGCGTCACGACGTGAGGGTCGCGGGTAGACACATTTCGCTACATTGTCATGAAAGCGTCATTGCCATGCGGCTCTATAGTCGACATGAGCCTGCCCAATACTGTTGCCACCGAAGAAGAGACCCTGATCGACGTCATTGAGCGGCGTCGATTGCGCACCCACTTTCAGCCGATCGTCTCGGTCGCCACCGGGCGCATCCTGGCCTACGAAGCGCTTACCCGCGGTCCCGAAGGGTCTTCGTTGGCGACCCCGCTGGCGCTATTCGCGGCGGCCAATCGATGCCGACGGCTGGCCGCGCTCGAGCAGGCGTGCCTTGCCTGTGCCCTCGAGCGCTGGGCGAGAACCGGGCTCGACGCGCTATTGTTTCTCAATATCTCCCCGGATGTGCTGATCGACGTGCCCGTCTTCGTCGAGACGTTCGTACCGCTTCTCGACCGCGTCGGTCTCGCGCCGACGCAGATTGTCCTCGAGATCACCGAGCAGTCACCCGGCATCGACCCGCAGCGTATGGCGACGTCGGTCGAGCACTATCAGTCGCTCGGATTCTCCTTTGCGCTGGACGACCTCGGCGATGGTTACGCCGGCCTTAGACTCTGGTCCGAGCTCACGCCCAGCTACGTCAAACTGGATCGGCACTTCGTCAGCGGTATCGATGGCGATCACGTCAAGCGCCGCTTCGTACGCTCGATTATCGACATCGCCCACAGCCTGGGGGGGCGCGTCATCGCCGAAGGTGTCGAGCGGCAGGCCGAACTCGATGCGCTACTCGAGCTCGGCGCCGACTACTGTCAGGGTTGGCTGTTCGCGCATCCCGATCCGCAGCCACGTCGTGTCCGCGAGGCACTCGAGGCGCGGGTCGCTGCGCTGCGCGAAACGAGCCGTGACTATGCCACCGTGATGGAGATTCGCCGACTTTGTGTGGAATTACCTGCGCTAGGGTCCAGCATCGATGTCGCCAGCGCTGTCGAGCGCTTCACTCGTATGCCGGAGGTCAATGCCTTGGCGGTTGTCGACGAGCACGGCCGGCCGCTAGGGCTACTGGGGCGCCAGCAGCTGATGGCGCTGCTCGGCAAGCGTTTCGGCTTCGACCTCCACGGGCGCCAACCGATCTCCCAGGTGATGCAGGCCCAGGCGCTGTGTGTCGAAGCCTGCGAGCCGCTGGAGCGCGTGTCACGCAAGGTGACCGGACGCGATGAGGCGTCGCGAGACGAGGATTTCATTATTACCGACGGTGGCCATTACCTGGGCGTCGGTCATGTCATCAATCTGCTTCAGCTCGTCACCGAACAGCAGGTGCAGGTCGCCCGTCAGGCCAATCCGCTGACGCAGTTGCCCGGGAATCAACCCATACGCGCCGCGCTCGAGCGCTATCAGCACCGCGCTCGCACGTTCGTCGCCTGCTACCTGGATCTCGACCACTTCAAGCCGTTCAACGACCGCTTCGGCTATGCGCTGGGCGATCAGATGATTCTGATTCTGGCTCGGGTGCTGAGCGAGGCGACTGGCCGTGAAGACTTTCTAGGGCATCTCGGCGGGGACGATTTCGTACTGCTGCTCGATGGAGACGCCCGGCTGCACCAGCGGCTGGGGGCGATTCAGAGTCGCTTTCAGCGAGAGAGCAGTGAGTTGCTACCGACGCTGGAGCGTGCCGCCGGCGGGTTTCACGCCAAGGATCGGTTCGATCAGTGGCGTTTCTTTCCGCATACCCGGCTCTCGATCATTGCGCTGCGCACGCCACCGGGCGCTGCCCTTGAGAGCTTCGGCGATCTCTGGAGCCGCTTCAAGACGCCGGCCAAGCGCGCGGACAACGGCCGGGCGGTGGTGACGATCAAGTCATTCGATGATGGCCTGACGCCCCCGCCGGTGGTGAATGACGAAAGCCTGGTCTCGTGGTTGCGCGACGCGCAGGGATGAAACCTGGTTTTCATATTCCGCTGGCCTAATGGTGGGAATGCCTGAGCGTTCAGGTAGTGCGGCCGGAGCAGGATCGATCGTCCCCGCTACGCCGCTTCCCCATGTCGACCGGAGAACCCTATGGAAATCGAGGAACTGGAGCACTTCACACAGGCGCATCGTGACTACGACGTTCGCATCATCGCCCACGCCGGCAGTCGCTACTACCAGGTGATGCTGGAGCCCGCCGGCGGCGCCACTCAGCGACTGACGCGCCGGGGAAAACCGATGATGTTTCGCTCTCTCGACGACGTCTACGGCGAACTCAAGCGTGCTGCCATACGCCAGGCGTACCTGGTGCATCAGGTCGCCAACGACGACGTCGTCGGATTCGAGGCACACTGTCGCGACCCGCTGCCATCTCGAGTGTCAGTGGTTTTCTGATTCCCCTCTATTCACTCCTTCCCATGCTCATTCGTTGACGCCCACCCATTCCAACGCCATGACTGGCAAGTCGACATGAGACTTGCCCAATAGTCGCCAGACGGCCCGATGTCGCCTTTCGCGTTGCACCGCCAATCGACGTTTCCTCAGCGCCGATAGCCGCTGGCGTGCTCGCCCTTGCCGTAGGCAGCCTCGAAGGTGATCGTCTCGAGAAAGGCGTCGGCCTTGTCCATGATCGCCTGGCGTCGGTCCTCCGCCATTTTGTCCCAGCTACCGTAGATCAGTCGCATGCGCTGGTTATTCTCCAGGGGCTTGCGATGGGTCTCCAGGAAGTGCCAGTAGAGACTGTTGAATGGACAGGCATCCTCGCCGGTCACCTGCTTGACGTCGTAGCGACAGTCGCGACAGTGATCCGACATGCGGTCGATGTACTTGCCGGATGCGCAGTAGGGCTTGGAGCCGAGATAACCGCCGTCCGCGTAGAGCGTCATGCCAAGCGTGTTGGGCAGCTCTACCCATTCGTAGGCGTCGGCGTAGACAGCCAGATACCAGTCGCAGAGTGCCGCCGGCGCCACACCGCAGAGCAGGGCGAAGTTGCCGGTCACCATGAGTCGCTGAATGTGATGGGCGTAGGCGTTGTCGCGGGTCATCTCCAGCGCCCGGCGCAGGCATCGCAGATCGGTATCGGCGTTCCAGTAGAAATCCGGCAGGCCACGACGGGCGTCGAGCCGGTTCTCGCGCTTGTAGTCCGGCATCCGCTGCCAGTAGATCCCGCGGACGTACTCTCGCCAGCCCAGGATCTGGCGGATGAAGCCTTCGGCGGCATTGATCGGCGCCTTGCCGTCCTGCCAGGCATTTTCCACCGCCTCACACACCTCACGGGCACCGAGCAGGCCGAGATTCATCGAGGCCGAGAGCCGGGAATGGAACAGCAGGGGGTCGTCGTCGCTGATGGCGTCCTGATAGGTACCGAAGTGGGGGAGGGCGTGGTCGAGGAAATGGCGCAGATCGGACAGCGCCTGACGCCGGGTGACGGCCCAGTTGAAGCGCTCAAGCGTGCCGAAGTGGTGACCGAAGTGCTCCGAGACCAGTGCCGTGACCGCTTGCGTGACCTCGTCCGCGCGATGCGTCGGCGGCGTGGGAAATTCAAGGTCGCTTCGCACCGGGGCACGATTCTCCTTGTCGAAATTCCACTGTCCACCGGCGGGCTCGCCATCGATCATCAGCAGGCCCGTCCGCTTTCGCATCAGGCGGTAGAAGTCTTCCATGCGAAAGCGTTGGCGACCCTCCAGCCACTCGCCGAAGTCACCCAGGGAGCAGTAGAAACGGGTGTCTTCGAACAGGCGCCAGCGGGTGCCTCGGCTCTGAATGCGTTCGAGTAGTCGCCACTCGCCCGGGTGGGTCACGCGAATTTCGTCGCACTGATAAGCGTCGGCGAGGCGCTCCGCCTCTTCGATCAGATCGTGGCAGTTGTCGTCATCGTCGAGCCGGCTGTAGTGGACCCGATACCCTTTGTCGCGGAGGGTGTCGGCGAAGTGCCGCATCGCCGACAATATCAACACGATCTTCTGCGGATGGTGGGGCACGTAGTCCCCTTCGGTCTTGACCTCGCAGAGCGCGACCACAGCGTCTTCAGGGGCCTGGGTCAGCACCTCGAGAGCGTCGTTGAGCTGGTCGCCGAGGATCAGAATCAGGGGGCGGGGCATCGAATTGTCCATGACTTATACAGATAACATTGATCGTATAAGACGATAGGTTTTGCGCAAGCCGGGAGTGGTAGACTCGCGGCGATAACGAGTCCGATAGGAGTAGTGATATGGCGGCGCGGTACGGAGTGCTACTGGTCAATCTGGGAACGCCGGAGGCACCTACCTCGAAGGCAGTGCGGCGCTATCTGGGGGAGTTTCTCAATGATCCGAGAGTGATCGATGCGCCTCGCTGGATCTGGTGGCCGGTGCTGCACGGCGTCATCCTGCGGATCCGTCCACCGAAGGTCGCCAAGGCCTATGCGTCGGTCTGGCAGGAGGAGGGGTCTCCGCTTCTGGCGATCGGCCGACGCCAGCAGCGCGCGCTCGCGGCCGATCTCGAGGCGACCACCGGCGAGGCGATTCCGGTGGAGCTGGCGATGACCTACGGCGAGCCGAGCATGGAGACAGCGGGGCTCAAGCTGCGCGACGCGGGCGTCGAGCGCATCCTGGTGCTGCCGCTCTATCCCCAGTTCTCGCGAACCACGACCGGCGCTGTATTCCAGCGGCTGGCCAAGGCGCTGGAACCCTGCCCGCACCTGCCGGAGCTGCGTTTCGTCAACGAGTACCATGACCACCCCGACTACATCGAAGCGCTGGCGGCCAGCGTGCGAGAGCATTGGGACAAGCACGGCGACCGGGGTCGGCTGCTGATGTCCTATCACGGCATTCCCAAGCGCTACGTCGACAACGGCGACCCCTACGCCGGCCACTGCCGACGAACCAGCGAACTGCTCGCCAGCGCGCTGGCCCTGGAGGAAGATGCCTGGTTCCAGAGTTATCAGTCGCGCTTCGGCCGCGAGGAGTGGCTCAAGCCGTATACCGACGAGACGCTGAAGGCGTGGGGGGCGGACAAGGTCGAGTGCGTCGATGTCATCAGCCCGGCGTTTGCCGCTGACTGTCTGGAGACGCTGGAGGAGATCGACGCCGAGAACCGGGAGTACTTCGAGGAGGCCGGCGGCGGTCGCTATCGCTATATTCCGGCGCTCAATGACCGCCCGGAACACGTCTATCTGTTGCGGCGGCTGGTCGAGGAGAACACCGCCGGCTGGTAAGGGCGAGGTAGAGTCGCCAACTCAGGGCAGCGGTGAGTTGCCCTGAGGCGCTTCCTCAACGGCGTGTTTTGGCTTTTCACTCTCCAGCTCGATGGGGTTGCCACGCGTGCGCGGGTCCGGCTTGAGCTTGTGATGCAGCGCACTCTTGGCCAGCATGTGCGCCGACACCGGCGCCGTGATAAAGGCGAAGACCGTAATCAGCAGCTCCTGAACCACCGGCCCGCCCTGCAGGCTGAAGTAGAGCGAAGACCCCAGCAGTGTGCAGCCGACGCCCAACGTCGTCGTCTTCGACGGTCCGTGGAGCCGCATGTAGAAATCCTTGAGGTGCGTCAGCCCCAGCGAGCCGATGAAGGCGAAAGCGCCTCCGGCAATGAGCATGAAGGCGATCACGCCCTCGAGAATGCTGTCCAGCATCATGTCTTCCTTGCTCTGCGATCAGAGTCGTCTATTCGATGATGTCGCCGCGCAGCAGATACTTGCAGATGGCGATGGTGCTGATGAAGCCCAGCATCGCGATCAGCAGCGCCGCCTCGAAATAGTTCTTGCCGTTGACCCAGATACCGAAGATCACGATCAGCGCGATCGAGTTCATGTACATGGTGTCTACCGCCAGGATGCGGTCCGGCAGACTGGGGCCGATCACCACGCGATAGAAATTGAGCGAGATGGCCGCCGAGAAGAGCGCCAGCGAGATCCAGAGTGCAGTATCGATCATGGCTCGAAGATCTCCATCAGGGGGCGTTCGTAGCGCTGGTGAATTTCGTCGATCAAGGCATCGACGTCAGCCACGTCGAGGGCGTGAACCAGCAGGGTACGACCATCGAGCCGCAGGTGCGCCGATACGGTGCCCGGCGTCAACGTGATGGTGCTGGCGAGAATCGTGATCGGGAAGTTCTGCGTCAGCGTCAGCGGATACTCGACGAGCGCCGGGCGTAGCTTGCCCCGGGGGTCGAGGATCAGCTTGGAGACCTCGAGGTTGGCAACGACGATGTCGACGAGTACCCGCAGCACGTAACGGATGAGCTTGAACGGCCGCTTGACCCGGGGCTGGCGCTCCCAGAACGGCTGACAGACCAGCGGAATGGCGATCGCCAGTACGCCGCCGAGGAGCCACTGCCCCAGTGCCACGCTGTGTTGCAACAGCAGCCAGACGGCAAGCAGCAGCAGCGAGAGTACCGGCATGGGTAGCCAACGCGTGGGAGGAATCATGAGCCACCTCCATTGGCGGTCTGCGCAAGGATCGACTGCACGTAGCGTCCGGGCTCCAGCAGCTGGGCGGCGCTGGCGTCGGTGAACGCGGTGATCGGGCCGGCCAGGATGGAGAGCACCGGCGAGGCCCCTAGCAGCAGGATCAGACCGGCGAGCATGGCCGGCTGCAGGCGGGGGCCGTCGCTGTCACCGGGTTTGCCCTTCCAGAAAATGGTCGAGCCGCTGCGGCCCATCGCGACGATGCCGGCGAGGCTCGACAGCAGCAGCAGTGGCCAGAGCCACACCTGCTCGTTGGGCTGCGCCGAGTCGAGCAGCAGTGCCTTGCCAATCGCGCCGGAGAGCGGCGGCAGGCCGATGACGGTGACCGCCCCCAGAAAGTAGAAGAAGCCCAGCAGGCTCGGCTGGGTAACGCCGCGTCCGGGCACGATTCTTGCCCCGGCCTTGCCCCGCTGTTCACTGATGGCGTCGGCGAGCAGAAACAGCCCGCCACTCACCAGCGTGGTATGGATCATGTAGTAGAGCAGGGCGGCGATCGGCGCTTCCCGGTTCATGCTCACGCCCACCAGCAGCGTACCCACCGAGATGATGATCAGATAGGCGACCTGGGTGCGCAGATCCCGTGACGACAGTACGCCCACCCCACCGAGCGCAAGGGTCGCCAGCGCGAACCACCAGAGCCAGGGCTGAACGAAACTGGCCAGCTCGCCCGCGCCCTCGCCGAAGATCAGCGTATAGACGCGCAGGATGCCGTAGATGCCCACCTTGGTCATGATCGCGAAGAGTGCCGCCACCGGTGCCGGCGCGCTGGCGTAGGCCCGCGGCAGCCAGAAATAGAGCGGCAGTATCGCCGCCTTAAGGCCGAAGACCACCAGCAGCAGGAAGGCCCCGGCCTTGACCAGCCCCAGCCGGTCCGGGTCGAGCATCGAGACCCGCTGCGACATGTCCGCCATGTTGAGCGTTCCCAGCGTGCCATAGAGCACGCCCAGCGCGATCAGGAACATCGCCGAGCCGGCGAGGTTGAGCGCCACGTAGTGAAAGCCCGCCTGGGTCCGATCCTTGCCGCCGCCGTGCATCAGCAGCGAATAAGAGGCGATCAGCAGCACCTCGAAGAAGACGAACAGGTTGAACAGATCGCCGGTCAGGAAAGCGCCGTTGATGCCCATCAGCTGCAGCTGGAACAGCCCGTGGAAGTTGCTTCCCTTGCGATCGTCGCCGGCACAGGCGTAAAGGACGCTGCCGAGCGCCAGCACGCTGGTGAGGCAGACCATCAGCGCCGAGAGTCGGTCAAGCACCAGAATGATGCCGAACGGCGGCTGCCAGTCGCCCAGCGCGTAGTAGGTGATCTCGCCGCCGAGGCTCTGGATGACCATGGTGACCGCGATGGCCACCAGCGCCAGCGTGGAGACGAGCGCGATGCCCCGCCGAGGCAGGCGCGTGGCGTCGCGCTTGACGAGCATCAGCAGACCGCTGAGTAGCGGTAGCAGCACCGGCAGAACGATAAGGTGCTGCATCATGATTTCTCCTCCTTGGACTCTTCGCGCTGGTCGTTGACCTGATCGCTTCCCAGATCACCGCGCACGCGCATTGCCAGGATGACCGAGAAGGCCGTCATCGCGAAGCCGATGACGATGGCGGTGAGCACCAGCGCCTGCGGCAGCGGGTCGGCGTAGCGGGTCGCATCGTCGCCGACCACAGCGGCGCCGTTGGTGGTGAGCCCCCCGGTGGAGAACAGAAACAGGTTCACGGCGTAGGAGAGTAGCGTGAGCCCCACGACGACGGGGAACGTGCGTCCCCGCAGCGCGAGATAGAGACCGCTGGCGGCGAGGAAACCGGTGACGGTGGAAAAGAGCGCTTCCATCAGAGGGCCTCCTTGTCGTTCTCTTTGCTGGGCCGGTGCGGTGTCGTCAGCTTGCCCAGGTTGGCCAGAATCATCAGCGTGGCGCCGACGACAGTGAGATAGACGCCAAGATCGAAGAGCATGGCCGTGGCCAGTTCGATCTCCCCGATATAGGGGATCGCGAAGTGTCCGAAGGCCGAGGTCAGGAAGTTGTGGCCGAATAGCCAGCTACCCAGACCGGTGAACGTCGCGATCGTCACGCCCGAGACGGCGATGGGCTGATAGTGGAACGAGAGTCTTGCCTGGGCCCAATCGACGCCGCGCGCAATGTAGAGCAGGATCAGCGCCACGGCGGTGACGAGACCGGCGATGAAGCCGCCGCCGGGCTCGTTGTGCCCGCGCAGGAAGATGAACACCGAGACCAGTAGCGCCAACGGCAGCAGCGTCTGCGACACCGTGCCCAGCAGCATCGGGTGGAGATCCTTCGACCAGGGACGACCTTCGCTGTCGCTCGACGGCATGAACAGTCGCAGCCGGTTGAGCAGCTTGAAGATACCGATCGCCGCGATGCACAGCACCGTGATCTCGCCCAGGGTATCGAAGCCACGGAAGTCGACCAGAATGACGTTGACCACGTTGTGTCCGCCGCCACCGCTGACGCTGTTGTCGAGGAAGAAGCCGGAGATGCTGTCGAGCGGGCGAGTCAGTAGCGCATAGTTGAGGCTGGTCACGATGCCACCGAATCCCGCTGCCAGCAGCACGTCGCGAACGATGCGCGCGCCGGTGGACTCCTTCGGCGTGCGCTGCGGCAGGAAGAACAGCGCCAGCATCAGCAGAATGACCGTCACGACTTCCACCGCCAGCTGTGTCAGCGCCAGGTCCGGTGCCGAGAAGCGCGCGAAGGCGAGCGACACCATCAGCCCGACGACCGATAGCATGACCAGCGAGACCAGGCGCCGGCGGTGCAGCACGGCAGTGCCGAGGCCGGCAAGGATCGTGATGACGCCGCCGACGATCAGCAGCCCGTCCAGTGGCTGGGTCGGCTCCGATCCCGTCAGCTGGGTCAGATCGAGCAGACCGCTGCCGGTCAGGAACAGAACGGCGACGATCAGCCACAGCATGTAGCGCTGAAGCGAGCCGTTCTCCAGTCGATCGATCGTCGTCTGGGTCCAGGTCTGGACGCGCCGCACATTGAACTCGAAGTTCATCAGCGCGTTACGCTGCGGGAACTGGCGGTGGAAGCTGAACAGCTTGCGCCGCACGCAGTAGAGACCGATGCCGCCGGCCAGCGCAACGGCGCTCATCAGCAGCGGGAGATTGAAGCCGTGCCAGATCGCCAGATGCAGTTCCGGGCGCGGGGACAGCAGCGTGACCTGGGCGGCCGCGTCCAGCAGCCCGGTGACGCTCAGCGCTGGCAGCAGGCCGATAACGATGCACAGCGCGACCAGCACCATCATCGGTAGACGCATGAAGAACGGCGCCTCATGTGGCGTCTGCGGCAGATCCTCCGCTTTCGGGCCGAAAAAGACATTGCGCACGTAGCGCAGCGAGTAAGCAACCGAGAGCAGGCTGCCGATGGTCGCCAGTACCGGAATCAGCCATGCCAGACCGCCGAGAATGCCCGTGTCGAGGGTCTCGGTAAGCATCATCTCCTTGGAGAGAAAGCCGTTGAGCAGGGGGACGCCCGCCATCGACGCCGCCGCCAGCAGCGCAAGACCTGCCGTTACCGGCATGTAGTGGCGCAGACCGCTGAGCTTGCGAATATCGCGGGTACCGCTCTCGTGGTCGATGATGCCCGCCGACATGAACAGCGCCGCCTTGAAGGTGGCGTGGTTGATGATGTGAAAGAGGCCGGCCACGACCGCAAGCTTGCTGTCCAGCCCGAAGAGCATCGTGATCAGGCCCAGGTGGCTCACCGTCGAGAACGCCAGCACGCCCTTGAGATCGTATTTCAGCAGCGCGAAGTAGGCGGCATAGATCATCGTCACCAGCCCGGTCAGCGTGACGATGTAGAGCCACAGCTGGGAACCGGCGAGCGCGGGGTGCATGCGTGCCAGCA
This sequence comes from Salinicola aestuarinus, assembly GCF_003206645.1. Taxonomy (GTDB): domain Bacteria; phylum Pseudomonadota; class Gammaproteobacteria; order Pseudomonadales; family Halomonadaceae; genus Salinicola; species Salinicola aestuarinus. Next base: position 193,977 of record NZ_PZJP01000003.1, on the reverse strand, counting down.
GGAAGACGCCTGCCTTGACCATGGTTGCCGAGTGCAGGAACGCCGAGACCGGCGTGGGGGCCGCCATGGCGTGCGGCAGCCAGAAATGGAACGGGAACTGAGCCGACTTGGTGAAAGCGCCGAGCAGCACGAGCAGCAGCGCCGGCAGGTAGCGCGGGTCGGCCAGAATCAGGTCCCGGCTGTCGAGAACCGTCTGCAGGTCGAACGTGCCCACGATGTCGCCGATCAGCAGAAAGCCGGCGAGCAGGGCAAGGCCCCCCATGCCGGTCACCGTCAGCGCCATCCGCGCGCCGCGTCGGGCCTCGCTCTGGTGATACCAGTAGCCGATCAGCAGGAACGACGACAGGCTCGTCAGCTCCCAGAACACCCACAGCAGCAGCAGGTTGTCCGCCATGACGATGCCGATCATGGAGGTCATGAACAGCATCATGTAACTGTAGAACCGCGGCATGCTGTCCTCGGCGGACAGGTAATAGCGGGCGTACAGGATGATCAGCAGGCCAATCCCCAGGATCAGCAGGAGAAACAGCAGCGACAGGCCGTCGAGTCGCAGTGCGAAGTCGAGTCCCAGCTGTGGCACCCAGTGCATCGCGAAGCGCGGTACGTCTCCCGCCAGCACGTCCGGCACGTGAATCAACACGAGACCCAGCGCGATGGCCGGCAGCAGGGCGGTCATCCCGGTCAGTATGTTGCGTTGCCGGTTATTGCCCAGCAGAGGGACAAGACTGCCCAGCAGCGGCAGTAGAACGATCAGCGGCAGTGCCATGAAAGTGTTGCTCTAGTCGTTGGCCGAGAAGCGATTCCGCATCACCGGGGCGCGGCGATAGGGGCATCGACATGGCGAGCACGAGAACGAATTCATCGCGATCGCCTGGTTCAGTGTAGCGATGTCGGTGCCGACGCCGTTGCTGAATGGAAATGTCGAGCGTCAGTGCATGCGCGGCCAGTTGATCTTCGTCCACTCGAGAGTGGGGGCGGTCGTCGTGAGCGATCGCGATAGCAGCGCCATCGCCGGGCTACCGAGAGATCAAAGGCGTTGGGGCGGATCGGTGAGAAAAGGGTGACGCACGCCGCGGGGGGCTAGCATCCACGCGGGCGTCTGATCGCAGATCGACATCGTCGTGGCGGCGTTCGGTGACAGAGTCTGGGCACCGATACGGCAGGTCGCGCTTGTCAGCGGGCGCTGGCTAGGCGGGTTGCCCGGCATGGTGTCTCTCCTCCCCTCGAAAATCGTTCGACACGGTATTGTCGTAGCTTTGTTTTCAACGGTGAAATTGTTGAAAGTATTAGATATTTGCTGTTGTCGAACGGTTGTACTGAACTGACTCTACCACGCCGATATGCCCCGAGCCATAGCCTGGGGAGGGCGCCACTCGGCGATCCCTGGGGATGTCGGAGCCAGTGACAGCATCCCTGCGACCGGGTGTCGCAGCGGTCCTCGAGCTTCAAGGACGGGCCCTGTCAGATGGCGTGAACCGGCGCCCATCCTGCCGCGAAAGGCAGTCAGCCTCGACGGGCAAGACGAATCGCCCCGTGATGAGCGACGCCAACACCTCATTCCGCCCATGCCGGCAGTCCCGCCCGCGACGCTGCGTGATGGGGAAACGGCGTGCAGAGGCGACGCGAGGCGTTCACCCACGGCGAGGCCGAGATGACCCGGCTTGGCAGTGACGGAATCGGCTACACTGCGAGTTCTGCCGCCCCCGGGTGCGTTTACCCGATGGGCGGCCGCGCCCCAGCTTCTCTTGCATTAAGGATGTGCCCCGTGACTCGTTCCTCTTTCTCCTATCGTCATGTCGTCTCGGTACCCGCTGAGCGTCCGGGGCCGGTGTCTCGGCGGCGTGCCGCTACGCTGTCGCTGTGTCTCTCGCTCTCGCTGATGGGGTGTCAGAGTGTGGCGGATACCCAGGCGCCGGCGACCGCCGAGACGGGCACCCCGTCGGCGGCGAGCTCGACGGCCGCGAGTGGCGCGGCATCGAGTGCCGCGGCAGCGACGCCATCGACACCGTCCCCGTCATCGCAGACCTCGTCGAGTGACACCGACGAAAGCGGCGCGTCAACGACCGAGACGTCGAGCCGCGACAGTGCTCAATTTGCGCAATGGGTGGCGGCGTTTCGTCGGCAGGCGGCGAGCGACGGGATCGATGCGGCAACGCTCGACGACGCTTTTGGCCAAGTGAGCTTCCAGCCCAAGATTCTCGAGTACGATCGCTCGCAGCCGGAGTTCTCCCGCCAGATCTGGAGCTACCTGGATACCGCGGTCTCGGATTCGCGGGTCAGCAATGGCCGCGAACGCCTCGCCGCCAACCGCCAGACGGCAAGCGCCGTGGAGCAGGAGTACGGTGTCCCGGCCGAGGTGATCGTCGCTATCTGGGGGATCGAGAGCAATTACGGCAGCAATTTCGGCAATTTCGAGACGATCGATGCGCTCTCCACGCTGGGCTTCGACGGCCGGCGACAGTCCTTCGCCCGCGGCGAGCTGATGGCCGCCCTCAAGATTCTGCAGAACGGCGACATCGATCGCGATCGCATGCGCGGCTCCTGGGCCGGGGCCATGGGGCACACCCAGTTCCTTCCGTCGAGCTTCCTTGCCTACGCCGTCGACGAGGACGGCGACGGGCGACGCGACATCTGGGGCAGCATCCCCGATGTGATGGCCTCTACCGCCAACTATCTCGATCGCTCCGGCTGGCGCAGCGGCCAGCCGTGGGGTGCCGAGGTCGAGTTGCCGGCGAACTTCGACTACGCCCAGACCGAGCTCGACACGCGCCACTCGAGCCGAGAGTGGGCCGCGCAGGGCGTCTCCGGCATGGCGGGGGCAGTGCTGCCGGCTTTCGCCGACGCCTCGGTGATCGCCCCTGCCGGCGCTCAGGGCCCGGCCTTCCTGGTCGGCCCCAACTTCCGCACGATCCTGCGCTACAACGCGTCGACCAGCTACGCGCTGGCGGTCGCCAAGCTTTCCGACCGTATTGCCGAGCGTGGCGGCATCCAGGCGGATTGGCCGCGGGGCGAACCTGCGCTGTCGCGCAGCCAGATCCGAAGGATGCAGCAGGCCCTCAACGCGCACGGCTTCAACGTCGGCACCCCTGACGGCCTGGTCGGGCCCAATACCCGTCAGGGTCTTCGGGCCTATCAACGCAGCCTCGGGGTGACACCGGACGGCTATCCGACGCAGAGCCTGATCCAGCGCCTCGTCAACGACTGACGCGGCCGCGCCCCGCGCCGCCCCCGGCGCCGAATGATGCGAGATTCGGCGCCATTTCGGCGGTTCGTTCTGGCGGCGGCTGTGCCACACTGGGCGCTTTGTGATCGAGAACATCGAGGCGAGACATGGGAGTGCAGCGGTTCATCGGAGCGAATACTCGCGAGGCGATGCGTCAGGTCCGCCTGGCACTCGGCGAGGACGTGCTCATCCTGTCCAATCGCGTCGTCGACGACGGCGTCGAGATCGTTGCCATGTCGGAGCAGGCGCACGAGCAGGCGCTCGAGGCGTCGCCAACGAGTGAGGCCGAGCAGACCCCGGCCGGGTGGGAGACCTTCAACCAGCGGCTGCTGGAAGACATGCGTGCGCTGCTGCAGGCATCCAGCGAGCCACTTGCCCCCGATGCTCGCGACGAGATCCGCATCGCGATGCACCGACGTCTGCGCCAGGCGGGGTTCAGCGCGACGCTCAGCGATACCCTGCTCGATACCATTCCTGACGAACTCATCGACGCCGGCGAGAGCGACGAGTCGATTCGCGAGGCGTGGCTGGTTCGCCAGCTCGCGGCCCGCCTCGACGTTCTCGACCGCGAGCGGGAGCTCTTCGAGGAGGGGGGCGTGTTCGCCCTGGTCGGTCCCACCGGTGCGGGGAAGACCACCACGACCGCCAAACTCGCGTCGCGCTACGTGATGCAGCATGGGCCCAAGGACGTCGCCCTGGTCACCACCGACAGCTACCGAATCGGCGCGGCGGAGCAGCTGCGTATCTATGCCCGCCTGCTGGGGGCGGAAGTCCATGCCCTCGACGAGCAGGGTGATCTGGGCAGCCTGCTGACACGTCTAGCCCAGCCACGTCGCGGCCTGATGAGCCGCAACGGTGGCAAGCGCATGATGGTCATCGACACCGTCGGCATGAGTCAGCGCGATCAGCGTCTGATGGGCGAGGTCGCCCGGCTTGGCGAGTCGCCGGTCAGTGTGCGCCGCGTCCTGGTGCTGGATGCGGCGCGTCATGGCGACACGCTGGAGCAGATCGTGGAGGCGTGGCAGAAAGCCTCCATCGAGGCGGGTGAGCCGCTCTGGGGCTGTATTCTCACCAAGCTCGACGAGGCCGCGCGGCTGGGCCCGGTGCTGGACGTTCTGATGCGCCATGGGCTCAAGCTCTGCTATCTCTCCCGCGGTCAGCGCGTGCCGGAGGACCTGGAGCCGGTCGCCCTCGACAGCCTGCTCGCCCAGGCCCTCGGCCAGAACGTGACGACGCCGTTCTCGGAAGAGACCGAGGCGTCACCGCCGCCGGCGCGGGCGCGTCAGCAGGCGCTCTCCCTTGGCGTGTTGCGCCAGGGGCGGGCGCTGGAGACGACGTTCGCCACGCTTCACGCCGAGCTCGACGGCATGGCCTGGCTCGAACGGGCCTGGGCGAGCGCGCCCGCAGGGGATACCGACAGTTTCGCGGCGCGAATGCAGGCGGCGACCGACGACAGTCAGCGGGGCGCTGTGTCGTCACTCTGGTGGCCCAAGTCGAGCGCCGTTCGCGGTAGCGGTCAGGCGATGGCAGTGGTGGCGCTGGGTGAGGGTGTCCTGCCGCAACCGCGAGTCTGGCCGCGCCACACGCTGCCTGCCGGCGATGACGCTCGCTTCGACTGGGCCGAGTCGCTGGGCGTCGAATGCCACCTGCTTTCGCAGCTACCGGCGCCGGACCAGCTCGCGCGGCTCGATGTCGCTCGTACGGGCTGGCTCGCCACGGTGGGCAAGGGGCGCCGGCTTCAGCACGCCGGAGAGTCGCTCACGCTCGCGGAAGCGATGCGCCTGGGGGAGCGTCAGCCCCCGACCGAGATTCGCCATCGCGGCCAGCCTGCCACCCTCGAACTGACGCGGCTGGAAACGACGCTGCCGGCCCGTCGTGGCGGTGGCGAGGGGCTGCCCGTGGTCGCCTGGCAGGGCGTCTGGTTCGACGTCGATGAGGGGCGCCAGCTCGGCGTCCGTTACTGGATCGCCAGTGCCCGGACCGGTCTGGACATGGCATCACGCCTGATTACCTCGCTGACGCTGGAGACGCTGCCTACGCTCACCGCGCAGGCCGACCGTCTGGTGCAGGCGCGGCGTCCGGAACTCGAGGATCGCGCGCACCGCTGGCAGCTCGCCGCGGCACTGGCCGCGCTGTCGCTGCGGCTGGCGCAGGAGGAGGGTGGCTGGGCAATGGACGTGCGGGCGCGGCTGGGGGATATCGCCCAGCGTCGCTGCGCGCGCAAGCCCAAGGCGCTGCTGGAGGCGTTGATGGACGCGCTGAGCGCCCAGGACACCCTGCGCCGTGCCCGGTCGTCTGTCGCCTCGCTATGAGTGATCAAGCCGCGGGCCTCCGCGCCTGGCAGCAGCAGCGCGACAGCTGGCCGCTGTTGATCCTCGGTGAGCCGGACCCCGGTGCGCTCTCGCGCGTGCTGGAGTCGCTTGGCGGGTCATGGCGTCCGGTAACGCTGGATCAGGCCGACAGTGGCGCCCCGGCTCACGCGCTGCTGTGGGTCGAAGCCGCGCCGGTGGATGCCACCGCCGACTACCGCTGGCTCAAGCGAATGACGGTGAGCGCCGGGCCGCTGCCGACATTGCTGCGCGGCGAGCGGCTCGAGAGTGCAGCGCGGGAACGTCAGCTCGACAACCTCGGGGTGGCGGCGTGGCGTTTTCTCGGCGTGGCGCTCCATCGCGAGGTGTCGGCGTGGCAGTCGGAGGCTGTCGCCGCGGGACGCCGCCGGGGTTAGGCGATCGCCGCCAGCTGGGCGACCCGGGGCGCCCGGGCCGCGGGATTCTCGACAGCGGGGCGGCGACCCTCGGGCGACGCCTTGTGATCCAGCGTCGAGGTGAGTGCGCCCACGGCGGAGACGACTTCGTCGGCATGGCCTCGTACCTGACGAATGATCTCCCCGGTATCGTTGATCAACGACACGCCCTGGCCGACGCTCGCCAGACAGCCCGCCATGTCGGCATTTGCCTGCTCGGTGAGCAGTTTGAACTCGCCGATGACCGCATCGATGTCATGGGTGGTGCGGGCGGCGCGCTCGGCGAGCTGGCGGACCTCATGCGATACCACGCCGAAACCGCGGCCGTGCTCGCCGGCGCGAGCGGCCTCGATCGCCGCGTTGAGTGCCAGTAGATTGGTCTGCTCGGCGACGCGCCGGATCGCTGCCAGATGCGTGTCGATCTCTTTTGACTGGGCCTGAAGCCGTCCGATTCGCTCGGAGGTGGCGTGGATCGCCTCCGCCATACGGTGAATCTCTGCGGTCGCCTGGCCGAGCAGGTCATTGCCGCGCTCGGAAATCGCCTGGGTCTGCGCGGAGATGTCGTAGGCCATCACCGCGCTCTGCGACTCCGCCTGCTGTTTCAGGACGCGCTGGGTAATGTCGGAGGCGAACTTCACCACCCGCAGTACCCGCCCCTGCGCGTCGCGAATCGGATTGTAGGTCGCCTCCAGCCAGAGCGTGCTGCCGTCGGCGCGAACGCGCTCGAACTGCCCCGAAAAGAACTCGCCTTCGTTCAGTCGCTGCCAGAAGCGGCGGTACGCCTCGCTGTTGGCATGGCTCGCCGTACAGAGCCGGTTGTGGTGGTTGCCCACCAGCTGATCACGCGTATAACCCGTCACCGTCAAGAAGTTCTCGTTGGCGTCCGTGATGATGCCGTCAAGGTCGAACTCGATGCTCGCCATGGAGCGGTCGAGGGCGAGCATGCGTCCCTGGTTGGTCATCGCTTGAGAGGCGCGTTCGGTCGTATCGAAGCCGATCTTGATCACCCGTTCCACGTCACCCCGCAGGTTCCTGATCGGGGTGTAACTCGCTTCCAGCCAGACGGTCTCTCCCGCCTGGGTCAGGTGCGGAAAGCAGCCGCTGACACACTCGCCCCGGGCGAGGCGATCACGCAGCTGCCGGTCATCCGCGACATTGGCGAGCGCCTCGGGAACGAGTCGCTCATGCGGTGTGCCAACGAGCGCTTGCCGAGAGTATCCCAGCAGCGCCAGGAAGCCGGCATTGGCCTCGGTCACGCGCAACTCAGCGTCGAACTCGACAATCAGCGAGGCGCGTTGCAGTGCGGTGATGAGCGACGCATGGCGGGATCGGTTCTTCAAACCTTGGAGCATGGAAAGTCCTTTTGACTCGGGTCGGTCGGTGAGGAGAACCGACCCACTCCCTGGGCGGTTCTGTTGTGTTTTGGTTACCAGCGGACTTCTAACCTTACTTAGCGCAACAAACTTAATTCAAGTTAAGTCATCGCGCCACCTTCTTTGAACGGCGAGCAACGGGCCGCTTGGGAACGGCGAGCGACGGGCCGTCTTGGAACGGCGAGCAACGGGCCGTATTAGAACGGCGAGCGAGGGGCCGTGACCGAGGTTCAGGGGATTGCGAGACGGCGGGACTGGCCGCCACGGACGCCGGGTCGACGCCGTCGGCCCGGCGGTAAGTGCGAAAGATCAATCACTGGAACGGGTGAGCAGGCGCATTCCGTGGCGTGCGGTCACGGCGTCTCCGTGCAGGGCGGGCCGGGTGAAACAGCAGCGCGCGCGTAACGACGGCGGTGGCGGGGGCGAGGTCGTTGGGCTGGCGATTCAGAACAGCCGCGACAGCAGGGCGGTGACCGCCGTCTCCACTCGAAGGATGCGCTCGCCGAGATGGATTCCCTCGAAGCCGGCTTCTTGTAGCCGTTCCACTTCGTAGTCGACGAAGCCGCCCTCGGGGCCGATCGCCAGCACCGTCTCCTCGCTGATGCCGCGGGGGCAGGCCGACGCCATGCCGGGATGGGCGATCAGCGCGCGGCGGCCCGCCGTCAGCGCCGGCAGGCGATCCTCGACGAACGGTTTGAAGCGCGGCTCCAGAGTCACCGTCGGCAGGCGGGTGTCGCGGGCCTGCTCGAGTCCGAGCATCAGGTGCTGGTGAATTTTCTCGGGGTTGAGCTCCGGCGACTGCCAGTAGCTCTTCTCGACCCGGCGGGTGTGCAGAAGTGTCAGCTGTTTCACGCCGAGGGCGGCGGTGTGCTCCAGCGTGCGGGCGAGCATTCGCGGGCGCGGCAGTGCCAGCAGCAGGTGAACCGGCAGGGGGGCCGGCGGCTCGCGTTCGAGTGTGACGCGAAAGCGTGCGGCATCCGCATCCAGCGAGAGCAGCTCACCGCTCCCGATGCGTCCGTCGAGCGCGCCCACCGTGAGTCGGTCACCGGGGGCGGCCCTGTGCACCTCGAGGAGATGGCGCAGGCGGCGCGAATCCCGCACCGTGGCGTGGTCGGCGTCCGTCCAGTCCGTGGGGTCGAGTAGAATGAGGTTCATGGTGCACGCTGTGAGCGGATGGAAAAGCGGCCGGCGGCCGGCCCGAAAGCGGGTCATTGTGCCTCAAACCGTGGGCTTCGTAACATGGTATTGGGCCGCAGTGGGGGCCGTCCGGTCGGGCGACTTCGCCTCCTTTCTGACATAATGCGCGATCCACTCGGGCAAACCGCGATAAAGGCGAGCGATGAAGGTTCTAATCATTGGGGGAGGCGGCCGCGAGCACGCCCTGGCATGGAAGGTCGCGCAGTCGGCCCAGGTCGATACGGTATTCGTGGCCCCCGGCAACGCCGGTACGGCGGGCGAGCCGGGGCTGACCAACGTTGCCATCGACGCGATGGAGACCGCGGCACTGGTCGACTTCGCGAAGGACAATGGCGTCGAGCTGACCATCGTCGGGCCCGAAGCGCCGCTGGTGGCCGGGGTCGTCGATGCCTTCGTCGATGCCGGACTGGCGATCTTCGGGCCGACCCGGGCGGCGGCGCAGCTCGAGGGCTCCAAGGCGTTCACCAAGGATTTCCTCGATCGCCACCTGATTCCGACCGCCGCCTATCGTACGTTCGCCGAAGTGCCGGCGGCGCTCGACTACCTCCGCGAGTGCGGGGCCCCCATCGTGATCAAGGCCGACGGGCTGGCCGCGGGCAAGGGCGTGGTCGTTGCCATGACCGACGCGGAGGCCGAAGCGGCGATCCGTGACATGCTCGAGGACAACGCCTTCGGTGACGCCGGCGCCCGCGTGGTGATCGAGGAGTTTCTGGAGGGCGAGGAGGCGAGCTTCATCGTCATGGTCGACGGCGAACACGTGCTCCCGCTCGCCACCAGCCAGGATCACAAACGCGCCGGCGACGGCGATACCGGTCCAAATACCGGGGGCATGGGCGCCTACTCGCCCGCCCCCGTGGTGACCGAGGTCGTCCACCAGCGGATCATGGACGAAGTGATTCGTCCGACGGTGGCCGGCATGGCCGCCGAGGGGTATCCCTATACCGGATTTCTCTACGCCGGCCTGATGATCGACCCCGACGGTGCGCCCAAGGTAATCGAGTACAACTGCCGCTTCGGTGACCCCGAAACCCAGCCGATCCTGATGCGCCTCGAAAGCGATCTGGTCACGCTGTGTCTGGCGGCGCTCGACGGCCGTCTCGATGACGTCGAGTGCACTTGGGACCCCCGCGCCGCGGTCGGTGTGGTACTCGCCGCCGAGGGCTATCCGGGCAGCTACCCCAAGGGGGATCGAATCACCGGCTTCGACGCCGCCGCGGAGACCGGCTGCAAGGTCTTCCACGCCGGGACTCGACTCGATGACGAGGGTTACGTCGTCACCAGTGGCGGACGCGTGCTCTGTGTGACCGCGCTTGGCGATAGCGTCGGCGCGGCCGCCTCCCGCGCCTATGCCGGGCTCGAGTTCGTGCGCTGGCACGGGGCCGGCTACCGTCGCGACATCGCGCACCGGGCGATCGCCCGCGAACGCGAGCTCTGAACGGCCCATCGAATGACGGCTCGGTGCCGCTCGGCACCGGCATGACAAGCGGAGTTTGCGATGTCGCGTGAGTTTCCCATCATCGCCGTTACCGGCTCCTCCGGGGCCGGTACGACCACCGTCAAACGCACTTTCGAGCGCATGTTCGCCCGAGAGGACGTTCACGCCGCCTTCATCGACGGCGACGCCTTTCACCGCTACTCCCGCGCGGAGCTCGCCGACATCCTGCAGGTCGAGCCGGAGCGCAAGGCGGAGCTTTCGCACTTTTCAGTCGACGCCAATCTGATCGAGCGACTCGACGGGCTCTTTCAGGAGTACGGCGAGAGCGGCAAGGGCACCTACCGCCACTACATCCACGCCGAAGACAAGCGGATGATCGAGGCCGGCTGGCAGGTGGGAACCTTCACCGACTGGCAGCCGATCCCCAGCGGCACCGACCTGATGCTCTACGAGGGACTGCACGGTGGGCTGGTGACGCACGAGCACGATATCGCGCGTCACGTCGACATGCTCATCGGCGTCGCCCCGACCATCAATCTCGAGTGGCTGCAGAAAATCGACCGCGATACCAAGCTGCGCGGATACTCTCAGGAGGCGGTGATCGACACCATCCTGGGCCGAATGCAGGACTACGTGCGCTACATTCAGCCCCAGCTCTCGCGCACGCACATCAACTTCCAGCGCGTGCCGACCGTCGACACCTCCAACCCGTTCGAGCTGCAGGACGTGCCCAACGACGGCGAGTCCTTCGTGGTGATCCGCTTTCGCGATCCGGGCGCGGTCGACTTCCCCTATCTGGTGACGATGATTCATGATGCCTTCATGAGCCGGCCCAACACGCTGGTCGTCCCCGGGGCGCGGCTGTCGCTGGCGATGGACCTGATTCTCGCGCCACAGGTGCAACAGTTGCTGTCCCAGCGCCGCTTTCGCTGACTGCGCCGCCCCTTTACCGCCGTCGATTCGAGGAGAGACGCATGGAACCGACGCTTTTCGACAAGATCATCGCTCGCGAGATACCCGCCGACATCGTTTTCGAGGACGACGAGGTGCTGGCGTTCAATGACATCAATCCGCAGGCGCCGACGCACATTCTGATCATCCCCAAGAAGCCGATCGCCACGCTCAACGACATCGAAGAGACGGATCTGGCGCTGATCGGCCGGCTGCAGTTCACCGCAGCGACGCTCGCCAAGCAGCTCGGCTTTGCCGAAGATGGCTATCGCGTGGTGATGAACTGCAACGAGAATGGCGGACAGTCGGTCTATCATATCCACATGCATCTGCTCGGCGGGCGTCGACTCGCCTGGCCGCCGGGCTGAGCGCTCGACGATCCGTGGACTCACCCACCGGGTGAGCGTGCAACGCGCAAGGAGGCCCGCATGACGCGCCGAATGTCTCGTACCGACAATCTGATTCATCAGTTCGACACCGTGCTGCGCACGCTCACGCCGAAGGCGGCGCAGCCCAGCCGGCCATCGCCCGCCCACTCGCACCCCGAGGGACCACTCGACGAGACCCAGCGCCGCGACGTCGCCGGGTTGATGCGGGTCAATCACACCGGCGAAGTCTGCGCGCAGGCACTCTATCAAGGCCAGGGACTCACCGCCTCGCTCGCCGAGACGCGGGCCCGGATGGAAAAGGCGGCGGCGGAAGAGATCGACCACCTCGCCTGGTGCGATCAGCGGCTGCAGGAGTTGAACGGCCGCACGAGCTATCTCAACCCGGTGTTCTACGCCGCCTCGTTCGGGCTCGGCGCTGTCGCCGGTGCGGTCGGGGATCGGGTCAGTCTTGGCTTCGTCGCGGCCACCGAGGAGCAGGTCGGGCATCACCTCGAGGCGCACGTGCGCCGGCTGCCGGTGGACGACAAGCGCTCCCGGGCGGTGCTCGAGCAGATGCGTGTCGATGAGGCCCAGCACGAGCGCTGGGCCCTGGACTCCGGCGGCAGCCGCTTCCCGCTGCCGGTGAAGTGGAGCATGCGCCTGATCTCCAAACTGATGACCAAGAGCGTCTACCGGGTCTGAACGCCGTTGATCGCCGCTGGCGCTGTGTCGACCGCCGACGCGGCCGATAACCGGCGCAAAAAAAACGCCAGCGACGACCGTCGCTGGCGTTTGTCGTTGCGGGCGGCGTTCGTCACACGCCGCTCGACACAGGGGTCAGACGTCGACGACTTCGTAGTCGTGGGTGATCTCGACGCCACCTTGGGCGAGCATCAGCGAGGCGCTGCAGTACTTCTCGGCGGAAAGGTCGACGGCGCGTTTGACCTGGGCATCTTTCAGCCCGCGACCGGTGACCACGAAGTGAACGTGGATCTTGGTAAAGACGGCCGGCGTGGTGTCGGCGCGCTCGGCTTCGAGCGTCGCGACGCAGTCGGTGACGTCGGCGCGGGCCTTCTCGAGGATCTGAATCACGTCGTAGGAGGTGCAGCCACCCAGGCCCATGAGCATCAGCTCCATCGGCCGCGGTCCGGTATTGCGCCCACCGTTGTCCGGATTGCCGTCGATGACCACGCTGTGGCCGCTGCCGGATTCGGTGACGAACTGGCGTCCGTCGGTCCATTTGACTGTGGCTTTCATGAAAGCGATTTCCTTGCTGAACGGGGTGTGTCGATGGCGCGAGGATAACATCGACGACGCGGCTCACGCCTGGGTCAACCGCGCCTCGAGTTCCTGCAGGCGGGCCGGTGTGCCCACATCGACCCAGTCGCCGCGATGATGGCATCCGCCAACCCGCCCGGCGCGCATGGCCTCGGTGAGCAGCGGTGCGAGTTTTGTCGGCTCGCCGTCGACGAGCGAGGCGACGAGCGCCGGATGGATCACGCCGACGCCCGCGTAGACGAGTTTGGGGTCGCCCTCGGCATGAAGTCGGCCGGCGGCGTCGAGATGAAAGTCCCCGGCATTGAAATCGGTGGCGTCGACCATGACCAGGCTGGCCAGGTCATTCTCTTTCAGCGAGAGCGTGGCCAGCGGGAAGTCGCTCCAGACGTCGCCGTTGAGCAGTAGAAAAGGCGCCTCGCCGAGCAGTGCCAGGGCGTGGCGCAATCCGCCGGCGGTCTCCAGTGGCTCGGCCTCGACGCTGAAGGCAAGCTCAACGCCGTAGCGGCTGCCATCGCCCAGCGCCGCGATGAGCTGCTCGGCCCGGTAACTGGCGTTGATCACCACCTCGGTGAAGCCCGCCGCAGCGAGTCGCTCCAGGTGATGGACGATCAGCGGCTTGCCGGCGACCGGCAGCAGCGGCTTGGGACAGTGATCGGTCAGCGGGCGCATCCGTTTGCCGAAGCCCGCGGCGAGAATCATCGCTTTCACGGTGTCGCTCTCCCGTCGCTGGCGTGCGGCGCGTTCGCACGATGCTCTTTCGCACGATGCTCTTTCGCACGATGCTCGGCGAGCCGCGCGAGCATCGTCGGATGGTAAACCTCGTTGAGCCAGGTACGGAACGAGGCGAGCGCGGGCAGCGCCGCGAGTCCGTCATCGAGCTGGGCAAAGAAGTGCGGCAGCCAGTCGAGATAGCGCGGTTTGCCATCGCGCAGGCAGAGTCGGCAGAACTGGCCCAGTATCTTGAGCTGGCGCTGGACGCCGATCGCCTCGACGGCGGCGTGGAACGCCTCACGATCGAGCCGGTCGGGGAGATCACCCGCCGCTGCCACTTGCTGACGAAACGCCTCGATCCAGTTGGCCACCGTCGCCACCGGCCAGTGCTGGTAGCGTCCGCGCAGCAGCGAGATCAGGTCGTAGCCGAGCGGCCCCGCGAGCGCCCCCTGGAAGTCGATGATCCAGAGCGCGTCGCGATGGATCATCAGGTTCATGGCATCGAAGTCGCGGTGCACCGCGACCGTCGGCAGCGCCGCGATCTGCGCGAGCAGATGCTGCTTGACCCCGGGCCACGTCTCGGGCGTGTCGATTCCCAGCCAGCGGCCGAGCCCCCAGTCGGGGAAGCGTTCCATCTCCTCGTCGAGAAACGCCGGCGTATAGGTCGCAAGCGCTGCGACCGGCGCCCGGTGCTGAATGGCGTCGAGCACGTCAAGCGCCCGTTCGGTGCCGGCGCGGGCGCTCTCGGCGTCGACGAAGTGGTGATGCAGGCTGTCATCGCCGAGGTCGTCGAGCTCGAGAAACCCCTGGTCGAGATCGGCGCCGTGAATGGCGGGGACCGGCAGCCCGGCCTCGCGCCAGTCGCGGCCGATGGTGACGAAAGGGCGGCTGTCCTCAAGGGCTGGCGGTGCGTCCATGACGATCCGCGTGGTGCCGTCGGGGAAACCGACCCGGCAGTAGCCGCGCAGGCTGGCATCGCCGGCGACGACGTCGAGGCGCAGCGAGTCACCGGAGAGGTCGTGGCGGTGCGCGATCCAGTCGCGCAGGGCGTCGAGGCGCAGCGTCATGGGAATATCCGTTCGGGTGGTGAATTCGGGTCGTCAATTCGGGTCGTAAAAGCGGGCGTCGTCAGCGAGTTGACGGGCCCCGCATCGCCCCGCATGCTGGAGCCGCACGCGCTTGCGGGCCCCTTGGAGTCCCTCGACAGCCGCTGCGACGCGGCGTTCAAAGGCGCGATGCGATAGCATGCACCGTCACTGTCGCGGGCGGCCATTGCCCCTCGCGTGACAGCGGGCGCAGTGACGATGGCGCAGGGCCTCGCGGCAACCCCCGGCGAGGTCTGTATAATACCGATTCCACTCGGCAAGGACACAGAGTACATGGGCAAGCGACTGGTCTGGACTGCCCTCACTGGACTGCTCTCGACGACGGCTCAGGCGGCGCCCCCGGAACAACTCCCCGCGGATCAGCTCGACTGGTCGGCGTGGGGTGACGAGGCCCCGGCCGGCGCGCTCTGCACCGGGCGCTACATCGAGCCGGGCTATCGACTGCCGCAGGGGCAGTCGCCCGAAGAGGTGCTGACCGACTCCGCCTCCGCGGAGTACGGCAACGACGGCGAGACGATTCTCGGTGGTGAGGTGGTGCTGCGGCGAGGCGACAGCCAGCTCGAAGCGCCACAGGTTCGCGTCAACGCCGCCCGCGACACCGCGTTCGCGGATGGCCCGATCACGGTGCGCTATCCTGGGCTGCTGGTCCGCGGCGGCGATGCCGAAGTCTCGCTCGACAGCGATGCGGCGCGAATCGACGACGCCCACTACGTGCTGCATCAGCAGCGCGTACGGGGTGATGCCCGGTCGATGCAGCGTCTGGCCGACGGTCGCTATCGCATGTCCGAGGCCAGCTTCACCACCTGCGAGCCGAGCAGCCGCCTGTGGCGTGTGGTCGGTAACGACGTCACCATCGACCGCGAAGCGGGCTACGGCACCGCCAGCAACGCGCGGCTCGAAATGGGCGAAGTGCCGGTTTTCTACTGGCCATGGGTGCGTTTCCCGATCGACGACCGCCGCCAGAGCGGCTTTCTCTGGCCGACCCTGGGGCTTTCCAGCGATGGCTTCGACTACAGCCAGCCCTACTATCTCAATCTCGCGCCGAACTACGATGCCACGCTGACGCCGCGTTATCTCAGCGAGCACGGTGCCATGCTCGGCGGCGAGTTTCGCTACCTGGTGGGCGGAGACGACGAGGGGTCGATCGAAGGGGCCTACCTGCCGAACGACAACGGCGGCGACAGCGATAACCCCAACGACCCCGACGATGCCTTCGACGGTGAAGATCGCTGGTACGTCGACTACCGTCACCATGGGAACTTCAGCGATCGTCTCGACTACGGCCTGCGCTACGGCGCGGCCAGCGACGGTCGCTACTTCGATGATTTCGGCCGTGATTTCAGCGAGCAGGACACCGAGTATCTCGAGCGTCTGGCGCGGCTGACCTACGCCGGCACGACCTGGAATCTCGACGCCCGCGCCCAGGGCTATCAGCGGCTCGACTATCCCCTCGACGAGGATGATCGGCCCTATTACCGGCTGCCGAGCCTGACCGCCGACGCTCGCTGGGAGCAGGACAACGGCTTCTATCAGGAGTGGAACTCCAACGCGACCTACTTCGAGCGCGATCTTCACGGCGTCGACAGCAACGGCTTCTGGGAGGACGAGGAGACCGGCGACACTCGCCAGATCCGCCTGCGCGAGGCCGCCAACGGCGCACGCGTCAACCTGACGCCGGCCGTCGGTTGGCGTGCCCAGCCGAGCTGGGGCTTTCTCGAACCGCGATTCCAGCTCTGGCAGACCCAGTACGAACTCGACTACGGCAACCGCGACACCGATCGCGACGAGAGCCTGTCGCGGACCGTGCCGGTCACCTCGCTGGATTCGGGGCTGATCTTCGAGCGGGACGTCGAACTGTTCGACAGCGACTGGCGTCAGACCTTCGAGCCCCGGCTCTACTACGCCTACGCGCCCGAGCGGGATCAGAGCGAGTTTCCGGACTTCGACACCGATGAGCGGGCGATCTCCTGGAACCAGCTCTGGTCGCCCTACCGCTTCACCGGCAGCGACCGTGTCGGCGACGTCAACAAGGTCTCCTACGGGGCGTCGACGCGTTTCCTCGAAGACGATACCGGTACCGAGCGGCTAGGACTCTCGGTGGGGCAGAGTGCCTACTTCTCGGATCGCAACATCGACATGGATGGCGACCCCGACACCCTGCCGGATCGCGAGAGCAACTACGAGGAGTGGTACAACGCCACCCGTGACCGCTCGCCGGTCATCACCCAGCTCGACTGGCGCATCAACGATCACTGGCGCTCGCGTTACGAGTGGTTCTACGACCCTGACCGCTCCAAGACAGAGAAGGCCTCGGCCTACCTTCAGTACATGAGTACCGCCGGCAGCGTGCTCAACCTCGGCTATCGCTGGCAGCTTCAGGGCTTCGACCCCTCCGGCGACGACGAGGACCAGCTGAGCTACAACCGCGAAGACTACGACGTCTCCTTTGCCTACAAGGCGACCCAATCGCTGGATCTGATCGGACGCTACCTGTACGACAATACCAACAGCCGCGACCTGGAGACCCTCGCCGGCGTTCAGTTCAACAGCTGTTGCAGTGCGGTTCAGCTGGTGTGGCGCGAATGGGTCGACGATAACGATACCGCCAACAACGTCGATGACGACTACACCGATCGCGGACTTTTCCTGCGCTTCGTGTTCAAGGGTCTCGGCGGTGTCGGGCAAAATACCGACAGCTACTTTGCGACCGCGGTGCCGGGCTATCGGCCCACGGAATTCTGAGCAAGGGGGCGGTCCTGGTAAACGGCATCGCCCCATCGCCGTCACGGACCGTCTGGCATAGGCCGGGCGGTCTACCGCGACAATCCGTTTCGACTCCCGCGTGCCGATGCCGGCACGCCCTTCAACAAGCAGGAGAGGTAGGCATGCGTCTACGCGCGAGTATTCCCCTGACGCTGGCCATGTTGCTGTCGCCGTTGGCCGCCATGGCCCAGCCGGTGCCGCTGGACCGTATCGTCGCCGTCGTCAATGATGACGCCATCATGCAGAGTCAGCTCGAGGACCGGGTCGATCAGGCCCGTGGTCAGCTCCAGAGCAACGATATCCAGGTTCCGCCCGCCCAGGCGCTGGAGCGTCAGGTGCTCGATCGCCTGATCGTCGAGCAGATCGAGCTGCAGATGGCCGAAGACGCCAATCTCACCATCGACGAGACTCAGCTCAACGCCACACTGCGCGGCGTCGCCGAGAACAACGGCATGAGTCTCGACGAGTTCGCCAATACGCTGGAGCAGCAGGGACGATCGATCGCTCAGGTGCGCGAACAGATCCGCCGTGAGCTGCTGATCCGTCAGGTTCAGCAGAGCCGCGTCGCCAGCCGCGTCAACGTCTCCGACCGGGAAGTCGACCGCTTCCTCGAGCAGGCCGGTCAGAGCCGTAATGTCTCCTATCATCTCGCCCAGATCCTCATCGCGGTGCCGCAGTCGCCGACGCCGGATCAGGTGAGCCAGGCCCAGGCCGAAGCGCAGGATATCTATCGTCAGCTCCAGAACGGCGCCGACTTCCAGCAGCTCGCCGCGGCCGAATCCGACGACGCACAGGCGCTTGAGGGCGGCGATCTGGGGTGGCGCCCGGCGGCTCAGATTCCGTCGATCTTCACCGACGTCATTCCCGAGCTGGCGCCCGGTGAGGTCAGCGAGCCGATCCGCAGCCCGAGCGGCTTTCACCTGCTCAAGCTGCTGGATACCCGGGGTGAAGGCGGCGGTCAGATGAGCCGCGAACAGGCGAGTCAGGCGATTTTCCAGCGTAAGGTCAATGACGAGCTGGAAGCCTGGATCCAGGAAATTCGCGCCAGCGCCTACATCGACAATCGTCTCGGCGACAGTTGATGTCGCCGCGCCCGATTCTCGCCCTCACCACGGGTGAGCCGGCGGGCATCGGCCCGGAGCTTGCGCTCGACGCTGCGCGAGACTGGCAGGGGCTGGACGCCGAGGTCGTGGCCATCGGCGACCCCGAGATGCTTGTCGACCGCGCCAAGGCGCTCGGCTGGCCGGTCAAGATCGACATCGTCGATCCCGAGCGCGCTCTGCCGCCCCGGCGCGACGGCCACCTGCCGGTGTGGCCGGTGGCGCTGAAGCGCCCGGCGAGGGCGGGACGGCTCGATCCTGCCAACGCCGACTACGTGATCGATACACTCGATCTCGCGGTCGAGGCGTGTCGCGCGCAGCGGGCGAGTGCGATGGTCACGGCGCCGCTGCACAAGGGAGCGATCATCGATGGCGGTTTTCCCGGCTTCACCGGGCATACCGAATATCTCCGCGACGCCTGCGCCGTCGAGGAGGTGGTGATGATGCTCGCCACCGACCGCACCGCGCGTCCGCTGCGGGTGGCGCTGGCGACCACCCATCTGCCGCTCTCTCAGGTGGCCGGGGCGATCACCGTCGACTCGCTGATCCGCGTGTCGACGATCCTCGATCGCGAGCTGCGCGAATGCTTCGGTATCGGGAATCCGCGAATGCTCGTCTGCGGGCTCAATCCGCACGCCGGCGAAGCGGGGCATCTCGGGCGTGAAGAGATCGACGTCATCGAGCCCGCGCTGGCGCGGCTGCGCTCGGCCGGGCTGGATGTCGTCGGCCCGCTGCCCGCGGATACGCTGTTCACCCCGCGCCATCTCGATCGCGCCGACGCGGTGCTCGCGATGTATCACGACCAGGGCTTGCCGGTGCTCAAGTACGCCGGTTTCGGCCAGGCGGCCAATATCACCCTCGGTCTCGGACTCGTTCGCACCTCCGTCGACCACGGTACCGCGCTGGATCTCGCCGGCACCGGCCGCGCCGACACCGGCAGCCTGCGCGTCGCGCTCAACGTCGCCGCCGACATGGCGCGGCGCGCTCACTGACAGAATTCGAGGTTTCATGGCTACTCGCTCCCCGCTTCCCCGGGCCCGTAAACGGTTCGGTCAGAACTTTCTCCGCGATACCGGCGTCATCTCGCGTATCGTGCGCGCCATCGCGCCCCGCGAGGGTGATCGCCTGGTCGAGATCGGGCCCGGGCAGGGCGCGCTAACCGCCCCGCTGATCCAGGCGTCGCAGGCGCTCGAGGTGATCGAGCTCGACCGCGACCTGATTCCCGGGCTACGGGTGCAGTTCTACGACTACCCCGATTTCGTGATCCACGAGGGGGATGCGCTCAAGTTCGATTTCCAGGCGCTGAGTGATCAGGACGGCCGGGCGCTGCGGGTCGTCGGCAATCTGCCCTACAACATCTCCACGCCGATCATCTTCCATCTGCTCGGCGCTCGCGGGGCGATCGAGGACATGCATTTCATGCTTCAGAAAGAGGTGGTCGATCGCCTCGCCGCCGAACCCGGCGACACGGACTGGGGCCGGCTGTCGGTCATGACCCAGTACTACTGCCAGGTGGAGTCGCTGTTCGTGGTGCCGCCGGAGTCGTTCTTGCCGCAGCCCAAGGTCGACTCGGCGATCGTGCGGCTGACCCCACATGCCGAGCTGCCAGCGGTCGCCGACGACGAGACGCGCTTCGCCGACGTGGTACGCCAGGCTTTCGGTCAGCGGCGCAAGACGCTTCGCAACAATCTCAAGGGGCTTATCAGCGCCGAGACACTGACCGAGATCGGCATCGATCCGGGTCGCCGTCCCCAGACGCTGCGGGTCGACGAGCTGGTGGCGATCAGCAACCGAGTCGGTGAATCGGCATGAGCGATCTCGTCCACGACGTCACCGTCACCGTCGAGCCCGAATACCGGGAGGATGAGTCCTCGCCGCAGGAAGATCGCTACGTCTTCAGCTATACCGTGACGGTCTACAACGCGGCCGCCCAGAGTCTGCAGCTACTGTCGCGCTACTGGAAGATCACCCAGGGCCACGGCAAGGTGCAGGAGGTTCGCGGCAACGGCGTGGTCGGCAAGCAGCCGGTCATCGCCGCCGGACACAGCTTTCGCTATACCAGCCGCGCGGTGCTGGAGTGCCCGGTCGGTGTGATGCAGGGCAGCTACACTTGCATCGACCCGGCGACGCAGGAGACCTTTGAGGTCGCCATCGCGCCGTTCCGGTTGGCCGGCCCGCATCAGGTTCACTGACGCGTCCGGTGTCACCGGGCAGGGCACCAGGCGACCGGGGCGTTCATCTTCATCATCTTCAGGCAGGGGTAGGGCATGGCCACGTATGCGATAGGCGATCTGCAGGGCTGCTACGCGGAGTTCGAGGCGCTGCTGGCGCGGCTCGACTTCTCGCCCTCGCGTGACCGGCTCTGGCTGGCCGGAGATCTGGTCAACCGGGGCCCGGGCTCGCTCGCCTGCCTGCGCCGCTGTGTCGAGCTCGATGGCGCGGCCAGCGTCGTGCTCGGCAATCACGATCTGCACCTGCTGGCGGTCGCCCGCGGTCACGGCAAGCTCAAGCGGAAGGACACGCTGGTGCCGATTCTCGATGCCCCGGATCGCGAAACGATGCTCGAATGGCTGCGGTGTCAGCCGCTGCTGGTCACCGATGACGCGCGAGGTTGCGTGATGAGCCACGCCGGCATTCTGCCGCAGTGGTCGCTGGCGCGAGCGAGCGAACTCGCCGCCGAGGCCGAGCGCGTGCTGAGTGGGCCCGACGTCGACGCCTTTCTCGCCGTGATGTACGGCAACCGACCGGCGCTGTGGGACGAGTCATTGACGGGCGAGGATCGCATCCGTGCCATCGTCAATGTCTTTACCCGTATGCGCTTCATCGATGCTCAAGGCACGCTCGATTTCGACGCCAAAGAGGGGCTCGATAGCGCCCCGGCCGGCTTCGCGCCCTGGTTCACCTATCCGCGGGCCGATTCGCCAACGCTGCTGTTCGGCCACTGGGCAGCGCTGGAGGGACGGACCCCCGGGGCGCGGGTCGAGGCGCGTGCGCTCGATACCGGCTGCGTCTGGGGCGGCTCCCTTACCGCGCTGGATATCGATAGCGGCGAGTCCATCGTCGAGCCGGCTCACGGCGTGACCGCCTGACATCGCCTGCCGGCGGCGCGGTTCATCACTGTTTTATCCACAAGCGGTTCGGTTCGCTCCAAAGCGCTACCTACCCACAGGCGGTCTGTCTCCGCCCGAGGAACGTCAACCATGTCCACTCCGTTCGAACATCTCGACCCGACGACCCTGTCGCAGTGGCTGAGCGAAGGTCGCACGCTGACGCTGGTCGACATCCGCGACCCGCTCAGCTTTTCCCAGGGCCACATCCCAGGTAGCCGCCATCTGGACAACTCGACCGTTGCCGAACTGGTCGAGCAGACGCCCGTCGACACGCCGCTGGTGGTGGTCTGCTATCACGGTCACTCGAGCCAGCAGGCCGCGGCCTGGCTCGCCGGGCAGGGCTTCGAGACGGTCTACAGCCTGGAGGGCGGCTTCGTCGACTGGTCGCACCGCCATCCCGACCATGTCGCGCAGTGACGTCATGAATACGCCGGATCCCCATCTCGAGGGGCTGACGGTCTATCTGGTCGGCGGCGCGGTGCGCGATGCGCTGCTCGGCTGGCCGGTGGGCGATCGCGATTGGGTCGTGGTCGGTGCGACCGCCGACGCGATGCGCGCGCGAGGTTTCCGCCCGGTGGGGCGGGACTTCCCCGTCTTTCTGCATCCCGAGACGCACGAGGAGTACGCGCTGGCGCGCACCGAGCGCAAGCAGGGCCACGGCTACACCGGCTTCGAGATTCACGCCAGCCCCGACGTGACGCTGGAGGCGGATCTGGCGCGCCGCGATTTCACGCTCAATGCCATGGCCGAGTCCGCCGACGGCGAACTCGTCGACCCCTATGGCGGCCGTGCCGATCTCGATGCGAGGCGGCTGCGCCATGTCTCGCCCGCCTTCGTTGAAGATCCCCTGCGCGTACTGCGGGCGGCGCGCTTTCTCGCCCGCTACCGCGGACTCGGGTTCGAGATCGCCCCCGACACCTTCGCGCTCATGCGCGAGCTGTCGACGACCGGCGAAATCGGTCATCTGGTCGCCGAAAGGGTGTGGGTCGAGACCCAGAAAGCCCTGGGTGAGTTCGACCCCGCGGCGTACTTCGCGACACTCGACGCCTGCGCTGCACTGCCGGTGCTGATGCCGGAGCTGGCAACGGCCGACCTTGCAGCGGCCTGCGCACGCATGGCGGAGGTGCTCGAGCCGCAGCCCATCGGGCTGTGGCGCTGGGCGCGACTCGGTGAGCATCTCGCCGCCGAGGCGCAGGAATCGCTCAACGCCCGTCTCAAGGTGCCCAATGACTATCGCGAGGCCATGCGCCTGGCCGGCCATTCGCGAACGCTGCGGCTCGAGCTCGGCGACACGCGCGACGCCGCGGCGATCATGGCGTGGCTCGACGCCATCGATGCCTGGCGTCGCCCCGAGCGGCTGGCGCCGCTGATCGCGCTGATCGCTCACGACGACGGCAAGCTCGCCGACGATCTCGCGCTCGCCTCGCGTCTTGCCGCCCAGGTGCTGCCCAAGTCGCTGCTCGACGAGGGCTTCCGCGGCCCGGCGCTCGGTCAGGAGCTCGCCCAGCGTCGAGAGGCGACCATCGCCGAGGCGCTGGGCACGGCCTAGTCATCACGGCGGCGAATCGGGCATGCAAAAACGCCCGCTGCGNNCGCAGCGGGCGTTTTGACGTTACCGGGACGGTATCGATGACCTAGACGAAGAGCCCGATCAGCAGCGACATGGCCAGGCCGACGAGACCGATGATCGTCTCCATCACGGTCCAGCTCTTCAGCGTCTGAGCTTCGGTCAGGCCGAAGTAGCGGTTGACCAGCCAGAACCCGGAGTCGTTGACGTGGCTCAGCACCGTCGCGCCGGAGGCGATGGAGATCACGATGAGTCCCAGTACCGGGCCTTCCAGGTTGAGGGTCGAGATGACTGGCGCCATCAGGCCGGCGGCGGTGATCATCGCGACCGTGGCCGAACCCTGAATGACGCGCACGGCGGTGGAGATGATGAAGGCCAGCAGGATCGGCGGCAGCGAGCTGTCGGCCATCAGATTGCCCATCACTTCGCCGACACCGGAGTCGATCAGCACCTGCTTGAACACGCCGCCGGCGCCGGTGACCAGAATGATGATACCCGCGGGTTCCAGCGCCTTGGTCGCCACTTCCATGACTTTCTCTTTCGCCATGCCGCGACGGATGCCCAGGCAGTAGAACGCCAGCACCGTGGCGAGAATCAGCGCGACGAACGGGTGACCGAGGAACCCGAGCACCGAGGTCAGCGTGCTGCCCTCGGGCATCACGACACCGGAGACGGTGTTGAGCACGATCAGCGCCAGCGGCAGCAGCGTGATCGAGACGATCATGGTGAAGCTCGGCAGGTTCTCGCTGTTCTGCGTCTCCTTGGGCAGCTCCATGTACTCCGGGATTTTGGCGTCGATGTGCTTGCCGATCCAGCGGCCGAACAGCGGCCCGGCGATGATCATTGCCGGCAGACCGGCCATCGCCCCGAAGAGAATCACGTAGCCGAGGTCAGCACCTACCAGCTCGGCGACCGCAATCGGCCCCGGGGTCGGCGGAATGAACGAGTGCGTCACCGCCAGCCCCGCCAGCAGCGGAATGCCGTAGTGGAGCAGCGAGCGGCCGGTCCGCCGGGTCAGGGCGTAGATCAACGGCACCAGGATGATGAAGGCGACGTCCAGGAAGACCGGAATGGCCACCAGAAAGCCGGTCAGGCCCATCGCCCACTGCGAGCGGTCTTCGCCAAAGCGCTTGAGCAGGGTGTTGGCGAGACGATCGACACCGCCAGAGACTTCGAGCATCTTGCCGAACATGGCGCCGAGACCGACCACCGTGGCGACGAAGCCCAGCGTGCCGCCCATGCCCTTTTCGACGGTATCGAGCAGCTCCTCGACGCCCATGCCGGCGGAGAGGCCCGCGATCAGGCTGACCACGAGTAGCGAGACGAAGGCGTGAAGGCGAAGAACGAGTACGAGAACCAGCAGCAGAACGATACTGAGCGCGGCGACCGCGATCAGCCGGTAGGTCGGGTCGCTCAGCAAGACCTGGAAGGGAGCGATGAGGCTTTCCATGACGACGAAAGATCCTGGTTGGGAGCACGGGCGCGCGACGCGACCCTTAGCCTTTGGTGGCGTTGTGCTTCGCGGTGGAGTTGGCGAGAATGGATGTTACCGGTAACAACCGCATAACAACAATGCGCCTAAAGGCGTAGAGACAGGGCGTGAGTTGGCGGTTAGGCAGTATTGATCACTCGAACGTCTCCGTGATCTCACCAGGATCTCGGTATCGACCCCGCGGCAAGAGTCAGGCGCATGAAAGCAGAGTATGGACACCGCATCGTTGTCATGGGCGTTTCCAGCTGTGGCAAGACGGAGATCGGCAGGCAGCTGGCAGTGAAGCTCGACGGACGCTTCGTCGATGGCGACGACTACCACTCGACGGCGAGCGTCGAGAAGATGGCTCGTGGCGAGCCGCTCGACGACGACGACCGCGCCGGCTGGCTTCAGCGTCTGAGCGAGCTGATCGGCGACGCCCGGGCACGCGGCGAGACGCTGGTCGTGGGCTGCTCCTCGCTGAAGCGCCGCTACCGCGACCTATTGAGAACGGGGGACGAGCAGCTCGCTTTCGTTTTCCTCGAGGGCACGCGCGAGCTGTTGCTGCAGCGGATCCAGTCCCGCGAAGATCACTTCTTCAAAGGCGAGGCGATGCTCGACAGTCAGCTTGCCACGCTGGAGGCGCCGCAATCCGACGAGGCTGTGACCGTGGATATCGCCGGTACCATCGAACAGGTGGTCGATCAGGCGGCCAAGGGGTTGGAAGCGCGCTATCGCCGTCTGGGCCAGAACGACGTCTAGGCGCGGTCGCGCAAGGCGGCCCTGGCCCGGCGCCTAGAGACTGCCGCCGAGCTGGATCTCGAACCCCAGGTTTTCGCTCGCCGGCTGTCTGGGTGCCCCGCCCAGTCGCGCCAGCAGCCGGTCAGCGATCGTCTCGCCGATACGTCGGCGCGGTGTCACCACCGTGGCGAGCGGTGGCGTCGTCGCCTCGACGATATCCAGTCCGTTGAACCCCGCCAGCGATAGCGCCTGCGGTACCTCGAGCCGCCGGCGCTGACACTCGAACAGGGCTCCGGCCGCCAGATCGTCGTTGTTGCAGAAGATACCGTCGAGCGTCGGCCAGCGGTCGAGCATCGACGCCAGCATCTCGCCGCCGAGGCGGTAGGTCGACGGGTGCGCGGTGGTCAGGCAGTGTTCGGTCGACAGTCCCGCCGCGCGTAGCGCCGACTCCCACCCCGCCATGCGCAGCTGCGTGCGGTGATCCATTCTTGCCGCCAGGAAGCCGATGCAGCGACGTCCCTGATCGATGAACGCCTGCGTCATCGCGGCGCCGGCAGCGGTCTGATCCAGCCCGACGTTGATGTCGATGGGCGTGTCGGTCAACTCCAGCGTCTCCACAACCGGAATGTCGGCGCAGCGCAGCAGGTGTCTGGCATGTTCGGTATGCCGGGTGCCCGGCAGGATCAGCGCATCCACGCCAAAACGCAGGTACGTGTCGATCAGCCGCTCCTCTTCGAGAAACGAATACCCCGTGTGCCCGATCAGCACCTGATACCCCGACGCCCCCAGGCCGTCTTCGATACCGCGCTGGATCTCCGAGAACACGGCGTTGGAGAGCGACGGAATCAGCAGCGCCACGCTGTGGCTGCGTCCGCTCGCCAGCGCGCCGGCGCTGTGATTGGGAATGTAGCCGAGTGTCTTCGCCGCCGATTCGATTCGCTCGCGCAGCGGCGCGGAGACCCGCTGCGGTTCGCGCAGCGCCCGCGATACGGTGATCTTGGTGACACCGACGCGATCGGCGATGTCCTGCAGGGTGACGCGTCCCGATGAGCGGCGTGGCATGTCTCGTCTCTAAAGCGGGCGGAAAGGTCGCGGGTATTCAGAGGCCGGCGGCAATGGATGTTACCGGTAACTTTTCTCAGGCTAACACGTCGTTTATGTCTGCCGCTGTGCGCTGATAGTCGTAAGGTCGAGAGGGAAAGACGCCGCCGTGCCGGCGCAACATCGCTCAGGGCGCGCTATCCCCGATCAACAGTTCCGTCTCGAGCGTTCGCGAGCGGCGAGGGCCGAGGTCGAGCAGCATGGCGGCGGCGAGACGACCCTTGGCAGTGCTGTCCTGTCGGACGGTGGTCAGCCGTGGGCGGCGACGCTGCCCTTCGGCGATACCGTCGAAGCCGGTGATGCGCAGATCTCGGGGGACCTTGAGGCCGCGGCGCTCTGCCAGATCGATGGCGGTCAGCGCGATGCGGTCGGAGAGACAGATGAGCAGGTCGGGCCGGGCCGGAAGTGGCTGGTCGAGCAGGGCAGCGATTGTCGGTACGCAGCCGTCGTGGGTGTTGCGATCGATGTTCCATAGCGCGATCGAGTGCGGATCGATGTCGGCTTCGATGAATGCCTGGAGCACCCCGTCGAGACGCCGGCGAGTCACGGTGAGCTCGCTGGCGAGTAGCGCCTCGCTGTCGATGAGGCCCTGCTGCGCGCGTGTCAGCCGCAGGCCGACGATCGCCACCCGGCGATAAGGGCGGCGCAGGGCATGTCGCGTCAGTGCGAGACTGGCCCGGTAGTTGTCGATATGGACCGAGGGGACCCCGGGCAGATCGATATCGATGCCGACGGCGGGGCGATCGTCGAGCAGTTTCAGAATGCGCCGAGCGTCGCCGTGCAGCCCGTAGACGATGACGCCGTCGGCCATGTCGACGCTGCCGGCGCCCTCCTCGAGTCGACCGGGGAGCAGCATCAATGAGTGGTCATGCTGATCCAGCTGCTCGGCGACGCCGGCGATCAGTTCGCTGGCCACGCTGTCCCTGAGGCTATAGCTCAGGTTATCCGCCAGCAGCAGGGCGACGATACCGGAGCGGCCGGTGCGCAGCATCCGCCCCCGGGAGTCCGGGCCGGTGTAACCGAGGGCCTCGGCCGCGGCAAGGATCTCCTCACGGCGGGTCTCGGAGAGCTGGTCGGGACGGTTGTAGGCATTCGAAACGGTGGTGGCGGAGACCCCCAGCTGCTGCGCTACCGTTTTCAGCGTCATGCGCTTGTTGGGATTCACAACCGGCGGCAGGCGAGGCGAGGGCGCCTCGGCAGGCGGGTCTTGGGCTGCGACATGCGCAGTGTCTCCTCGTGAAGGATGAAGGGGAGCCGTGGCGACGAGGGTGTCGCCCGTCAGCCCCGGGGCAATGCGGCTACCGGGTCGTCAGCCACACCGCGGCGTTGCCGGCCAGCATCGAGTTGGCGAGGGCCTCGGGGTGACTCTGGACGAGCGGTCGCCCCGCAGGTAGCGCGATGGGCCGCTCGCCAAGGTTGAGTACCACCCGCAGATCGCCATTGGTCAACATCAAGACATCCTCACGCGGGTTGGGTTCCCACGCCAACTCGCCCATGCCCAGACGCTGGTCACGGCGGACCTCGAGCAGCCGCTGATAGAGCGTCAACGTCGTCTCCGGTCGACCGAGCTGGCAGTCCACCGCGTAACGGGCGTAGTGGTCCGGCTGCGGTAGCCAGCGCTCGCCGCTAGTGTTGAAGCCGAAGGCAGGGCCCTCGGCCTGCCAGGGCAGCGGAACGCGACAGCCATCGCGCCCGCCATCCTCTCCCCCCGGACGAAAGAAGCCCGGATCCTGACGGTAATGATCGGGCATGGTGGTGTGATCCGGCAGGCCAAGCTCCTCGCCCTGATAGAGATAGGCGGAACCGGGAAGTGCCAGCGTCAGCATGATGATCGCACGGGCGCGGCGCAGGCCCAGCGCCTCGTCGGGCTGTTCGTCATCGATGCCGATTTTCTGCGGTCTGGCGCCCGGGTTGGAGAGCCCCAGACGTGACGCATGGCGCACCCCGTCATGGTTGGACATCACCCAGGTGGTGGTGGCGCCGACCTGAGCGGTGACCGCCAGCGAGCGGTCGATCACCTCGCGCAGCGCTGCGGCGTCCCAGCGGGCGATCAGATAGTCGAAGTTGAACGCCTGCTGCATTTCGTCAGGGCGGATGTAGCGCACCACCCGTTCCGGTCGCAGCCAGGCTTCGGCGACCATCATCCGGTCGCCGCCGTACTCTGCCAGCACGCGGTGCCAGCGCCGATAGATGTCGTGCACCTCGTCCTGATCCCACATGGGACCGCGGTTGCCCCCCTCGACCATCACCTGCTCGCCGTCCCAGTCGGGCAGGCCGGCCTGCTTGATCATGCCGTGCGCCACGTCGACACGGAAGCCGTCGACGCCGCGTTCGAGCCAGAAGCGCAGTACCTGCTCGAACTCGTCGCCGATCTCCGGGTTTCGCCAATCGAAGTCGGGCTGGCTGCTGTCGAACATGTGCAGATACCACTGGCCGTCATCGACCCGCGTCCAGGCCGGTCCGCCGAAGATGCTCTGCCAGTTGTTGGGCGGCAGTTCCCCCTGCTCGCCTTGACCATCGCGAAAGAAATAACGCGCCCGCGCTCGGCTGCCCGGTGGCGCAGCCAGTGCCTCCTGAAACCAGACATGCGCGCTGGAGCTGTGGTTCGGCACCAGATCGACGATCATTCGGATGCCGCGCTCGTGGGCGCCGGCGAGCAGGCGGTCGAAGTCCGCGAGCGTGCCGAACAGGGGATCGATGTCGCGATAGTCCGCCACATCGTAGCCGGCATCTGCCTGCGGCGAGCGGTAGAACGGCGACAGCCAGAGGGCATCGACCCCCAGCGCCTCCAGATAGTCTAGCCGGGCGGTGATACCGGCCAGGTCGCCGATGCCATCACCATTGGCATCCATGAAGCTGCGCGGATAGATCTGATAGATGACGGCATCGCGCCACCACTGTGGCCGGGA
The DNA here is from genome assembly GCF_003206645.1 of Salinicola aestuarinus. Lineage (GTDB taxonomy): Bacteria > Pseudomonadota > Gammaproteobacteria > Pseudomonadales > Halomonadaceae > Salinicola > Salinicola aestuarinus. The sequence goes on along the minus strand of NZ_PZJP01000003.1, from coordinate 164,830 downwards.
GTGCTGCTGAGTCATGGGGGCATCCGTCGTGCGGTGAAGAATCAGGAGGTCGTCGCCTGCGCCGGCGCAGGCTGGGTGTCCGGCGCCGCTATCATTGGCAGCGCGTGGCCGTCGCGATCGAAAAGGTGAGCCCGGTGGGCGTCAAAGGTCAGCGTGACGCGCCCGCCGCGGGTAAAGGGGCAGGGCGCTTCGGTGCGACACACCAGCGCTTCGCCGTCAGGCACCTGCAGGTAAAGGTAGGCCTCGCTGCCCAGATACTCGACGTTGAGGATCTTGAAGCCGGACTCACCCGTTGCCGCCGCCGGAATCAGGTGCTCCGGTCGCACGCCCAGCGTCAGGGATTCGTCGTCGTTCTCCATTCTGCGTGGCAGCACCTGATCACCCAGGCCGGGAATGCTGATTTGGCAGCCTGCCTCCCCCGCCGTGCGCCCCGTCACGCTGAGAAAATTCATCCGGGGCGAGCCGATAAAACCGGCGACAAAGCGCGAGGCGGGCTGCTCGTAAAGCGCCCGTGGCGAGCCAACCTGCTCCACGTGGCCCTCATTGAGCACCACGATGCGATCGGCCAGCGTCATCGCCTCCACCTGGTCATGCGTGACATAGATCATGGTCGAGCCGAGGCGCTCGTGGAGGTGGGCGATTTCGTTGCGCGTCTGCACTCGCAGTGAGGCATCCAGATTGGACAGCGGCTCGTCGAAAAGCAGGATCTTGGGCTCGCGTGCCATGGCGCGGCCGATCGCCACGCGTTGTCGCTGGCCGCCGGAGAGCGCTTTCGGCAGCCGGTCGAGCAGGTTGTCGAGCTGCAGAATCTTGGCGGTCTGACTCACCCGCTCCTCCATCGTCTGCTTGTCCGACTTGGCGAGCTTCAGACCGAAGGCGATGTTGTCGTGAACGGTCATGTGGGGATAGAGCGCGTAGGACTGAAACACCATGCCGATGCCACGCTCCGGTGGCGTCAGATTGTTGACCCGCTGGTCATCGATCATCAGATCCCCGTGGGTGATCGATTCCAGTCCGGCGATCAGGCGCAGCAGCGTCGACTTGCCACAGCCCGAGGGGCCGACGAAGACCACAAACTCGCCATCCCCGATCTCCAGCGAGACATCCTCGATGACCCGGGTCGTGCCAAAGCGCTTGTTCACGTTCTCAAGCGTCACGGAAGCCATGTTTCTCTCCTGCATGACAGGCCACGCATTGGCGCGGCCGAGGGGTCGATATCAGCCCTTGACGGCACCGGCGGTGAGGCCGGAGACGATGCGGCGCTGGAAGATCACCACCAGTATCACCAGTGGCACGGTCACGATCACCGAGGCGGCCATGATGGGGCCCCAGGGCAGTTCGTACTGGCTGCCGCCGGAGATCAGGGCGATGGCCACCGGTACCGTGCGTTCGCTGTCGGTGAGGGTGAAGGTCAGGGCAAACAGAAATTCGTTCCACGCCGCGATGAAAGCGAGCAACCCGGTCGTGGCCATCGCCGGCCACAGCAGTGGCATGAAAACCTTGGTCAGCGTCACCCAGGGCGAGGCACCGTCGACGATCGCGGCCTCTTCCAGCTCATCGGGGAGCTGGCGCATGAAGGTGGTCAGAATCCAGACCGTGAACGGCAGCGTGAAAATGGTGTAGCTCAGGATCAGGCCGCCTGGCGAGTTGTAGAGATCGAGCGTGCGAATCACCTCGAATAGCCCCGACAGCACCGCGACCTGGGGAAACATCGACACGCCCAGAACCAGTATCATCACCGTGGTGCGCCCGCGAAAACGCACCCGTCCCAGCGCCCAGGCGGCGGTCAGGCCCAGCAGCAGCGCAATCGCCACGACGCTGATGGCAACGACCACCGAATTGCGGATGGCGGCCAGAAAGGCCGGCTGCGAGAGCACCGCGGCGTAGTTGGAGAGATCGACGCTGTCGACCCAGTAGCTCACCTCGAACAGCTCGCTGGACGGTTTCAGCGAGGTCACGACCGCGTAGTAGAAGGGGAAGATGGCATACAGCATCAGCACGCCGACCAGTAGCCAGAAACCGATCTTCAGTAGGATTGCCTGCAGCCTGCGTAGCGTCATGATTCGCCCCCCAGCTGGCGTCGTCCCAGATAGAGATAGATCACCGTGACCAGCGCAATGATCATGAACAGCAGCGTCGAGGCCGCGCTGCCATAGCCGACGTCCTGAAATTCGACCAGCTGCTGGCGGGCGTAGATCGACATGGTCATGGTCGAGGAGGCGTTGGAGGTCAGCACGTAGATGACGTCGAAGACGCGCAGCGCATCGAGTGCCCTGAAGATCACTGCCACCAGCAGCGCGGGTGTGATCAGCGGCAGGGTCACGCGGAAAAAGACCTTGACCGGGGAGATGCCGTCGACCTTCGCCGCCTCGTAGCAGTCGCCCGGTAGCATCTGCAACGCCGCCAGTACCAGAAGCGCCACGAACGGTGTCGCCTTCCAGACATCGACCATGATCACGGCCCACATGGAGAGGCTGGCGTCCGCGGTCCATGAGAGCGGGGCCGCGATCAGACCGAGCCCCATCAGCAGATGATTGATGATGCCGAACTGATCATTGAGCATCCATGCCCAGATCTTTGCCGACACGACGGTGGGAATCGCCCAGGGAATCAGCATCGCCGCGCGCACCAGCGTGCGACCGCGAAAGTGGGCGTTGAGCACCAGCGCGACGATCACCCCCAGCACGGCTTCGAGGGAGACCGAGACCAGCGCGAAGTAGAGCGTGTTCCAGACCGACTGCCACCACAGCGGATCGGCCATGATGCCGTACCAGCCCTCATCGAAAACCAGATAGTTCTCGAGTCCGATGAACTGCGCCCCTTCGAGGCTGGAGAGGCTGGCATCGGTGAGGCTGAACCAGAAGGTCCGCATCAGCGGCCAGCCGGCGACCGCTGCCAGCACGATCAGCATGGGGGTGAGGAAGAGCCACGCCGCTCGGACTCGCCGACGTCGCACTCGGGTGCCGCGCTCTCGACGCGGCGGGGCGTCGAGCCGCACCGAGCCATCGCCGCTCGCCGCATGACGGCCGTTATCGGGTGGAGCGCCTTGCTGTTCTCGTGCGGTCATGGTCTACCCCTCCGGGCGGATTACCAGCGGCGGCGCTTGATACGTTCCAGCTCGCTCTGAAGACTCTCGAGACCCTGGTCGGCGGCCGCATTGCCGGAAAGCACCTCATGCACGGTGTTGAAGAAGGCGTTCGAGACGCGGGGGTAGTTGTCACCGGTGACCGCAGACGGACGCGGCACGGCCGAGGTGAAGGTCTCGTAGAGCGTGCCGAAGAACGGGACGGCGGCCAGGACCTCGTCATCCTGATAGAGCGCCGGCATCGTCGGGTTGTAGGCACCCTCGATGGCGCGGCGCTTCTGCTCGTCGGCGGAGGTCAGAAAGGCGACAAGATCGGCGGCCATCTCGGGGTCTTCGCTGTAGCGCGATACCGCCAGATTCCAGCCGCCCAGCACGCCGGCACTCTGGCCGTCCTCACCACCGGTGGGGAGCGGCGCGACCTCGACCCGATCGCGAATGCTGCTCTGCTCGGACTGCACGAGATCCCAGGCATAGGGCCAGTTGCGCATGAACAGCGCGTTGCCGGACTGGAACACCCCGCGCGCTTCTTCCTCGGTGTAGTTGAGCACGCCTCGCGGCGAGATCGCCTCGATCCAGCCGGCGGCCAGCGACAGTGCCTCGACCGCCTGCGGGTTGTTGACGGTAATCTCGCCGTCGTCATCGACGATGGTCCCGCCCTCGGGGTAGCTGGCGATCCACTCCAGCGCGTTGACGGTCAGCCCTTCGTAGGCGCGCCCCTGAAATACGTAGCCCCAGAAGTCGCTGTGGCCTGCTTCACGCTCACCGGCCTGCACCGTCTGTGCGACCTCGGTCAGCCCGGCCCAGGTGGTGGGCAGCTCGAGGCCGTATTTATCCAGTAGATCCTTGCGGTAGTAGAGAACCCCGGCATCGGTAAACCAGGGCATCGCCACCAGTTGGCCGTCGATGGTGTTGTTGTCGACGATGGCGTCGAAAAAGCCGTCCGTGGCGCCGTCGGGCAGGTGTTGCCTCAGGTCGACCAGATGCGGCGCCAGCATGCCCGGCCAGACGACGTCGATCTGGAACACATCGATATCGCCGGAGCGCGAGTTGAGGATCTGCTGGTAGAGCGACAGCCGTTCGGTGGCAGAGTTGGGCGTGGAGACTACCTCGACGCTGTGTCCCGTCTCGGCTTCCCAGCGAGCGACCCCGTCCTGGCAAAGCTGAAGCTCGGCGCCGACGGCCCCGCAGGAGATGGTGAGGTCGGCCGCAGCGGCCGGCGAGAGACCACCGACGGCCATCAGCAGGCAGCCCGCGGGAATCAGTCCGTGTTTCATGACAACGCCTCCAGGAGAACCAATGGCAGCTACTTGGCTTAATCGTTCAAGTCCACCTCGAAAGGTACTTTTCGCGGCACGATGGCGACATTGGACGATGGATTCATAACCCTTTGTCACAGAGACCAATGTCGGAGTGAAACCTGAACCACGGCTATGTAAGTTCCATTTCGATCCCGCCTGAGCGGCGGGTACAACAAGACTGCCGGGACTTCGAGCAGCCGGCCGGATCGAATGAACAATACAAACAAGGGACACCGCCATGCCTTCGCCATCCCGTTTCTCGCGTCGCCCACTGGCCGTTGCCGTTGCGCTGGCAATGGTATTGCCGACGGGGGCTATCGCCGCCGACCAATCCATTGAGGACCGGCTGGCCGAGCTGGAGGCCCGTATCGCCGCCTCCGAACGTCGGGCCAGTCAGGCAGAACAGCGTGCCGCGCAGGCCGAGGCGGCGCTGCAGAATCAGCAGATGGGGCAGCCGGGCAGCTCGCTGCAGGTTGCGGGGGATGAGATGACGGCGCCCGGCATCCCGTCCGAGGTCCGCGAGGAGGATGGGGAGGCCGACGGCCTGTCGATGAGCGTCTACGCCCGCTCCGGGCTGCTGCTTGGCACCGATCGCAAAAGCGCACCGGGTGGCCCTTACCTGACCCCCGGCGGACGTTCGGGCGGCGCAGTGGGCCGGCTGGGTAACGAGCCGGACACTTATGTCGAAACGATCTTCGACTACAACCAGCGCTACGAGAACGGAACCCGGGCGCTCTATCGCGTCATGATCGCCGACAGCACCACCACCAGTAACGACTGGACCGCCGAGGAGTCGCAGCTCAATCTGCGTCAGGCCTTCGTCGAGTTCAGCGATCTGTCGAGCTTCACCGGCCCGTTCCGGGACGCCTCGATCTGGGCCGGTAAGCGTTTCGACCGCGACAACTTCGATATTCACTGGCTCGATAGCGACGTCATTTTTCTTGCCGGTACCGGTGCCGGTATCTATGACGTCAGCGTCACCGACAGCTGGGACACCAGCTTCTCCCTGTATGGCCGAAGCTTCAGCGACTACCCCGTGGTCACCGATGAGCAGCCGGATCTGGAGGGCAGCACCGATAACCTGATTCTGACCTCCAACAACCGCTTCGGGCCCTGGCAGGTAATGGTCAGCGGGATGTCGGCCAACGACAACGACGAGCGGGACAATGATCCGGCCAACAACCTGGCAGGCGATAACGTCGCCGATAGCGGCTTCCACACCATGGTGGCCTACCACGGCGACAGTTTCTTCGGATTGGGAGAAGGGAGCTACAAGGCAGCGCTGCTCTACGGCCAGGGGCTGGGGGGTGAAGTCAAATCATTGGGCTCGGATGGCAATCTGAACGAGGACGCCACCACGACTCGCGTGGCCCTGTATGGCACGACCTATCTCGCGCCGAGCTGGCGTATCGCGCCGGCCCTGCTGGCGCAGACCAGCAGCGACCGTTATGCCAACGGTGACAGCTACGACTGGGCCACGCTGAACGCGCGGCTGGCCAACGAGCTGACCGACAACTTCGAGATGCAGTACGAAGCGAGCTATCAGTGGATGGATCTCGATCCCAACGGCTATGCCGGGCTCAACAACGTGGAAGGTGGTTACACTCGACTCACCGTGGCACCTACCTTCAAACCGCAGGTGGGTGGTTTCTGGGAGCGCCCGGAGATTCGGTTCTTCGCCACCTGGAGCGACTGGGACGACGAACTCAATCGCTTCTCGGATGAGGACGCGCTGGGCAGCGACGGCTTTACCGGCAGCGAGTGGACCTTCGGCACCCAAATGGAGGTGTGGTTCTAACCGGCACGCCACGGGGACCGGGCCGGTGGGGTGTCCTGAAGCCTCAGGCCCCGACCGTTGTCCGCCACCCGCCTGATGCAACACCCCGCCGATTGGCGGGGTGTTGTTGTTTGGGCGCCAGAGACCGTGTCAGGAGAGCGATAGCAGAAAGAGGGTCAGTGGCGGTGAGAGCAGCGACAGCAGAAAGCCGCTGACGATGGCGACCGGCACACAGGCGATGCCACCATACTGCTGAATCACAGGCAGGGTGAAATCCATCGAGGTCGCGCCGCTGTAGCCTACTGCGAGCGGCACCGCGCGGCGGATGAAAAGCGGTACCAGCAGAAACGCCACCAGCTCCCGCGCCAGGTCGTTGAAAAACGCGGCGCCGCCCAGCACGGGTCCAAGCTGATCGCCGATCAGAATGCCTGACAGCGAGTACCAGCCAAAGCCGGCGGCCATTGCCATGCCCTGATTCCAGGGCAGCGACAGCAGCGGCGCGGCGATCAGACCGGCAACCATCGAACTCAAGACAACCCCGACCGCGATCGCCAGCCCCAGTCGGTTGAGCAGGATCTGGCGTAGCCCGAGTCCGGAGTTACGCAGTTGACAGCCGATCAGCGCGAGCAGAGCGTAGAGCGCCCAGGTGGCCAGCGTTTCCGCCGCAGCGGCCGGGTGCCAGCCGGCGAGCTGGATGGCGGCGCCGATCAGCACCCCGAGTAGCACCACGCCGGCGAGCATCAGCGAGCCCTTCATCGCCTGCCACTTGCTGCCGGTAGCCGGGGCGTCGTGCCCCTCGATGCGCTCGACCCGCGCCAACCGAAAGCGGCCCAGCCAGGCGAGCACGGCCAGATTGAGCGGCGAAATGATCGCAAAGAGCGTCAGCGCCGTCGTGCCGATGCGCGAGAGCTGGCCGAGGAGGTCGTTCATGGCGCCGAGCCCGAGTCCCATCAGGAACAGAATGACGTAGACCGACGCGTTGACGCCGCTGTCGATACCGCGCTTGATGCGCTCGTCGCGTAGCGGAATCAGATAGCCCACGACCAGCGGCAGCAGTATCCACAAAAGCCCCAGCAGCATCACGCCCTCTCTCGGCAGTTCACACGACGAAAAAAACGGACGCTGCATGACGCGGTGTCCGTTGAAGATCAAGACTTTAGAAGATTCAGATGCGCCAGGGAAGAGGGCAGCGCTCAGTCATCGGCGGGGGCGGATTCGCTCAGCCGTTGCTCAGGCGCTGATTCGTCGCTCAGGCTGACCGCGTCCAGCGTGAGCTGGCTGGTCTGTTCCCCGTCGCGCACGTAGTGGCTACCCAGCAGCAGACCGGGGTGCTCGCGGTGGAAGGTGAGAAACAGATGACGGTCGCGTTTCTCCGGGTCCCAGGTGTCCACCGTCACCCCCGGGAAGTGCCCCGCGGGTGCGGTCACCTCCGATTGGTCGGTGACGCGGTAGTCGAGCGTCTTCCTGCGCCCCTTGTGGTCCTGATAGACCAGCTCGCAGGGAGAGACCTGCGGATGGGTGCAGCGGGCCTTTGGGGCTTGGCGCGACAGCATGAAGAGCGCCGCCTGACGGTCCGGCTGCTCGGTGAGTTGCTCGCGGTCGAGATGATAATCGTCGCCGATGCCGAAGAGTGCGTAGCGGCTGCGGTAGTCCCGGGCGTCGACGCTGTCGCCCTCGAGGGTGAAGCGACTGCGCTCTTCGCCGCTCGCCACCTTGAGACTCGCGGTCATGGCGCTCTCCCACATCGCCCCTTGCCGCGAAAGCGTATGGGTAATCCCTATCGTCGGCCAACCGTCGATATCCAGCGAATAGTGCGCCGTGAAAGGCTGCGGGGCGGCCATGGTGAAGGGGCTGCACAGGGCGAGCGCCAGACTGATCAGCAGGAAGACGAACCGAGAAGTGACACAGGACATGCAGCTTGGCTCCAGGTAGACGTAACGAACGCTGCCTCTTGGGATGCCTGTCAGCGCGATACGTTCCGTCAGCGCGGGGGGCGACGGAGAGTTAGGGGGCGACAGAAAGAAGAGAGCCTTTGGATCGGTGCCCTCATGCCTCATGCCCTACGCCTCAGGGCTCGCGCAGTCGCCGATGGCGAACCAGGGATGACACTGGCCGACACGAAAAAGGGGCCCGAAGGCCCCTTGTTGTCGTTAAGGATCGACTGTCGCGTTCAGTTCGTGTCCGGCAGTGCGTAGGCGATGACGTAGTCGCCGCGATCCGGCGACTGTCGCGCACCGCCCGCCGAGATAATGACGTACTGCTTGCCGGTCTCCGGCGAGATATAGGAGATCGGCGTCCCCTGACTGCCCACCGGTAAACGCGCCTTCCAGATCTCTTCACCCGTTGCAGAATCGAACGCACGCAACCAGTTGTCCTGCGTGGCGGCGAAGAAGGTCAGCCCACCCTGCGTGGTCATCGAACCACCAATGGTCGGCATGCCGATGGGGATCGGCAGCTGCATTTTAGTACCAAACAGCTCCGTGTCTTGAACCGTACCCAACGGCACTTCCCAGTTAACGCTGCGCGTCTGCATGTCGATGGAGGTCAACGTGCCAAACGGCGGCTCCTGGCAGGGAATGCCCAGCGGCGACAGGAAACGATCCTTGATGACCGAGTAGGGCGTGCCCTTGAGCGGGACCGCGCCCATGCCGGCGTTCACCGACTCGTCGCCGTCCGACGCCTCGGCGCCCTCGTCCTGCGGCTCCATGTGGACGTACAGGCCGAGGCGCATGTCATTGACATAGAGCGTGTCGGCGGTGGGGTCATAGGAGACGCCGCCCCAGTTCATGCCGCCCAGCGAGCCGGGGAAGGAGAGCGAGTAGTCGGTATCCGGTGCGGTGTAGAGGCCCTCGTAGCGATAGCCCTTGAAGATGTAGCGGCACATCAGCTGGTCGAAGGGCGTTGCGCCCCACATGTCGGCTTCGGTCAGCGTCTGCGCACCGATCTGCGGCATGCCCACGGAGAGCGGCTGCTTGAGCGCATAGTTCTCGTTAGGGATGCTGGCCGGCTTGACGTCCTTCTCGACGACCTCGGTCAGCGGCTCACCGGTGAGACGGTCGAGCACAAAGATTTGCCCGGCCTTGGTACCGAAGGTCAGCGCGGGCGTCGTGCTGCCATCCTCTTCGGGGAAGTCGATCAGCGTCGGCTGCATCGGCACGTCGAAATCCCACAGATCGTGGTGCACGGTCTGATAGCGCCACTTCTCGTCACCCGTGGTCGCATCGAGCGCCAGCATCGTCGCGCCATAGGCTTCATCTTCCGGCGAGCGGTCCACGCCCCACAGGTCGATGGCAGCGCTGCCGACCGGCATGAACACTGTGTTCGACCAGGCATCAAAGGTCATCGGTGCCCAAACGTTGGGGGTCGAGCGAGCATAGATCTCGTTATCGCTCGGCGCCTCGCGCTGCTCCGGGTTACCCGGATCGAAGGCCCACTTCATCTCGCCGGTGATCACGTCAAAGCCGCGCATCACGCCGCCGGGCATGTCGAGGGCGACGTTATCGGCAACGCGGCCGCCGACGACAACGGTGGTACCGGCCACCAGCGGCGGAGAGGTCATCGAATACAGCGGCGATTCGGCATTGCCCAGATGTTGCTTGAGATCGATGGTGCCCTCGTCACCGAAATCCGCGCAGAGCTCGCCGGTGTCGGCATTCAGGGCGACCAGCTGGGCGTCGATGGTGTTCATGAAGACGCGTCGCGGGCAGGCCGTGTCGGTCGAGGTATCGACTGGCGTCACCGGGGTGGAATCCGGCGCCTGCGGCTGCGTGAGCGGCTGATCGGCGTCGAAATAGGCCAGGCCACGGCAGCGAACCCAGGTCTTGGTGTCGGTCGGGAACTCGTGGCGCCACTGTTCGTCGCCAGTGGTGGCGTCGACGGAGATCACGGTGTTGGAGGCCGTGCAGAGATAAACGGAATTGCCCACCTGCAGCGGTGTGTTCTGATCTTCCAGACTGCTGCCGTCAGTGTTGATCGGCGTTTCGCCGGTGCGGAAGGTCCAGGCGACCTCCAGCTCGTCGACGTTGTCGCGATTGATCTGGTCGAGGGCCGCGAAGCGATTCTGATCGCCGCCGCTGCCGTAGTGATCCCAGTTCTGCTGACGTGTCGCGTCGGTGACCGGTGTCTTGCCGGTGTCGGCGACCGCGTTGTGAATGCCATGCGGCTGGAACATGCCCCAGGTCATGCCGACGATGGCGAGCAGCGCGATACCCGCGGCGCCCAGGCTCAAGCCCTTGCGACTCTGATAGCCCGCGCGCTTGAGCAGCAGTGGCTGAATCAGCAGCAGGACGAACAGAATGCAGAGGAAAGCGAAAAGACGCGCGTGAAGCGCCCAGAAGTCGAGTCCGGCTTCCCAGAATGCCCAGATGACCGTGGCGAGGAAAGCGACCAGATAGATAGCCAGCGCCATGACGCCACCGCGGACGATTTCGACGCCGGTGGCCAGCAGGGCGAGGCCCATGAGCAAGTAGTACCAGCTACCGCCACGACCGATCAGCATGCCCCCGCCAATGACGAGGCCCAGGCCGAGCAGCGCGATGACCGCGCCGATCAGTATCAGCACCAGTCGGACCGGTGCCGAGACACCCGTTTTCTCTCTTTTCATCGTTGTTTCCCTTGCATCGTTGTTTCCCTTGACTGTTAGCGGGCGAATTGTAATCGAATGCGCGCTTTTCGAGGTAGGGCGATCGTTGGATCGATCAACCGCCTCAATATCCCGCGTCGGGATCGATGGTCTTGACCGGCTCGCCGCGAGCCATGGCGGCAAGCGCATCGGCGACCTGATCTGCCGCGGCGCCAAGCGGTGTCGGGCCCGCCATGTGCGGAGTGACGAGAATGCGCGGGTGCGTCCAGAGCGGGCTGTCGGCGGCGAGCGGCTCGGTCGGGAAAGCATCCAGCAGAGCGCCGCGCAGACGGCCTTCGTCCTCGCCTTCGCGCTCTCCGTCACCCAAGGCCTCGAGCAGCGCGGCCTCGTCGATCAGCGTGCCGCGGCCGGGATTGATCAGGCTGGCCCCGGGCGCAAGCTTGGCAAGCGTGTCGCGATTGACGATCTGCCGCGTCGCCGGGGTGTCCGGCAACAGCGTGACCAGCGTTCGAACCTGGCCGAGCAGGGCGTCGAGCCCGTCGTCGCCGTCATGGCAGGTGATGGTCTCGAGCTGCTTGGGTGAGCGGCTCCAGCCGTGGACCGGGAAGCCATCCGCCGCCAGCGCCTCGGCGACGCGGGTGCCGATGGCGCCGAGCCCGAGCACGCCAACGCCCCAGTCGTCCTTGTCGACGACGTCGAACTCACGCCACTCGCAGGCTGCCTGCTGACGGCGGTAGCGGTCGAAGTCGCGCTGGAAGTGAAAGACGCCGTAGCGCACATAGTCCGCGATCAGTTCGCCCATGCCAGCATCGCGCAGCTTGACGATGGGTGTCTCGCGGGGCAGCGCGGGGTTCTGGAGCAGCGCATCGACGCCGGCACCGAGGTTGACGATGCCCTTGAGCCGCGTCTGCTCTTCGAAGAGCGAGGCGGGCGGCTTCCACGCGACGAGAAAATCGGCCTGTGGGTTGCCGCTCTCGCCGGCGATCTCGACGCTGGCCTCCGGCAGTCGCGCGCGCAGCACGTCGCGCCACGCTTCGCCGTCTCGGTGATAGATCAAAACGCGCATGTCAGCTCCAGTGGTAGGGATTTAACGAGGTGAAGATCACCCGTGTCGTTATTTCAGCCTAACCGATCCGCGTGTTCGGCGTCGTCGCTGAGGCGGTCGAAACCCCGCGCGGGTACCGGCGTGAGAGGCAATAAAGCTTTTGACGGCGCCACGCGAGGCGATGCTACTATCGTTGGCGATGCAACGGTCGACAATCGCCACGGCGCACCGCGCCAGCGGCGATTTCACACCTCGGCCGGCAAGTGGCAGGACAGGTTTGGCTCGATCCCCTCGACGGCCTGCGTCCTTACAATTCGGTTTCGTTAGTCGAGTCGCCTCATGTTCCAGGTTTCCCTGCCTTTTACCCGTGAAGAGTACGCCAGCCGCCTGCACAAGGTTCGCGTATCGATGGCCAGTCGCGGGCTCGACGTCCTCATCGTCAGCGACCCCTCCAACATGGCCTGGCTGACCGGCTACGACGGCTGGTCGTTCTATGTCCATCAGTGCGTGCTGGTGGGACTCGAGGGGGAGCCGGTCTGGTACGGTCGACGTCAGGATGCCAACGGCGCCTGGCGAACCTGCTGGATGGACGAGCAACGGGTGCGCTATTACCCGGACTACTACGTCCAGAATCCCGAGATGCACCCGATGGAGTATCTGGCTCAGTCGGTGCTGCCGGAGTACGGCTGGCACAACGGCTGCGTCGGGCTCGAGATGGACAACTACTATTTCTCGGCCAAGGCGTACGTCAGCCTGGTCAAGCAGCTGCCGCATGCGCATCTCGAGGATGCCACCGCGTTGGTCAACTGGTGCCGCGCGATCAAGTCGCCCCAGGAGATCGCCTATATGCGCACGGCGGCGCGCATCGTCGAAGGCATGCACAGCCGCATCATCGAGATGATCGAGCCCGGACTCGCCAAGAGTAAGCTGGTCTCCGAGATCTACCGCGTGGGCACCGAGGGGTGGACCGACCCCAACGGTGTCGTCTACGGCGGGGACTATCCGGCCATCGTGCCGCTGTTGCCCACTGGCAGCGACGCGGCCGCCCCGCACCTGACCTGGGACGACACCCCGTTTCGCAAGGGCGAGGGGACGTTCTTCGAGATTGCCGGCTGCTACAAGCGCTATCACGCGCCGCTGTCGCGCACCGTCTTTCTGGGGACGCCGCCGAGGGAGTTTCTGCGCGGCGAATCGGCGCTGCTCGAAGGGATCGAGAACGGTCTGGCCGTCGCCAAGCCCGGCAATCGCTGCGCCGATATCGCCCTGGCGCTGGGCGCGGCGATGGACAAGTACGGCTTCGACCGTGGGGGCGCCCGCTGCGGCTACCCCATCGGCATCAGCTATCCGCCGGACTGGGGCGAGCGCACCATGAGCCTGCGTCCTTCCGACGAGACGATTCTCGAGCCCGGCATGACGTTCCACTTCATGCCCGGCATGTGGATGGACGACTGGGGACTCGAGATCACCGAGAGCATTCTGATTACCGAAAACGGCGCCGAACCGCTCTGCGAGTTCCCCCGCCAGCTCTTCGTGAAGTGAGATCGCACCGCGCTTCGCCACACCGTCAATGTCGCGCGTCGGGTCGGGCGGCCCGATGATCGCCCTTAAGAATCCAGGAGAGTGACCATGTCCACGCGCCCCAGCCCTATCAGCGCCACCGTCGACTTCGATGCCGAGGGTGTCCAGCACGGCTTTCTGAAACTCCCCATTTCCGTGGACGAGTCCGCCTGGGGAGCGGTGATGATCCCCATCACCGTGGTCGCCAATGGCGAGGGGCCGACGGCGCTGCTGACCGGTGGGAATCACGGCGACGAGTACGAGGGCATCACCGCGTTGCTGAAGCTCGCAAGCTCGCTGAAGGCGGAAGACGTGCGAGGCCGCGTGATCATCGTGCCGATGATGAACGTCCCGGCGGCGGAAGCGGGCAAGCGCACCTCGCCGCTGGACGGCGGCAACCTCAACCGCAGCTTTCCCGGCGACCCCAACGGCGGCGTGACCAGCCAGATCGCCGACTACTTCAGCCGCGTGCTGGTACCGATGTGCGACGTGGCGCTGGATCTGCACTCCGGCGGACGCACCCTGGACATCGTCCCGTTCGCCGCCGCGCACCGGCTCGACGATCTGGCGCAGGAAGACGCGAGCCTCGCCGGCGCCATCGCCTTCGGTGCGCCCTACGCGATGATGATGTTCGAGCTCGACGCCACGCGACTCTACGACACCGCCGTCGAGTCCCAGGGCAAGATCTTCGTCACCACCGAACTCGGCGGTGGCGGCACCTCGACGCCGCAGAGCCTCGCCGTTACCGAGCGGGGCGTTCACCGCTTTCTGGTCCACTACGGACTGCTGGCCGGCAAACCCAGCGAGAGCGACGAGGCGGCGCCCGCCGAACCGATGACCTATCTCGATATGCCGGACGCGAGCTGTTACGTGCAGAGCGAGCACGCCGGGCTGCTGGAGCTGACCGTGGCGCTGGGCGACACGGTGGCGCACGGCGACGTCATCGCCAGGGTCTATGACATGACCCGCACCGGCGCCGAGCCGGTCGTTTATCACGCTGAGCGGGACGGGGTGCTGATCGCCCGGCGCTTTCCGGCCAAGGTTGGCATGGGCGACACCATCGCGGTGATCGCCGAGGTGGTCGAGTCGCTGGCCAGAGCCTCGAGTCACGGCGGCGAGACGGACGCTCCCCTGTCGCCACGCGCCGAATGAAGCTCGACCGCTACGATCTCAAGATCCTCCAGATCCTGAGTCACGACGGCCGGATCACCAAGTCGCGGCTGGCGGAGGCGATCAATCTCTCTGTCAGCCCCTGCTGGGAGCGGGTCAAACGTCTCGAGAAGGCCGGGGTGATCGAGGGCTACAGCGTGCGGCTCAACCCGGACGCCATCGTCAAACGCACGCCGGTGTGGGTGCAGGTCGAACTCAAGCAGCACAGCGCCGAAAGCCTCGCCCGCTTCGAGCGACTGGCGCTCGACACCGAGGCGGTGGCGGAGTGCTATGCCATCGGCGGCGGCATGGACTATCTCGTGCGCGTCGACGCCGAGAGCATCGACGCCTATCAGCGCCTCATCGACGCCTGGCTGGTCTCGGACCTGGGGATCGAGCGCTACTTCACCTACATCGTCACCAAGACCGTGAAGCGGGAAGGGCCACCGGCGCTATCGCTCGACGAGTAGGGAAGGGGGGCGAGCAAGACCACAACGACCCGGCCATGTGGCCGGGTCGTTGCGTTGTAGGGGGACGTTGTCGGGGAAAAGTCTCAGTAAGAAAGTTGTCGAGGCAACAGTAGGGTCGCCGCCGCCGAAGTGCCCGACGAGCGTCTGCCGCACGCCATCGAGGCCTTCCGTTGTGTGCTCTCGGGGGGTTGAGCGTGACGCCACGCGCCTGAGTGCCCCGTCACCGCCAAAAAAACCGGAGGTCGCACGGCCGCTTTCCAAAAAAAACGCCAGGTCGGACAGCGCAGGACGAAAAAACAACCGACGCCGTCAGGCGTAGGCTGGGGGCATCGGCGGGTTATGCCCGCTCCGACCCTTTTCGTATCGACCGGCACTTTCGCCGGTCGCGACGCTGGAGATGACATGAAGCTCGACGATCCGCGGCTATTCCGCCAGTACGCCTACATCGACGGCAAATGGACCCACGGCTCCCAGGGCCGGGAAGAGGCCGTCGTCGACCCCGCCACCGGCGAGACGCTGGGCCACTGCGCGCTGCTTGAAGCCGAGCAGATCACCGCCTCGGTCACCGCCGCCGAGCACGCCTTCGCCGGCTGGCGTGCCCTCAACGTCAACCAGCGGGCCGAAAAGCTCAACGCCTGGTATCGCCTGCTGCATCAGCACAAGGAGGACCTTGCCTACCTGATGACCCGTGAGCAGGGCAAACCGCTCGACGACGCCCGCGGCGAGATCGACTACGGCGCGAGCTTCATCCAGTGGTTCGCCGAGGAGGGCAAGCGCGCCTACGGCATGACCATTCCCAGCCACATTCCCGATGCCGCGCTGGGGACGATCAAGGAACCGGTGGGCGTGGCGGCAATGTTCACGCCGTGGAACTTCCCGCTGGCGATGATCACCCGCAAGGCGGGGGCGGCGCTGGCCGCCGGCTGCCCGGTGATCGTCAAGCCCGCTAACGAGACGCCCTATTCGGCGCTGGCGCTGGCGGAACTCGCCGAGCGCGCCGGTATCCCCGCCGGCGTGTTCAACGTCGTCACCGGCGATGCGGCGACCGTGTCGGAGGTGCTCTGCAGCGACGACCGGGTGCGCAATATCTCTTTCACCGGCTCGACCCGGGTCGGCAAGCTGCTGATGCGCCAGAGCTCGTCCAACGTCAAGCGGATGTCGCTGGAGCTCGGCGGTAACGCGCCTTTCATCGTCTGCGACGACATGGACCCGGACGCGGCGGCGAAAGAGGCCGTGGCGGCGAAGTTCCAGACCGCCGGGCAGGATTGTCTCGCCGCCAACCGCATCCTGGTCCAGCGGGGCATCTACGACGCCTTCGTCGAACGCTTCGTCGTCCACATGGATGCGCTCAGCGTGGGTAACGGCTTGGAGAACAGCGACATCGGCCCGCTGATCCACAAGCGCGCCGTGGATGCCGCCGCCGCCATCGTCGAGGACGGTGTCGCCAGAGGCGCCCGCCAGCTCGGCAGCCAGCGGCGGGCTCCGGGGGAAAATTTCTTCGTGCCCACGCTGCTTGCCGACATCACCCCGGAGATGCGCGTCTTCCGCGAGGAGACCTTCTCGCCGGTGGCGGGGATCGGTGTCTTCGACACGGACGAAGAGGCACTCCGACTGGCCAACGATACCGAATACGGTCTCGCCGCCTACGTCTACACCACCGATGTGCGTCGCATCTGGAAACTGATGCGCGGGCTCGAATACGGCATGGTGAGCGTCAACAGCGTCAAGATGACCGGCGCACCGATTCCCTTCGGCGGCGTGAAGCAGTCCGGGCTTGGCCGTGAGGGCGGTGCGCAGGGCCTGGAGGAGTATCTCGACACCAAGTACTACTGCCTGGGCAATTTGCCCTCCGTCAGTTCCTCCTGAGCCAAGGCGGCACGCCGGGTGCCGTTTCCTCAACTCATTTTTCATCGACCGGGCGGCGATGCCGCCGCTCGGCCACCGGCATTCAGCCGGCGTCATCCCTGAGGTAGCCCCATGTCAGACACGCGAGTTTCCACTGCCGACCTGATCGACAGCAGTCGCCGCCACACCTTTCACGCTTCCACCCACCTGCGCGATTTCGCCCAGGGCGATGCGCCGGGACGTATCATCACCGGCGGTAAAGGCATCTCCATCGTCGACCGCGACGGCCGCGAGATGATCGACGCCTTCGCCGGGCTCTACTGCGTCAACATCGGCTACGGGCGCACCGAGATTGCCGATGCGATCTACGCGCAGGCCAAGGAGCTGGCTTACTACCATACCTATGTCGGCCACTCCAACGAGCCGCTGATCGCCCTCTCCGAGCGCATCGCCAAGCTCGCGGGCAATGGTCTCAACCGCGTCTACTACGGGCTCTCCGGCAGCGACGCCAACGAGACGCAGATCAAGCTGGTGCGCTACTACCACAACGTCACCGGTCGTCCGCAGAAGAAAAAGATCATCTCGCGCCATCGCGGCTATCACGGGTCCAGCATCGCCGCCGGCTCGCTTACCGGGCTGCCCGCGTTCCACCAGCACTTCGACCTGCCCATCGACGGCGTGCTGCATACCGAGGCGCCGTATTATTACCGCCGGCCCCGGGGCGAGATGAGTGAGCGCGAGTTCTCTGCCCACTGCGCCGCCGAGCTCGAGGCGATGATCCAGCGCGAAGGCCCGGAGACCGTCGGTGCCTTCATCGGCGAACCGGTGCTGGGGACCGGTGGCATCATTCCGCCCCCGGAAGGTTACTGGGAGGCGATCCAGACGGTACTCGAGCGCTACGACATCCTGCTGATCAGTGATGAGGTCGTCAGCGGCTTCGGGCGCCTGGGCAGTGATTTCGGCTTCCAGCACTACGGCATCAAGCCGGACCTGGTGACCATCGCCAAGGGGCTGACCAGCGCCTATCAGCCGCTCTCCGGGGTGATCGTCGGCGAACGGGTGTGGCAAGCGCTGGAAGACGGCACCGGCGAGTTCGGCCCCATCGGCCACGGTTGGACCTACTCCGGCCACCCGCTGGGCGCCGCCGCCGCAATGGCGAACCTCGACATCATCGAGCGCGAGAATCTGGTGGGCAACGCCGCCGAGACCGGCGCCT
The DNA here is from genome assembly GCF_003206645.1 of Salinicola aestuarinus. Taxonomy (GTDB): domain Bacteria; phylum Pseudomonadota; class Gammaproteobacteria; order Pseudomonadales; family Halomonadaceae; genus Salinicola; species Salinicola aestuarinus. The sequence goes on along the minus strand of NZ_PZJP01000003.1, from coordinate 146,806 downwards.
ATTTCAACGCCGCCATGCAGCGGACCTTCGGCGAGCATCCGCTGGTCGGCGATGTCCGCGGCGAAGGGCTGATGGCGGCGCTGGAGTTCGCGCCGCAGAAAGGCGCCCACGTACCTTTCGACCCGGCGCTCAAGGTCGGCCCCCGAATCGCCGCCGCCGCACTGGAGGAGAATCTGATCGCCCGCGCCATGCCCAACGGCGACATCCTTGGCTTTGCGCCGCCGCTGGTCATCGACCGCGACGAAGTGGACGAGGTGATCGGCCGCGCCAAACGCGCCATCGACCGGGTGACCGACGAGTTGACGCGCAGCGGCGATCTCAAGGGCTGATCAACGGCGATCCCAAGGGCTGATCAAGCGTGTGTTGCCCTACGATCCCGCTACGCGCATGGATGTCGGCGTGAACCTGCGGCAGGGTGAAGCGATTCATCCTGCCGCTTTGCCATGCCGTCGTTTTACCGTTCCGATTCGGGAGCCGACATGTCCGACCCCGTCACCCTGCACGACATCTATCTGGCCCGGGCTCGCATCCAGGGTCAGGCCGCGCGCACGCCGCTGATCCACTCGCAGAGTCTGTCGGCGCGCTTTGACGCCGACATCCACTTGAAGCTCGAAACGCTGCAGCCGAGCGGGGCGTTCAAACTCCGCGGCGCGCTCAACAAGATCGCCTCGCTCTCGCCCGATCAGCTCGAACGCGGCGTGACCACGGCCTCCACTGGCAATCACGGCCGCGCCGTGGCGTGGGCAGCGAAACGCCTCGGCGCGCGGGCGGTGATCTGTGTCTCCGAACTGGTGCCGGCCAACAAGGTCGCCGCCATCGAGGCGCTCGGCGCCGAGGCAAGGGTGATCGGTCGCTCCCAGGACGACGCCTTCGTCGAGGCGAGGCGACTGGTGAGTGAGGCGGGCATGGCGCTGATCGAGCCCTTCGATGACCCGCTGATCGCGGCCGGGCAGGGCACCATCGGTCTGGAACTGATGGAGGATCTGCCCAAGCTCGACCGCACGCTGATCGGGCTCTCCGGCGGCGGCCTGCTCGGCGGTGTCGGGCGGGCGCTCAAGGGCATCAACCCTGGCGTGCACGTGACCGGCGTCAGCATGGAGAAGGGCGCGGCGATGATCGACAGCCTCGCGGCGGGCAGGCCGGTCGAGGTCGAGGAGGAAGCGTCGCTTGCCGACTCCCTCGGCGGCGGTATCGGGCTCGACAATCGCTGCACCTATGCGCTGGTGCGCGAGGTGATGGACGATCACTACCGCGTCTCCGAGACGGCCATCGCCCGCGCCATGCTGCATTTCTTCGAGCACGAGAAGATGCTGGTCGAAGGGGCAGCGGTGGTCGGCCTCGCCGCGCTGGAAGCGCACGGCATCGACGTGCGCGGCGAGACGATCGCGCTGATCGTCTCCGGCAACGGCGTCGACGCCGGTACGCTGATGCGAGCGCGAACGCTGGTCGACTACCCTGAACGCTGAACGGGGCGTTGCCGGCATCGCTGGAGGCGAGCGTCGCGATGAGATCGAACTACTGTTATCAATAAGTCAGGAGTGAGGATGCAGCTCTACAACCGCGAGCAGATCCAGAACGTCGTTGCCCTCGACCGCGAGTCGCTGGAGGCCGTCGAGCGCGGCTTTCGCGCGCTGGGCGAGGGCAACGTCGTCCAGCCGCCGATCCTCTCCATGCCGATCGCGGAGTCCAATGGCGAGGTCGACGTCAAGACTGCCCACATCAAGGGCAACGCGGCATTTGCGATCAAGGTGAGCCCGGGCTTCTTCGACAACCCCAAGCTCGGTCTGCCGAGCCTCAACGGGCTGATGATCGTCTTCTCCGCGAAGACCGGTGTGGTCGAGGCGGTGCTCTTCGATGAGGGCTATCTGACCGACGTGCGCACCGCGCTCGCCGGGGCCATTGCCGCCAAGCACGCCTCCCGGGAAGAGAGCCGCCGCGTCGCCGTGCTAGGCGCCGGCGTGCAGGCCGAGTTGCAGATCGCCGCGTTGACGCTGGTGCGCGACATCGCGCATATCGACGTCTGGGCTCGCGACGCCGAGAAAGCCGGCGTCTACGCTGCGCGGATGCGCGAGCGCCACGGTGTGACGGTCGCGGTGCACGACGAGATCGGCACGGCTTGCGCCAACGCGGACATCGTCGTCACCACCACGCCGTCGCGGGCGCCGCTGCTCTTTGGCGAGCATCTGCCGGCAGGCGTCCACGTTACCGCCATGGGCTCGGACAGCCCCGAGAAGCGCGAGCTCGACACCTCGGTGATGACGCGCGCGGATCACTTCATCGCCGATACCCGCGCCCAGAGCGAGACCAACGGGGAGCTCAAGGCCTACGCCGGCCACACGCCGCCGTTCAAGGTACTCGAACTCGGCCGCGTCATCGCCAACGGCCAGCCGCTACGTCGGGAACCGAACGAGATCACCGTCTGCGATCTCACCGGCACCGGCGTACAGGACACCGCCATCGCCGGCTTCGCGCTAGGTCGGCTGACGGCGTGAGGGCAGCGTGAGAGACAGTCGTGGGTCCGGCGACCGCCGATGATGGCAATCGCCTTCGCGTCCAGAAAGATCGCGGCTCTCGCGACGGTGGGCGCGATCGGACGTTGACGGTCAACGCCAAGCGCGCGGCGAGAAGTCGATGGCGCGACCGCTCGTGATCGATGACAGCTGACCCGCGGCTGTCTTCCGGCGGACCGCCCCATCCGTTGCTAGAGTGTCATGAGCGTTCCACCCAACGGAGAACTTCATGCGCATTCTGTTTACCGGCGGTAGCGGCAAGGCGGGTCGTCATGCGACCGCCTATCTTCGCGATCAGGGACACCAGATCACCAATCTGGACTGGGCGCCGTCCGACACGCCTGGCATCGTGTCGTTGACGACCGATCTGACCGACGCCGGGCAGGTCTTCAATGCCTGCCAGGCCTACGCCAGCCTCGATGAGCTGGAGCCGGGCACCGGCGTGCCGAGCTACGATGCCATCGTCCACTTCGCGGCCATACCGGCGATTCTGCACCGGCCGGACAACGAGACGTATCGCATCAACACGCTGAGCACCTACAACGTGCTGGATGCCGCCACCAAGCTGGGTATTCCCAAGGTGATCTTCGCCTCCAGCGAAACCACCTACGGCATCTGCTTTGCCAATGGCGAGAGAAAGCCGGACTATCTGCCGGTGGACGAGGCGCATCCCACCGTCCCCGAGGACAGCTACGCCATGAGCAAGGTGGTCAACGAGGTCACCGCACGCTCCTTTCAGGCGCGCTCGGGCATCGATGTCTATGGCTTGCGTATCAACAACGTGATCGAGCCGCATGAGTACCGTGAGAAGTTCCCGGCCTTCATGGAGGACCCGGCCCTTCGCCGTCGCAATATCTTCGCCTATATCGACGCCCGCGATCTCGGGCAGATGGTCGACTGCTGTCTGAAGACGGACGGGTTGGGCTATCAGGTATTCAACGTGGCGAATGACGACCTTTCGGTGAGCCTCACCACTGCCGAGGTGAGCGAACGGTTCTACTCGGGGGTACCGCTCAAGCGCGAGATGGGCGAGTTCGAGACCTTCTACAGCATCGAGAAGGCCCGCCGGCTGGTCGGTTTCGCGCCGATTCACTCCTGGCGAGATGAGCTGGTGCAGTAGCGTCGGCTCGCGCCGCCCGTCAGTCCGTCCATCGATCTGCTATTGGGGGAACGGCTCGGCCCCGCCGGCCGAGGAGGTTGGCGGCGCCAGCGCGGATGCCTTGGCGATGATCACCAGTGCCAGCACGCCGAGCAGCGCGAAGGCGTAGTGCAGGGTGATGAAGTGCGCCGTAAAGCCGATCAGCGGCGGGCCGATCAGGATGCCGCCGTAGCCCAGGGTGGCGACGCTCGCGATGGCGACACCCGGTGGCGTTTCCGGGTCGTTGGCCGCACGGGTGAATGCCAGCGGCATGATCATCGCGTAGCCAAGCCCCAGCAGCGCGAACCCGGCGAGCGCCGCGCCGAACTGCCCGGAGAGTACGGCGAGCAGCACGCCGGCGAACGCCAGGCAACCCGCCAGCCGAGCCACGCGCACGGCACCCAGCCGGGAGATCGCCACGCCGCCAACCAGCCGCATCGCCACCATCGCCACTGAAAAGACGGCGTAGCCCAGCGCCGCCTGCGCCTCGCTCACCCGGGTGACGCTGACCAGGAAGAGCGCGCTCCAGTCGGCAATCGCCCCTTCGCCGAGGGCCGAGCACATCGCCACCAGCCCGATCCAGAACAGTGCGCCGCGGGGCAGCGGGAAGCGTCGTGCGCCCGGCGCGCGATCCCGCGTTTCCGAGCGCCAGCCGATATGACCGAGCCAGCTCGCCGTCGCCCATAGCGTGGCGCCCATGACGAAAAAGTGCGCGACGAGCCCCAGACCCAGCGAGGTCGCGGCGAAACCACTGAGCGCACCGACGCCGGCACCGAGGCTCCACAGGGCGTGAAACGACGACATCACCGGGCGTTGAATGAAGCGCTCCGCCTCGCCGGCCCAGCTATTCATGGTGACATCCATGGCGCCGTGTCCGGCGCCGAACAGGCATAGCGCCACGGCGAGGAAGGGGACGCTCGGCGCCAGCGCGATCAGCGGCAGCGCCACGGCGTAGCCGACGCCAATGGCGAGCGTGGCGGGCGCGGCGCCGAAGTGGTCCGCGGCGCGCCCGGCGAGCGGAAAGGAGGCGATCGCGCCGATGGCGAGCATCAACAGGAGCAGGCCGAGCTCGCCGCCGCCGAGATCGTGGCGCGCGGTGACCGACGGGATGCGCGAGGCCCAGGTGCCGAATAGCCCGCCATTGAGGGCGAACATGGCGGCGACCGCAAGCCAGCTCCGTTTGGCGCTGGGGGCAGCGGCTGTCGGATCACGGCGTCCGATCACCGCGACGCGCCCCCGGGTTTGTCACGCGAGGCGTTGGGTGGCGCCTTATCACGAGAGGCGTGGGGCGGCGCCTTGTCACGAGAGGCGGGCACTGGTGCGACGCCGGGACCGGTGGGCTGGCCCACCTGATGCCACTCGCGGCCGTCACGCTCGATCAGTGAAAAGGCGCCCTCGGGGCCGTCCGCGCCGGCGGCGTAGTCTTCCACCGCCGGTGACTGGGCCCAGGCATCGAAGAAGGGCTGCACCGCGCGCCAGCCGTTCTCGATCGTGTCGGCGCGCTGGAACAGCATCTGGTCGCCGGTGAGGCAGTCGTAGAGGAGCGTCTCGTAGCCGGTCACTGCCGGCAGGTCGAAGAAGTCCTTGTAGCCAAAGCCCATCTTGACGGTATCGGTATGCAGCTCCGGCCCGGGGCGCTTGGCCTGGAAGTCGAACCACATGCCCTCGTTGGGCTGGATCTGAATGATCAGCCAGTTCGAGGCCGTGCGCTCGAGCTCGGTATCGCGAAACTGGGCGTAGGGCGCCTGCTTGAAGCAGATGGCGATTTCGGTATCGCGGGCGCTCATGCGCTTGCCGGTGCGCAGGTAGAAGGGGACGCCCATCCAGCGCCAGTTGTCGACCATCACCTTCATGGCGACGTAGGTTTCGGTGGTGCTGTCGGCGGCCACGCCCTCCTCGTCGAGATAGCCCGGCACCGTCTCGCCGTCGATCTCGCCGGCGGCATAGCGGCCGCGGGCGGAATTGGCGGCGGCCTCTTCCACCGACCACGGGCGGATCGCGCTCAACACCTTGGACTTTTCGCCACGCAGCGCATCGGCACCGAAGTAGGCGGGCGGTTCGATCGCGACCATCGCCAGTAGCTGAAAGAGATGGTTGGGCACCATGTCCCGCGTGGCACCGGCGCTGTCGTAGAACGCCGCGCGTTTCTCCACGCCGATGGTTTCGGCGGCGGTGATCTGGATGTGATCGATGTAGTGGTTGTTCCAGAATGGCTCGAACAGCACGTTGGCGAAGCGCGCCACCAGAATGTTCTGCACCGTCTCCTTACCCAGAAAGTGATCGATCCGGTAGATCTGATCCTCTTTCATCATCCCCAGCAGCTGGGCGTTGAGCTCGCGGGCGGACTGGGCGTCGTGGCCGAACGGCTTCTCGACGATCAGACGGCGATAGTGGTCACGGCTTTCGCGCATCAGCCCGGCGTTGCCGAGCCGGGTGGCAATCTCGCCGAAAAAGCGCGAGCCGGTGGCGCAGTAGAAGATGGCGCTGGCGGTCTCGCCGGTGTCGATCTGCTCGCTGATCTTCGCGTAAACGGCGTCGTCGGTGAAGTCGCCCTGAAGGTAATGGAGCCGCTGTTCGAACTGACCCCAGGCCGCATCTCCCACGTCGCTCTTGCGCCCTTCGGCGTGGCTCTTGGCCGCCTTGTCGGCGAGGAATTCCTTGAAATGGCGGCGAAAGCTGGCGTCATCCTGTTCGGCGAGGTCGATGCCCACGAGGCGCATGCGCGGGTCGAGCAGGCCGTCGCGGTCGAGATGGTAGAGCGAGGGAATCAGCAGTCGTTTCACCAGATCGCCGTTGGCCCCGAAGATGAACATGGTGGTGTTCTCGGCGGCGGGGGCGTCCCCCTGCGGATTGGCGCCACCGTCCAGCGGCGTCGCCGGGTCCTGCTGCGTATTCTCTGCCATGGAGCTACCTCTCGAAGGAAAGAGTGAAACGGTGTCGCGAGACATCGCCAGCAATCCCCGCTCAGCGTAATACGTCTTGGCGCTTCGGGCCGTTTTTCCCGCTCGCTATCGCCCGCCGATGTCCGTATCCCCACTTTCAGGCAGCAACGCATGGGCTTGAGCCGCTATGGTAGGGGCGACGTCGGCCGCGGTCGGCCGGCGTGTGCCATCCATCTTCAGGGAACTTCACGCATGAACGAGGACAACCGTAACCAGCAGCCACGAACGAAGACGCTTCACTTCGGGCATGACGAGCTGGTCATTCGCCAGCGCTACGAGACGCTGAGCATCGTCAACGACGTGCTCATCGGCATCTGGTTCGTCGTCGGCAGCTTTCTGTTCTTCTTCGAATCACTGACCTATTACGGGACCTGGCTGTTTCTGATCGGCAGTCTCGAGATGCTGATCCGCCCGGTCATCCGCCTGACCCGAAGACTGCATCTGACACGGCGTCGCGGCGGCTCGGGTAGCGCGGTCGAGACCAGTCACGACTTCTGAGGCCGCATGACGTGTCTGGCGCATCGCCGCCCAACCGCATCGCGACTTTGCATGCCCGGGCAGAGGCGGACTAGCCTGCATCGGGACAGGTCGTGACGGGCGCCGCTCGCGTCAGGGAGGCTCGAATCAAGGACGAACGCCAAAAACGCCATGGGAGGCCACTTGAGCGATAACGATCTCGGCACATTCGATGCCGTACAGCTGGAAGACGCATACCGGAACCTCAAGGCCTCGCCGCTGGAGGCGACCCGCGCGGCGCTTGGACGCATCGCGCGTTTCAACGAGGCGGTCAACGCCTACGTGCATGTCGATGAAGAGGGGGCCGAGGCGGCCGCGAAGGCCTCGACCGAGCGCTGGAAGAAGGGCGCGCCGCTAAGCCCCATCGACGGCATTCCGGTCTCGATGAAGGATCTCGCCGAGGTCGCCGGTATGCCCGCCCGCGGCGGCTCGCTGACGACGTCCAAGGCGCTCTGCGAGCACGACTGTCCGCCGGCACGCATGCTGCGCGAGGCCGGTGCGGTGATCCTCGGCAAGACCAATACGCCGGAGTTCGGCTGGAAAGCCGTCACCGACAACCGCGTGTTCGGCGCCACGCGCAATCCGTGGAACACCGAACTCACGCCGGGCGGCTCCTCCGGCGGTGCGGCGGCGGCGGCCGCGCTCAACATGGGGGTGCTGCACCAGGGCGGCGACTCCGGCGGCTCGATCCGCATTCCCGCCGCCTTCACCGGTACCTTCGGCTTCAAGCCCACCTATGGCTGGACGCCGCAGTGGCCGCCGGCCACCGAGGCGACGCTCTCGCATCTTGGCCCGATCACCCGCAGCGTGACCGACGCGGCCCGCCTGCTCAACGTGATCGGCCGCTATGACTACCGCGACCCCTACGCGGCGCGGGGCCAGCCGGAAGACTGGGGGGCCGATCTCGGCCGCGATCTGACAGGACTGCGCATCGCCTACTCGCCGACGCTGGGTTACGCCGAGGTGGACGAGGAGATCGCCACCTCGGTGCGCGAGGCCGCCAGCCGACTCGAGGCGCTCGGTGCCGAAGTCGAGGAGATCGACCCGGGGTTCGAGTCGCCGCTTGGCATCTTCCAGAAGCTCTGGTTCACCGCTTCGCGGGATTTCTGGTCGCAGTGCAGCGAGGCCGACCGTGAGCGTCTCGACCCGGGGCTGGTCGCCAACGCCGAGCACGCCAGCGACTGGAGTGCACTGGATCTCTTTCAGGCGCTGAGCCAACGGGCCGCGTTCACCCAGTCGCTGGAGCGGTTCAACCAGCGCTACCACTTGCTGATGACGCCAAGCGTGCCGATCTCCCCGTTCGCGGTGAATCACGAGGTGCCGCCGAATAGCGGCATGCGCGACTGGGAAGAGTGGGCGCCGTTCTCCTACCCCTTCAACCTGAGTCAGCAGCCGGCGGCCTCGGTACCCTGCGGCTTCACCCGGGCCGGGCTGCCCATCGGCTTTCAGCTCGCCGGTGGCAAGCACGACGACGTTCGCGTGCTGCGCGCCTGCGACGCCTACATGCGGGCGCATCCGCCGCGCTTTCCCGAGGCGCCGCAGTCGGCCTAGCCATCGTCATTGCCCCGGCATCCGTCAGGGACGGGATGCCGGGTCCGGCACAAACACCCACGCCTCGCCCTGAGCGAACTACGCTGAAAACCGTCGTCGTGCGTTCGTTCCTCGCGGAGCGAGACCCGCGACGAGGGTTTTCCCGTTCATCACCCGCGTTCGCGGGGTTCATCCGGGTCGCTGGCAGGGACCGGTTGCACAGACCGTCTGCCTGGACCGCGAAAGGAGTCGCCAGCATGAGTCAGAACGTCGCCGAGATTCTGGTCGAGACACTATCCGAGGCCGGTGCCAAGCGCTGCTATGGCGTCGTCGGGGATACCATCAATCACTTCACCGACGCCATCCGCCGCAGCGATCTGGACTGGGTCCACGTGCGTCACGAAGAGGTCGGTGGCTTTGCCGCTGGCGGCGAGGCGCACATGACCCGCAACCTCACGCTCTGCGCGGGCACCTGCGGGCCGGGAACGCTGCACTTCGTCAACGGCCTCTTCGAGGCACACCGCAACGGCTCGCCGGTGGTGCTGATCGCATCCCAGGTAGGCACCGCGGACACCGGCGTCGGCTTCCCGCAGGACGTCGACCCCAAGCCGATCTATGCCCAGTACAGCGTTTTCTGCGAGTCGATCATCAATCCGGATCAGGCGCGGCGCATGGCGGCCCTCGCCGCGCAGGAAGCGATCGCCAAGAACGGCGTCGCGGTGCTCATCGTCCACGGTGATCTCTTCACCCAGACGCCGAGCCACGACCTGCCCTACCGGGCACATCGCTTCGACCCGGTGATCCGCCCCAACGCCGAAGAGCTGGTGCCGGCGATCAAGGCGCTAAACGCCGGTGGCAAGGTCTCGATCTTTGCGGGATTCGGCTGCGAGCACGCCCGCGGCGAGGTGCTGGCGCTCGCCGCCAAGCTCAACGCGCCGGTGGCGTGGACCTCCCGCGCCAAGGATTTCATCGAGCCGGATAATCCCTTCGACGTCGGCATGACCGGGGTCTTCGGCCTGGCCGGCGGCTACCGCGCCGTGGCGGAGTGCGACACGCTGCTGCTGCTCGGCTGCAGCTTCGCCTGGACCCAGTTCTACCCCGAGAAGGCGACGATCATTCAGGTCGACATCGACCCGGGGCAGATCGGCCGGCGCCATCCGGTGGATGTCGGCCTCGTTGGCAGCGTGCGGGATACCTGCGCCGCGCTTGCCCAGCTCGTCGATGAGAAGACGGACACCCAGTGGCTCGACAGCTGTCGCGAGACTTACGCCAAGGCGCTCGCGCACGATGCCCATCAGTCCGACGATGACGACCTGATTCATCCGCAGGAGCTGACGCTGGCGCTCAACGCGGCGGCCCACGACGACGCCATCTTTACCGCTGACGCCGGCAGCCCGATGGTCTGGATGCTGCGTCACATTCGCACCAACGGGCAGCGCCGCACGCTGTCGAGCCTGGTGCACGGCACCATGGCCAATGCCTATCCACAGGGCATCGGTATCCAGAAGGCATTTCCCCAGCGCCAGGTGATCGCCATGTGCGGTGACGGCGGCATGACCATGCTGATGGGCGATCTGCTGACGCTCAAACAGGAGAAGATCCCGCTCAAGATCGTGGTCTTCAACAACAGCTCGCTGGGTTTCGTCGAGATCGAGCAGAAGGTCGACGGGCTGCTCGACAGCTACACCGATCTCGACAATCCCGACTTTGGCCAGCTTGCCCAGGCGATGGGGTTGTGGGGGCGCAAGGTGGAGCAGAAGCACGAGCTGGACCACGCCATTGCCGAGTGGCTGGCGCATCCGGGCCCGGGCATTCTCGACGTCACGGTCAACCGCATGGAGCTGGTCATGCCGCCGAAGGTCGAGCCGGGCCAGGTCACCTCGACCGCGCTCTACTCCGGCAAGGCGGTGCTCAACGGTCGTATGAGCGAGGTCGTCGATCTGGTGAAGAGCAACTTCTGGAAGTGACGTCCGTCGAGCGCCGCCGTCGAGTCGAACCGACGGCGGCGCTGTCGGTTCGACTCGCTCATTCTTCTCGCTACCCGACCGGGAGATTGTCATGTCGGTGAAGACAACCGTTCGCCCAACGCTCAGAGAGATGCGCCCGCTGATCACGCCGCGGCCGACGGCGGCGGGGTCGCAAGATTCTGCGAGATTGGCGCGCGCCGGCGCTCTCGCCGACCGCGAAGGCTCTCTGTCAGACCGCGAAGGCTCTCTAGCAAACCGCGAAGGCTATGCCACCGACTTCCTCGAAGGCTTCGACCTGCCGCTGCCGACCCCGGTGGGCGAGCGGGCCGATGAGGTCACGCCGGTGCCCGGCCGCGACGATGGCCGGCTCGATTACACCCACTTCTCGATCGTGATGTCGCGCCCCCGGCGGCTGGCGATCTTCACCGCGCTCAACCTCGATGGCCGCTCGCTGACCAGCGTGCCCCGCAGCGACAACTGGCGGCTCGACCCCAGGCTCGATGCCTCGCTGCAGGCGGGGCCGAACGTCTATTCGCGCAATCCGCTGGATCGCGGCCACCTGGTGCGGCGTACCTCGGCGAACTGGGGCGAGGAGGCCGAGCGCGCCGAGGCCGATACCTTCCACTTCACCAACTGCGCCCCGCAGATGGCGGCGTTCAATCAGCAGACCTGGCTGGGGCTGGAGGACTATCTGCTCGAGCACGCCCGCGCCGACCGCCAGCGTCTGAGCATCTTCACCGGGCCGGTGTTTCGCGACGCCGACCGGACCTATCGCGGCATTCGCATTCCCGAGGCGTACTGGAAAGTGGTCGCTTTCGTCGGCGAAGACGGCCGCCCCTCGGCCACGGCGTACATGATTGACCAGTCCGATGAGCTCGAGGATCTCGGTCCCGGCTTTCTGTTCGGACAGTACAAGACCTACCAGCGCAGCGTGGCGCGTATCGCAGCGCTGGCGCAGCTCGACTTCGGCGAGCTCTCGCGCTTCGACGGCTTTTCCAACGAGGAGCGTGACACCGGTACGCGCATCCAGGCGGAGATTCGCGGCCCCGAGGATATCCGCGTCTAGCCCTCGATTCGGCGAGGGGGCGAGTGCGGAATCCGCCGCTTCGGCGTTAGCGGTTTTGCAACGCGAAAGCCGGGGCGCAAACGGCCCCGGCCTTCTTTGGTCCTGCCGAACATGACTGACGGTGTCAGTCGAGCTCGGCTACCTTCGCGTCAAAATCGTCGAACATCTGGAAGACATCGTCGCAGAGCGCTTGGGAAGGCTTGTTACCCGAGCCGGGTTCCAGCGTCTGGAATTCGTCTTCATGCGCTTTGAGGGTCGACTCGACGTGGGCCTCCTCCATCGCCTGCTTCATGTTCTGCATCGCCGTATCGGGATCTTCCGAATGGGCCTGGCCGTAGGAGACGATCTGTTCCTGAAACCGGTGGTTGGCTTGGACGAGGGCTTCGGTGGTGCACTCCTGTGCCTGCACGCCTGTGATTTGGGCACCGCTCAGCAGCAGCAGGCCCAGGGCCAGTCTCTTTTTCATGGAAGTTCCTATGGATGAATTCTTGACGCTTGGGGGCGAGCGATCGTCAGCGCCAAACCCGGCTATCGCGCGTTCGACCTTGCCCGGGATGACTCGAGACCCCGCTACCCCGCAGGCATTTTAACGCGATCATCCCCGGATCGTTGGACTCTCTCGAGGACTCGACGGGCGACATGCGTCGATGGTCCCGATGTCGAGGATCGGCGTTCGCGCTATTGTGTCGGTCGGACGGGGCGCTAACCTCGCGCGCGCCGACAGGAGGTCGATATGCAGCACCCTGGTTTTATCTGCGCCACCTGTGGCGTGCAGTACCCTGACAGCGCCGAGCCGCCGGCGCACTGCGACATCTGCGAGGACGAGCGCCAGTTCGTGCCCGTCGAAGGACAGCGCTGGACCACTGCGAGCCAGCTCTCTGCGGCGCATACCAATACCTTTCGTCACATGGCGCCGGGGCTGCTGGCGCTCGCCAGCGTGCCGAAGATCGCCATTGGCCAGCGTGCCTTTCTGCTGCGCACGCCGGCGGGCAATCTGCTGTGGGACTGTCTCAGCCTGCTCGACGAGGCGACGTTCGAGCTGATCGAAGGGCTCGGCGGCATCGACGCCATCGCGATGTCTCATCCCCACTTCTTCTCGACCATGGCCGCCTGGGGCGAGGCGTTCGACTGCCCGGTTCACGTCCACGCCGCCGACCGCGACTGGGTGACGATTCCCGACTCGCGCCTGCAGTTCTGGGAGGGGGAAACGCTCGAGCCGCTACCGGGGCTGATGCTGCACCGGCTGGGTGGCCACTTCCCCGGGGCCTGCGTCCTCCATTGGGCCGAGCGAGGGATCCTTCTCACTGGCGACACCCTGCTGGTGACGCCGGATCGCATGGCCTCCTTCATGTGGTCCTATCCCAACAACATCCCGCTGCCCGCCTCGGCGGTCGTGCAGATCGGCGAGCGGCTCGCGCCGCTCTCCATCGACAGCGCCTATTCCGCCTTCTGGGGTCAGGAGATTCTGCTCGACGCCGGTCGCGTGATCGAGGAGTCGGTCCAGCGCCACTGCCTCGCCGTGCGGGGCGAGGTGCCGTCGGCGTGAGTCGACGTATGACACCGTCCGGGTCGATGCGCTTCTGGCGTCACCCCGCGCTGCCATTTCTGGAACTGCGCGAGACGCGCGCGGGGGAGAGTGTCGGTTACGCCCGGCACAGCCACGACAGCTTCTCCATCGGGGCCGTCACCGGCGGGCGGAGTCTCTTCGAGTACCAGGTGCCCGGTGAGTCGCTACAAGCGGTGCCGGTCACTCGAGGGGCGGTGGTCATCATGAATCCGCGGGAGATTCACGCCTGCAACCCGACGGACGGCACGCCCTGGTCGTACTACATGCTCCACGTCGATCCGGCGTGGCTTTCGCCACTGCAGGGGGCGCGCGGTTTTCGACCGCTGGCGCTCCACGCGACGCGAGACGTGACGCTCTACGCGGCGCTGATCCGGCTGTGTCGACTGCTGCTCGACGACCACGCCACGGCGCCCAGTAAAACGCTCGCCTGTCGGGACTTCTTTCGGGGCCTGTTCGCGCATTCGCGAAGCGACCCGCGCGAGTGCCACCCGGAAAGCACCCGGCTGGCACGCACGGCGGCGCTGATTCGTCAGCGCTGCGCCGAGCCGCTCACGCTTGCCTGGCTTGCGGAGCGCTCGGCGATGACGCCAAGCCATCTGGTGCGCCTTTTCAAACGGGAGTACGGCATCACCCCGCATGCCTTCCTGCTCGACTGCCGGATTCGCCGAGCGCGAGAGGCGCTGAGCGCCGGGCGGCCGATCGCCGAGGTCGCCCACGACTGGCACTTCGCCGATCAGGCGCACTTTCAGCGCATCTTCAAACGCGTCACGGCGACGACGCCGAATCGTTTTCGCCGCGCTAGTTGACCGCAAGACCGATCGCGCTGGCGGCGAGCATCAAGGCCAGCGAGCGATTGACCCAGCGGATCTTGCGCGGTTCCGGCAGCCGCCGGCGAAGCCACGCACCCAGCGCGCCCCACGCGGCGAGGCTCGCATAGCAGATGGGAAAGAACAGCAGTGCGAAAAGCGCGACGCCGAGAACGTCAGCGTCCGAGGTGAAGGCGCCAATCCCAGCGGCGCTCGCCATCCAGGCCTTGGGATTGAGCCACTGCATCAGTGCGCCGCGGCGAAACGTGGCGACCGCCAGCGGGCGCGATGTCAGGTGGCCGTCGTCGAGCGCCATGCCCACGGCGAGATAGAGCAGAAAACCGATACCCAGCCAGCGGATCGTCGTCATTACCGTCGGCCAGGCGAGCAGCGGCTGCAGCACGACCCAGATCAAGATCAGCAGCAGCGTGAAACCGCACGTCGCCCCCGTCACGTGGCGCAGACTGTGGCGAAAGCCATGCTGCATGCCGGCGCTGAGCGCGACCAGATTGACCGGGCCGGGGGAGAGCGACGCGGCGAGGGCGAAAGCGGCCATGGAGGCGAGCAGTGTCGGCGACATGGGAAGGCTCCTCGAAAAGAAGACGAGGAGCCTAGCGAGGCCGAAGGCGACGTTATTGAACGATATTGCGCAGTGAGCGTGTCGCGACTTGTCCAGGACGCCGGTGAGTTCTATACCGACGGTCGTTAACACGCTCATCATCAGTCGACAGGGAGTGACTGAGCATGCTGACCTTCGGGTCCTGGATCTGCCTGCTGGCAGGAATCGTCACGGCGATCGCGATCGCCATCGATGTCTCGAAACGCCCACAGCCCATGAAGGTCATGAACGTGACCTGGCCCATCACCGGTCTCTACATGCCGGTCATCGGCTGGTTCGCCTACCGGCGAATGGGGCGCGCGCCGCTCGTCTCGGCCCAAGCATCGCACTCTCACGGCGGCGCTCAGCACGAAGGTCACGGGGGCCACGAAGGGCATCAGCCTCACGGCGGCGACAAACCCAAGTGGCAGAGCGTGTTCGTCTCGGCGACCCACTGCGGCGGCGGCTGCACGCTGGGGGACATCATCGCCTCGCCCCTCGCCACGCTCACCGGATTCGCGTTACTCGGCTCGAGCGTCGTCGGTCATTTCGCGCTGGCCTTCGTCTGCGCCTATCTCTTCGGCGTGCTGTTTCAATATCTGCCGATTCGCGCGATGAGCGACGCTGGTCGCGGCGAGGCGCTGAAGAACGCGATCAAGGCCGATACGCTCTCGCTGATCGCCTTTCAGACCGGCATGTACCTGTGGATGCTGATCGCGCTGCAGCTCTGGCTGGCGGAGATAACCGCCTTCAGCGTCTCGTTCTGGTTCATGATGCAGATCGCCATGCTGGTCGGCTTCGTCACTTCCTATCGGGCTAACTGGCTGCTGATCGATCGCGGCATCAAGCACGGGATGTGAGCGGTCAGCGGTCCTGCGGCCCGGTTTGGGTCATCAGCGGGGCGATAAGGCGCTCGAGTTCGTCGTCGGCATCCCCCAACTGCTCGTAGAGCGCGGCAAATCCTTCGAAGGTGCTGCGCCCTGCCGGGTTGTGATTGAGCGGATCGCTGTCGTCGAGAAAGTCGGCAATTTCACGCATTTCGGGGTGCCAGCGCCATGCCTTCGGCAGCATGTCAGGAATGCCCTCGTCGATTCGGGTGACCACCTCCGGCAGACGCTCGGTGAGTTCATCGCGCAGGGCGCTGCCGGCACCGCTGCGGGCAGCGGCGATAAGCATCATCGTGGTCAGGGCGGTCATACCCTTGTTGATGCCGGCAAAGCAGAGCTTGAGCGCCGAGGCGCTGCCGCAGCCGCCGGCGAGCGCGCGCACGTCGAGGCCGGCGTCGTTGAGCGCCGTCATCAGGTCGCTGTGCTCGCCGGCGACGTAGATTCGCGGCGTCTTTTCGGCGGATGGTGGCGGGCCGATGATGCCGCCGTCGACGAACTCGGCTCCGGCGCCGCGAATCACGTGCTCTATGCGCGAAAGCGTGGCGGTGCTGACGGCATTGAGGTCGCAGTAGACCGGCGGTGTCGGGGCCGATGCCAAGTGGGGGGCAAGCGAGACGGCCAGCGCTTCGGCTTCCGCCGGCGGCACTACCGACAGCAGCAGTGAGGCGCGCATGAGTTCGTCGAGGTCGACGTCGCGCATGCCGGCGTCGCGGGCGCGGGTGACGCTTGCGTCGCTGCGACCGACCAGTGACGTGATGACCTCGACGCCATGATCGGTCAGGCGGCGAGCGATGGCGGCTCCCATGGCGCCGGGAGCAAGCAGAGCAACGGTCGTGGGCATCGGAAACACTCCGTGTCGAAAACGGTGACCCCGCGAGGCGGCAAGACGTACCGGCGCGGACGTGAAGACACTATCGTCCACCCGACGGCGAATCACTATCCCGATGATCGGCGGGCCGTAAGGGAAGCGTCGAGTCGGTGCAGCCGCCGCCGCCCGTTCTTTTGACTCGCGACGAGGTTCGAACATGATGCAGATCCCATTGTCACCCCCGACGCCGGAGGTTCTTACCTTCGGGTCCGATACGACGCACGGCGTTCCCAATTCGCCGCTGCCGGTGCTGATCCACCGGCGGGTCTTCGACCCGGCGGCGCTCGATGCCTCGATGCTCGCCGAGCGCTTCGAGAAACGCTTTACGCAGCATGGCTGGCGGCCCGAGTGGCGCTACGGCCTGTTCGATTTCGATCACTTCCACTCCACCGCCATGAGGCGCTCGGGGTGTTTCGCGGCCAGGCCCGAGCGCGACTCGGTGGTCCGGCTGGCGAGGAGATCGAGCTAGACGCCGGCGACGTGCTGATCCTGCAGGCGGGCGTCGGCCACGCCTGCCTGCAGGACGAAGGCGGCTTCTCGATGGTCGGCGCCTACCCGCCCGGCCAGCGCTGGGAGGTCGAACGCGGCGACCCGAAAGCCCTTGCGGCCGCCACGGCGCGCGTCGCCGCGGTGGCGCTGCCGGAAGACGACCCGGTCGGCGGTGATCTGCTAAGTCACTGGCGCTGACGTACTGGGAGGGTCGCTGGGTTGAATCCTGCGCGTTTCGTCTATAGTTAGCCGCCTACACGTTACGTGGGATAGTCAATCAGTCAGGCAATCAGGGAGTCGATCGATGTCGCAGGAAGAGCAGATGAATCGAGAAGTGAGCGTCGCGGTACTCGGCCTGGGCGCGATGGGGCACGCCTTCGCGGACAACCTCGTCGCCGCAGGCTACCGGGTCTCGGTATGGAACCGCTCGCCCGGCAAGGCCAGCGACCTCGTCGACAAGGGCGCCAGGCTGGCGAACTCGCCGGCGGAAGCGGTGGCGGGGTGTCAGGCGGTGATCACCATGCTGCCGGACCTCGACGTCACTCGCGAGGTGCTGATGGGGCACGACGGGGCGCTCGGCGCGATGTCGAGCGAGGCGGTACTGATCCAGATGGGGACGCTAGGCGTGGTCGAGACCGAGCGGCTGATCGACGGCGTGGCGGCGGCCCGCGGCGACGTCGTCTTCATCGACGCGCCGGTCTCCGGGACCAAGGCGCCGGCACAGCAGGGTAGCGTCTCCGTGCTCGCCAGCGGTGATCGCGAACGCGCCGGCAGCCTCGTCGAGCCGATCTTCGACGTGCTCGGGGCGCAGACTCACTGGCTGGGCGAGGCCGGGCAGGGCGCGCGCATGAAGGTGGTGGTCAACGCCTGGTTGATCGCCATGATGCAGGGCATTGCCGAGACGGCGCGGCTGGCGGATACCCAGGGCATTGCGCCGGAAACGCTGTGGTCGGTGCTGGAGGGCGGCCCGCTGGCGGTGCCTTACATGAAGGGCAAACTGGATGCGATCTCTGGCGAGAACTTCGACCCGCAGATGGCGCTGCAGTGGGGCCTGAAAGATGCCGGCCTGGCACTCGAGGCGGGCAGGAACACGGCGCTGCCCTCGCTTTCGCAGATCCGCAACCTGTGGGCCGATGCCGTCGACGACGGCTACGCCGAGCAGGATATCGCAGCGATCTACGCCTACCTCAAGCAGCGCTAGCGCTGAGACACCGGCAGCGGCGGCTGCCGGCTGCCTCCGTGAAGCGGCGACGCAACGCGCACTCAATGACACGCCCCGACGTCTGCGTCTCTCGCCGACGTCGGGGCGTCGTCAGGTTCCGCCTCGGAACGTGGATCTCAAGCCGCAGACCTAGACCTAGAGCTCAGACGGTGAGACCGGTGGCCTCGTCGAGCCCGAGGTGAACGTTCATGTTCTGCACCGCGGCGCCGGCGGCGCCCTTGCCCAGGTTGTCCAGCCGCGAGACCAGCGTCAGCCGCTCGGCGTTGCCGAAGACGAACAGTTCCACCCGGTTGGTCTCGTTGCAGGCCTGCGGGTCGAGGAAGCCGGCGTCGAGATTGGCCTCATCCGCGAACGGCATCACCCGGACGAAGGGCTCGTCGGCGTAGTGCCGGCGATACGCCGCGAGCAGCGCCTCGGCGTCGGCGCCACTCTCGAGCTGGCTGACAGCCAGCGGTACCGTGACCGACAGCCCCTTGAGATAGGGCCCGACAATGGGCGAGAAGACCGGCTGGGCGGCGAGTCCGGTGTGGCGCTGCATCTCCGGCAGATGCTTGTGGCTCTGGCCCATCGCGTAGGGGCGCGGTGCCATCAGCCGCCCTTCGGTGTCGGCTTCGTAGTCGGCGATCATCTTTTTACCGCCGCCGCTGTAGCCCGTCAGCGAGAAGGCCGAGAGCGGCGTCTCGGGGGAGAGCAGGCCCGCGTCGATCAGCGGCCGCACCAGCAGGATGAAGGCGCTGGCATGACACCCGACATTGGCGATGCGCTTGCTGGCGCGGATCGCGTCGCGCTGGCCGGCGACGAGCTCCGGCAGGCCGTAGACCCAGGCGTCATCGGTCCGAAACGCGCTGCTGGCATCGATCAGGCAGGTGTCGGGGTTGTCGACCAGCGCCGCGGCCTCGCGGGAGGCGGCGTCGGGCAGACAGAGAAAGGCGACGTCGGCGGCGTTGAGCAGCCGCGCGCGCTCTGCCGTGTCACGGCGCTTGTCGCTGTCGATGCGCAGCAGCTCGATGTCGCTACGCTGATTGAGATAGTCGAACAGACGAAGACCGGTAGTGCCTTCCTGGCCGTCGACGTAGACCTTGAACGGTGTCTGCTGGGTCATGCGCAAAATCTCGTATGTCTGCCTGACGATTGACGAATCGAGCGGCTGGGGGCCCCATATTGTGCGGATTTCGCTTTCGCTTGTCATGCCGCCCGGGGCTGCACCGACGGCGGTGTGGCGGGCCTAGAGTGTGCGGACCTAGCGTGTGGTGGGCCTAGCGTGTGGCGGCCCTAGAGAGTGACAGGACATGCTCTGGCACAGCGCTCCAGGCGACGGCATGCCTCGCGCAGCGTTGCCACGTCCGCGGTGAGACTCACGCGGATGAACCCGGCGGCGGCGGGGCCGAACGCCTCCCCGGCGAGTACCGACACGGCGTGATCGTCGAGTAGGCGATCGGCGAAGGCCTGGGCGCTCAGACCGGTGGCGCGGATGTCCACCATCATGAACATGCCGGCGGCCGGCGTCAGGGTGCTCACCACGTCGCTCGAGGCCAGCGTTTCGACCACCGCATCGCGGCGTGCCCGGTAGGTTTCCCGCATGGTGTCGAGCTCACCGTGCGGCTCGGCCAGCGCGGTGATCGCTGCGTCCTGCACGAAGGGCGGGCTGCCGTACAGCATGCAGAGCGCCAGATTGACCAGGTGGCCGATGAGTGTCCTGGGGGCGACCACCCAGCCCAGTCGCCAGCCGGTCATGGCGTGGGACTTCGACAGGCTGCCGATGACGGCAGTGCGCTCGGCCATGCCGGGCAGCGCGTCCGGACTGCCCGCTTCGCCGTCAAAGATCAGGTCCGCGTAGACCGCGTCGACGACCAGCCAGAGATCGTGCTCCCGGCAGAGCGTGGCGATCGCCTCCCAGCGCTCGCGGTCGAGACAGTGCCCGGTCGGGTTGTGGGGACTGTTGATCAACAGGGCGCGGGTACGCGGGGTGATCGCCGCGGCGAGATCCGCTGGCCGCGGCAAAAAGGCCTCTTCCGCTCGCAGGCCGACCCAGGTTGGCGTGGCACCGGTCGCACGGACCGCCGCCTCGTAGGTGACGTAGGCGGGCTGGGGCACGATGACCTCGTCACCGGCGTCGAGCAGACACTGCAGCGTGGCGTAAAGCCCACACTGGGCGCCGGCAAGCACCATGACATTCTCTGCGTCCACGCCAGCGTGCCCGCCGCGCCGGCGGTGGTCCGCGGCGATCTGCTGGCGCAGCGCCGCCTTGCCCTGTACATGGGCATAGTGCGTGCCGCCGCTGCGCAGGCTGGTGACGGCGGCCTCGACGATCGGCGTCGGGGTGTCGAAGTCCGGGTCACCCACGGAGAGCAGGATGATCGCCTCGCCGGCGGCCTCTCGCGCCTTGGCGCGAAAGTGAATGTTCCAGGCGCTTGCGCCCTCACCGGCGATGCGCTGGGTCAAGCTCGAGTAGTGCATGATCGATCCGCCACGGTTTTCGCTCCAGCCTAGCGATGTCTGGGACGCATGAATAGCGATGTCTCGGACGCCTGAATCGCGATGTCGCGGGAGCGGGAACGGGAACGGGAACGGCAAGGATCAGAGACGCGTCGCGACGACAGCCTGACCCTCAGGCGAAAGGGGGTATCGCTCGAGCGGGCTGGGGGCTTTCGAGAGACGGTGGGAAGAGTCGCGGGGTGGCTCGGGGTGGCTCGGGGTGGCGCGGAGTGGCTCGGGGTGGCGCGGAGTGGCTCGGGGTGGCGCGGGCAAGGTGCCGTGAGACGCCGGGGCCGTCAGGGGCAACGACGGGAAGACGACGCGAGCGACGGGGGCGAACCCCGTCCACTCGCGGATCGGTTACGCGGCAAGCGTGGTCTAGTCGAGCGCGGCGCGGACGGCGTCCAGCCCGGGTTCGCCGTCACGCGTGGTGACGCCATCGAGAAATTCGGCGACGCGCTGCGGATGGGCCTGGAGCCAATCGCGGGCGACGGTCTCGGCGCTACGGTTCTGGCGGCCGTAGCCGTCGATGAACTCGCTCTGCTCGTCGGCGGTGAGACGAAACTGCTCGAGCAGCTGGCGCAGGTTCGGATGGGCATCCACGAAGTCGGCGTTGGCGATGGTGAGGACGTCGCTTCGTCCGTTGTTCGGGCCGTAGACCGACTCGGAATCATCGAGGATGTGCATGTCGTAGGCGGGCGCCATCCAGTGCGGTGTCCAGCCGTACCAGACGATCCAGCGCTTGTCGTTGACGGCGGCGTCGACCTCGGAAAGCATGCCCGGGGTCGAGGATTCGAGAACCTGCCAGTCGCCGAGGCCGTAGGTGTCATTGTCGACCGCACCGTGGATGAACTCGCTGACGGTGGAACCGGATTCGATGGAGTAGAAGCGGGCGTCGAAGCGATCGCGGTGGGCGTCGAGATCCTCGGCGTGGGTGATACCGGCGTCATAGACGTAGCCCGGCACCGCAAACCCCATGCGAGCGCCGGTGATGTTGGTGCCCAGATCCTCGACCTTGCCGCTCTCCATGGCGCGGTCATAGCTCTCCTGCTGCGCTGGCATCCAGCCGCCGAGAAAGACGTCGCTATCGCCGGACATCAGCGTTTGATAGCCGACCGTGCTGCTCACTTCCTGATTGGCGCCGGTGTAACCGAGCGGCTCGATCAGCTGCTCGAGGATCTCGGTCTTGACGGTGACGCCAGGCCACGGTGGCACCACGAAGTTGATGTTCTCCGCCTCGTCGGCGGCGAGGGCGGAGAACGACAGCGGGATGAGCGCAGTGGCAAGCAGGTAATGGCGTTTCGTCATGGTCACTCCAGTTTGTGAGTTATCGATAGTGGGTGGTGATCACGGTTCGCGTGGGTTCGTCCCGCGCGATATCAACGGCTCACTCGGCCGATACCGTCGGCATGCCGCCAAAGGGCGCGCGGCCGAGAACGCGCTCGAGCGCGGGCCGAAAGTGCTCGAGGGGGTAGGTATCGTACGCGGGATCGAAGGAGGTCTGATCCCATTCGTCGCAGAAGCGCACGGTGCGAGCGTAGGCGGGGTGATCTTGGTAGGCGTCCCGGGCGTGACGGTCGAGGCCGTAGTATTGGCGGTAGTGATAGCCCTGGAACAGCTCGTGGTGGCGCACCATCCAGAGATTGAGCGGGTCGACGAAGGGCTCGAGGATCGCCGCCGCAATCTCGGCGTGGTTGTCGGGGGCGAGATCGTCGCCGATGTCGTGGAGCAGGGCGCAGACGATGGTCTCGTCGTCGGCGCCGGCGCGCTCGGCGCGGGTCGCGGTCTGCAGGCAGTGGGTGTAGCGATCGACGGGATAGCCGTGGGTATCCCCCTTGAGTCGCTCGAGATGAACCAGCACGCGGGGAATCACCCCGTCGCGGTAGTCGCGGAAATGGTCGTCGATGCGGCGCCAGTCATCGACCTGCGCCTCGTCGAAACGGGTGAAGTCGGCACTCATGAAGCACGCTCCTGAAAATGGGGGGGAAGACTCTGACGTTTGAGCGTCAGTCGCCGGCTGGCGGTGGTGTCGCGGTCGACGTAGCCCTGGCGCAGATGGCGGACGCCTTGAGTCAGGGTGAAGGCGGTGCGCCCGTGGAGCAGGCGGTAATTGTCCATGATCAGCATTTCGCCGGGGGCGAGCTTGGGCGTTAGCGTCATCTCTGGCGCGGTGATCAGCGAAAAGAACTGCTGGCGGGCGGCGTAGTAGCGCTCGAGTGTCGCCGGTTCGAGCGCCGGTGTGCGCTCGGTGCGGTTGCTGAAGCGCACCCGGAAGATGTCGCCGCGGGCGTCGAGCTCGATCAGCGGACCCTCGCTTTCCAGGTGCGTGTCGTCGTCGACGTAGCGAAAATGGGTGGGCGTGCGCGTCAAGATATCGAAGGCTGCCGGGTCGCTCTCGCGCAGCCGCTCGGCGGCCTGGAAACCATCGGCCAGCGTACTGTCTCCGCCGCTGTCGGCGTTGCTCAGACAGTGCAGCCAGATATAGCCGGGGATGGGGTCGCGATAGGGGTTGTCGGTGTGAGGCTCGAGCCCGCGCTGGGTCATGGTCAGATCGAAGGCGTCCGCTACCGATTTGACGTCGGCGACGCCACCCCAGTTGGTGCGGCGAAGCGGGCCGAGGCGTGCAACCAGAGGAAGCATGCCATCGTCCTCTAGCGGCACGCCGCGCACCTTGGCCACGCCCAAGCGCTCGAGATCCTCGAGCATCGTCAGCAGCGCCGTGTCGTCGGCAACGGCCTCCTCGAACGTCACCTCGGGGATCGCGGTGAGAGTGGCGTCCCAGAGGGTACGCGGCTCACGCGGGGCGGGCAGCAGCTCGGCGACCGGGAAGGTGGTCGCGTGGCCGTCGCTGAAGCCGATGTGCAGGTGCGTGGCGTCATAGTCCAGCGACGCAATGGCGAGATCCAGCGGCAGGGCGGCGGCTTCGATCAGCCGCTGGCCGGTGCGCGGATCCAGTGTCTGCGGGTCCGGGGCACGCTCGCGCAGCCAGAGCGCGTGAAGGCGTCGCTCGGCGGTGCGGTCGACGACGCGCAGCTCGCGGGCGCCCGTCTCGGGAATGATCTCGGCATACAGGGGCATGGCACTCTCCGCGGTCGGGTGGACGCTATCCGGTCAGTGGGTGTTATCCGGTCAGTCGGCGGTATCCCGCGGCGCCGTTTGATTGGCGCGCTTCAGCGGTGGCTGCCCGGGCGCACTCCACTCTAGGGTCGCGTGAGGGTAGAGAGTTGATACTTTTGGCCATATCCTTGTGTTTTTTGCACCTGCCGAAGAGGAATCATGGACGTCTCGACGCCGGAATGGCTCTATCCGCGCCCCGACCTGCCCCCCGTGCTCGACCCGAAAGAGGCGGATGTCACCATCAATCTGTGGCTTCTGCCCAAGTTCTCCATGCTCACGCTCTACTCGCTGCTGGAACCGCTGCGCGTTGCCAACCGATTCGGACGAGCGCTGTTCGCCTGGCGGCTCTTTTCCGGTGACGGCGGGGCGGTGACGGCGAGCAACGGTGTCTCGGTGGACGTCGACGCGGCGCTGGACGCCGCTGGCGTCTACGACAACCTGCTGGTGGTCGCCTCCTACGACGCCGAAGCGACGGTGCGTCACGCCCAGTGGGCGGTACTGCGCCAGGTCGCCGCCCACGGCGGGCTTCTCGGCGCGCTGGACACCGGCGCTTTCATCCTCGCCCGAGCCGGTCTGCTCGAAGGGTTCGAGGTCGCGCTGCACTGGGAGAGCCATGCGGCGTTCGTCGAGGAGTTTCCGACGCTGACGCTGAGCGAAGCGGCCTATCGCTTCGATCGCCAGCGACTCACCGGCGGAGGGGGTGCCTCCAGCCTCGACCTGATGCTGGCGCTGATCGAGCGCGAGTTCGGCGCCAACCTTGCCGCCGCCGTCAGCCGTCAGCTAATCCATTTGCGCCGTGACGATACCACCGCAAGTCTTGCGCGGATCGAGTCCGACCCGCGGCCAAGAAGCGTGCGCCGCGCCGAGTCGGTGATGGAGGCGAACCTCTTCCAGCCGCTGTCGATCCCCGAGATCTGTCGTCGGGTGGGACAGTCCCAGCGTCAGCTCAATCGGCTGTTCCATCAGCACTGCGGTGAGACGATCAAGGCGCGCTACCTTTCGCTGCGCCTGGACCGGGCCCGCCAGCTGCTGGCCGACAGCCGCATCAGCGTCACCCAGGCCGCGCTGGCCGCGGGATTCGGCCAGCCGGCGCACTTTTCACGCGTCTACCGGGAGCGATTCGGCGAGTCGCCTAGAATGACAGCGACGCGGGGCCAGCGCCGGTCCTGAAGGAACGGGGTTACCGCGCGGCGCGATGCCGGCGGCGGATAGCGTCGGAAAGCGTCAAAATGGCGTCGTCTGGTGTTAAGTGACGGGCGAGATGGGCGCCGACAATGAGCGCCAACTTGATGCCCTGACGGCATCCGATTCGCTCTGCGCCTAGTGCGCTCCGACGGGAGAGCCTCGATGAATTCCAATGTCATTCTCACCTGCGCCGTTACCGGCGCCGGCGACACCGCCCACAAGCACCCTGACCTGCCGGTCACACCGAGCCAGATCGCCACGAGCGCCATCGACGCCGCTCGCGCCGGTGCCAGCATCGTTCACCTGCACGTTCGCGACCCGGAAACCGGCGGGATCAGCCACTCGCTCGATCATTTCCGCGAAGTGGTCGAGCGCATTCGCGAATCCGACGTCGACGCGGTGATCAACATTACCGCCGGCGGCGGCGGCGATCTCTTCCCCGAGATCCGCAACGGCGTGATTCACGGCGGCGAAGGCACCGATCTGCAGACGCCGGCCGAGCGTCACGAGCCGGTGGGCGCGCTGCTGCCTGAGCTCTGCACGCTGGACTGCGGCAGTCTCAACTTCGGCGACATGGTCTACCTCAACAGCGCTGAGTGGCTGCGCGAGCACGCTCGCCTGATCCAGCAGGCCGGGGTCAAACCGGAGCTCGAGTGCTTCGATCTCGGCCACGTCTGGTTCGCGCGTCAGCTCATCGACGAGGGGCTGATCGACGGTGATCCGCTGTTCCAGCTCTGCCTGGGAATCCCCTGGGGCGCCGAGGCGGATACCGAAACGATGTTGGCGATGCGCAACAAGCTGCCTGCCAACGCCATCTGGTCCGCTTTCGGCATCGGGCGTCAACAGTTCCCGATGGCGGCGCAGGCCGCGCTGCTGGGCGGACACATGCGTGTCGGCCTGGAGGACAACCTCTATCTGAGCAAAGGGGTCTTCGCCAGCAACGCCCAGCTGGTCGAGCGCGCGGCAACGCTGGTCGAGAACCTCGGCGGCAAGGTGCAGACGCCGCAGCAGACCCGGGAGTCGCTGGGGCTTCGCGCGGTCTGAGGCCATTTTGGCCTTCTCCTTCTCACGCCGCTGCGGCGGCGTTCGCGCCTTTCCCACGGCGTCGCGACCGTCACCGCGGCGCCCTGATGCATCCGAATTCGAGAGACTTCATGAGTGAATCGACCCTTCCCCGCCGCGTCGCCGTCATCGGCACCGGCGTCATCGGTAACGGCTGGATCGCCCGCGCACTGGCGGCAGGCTGTCACGTCACCGCCTTCGATCCGGACCCGGCGGCACCGGCGCGCACCCGGGCTTTCGTCGCCCGCGCCTGGCCGTCGCTCGAACGTCTCGGCCTCGCCGAGGACGCCGATGCCTCCGCGCTGACCTTCGCCGAGACGCTGTCCGCGGCGGTGGAGGGTGCCGAGCTGATCCAGGAAAACGTGCCCGAACGGCTCGCGCTCAAGCACGACGTGCTGAGTCAGCTCGACGCGCTCGCCGACGTTGATGTCGTGATCGGCTCGTCGACTTCCGGCATCAAGCCCAGCGACCTGCAGTCGGCCTGTCCGCGGGCGCCCGGCCGGGTGATCGTGGCGCACCCCTTCAATCCGGTCTATCTGCTGCCGCTGGTGGAGCTGGTCGGCGGCGAGCAGACCGGGCAGGCGACGCTCGAGCGCGCCCAGGCGCAGTACGCGGCGCTTGGCATGCGCCCGCTGGTGGTTCGTCGTGAGATCGAAGGTCACGTCGCCGACCGGCTGATGGAAGCGCTCTGGCGCGAAGCGCTGCACCTGGTCAACGACGGTGTCGCCACCACCGAGGAGATCGATGCCGCCGTGGTCTACGGTTGCGGTCTGCGCTGGTCGCTGATGGGCACCTTTCTGACTTTCCACCTGGCCGGTGGCGAGGGGGGCATGCGCCACATGCTTCATCAGTTCGGCCCGGCGCTGAAGCTGCCGTGGACGAAACTCGAGGCCCCCGAGCTGACCGAGACGCTGATCGACAGGGTGGCGGACGGCTGCGAGCATCAGGCCGCCGGGCGCAGCGTTGCGGAACTGGAGACACGGCGCGACGCCTTTCTTACCGAGCTCTTGGAACTCACCCAGAAGTACTGGCCGGAAGCCGAAGGGCTCAAGGGTCGTATTTGATCGACGAGGCGCATTTGATGAGCACATCCCACGCTGCAGTGCCGGCCGACCGGCTGCTCGAGACCCGGGTCGAGGATGCCTGGGTCGACTACAACGGCCACATGAACGATGCCGAGTACGCCCGGGTCTTCTCGCTCGCGGTGGAAGCGCTGATGGACGCAATCGGTCTCGACGAGGCCGGTCGTGCCGAGCAGGGCTATACCCTCTATACCCTCGAGACCCATCTCTGCTATCGCCAGCAGGCGTATCGCGGCGAGAGGCTCGGCGTCGAGTTCGTGCTGCTCGACGTCGATGCCAAGCGATTGCATACGTTCTTCACGCTGCGCAACGCCGATGGCGAACTGCTGGCCACCAGCGAGCAGATGCTGATGGGCATCGACGTGACCCGCGAGCGGCCCGCGCCGTTCCCGGCGTCGGTGGCGAGTGCGATCGAGCGTCAACCGCGGGCGGGCGGCGAGTGGCCTTCCGCAGCGGGGCGCCGCATCGGCATCCGTCGCAGCTAGCGAACCGCGCCTGCGAAGGCAGGCCCGCCGCCCGGATGTCGGCCCGCTGACACAAAAAACCCCGCCAATCGGCGGGGTTTTTCGTGAGTGATCGCTACCTGACGATAGCGGTCAGGATCTCAGGCGAGACGCCCCCGGCGCTCAGCGCGCTTGAGCATGCGCAGTCTCGAGCGCAGTTCGTCGCGTTCGAGATAGCAGCCCTGCAGCCAGCGGCTACCGCCGGTACCGGCGTCGAAGGCGTCGCGGGCATGAAGCAGTCGGCGATTGTCGAAGATCACCAGATCCCCCGGGGCATAGCCGAAGCGCAGCGCGAATTGGGGCTCGGCGAGTAGCCGCTGCACGGCCATCAGCGCCGCATAGGCCGGCTCGACGTCCTCGAAGGGGGCGAGCAGCGGCCCGCGCAGGAAGTCGGCGATGCGCACCTCGTCGAGTTCGCCCTCGCCGTCCAGCCCGATCATCGGCGCGAACCAGACGTGATCGCTGGTGCGGGCGGTGTTGGCATAGCACCAGCGCACCCGAGTGAGCGTCTCGAAGTGCTCGGGGTGGCGCGCCCGCAGCGTCTCGGCCACGGCGAAGCCATCCATCATGATCGCCTCGCCGCCGACGGTATCGTTCTCCAGACAGTGCAGCATCTGCACCCCCGGCTGGTACTCCCGTGTGGGCAGGTCGACATGAGGCGCCAGGGCGATCGAGGTGTAGGCGTTGGAGTCCGGATCGGGCTTGGCCCGGACGTCGAACAGATGGCCGAAATTGGTCGGCCGGGGCGGGCCGATTCGGCGGGCGATGGCGTCGAGGCTGCCCGGTTCCACGGGCAGGTTGCGCAGCCGCACCAGACCCTCGCGAAGCACGGCGTCCAGCGCCTGGCTCAGCAGCGGGTCCTCGGCCTGCGGGTCGCTCGCCTGGGCCATCCAGCCGCTGGCATCGAGCGTGGTGGGGGCATCGCGTTCGCTGCCGAGCCAGTGAACCCGTGGGGGCAGCACCGCCGGCAGCGCCTCGAGGTGGCTATAGTCGTGGGCGCGCAGCCAGCCGGGATGAAAGGCGAGTCGGCGGCCTTCGGGGGCGAAATCCAGCGTCACCGCGCCGTTCGCCTCGAGCTGCGCCGCCTCCAGCGTGGGCCAGGCACCGAGCCGCGAAAGATCGAGTATGCGCTCGCGGGTCGCCGGATTGACGGTGCTGTCGTCGGCGGCGTTCTCGCGCAGCCACACGCTGTGGTAGCGACTCTTGCGGCCATCTGCCCACTCCACCTCGAGCTGGTGCGGGGTGACGTCGAGTCGGACGATATCGACCTCGACCGGCCAGACGTCGTAGTCGGGCGTGGGGGGTAGCGGCATCGCGTCGGATCGGCCGGCAGCGTCGTGGGTCATGCGGTGCTCCAGTGGGGTGAGACGTGACTCAAGGCTCCCCCATCGCGGCGGCCGAAACCCGCGGTTATTGGCCGTATCCTTGATCTTTTTGGTCGTGACGGCGAGCGGCGCTCGGGGCATGGCCGAAGCGGCGGCGGTAGGCGCGGGAGAAGCTCGAAGCACTCTGGAAACCGCAGCCCAGTCCGATGCTGAGAATGTCGCGGTCGGTCTCCTCGAGCAGGTGGCGAGCGCGGTCGAGACGCAGTGCCAGGTAGTAGTCTCTCGCCCGCGTACCCAGTTCGCCAAGAAAGTGGCGCTGTAGCTGACGCGGCGATAGCTGGACCCGGGCGGCGAGCTCGGTGAGCGAGAGCGGGATCTCGAGATGGCGCTCCATCAGCGCCACCGCATCGACCAGGGGGCGGCAGTGGGTGCCAAGGCGCGTGACCAGCGATAGCCGCTGCGACTCCTGTCGCGGCCTCAGACGGGCATGGACGAGCTGCTCCGCCACGGCGTTGGCCAGTGCCTCGCCGTGGCGCTGGCCGATCAGGCTCAGTGTCATCTCCATCGCGGCAGCGCCCCCGGCGCAGGTAAAGCGGCGCGCGTCGAACTCGTAGAGCGACTCCGCTGCCTCCAGATGCGGAAAGCGCTCGCGAAACCCCGGCAGACTCTCCCAGTGCAGCGTTACCCGGTGATTCTCCAGCACACCGGCTTCGGCGAGCAGCAGCGGGCCGGTGTCGATCCCGCCGAGAAAACAGCCCTCGCCGGCGCGGCGCGTAAGCCACTGCAGCAGCCGGCGCGAGAGCTGCTGCTCGGTGTCGAAGCTGGCACATACCGCCACGCTCGGCAGCGGCGGGGCGGCGTCGAGGTCGTGGTCGACCAGCAGTGTCATGTCGTTGCTGGCGGTGACCGAGTCGCCCTCGACGGCGATGAGCGTCCAGCGATAGAGCGTCTCGCCGGCGAGACGGTTGGCGATGCGCAGCGGCTCCACGGCGGCGAAGAACGCCACCATCGAAAATCGCGGTACCAGTAGAAAGCCCACCGGCTCCGGGAGTGGACCTGAGTAGTCGGGGCGCATGGGAGTCAGTTCGCCGGTCGCGTCGCCGACGAGCAGCGAGGAGTAACAGAAAGCATGGGCGAGTTCGAAGGCGTCATCGAGCAGAACCGGGTAAGGGCGTCAGCGACAGGGTACAGGCGTTGACGGGCGATGCGCACCGGCCCGAACGCCGCGTGGGCGTTCGGGCCGGCTCAGCTTGGCGAGACTCAGGGCGTGGGCAGGAACAGCGGCATCAGATAGTAGACGAACAGGGTGATGACAATGGCGCTGACCACGTTCATCGCGATGCCCGCCTGCGCCATCTGGCGGATCGAGAGGCGGCCACTGGAGAAGACCGCGGCGTTGGGCGGCGTCGAGATCGGCAGCATGAACGCACAGGTGGTTGCCAGGGCCACGCCCACCATCAGTCCCAAGGGATTGCCGGTGGTGATCGCGCCGGCGAGCCCGGCGGTGATCGGCAGCGCCATGTTGGCGGTGGCGGTGTTAGAGATGATCTCGGTGAGAAAGAGCATCAGCACGATCATGATCAGCAGCAGCCAGAAGTAGCCGATACCGTCGAGACCCTCGAGCTGCAGACTGATCCAGCCGGTCAGGTCACTCGCGCTGAAGGCAGCCGCCAGGGCCATGCCGCCGCCCCAGAGAATGAACAGCCCCCACGGGAGATCGCGCATGTCTTCCCACACCAGCAGGGCGCGTTTCTCGCGGCTCGCCGGGACGATGAACAGCGAGATCGCGGCCACCACGGCAATGATGGTGTCGTTGATTGGAAGGTCGAAGAACGGTGCCAGCCAGCCGCGCAATGCCCAGGCGGCGGCGGTGAGCCCGAAGATCACCAGTACCCGTTTCTCCTCCGGGCTCATCGGCCCGAGCGCCTTGAGCTCTTCGGCGACGAAGTTCACCTCGAGGCGCTCGTTGGGCACCTTGGCGTAGATCTGGGTCAGGTAGAAATAGAGCACTACGAGCAGCGCGAGCGACAGCGGCAGGGCGAAGATCATCCACTGCAGAAAGCTGATCTGGATGTCGAAGAACTGGGGAATCATCGCCACCACGATGCCATTGGGCACCGAGCCGATGATGGTCGCGAGCCCGCCGATGGAAGCGGAATAGGCGACGGTAAGCAGCAGCACGCGGGCGAAACCGTCGCGCTGGCCGGCGTCGAACTGGTCGCGCTCGTCGAGTTCGGCGATCAGCGCCACGGCGATGGGCAGCATCATCAGCGCGGTGGCAGCGTTGGAGATCCACATCGACAGGAAGCCCGAGGCGATCATCACGCCGAGCACGATGCTGCGCAGGCTGTTGCCGATCCGGCTGACAATCGAGAGCGCGATTCGCCGGTGCAGGTTCCAGCGCTCGATGGCGATCGCCAGAATGAAGCCGCCCATGTACATGTAGATGACCGGGTTGGCGTAGCCGACCGCCGCATCGTTGAGTGACATCACCTCGGTGAGAGGGAGCAGCACCATGGGAAGAAACGCGGTGACCGGGATCGGCACCGGCTCGGTGACCCACCACACCGCCATCCAGGCCGTCAGCGCGAGCACCGTGCGCGGTGCGGGGTCGATCAGCGATTCGGGCATCGTGACCTGAATCAGTGCAAACAGAACCGGTCCCGCCAGCAGCGTTACCCCGTGTTTCCATCCCATCGCGGCTAGCGACATCCTCAAAACTCCTCGACTGTTGTGTTCACACCTCCAGCGACGCCGGAGGTGCCCGAACCGCGAAGCGAGGCGTTTCGTGCGGTAAAGCGATGCGTCTCTGAAGGCGAAGCGCGACGTTCCGCGGGGGGGAATTGATGCTAGCACTTTGGTTTATAAGACGTTGGTCGTATGACGTGAGACTTTGGTCTAAGGCTGGAGCGTCGTCGTGGCGCATTTCCGGGACGGTCAGACCGAATGCGCTACGCTCAACTCATGGTCACTCGCGCGCTCGCCTCGTCGTCTCGATTGCGTCGCCTCCCCCTTTCGGGTTGGCGCTCGGGGCTTTGGCGATCCGGACTTTGGCGATCGGGGCTTTGGATCACGCTGATGCTGCTGGGGCTGGCGTGCGCGCTGACAGCAGTGGGGCAGTCTGCCGGGGGAAGGGCAGTCATTCTCACCCTCAATGACAGCGTGAACCCCGCGACGCGTGACTATCTCGAGCGCGGCATCCATCACGCCGAATCCGCCGCGGCGGCCGTCGTGATCATCGAAGTCGATACCCCGGGCGGGCAGGTGGAGTCGCTCCGCCGTCTGGCCCAGACGATCCTTGCCGCCGAGGTGCCGGTGGTGAGCTATGTCACCCCGAGCGGCGCTCGCGCGGCCAGCGCCGGCACCTACCTGCTCTACGCCAGCCACGTGGCGGCGATGACGCCGGGGACGCACCTGGGGTCGGCGACGCCGGTGCTGCTGGGGCAGGGCAGCGAAAGCGGGGAGGAGAACTCAGCGGCGGAAGAGGAGAGTGCCGGCGAGGTCAGCGATAGTCGCCGCAAGCGAATCGAGGATGCGGTGGCGATGATCCGCGGCTACGCCGAGCGCAACGGCCGCAACCCGGAATGGGCCGAGCGCGCGGTGCGCGAGGCAGCCAATCTCGGCGCCGAGGAGGCGCTGTCGCGCAACGTGATCGACGTCGTTGCCACCGATATCGACGATCTGCTGGCCCAGCTCGACGGCCGCGACGTCATGCTGGCCGACGGTGAGCACCGGCTGGCGACGGCGGGGCTCGACCTGACGCGTGAGGGGCCTGCCTGGCGGACCGCGTTGCTCTCTCTCATCGCCAATCCCACCGTGGCCTACGGACTGCTGCTGCTCGGCTTCTATGGGCTGGTGTTCGAGCTTGCCAGCCCCGGCCTGCTGGTGCCCGGGGTGGTGGGCGGCATCAGTCTGATGCTGGGACTTTTTGCCTTCCAGGTGCTGTCACTCGACTTCGCCGGACTGGGGCTGATCCTGCTGGGTCTGGCGATGATTGTTGCCGAGGCGTTCATTCCGAGCTTCGGTGCGCTGGGGGCGGGCGGCATTGCGGCGTTCTCGATCGGCTCCATCATGCTGATGGACGGCGCCGAAAGCTCCCTTGCCTGGCCGCTGGTCGGCGGTACCGCGGCGGTGGCGGCAGGTTTTCTGCTCTGGGGCGTGCTGCGCCTCTATCAGATGGGTCGCCATCTGCCGCGAACCGGCCGCGAGGAGATTATCGGTGCCAGCGCGGAGGCGCTCACCGACTTCACCGGTGGCCGCGGCAAGGTCCTGCTCCACGGCGAGCGCTGGCACGCGCGCAGTGAGGCCCCGGTCGCTCGCGGCGACGCCCTGCGTGTCATCGCCCTCGACGGTCTGGTGGTGACGGTAGCGCCGCCAAAGACGACGCCGGAAGCGGTGCGTCGACGCCGCACGTCCCGCTAGCGGCCCCATCGACACGCAGGCACTGCGTCACACCGGCCCGATGTCAGCCGGTCAACCTGTCAGGAGAAGCGCTCATGTTCGCGTACATCATCCCGGTGGTACTGCTTATTCTGCTGCTGCTCGCCTCGATCCGGATCCTGCCGGAGTATCGGCGCGGGGTCGTGTTCTTTCTCGGTCGGTTCCAGGGGGTGAAGGGGCCCGGGCTCTTCTTCCTGATTCCCGTGGTGCAGAAGATGGAGGTGGTCGATCTGCGCGTGATCACCATGGACGTGCCGGAGCAGGACGTGATCTCTCAGGACAACGTCACGGTACGGGTCAATGCGGTGCTCTATTTTCGCGTCGTCGACCCGGAACGCGCGATCATCCAGGTCGAGAACTTCGTCAACGCCACCAGCCAGCTCGCTCAAACCACGCTGCGCTCGGTGCTGGGCAAGCACGACCTCGACGAGATGCTCTCCGAGCGTGACAAGCTCAATGACGATATCCAGGAGATCATCGATACCCAGACCGAGGCATGGGGCATCAAGGTGGCCAACGTCGAGATCAAGCATGTCGATCTCGATGAGAGCATGATTCGCGCCATCGCCCGCCAGGCGGAAGCCGAGCGCGAGCGACGCGCTAAGGTCATCCATGCCGAGGGCGAGCAGCAGGCCGCGGAGAAACTGGTCGAGGCCGCGGACATCATGGCGCGTAACCCGGCGGCACTGCAGCTGCGCTACCTGCAGACCATGAGCGACATGAGCAACAAGAACGCCTCCACCATCGTCTTTCCCCTGCCGATGGACATCATGGAGGCGTTCAAAACGATGCGCGGATTCGGCACGGGTGCGGATAGCTCGCCCGAGCCGCGCGACACGCCATCCCCTTGATGGGCGATGGGTGAAGGGTGAAGGGTGAAGGGTGAAGGAAGGGTGAAGTAAGGAGACGCATAGCGACGCGAGCGCAGACCTCGGGGCGCCGGCGCGCTATCCTCGGGGTTTTCAGCCACACCGGAGTCTCGCGTGACCCTCGATGACCGCTCGCCCCAGCCACTGCGCACCCCTGCGCCACGCTCTCTCGCTCTTTTCGACCTCGACGACACGCTACTCGACGGGGACTGCACTCACCTCTGGCTCGAGTGGGTGATCGAGTGCGGCTGGGTCGAGGATGGCGAAGCCCTGCTCGAGCGCATGCGCGACCACGACCGCCAGTATCACGCCGGCACCCTCGACATGACCGACCACCTGCGCTTCTCGCTGGCGCCGCTCATCGGGCGCCATCGTGACACCGTGCGCGAGCAGGTCGATGCCTTCGTCGAGAGAGCAGTGGCGCCGCGGCTGATGGCGCCCGGCGTCGAACGGCTGCGCCAGCATGCGCGAGACGGGCACGCGACCCTCGTGATCTCGGCGTCGATGCACCACCTGGTGGCGCCGATCGCCCGTTTCGTGGGGGCCGATGACGCGCTGGCCACGCGACCGGCCTTTGATGCCAATGACTGCTTCACCGGTGAACCCACCGGGATCCAGACCTATCAGCGCGGCAAGCTCGATGCCTTCGCGGCGTGGCTCGACAGTCACGAGACCGGTTTCGCCGAGGGATGGGAAACCTGGGGCTACAGCGACTCCTTCAACGACCTGCCGCTGCTCGAGTTCGTCGACCACCCCCACGCCACCCAGCCCGACGCTCGGTTGCGCGAGACCGCTGACGCCCGTGGATGGCCGGTGCTGCAGTGGCGCTAATTGTCGCGCTGAGCGCTTTCGGGTGCAGAGATGGCATGCCACGAATCGATCCGCTCGATTGAGAAAGCCCATCGGGGATCGCGTTGCGCCTTCGGTAACCTTGGTA
Source organism: Salinicola aestuarinus (assembly GCF_003206645.1). GTDB lineage: Bacteria > Pseudomonadota > Gammaproteobacteria > Pseudomonadales > Halomonadaceae > Salinicola > Salinicola aestuarinus. The sequence goes on along the minus strand of NZ_PZJP01000003.1, from coordinate 111,705 downwards.
TATCTTGTAAACCCTAGTTAATTTAGGCGCCGTGGCGCTCACCCGACGGTCGTTGCCGCGCGGGTGTCACGGTGGAATGTTCTCGTTTCGAGAGGTTCCGGTGTCCGACACACTGATCAACTCCTCCCCGGATGACGCGGGCGCGGCGGCCACGGGGCGTCGGCGCTCAGCGTTCCGGCGTTTTCTGCCGTTTTTCGGCCCCGCCATGGTAGCGGCCGTGGCCTACGTCGATCCCGGCAACTTCGCGACCAATATCGAAGCCGGGTCGCGCTACGGCTATCTGCTGTTGTGGGTGGTGCTGTGGGCCAATCTGATGGCGATGCTGATCCAGACGCTCTCCGCTCGACTTGGCGTGGCGACCGGTCGCAATCTGGCGGAAGTCATCCGTGAGCGTTATCCGCGCCCCCTGGTCTGGGCCTACTGGATTCAAGCCGAACTGGTGGCGATCGCTACCGATCTGGCGGAGTTTCTGGGCGCGGCGCTGGCGCTCAATCTGCTCTTCGGTATCTCGATGGTCGAGGGCGCGCTGCTCACCGGCGTGATCACCTACGCCGTGCTACACCTGCAGCGCTATGGATTCCGGCTGGTGGAGATGATCATCGCGGCGATGATCCTGCTCATCGGCGGCGGTTTTCTGATCGAAATCCTCATGGGCCGACCCTCGGTACCCGATGTGCTCTCCGGCATGCTGGTCCCCCAGTTCCCCGACGGTTATGCGGTCTTCCTGGCGGCAGGGATGCTGGGCGCGACTGTGATGCCCCATGTCATCTACCTTCATTCGTCGCTGCTTCAGAATCGTGTGCCCGCCAAAGGCGACGCGCAGCGTCTGCGGGCGATGCGCTACTACCGCTGGGACGTGATCATCGGGATGTCGCTCGCGGGACTGATCAACATGGCAATGCTGGTGGTCGCGGCAGCGGTCTTTCACTACAGCGGCCACGAGGGCGTCGCCACCATCAGCGAGAGCTACAAACTGCTGACGCCACTGATGAACAGCGATGTGGCGAGTCTACTGTTCGGTATCACGCTGCTGCTGGCCGGTATCTCGTCGTCGATCGTGGGTACGCTCTCGGGGCAGGTGGTCATGCAGGGGTTCGTCGGATTCACCATTCCGCTGTGGGCACGACGCCTGCTGACCATGGCGCCGGCGCTGGTGGTGATCATGATGGGGCTGCCCGAACAGCAGGTGCTGGTGGCGAGTCAGGTGGTGCTGAGCTTTGGGATCCCTTTTGCACTGATCCCGCTGATCCAGTTCACGGCACGCCGCGAGCTCATGGGCAACCTGGTCAATCGGCGCTGGGTGACAGCGCTTGGCTGCCTCGCCGCAGCCGTCATCATCTTGCTGAATGGTTATGTGTTGGCCTTCGAGTTGCTGTAGGCTCTGCGTGTCCCGGGCGGCGTTGTCGCTAGTCTCGTCGCTCGGGCCGATCTAGCCCCATTCGTCTCCCCCGAGACAGTCGTCGACGAGAGCGCCATGACAGCACCACCACGTTACGCCCGCTTCGAACGGACGCGTCTTGACCACCAGCAGGAGCTGGTCGAGGACTACGTGGAAGAGATCGCGCAGCTTCACCGCGACCATGGCGAAGCCCGCGCCAGCGATCTCGCCGAACGCTTCGGCGTCAGCGCGGCCGCCGTCTCCAAGGTGATTACCCGCCTCAAACGTGACGGCCTCGCCGAAGCGCGCCCCTATCGCGGTGTCTTTCTCACCGACCAGGGCCGCGACCTCGCCGCCAAAGTCGAAGCGCGCCACCAGCTCGTCCTCTCCACGCTGTTGGCTTTAGGGGTCCCGGCGGATGTCGCCGAAGCCGACTCCGAGGGTATCGAGCACCACTGCAGCGACGCCACCGTCGAGGCGATGAAGCGTTTTTTGGAAACCACCCGCTCCTGAGGCTTTTCGACTCACGTGAATGCTGCGTTTTTCTTCTCTTGTTCCCGCAATACCGACGCGTGTTCACGCGGTCTCGTGCGCCGCTCACTGCTGGCATCCTTACTGGCACTGACGGTAGTCGCCCCCCTCGACGCGCGATCCGACGATGGTGATCGCGTGCTACGCCAATCGATCGAGGCGTTGGATCGTGAGCCCACCGGTGACGCCGAGAACGATCTGGCGTCGGCGATGATGGCGGCGCACGACGGTCCGGCCGTTCACCGGATCGCCGGCCCTGCCGACATTACCCTGGCGGACGGCGTGACGTTCGCGCTGCCCGATGGATACGAGTATCTGGATGGCGGAGATTATGCCGCCATGATGGACGAGGTGGCGGCCGTCGAGCGCGACGAGTTCGATCTCCGCGAAGAGCGACACAGCGCCAGTGACGATAGCGGTCTGTTACGACCGGCCAGCGGAGAATGGATGGCGGCGATCTCGGTGGTCGATTCGCCGCGTATCGTCGAGGGCGACCTCGTCGCCCAGCGCGATCATCTGCTCGAGCGCTATCAGGATTATTTCGACGACGTCATGGATACGCTCGGCCTGCCGGGCGATCAGATGGTCGATCGCTTCGTCCGAAAAGAGCTGATGGGTGGCGCCTGGTACGCCCGCTGGAGTTACCCGCCTGCCTTCGAGACCACGCCGGCGATGCTCTCCTGGGGCGTGACTCGCGCGCCGAAGCGCGGGCCTGACCTGGCGATTGTGATGCGTCTCGGCGCCAGTGAAGTCGTCGGCTTCAACATCAGAACGCTGATCGATTCCGCCGGGGCGATAGGTGACGTGCAGGCGATCGCATCCACGCTCGAGTTCCCCTCCGGGCGCCGCTACGCAGAAGGGAAAGAGGGCGTCTCCGCGACGGCCGTCGTCGACCCCGGGCTCAACGATACCGACCGGGGAATCCAGAGCGCCTACCGCCGACACCTCGCTGAGGAGAAGGCGCGTCTGCACGATCTTTTCGCCCGGGTCATCCGACCCATCGTATCGGTTCGCCGCTGAGTCCAAGAGTGCCGTCTAGGCCTTCGCTGGCCGTCTAGCGAAGGCGCGGTAGGCACGAATGGCAATGATGATCTGGACGAGCCAGTGGATCAGCAGCGCGAGGCCTACCGCGACTGGCGCTAGGGTGAGCCAAGGCGGCGACCAGTAGTATCCCGAATCGATCACCAGGGTGGCCGGGCGCTGGGTCGTGTCCGTCGACACCCACTGGCCGCGGCTCGTCACTTGCCCGCTGTCGGTCAGCGCCAGATCGGCCATCAGGCGTCGCCAAGGGCCTACGTTGTTCAGCGCTATGTCGTTGGGAACGTCGACGCTCAGACGCTGATCGCCTGCCTCGAAGCTCACCATTCTCACGTCGTCGATGTCGCGAATCGTCCAGGTCGACTCACCCTGCGCCTGGCGAATCGTTTGCCACATCTGGCGCAGGTCGCGGCCGAACTCGTAGTCGATCAGGTGCGCCAGCTCGGATTCCAGCTTGCGGCGGTGGCTGTCTCGCAGCAGATGGTCGGGTAGCGGCTCGCCGGCGCGGGCCCGCTCGACGCTCTCCTGCCAGCCGAGATCCTGGGGGCGCAGCAGCGTCTTCAGGGTAATGCACCGATCCGGCTCGGGGCAGAGCGTATCCACCGCCGGCAGCAGTGTCTCCAGGGGCGCGATACGGTAGTCGAGCCAGACGTGGCGGGCGAAACGGCCGTAGCGGTCGCCGCCTACCGAGAGCCGAACCGCCTCGCCGTCAGCGACCTTCTCGGCGACATCGTCGAGATGCGTGATCAGCACGCGTAGGGCATCGAGCTGGCGCTCGCTCAATGTCGATTTCGCCTGTGCGCTGGGCTGACCGACTCTCGCGATGTTGCAGTTCCAGCCGACGTTGAGGTCGTTGGGCCCCCAGTAGTCGAGCGGCAGTGCCTCACAGTCGGCGGGGAGGCCGTCGATGACGAGTTCGTTGTGAAACGTCGAAAGGTAGCGATCGAGATCGGCGACGGTCGAGACCGGCACCTCTCGCTTGCCGCCGAAGGACTCGTCTACCTGTTGCGACCAGCCTTCCCAGTGGCTCATGACCGAGGCGGCGAGCGCAACGGCGACCGTGACGATCACCAGTGCCAGGACCTGCGTGCGAACAGCGACACTGACGTCAGGGATCGGTCGTCGTCTGAACAGAAACCCCGCCGCGACATACAGACCGAGTAGCGCCACCAGTCCGATACCAACGCCGCTTGCATGCGACGCCGACGGGAGCCGTGCCGCGACGATGACGTTCAAGGCGACGATCGATACGACGAGGGGAAAGGCCAGCCGGTAGACAACGGGAAGCGTAGAGGAGACAGAGGGAGAAGACGCACCTGGCATGACGTGGCGTTGGCTCTTTTCGGCGTTGTTGGTTAAGGTCCGCAGCGGTCCCCCGATCGTGCCAACAGAATACACGTCGAGTTCGACATCGATCGGGTCGCCGCCGCGGGACTGGCGCGAAGCGAGTCTATTTCAGCCACGAGCAGAGGGAAACACTGGCGTTGAGTGTCTCGGACCCGCTCGAATTCGACCTCGATAGAGCCGACCTGCGCGGTTGGGTGCCTAGTCGCTTCCAAGAATCGATGATGCAGAGACGAAAAGAGAAATATGGCATACGGGTCGAAGAATCGATTTCAATGTTTCATCGACGAGCGCAGGCATTGTCGAGACAAAGCCTAGCTTAGAATGAATCCGTCACGATGCTCATAGTGTTGGGAACAGTGTCGTTGGGAGCAGTTGTTATTGGGTACAGTATCGCCATCATTCGTGGTCATCATTGTTAAGATTTCCGTGCCGCCAGACACCGTCGACAGAACGCTCACGCGATGAACCCACCTAGTACTTTTTACTACCACCACGACCGCGCCGATCTTCGAGGGGTCGCGCTGATCACGGCGGTACTTGGGCTGGCAGTCGTCTCGGTCCTGTTGCCCCTGCTCACAACTTATCTTCCCAGTTCGTTGGGACTACCCGCCAGCGTGATGCTGATTGTCCTTTGGCTTGGCGTCATCGGTGTCTATGGTGCTCGCGCCCGGCGAGCCAAGGGACGCCAGGAGAAGATAACCATCGATGACACTGGCTTCGACTCACGCCTATATGGCCGCATCGCCTTCGATAACGTGGAGCGTCATCGTCAGGGCCGTGATTCGCGTCTGTGGCGATTCGAAGTGAGCGCGCCGTCGCTGATGTTGGTGCTCACCGATCGCCGACGTGTGCACTTTCATCTGGATAGCCGACACTACACCGCTGAATTGCTGGATTATCTGGGCTGCCTCGAGGCGATCCTGGTCGGGCTGGGGCAGCGTTCCGTCGCGCAGGAAGGCACGTTTCCCAGTCGCAGTGCCATTTACGCTGAGACTCTCGCGTCGGCGCATCCGGCTGGTACGATGAGTCGGGGACTCGATACGCCATCGATGGCCCAAGTCACCGTACCGAATGAGACCGCTCGGGTCGAAAGCAAGGATGAGCCGCGCCCGGGCCGGGCAACCGACAACAGCACTGGCCGCGATGATGACGTCAGTCGCATGAGCAAGGCCAATCGCGCGGCGGATAAACGGGCGACCCAATGGTTCGTCAAACATCGCAAATGGCAGGTGATTGCCGCCTTGCTACTGTCGTTGAGTTATTTCATTCGAGCGTGCGGCCCGGAGATCAAATCGACGTTCACGCCCAATCCGCTCGAAGGCATGCAAGAGACCTCCGTGCACTCGATCGATCTCGCCGTCAGCCGCCTCGAGCGCGCCATCGCTGGCAAAGGACCGGTCTATCTCTGGGGCGAACCGGGCGACGCGAGCGTCAAGCCGGTCCTGCTGCCCAACGTGACTCAAGGAGCGGCGCTGGGCATCGACACGCTCGACCGCCTTAATACCGCTAGCGATATCCGCAAGTTTCTGGACGATGGCGAAGTCGAGGGTTATCAACTTGGTCTGGCCCACGGCGGTGAGTGGGCGCTGCCGCGGACCTCACGAATCTCGACTGCGCCCGTAGAAGGTGAGTATACCCTGTCGTTCTTCCTGCTGATGCCGGAAGGGGTGGCAAAGACTAGCCAGGCACCGATGGATAGTAGCGCCTGGCAACTGCACTACCGGAACTTGGACGAGCTGGCCGAGCGCCTACGTGATGGCCAAGGACAGCAGACGAGTGTTCGCTTGCCGGCAGCGATCGTTGCGCGCTGGCTGCAGATGACGCCAAGCCCGCGTCTCTACGTGGCCGCCTCGGCTTATCAAGGCATGAGCGACGCCGATTTTGCGCAGGCCACCAGAGTGGTGGCGCGTTATTACCGAGAGCAGGGCGTCGATGTGGCGGATTTCGAACGTCGTCGGTTCGAAACGGGCAGCGTCGAGCAAGGTAGCGCCGCGTGGGGAGGTCGCCATGAGTGAAACGTTCTGCTTGAGTGCCGAGTGCCGGCGCCTAGAGCGTATCGAGATCGGTGAAGTGACGCTGTGCCGTCTTCGAACTCGTGGCGGCGTTTACTTCTTCCAGGCTGGGCAGTTCGTCGAACCGCTCACCGCTGCCGGTTTCGTACCAGACGAGCGCCTCGTCATCCATGGACACCGGCTGAGTGACGGCACCGCCTGGGCCGACTGGATCGAGCGTGAAGACGGTACGTTGCATGCGCCTAAGGTCAAAAGTGCGGGCTGGCCGGCGCTGGCCGCCCTGCTGGGGGTGGCGGCCATGGCACCGGCGATCATCTTGGCGATGATCGCCCCAGATGGTGGCGGCTGGCTCTCTTTGGTGAGCAACCTGTTGCTACTGTCGAGTGGCTTCATCCTGCTTCCGGCGCTGTGGTCGGTCGCGGTGCGTCTACATCCGGGCGCACGAGCCATGCGGCGGTCGCTGACTCGCCAGCGTTGCGGCAAGAGCATTATCGCCTCTGAACCCCCTCAGCGCCCTCGCTGTGACGAACTCGCGCTCGGTAACGGCCTTCACGGTGGGGTTGGCGTCGTTCAAGGGCGGGTAGAGAGCGTCAATATCAAGCCCACCGCTCAAGGTATACCGCGCTATCGGGTCTCGCTGGGCGGTGAGGTCTTTACGGTCCCGGTGCATGCAAAGGAAATTGGCGAGGGGGCCGGCCCCTGGTTTCGCCGCGAAACGCCGCTATTCCTGGCGGCCGGTGATCGCGTGGCGCTGATGACACACAGCGGTGACGGCGAGGTTCATGGGGTGCTCGATCTCGACAATGGTGCGGCGCACGTTGCAAAAGCGGGGCGCAGCGGTTCACTCGCCCGCGCCGTGATGCTTTGGATTGTGGGTCTCATGCTACTACTCATCGTCGGCATCATGGCAGCCGTCTCCGTGGGAGACTGGGTAACCCGGGGTATCGCGCCAGACATCTGGGATTGGCGCGAGGCGCTGGGGTTGGTCGGTATCGTGCTACAGATATTCGCTGGCATGGTCGCGTTGATTGGCTTGATCATGGCGTTGGTGTATCGCCGTCTGGCGGTTGGGCGGGCAGCCGCTCCCAGCGAGAAGATCGCAGCCTTGGCGTATCTGTGGCGCATGCGCCATCGGGGCGATGACGTCCTCAACGGATTCTTGAAATGATGGTGCCGACTTGGGTCCGCCCTTGGTTCGCCGTGGCGGTACTGATCTACGTACCGTTCCATCTCTTCTGGAGCCAAACGCAGATGAGCGCGGGCGCGTGGCACGAGGGACTGGCTCGCACTCTCGAGCACGATCTGCGACCCCCGCTAGAGTGGTTTACCCTCTCGGCGACACGCGCCGGCGACGATACGCTCTTGACGCTGGCGTCCAACGGCCGCGATGCCGAGGTAGAGGCGTGCAGCGAAGCGAGAACGTGTCGTCACGACTGCGCAGCTGGCGGTCGTGTCGAGGCCGGTCCCGCCGCGCCCATACTCAACTGCTCGATTCCGCCCTCTGCTGATGCGCATTCGCCCGGCACGGCGAGCCACGGCTTGAGCTATCTGCTGCGAGGTGAGAGCGAACGTCTCACCGTCGTAGCGCGCGCGCAGGGCGACATCAACGGTGTGGGTTGCGGCGAGAGCGGGCACTGCTACCTCTTTGGCAACATGAATGGCCGGCGAGGGCTCACCGGTTTCGTCTCCCACGACGCTGGACATCACTGGCGCTGGATCGAGATGCAGGGGCTAGGCGTTAGCTACGGCGTCGAGGTGTTGGGAATCGAGGGCGAAAGCGCCTGGATCGTCAGTGGGGGAAGTGTTTATTTCACCGAGGACGGCGGGCATCACTGGCGAACAATCGCCTCGGAGCGGACGCTGGTTAGCTACCGCCCGCGCGCTGGTAACGATGCGCTTTACAAGGGATACGTGACCGATCCCACGCAATGGGCCCTCGATGAAACCGGCCGGCTCTATGGTTACCGTGACGATGTCGAGTCCGCGTCGATGGTGCTGTTCCAACTGGATGGCGCGAGTGGCGACATTCTCTCCGTCGACGTCCATTCCGGCCGCTTCGAGTCGCTGGTCGGTCGTCCGGAGATCGGCGTCTACGCCATCCATCGTGATGCGCCACTGGAGCGCTACAGCTTGATTCGACTCAGCGCAGGAGAGTGGCGCACGCATCTCGAGACCGGGAAGGTGCCGCTTTCACAGCTTCATACCAACGGCGAGACGCTGCTGATGAATCGGGGGCGTGGCGACGGCGCGCATATGATGCTGAGCCGCGATGGGGGAGATAGCTTCGAGCGGCGGCGAACGTATTCTCCTAGAGCTGTGACTATTTTCGATCCCGCGACCGGCAACTTCTTGCGTATCGACCCACTAGACGAAACCGGCGATGTCGACTATCGCTGGGTCAGACCGTGAATGTTTGGCCGTTCCATCGCGTGCCGGCCAAGATAGCGGCGCGGTTACGTTGAAAGTGGGGTGGTTACATTGATAGCGGTTTGGTGACATTTTGCGAATGAACGATGCGCTACTGCTTGAGTCCATTGGCTCAATCGGCGCTTCAGGCGCAGGGGCTGCGGGTCGTGAACGCGGCTACCGGCACCGACGGGTCCCGAGTCGTGACTAACGCGAAGCGAGTCTATTTCAGCCAAGAGCAGAGGGAAACACTGGCGTTGAGTGTCTCGGACCCGCTCGAATTCCATCTCGATAGAGCCGACCTGCGCGGTTGGGCGCTACTGGTTTTTGTCGTCGGCCTGGCCGCGCTCTATGTGGGGCTCTCGGTGACGTATCGACGCGTGCCCTCGGAGGGGTGGTGGGGTTGCGGTATCGTTGCGATCGTCGTTCTGCTGGGGGCGGTCGGCGTCTTCTGGCAGCGGGCACGCCGCGGCCTTGGCCTGGCGGAGCACATCACCGTCGATGCCGACGGCTTTCGCTCTCGTCTGCACGGCCGTATCCCTTTCGATGAGATCACCGGCTATCGCAAAGCGCGTGACATAGCGCCGTTTCGCTGGGAACACAACGCGCCGTCGCTGGTGCTCACACTCACCGACGGCCGGCGCCTGCGATATCATCTGGATCGGCGCCACTACGCCGAGGACATTCTCGATTACGTCGGCTTCGTGGACGCGGCGGTTCTTGCCGCGAACGGTCAGGTGGCGCTGCTCGCGGAGACACCGCCTCTCGGCCGGCGGCAGCTGTTCGGCGCGTCTTCGACGGCGGCAGCGACAGAAGCGGCGTCGTCTCTCGATGACACCGACATCGACACCTCTATCCAGGACCGTGCCGGCGGCAAACGCCAGGCGCCATTGGCGTCGCGGGCAGGGCCGGCGCAGGACGCGGCGACGCGTCTCGGGGCCGCCAACAGCGCAGCCGTGCAGCGCAGCACGGCGAAGAAGGACCATCAACGTAAGATCCTCTCCTATGTCGTCCTCGGCCTCTTTGCCTTGCTCGTGATCGTGCGGCTCTTCGGCTCGGAGATCCGCTCGGTGGTCAATCCCAGTCCGTTCGACGGCATGCAAGAGAAAGCGCCGGCGGCCTTCGAACTCAGCAAGCATCGCCTGGCACGAGCCATCGCGGAAAAAGGGCCGGTATTTCTCTGGGGCCGTTCGGCGCCGGTGGCCGTGCGCCCCGTGCTCCTCCCCAACGTCACCGTCTACTCGGGCATCGGCATGCCGGCGCTCGATCTCATGAGCGCCGCGGGTCGAATTTCCGATTTTCTCCTCGGTGGCGAGGCCGAAGGCTACCGGGTCGGTCTGCGGCACGGCGAACTTATCGAGCAAACGCCGCGCACGCGCGTCTCGCAGGCGCCGGTCGAGGGAGAGCGCACGCTCTATCTCTATCTCATGGCGAGTGATGCTCTCGAACCGGAGGCCTCTGCGCGATCGATGCGTACGCTGAGCTGGCGCGTCAATTACCGAGATATCGCAACGCTGCCCGAGCGAATCGAGGAGAGTTTGCAGGCGCGTCCCACACTCCCTCAGGCGATGATCGAGCAGTGGCTGACCATGACGCCGAGCCCCTATCTCTTCGTTACCGCCTCGGCCTACCACGGCATGACCGACGTGGAGTTCAACGCCGTGACCCAGGCGCTCGCCGGGTACTTCGCAGCACGCGGCATGGATACGGCACCGTTCGCCACCCAGCGCTTCGATTCAGGTGTCGTCGATACTGACCAGAGGGCAATTGATGAGCGATAAGTGGATATCGACGGCGTCGTATCGCACGGGCGCCGAGAGGGGCTTTACGTGTCGGTGAGTGCCGCGGCGACTCCGTCCCTGTCTGCATCTTCTCGCGTCATCAGCGGCGAGGTGCGCTGCCTTGCGCTGAAGTGCGACCCGCCAGTCGAGGGCCGTACGCTCTGTCGGCTCTCCACCGACGGTGGCGCTTTCTTCTTCTACCGCGAGCAGTTCGCGGAAATGGAGGACAGCGCACGCGACCCCCACCCCGGGGAGCGTCTGGTGATCGGGGCGTCGCGTCTGCGTGACGGCAGCGGCTGGCTGCACTGGCTTGCACGTGAGGATGGCGGCCTGCTCCGTCGTCCCGAATCGTCCTGGTCCTGGCTATTGCCGATCGGACTGCTGTCGGCGCCGCTGATGGCCTGGTGGATAACGGCGCTACCCAGCGATGGTGTCTGGTGGATGACGCTCCAAGCGCTGCTGGGAATCACGGCAGCCGGCATGCTTGGTCTATCGCTCTACCGACTCGCGATACGCTGGCACCCGACAGAGCGGGCGCTGCAACGTCACCTCACTGACGGGCCTTCGACCCATGGGACGGCGATTCCGCTGTCGTCACTCCCGGCGACGCCGCTCTCGCTCGAGGATGGCGCTCATCACGGCATCGGGCTGGTCCAGGGGCGGGCAGAGCACGTACGTCTCGTCATCGAAACCGAGGGGCGAGGGCGCTATCGGCGTGACTACCGTCGCTATCATTTCCGCTGTGGCGGCGGAGACTTCACGCTGCGTAGCTTCCACGGCGACGTGGGCAAGGTGCTCGATCCGGTCTTCTATCGTCGGGCGCCGCTGTTCATCGGTGAGGGTGATCGGGTCTCGGTTTTGACGCTGGTGGGTGACGGCGAAGTCCATGCCATTCTCGACGGCGAGGACGGCCGAGCTCAGCTCACTTTACAAGGCGCCCCCTACACGCGACTGGGACGCATAGGTGTGCAGTCGTTTCTGGTCTTCCTGTTCGCCTTCATGATGATCACCTTCATCGTGTTTACCCTACAGGACTGGCTGTCGCAGGGCGTTTGGCCGGATGCCTGGGCCGTTCGTGAAGCCGTGTCGCTGTTCGTCGGAGTGAATGTCGTGATGTCAACGCTGATCGCGGGTGTGATCGGGCTGATCGTCGATCGCATCCACAAGTTCTACTACGGCCAGCGCTCTCATCTTCCCTTCGAGCGACTGCTGGGTATCGCCTATCGCTGGCGGCTACACAACGGTCGCTCCGCTCGCCTCGACGAGTTTCGCTGATCATGCTGCCCGTCTGGATTCGCCCCTGGGTCCTCGCCACTTTGGCGATCGTCGGCGTATTCACCCTCGTCTGGCACTTCATGGCCGCGTATGCGTTCGGCTGGCAGCGAGGCGCGGATCAGACACTCGCCCATGCGCTGCGAGAGCCGATCGAGTGGCGCTCGCTGACCGGGACGGCGGCCGGGGAGGAAGCACTGCTGGTGCTCGAATCCCATGGCCGTGATGCCGAAGTGGAAGCATGTGCAGCGGCGGGTGACTGTCGCCCAACGTGCGCGGCCGAGTCGGCGAGCGGGACGCCGACGCTCGAGGCCGGATCGGCACGGCCGATCTTCAACTGTCTGACGCCCCCGGCACCGGATGACGACGTGACGCCGCGCTACCGTGAGCCATCGCTCTACTATCTGCTGCGTAGCGACGGCGAGCGAGTGGAGACGGTGGCCAGGCTACTCGGCGAGATTCTCGATCTGCGCTGCGGTGAAACGACCTGCTATCTCCTTGCCCGCCTGCCGAAAACGCCGGATCAGACCCTGTTCGCCTCCGAAGATCTCGGCCGACACTGGCATCTCGCTGCCCAGCGCGTGCTCGAGCAAGCCGATAGCATGGCCAGTTTCGTAAACGTCGCGAGAGACAACATCTGGCTTGCGGACAGCGATACGCTTTACGCCTCCCGCGACGCCGGCCAGCACTGGAAAACCCTTTCGAGCGCTAAGGCATTGCTTACCTACGATGCCACGCTGGGGGGTGCGCTGCCTCGAGACCCGAGATTCGACTGGGCACTCGACGACGCGGGCGAGATACACGCGTACAGCAGCTACCGGGGGACCGACGGCCGTGGGATGGTGAACTACCGGCTCGATGCCGACAGCGGGCGCATCCTCGAAGCCAATGAAGAGGCAGGGCGGTTCACCGGCATGCTCACGGCGAGAGACGGTTCGCTGCTGGCGCTGCATGAATCCGGCGAGCCGACGCGCTATAGGCTCTATCGCTTGCGTGGCGAGAAGCGCGAGCCGCTGCTGGAGACCGGCGGCGAGCCGCTCAGGCACCTTCAGGGCGGCCGGAATGTGATGCTGCTCGATAGCGGCCGGGGGGATAGAAGCCATCTGCTACTCAGCCGAGACGGCGACGCGTGGATACCGATGGCCAGCCGGTATCGGGGAGAGCGTGCGCTTCTCGATCCTTCCGGCGCGGGAATTCTCGAGTTCGGCTATCCCGGCAACGGTGGACGCTACCCCTACCGCTGGCTGCGACCACCCGAGGGTCGTCTGCCCTGAACGGTTGGGTCGACATGGCGTCGGTGGTAGACTCCGCCGCCTGTAACGATCACTGCCGTCGATTCCGCGCCCTAGGGCCGCGGCGCAACGCCGAGACATCGTCGGTATGCCATCAACCGCCACGAGCGTGACTGTCCGCATGACTCCGCCCTAGCGCATTCTCCCCCGCACGACGCCCGGCGTCGCTGCCTCCGATCGCCCCGGTTCGCCCGGTCGGCGATATTTTTTCGTATCGACTCAATTCGTTACTGGTTTCACCCCTCGCGCTGGCGCGATGTCAGTCGTTGCGCCGACCCGGCCCCTGTCGACTCTCGACCCGGTGTCACCGCGAGTGTGTCATCGTCCGGTGGCGACACTGGCGTTGGGTTTTTGCCTTGCGGCGTACAGGGAGTTCCGCGTTGGACGGCCTGTCCGAAGTGTCGGTCTGGCATAGTGACGCTCAGGGGTGTGGCAGTAATCTCGTTCAACAAGGGAACGCTTCATGTTCGAAATGATAAGACGACACTGGCTCTCCAACATCCGTGGTGACGTGCTCGCCGGTACCGTGGTGGCGCTGGCGCTGATCCCGGAGGCGATCGCCTTCTCGATCATCGCCGGCGTCGATCCCAAGATCGGCCTTTATGCGTCGTTCTCCATGGCGGTGGTGATCGCTTTCGCCGGTGGCCGTCCGGGGATGATCTCCGCTGCGACCGGGGCAACGGCGCTGTTGATGGTCACGCTGGTGCGCGACCACGGCCTGCAGTATCTGCTCGCCGCGACGCTGCTGACCGGCGTCATTCAGATCCTGTTCGGCTATCTCAAGCTCGGGGCGTTGATGCGTTTCGTGTCGCGCTCGGTGGTCACCGGCTTCGTCAATGCGCTGGCGATCCTGATCTTCATGGCGCAGCTGCCCGAGCTCACCAATGTCACCTGGCACGTCTACGCCATGACGGCGGCTGGCCTCGGCATCATCTACCTCTTCCCCTACCTGCCGGTGATCGGCAAGACACTGCCGTCGCCGCTGGTCTGCATCGTGGTGCTGACCGCCGTCTACATGATCACGGGCATGGATATCCGCTCCGTGGGCGACATGGGCGAGCTGCCCGATTCGCTGCCGATCTTTCTGTGGCCGGACGTACCGCTGAACCTCGAGACGCTGTGGATCATTCTGCCGTACTCGCTGGGCATCGCCGTCGTCGGTCTGCTCGAGTCGATGATGACCGCGACCATCGTCGATGAACTCACCGATACGCCGAGCGACAAGAACCGCGAGTGCAAGGGCCAGGGCCTTGCCAATATCGTTACCGGGGCGCTCGGCGGCATGGCCGGCTGCGCGATGATCGGTCAGTCGGTGATCAACGTGAAATCCGGCGGTCGAGGCCGGCTCTCGACGCTGGTCGCCGGTGTCTTCCTGCTGATCCTGGTGGTCTTCCTCGGCGACTGGGTCTCGCAGATTCCCATGGCGGCCTTGGTCGCGGTGATGATCATGGTCTCCATCGGTACGTTCAGCTGGCAGTCGATCCGCGATCTCCGACGTCACCCGCTCTCCACCAACGTGGTCATGCTGGCGACGGTGGTGACCGTGGTCGCCACCCACAACCTGGCGATCGGTGTCCTCGTCGGCGTGCTGCTGGCGTCGCTGTTCTTCGCCAACAAGGTCGGGCAGATTCTCTACATCGGCAGTCGGATGGACGAAAGCGGTCGTACCCGCGAGTATGAGGTTGTCGGTCAGGTGTTCTTTGCCTCCTCGACCCGCTTCACCAACAGCTTCGACTTCAAGGAGGCGGTCGAGCGGGTGACCATCGACCTCTCTCGGGCGCACCTGTGGGACATCACCGGCGTCGAGGCGCTGGACAACGTGGTGGTCAAGTATCGCCGTGAGGGTACCGAGGTCGAGGTGATCGGGCTGAACCGGGCGAGCGCGACGCTGGTCGATCGCTTCGCCGTCCACGACAAGCCGGATGCGGTCGAGAAACTGATGGGGCACTGACACGCCGGCCCAGGATCGGCGCGCCGGCCTTGCGGCTCGGGGCGCCGGGGATCTCTCTTTTCGAGGAAAGCACATGAGCGAACGATACGTACTCGCCTGCATCGACGACTCCAACCACGCCAGCGGCGTCTGTGCCGCGGCGAGCTGGGCCTCGGAGCGGCTCGGTGCGCCGCTCGAGCTGCTGCATGTATTGAGCAAGCCGCGGGACGTCGACAGTACCGATGCCAGTGGCCAGATCGGGCTCGGCAGCCGGGAGAATCTTCGCGCTCAGCTAACCGAGCTCGACGAGCAGCGCGCCACGCTCGCCCAGCAGCACGGCCGCGAACTACTCGGTGCGGCGAAGAGCGAGGCCGAGGCGGTGACATCGAACACGGTGACCACGTCGCTGCGTCATGGCGAGCTGATCGAGTCGCTGGTCGAGCGCGAGTCGCAGGCGCGTCTCATCGTTCTTGGCAAGCTCGGGGAGTCGCAGCGCGAGAGCGCGGCGCATCTTGGCAGCAACCTCGAGCGCGTGGTGCGCACTCTGCATACGCCGATTCTGGTTACCCCGAGTGAGTTCCGCGCGCCGAAGCGCCTGCTGCTTGCTTTCGACGGCAGCCGCACCACAAAGCGTGGCGTGGAGATGATCGCCGAGAGTCCGCTGCTCAACGGCCTCGTCTGCCACGTGGTGATGATCGGGGCCGGCACCGACGATCAGCGTGCCGAGCTCGAGTGGGCGCTGAATCGCCTGCGCGAGGGCCAGATCGAAGCCGAGGGGGATGTGCTGTCGGGAGAAGTCGACGAGGTGCTGGGCGACTACGTCGCGCATGAGGAGATCGACCTGATGATCATGGGCGCCTACGGGCACTCGCGGATTCGTCAGCTGCTGGTCGGCAGCACGACCACCACGATGCTGCGGCACTCGCAGGTGGCCACGCTCATTCTGCGCTAGGCCGCGCCTCGAGTCTCCGGGCTATTCACTGGCGTCCCGCTCGCCGTTCCTTGTCGGCGGCGCGGGGCGGTGACGCAGGAACTGGCCGAGGTGGTCGGGCTGGCACTCGCCGACCCGGCAGAGCTGCCAGGCAATCTCGGCGTAGTGCATCAGCGTCGGCGTCATCAGCCGCTGACGGTGCGGTTCCTGCTCGTGGCGGGCGGCTTCGTCGTCGAGCCACTCGAAGAGCCTTGCCAACCGTGTATAGGTGACGTCGCCGCGCCCGGCATTGCCGCGCAGCGCATCCACCGACAGGCAGCGCATCACGCTGCGCTTGTTGGGGTCCAGGCTCTCCTTGTCCAGCAGGGCTTCGGTATGGCTGATGAACTGCTGCACCAGCTGGGCAAGCTCAGCCGACTCGAGCTGCTCACGCACCGCCTGCTGGCTTTCGCTCAGCGCCTCCTGCTGACGCGCGAGGCCGCGGGTGAGTATCACCAGCTGAATGCAGAGCCAGCCGGCCAGCGTCAGCGCCAGCAGATAGATGCCGAGCGGGGCGAGCGCCTGAGGTGCCAGAGGCCAGGTGAGATCGCTTGCGATCACGCCGCCGGCGGCCAGTGCCAGCAGGGTGACGACCAGTACTACGATGAAGATGCCGAGATGCATGTCGTTGTCCTGTCGATAGAGCTCGCGATGGCGTCTGTTATCGGCGCGCGGCGACAATGCTTGAGCGCGCAACCTCCAACCGTGGCTCGCCCCGCGCCAGTGCCCACCCCGCCCGCCGTGATGCGGCTCGCGCAGGCGAGTGTCAGTGTCCGGTCTAGAACATCCCGCCGTTGACCGCGATCACCTGACGAGTGATATAGGCCGCGTCCGCCGAGCAGAGAAAGCTCACCGTTCCCGCGATCTCCTCGGCCTGACCCGTGCGCTGCATGGGAATCGATCGGCGCATCTCGTCACGTGGCAGCGTCTCGGTCATGTCGGTGTCGATCCACCCGGGTGCGACGCAGTTGACGGTGATGCGTCGCTTGGCGAGCTCGACCGCCAGCGCCTTGGTCGCGCCGATGATGCCGGCCTTGGCGGCACTGTAGTTGACCTGACCGCGGTTGCCCATCATGCCCGAGAGCGACGACAGCGTGACGATCCGCCCTCCCTGTCGGCGCTGGATCATCGGCATCGTCAGCGGCTGCAGCACGTTGTAGAAGCCGTCCAGATTGGTGCGCAGCACGCTGTCCCAGGCGTCGCCGTCGAGTGCCGGAAAGGGCGCATCGGCCGTCACGCCGGCGTTGCAGATCACGCCGTAATAGCAGCCGTGGGCGGCGATGTCCGCCTCCAGCACCTCACGCACCTGTTCGCGTTCGCGAAGATCGAAATGCAGGACTCTCGCGCGTCGGCCCTCGGCCTCGATGTCCGTTTTGACGGCGTCGATCCCGGCGCTTGCGCGTCGGCCGTGGAGCACGATATCGAAGCCATCTCGCGCCAACCGGCGGGCGATGGCGGCACCGAGGCCGCGGTTGGCGCCGGTCACCAGCACGCTGCGCGCTGGCGAAGCGTCGTCGGCGTGCTGACTAGCGGTGTCGAGGGAAGCTGTCTCGAGGCTCATACGGTCTCGCCAGTAGAAGAGGGGAAAAGCGATGGCTCGTCCGTGGCAGCGGCCAGCGGGGAACGGTAGAGCGTCAGCGTGCCGGCGGCGAGGGTGTCGCCGCTCTCGGCGTCGAGGATCTCGCCCTCGATCTGGGTGACGCCGTTGGCGGCGACGAAATCGACCCGAACCGACACCCGAAAGCCCCGCCCGATGGCGAATGCCGGCGTCTCGCTGCGATAGCGCCGACAGCCCAGCAACAGGCCGGGCTGTGGCGCCTCGCCGCTGGCCAGGGCCCGATAGCCCGCCCAGCCGGCGAGCGTCTGGGCGATCCACTCCACCCCGACCCAGGCCGGGATACCGGCATCGTCGGCGAAAAGCGCGTCCCCGCTGGGTGTCACCTCGGCGACGGCGCCGTCATCGTCGATCTGCTGGAGTGTGTCCAGCAGGCACATGCCGCGGGCGTGGGGCACCAGTGGCGCCATCGGGCAGGGCAGTTCGGGTGGCGCGTTCAGCGTCTCGCTCATGGGGCCTCGGCATCGGTGTCGTTGCGCGTCAGCACCAGGCTGGCGTTGCTGCCGCCGAAGGCGAAGCTGTTGCTCAGCGTCGCGCGCAGCGGGCGAGTGGAGCGGGAATTCTCCACCAGCGACAGCGCAGGAATTTCGGGGTCGTAGTCGCCGTCGAAGCGATGCAGCGGCAGCCGGCCGTGCGCCAGTGCCAGCCAGCAGAACGCGGCTTCCAGCGCGCCGGCCGCGCCCAGGGTATGACCGGTCAGCGCTTTGGTCGAACTCGCCGGCGGGAGCGTGTCGAAAAGCGAGTGCACCGCGGCGGCCTCCATGGCGTCGTTGAGTGTCGTCGCAGTGCCGTGGAGGTTGAGGTAGTCGATCGCCGTCGGCGACAGCCCGGCCATCGCCAATGCCTGACACATCGCCTCCCGGGCGCCGCTGCCGTCGGGACGCGGGGCGGAGATATGGTGCGCGTCGCTGCTCTCGCCGATGCCGGCCAGCTGAATGCCACCGGTCTGCGGCGTGACGACGAACAGGGCGGCCGCCTCGCCCAGATTGATCCCCGTGCGGTTGCGCGAGAACGGCAGGCAGGGCATCGGTGACACCGCGTCGAGACTGGCGAAGCCGTTGACCGTCAGCTGGCAGAGGCTGTCCGCCCCGCCGGCGATCACGGCGTCGCACTCGCCGCTTCTCAGCAGCCGACGGGCGCTGGCCAGCGCCCGCGCGCTGGAACTGCAGGCGGTCGAGAGCGCGTAGCAGGGCCCGGTGATTCCCAGCCGCTCGGCGATGAAGCGCGCCGGTGCACCGAGCTCCTGACGGGCGTAGTCGAAGCTCGCCGGCAGCGGCCCCTCGCGGCCGGCGGTGGCGAGCGCGATCTCGGTTTCGGCGATGCCGGAGGTACTGGTGCCGATCACCACGCCGATGCGCGAGGCTGGCGTGCTCTCCAGTAGCCTGGACAGCGGCGCCGCCAGCCCTTCGAGGGCCCGGGCGAGCAGCCGATTGTTGCGGCTGCGGTGGGCCGCGGGCCAGTCGCTGTCGTCGGCTAGCGGCGAGCGCACGCTGCCCAGGGTCTGCACGGTGCCGGGGGAATAGTGGTCGCTCGCCTCGAGGCCACGCTGGCCGGTGAAGAGTGCCTCACTGATGGCGTCGAGCTCGTCGCCGAGAGAGCACACCACACCGGGGCGGGAGAGCTGGCAGGGAACGGGCTGGCTCACGGGGTATCGGCCTCCCTCGGCGTGATGGTCAGACGGTAACCGCCCTCGCGGTCATCGAGTGTCAGGGGCCGGGGGGAACCGGGGCGTGGCGCCGGCGTGATGCGCGCCACCAGGGTGCCGCGGCGACGAATCTCGCGGCGGGTGGCATCCTCGTCGATGGACCACTCGCTCCCGGCGAAGGCCCGCTCCAGCGACTCGCGCGGCCACAGACTCCACTCGAGACGTGAGGCGAGCCAATCAGGCGGTATCGGCAGCGGTGGCTCGCCAGGGGCGTCGCCCGCCTCGAAGCGCGCGCCGTCGGCGTCGCGCACCAGGGTGGTCAGGCGCTGGCCGTAGGGCGTGACGAGCGCGGCACGCAGCGCCGTCGGCGTGATGCGGATGAACGCCATCAACGTACGCTCCGCTCGGGTCTTTGCCGAACTCGGTGTCGGCGTTTCGTCGCGAGTCGACGCGTTCGGGGTCAATGTCAGCCGGCTGGCGAGCGTCTGCTCGCTGGCCGCCGCCGCCAGCGGTGGGGAGGGCGACACCGGCGGTGACAGGCTGCAGCCAGTGAGCGTCAACAGCGCCAGCAGCGTGACGACGGCGATGAGAGGGGGCCCGCGTCTCATGCTGTCACCGTGCCGGGCCCGGCGCGTTCGTGGCCACAGAGCGCGGCGAGGGTGTCGAGATGTTTCGCCGTCTCGCGGGTAAAGGGGTTGTCGTCGTCCCAGGCGTAGCCGGCGAGGATGGCGCTGATTCGCGACTGGATCGAGGGCGGCGCATTCTCGTGAAACACGATCGACTGCAGCCGGCCGTCGTACCAGCCGTCGACGAAGGCGCGAAACGTCGCCATGCCGCGGCGCAGCGGGGCGTCGAACGCGTCGTCCCAGGCCACGGTTTCGCCCGCGAGCTGCCGTGCCACCAGCGGCGCGGCAAGCGACGCCGAGCGCAGCGCCAGCGTCACGCCGGAGGAGAAGACCGGGTCGAGAAAGGCGCCGGCGTTGCCAAGCAGCGCATAGCCCGGGCCGTGCAGGCGCGTCACGTCCGTCGAATAACCCTGTAGCTCGCCCACCTCGCGGCGGTGGGGAGCACCCTCGAGGAGCGCACGAAAGCGCGGCTCGGCGGCGATCAGTGCGGCAAAGCGCGCCGCCGGCGTCTCGCCGAAGGTGGCCATGCGCGCGCGATCGCCGACGACGCCCACCGAGGCGCGCCCGTCGGCCAGCGGAATCAACCAGTACCAGAGGCCGGCATCGTCGGGGTGGACGCCGATCAGAATCTTCTCGCGATCGAACCCGTCGCGGGCCAACGTGGCCTCGTCGACATCGACGTGGGTAAAGAGCGCGCTTCTCGCTGCCTGTCCGGACTCGCACTCGAGCTGTTCGAGCCGCGCCAGTACCCGCCCGGCGCCGCTGGCATCGAGAACGAAGCCGGTCTCCAGCGTCTCCCGGTGGCCGTCGGCGTAGCAAACACTGACCCGGGGGCGGACCGGGTCGGCGTGAAACGCTTCGACGCTGGCACCGAAGGTCACCGCGGCGCCCCGCTCGGCCGCCGCCTCGATCAGGCGACGATCGAAGTCGGCGCGTTCGACTTGAAAGGTGGTACCCCAGCCGGGGGTGGACTTGTCCCGGAAGTCGATGGCCGTCTCCCGGCCGTCGCGGGTGAAGGCCGCGCCGTTCTTCGGCTGGTAGCCGCCGGCGAGCACGGCATCCAGCAGGCCGGCGGCTTCGAGATCCACCATGCAGCGCGGCAGCAGGCTTTCGCCCAGCGAGAAACGCGGGAAGTGCCCGCGCTCGAAGACGTGCACGCGCCAATCCTGGCCGGCGAGCGTCGCCGCCGCGGCAGCGCCGGCGGGGCCGGCACCGATGACGATGACATCGGGGTCAGATGGCGTCATTCGAGCGCTCCTTGATAAGGCGATGGCGGTCGGGTACTGGCGCGTGTGGCCGCGTCGGGTCCGCTGTCCTGCGGGCGCACCCAGGGCACCAGCGCCCACACGCTGGCCAGACCGATCAGGCAGGTCAGGCCCAGATAGTGCAGCGCCGGCGTGGCGCTGAATGACAGCGTACCGAACGCCAGTAGGCTAGTCAGCGTGGATAGCGAGATCGCCAGCCACGTCGAGGGCCGACGGGCATGCTCGACGTTGAAGATACCGGCATCCAGTCCGATGCCCAATACCAGCAGCAGCCCGAGCTGGCTAAACAGGTTGAGCGGCACGCCGGCCAGCGAAAAGAGCGCCAGCACGATCAGAGTCGCGCCGAAGGGGGGCACCATCACTCGCCAGGCGCGGCGGCGGTAACGCCAGGCCAGCGCCAGCGCCATCAGCGCCATGGCTCCGGCTACCCAGACGGCAGTCTGGCGGCGCAGCTCGCCCAGCAGCGCGCCGAGCCGGGAAACCCGATCGACGTAGCGAGTCTGCGGCTCGGCGGCGGCGATGGCTTCCAGCGCGGCACGGGTGTCGCTGTCGCGCGTCCCGTCGATGACGATCATCGCGGCGACATCGCCCGCCGGCGTCTCGCCGAGCCAGAGGCGCTGCCCGAACTCGCCCAGTGGCGTGGCGAGCCAGCCCTCGACATCGAGTATCGGTACGTCATCGAGTCGCGCCCGGGCGGCGTCCGCCGTCGACTCGGGTAGCCCCGCGCGCGCGATCAGCCGGTCCAGTGGGGCGCCGTAGAGCTTGCGCACTCGGGCCAGGTTGGCCTGCTGCACCGCGCGGGGCGGCACCGCGGTTGCCAACGACTGGTAATCGATGCCGAGCCCGCCATCGATCGCCGCGTCCAGCGCGCCATCCAGCCGGTGGAGCCGCCTCAGCAGCGCGTCCTCGTCGGCGGCGCGGACCAGCAGATAGCGGCTGCCGGTATCCTGCTCGAGCAGTGTCTGCACCCGCGCCTCTTCCTGCATCATCGCCGGGGGAGACGGGTTGAGCAGCGCCAGGCTGTCGTCACTCTCGAGCCGGGTGGCGCAGATCGTCACCAGCACCGCGGCGGCGAGAAGTGCCACCCAGGGGCGCGGTCGCCAGCGCGGCTGGCACTGCTGCCACCAGCGCGCGGCGAAGCGGGCGGTGAAGGGGCTCGCCCGCAGACGACAACGCGGTAGCCACAGCACCACCGTCAGCCAGGCGCCGACGAGGCCGAAGGCGGCAAAGGCTGCCATCTGGCGCAGCCCCGGCATCGGCGTCAGCGCCTGGGCGACGTAGGCGACCACGCTGGAGACGAGCCCCAGCGTCAGACTCGGCAGCAGCCGGCGCAGGGTAAAGTCTTGCCCCTCGACGGCGCGGTCACACTGCAGATGCAGCACATAGTCGACGGCGATACCGATGAGACTCGCGCCAAAGGCCAGCGTCAGCAGATGCAGCCGACCGAAGAGTGCGAGCGTCAGCGTCAGTGCGAAAAGCGAGCCGGCGAGCAACGGCAGCGTCAGCTGGACGAGCACCCGCGGCGAGCGGAAGACGAAGCCAATGATCAGCAGCACGCCGAGCAGCGACGCCGCTCCGATGGTGGAGATCTCGCGCTTGGCCTGACGCGCACCGGCGCCGGCGTGGAAGATGAGCCCCGAGCGCAGCAGTTCGGCGTCCGGGTGCGCCTGCTCGAATCGCGTCAGGGTCTCGTGCAATGCGCGCTGGCTCCCCATGGCGTAGGGCGAGCCGGCAAGCTCACCGATCAGTACGCTGAAGCGTTCCCCGTTACCGTCATGCTGGCGATCGGCGTCGAGCGTCAACAGTCCGTCCCGCGCGGTGATCGGGCTCTCGGGCTGACGCGCGAGCCAGGCGTCGGTCATCCCGAAGGGATCCGCCACCGGCTCGGGGCGGGCAGTCGGAGAGAAGAGCCGGCGCAGTGCGGGCGCCACAAGCGTGTCGCCGCCATCGGCGTCGATGGCCTGCTGCCAGGCCGGCGTGAGCAGGCGGTAACGCCACTCGCCCATCCAGTCCCGCGGGTCGCGGTCGGCCAGATCGAGCGCGCGCCAGTCGAGGCTCGCCAGCGTCCCCTTTGCGACTCGCTGTTCGAGCGCGTTACCGAGTGCCTGTGTCGCGGCGACCCGCTCATCGGCGCGCAGCAGAAGGAGAAAACGATCCTCGAAGCCGCGCCCGAGCTGGCGGTCCGCGGCCTCGACCAGCGGCGCCTGGCGGTCGGCGGGGAGCAGTGCGCTAAGGTCCGAATCCGCCGGTAGGCCGTCGCGCAGCATGATGCCCAGCCAGAGAGCACACAGCGCCAGCACACCCAGCCAGAGATGGCCGAGTCGACGGTAGCTCGCGTGGGTCATGGTGCCGGGATCGGCGTCTGGTCGAAGAGGCGGACCCGCAGCCGGTCGCCGTTCGGCGCGTGCATCTCGAGGGTATCGACGGACTCACCACCGCTGAGATGGATCTCGCGGATGCGTCGGGCCAGCGCCTCGGCTTTCGGCGTGAGAGTCACTTGCCAGGCCTCGGCGCTGCCGTCGAGCGCGATCGCGAAGCGCGACTCGAGCGAGGCCCAGTCACCCTCGAGCAGCTCGAGAAAGAGCCTTGCGACCTGCTCGCCGCCCGGCGGGGCACGATCGCCGCTTGCGTTGACGATTGCCTCCGGGGTGAGGGTAATGCGCTCCTCCACCGGCTGCTCGAGCTGCCAGACGACTCGCTCGCCGCGTTCGAAACGAAAGTGGCCACGGCTGGTCATGGTGGCATCGAGGTCGGCAAGTTCGCGTTGCTGCTCGAAGCGCCCCGTCACCGACGGCGCCTGAGTCAGCTCACGCTGCAGTGCGTCGAGATCGAACGCATCGGCGGCAGCCGGCGGAATGACCAGTGCCAGGCCCGCCAGCATGGCGCTCATCAGCATGGCGCTCATCAGCATGGCGCCCATCAGCGTCTCGCTCTTCAGCCTGGCGCTCTTCAGCCTGGCGCTGAACCGCCGGGCGAGGCGTTGCAGAGAGTGTGTTTCTGGGCGCATGGCGTGGGTCCTGTCAAAAGAGGAATGACGCGGCGAGCGACGCCTCACTCGGTCGCCGTGGGCAGGGCGTCGGGGTCGTCGTGCCAGAACGGGAAAAAATTGAACCACTGCAGCGGCGTGGTCTCGCACTGGCGGGTCAGCCAGTCGACATAGCGATCCATGGCCGTATCGATCCAAGCTTCGCGCCCGCGCCGCGACAGCGCGGCGGTATCGTCGAACGCGTCGAACGCCACCCGGTAGCCCGGCGTACCGCGCGACGCGGCGCCGTCGGCGTGGCCGGTCTCGCGGAAGCAGCCGAGGGTGTAGACCGGACAGCGCAGCAGCGTCGAGAGCCAGAAGGGGCCTTCGGGAAACGGCGCCGGGTGACCGAGAAACTCGCGCTGGCGGGCTCGGCCGTCGTCGCTGATGGGCACACGATCGGCGGCGATTACCACGAAACCGCCGTCGGCGATGCGCTGACCGAGGCGCATGGCGGTGGACGGCGTGATCTGGCTGACCTCCACGATCTCCGGCGGGTTGGTGCGATGCGTGGCGCGTGCCAGCACCGAGTCGAACTGCTGGGCGTTGTGAGTGTGCATCAATAGCGTCGCGTGGAACTCTTCACGCAGGTCACTCATCGCGGTGCAGACTTCGATGTTGCCGACGTGGGACACGAGAATGACGCCGCCGCGACCGCTGCCCACCGCCGTCAGAAAGCGCTCCCGCGCTCCCGCCTCGAAGCGCAGCCGGGGGGGAATGCCGCTCCAGGCCTCGATCTTGTCGATCAGACTCTGACCGAAGTGCCAGAAATGGCGCAGTCCGAGCCACGCCAGGTTGCGCGGCGCGCGGCCATGACGATGGCGCCAGAGCCGGCTGAGATAGGTACGCGACGTGCGTCGATGCAGACCGTGGGCCAGGTAGTAGTAGCCGACCACCAGCGCCAGCATCACCTGGAACGGCGCGCGGCCCAGATGGCGACGAATCCACACCATGGTGCGGATGCCAGCGGCGCTGCCGGTCTCGCGGATGCGCGACCAGTGATGCGGGTTGCTGTTGGGGGGGGGCGTCATGGTTTCTCGCCTCGGACAGTTAACAGCCTGGGCAGCCGCAGCAGCATGCCGCCGACCAGGCGCAGATGCATGAAGGCCAGGCGCACGTTGTCCCGTACCAGGGCGAAGTGGGAGACGCCATCGAGGGGATAGCGCACCTGCACCGGCAGATTGCGAACCGCGCCGCCCTGCCAGAGCCAGCGCACCGGCAGCTCGCTGTCGAGTTCCATGCGATCGCCGCAGGCGTGTCGCGCCAGCAGTCGGTTGGTCGCCGCGACCGGGTAGAGCTTGGCGCCGCACATGGTGTCTCTGAGCGTCAGTGACAGCGTGGCGAGCCAGACCAGCGAGTGGGTCAGATAGCGGGCGTAGAAGCGGTGGCGGGGTACGCTGTCGTCAAAGCGGGGATAGCCGATGGTCAGCGTCTCGTCGCCGGCCGTGAGATCGCGGACAAATGCCGGCAGATCCGCCGGCTCGTGCTGACCGTCGGCATCTACCTGCAGCGCGTGAGTCATGCCGCGCTCGGCGGCGTAAGCGAGACCGGCGCGCACCGCCGCGCCCTTGCCGCGATTGCGAGACTGACGAATCAGCGCGACGTCTGGCTGGGTCGCGAGACGTTCGAGCACCGCGGCGCAGGCCAGATCCGACCCGTCGTCGACCAGCAGAATCGGCAGGCCCAGATGCTGGCGCAGCCCCGCCACGGTCTCGCCGATCGCCTCGGCGTGGTTGTAGACGGGGACGATGACGAGCGTACGGGCCGGGGCGTCAGGTGTCATGAGTCTCTCCCGTCAGCGCAATACGGCCGCTGGCGTGTTCGCCGCGCCCCCCTTCGCAGCGCAGGTGCAGCTTCGGCGTCCCCGACCTGCGGGTCAGCGTCATCGTGAAGCGATCCCCGGGCAGCAGCGGCGAGGTGAAGCGCAGCCGCTCGACCCCGGCAAAGGTCATGGGGTCTACAAACAGTCGGTTGGCGAGTGCCATAGCCCAGTGCACCAGCGCGACGCCGGGGAGTACCGGCTGCCCGTCGAAGTGGCCGTCGAGGAACTGGCAGCGCTCCGGGACCTCGAGCGTGACGCGAAAGCCGTCGGCGATGGCTTCTTCGCCGAGCCAGCGTGGTGCGCGGCGGTCGTCCAGATCGGCAAAGAGTCGCTGGCGGATAGCGGCGTCGAGCTTGCCCTGGGCATTGGTTGGCCAGGTCGAAACGAAGCGCCAGTAGCGTGGCAGCAGCGCGGGTTCGAACTCGGCGGCCAGCTGCCGTCGCAGGTCACGCACCAGCGCGCGGTGCTCGGCGTGATGCTGCGGCACGCGTTGGGGGGAGAGCGCGACCACCGCCGCCAGACGCAGCTCGCGGCGCTGCAGAGGCAGGCTCATGGCGCGCTCGATGCCGTCGAGGGCGACGATGGCCTGGTCCATGGCGGTCAGCGACAGTCGTTTGCCGCCGATCTTGGTCACCGGGTCGGCGCGCCCGAGCAGCAGAAAATCGTTGCTATCCGGGAGTCGCTGGATGCGATCCGCCTGGCGCTGCCAGCCGGCAGTGGCGATATGCGGCGAGTCGAGCCACAGCCGCTGCGCCTCGTCGCACTCGATATGCACACCGGGCAGGGGCGTCCAGGCTTCGCCCTGCTGCTGGATGCGCCAGCCGATGCCACCGGTCTCGGAGCTGCCATAGACCTCGTGAATCGGCGTGGCGAGCAGTGCCCGAGCACGGTCGCTGTCGGCGCGGGCAAGCGGTGCGCCAGAGCTGTAGACGTGTCGGAGCGACCGTGCGCCCGGCTGCCAGGCGAGACTCTCCGGCAGCCGGGAGAGCGCCGGCGGAGCGCTGATCACCACCGCCGGCTTCGTGTCCCTGGCACAGGCATCGAGCCAGGCGTTGAGCGTCTCGGGGTAGCGGCAGGTGTCGGCGACGAGAGTGGCGTCCTCGCAGAGCGGGCGCATCAGCGCGAAGAAAAGCCCGTAGATGTGCTGGTGGCTCACCTGGCTGATTACCCGGCATCCCGCCTGTGGCCATAGCTCGGCCTGGGTGGCGAGTTCGGCATCGAGCTGGGCAAACGTCTTGACCAGTCGCTGGGGCGCGCCGGTGGAGCCGGAGGTGAACAGCGTCACGGCGACCTCGGACAGCGGCCGATCCGTCCACTGCGGGTCGCGATCAGCTCCCGCGCGGGGGGCACCGGGGATTTCCCCGAGGGCGGCGCCGTGCTCGGCGAGCCGTCGGACGGTTTCCGGCTGGTTGTCCGCGGGCAGGATCACTGCCTCGCCGCGCTCCCAGATGGCGATTAGCGCGGCACTGAATGCCACCGGATCGGGCTCGAACAGCAGCCAGGCGCCACGGCCGTCATCATGGCGCTCGAGTAGCGCCTGCCAGGCCCCGATGCGCCGATGCCAGGCCGACAGCGCGATCTCGCGCCCCGGCTCGTCGCCGTGGGGCGGACACCAGACCAGCGGTGTCTCGTTGCTGCGGTCGCGCCAGGGGCGGGCGCGAAGTTCGCGAAAGCTCATGCCATCCTCGTCGGGTCGTTGCGACGTTTGACGCGCTGTCGCACGCACCATTCGCCGGCGAAAAGCAGTGCCATCAGGGCGTAGACGATCACCCCGTTGTAAAGGCTCCACAGCGCGAGGTCGGCGTAGAGCGCAGTGACGAGCGCCATTGTGGCGTTGAGCGCGAAAAACAGGCACCAGACCATCGTCACGCCGCGAACGTAGCGCACCGCATGCGGCGGCAGCGCCGGTTCCTGGCGGCGGGCGAGGCGCTCGATTGGGGAGGGCGGATAGCGAAGCCCATAAGCAAAGAGCGCAAGCAGGGCGAGGTTGATCAGCACAGGCCAGAGACGCAGTCCCAGCTCGCCGCCGCCGGTCAGCCACAGCAGGCCGAGCAGCGCGACCAGCCCCCAGCCCCAGCGACGCCGCCCGTCAGGCAGACGCCACCACGCCAGCGCCGTGACCGCGATCAGCAGCGGCCAGGCGCCGTAGCGCGGCAGCAGGGCGTGGGCGAGCAACGGCCAGGCGAGGCCGAGCAGCGCGACCAGTAGCCACAGCAGACGGCGCGAGACGGTCGGGGCAGTCGAGTCGGTCACGCGGCGAGCGCCTGGGTCACTTCACTCGGCGCGCTTCGACCAGCGCGGCCAGACTCTTGAGGTTGGCAAAGTGCTCGCGGGAGGCCTCGCCGTCGGACTCGAGCGTGATGCCGTAGCGCTTCTGCAGGGCCAGCCCCAGCTCCAGCGCATCGATGGAGTCGAGCCCCAGCCCCTCGACGAACAACGGCTCTTCGGGATCGATGTCCTCCGGGGTGACGTCCTCGAGCTCCAGACTCTCGATGATCATCTCCTTGAGTTCCTGTTCCAGCGCGGTGGTCATGGTCTAGCGATCCCTCTCTGAAAGTCTTGGGCAGTAAGGCGGTGGTTTCGTCGGTTCACACCGGGGCGTCGAGCTGCCAGCGGCGGTGCGTCATCGGACAGGCGAGCGCGGTATGCCCGGACATCAGCCAGTCGATCACATCCAGCGGCTGCGGTGGCTGAACCGCGGTGACCGTTTGATCGGCTGTGACGTGCAGCCGGCGCGCGCCCGGCGCGGGGCGTGACCCCAGTCTGAGTGCGACGGCGGCGGACTCGGTCTCCGGGGCATAGTCGGCGAAGCGGGCGGGCACCGGCTGGTCGGCAAAGACGACGAGCACCTCGTTTTCGCCATCGGCGAGATAGCCGCGAGCCTCGATCGTCAGCGCCGCCCACTCCGCGCCGCTGGCGGCGATCGCCTGCTGGCTGCGGCGGCTGTCACTGGCGATGGAGTAGACCCCGACGATGGCGTTGTGCACCGAGAGACCGAACCGAGCCGGCGAAATCGGGTCGTGCTCGGCCAGCGTGTAGAGGAGCTCCAGTGTGCGGTCGCCATCGCCATGGCGGGAGGCGTGAAGCACGACGCGGTTGGCTTGTGGATCGAGCGCCGGGAGCATGTCGCAGACCGCGCGACCGACGAGGTTGAGCCGGCGGCGTAGCATCGCGGGGACGCTGCTGCCGACAGGCTTGGCGGCGCTATCCAGCCGCGTCTCGTCCGGCACCTGGCGCCTCGGCGTCCAGGCACGCCAGTCGTGTAGAAAGAGCTCCGTCATCGCCCGTGTCGAGATTCCATGTCCAAAGGGTTACGTATCATAACGGATAGCCTCACCGGCTCGGTGCAAGCTTTATGCATTTGCGGCGCTGGCATTGTACGCAAACGGATCAGTACTACGAACCGCTCACCATCGGTCACGGTCGTGGTGATGTCGTGTGGCAGGGTGGTCGCCAAGAGACTAGGCGCCGGATCGAGATCCGGCGCACCCGGGAAGGACGATTCCACGGGCGGGGCAAGACTACCGCCATCGCCCTCTCGTGAGACTTAACCTGGGTTAACTTACGGCAAACCTCGCTGTTGGCTCACCGGGGCCAGTTGGCGAATTGTGAAGCGGCCGGCACTGCCCTGTCTCGTCCCAATCGGTGACAGCCATGGTGGGGGAGCGGCGGTGGGCCCGACACGCAGACTGACTAGTCATAGTGCGCGAGCGGCCCCTGCTGCTTGAGATGCACCGTCGCGACCGAGCCTGACGTCTCGGGCTCGCCGATGCCAACGACCGCGAGCGGATAGTGGGGGCCGAGCACATTGATCTCTGGGATGTCGCCATGATGGATCGTGTTCCCGAGAATCGGAACGTGACTCAGGTGGGCCTTGATGGGATCGGGTACGCGCGCTTCCTTGCCGTTCTCGACGCCCCACAACACGATGTCGTACTCGTCCATGCGTTGATCTCCCAGTGTTCGCCCGCCGAATGGTCAGCGGACGCGAAACGGATTCGTCTCCGTCACTGTATCACTCTGCCGCATCGCCGCCGGGTTTGCGCCGCGGTTTCGCCCCGCTCATCGATTTGCCGGCGATTGTCCGTACGCTTCCGGGGCCGGTGCTGCTTGATCGATTCTCGAGCAGGAATCTCAAGTGCAAGGCTCGTCCAGCGGCACGTCGCGAGGCCGGAAGCGGTGGGAGATGGCATCGACGAGCATGTTGAGCCCCGCGGTGATCAGCAGCAGAAAGAGGGCCTGATCGAACACTTGATTAACTTTCATTTAAAATCAAAGTGTTGCAGTTCTAGTTTGGACGTTGGTAGCGACCGCGAACGCCATGGTCACGCCACCGAAAGCCGTACTTGTACGTTGATTCTACTTATTGACTGGCTTAGGTAATTAACGTTACCTTCGGTAACAGCTTGAGCGTCTCGCTCACTCGTGGCAACCGGATTAATAAGCAGTGGCATTGCCTGTTGAAAGGCAGGCGTCTCGAGAGAGGCTAGAGTGGGAGGGGGATGGACCTTGCGCGCGTCTACCCGCACCACCTAAGGATGGTAGACACGGCCAGCAACCTGTGAATGGCTGAGGCCGCTGCTAAACCGGTGTAAGCGACATTCAAAGGTAACCCTATTGGATGGGTGGTCGTGTCTACAAATAACAATCTCTACTTTCAAAAAAACGCAAGCAATTCCATTGGCTCAATCAGTAATCTTGCGAACGCCCTAAATTTAACTGTCAATGAAATCGTGCGTGCAGTTAACTTGCCCAACGAGGTAAAGTATACCGCTAACCCTCAGCAAAAAGCCGATGGGTCTCAGCGTATGGCTTATAATCCTCATCGATATTTGCGCAAGGTTCAGCGCAGGATCAATAAACGAATTTTTGCTGACCCTTCGGTAGTGTCTTGGCCAGATTATATATTTGGTTCTGTTCCAAATACCACTTTGAGTTTGAGCGAAGTAATCAAGAAAGATTATGTTTCTTGTGCGGCGCGTCACTGCCTCGCTAAATCTCTGCTTCGGCTAGATATCAAGGATTTCTTTCCCAATATTGGTGAGCATTTGGTAAGAGCTGTTTTTGAAGACTTTTACCACTTTCCACCAGATGTGTCTGAAATTTTAGTATCTTTGTGCACTAAGGACGGGGGAGTACCTCAAGGCGCATTGACGTCTGGTTATTTAGCTTGCCTGTGCTTGTTCGACGTCGAACCTGAAGTGGTAAGGCGTATCGAGATGAAAGGGCTTACCTATACCAGATATGTGGACGATATAGTTGTATCTTCCAAAGTGCACGATCACAATTTTTCTCTCCAAGAAAAATTGATCTCGTCTATGCTGGAAGATAAAGACCTGCCTGTTAACGACACTAAAACTTTAATTCAACGCTCATCTACAGCGCCATTAATCGTGCATGGTCTTCGCGTCTCCTTTAAAGAGCCCCGGTTGCCATCTGACGAAGTTCGTAGAATTCGTTCGGCTGTAAGAAATCTTGAAAAACAAGCAAGTGAGCCGAATTTTCGTACAACTAGGGTGTTTAGAAGCGCTCATAATCGGTGTGTAGGTAAAGTTAATAAGCTTAAAAGAGTCGGCCACAAACAGCATTCCGAATATCTCCGTAGGCTAAATTTGATTAAGCCGCTCGCTCGTAGAAGTGATGTCGAGCGTGTAGTGAGTATGATCAGAAGATTAGAGAATGATCATGGGTCGATTTCGGATACATATGCTTATCATAAGCGTTATTTTAGAGCGCATGAAAGATTAAATATTATTCAACGCAACTACGAAAATATAGCTTTTAAACTGCGGCAAAGGCTAAAATCGATTCCGTCTAACTATGTTAAATAAAGCTAGAATGGGAGCTGCTATGACTTGGTTAAGTAGGTTCTGGCAGTCCTTGCTTAAAGGCGTGGATAAGAATGATTCGACTTGGTACGTTTTGCAACTTAGTCGAGCTATCGTTTCTCTGGGGAGCTTGCTTTTTTTTATTGTTTTAGTTCTGACTTATTTTTCAGGAGGGGTCTATAATAAGGAGTTGTGCTTCTCCAATCAATGTTTTTTGAATTTGTATGAATCGATGAGTGCTTCGTTCGAGGTTTTGAAATTTTTTGGCGGAGTTTCCTTGGGTTTTTTTGCTTTAGCTTCATTTGGTGTTGCATGTAAGAATTACGTGACAAATAAAACTGCTCACGAAACTGCATCTCACATATCATACTTGAGCATCTTTATTTCTTATGTGTCTTCTGAGATTTCTAAAAAATACAGAGTTAATAAAAAATCTATCGATACAATAGCTTGGTATAATTGCGCTTTTCCTGATTCTAGCAAAGGCGTTTACGAAGTTTCTGAGAATTACTTAAGTATACTTATTGAAATCATGGGGTGTGTTAGTGTATCTAACGAAAACTACGAGTCTGTATCCGATGCCCAATTTGATTATAATGAGCATCAAACTAGGATGAAGGCGGTTTTGTTTAAGCTAGGTATTCATATTGAGCGTATGCCTAGGTCAGATTTTTTCCAAGCTGAAAAAGAAGTCTTAAGCTTCATTTCATCTGTAAATCAATCTTTTTTTAGAATGGCTGACCCCGTCGTTACTTCAGAAACGAGAGCATACGCGTAGCCTAATCTTCTACTATTCTGATTCATTCTATTGAGGGTTTCACAATTGGCAGCGAGAAGTCGTAGATGTCGAATACTTGCCGGCTGCGATGGCCGCTGGCTTCCTGCCGCTCTTCGCGGTTGCCCTGGGTGTCGGTGATACCGCGCCGCTTGAGTGCGTGCAGGCCGAACCGTTCTTCCTCCGTGATGACTCCCTCGTCGAGTGCTCGAGCGGTCATCCGCTGCCAAGCTGGATCGAGTGCATTCCGTGATAGCGCGTCGCCTGATCGTGATACGAAAAGCGGGCGCGACGCGCAGCATTGGCGTCGCACGATCACGCTTCTCCCAGATGCTCGCGCGGTATGCGGCGGCGTCCCATGCCGCTCTGAGACGAGGGGACCAGGCGACGATATTGTCTCGGCTGCCCTTGCGCCGATTCGTCAAGATGCCGTTCTTGAGGGCGTTGGCGTCAGTCAGCGTGATGGTCTCGATCGCCCGTAAACGGCACAGGTACGTGATCTCGATCGGCGACCACAGCTCGACGACTGGACTGCCGGTGGCGAGCCCTATACTTCAGCGCTGCCGAGAAAATGTCGGGAGGCAAGCGAATGCGGTACGTACGGGAACCGGTCGATGGTTTAGCGCCTTCGTTGTCTCGGTGCCGGTGCCTGAACTCATCGAGCATCTGGTCCCAGTCCTTTACCCAGTCCGCGTGAAATCGAAAAATGGTGATCTAACTCACCTTTCGCTTGTTTGCACTGACGGCCTGACAACGAATGCGATCGAAGAGCCGTTTGTAGCGATAAGGTTTTTGCTGTGTTGTCTGTGGCATGTACTCCTCTTGATAAAATGTATATCCACATGCGGCTTTTGCGGGAGAGATTAGGCGATCAACAGTCCAGTTTGTACGTCGAATTGTACGTCTCGACGGCCAATCGTGATGGCTATCACGTGCAAGGTTCATCCAACGGCACGTCGCGAGGCCGGAAACGGCGCGAGACGGCATCGACGAGCATGTTGAGCCCGGCGGTGATCAGCAGCAGGAAGAGGGCCTGATCGAACATCAGGTACTCGAAGCTGGAGTCGATGTAGAACCCCAGCGTGGCGATGCCCAGCATGCCGAGCAGCGCGGTTTCGCGCAGGATGACCTCGGCGCGATAGCAGATCAGCGCGAGCAGGTTGGGGTAGAGTCGCGGCAGCAGTTCGTAGGCGTAGCGCCCGGAGGCGTTGAGGTCCGGCATGCCGAGGCTCAGGCCGTCGGCATGGCGGGCGACGAGAAAGGCGATCAGCGCGCCGTTGTGCAGCGACAGCGCCAGCCACGCCGGCAGCATCGAGGGGCCGAGTAGCAGCAGGAAGATGAAGGCGAGCATCAGCTCGGGGGTCGAGCGCAACATCACCAGCGCCAGTCGCCCCAGGCTGCGCTGCAGGCGCCCGCCGACACCGGGGCCGGCGAAGTGGCGGCTGGCGAGCGGCCAGAGCAGGAGTGCCACGACCAGACTGCCCACCGTGCCCATCAACGCGAGCAGCAGAGTGTTGCCGATCGCCGGCAGCAGATCCGGAATCGAGGCGAGCCAGGCGCCCAGGCCGGCGACGTCCCCCGCAAGCAGCGGCGCGGGCCAGAGATCCTGCGAGACGAAGCGCCACAGCAGCGCGCCATCGACATCGGGTAACGGGCCGAGCCAGAAGAGCGCGGCGAGCATCAGCAGCGGCAGCAGGCGACGATGGCCCCACCAGTGCAGGCTGGCGATCAGTCCGTAGAAGAGCCAGAGCAGGGCCCCCGCCTCGCCAAAGCGACCCTCGCGAAAGGCGCTCTCCAGATAGAAACCCAGCGTGGGTAGGCCGACGAACCCCAGCAGCACGCTGGCGCGCAGGCCGCACTCGAAGCGGTAGCGGGTGTAGCTGGCAAGCCGCCCCCACACCAGCGGCAGCTCCGCATAGAGAAAGCGTGAGGTGCGCCCCGTGCCATGAGGAAGGGCATCCCTGGGGCCCCTCGGGGTGAGCTCGAGGATCTCCGCGTAGACCTTGGCAAAAATGCCGGCGTAGGGAATCGTTAGCGCCGCCAGCGCGGTCACCGCGGACAGGCCGAAGACCTGCAGGAAGAGCAGGGCCCAGAAGAGCTCGTGGATCGCACGGACGAAGGCACAGAACCCGCGCACCCAGCGGGAACGGTGAAAGATCAGCGCCAGTGGGAAGCCCAGCATGGCACCGAGGAAGGTACCCCATAGCGCCACGCTGACGGTCAGCGCAATCGCGTTGAACGGGCTTTCGAGCGCGCCCCATGCCGGCCACACCAGACCCTGCAGCATGCGGCCGAGTTCGGTCCAGGGGTCGGCGGTCAGCAGGCGAAGATCCGCCAGTGGCAACAGCACGATGCAGATCGCCACCAGCGCAAGCGTTCGCCGCGCCAGCGTCAGCCCCGGGCTATCGCCGCGGAGCCAGCCGGGGGCGGCGCTCATGACGCGCCGATCCGCGCTTGGCTGGATGTCTCGCTGCCCGCTTCCGTCTGCGCGGCGTCGGGATAGAGCGCATCGAGGTGGGCGATATCGAGCTTTCGCGTGGGCGCATCGAGAATGACGCCACCGTCGCGCAGCCCGATGACACGATCGAACTCCTGAAGCGCCAGCCGGTGCTGATGGAGCGCAACGATGCTGGTCTCGTGGCGTCGCTTGATGTGCTCGAGCAACCGCAGCGCCTGATGCGGGTCGACGCTGGCGAAAGGTTCGTCGCCGAGGAAAACATGACGCGCCTGATAGAGCGCTCGAGCAATGGCGACGCGCTGTCGCTGGCCGCCGGAGAGCGCCGCCACCGGGCGTCGAATCAGTCCTTCCAGTCCCAGCTCATCGCAGAGTGCTTCGACGACGGGCCAGGCCTGGCGATTCGGATGCAGCAGGTTGAGCAGGTTGGCCAGCGCGGAGTGGCGCTCGAGCCGACCCATGTAGACGTTGTGATAGACCGAGAGCAGCGGTACCAGCCCGTGCCCCTGCGGGCACCAGGCGGCCTGGGAGGCCAGCCGGCGTCGAATCTCACTGAGCAGCGTGGACTTGCCGGCGCCGCTTTGACCGAGCAGGGCGACGTGCTCGCCGGCCTCGAACGACAGCGACAGCTGGGGCAGGACGACCTGGGCACCGTGGCCCAGGTCGAGGTCTTCGAAGCTCAGTAGCGGCATGCCGACTCACCGTCGAGGCCTGACAGGTCCTGCACTCGCGAGTTCCCATCCGGCATCAGCGCAGCACGCCGATCGATTGGCCGACCTCTTCGATGGGCGCGTAGTCGTCGTTGCTGGCGGGAATGAAGCCGGAGCGGGGGAAGCTCTCCAGCAGTTCCGGATCCTTCATGTCGAGCAGCGCCTGGGTCACTTTCTGGGTGAAACCGTCACCGTAGCGATCGTCGGCATCGCCGCGCAGGGTCCACTGGTAGTCGGGGTAGGTCGGCGACTCCCACACGACTTCCACCTTGTCGGTGTCCACGCGACCGTCTTCGACCGCCGCTTCCCAGACGGTGAAGTTCACGGCGCCGATATCGTAAGTGCCGGACTCCACCAGGGCGATGGTGCGCGAGTGATCGCCGGAGAAACCGACGCGGGAGAACACGGCTTCCGGCGCCTCGTCGAAGCGTTCGCGGATGAAGTGCTCCGGCATCAGGCGGCCCGAGGTCGAGGTCTTGGCGCCGAAGGTGAAGGAGTGATCGCGTACCGCGTCAGGCAGCGCGTCCTGCGACTCGGGAATGCCGCTGTCGCGATTGGCGATGAAGTAGCTGCGAAAGGCCGCGTCCTCCTGCCCTTGAGCGATTGCCTGGGAGCCGGGCACCAGCTGGCGCGCCTGTACGCCGGAAAGTCCGCCGAACCAGGCGAGCTGGACCTGGTCG
The DNA here is from genome assembly GCF_003206645.1 of Salinicola aestuarinus. Classification (GTDB taxonomy): domain Bacteria; phylum Pseudomonadota; class Gammaproteobacteria; order Pseudomonadales; family Halomonadaceae; genus Salinicola; species Salinicola aestuarinus. Next base: position 75,302 of record NZ_PZJP01000003.1, on the reverse strand, counting down.
TTGCGGAAAGCGGTGACCGCGGCGCCGTAGGAGGTGACCGGGACGTATTCGACCTCGACGTCGAGTTCATCAGAGAGATAATCGGCGACCTTGGAGAAGCGCTCCACCAGCCGCGACTGGTCCTCGTCGGGGATGGCGGTGAAACGGAACGTTTCGGCCTGGGCGATCGAGCCGACGGTCAAAAGGGCGAACGCAAGGATCCAGCGCATAACGACAACCTCTAGGTGTGGGAGATGACGGACAGGATAAACACTTTTTCTGTAGGGAGCGGCGCCGGGTGGTTGTAGGCGATCGTCGACACCGATCCGACGATCGCCTACATGACCGAACACGCAACCGCCGGATCACGCCATCTGTGGCGTGATGCCGCTCAGGCGTCCGGCGGGAACTTGGTCGGTCGCAGGCTCTCCTTGATCTTCTTCAGGTGCGGCATGAACGACTCGCCGCGTCTCAACGTCACGCCGGTGGCGAGCACATCGATCAGCGCCATGTGAATCATCCGTGAAGACATCGGCATGTAGACTTCGGTGTCTTCCGGCAGGTCCACCGCCAGCACCTCGCTGCAGACCTTGGCCAGTGGCGAGCCTTCACGGGTGAGTCCGATCACCAGTGCGCCGCTGTCGCGGGCGAGCCCGGCGGCTTCGACCAGATCCCGGGTGCGTCCGGTGTAGGAGACCACCACGATGACGTCGCCGGTGTGAGCGGCCGCGGCCGTCATGCGCTGCATCAGCACGTCACTGTGCGCCGTGACCGGCAGGTTGAAGCGAAAGAACTTGTTCTGGGCGTCGAACGCGACGGGGGCCGAGGCGCCGAGTGCAAAGAAGCTGATTTGTCGCGCCTGGGAGAGATGATCCACGATCCGCTCGATGCGTTTGGCATCCAGCGTGCGCCGGGCTTCGTCGAGTGCGGCGATGGTCGCGCCGATGATCTTGTCGGTGTAGGCGCCAGCGTCGTCGTCGCGCTCCACGTTGCGACTGACGTAAGGCGTACCGCCAGCAAGGCTCTGAGCGAGCTGGATCTTGAAGTCCGGATAGCCCTTGGTGTCGAAGTTGCGGCAGAAGCGGTTGACGGTCGGTTCGCTCACCGTGGCAGCCTGTGCCAGAGTGGCTATGCTCATGCCGATCGCGGTATTGGGGTCTTTCAAGATGACCTCGGCGACCTTGCGTTCCGAGCGATTCAGTTCGTCGAGGCGCGAACGAATGCGGGCGATGAGATCGTGATTGGCCATGCGCGGGGGCAAACTCCTGGCGGCGGTCGAACGGCGACGGTGACACAAAGCTTCGCATGCTAGCTGGGGCGCTGTCTCGCGCCAAGTCGAGCTTCCCTCGGCGCCCTTAACAGCAAAGGATGAGTCACTCAATCACGAGGCCACGTACCAGAACGCGCGCGATTGGCGTATTTTATTCGTAAGTTAACTACCTGTATCGACCATCCTGAGGAGCGAGCAATGACTCGAGAGGCAACGCCCAACGTGGATATGGCCCTGTTCGGCGCACTGGGGGATCTGGCGCTACGCAAGCTCTACCCGGCCCTCTACCATCTCGACCGCGACGGCCTGCTCGGCGCCGAAACCCGAATTCTGGGACTCGCCCGTCACGAGCACGATCGCGACAGCTTCCGTGAGCTGGTGCTCGAGCGACTCAAGAAACGCGTCAAGCCCAATGAGCTGGAACAGGGGTGCCTGGACCGGTTCCTCGCCCGGCTCGACTACCGCCGCCTCGACTTCGATACCGTCGAGGGGTATGAAAGCATCCGCGACTGGCACGCCGAGAGCCCTGATAGTGAGTGCCCGCTGACCATCTATCTTGCGGTCCCCGCCAGCATCTATGGCGACATCTGCGCCAACCTGGAGCGCAGCGGCAGTCTCGACGAGCACTCCCGCGTGGTGGTGGAGAAGCCGATCGGCTATGACCTCGAGTCCTCCCACGAGATTAACGACGCCATCGGTGCGGTGTTCCCCGAGTCGCGCATCTACCGTATGGACCACTATCTGGGCAAGGAGACGGTGCAGAACCTGATCGCGCTGCGCTTCGCCAACCCGATGTTCGGCAACCAGTGGAACCAGAGCCAGATCTCCCATGTCGAGATCACCGTTGCCGAGCAGGTCGGCATCGAGGGGCGCTGGGGCTACTTCGACAAGGCGGGACAGCTTCGGGACATGGTTCAGAACCACCTGCTGCAGCTTCTGACCATGCTGGCCATGGACCCGCCGGCCAATCTGGACGCCGACGCCATCCGCGATGAGAAGGTCAAGGTGCTCAAGGCGCTCAAGCCGCTCGAGGGAGAGGCGCTCAACCGTCATGTGGTTCGCGGTCAGTACGTCGCCGGCTCCATCGAAGGGGAGAGCGTGCCGGGCTATCTCGAGGAGGACGAAGCCAATACGTCCAGCACCACCGAAACGTTCGTCGCCATGCGTCTCGAAGTCGCCAACTGGCGCTGGGCAGGGGTGCCGTTCTACCTGCGCACCGGCAAGCGGATGCCGGAAAAACTGTCGCAGATCGTCATCCACTTCCGTCAGCAGCCGCACTACATCTTCGATCCCGATCAGCGCAACCTGGCGGCCAACAAGCTGGTGATCCGGTTGCAGCCGGAAGAGGGGATCGCGCTGCAGGTGCTGACCAAGGACGGCGGGCTCGACAAGGGCATGCGTCTGCGCCCCGGGCCACTGCACCTTGACTTCAACCACGCCTTTCCCAAGGCGCGGATTCCAGACGCCTACGAGCGGCTGCTGCTCGAGGTGATGAAGGGCCAGCAGTACCTCTTCGTGCGCCGCGACGAGGTCGAGTACGCCTGGAAGTGGGTCGACCAGTTGATCGAGGGCTGGAAGCAGCGTGATATCCCCCCGCGGCGATACCCGGCAGGCTCCTGGGGGCCGGTGGCGTCGATCGCCATGATCACTCAGGACGGCCGCTCCTGGTACGAAGATTACTGAAACACGCTGGATGGCGCTCGCAAGCGACGAGCGCCGCGCTCACAAGGAGACCATGATGACCGCTCAACTGCCCGCGTCGCAGACCGATCGTGTCGATGCCATCTGCCGCTCGACGGCGATCATTCCCGTGCTGGTGATCGAGCGCCTCGATCACGCCGTGCCGCTGGCGAAAGCGCTCGTCGAGGGCGGCTTGAACGTGCTCGAGGTCACGCTGCGCACGGAGGCTGCCGTAGAGGCGATCCGGCACATTCGCGAGGCCCTGCCTGAGGTGGTGCTGGGCGCGGGAACGGTGCTCAGCGTCGAGCAGTACCAGGTCTGCGAGGCGCTCGGCGTGGACTTCGTCGTCACGCCCGGCACGACGCCGACGCTGTTCGAGTACGGCGCCGCGAGTGACGTCCCGCTGCTGCCGGGTGTGGCCACGGTGTCGGAGGTGGTCACGGGCTGGGAGTACGGCTATCGCCGCTTCAAGTTCTTCCCCGCCGAGGCCAACGGCGGCGCCCCGGCGCTCAAGTCGTTCGCCGGACCGCTGCCGGAGGCACAGTTCTGTCCGACGGGGGGAGTGACCGTGGACAACGCCGAGGCGTATCTGGCGCTACCCAATGTCATGTGTGTCGGCGGGTCGTGGATGGTGGCGAAGTCGCTGGTCGACGCCGAGGACTGGGCCGGCATCACGCAGCTGACGCGGGAGGCGACGCAGCGCTATCCGCGCTGACGGCAAGGGCCTGACGGGGGCGCCGTGTCGCCCCGGGTCGAGCGGCTGACGCGAATGACCCGGGGCTGCCAGAAAAGTGCCCCCGAGCCGAAGCGGCTCGGGGGCACTGGTGTGTCGGCGGGTCACGGCGCGCGGCTCAGTCGTCGTAGTCCTCGATTCGCGCCAGCAGGCGCTGACCGCGACGAGAGCGACGGGTGCGGCGCATGCCGGCAGAGGCGATCTTCCAGCCGACGATGCGGGCCATGCCCACGGCCATGCCGGAGGCGGCGCCCCAGATCAGCGCCTGACGCCACTCGACATCATCGGCGTCGGGATTGACCGGCGGCTCGAACACGCCATGACGGAAGCTCTGCTTGATGCTCTGGCGTGCCAGCACGCCGCTGATGACGGCCGTGCCGGTGCCGACGATGGTCCAGAGTGTCTGAGGTTTCACGATAGCGCTCCCTGCGTCGTTGAAAGAGATCTCCAGCTAGTCTGGTCGATGCGCGAGGATCCCACCAGTCGCGCGTGAAACGGGTGCCCGGTTCGCACGGTGCGACGCGCTGTGGTGCGTTCAGCCTCGCTCGAGGGCGGTTGCGACCCCCTGCCCACCGCCGATGCAGAGCGTGGCCAGGCCGCGCTTGGCGTGACGGCGCTGCATCTCATGCAGCAGGGTGACCAGTATCCGCGCGCCGGAGGCGCCGATGGGGTGGCCCAGCGCGATGGCGCCGCCGTTGACGTTGACCCGCTCACTGGGCCAACCGAGGTCGTGGGCGACGGCGAGAGACTGCGCGGCGAAGGCTTCGTTGGCCTCGATCAGGTCGAGCTCATCCAGTGACCATCCGGCGCGCTTGAGACAGCGGCGTGTCGCCGGGACCGGGCCAATGCCCATGATCGCCGGGTCGACGGCGGCATTGGCGTAGCCGCGAATCGTCGCCATCACCGCCAGGCCGAGCTTGGCGGCGCGCTCGGCGCTCATGACCAGCAGGGCGGCGGCGCCGTCGTTGAGCGAGGAGGCGTTGCCGGCGGTGACGGAGCCGGTTCTGGCGAAGGCAGGCTTGAGCTTGGAAAGCGACTCCGCCGTCACGCCGTCGCGGGGCTGCTCATCGCGCTCGACGATGACCGGCTCGCCGCGGCGCTGGGGCACGCTGACCGGGGTGATTTCGGCGTCGAACCTGCCTGAATCCCGCGCCGTCGCCGCCCGCCGCTGGCTCTCGGCGGCGTAGGCGTCCTGCGACTCACGCGTAATCCCATACTGCTCGGCCAGATTCTCGGCGGTCACCCCCATGTGATAGTCGTTGAAGGCGTCCCACAGCCCGTCGTTGATCATGCTATCAACCAGCTCGGCGTTGCCCATGCGCAGACCGGTGCGTGCCTTCGGCAGCACGTAGGGCGCCAGGCTCATGCTCTCCATGCCGCCGGCAACGATCGTCTCCGCGTCTCCACAGCGGATCGCCTGCACCGCGAGATGCAAGGCCTTCATGCCCGAGCCACAGACCTTATCGAGCGTCATGGCGGGGATGTGTTCGGGCATGCCGGCTTCGATCGCCGCCTGACGGGCGGTATTCTGACCGAGCCCGGCACGCAGCACATGGCCCATGATCACCTCGTCGACGCCGGTGGGGTCGATGCCCTGAAGCAGGTGGCGGATCGCCGTGGCGCCAAGGGTGACGGCGGGTACGCTGGCAAGCCCACCCTGAAAGGTGCCGATCGGGGTGCGAGTGGCAGCGACGATGACGACATCACGCATCGAGAAGACTCCTGTCCATGGTGAAGATGCTTGTCGGTATGGCGCGAGCGTGCCGATCGGCACGCTCGCCCGGGGCCGTGTTCGACGACAAGCCGGTCAGATGGAAACCGCTCGGCGGGCGTCGACCAGCTCGCAGCCGGTCGCTTCTTGAATCGCATCGAAGGTGACGTCGGGGGCCAGTTCCACCAGCGCGAGGCCGTCGTCGGTGACGTCCATCACGCCGAGATCGGTGATGATACGGTTCACCACGCCAACGCCGGTCAGCGGTAGCGAGCAGGACTCGAGAATCTTGTGCTCGCCCTTGGCGGTGTGAGTCATCAGCACCACGACCCGCTGCACGCCCGCCACCAGGTCCATGGCCCCGCCCATGCCCTTGACCATCTTGCCGGGGATCATCCAGTTGGCGAGATCACCGCTGCGCGAGACCTGCATGGCGCCGAGGATCGCCAGGTCGATGTGGCCGCCGCGAATCATCGCGAACGACTCGGCGTTGTCGAAAAAGCTCGAGCCGGGCAGGGCGGTGACGGTCTGCTTGCCGGCGTTGATCAGATCCGGGTCGACCGTCTCCTCGGTGGGGAAGGGGCCGATGCCGAGCAGGCCGTTCTCGGACTGCAGCCAGACGTCCATGCCGTCGGGGATGTAGTTGGCGACCAGGGTGGGCTGGCCGATGCCGAGGTTGACGTAGAAGCCGTCCTCGAGCTCGGCGGCCGCACGCTCGGCCATCTGTTCCTTGTTCCAGGGCATCTTAGGAAGTCTCCCGTAGCGTGCGCTTTTCGATGCGCTTTTCCGGCGTGGGGTTGTGCACGATGCGGTGCACGAAGATGCCCGGCAGGTGAATGTCGTCTGGATCGATCTGGCCCGTTTCGACGATCTCCTCGACCTCCACCACGCAGACACGCCCGGCCATCGCTGCCAGCGGGTTGAAGTTGCGCGCGGTCTTGTTGAAGCGCAGGTTGCCGGCGCGATCGGCGGTCTGTGCCTTGATCAGCGCCACGTCGACCTTGAGGCCGCGCTCCATCACGTAGTGCTCGCCATCGAACTCGCGAACCTCCTTGCCCTCGGCGATCTGGGTGCCGTAGCCGGTTCGGGTAAAGAACGCCGCAATGCCCGCCCCGCCCGCGCGCAGCCGCTCGGCGAGCGTCCCCTGGGGGCAGAATTCGAGCTCCAGCTCGCCGGAGAGGTACTGGCGTTCGAACGTCTTGTTCTCGCCAACGTAGGAAGAGAGCATCTTGCGAATCTGGCGGGATTCGAGCAGCAGACCCAGGCCGAAGCCGTCGACGCCGGCATTGTTGCTGGCAACGGTCAGCTCGCGCTTACCGGTGTCGCGAAGCGCGACGATGAGGGCCTCGGGGATGCCGCAGAGGCCAAAGCCACCGACGGCGAGTGAGGCACCGTCTTTGACCAGCCCGTCCAGCGCTTCGTCAGCGCTGGCGTAGAGTTTGTTCATTGTTGGATCCTGAAAGCGGGGTTGCCAGCGAACTCAGGCGTTGCCATTGATCCGGCGCTCTACGAGCGATGGCGCCCTGGAGTTCGACACCTGACACTAGCATCGGAGAGGGGGGCGCGAGCCGGACATGCGACGATGGTCGAAGTTCGCGGCGGGGCGGCAGGCGCAGGGCGGGGGTGAGCGCGGGTAGCGAGAAGGTGAGGCGCCGAAAACGCCGGCGCCACGATGTTACCCCGGCAGGTGGTCCAGATCCTCGGACCCCGGCAGCGAGACGAACGAGCCGGCGCGGGTCGCGGCGAAGGCCCCGCAGCGGCTGGCGAACGCCAGTGCCTCGGACAGCGCCTGCTCGTCGGTGAGCCAGTCGCCGAACGTCTCGCAGGTGACGTCGGCACGCGACAGCGACGCGAGCAGGCCGCCGATGAAGGCATCCCCCGCTGCGGTGGTGTCGATAGCCTGCACACTCGGCGGTGTCACCTGCAGCCGCTGCTCGGCGAGGTAGGCAACGACCGGATTGGGGCCGTCGGTGACCACGATCATCCGGGCCCGGTTGGCCAGCTGCGCGGTGATCCAGCTCTCCGCGCTCTCTTCACCTCGCAGCGCATCCAGCTCCTCGGTGGAGAGTTTGATCAGATGCGCCCGCTCTAGCAGCCGGTGAACCCTGTCGGTATCCACTGTCGCATTCGGCCAGAGCGCCGGGCGAAGGTTGACGTCGACACTGATCAGACAGCCGCCGCGACGGGCGATACTCGCCAGATCCAGCGTTGTTTCAGCGATCGCTTCATCGGTGAGACTGTTGCTGCACAGGTGCACCAGCGCCGGCTCGATGAAGATGCCCGGTGGGAGGTGCTCGCGCCGATAGAGGAGGTCCGCTGCCGGTGGGCGGTAGAAGTCGAAGCGCCGCTCGCCGTTGGCATCTCGCGAGACGAAGGCCAGCGCCGTTCGGGCCTCGGCGGTGCGGGTGACGTGCTGGGTATCGACGCCGTGAGCCTCGAGTTCAGCGACGAGGAAGTCCCCGAAACGATCTTCGCCGATCATGCCGAGAAAGCAGCTCGGGAGTCCCTGGCGTGCGCAGGCGACAGCGGCGTTGGCGGGCGCGCCGCCGGCGTAGGGCGTGAAGCTCTCCGGGCCGGCGGCATCGCCGAGTCGGCTGGAGAGCATGTCAACGAGGGCTTCACCGAAAGCGATGATGGGGGTCATGGTGTTGTTGTCTCTCTTCTCCATCGAAGGACGGCATCAACGCCGGCCACGAGGCCGACGTCGCTGCCATTCAGGGCACGCGGTGGCTACGCGCCTCCTCGAGCAGTGCGAACCAGGTCGCGCGGTCGAGATCGAGATTACCGCTATGCACCAGATGATCAATGCGCTTTTCATTGAGCGTACCGATCACCGGCACCGGACTGCCCGGAAGCCGCCGCAGCCAGGCCAGCGCCAGCCCGGCAGTCGTCGAGTCAAGCTGCTCGGCGAGTCGCGAGAGTGCCGTGCCGAGCACGTCCTCGAAGACCGAGCCGCCGCCGAGCGGCGACCATGCCAGCGGCGCCATGCCATCGGCCAGGATGGCATCGTAGAAACCGTCGAAGAGGGCGTCCGGCCGCGCCAGTGACAGCTCGAGCTGGTGGACGCTGAGTCGATGCGTCATTGCAGCCTGCAGTCGGCGCCACTGCTCCGGTAGGAAGTTGGAAACGCCGACCGCGCCGATCTTGCCCGCATCGATGGCGTCGTCCAGGGCGCGGGCCGTGTCCTCGGCATCCATCAGCGGGTCGGGCCGGTGGAGCAGAAAGTGCTCCAGACGTTCGACGCCCAGGCGCTCGAGTGAGCGGTCGATGACGTCGGTCAGGTAGCGCGCCGAACTGTTGTAGTGCTTGACCCCGAACGGCGACGGGTCGTGACCCGGCAACACGATATTGCCCTTGGTCACGACGCGAACCCGCGATTTCAGACTGGGGCGGCGTGCCAGGGCGGCGCCGAAGCGCGCCTCGCCGAGGTGGTTGGCGTAGCTGTCGGCATGGTCGAACCAGTGAAGGCCCTGATCCACGCGCGCCTCGAGCCAGTCGGCGAAGCGCTCCGGGTCGTCGAATTCGGGGCGTTCGTGCAGTCGCATCATGCCAAGAATGACGGGGGAGTCGAAGGTCAGATCATCGCTCACGGCTGGGTGACCTCCTTGACGATCGTGGTGGCCAGGAGGTGCTGGCCGTCCGGCACCAGCCACACCGGGTCGACTCGGGTACAGGCGGCCTCGACGCAGAGAAAACGCTGGCCGGCCTCGGCGGGCGTGTCGCCGGGCAGCTCGCTACCGGGATGCCAGACAACGGTGGAGTCGCTGCCCTGCTTGGTGATCTGCAGACGACGCTCGCCGTCGTCGAGTATCACCGGACGATTGGACTGATAAATGCGGTCGAGCGCGCCGCGGATGCCCAGTTCACCCTGCTGTTCTTTCTCGGCAAAGCGTTCGAGCTTGTCGAGGTAGCGCGCGCCGGAGAGACCTTCGACGCGGCAGCGATGGGTATCGGCCACGGCGAAGTAGGTGTGCAGCGCGCCGGTCAGTTTCACCGGTGTGCTACCGGTATGACGCGTGAAGAGTTCGACACTGAGTTGGCGCTCGTTAGCGTGGACCACGGCGCTGGGAGTGAGCTCGTCATGGAGAGACTCGACCGGCGAGAGATGGATCTCGACGCCGTGGCCCGAAATGTCCGGATCGACCGCCTCGACCCGCCACTCGGCCGTGCGCGCCGGGCCGTGCATGGGCCCCTTGCCGTCCGGTGACTCATCGGCGAACCACGGCCAGCACAGCGGAATGCCGCCGCGAATCGCGCCGGGTAGCGCCTGTGGCGTGGGGGTGACCCAGAGCCAGCCGCGCGCGTCGCCGGCCGGCCGATAATGCAGGACCTGCGCCCCCTGCAGCGAGATGGCAAGCTCGCCCCATTCGGCGTTGATCAAGAGGACCCGACGGTTCTCCCATTCGGTCTCCCGCTGACCGTCGGTCGCTGCAATCAGCGTCTCGAGCGTTTCGGGAATCATGTGACTTCCTCGTTGTGCAAAGCTTCCGCCGCGCCGAGTAGGCCGGTCCACGGCGCTGTGACTACCCAGGTGGGAATGCCGGCATTGTAAGCGCTCAAGCGCCCCTTGTCGGCGAAGGCGCGGCGAAAGTCACTACGGGGGAGCCAATCGGTCAGGCGGGGGACGATACCGCCGCAGAGATACACCCCCCCCAGCGCACCGAGCGTGAGGGCGGCGTCACCGCAGGCGTCACCGAGGATCTTCAGGAAACGCAGCAGCGCCTCGCGGGCGATGCTGTCGCCGGCACGCGCGGCACCGGTCACTTCGGCAGGGGTGTTGTAGTGGGCGGTGACGCCGAAGAGTGCCGCATGGGCGAGATACAGATCCAGCAGACCCTGTCCGCAAAGCAGACGCTCGAGCGAGACCCGGCCGTAGCGAGCGGTGAAGTAGTCCAGCAGTTCGCGCTCACGGGCATCGGTGGGGGCGAAGGTGGCGTGGCCGCCCTCGGTACTGAGCGGAATCCAGTGGTGTCGGCTGGGCACGAGCCCTGCCATGCCGAGTCCGGTACCGGGGCCCATGACCAGCCGGGGCCTGCGGGGTTCGGCCTCGCCCTCGCCGATCGCCACCAGCTCGTCGGCGTTGACGTGGGGAATCCCCAGCGCCTGCGCGGTGAAATCGTTGATCACCTTGAAGGTGGAGAGGCCTAGCGTTTCGGCGACCGCCTGCTTGGAGAATGCCCAGTCGTTATTGGTCATCTTGACCCAGTCCTCATGGACCGGGCAGGCGAAGGCCAGGCAGGACTCCGCCGGGGCTGGCGCGCCGACCTGACGCAAATAGTCCTGGATCGCCTCGGTGAGACCGGCGTAGCGAGCACAGGGCAGCGTTTCGATCGAGTGAAGATCGAACCCGCCGGGCTCGACGAGCGCAAAGCGGGCGTTGGTACCACCGATGTCGCCGACCAAGGCGGGAGTCGTCATGTGTGCCCTCCGGGCAGATCGGCGGCGTCGAAACCGCCGAAAGTCGCCGCACCCTCCTCGGCACCGCCGACTTGCTGACGAAATCCGGCGAAGAGTTCGCGCCCCATGCCGTGATGATAGTGAGTCAGGTCGCTGGTCGCCGGCTGTCGTGACGCCCAGACGTCGGCCGCCACCAGCGCTTCGAGGGCACCGCTGTCCGGATCGAGCCGAACGATGTCGCCATCGCGCAGGTAGGCGATCGGGCCGGCATCGATGGCTTCCGGCGTGATGTGAATCGCCGCCGGCACTTTGCCCGAGGCGCCGGACATGCGCCCGTCGGTGACCAGGGCGACCTTGTGGCCGCGATCCTGCAGCACGCCGAGGAAAGGCGTCAACTGATGGAGCTCGGGCATGCCGTTGGCTCTGGGGCCCTGAAAGCGCACGACCACGATGATATCGCGGTCGAGTTCGCCGCTCTCGAAGGCCGCGCGAACCTGGCTCTGATCGTCGAAGATGCGCACCGGCGCTTCCACCAGGCGCATCTCGGGTTTCACGGCAGAGACCTTGATCACGCCGCGGCCGAGGTTGCCGTCGAGCACGGCCAGCCCGCCGGTGGGGGAGAAGGGGCGAGAGACCGGACGCAGCACGTCCTCGTCGAGGCTCTGTCCGGTCCCCTCGCGCCAGATGAGGCGCCCCTCCTCGAGAAAAGGCTCCTGGGTATAGGCGGTCATGTCGGTGCCGAAGGCGGTCTCCACGTCCGGGTGCAGGAGCCCGGCGCCCAGCAGCTCGCGGACCAGGAAACTCACGCCGCCGGCGGCGTGGAAATGGTTCACGTCCGCCTGGCCGTTGGGATAGATCCGGGTCAGGCTTGGGATGACCGCCGAGAGTTCGGCAAAGTCGTCCCAGGTCAGCGTCACGCCGACCGAGGCCGCCATCGCGACCAGGTGTAGCGTGTGATTGGTCGAGCCGCCTGAGGCGAGCAGTCCGATCAGGGCATTGACGACCGCCTTGGCGGTTACCTGACGGTAGAAGGGGCGATAGCTGCCGCCCTGGTCGCTGTTGCGGATGACCTGTTCGGTGGCGTAACGGGTGATGGCGTCGCGCAGCGGCGTGCCCGGATTGACGAAGGAGGTACCCGGTAGATGCAGGCCCATCATCTCCATCATTAATTGGTTGGAGTTGGCGGTGCCGTAGAAGGTGCAGGTGCCGGGACTATGGTAGGACTCCGACTCGGCTTCCAGCAGCGCATCCCGGCCCACCTTGCCTTCGGCATAGAGTTGTCGAATGCGTGACTTTTCATTGTTAGGCAACCCGCTCGGCATCGGCCCGGCGGGCACGAAGATCGCCGGCAGGTGACCAAAACGTGCCGCACCGATGAAAAGCCCCGGCACGATCTTGTCGCAGACGCCGAGATAGACCGCGCTGTCGAACATGTTGTGAGAGAGCGCGACCGCCGTGGACATGGCAATCACGTCTCGCGAAAAGAGCGACAGTTCCATCCCGGGCTGGCCCTGGGTCACACCATCGCACATCGCTGGCACGCCGCCGGCGAACTGCGCGGTGCTGCCCATGCCCCGCGCGGCTTCGCGAATCGCTTCCGGAAAGTGCTCGAACGGCTGGTGGGCCGATAGCATGTCGTTGTAGGAGGAGACGATGCCGACGTTGGTGGCATTCATCAGCTTGAGGCTGTTCTTGTCGGCGGCATTGCAGGCAGCGAAGCCGTGAGCGAGGTTGCCACAGGAGAGCTCGCCACGGTGAACGCCGCGACGGTGCTGCGCTTCCATGCGAGATTCATAGAGTCGGCGTCGCTCGGCGGAGCGCATCTCGATGCGCTGGGTCACTCGGTCGACGGTAGCGTGAAGTGCCATGGTCTGCCTCATCGAATGGTCAGGTTATGTTGGTAAACTTACCAAAGAATAAGGCCGCTAACGCCCGCTTTGGCGAGCGATTTTGGCTTTCTACGTAATATTCTTTCTTTATATGATGTTCTAGACTGTCATCAGACTCGCGACTCTGGCGCCATGCGTGTCACGTCGTCGCGACACCGAAACGTGCAATCAGGTCATCCAAGGAGAGCCCTATGACTCTGCGTGTCGCCATCAACGGATTCGGTCGTATCGGCCGCAACGTACTTCGCGCCCTTTACGAGAACGGTTACCGAGATCGCGTCGAGGTCGTTGCTATTAACGATCTGGGCGATCCGGCCCTCAACGCCCATCTGCTGCGTCACGATACTGTCCACGGCCGCTTCGGCTTCGAGGTCAGTCATGACGACAATACGTTGAGCGTAGACGGTGACAGCATTCGCATCCTCTCCGAGCGGGAGCCAGCAGCGCTGCCCTGGCAATCGATGAACGTCGATCTGGTGATGGAGTGCACGGGGCTTTTCACCAAGCGTGATGCGGCGGCCAAGCATCTTGAAGCGGGCGCCAGGCGAGTTCTGATCTCCGCGCCGAGCCCGGATGCCGATGCCACCATCGTGTTCGGCGTCAACGAGTCCGTCCTGCAGGCCGATCACAAGGTGGTCTCCAACGCCTCCTGCACCACCAATTGCCTGGCGCCGGTCGCTCAGGCGCTGCAGGAGAGCGTGGGTATCGAGAATGGATTGATGACGACCGTCCACGCCTACACCAACGATCAGAATCTTTCCGACGTTTACCACAAGGACCCGTACCGGGCGCGTAGCGCGACGCACTCGATGATCCCGACCAAGACCGGTGCCGCGGCGGCAGTGGGGCTGGTGTTGCCGGAGCTGGATGGCAAGCTCGATGGCCTGGCCGTTCGGGTGCCGGTGATCAACGTGTCGCTGGTGGATCTCACCTTCACCGCGAGCCGTGATACCAGCAAGGAAGAGATCAACCGTATCGTCGAAAAAGCGGCCGAGACGTCGCCGGTGCTGGCGGTCAATGCCGAGCCGCTGGTGTCGATCGACTTCAATCACGATGCCAACTCATCGACGTTCGACGCCAACCACACCCGTGTCAACGGCCGTCTGGTCAAGGTCATGGCGTGGTATGACAACGAGTGGGGCTTCTCCAATCGTATGCTCGACACTGCACTCGCGATGCAGGCGACTGCATAAGGCCAAATGGCGATTCACGGCAGCGGATGCCGGCCCGAGAGGCCGGTCTGAAGCGTCGAAAGGCGATGCCCTGTGGGTGTCGCCTTTTTTTATGGCGATGCCGGCTTTCTATGACGATACTCTTGGGTATCACACCGCTACGCTGGCGCCCTGTCAGCATTGCTGCCACTGTCCGGCTCAACGTCCGGGCGGACCGGAGGAGTGGTCCTCGAGAAGGGATCATCTTCTCAACTTTCTTCTATCGACCGAAATATCGATTCCAAGATCAAGTCGGCGGGAGCGGCTGCCGATACCCACACCGTCGGTAGGAAAAACATGGTCAATGCGGGCTAAGGGCTTGGTTTAGTGGGTTCTACGCTCTAAGGTGTAGACCATTCCACTATCCATCCACTCTATTGAGGTTGACGCCGTCATGGACAAGACGCGCATCAACGCCCATCGCTTGATCGGCGAGTCAGTGCGTGAACCCGGCCAGGAACGCTGCGGGCGTATCGTTGGCGTAGACCAGTCGCGTGCCACGCCGGTTGTATTCGTCATCTGGCAGGAGCAGGAAGGTATCCACCGAGTGGAACTCACCTTCGATGAGCTGCGCCAGCTGGCAGGTGCCTGCGAACGTCGCGATCCAATGTCCCCGCCGGCTGACGATGCTGCCACTGACGTATCGGCGTTGGCCGAACCTACCGATTATCGCCGCCGAGTTGGGTCACACTAACGCGGAATTCGTCGTCCCGCCGTTTAACGGGCGGCCTGAAGAGAGCGCAACATGCAACCACCGCAGGCGCCGGGCGGCGAGATCGATGGCCTTAACGACCAGACCCGCGACTGGCTAAGCACACTTCCAACGACGCTCTACGTTACCGGCCCCTCTTGGTGGCTGGGGCATGCGCATTTCGTCTCCGAGTCGATCATGGAGTTGAGCGGCCGCCCTGCTGCGGATTACCTGTCCAATCCGCAACTCTGGCTGACGGCCATGCCGGAGAACGAGCGGCGACGTATCCTCGAGCAATTACAGGCGGCTTTCGACCATGGTGAAGTCCGCCTGACCCTCGACTACAGCGTCATCAACCGGGATGGCACCCTTTGCCGTATCGAGGACACGCTGAGCATTCAGCGAAACGAGAGCGGGGAGGTGGTTGCGCTTTCCGGTGTGCTCCAGCGCTCGGAGCAGGATGAGGTTGACAGCGTCTTTGCCAATGGGCTCATCAACCACGCCGGGGATCTGCTGATCGAGTTGGGCGAGGAGTTCGAGTGTCTCAATGCCGGCGGCGATGTCGAGAACCTGCTGGGCGTCACTGCTTCCCGGCTCGAGGGCGAGTCGCTGCTTGCCCTCATGTCGCCGGAGGAGGCGCCCAAGATTCAGCGGTCGCTGGAGGCGTGCGCCCACGAGGGCACCGGCTCCCTGCTCGAGCTGCGACTGCACCATGCCATATTGGGTTATCGCTGGTTCGAGGTGCAGTTCTCACCCCGCCAGCGTGGCGTGGGAGGCTGGTATGCCATCGCCCGCGACATTACCGAGCGGCGCCGACAGACGCTGCAGTGGGAGAGCTACACGGCGACCGATGAACTCACCTCGGCGCTCCACCGCAACGCCTTCATGGGACTTCTGCGTCAGGTGTGCCTGGCCGGCGACCCTTATGCCCGCTTGACCCTGATCGTGTTTGATATCGATCATCTTGCGAAGATCAACGACGACTGGGGCCGTTACGGCGGCGATCTGGTGCTGAGCTGCATCGGTGAAATTTGCCAGGCGACGCTGCGCGAGCGGTTCAGCTTCGGACGTCTGGGTGAAGACGATTTTGCGCTGTTGCTCAGCGGCAAGACACTGCAGGAAACCGCGGCGATCGCCGAGCGCCTGCGCGCTCGTCTCTCCTCGACACGAATCGAGTTCCATGGTCACTGGCTGGCTTTCTCGGTTAGTCTTGGGGTCGCCGAACACCACGACGATGAGCCTGCCGAAACGTTTCTCGAACGCGCCGGCAAGGGGTTGGAGCAGGCGAGAGCGCTGGGGCGCGATCGGGTCCAGCAGGCTCTCTGACTGCTCGCCATAGCGGCTTTCCGTCAACCAGAAAAACCGTTAGCGCCATGCGTTTCATGGTCAGAAGAATCAAGCGTGGCGCTGCTTCAGCGAGCGTCGCGACCAGACACAAGGAGAACGATGATGGGACGACTGCTACTGGTCGCGCTGCTCTGCCTGATCGCCACCGGCGCGTGGGCGGATGAAGTGGAAGGGCCGCACGTGCAGGGGGAGACCTTCGAATACAGCACGGGTGGCAACACCTACGAGGGCTATCTTGCCTACAATGCCGCCGACGATGAGCCGCGCCCCGGCGTACTGCTGGTGCATGAGTGGTGGGGGCTCAATGACACCATCAAGCACCGTGCCGACCAGCTCGCTGCACTCGGTTTCGTGGCGCTGGCGGTCGACATGTACGGCGATGGCAAGGTGGCTGAGCATCCCGATCAGGCCAAGGCGTTCTCGAGTCAGGTCATGCAGGACTGGCCAGCCGCTCGCTCGCGGTTGGAGGCGGCAATGGCTGCGTTGCGCCAGCACCCCGCGGTTCGCGGCGACAGCATTGCCGCCCTCGGTTACTGCTTCGGCGGAGGGGTGGTGATGAACATGGCGCTTGCCGGCATGCCGATCGATGCCGCCATTAGCTTTCACGGCAGCCCCACCCAGGCCGTCAGCCAGCCGCAGGCATTCGACGGGGTGGTGCGGATCTATAATGGCGAACAGGACCCGCTGGTCGATCCGGCGGCACTCGACAGCATGGCGGCGACGCTCGAGGAGAACGGTGCCGACGTGCGCGTGGTGCAGTACCCCGGCGCCACGCATGCGTTCACCAATCCCGATGCCGATCGCCTGGCCGCCGAGTTCGACCTGCCGCTGGGCTACAACGCGGCGGCTGATGCGGCGTCCTGGCAGGCGGCGCTGCTAGCGCTGGATCAGGCGCTGAACGAGTAGCCGCCGGGGCCGCCAACGCCCGTCGTGGCAATTCGCCGGGCCGACAAGACGAAAAGGCCACGAACTCTGGGTTCGTGGCCTTTTTTGCAGGCGTCGCGCCGGTCGATGGCCTCCCGGGGCGTTATTCGCTGGGGCGGCTGAGGGCGAGTACGCGCTTGGCCAGCGCAATCATCTCCGGGTCGCCGGTATGCTTGTCCGGAATGTCCGACAGCTTGACCACCGGTAGCCAGTGCTGCCCCTCGGGGCGCGCCTCGACCATCTTGATCACCATGTTCATCGGCTCGACGCCGACGTCGTTGGTGAAGTTGGTGCCGATACCGAATGCCATGCCGATGCGGTCCTGACAGAACGCCTGGATGCGCTCGACTCTCTCCGGCGTCAGTGCATCGGAGAAGATGATCGTCTTGCTGCGTGGGTCGACCCCGAGACGCTCGTAGTGGGCGATGGTTGCGGCGGCGAAGTCGACGGGATCGCCACTGTCGTGGCGCACGCCATCGAAGAGCTTGGCAAACTTCTTGTCGAAGCTTTCGAAGAAGGCGTGAGAGGTGAAGGTGTCCGTCAGGGCGATCCCCAGATCCCCTCGGTAGACATCGACCCAGTGCTCCAGCGCCAGGCTGTTGGCCATCTTGAAACCGAAGCGCGCGCCGTGAAACATGAACCACTCGTGGGCATGAGTGCCGATTGGCTTGACGTCGTGGCGCATCGCCAGGAGCACATTGCTCGAGCCGGTAAAACTCTCGCCGCCGTAGCGCTTGAGCGCGCCGACCACACGGTCGTGGACGTCAAAGGCGAAGCGCCGACGCGTGCCGAATTCGGCGATTTTCAGCCCCAGGCCTCGGTAGTGCTCTATCTTGTCTCGGGTACGCTTTTCGATCAGTTCATCGTCATCGCGAGGCACATTGCGCAGGCGATACCAGAGTTCGCTGATCAGCGCCATCAGGGGGACTTCCCACAGGATGGTGCGATACCAGAGCCCCTCCATGGTGACCGAGAGCTCGCTCCCTTGCTGATCGATGATCACCTCGTCGGGGTCATAGCGAAAACCGGCAAGGAAATCGAGATAGGTCGGGTCGAGATAAGGGCAGGTCTTTTCGAGGTAGAGTTTCTCGGCCCCGCTCAGGCGAAGCTCCGCCATGGCATCGACCTCGCGGCGGAGTGCCTCGCCGAAGCCCTCCGGGAAGGCATGATCGCCGCGGTTGATGAAGGCATAACGGGCCTGCGCATAGGGGAAGCGCTTGATCACGGCATTTTGCATCGTGATCTTGTAAAAATCGTTGTCGAGAAGCGAAGTCAGCATGAAGTCTCATCGTGGCAGGGCGGCACCGGCATCAGGCGCCCGAACGGGGATGCCGGAACGTTCTAGAAAAAGGCCGTGATGGCGAACATTGTCGCGACGAACCCGCCAAACAGCAAAAGGCCGGCCAGCGACAGCAGTATCAGTAGATAGCCAAGGATCAGCCCCGCCAGTGCCCAGCTGTCGCCGGACTCATGGCGCTGGCGTATCTGGCGCCTCGCCAGATGGCCACAGACCACGCCGCCGAGCGCCGCCGGTGGCAACAGCGTGCCGAGGACACTCAGCGCAAAAGCCGCCAGCGCCATCACATTGAGCGGGCCTGGCGTTGCGGGCATCGGGGGAGGCGCAGTCCGGGGCATGTGGCGCTCGCTCTGGCCGGTGACTTTCGGGGAGTATCGCACGCTTGCCGCGCGGGCTCGACGTTTTCACCCTGTAAGCGCGGCGCGCGGGCGACGCACGAGCGAATTCGAACGAGCGAGGGAGACACATCATGACACTGCGGGTCGACAACATCGGCAGCCTCGAGGCCCTCGATGCGGCGAGCTGGAACGCGGCGGCCGGCGAGGGCTACCCCTTCCTGCGCCACGAATTTCTCGCGGCACTGGAACAGACCGGCTGCGCCAGCGTCGAGACCGGCTGGCAGCCCGATCATCTGGTGGTCCGGCGGGGCGATACGGTGATTGCGGTCCTCCCGCGCTATGCCAAGTTTCACTCCCGCGGTGAATACGTCTTCGACTGGGCGTGGGCGGACGCCTGGGAGCGAGCCGGCGGGGACTACTATCCCAAGTCGCTCTGTGCGATTCCCTTTACACCGGCCGCCGGCCCGCGTCTGGGCGTGCGCCCCGGTGAATCGCGACGCGACGTCATGGCCGTACTCGCGCCGTATCTCGTCGGCACCGGCATGGTGAGCTGGCATCTACTGTTCGCCGAGTCCGAGGAAGTGGCGGACTGGCGCGACGCGTTCGACGCCCCGCTGATGGAACGCCACGCGGTGCAGTTTGCCTGGCGCGACGACGGCTATCGCGATTTCGAAAGCTTTCTTGGGCGCATGAGCTCGCGCAAGCGCAAGGAGATCCGGCGTGAACGGCGCAAGCTTGCCGAGGAAGGCTTCACGTTCCTCCGGCTGACCGGTGAGGCGATCGACGACGCCGCCCTGGCGCACTTCTTCCGCTGCTACTGCATGACCTACCTCGAGCGGGGCCAGCGGCCCTATCTGACGCTCGAGTTCTTCACCCGACTTCGCGACACGCTTGCCGGGTCGATGCTGCTGGTGCAGGCGGTCCACGAGGGACGCCCCGTCGCGGCGGCGCTCTGCCTGGAGGGGCGGGACGCCAGCGGCGACGGGCGCCTCTACGGGCGGTACTGGGGCAGCGAAGTCGAGGCGGATTTCCTGCACTTCGAAACCTGTTACTACCAGGGAATCGAACACTGTCTCGAGACAGGTCTTGGCTATTTCGATCCCGGAACCCAGGGCGAGCACAAGCTGACGCGCGGGTTCTCGCCGGCGCTGAGCCGTTCGCTTCATTATCTCGACCATCAGGGCTTTCGCGATGCGGTGGCTGACTTCTGCCGCGAGGAGCGGGCCTACGTGCACACCTATCTGGAACAGTGTCGGCAGCGTCTGCCATTCAAGTCCGCTCCCGAACCGGCCGAAATCCCCGACGAGCGAACGCCGTGATCCCGACTGCCTGTCTCGCCAAACCCACGCCTGCCACTGAACACCAAGGACGACGAACGCGATGAACTTTCTTAATGAAGCGGCGGTACTGCTGGGGGCGGCGATCATCGCCGTGCCGCTGTTTCAGCGTTTGGGGCTCGGCTCGATTCTCGGTTACCTGTGTATCGGTCTGCTCGCCGGGCCGTCGTTGACCGGTTTCATCTCCGAGCCGGAGTCGGTCCTTCATTTTTCCGAATTCGGCGTGGTGATGCTGCTGTTCATCATCGGTCTCGAGCTCGAGCCTCGGCGACTCTGGGGCATGCGAAAGCGCCTGCTGGGGCTCGGCTCGATGCAGATGTTCGGCTGTGCGGCGCTTCTCACACCGATCGGTCTGCTGATGGATCTGCCGCCGAGCATCGCGATCTTTCTCGGACTGACGCTGGCGCTCTCCTCGACGGCGTTCGCGCTCCAGGTGCTCAACGAGCGCCATCAGCTCGCCACCCCCCATGGGCAGAGTGCGTTCGCCATGCTGCTGTTCCAGGATCTGGCGGTGATTCCGCTGCTGGCGCTGCTGCCGTTTCTCGCCGGACGTGCCGATGCCACCCCGGATGACGGCTGGCTCATCGTGCGCAGCCTCGCCACGGTCGCGGCGGCGATTGCCTTCGGGCGGCTGATCTTTCCGCGTGTGCTGGCGCTGGTGGCGCGCAGCGACGTGCGCGAAATATTCACTGCCGCCGCACTCTTTCTGGTGCTCGGTATGGCGCTGGTCATGGAGTGGGCGGGGCTGTCGATGGCGCTGGGGGCTTTTCTCGGCGGCGTAATGCTCGCCGATACCCCGTATCGCCATGAACTCGAGGCGAACATCGAGCCGTTCAAGGGCCTTCTGCTGGGGCTGTTCTTCATTGCCGTGGGCATGTCGGTCAACCTGGCGCTGGTGCTCGACAACCTGCTCTGGGTGCTGGGATTGGCCGTGGCCATGACGCTGGTCAAGACGCTGGTGCTGGCGGTGATCGGGCTCATCGCTCGGCTGCCACGAACGGAGATCCCGCGGCTGGCGACGATCATCGCCCAGGGCGGCGAGTTCGACTTCGTGCTGCTGACGGCGGCGGTCGCCGCGGGCGTCATCGACCAGCGTATCGCCAGTCTCTGCATCGCCGCGGTGACACTGAGCATGGCAGCAACGCCGTTTCTGTATCAGTTCGGCGAAAACCTCGGGAGCCGACTCAAGGAGACGCGACCCTACGACACCGACTTCGGCGAGGAGACGCCACCGGTGCTGATCGCGGGGCTAGGTCGCTTCGGACAGATGGTCGGGCGAATGCTGAAGATGGAGGGGATCAACTTCACCGCACTCGATCCCAACGTCAGTCAGGTCGAGTTCATTCGCCGCTTCGGCTCGCGCATCTTCTATGCCGATGCCGCCCGGCTCGATCTGCTGCGTGCCGCGGGTATCGAGAAGGCCCAGCTGCTGGTGATCGCCGTCGACGACGAGCAGACCGCGCTCACCATCGCCAATCTGGCGCGCACTCACTTTCCGCACCTCAAGGTCTACGCCCGCGCGCGCAATCGTCACCATGCCTGGAAACTGATGGAGATGGGGGTCGACGGCGTGGTGAGAGAGACGTTCGCCTCGAGCATGGAGATGAGCGTCGAAGTGCTCAAGGGCATGGGCTACCCCAGCTCGAACGCGATCAACGCCGTGCGCACCTTTCGCGATTTCGATAATCAGCTACTCAAGGACACCTACACCCATCGCAACGATCGTGAGCAGCTCCGGGCCACCGAAAAGGCGGCAATGCACGAGCTGAAGTCGCTGTTCCAGCAGGAACTCAATCGCCCCAAGCCACGCTCGACGCCGGAGGGAGACGCGCTCAAGGGGGCGACCGCCAATGCCGATGACGATGTCAGGGAGAGTGACGATGACGCCGACGATCAAACGCCGTCTCGCAGCGCTGGGTAAGTCCGCCGATGGGCGAGTGCGCACGCTGTCCGGCGGCGATAGCGGTGCAGCACTCTGGTTCGTCGAGGCCGCCGAGCCGTTCGTGGTCAAGCGCGACAGCGCCGAGCGAGTGCGCGGCGAAGCGGAGGGGCTGCGCGCCCTGGGGAAGGTTAGCGATACGCTACGCGTCCCGCGGGTGCTGGCCGAAGAGGGCGATTTGCTGGTGCTGGAGGCGCTCGATGACCAGGGCCCGCGCGATGGCGCCCGGCTCGGCGAAGGACTCAGGCAGTTACACGTCTCGACCCGCGATACGACGGCCACTCACGGCTGGCCGAGCGACAACGCCTGTGGCGCGACTCCGCAGCCCAACGCGCCTGCCAACGACGGTCGCGTCTTCCAGCGCGAGCGCCGGCTGCTGCCGCTGATCGCACTGTGTGACGACAAGGGGCTGCTGGACGCGAGACTCAAGGCGCGCCTGGAGCGGATTGCCGAAACGCTCGAGACGTGGCTAGAGGACACGCCCCCGAGTCTGGTCCATGGCGATCTGTGGTCCGGCAACGTGATGTTTACGGCGTCCGGGCCGGCAATGATCGACCCGGCTGTCTATCGCCACTATCCGGACGTCGACGTCGCGATGCTGACCCTTTTTGGTCAACCCGGGGAGGCCTTCTTCGAGGCCTACTGGGACGGCGCGCCCCCCGCCGACTGGACGCGGCGCGAGGCACTGTTCCAGCTCTACCCGCTGCTCAACCACCTGGCGCTGTTTGGTGGTGGTTATCGGGCCGGCGTGGCGCGCGCCGCCGGCCGGGTGCTGGAGGATTAGGTGCTTGGCCCGCGGTCCAGCCCACGCGTCACCCCTGTGAGATGACGTGGGGGAAACACGGCGTGTGCCCCGCCGCGGTCAAAAAGATTGCCCTAGGCTGCATCCTGCACAAGGCGATCGAAGTAGGTATTAATCATGCGCGGGCCCACGTCGGCGATATCGTATCGCTCCGGGTCCCGCAGCCAGTCGTGCATCAGGCCGCCGAACATCGCCATCAGCATGCGACAGGCGATCTCGGGCTCGATGCCTGTGACGAGCATGCCCTGACGTTGGGCGATGCTGAAATGCTCCATCATCGTGGCAAAGCACTCCTCGGCGAGCTGGTGCTGCAGCGCGAGCGTGTCGACATCGCTCGAGGCCTCGCAGCAGTGGAGGAGGATGGTGTGGACCCGGCGTGAACGGGGGCGCTGCAGACGCTCGAGCGCGTGCAGCGTCGCCAGACGCAGGCTTTCGAGGGGTGCCTGGGGGCGCTCGGGGTCCTCGACATCGTCGAGGAGCTGGCGCAGCGGCATCTTCACGCGCTCGACCATGGCGTGGAAAAGATCGGCCTTGTTCTTGAAATGCCAGTAGACAGCGCCGCGGGTCATCCCCGCCTGGCGAGCGATCTGCTCAAGCGACGTCTTGGAAACGCCGCGGACGAGAAAGACTGTCTCGGCGGCATCGAGCAGCGTTTCTCGGGTGGCCTCGGCTTCGGCCTTGGTTCTCTTGGGCATGGCAGACTCGTCGGGAGCGTGAAGTGGCGTGCGCGGCGGGGCTTTCTGACGGCCCGCTTCATGGCATTGGCTGTCAGCATATCCAATAATCGGTAAGTTTACATTCATGTATGTATGCCTGTAAGCTCGCTAAATTCCTTTAGGCTCCTCATTTTCAGGATGGACTCATGCGCCCCAACCTTCTCACTCGCACCCTCGGTCTGGGCGGTGCGCTGCTTCTCGGACTGTCATTGGCGGCCTGCGGGGGCAGCGACGACCAGCAGAGCGCCCAGCAGGGTGGTGGCCAACAGGAGCAGCCGCCCAAACCCGCCGAGGTGGTTCAGATCGAGTCACGCGACATCACCCTGAGCAAGGAGTATCCGGCTCAGGTGCGCAGTGACCGCGAAGTCAACGTCATGGGGCGGGTCGAAGGCATCCTCGAAGCGCGCCACTACCGCGAGGGCAGCATGGTCGAGAAGGGCGACGCGCTCTTCACCATCGAGCCGGCGCCTTATGAGGCGACGGTCGAGCAGCGAAAGGCGGACGTCGAAAGCGCCGAGGCCGAGGTCTATCGCGCCCAGCGCGATGCCGAGCGATATCAGCGACTCTACAACCAGAATTCCGTCAGCCAGCAGCAGCGTGATCAGTCCCAGGCTGATCTGCGCACCGCTCGCGCGACGAAAGCGCAGGCCGACGCCGCGTTGGATAGTGCCCAGATCGATCTCGGCTACACCGAGGTCAACGCCCCGGCCAGCGGCATGATCAGTCTGAGTCAGGTCAATGTGGGCAATCTGGTCCAGCCGCCGCAGGCGCTGGCGACCATCACCCCGCTCGATCCCATCGAAGTTCGATTCTCGATGCCCTCCGGGGATGCCTATGCGCTTCGCCAGCAGCGCCAGCAGGGCAACGACGAAGCCAATGCCGTGGTGCTGACCGCGCCGGACACCGCCAGTGCCGCGCGTGATCCGCTCAAGCTTGCCGGTGAGATCGACTTCCTCGGTTCACGTGTCGACGAGTCCACCAGCACGGTTCAGGTCGAGGCAGTCTTCGACAATCCCGATGGGCTTTTTCTCCCTGGCCAGTTCGTGCGCGTGTCACTGCCGAAACTCAAGCGTTTCGACGTCTACGCCGTGCCGGCGATCGCGGTGACGGAAGGGCTCAAGGGGCCGCAGGTGCTCGTGGTGAACGACAACGGCAAGGCCGAGTCGCGTTTCGTCTCGCTCGGCGAAGTCGCCGGCGACTGGCAGATCATCACCGACGGCCTGGCGCCCGGCGATCGCGTCGTGGCCTCCGGGATCGGCAGCATTTCGGCGGGCGACAAGATCGATCCGAAACCGTTCAGCGGGGAAGCCGCACAACCGCAGGACAACGCGGGGTCCAACCCGTCCCAGGCGCCGGACGCCAAGGGCGGCGAAGGCGTTCAGGGCGGACGTGAAGACGCCCAGCAAGATCGCGATGCCCAGGCCGCTAGCGATGAACAGCAACACAGCGACGCACAGGGCGGAGCCAACGGATGAATTTTTCCAGCGTCTTCATCAGGCGACCGATTTTCGCAACGGTCGTCTCGGTCATCATCACGCTGATCGGTCTGATGGCCATGCGCTCGCTGCCGATCGAGCAGTACCCTTCGGTAGTGCCGCCGACGATCAGCGTCTCCGCCACTTACCCGGGCGCCAGCGCGCAGACGGTCTCCGACACCGTGGCGGCGGTGCTCGCGCAGGAGATCAACGGCACCGAAGACATGATCTATCTGACCTCGTCGAGTTCCGACAGCGGTCAGATGTCGATGAGCGTCTACTTCAGCATCGGTACCGACCCCCAGACCGCAACGATCAACGTCAATAACCGGGTTCAGCGGGCGCTGTCGCAGCTGCCCAGCGAGGTGCAGTCGCAGGGCGTGACGGTCGAGCAACGCTCTTCCAGCGTGCTGCTGTTCGTCGCGCTCACCGCCGACGCGGAGTCCGATGCCTACGACTCGCTGTTTCTGACCAACTACGCCAATATCAACGTCACCGACGAGCTCAAGCAGCTACCGGGTGTCGGTCAGGCCGAGGTCCTGGGTAGCCAGGAGTTCGCCATGCGCGTTTGGCTCAATCCGGACAAGCTGGCGCAGTATGATCTCACCCCGGCCGAAGTCTCGGCGGCGATTCGGGCTCAGAACGCCGTGGTCGCGGCAGGCAAGCTGGGTGCGGAGCCTCAGAGCGACCCAACCCCCTATACCTACACCATCACGACGCAGGGACGTTTCGAGAACGTCGATCAGTTCCGCAACATTCAGCTGCGGACCAACGAGGACGGCTCGTCGCTGAAGCTCAGCGACGTCGCCCGTATCGAACTGGGCAAGAACAGCTACGGCATCCAGGGTTACGTCAATAACAACCCCATTGCCCCGATCGCCATCTACCTGCAGCCAGGGGCCAATGCGCTGGATGTGGCGGCCGACGTGAAGTCGTCGATGCAGAGGCTGAAAGAGCGCTTCCCGCCGGGGCTGGACTACGAGATCCCCTACGATACGACGCTGTTCATCGACGCCTCGATCGAGTCGGTGGTGCACACCTTCCTCGAGGCGCTCGCGCTGGTTGCGATCATCATCTTCCTGTTCCTGCAGAGCTGGCGCTCGACGCTGGTGGCGATGTCCGTGGTACCGGTTTCGGTCCTGGGGACCTTCGCCGGCATGTACCTGCTGGATTTCTCGATCAACCTGCTCTCGCTGTTCGGGATGATACTGGCGATCGGGATCGTGGTAGACGATGCGATCGTGGTGATCGAGAACGTCGAGCGAATACTCGAAGAGGATGAAGACGCGACGCCGATAAGCGCGGCGCTCGAGGCCATGAAGGAGGTCTCCGGCGCCGTCATCGCTACCTCGTTGATCATGACGGCGGTATTCGTCCCGGTCGGCTTCATGGGCGGTCTCACCGGGCAGATGTATCAGCAGTTCGCCATCACCATCGCGATCTCGGTGGCGATCTCGGCGGTCGTGGCGCTGTCGTTCACGCCGGCCATGAGTGCGATCTTCCTCAAGCGCCAGGCGAAGCGGGAGAACCAGTCCAAGTTCGTTCAGGTCATTCGCAAGCCGTTCGACTGGTTCAACAGGCTGTTCGACAAGATCACCGATGTCTTCATGGCAATCACCAACTTCCTGATCCACCAGCTTTGGCTGGCGGTTCTGGGACTGGTCGCAGTCGGCGTGGCGTCCTGGTTGATCTACTCGCAGCTACCCTCCGCGCTGCTGCCGTCGGAAGACCAGGGGGTGGCGCTGGCCAGTGTGACGCTGCCGGCCGGCTCGTCGGTGGCACGAACCGATGCCTACATCCAGGAACTCAGCGATCGCTTGCGCGAACAGGTGCCGGGGATCAACTTCGTGGTCGGCATACCGGGCTTCGATATCCTCTCGGGGTCGCCGAACACGGCCAAGGGCACGGTCTTCGTGACGCTCAAGCCCTGGTCGGAACGTGATGTCACGGTCGATCAGCTCACCGGCAAGATCATGCAGCTGGGCGCCCAGATTCAGGGCGGCCAGACCATGGCCTTCAACATTCCGCCCATTCAGGGCTTGTCGCCTACCGGGGGATTCACCGGCTATCTGCAGTCTTTCGACGGTGACTCCTCGCAGGAACTCGCCGGTGCGGCGAATCAGATCATGGCGGCGGCGGCCGAGCGCCCGGAGCTCGCCAACGTCTTCTCGAGTCTCGATGTCAACGTGCCGGTCTACCGTGCCGACATCGATACCGACAAGGTGCGCAGCCTCGGGGTGGATATCAGCGATCTCAACACCACCATGGCGAGCACGTTCGGCAGCGCATTCGTGAACTATTTCACGCGCTCGAGCCGTAACTTCCAGGTCTACCTGCAGTCGGAAGACGACTTCCGCCGTAATCCGCAGGACATCAGTGGTGTCTATGTTCGTGGCGGCGACGGTCAGCGCGTGCCACTGTCGGAGCTGGTAACGCTGACACGCGACAAGGCACCTACCGTGCTGCAGCGGTACAACGTCTATCCCGCCGCGCAGTTCTCTGGCGGCCCCGCCCCGGGCTACAGCTCCGGCGAGGCTGTCCAGGCGATGCAGGAGGTCGTTTCCGACACCCTCGGAACGGACTACGGCATGGGCTGGTCGGGCGAAGCCTACCAGCAGACCAATGTCGGGACGGCGGCGACGCTGGCGCTCTCGTTCGGTATCGTGATGATGTTCTTGATCCTCGCGGCGCAGTACGAGAGCTGGACACTGCCACTGGCGGTTGTGTCGGCGGTGCCTTTCGCCTTCATCGGTGCGATCCTCGCCGTCTTCCTCGCGGGGCTCGGCACCAGTGTCTACCTGCAGGTGGGACTGTTGGTGGTCGTGGGACTGGCAGCGAAGAACGCCATCCTGATCGTCGAGTTCGCCGAACAACAACGAAAGCATGAAGGGATGTCAGTGGTCGAAGCGGCGAAAACCGCGGCTCGACAGCGTTTTCGTCCGATCGTCATGACCTCGCTGGCGTTCATCGGCGGCACGCTACCGCTGGCGCTCGCCTCCGGCGCCAGTGCGGCCAGCCGTAACCAGATCGGGACACCGGTCGTCGGCGGCATGCTCTCGATCACGCTACTGGCCACCATCTTCGTGCCGGCGCTCTATGTGCTGATCATGAAGGTGACGAACTGGGTGGGCTCGAAGTTCAAGCGTCAGGACGACGCCAGCGACGAGGCGCAGCGCTCGCCGACCACCACCTGAGCGTTGGGGGCGGCGCCAACGCCGCCCCGTCGACGCGCTCGGCGCCGCAAGCGGTGGCGACAAACGCGAAATATAATGAAGAAAAAAGGCAACCCTATGAAAGGGTTGCCTTTTTTATTTCTGAGGCGAGCGATTTAACGGCGCGGCGAAAGAGTCTTTGACGCCGCGACGCCCCTGACTTATACCTTTTAGTCAACCCTTCAGCGATATCTCGAGACCCCGTGGCACGTTCGTGCCCTCGCTGATTGTCGTCTCTGTCCCTGCTCGACGAACCTCTCGACGCATCCTCAAGATTAACGCCAGTTATGGTGCCCCTGGACGGCGCCGTGCAGGATGCAGGCGTGCGTCGCTCGACGAGTCAGGATGACATCAATGTTCAGGGAGGCTGAGCATGACCCAGGCCGCAGTTCATGGAAGACGGGCCACCCTCGAACCAGCCGACAAGCCCGGCAGGCGCGACGGCGATCCTAATGATCGGGTGAAAACGACCTCGCTACCGCAGCTCAAGGTTTCCACGACCGTGACGCGCCGACGCGTACTGTTCGTGACGACTGAAATCGCCGACTTCATCAAGGCCGGTGGCCTTGGTGATGTGTCGGCGTCGCTGCCGCGGGCGCTGACCCCTGCCTACGACGTCAGAGTCGTGATGCCCGGGTATCGTCAGATTCTCGAGTCCGGCTATCAGATCGCCGTCGTCGGTCATTTGCCGGCCCGCTACGATCTGCCGGCCTGCGATATCGGCCAGCTCGTCTGCGATGACGGGCTGCTGATCTACGTCATTCTCTGTCCGGAGCTATTCGATCGCGTGGGTAATGCCTACGGCGACGAGCTCGGCGTTGGCTGGAGCGACAACGACATCCGGTTTGCCCGACTCGCGCTGGCAGCGGCGGAGATCGTCAATGCCCCGGCCCTGCTCGACTGGCAGGTCGATCTGCTGCATCTCAACGATTGGGCAACGGGGCTCGCCGCCGGCTACGTCCGCTGGCTGGGACGACGTTACGTACCCTCGGTCTACACGATTCACAATCTGGCCTATCAGGGACTTTTCCCCGCGGATCGCATGGCCGCGCTGGGCATTCCGCCGTCGGCATTTCATATCGACGGCGTCGAGTTCTACGAGCAGATTTCCTTCATGAAGGCGGGGCTTTCGTACGCGTCACACGTCACCACGGTCAGCAACAACTACGCCGACGAGATCACCACGCCGGCGTTCGGTTG
Source organism: Salinicola aestuarinus (assembly GCF_003206645.1). Lineage (GTDB taxonomy): Bacteria > Pseudomonadota > Gammaproteobacteria > Pseudomonadales > Halomonadaceae > Salinicola > Salinicola aestuarinus. Next base: position 46,154 of record NZ_PZJP01000003.1, on the reverse strand, counting down.
CGGTCTCGAGGGATTGTTGAAAAAGCGCGCGCTTGAAGGTCGTCTCAGCGGTCTGCTCAACGGGATCGACGATCGCTGGGATCCCCGTGACGACCCGCATCTTGCCCCCAATTTCGGAATCAATGACTGGCACGGCAAGCGGGCCAACACGCAGCGCGTGCGCCGCATGTTCGGCCTCGATCCGAGCGGCGGACCGCTATTTGCCGTCGTCTCGCGCCTGGTCGCGCAGAAAGGGCTCGATCTAACCGCGGAAGTCGCCGAGTCGATCGTGCGGGCGGGCGGTCAGTTAGTGGTCATCGGCCGAGGCGAATACGTCATCGAGCAGTCGCTGATGGCCATGGCGGCACGCTTTCCGGGGCATGTCGGTGTCAATATCGGCTTTGACGAGGGTGAGGCACGCCAGATCTATGCCGGCAGCGATTTCCTGCTGATGCCGTCTCGCTTCGAGCCTTGCGGCCTGAGCCAGCTCTACGCGCAGCGCTTTGGCTCGCTGCCGGTAGCGCACCGCACCGGGGGGCTGGCGGACACCATTCAGGACGGTATCAACGGCCTGCTGTTCGATGAGATGAGCCTGGAGAGCTATCGCGCGACGGTCCTGCGCGCCTTCGACCTGTTCCATGCCACCGATCTCTTCTACGCCATGCGCCGGGCGGCGATGGCGGGGCGGCTGCACTGGCGTCAGGCCGTCGTTCCCTATCGCAGGCTCTACAGTGAGTTGATGTCCAACGCGAGCGTCGTTTCGAGTGCTGGAGAAGCGCCATGACCCCCTCACTCCCCACGGCAGGTGCCTGGGACCAGTTCGGCGCGTGGTGGCCGCTGGGCGCCGAGCCGCAGGATCGCTTGCTTAGTCTACTGCCGATACTGGCGATGGTGATGTCGGCGCCCAACGCGTCCGCCGCCAGGCCCACGCTTCACTGGGACGACCAGGACTGGATGCGGGCCCGCGCCGTTCGTCACGGCGGCGGTATGCCGCTGTCGTTCTACCGGCTCGATGCTGCGCCCTGGTTCGAATCGCGTTTTCCGCCACCGCTCGACTGGGAACGGCTGGCTCAGGAGCTCGTCCCCTACGTTGCCGACCTCGGTTTTACGCATGTCGCGTTGGATACCGCGCTGATGACAGCCGACGATACCGCGGCGGCGAGCTTCGTCGAAACCTGCCATGTCGCTGGCGTCGGCGTGGTCGTCCGTGACGATGGGACGTCGGCTGGTCACGCCAGTCACGGCGTCGATGCCAGCGGCTGGCGCGAGCGTTGCCGGCGACTCCACCTCGATGGCTTCGAGGAGACCCCGGTGGATGGTCGCCCTGCGCGCTGCTGGCTTTTCGTCGATGCCGAGGCCAGCCAGACACTCAGACTGGACTTTCGTCCTCGCTGGCGGCAGGCGAACACCGCGTATCTGGCGTACACCCCGGATGAGCGCACCGAGCATCATGACGCCTGGGTCGAAGCGCTGACGCCAGTGGAAAACGGCCGCGGTATTCTCGAGCAGTCGCCATCGGGGGAGGCACCGATCGGTCGCTGGCGCCGGCCCACTCATGGTGATGCGTGGCAGCGTTTCGCGACGCTGCGGGCAACGCTTGCCACCATGTGGGCGCTGCCGGGGGAGAAGTGGTTGAGCATGGGCGTCGAATTCGGCCAGGACCTCGCCGAGCCCTTCGACAAGTCGATGCACTGGCCGCTACTGCTCGAGACCCCGCATGCCGGCATGCTCCGCCTGGTTGCGGATCTCAATCGTCTCTACGTCAACGAACTGGCGTTGCAGGTCCGTGACAATGAACGCTACGGCTTTCGCTGGCTCGTCTCCAACGACAGTGATAACAACATCGTGATCTTCGCCCGACGTGCCGAAAGCGGCCACGGCACGCTGCTTTGCATCAGTAATTTCGACGCCCGCGTCCATCACGGCTATCGCTTTGGGGTACCCGCCGCCGGCCGCTGGCGGGAGATATTCAACAGCGACAGCGTCTTCTACGGTGGCAGCAATGTCGGTAATGGCCGGGTTCTCAATACCGACGCGGAGAGCAGCCACGGTTGGTCACAGTCGCTCTCGCTGATCGTGCCGCCCATGGCAACGCTCTTTCTGCGCCACGAAATCTGGTACGAGGAAGGGCTATGAGTTTGCCGAGCGCCGCCTCCGCCGATCCGGGCGTCGAGGCGCCCTTCGTACCGACCTATGGCGCCGCCCTCGGTCGCGAGGGGATGACCCGTTTTCGCGTATGGGCGCCGAGTGCGGCGCGTGTCGAGCTGGAGCGTGAAGGCGCCCCCGCGATGGCCATGACACCCACTGCCGACGGCGACTTCGTCGCCGAAGCGGCGTGCGCGGCCGGCAGCGCCTATCGCTATCGCGTCTTCGTCGAGGGCGATGAAACCGGGCTGGCCGTCCCCGATCCTGCCTCCAAGGCCCTTCGCGACGGTGTCGATGGATACTCGTTGGTCGTCGACCCGATGGCCTACGAATGGCAGCACTCTCAGTGGCGTGGCCGCCCCTGGGAAGAGACCGTCATCTACGAGGTTCATCTGGGCGCGTGCGGCGGGATCGACGGGTTGAAAGCCCGCCTTCCCGCCCTGGTCGAACTGGGCGTCACCGCGATCGAGCTGATGCCGCTCGCCGAGTGCCCGGGGAAGCGCAACTGGGGCTACGACGGGGTTCAGCCCTACGCGGTCGCCGCCTACTACGGGACGCCGGAGGCTTTGAAGGCGCTGGTCGACGCGGTTCACGGCCACGGTCTGATGATCTTTCTGGATGTCGTCTACAACCATTTCGGGCCGGACGGCAATTTTCTGCCGCACTATGCCCAGCGGTTCTTCCGCGAGGACCTTCAGACACCGTGGGGCGCGGCAATCGACTTTCGCGAGCCGCAGGTCCGCCGCTTTTTCATCGACAACGCCTTGATGTGGCTCGCTGACTATCGCTTCGATGGGCTGCGTTTCGACGCCGTTCACGCGATCGGCGAGCGAGACTTCCTGGTCGAACTGCAGCAGACCATTCGGCGCGAGATCGATGCCCGGCGCCACTGCCACTTGATTCTCGAGAATGAGCATAACGAATCCAGCCACCTCGGTGACGGCGGCTTCGACGCGCAGTGGGCCGACGACTGGCACAACGTGATGCACGTGCTGCTGACCGGCGAACGCGAAGGCTACTATGCAGACTTCGTCGACGATGCGACCGAGAAACTCGCGACGGTGATGCAGGATGGCTTCATCTATCAGGGTCAGCCCTCGCGCAAGGGGGCGCCGCGTGGCGAGCCGAGCGGGCATCTGCCGGCAACGGCCTTCGTCAATTTCCTGCAGAATCACGACCAGATCGGCAACCGGGCGCTCGGAGATCGCTTGACCACGCTGGTTTCCCCGCCAGCACTCGAAGCCGCCACCCTGGCGCTACTGCTCACGCCGCCCATCCCCCTGATTTTCATGGGCGAGGAGTGGGGCTCGGAACGACCGTTTCTGTTTTTTACCGACCACCGCGATGCGCTGGCCGATGCCGTCCGTGAAGGACGCCGGCGTGAATTCGCCGACTTCAGCGCCTTCGAAGACGCAGCGCAGCGCGAGCGAATTCCCGATCCCAATGCCGTTGCCACCTTCGAGGCGTCGTCGCTCGAGGCGAGCGAATCCGACGACCCCCGCCACCGCGCGCGACGCGAACAGTTCACACGCTGGTTGGGCCTTCGCCATCGGGTGTTGGTGCCGCGACTCGAAGGCGCCAGCGGGGCGCATGCCCGTGTACTGAGTGACCGAGCGGTCGAGGCGACCTGGCGACTCGGGGATGGCTGCCGGCTGACGCTGCGACTCAATCTCGCCGACGAGGCGGTCGAGGTCTCCGACCCCCTGATGGCCTGGATCGCGTCACGAGACGACATACGCGAGTCGCTCGCCGACGGCGAGCTGCCTCCCCACAGTGCGGCACTCTGGCTCGAGCCGGGTGTCGACCCCAGCGGCAAGGATGCCCAACCCCAATGAACGACGACGAGAGTGGCTCCACCCCGGAGACCGATCACGAGCGACACGATTACCCCGTGCTGCAAGCATTGGCCGAGACGGCCGGCCTGATTCTGGCGTGGTCAGGCAGCGACGATCAGCCGAAGACGCTGCCGCCACAGCGCCAGCGGGTAATGCTCGAACATCTCGGTTTCCCGGCGGCGGACGAGGAGCAGGCCAGTGAAAGCCTCGAACGGTTGAGAGGCCGTCTTTCGCCCCATGATTGCCACACGCTGCCCCCGCTATTGATCGCCGATCAGGATGTTGGCTATGCCGTGCCGCTGGCGAAGGCCGCCGGCATGGCATTCAGGCTGCGGCTCGAAAGTGGCGAGACGCTGGAGGGAACGCTCGACGATTGGGGCTGTCTGCCGGCGATTCGAGCCTGCGGCTACCACCGCCTGACGCTGACCGGTCGCCATGGCGAGGAGTGCGCGGCGCGCACCCTGGCGGTGGCCCCCTCGCGCTGTTTCATGCCGTCGGATGTCCTCTCCACGCAGTCGCCCTCGACCCACCTCTGGGGTGTCGCGGCCCAGCTCTACAGCCTGCGCCGCGAGGGGGATGGCGGCGTTGGCGATCTCGCCGGACTGAACGCGCTCTGTGGTGCGCTGGGCGAGGCGAAGGCGGACGTGCTGGCGATCAGCCCGATTCATGCCCAGCTTGGCGACGACGGCCACAACTACAGCCCCTACTCTCCCTCCAGCCGGCTCTACTATAACGTCTGGCATGCGGCGCCAGAGCTGCTCTTCGATGCGGAAACGCTGGCCGGACTGCGTGAGCCGCTTGACGAGGCCATGGCAGCCCAGGAGCAGGAGACGCTGATCGACTGGCCGCGCAGCGTGCGCTTGAAACTCGCGCTGCTGCAGCGGCTATTCGAGTATGTTCAGCGTGACGACAGTGCACTCGCGTGGCGCTCCCAGTTCGTCTCTTTCCGGCGTGACGGCGGCGAGGCACTCGAACGCCACTGCCGCTTCGAAGCCCTGCAGGCGCATGCCGAGACGCGAGACTGGCGGCAGTGGCCCCTCGAGTGGCAGGACGCCTACAGCGATGCGGTCGAAGCCTTCGTCAACGACCATCGTGAAGCGGTGACCTTCGCCGCCTTTCTGCAGTGGCTGATGGCGGCCGGACTCGAAGCGGTGCAGCAGCGGGCGAAGGAGGCGGGCATGTCGGTGGGGTTGATCGCCGATCTTGCGGTCGGCGTCGATCCCAGCGGCAGCCAGGCCTGGAGTTTTCCCGACGAGATGCTGACCACCTTCAGCGTGGGGGCGCCGCCGGATGCGTTCAACGCGCGGGGCCAGCAGTGGGGCGTGGCGGCATTCTCTCCGCTCGGGCTGGTCGACAGCGGCTATCGCGGCTTTCTGGGGATGCTGCGCGCCGGATTCGCCCACGCCGGCGGGCTACGTATCGATCATATTCTGGGGCTATCGCGGCTCTGGCTGATTCCCGAGGGGGCCGAGGCGGACGCGGGGGCCTATCTCCGCTATCCGCTGGACGACATGCTGCGTCTGGTCGCGCTGGAGTCCTGGCGACATCGGGCGATCGTCATCGGCGAAGACCTCGGTACCGTCGAGGCCGGGCTGCGTGACAAGCTCGACAGCCGTGGCGTGCTGGGTATCAGCGTGCTCTGGTTCGAACGCGACGGGGATGACTTTCTGCCGGCTGCCGCGTGGCGCAGCGGCACCATGGCGACCACCACCACCCATGACCTGCCCACCCTGGCCGGCTGGTGGCAGGGGCGCGATCTCGAGTGGCGTGAGTCGCTCGGTCTGTTCGCGGAGGGAGAGACGCTCGAGTCCAATCGCGCCGAACGGCGGCGGGACCGCCAACGCCTCGCCGAGATGTGCGGCCTCGGCGAGGCGTCCGACGGCGGACTCGATAGCGACGCCATCGACGTGGAAACGGTGATCGATGCGGCCATCGATTTCATCAACGCCACGCCGACGGCGCTGACGCTGCTGCCGCTCGAGGACATTCTCGGCCTTGTCGAACAACCCAATCTGCCCGGCACCATCGACGGACACCCCAACTGGCGACGTCGTCTCGCTGCGCCCGCCGGCGAGCTGCTCGACGCGCCGGCGGCGCAACGGCGGCTGTCACGGACGGCCAGCGCTCGCCAGGGAGACATGTCATGAGACCGATTCGTGCCACCGTGCGGCTGCAGCTGCACAAGGATTTCGACTTCGAACAGGCGCGTCAGCAGGTCGACTATTACGCCGCCCTCGGCGTCAGCCACTATTACCTGTCGCCGATCTTGCGCTCTCGCCGCGGTTCTCCTCACGGCTATGACGGCGTCGATCCCACGCGGGTCGACCCCGAGCTCGGCGGTGAAGCGGGTTTCCGGGCGCTGGTCGACACGCTGCACGCGCATGATATGGGCGTCATCGCCGATATCGTGCCCAATCACCTGGCCGTGAGTGCGGAGAACCCCTGGTGGCAGGATCTACTCGCCAACGGCCGCGAGGGTGAATTCGCCCACTGCTTCGACGTCGACTGGCATCAGCCGGGCGCTGACGGCAAGCTGCTGCTGCCGTTTCTCGGCGATCGCTATCAGGCCATTCTCGACGGCGGTGAGCTGACGCTCGTTCATGATCGTGAGCACCAGCGCTTCGCCATCGCGTATCACGACAACCGCTTCCCCATCGGTGAGCGCCATACGCAGTCGATTCTCGACCACGGGGACGGTCGCGACCCCGATGCCGCGCTGGCGTACTACGATGTCGCCACGGCGGCAGGCCGCGAGCGGTTGCACGCCCTGCTCGAGCAGCAGGCCTATCGACTGGCCCACTGGCGCATGGGGAACGACGCGCTCAACTGGCGGCGTTTTTTCGATATCACCGAGCTGGCCGGCATCCGCGTCGAGGACGAGAGCGTCTTCGATCTTTCCCACGCCTGCATTCTCTCGCTGGTGGAGCAGGATTTGATCGACGGCTTGCGCATCGACCACGTCGATGGCCTGGCCGACCCGAAGGGATACTGCTTGCGCCTGCGTCAGCGTCTCGACGCCATCGCCGAGCGAAGCGGCAGGGAGCAGCGGATCCCGATCTACGTCGAGAAGATTCTTGCCGGACACGAGACGCTGCATACCGACTGGGGCGTGGATGGCACCAGCGGCTATGAATTTCTCGATGTCGTCTCGGGTCTTCAGCATGATCCGGCCGGCGAGGCGCCGCTGAAGCAGCTTTGGCGCGATGTCAGCGGACGCAGCGGCGATTTCGCCGCCGAAGTCCGTGCCGCTCGTCGAGAGATGCTCGAGGGGCCGTTGACGGCGGAGTTCGAACGCTGCGTGCTGTCGCTGCGCGCGCTGGCGGTACGCGACGTCTCCACTCGCGAGCTCAGCGAGCCGACGGTTCGCCGCGTCCTGAAGGCGTTGGCAGTCGCCTATCCGGTCTATCGCAGCTACGCCGACGGTGACGGTCGCCCGCCTCAGGATGTCGCGGATTTTGCCACCGCTCGCGAGCGCGCGGCGTCAACGCTGTCGAAGCCGGACGCCGCGTGGCTGGACCGGTTTGACGCCTGGCTTGGCGGAGAAGCGCCCAGCGCGGGAGCCGGTGACGAAGCCGCCCTGCGGCTCGAGGCGATCGCGCGCTTTCAGCAACTAACGTCTCCACTGGCGGCAAAGGCGGTGGAAGATACCGCGGGTTACCGCTCGGCAACCCTGATCTCCCGCAATGACGTCGGCTGCGAAGGGGAGACGTTCGCCTATCCCCCGCAACGCTTTCACGCGCAGAGCGAGACCCGCAACGCGGCGTTCCCACTCGGCATGATCACCACCGCGACTCACGACCACAAACGGGGTGAAGACGTGCGCGCCCGCCTCGCCGCCATCAGTGAGCTGACGCCCACTCTGGTGCCGTGCCTCGATGCCTGGGCCAGCGACAAGAGACTTTACGACAGCCCCGAACGCCCCAGCGGCGGCGATCGCCTGATGCTGCTGCAGGTGATGCTCGCGGCATGGCCCATCGGGTTGGCCGCCGACGACCGCGACGGCCTTGCGAATTACGCCGACCGGCTCGTGGCGTGGCAGCAGAAGGCGATGCGCGAGGCCAAGCTCGATAGCCACTGGCTGGCGCCGGATGCCGACTATGAGCAGGCCGGGGAGGATGCCGTTCGTCGACTGCTCTGCGGGGATGATGTCACCCGGGATCTGGCCGCCGCCGCGGGCTGGCTCGATCTACCAGGGGCAATCAACGCCCTGTCGCAGGTCACGCTCAGACTCTGCGCGCCAGGCGTGCCGGACCTCTATCAGGGCACCGAGTTCTGGGACCAGACGCTGGTCGATCCCGACAACCGTCGCCCGGTGAACATGGCCGCGCGACGTGACGCCCTCGATGCGTTGTCGGCCAAGGAGGCGTGGCGACACTGGAAGGATGGCGGCGTCAAACAGCGCGTCGTCAAGCGTCTGCTCGCGCTGCGCCAGGCGCTCCCCTCGCTATTCGCCGAAGGCGACTACCGGCCGCTGAGTGCGCAGGGCGAGCAGGCAGACCACCTCATCGCGTTTGCCCGCACCACACCGACGGCGACGCTGATCGTCGCCGTTCCTCGGCTATCGTCGGCGCTGACCGGTAACGCCGACGCCACCCTTGAATGGGGCGATACTCGCTTGTCATTGGAGGGACTCTCCTTGCGTGCAGAGGGGGTCGAGCAGCTGACCGGTGAGCGGGTGTCGTCGGATGATGCCCTGCCGCTGAATCGCTGGATGCGCGAGTTTCCCTGCGCCGTCTGGGTCTGGCGTCCGTGACCGCAGGGGCTATGGTTAAAGAACCCGCCGGGGGCGAGAGCGATACCGTCCCCGGCGTGGGCAGCGCGTGAAGCTTCGAGAACCGATAGAGACGGTTGCGAAGAAGGATGACAAGTTGGCGGGCCAGGGAAGACCCCGTCTTGAGACCGTATAAGGGGAAAGATCATGACGAGTCGCGAGCAGCGAGTGCGAATGCTGGCCTATCGTATCTGGGAGTCGGAGGGACGCCCGGAGGGACAGGAGCAGCGCCATTGGCAGATGGCCGAGCGCATCGTTGAGGCAGAGAACGCCAGGGAAGAAGAGCACGAGTGGCTGGAGGCGAACGACGAGCCATCGCCACTCGAGGGCGAGGATCCACCGGCGGAGCCTGACGAGATCGGTATCGACGAGTCGCGATTGCCGCTTGACGATCCGGAGACCGAGGCACTCAAGGAAGAGGATACGGGCGTCGAAGTTCGTCCCGCCGGAGCGACCCAACAACGGGACGAGCCGAGCGCCGCGTCGGCCGTCAAGCCGGCGGCGAAGCGGAGCCCGAGCAAAAGTGGCGCGGGTAAACGGAGTGCGACGACCCGGAAAACGGCGAGCGGGGGGGCGAACTCGAGTACGAAAAGCCCCTCGAAGACGTCGCCGAACGCCAGCAGCGGCGAGACATCGGCGTCGGCGCCGAGTAAGCGGCGGCCAAGTCGCAGCAAATCAGAGTAGTGATGCAGTGCCACGGCGAATTCAGGAGCGAAGCGCCGTGACATCTCCCCCGGCTCGGGGTGCCGAGTCGGGGGAGTGTGCCCGATCGTTCAGCCCTTCCGACGGCCAAGGCCGGGAACTCAATTAGACGGGGCGAACCCGGTCTTCGATGGAGCGACACATGACCGAACGACACGATAGCGAAGCCGACGAAGGGATGGCCCTGCAGGGCGGCTTCGTGATGGGCTCCAGAATTCAGGAAGGTCTGCCGCACCCGCTGGGGGCGACCTGGGATGGATTGGGCGTCAACTTTGCGCTGTTCTCCGCCCACGCCACCCGCGTCGAGCTCTGTCTGTTCGACGAGGCCGGCAAGGAGGAAGTCGAGCGAATTCCGCTGCCGGAGTACACCGACGAGGTGTGGCACGGCTATCTGCCCGACGCGCGACCGGGCCAGCTCTACGGGTATCGCGTTCACGGGCTCTACGCGCCCGAGGAAGGACATCGCTTCAACCCCCACAAGCTGCTGATCGATCCCTACGCCAAACAGCTGGTGGGCGAGCTCGTCTGGGACGATGCGCTTTACGGTTACACCATCGGACACGAAGACGGTGACCTGAGCTTTGACGAGCGTGACAGCGGCCCGTTCATGCCGCGCTGTCGTGTCATCGACCCCGCCTTCACCTGGGGCCGGTCCAGCGAGATCATGGTGCCGTGGAGCGATACGGTGATCTACGAAGCGCACGCTCGCGGCTACACCATGCGCCACCCGGCGGTGCCCGAGGAACTTCGGGGCACATTCTCGGGGCTCGCGGTGCCGGAGGTGGTCGACTATCTCAAGGGCCTCGGTATCTCCTCGCTCGAGCTGATGCCGATCCACGCGTTCGCCGACGATCGCCATCTCCAGGAGAAGGAACTGCACAACTACTGGGGCTACAACACCCTGGCGTTTTTCGTGCCGCATCCCCGCTATATGGCGACCGGGACCATCAGCGAGTTCAAGCAGATGGTGGCGCGCTACCATGCCGCCGGCATCGAGGTGCTGCTCGACGTGGTTTACAACCACACTGCCGAAGGCAACGAGATGGGGCCGACGCTGTCTCTCAAGGGGATCGACAACGCTTCCTACTACCGCCTGATGCCGGAAGAGAATCGCTACTACATCAACGACACCGGCACCGGCAACACGCTCAATCTCTCGCACCCGCGAGTGCTGCAGATGGTGACCGACTCGCTGCGCTACTGGGCCAGCGAGATGCGGGTCGACGGCTTCCGTTTCGACCTGGCGACGATTCTCGGCCGCGAGAGCGACGGCTTCGATGAGGGGGGCGGCTTTCTCGACTCCTGCCGTCAGGATCCGCTGCTGTCGCAGTGCAAGCTGATCGCCGAGCCCTGGGACTGCGGTCCCGGCGGCTATCAGGTCGGCAAGTTTCCGCCCGGCTGGGCGGAGTGGAACGACCGCTTCCGCGACGACATGCGCGCATTCTGGCGCGGCGACGAAGGCAAGCTGCCGGCGTTCGCCAACCGGCTGACCGCCTCTGCGGACCTGTTCAACCACCGGGGTCGCAAGGCGTTTTCGTCGATCAACTTCGTGACCGCTCATGACGGCTTCACGCTTCGCGATCTGGTCAGCTACAGCGACAAGCACAACGAGGCCAACGGCGAAGACAACCAAGATGGTCATGACGACAACGTCTCCTGGAACCACGGCGTGGAAGGCGAGACGGACGACGCGGAGATTCGCGAGCTGCGCATGCGCCAGATGCGCAATCAGTTGGCAACGCTGATTCTCTCGCAGGGCACACCGATGCTGTTGGGCGGTGACGAGTTCGGGCGCACCCAGGCCGGCAACAACAACGCCTACTGCCAGGATAGCGAGATTGGCTGGGTCAACTGGGACCTCTCCGATGAGGGGCGAGAGCTGCTCGCCTTTACGCGCAAGCTGATCCACCTGCGGCGGCACTACCCGATCCTCGAGCGGGGTCGTTTCATGACCGGCGAGCTTAACGAGCGCCTGGGCATCAAGGATGTCACCTGGCTGAAGCCGAATGCCGAAGAGATGGTCGATGAAGACTGGCATCGAGAGAACGCCAAGGCGATTGCCGTGGTGCTCGACGGCCACGCCCAGCCGACCGGCATCTGCGCACCGGGCAATGATGTCACCGTGCTGCTCACGCTCAACGCGGGACCGGAGGAGACCGTCTTCGTGCTGCCCGAATCTCCCGGTGGTAGCCAGTGGGTGCGACGTATCGATACCTTCGACCCCGCCGCCGATGACGTTCGCTGCGACATGAAGGCGGAATATGCCGTCCAGGGTCGCAGCCTTTCGCTGTTCGAGCTGGTCGAAGAGGGCCGTGGCGCGCCCCATGCGTGATGTCGAATGCACCAACGTCGCTCACGAAAGTTCACGCGCCGATGACCAGGGAGGGTTCATGACACAAACCGATATTTCCGCGACTGCCGCCTCCGCGATCGATGCGGCCGACAGGGACGCACTCGCCCACGGCACCCATGCCAATCCGTTTTCGGTGCTGGGCCCGCACGCCCGACCGAACGGCACCGTCGAGGTTCGCGCCTATCTGCCCGGTGCCGAAGCGGTCACGCTGGTCGCCGCCGAGGGCGGCCAGGTTCTGGCCGAGTGCGAGGTCGACGGCATCGAGGGGCTCTTCGTTGGCGAGCTCTCTGACTGGCATCGCTACCGATTGCGTATCCGCTGGCCCGGGTCGGAGCAGGTTGTGGCCGACTCCTATGCCTTTCCGCTACTGCTCGGTGAGACCGACCTCTATCTGATTGGCGAGGGCAACCATCGCCGGCTGGGCCACTGCCTCGGCGCGCAGGTAGTGACCGTCGACGATGTCGAAGGGGTTCGCTTTGCCGTCTGGGCGCCCAACGCGCAGCGAGTCGCCGTGGTGGGGGATTTCAATGGCTGGGACACTCGCCGTCATGGCATGCGTTGCCGCTATCCTTCGGGAGTGTGGGAGATCTTCCTGCCCGAGTTGGGCGCCGGCGAGCGCTACAAGTTCGCGCTCATCGACGTCAACGGCGAGCGCTTGCTCAAGGCCGATCCCATGGCGCTCTCCACCGAAGCGCCACCGCTGACGGCCTCGGTGGTGGCGAGTGCGTCACCCTTCGCGTGGCATGACGACGAATGGATGGCCCAGCGCAGCGGACGGCACGCGCCAGGCGCGCCGATCTCGATCTACGAGATCCATGCCAACTCCTGGCGCAAGCACGGCGGCGACGACGGCGAGATCTATCAGTGGCCAGATCTGGTCGACTCGCTGATTCCCTATGTGGTCGAGATGGGATTCACCCATATCGAATTGATGCCGATCATGGAGTATCCGTTCGGCGGCTCCTGGGGCTACCAGCCGCTGTCGCTGTTCGCGCCCAGTGGACGTTTCGGCACGCCGGCAGACTTCGCTGCCTTCATCGATGCCTGCCATCGCGCCGGCGTTGGCGTGATTCTCGATTGGGTCCCCGGCCACTTTCCTTCCGATCCGCACGGTCTGGCGAGTTTCGACGGGACCGCGCTCTACGAGTACGCCCACCCGTTCGAGGGCTATCATCAGGACTGGAACACCTACATCTACAATCTGGGGCGACGCGAGGTGCACGGTTTCATGCTCGCCTCGGCACTTCATTGGCTGCGCGACTTCCATATCGACGGCCTGCGCGTCGATGCCGTGGCATCGATGATCTACCGTAACTACTCCCGGCGTGAGGGGGAGTGGATTCCCAACCGGCATGGCGGTTCGGAGAATCTCGAGGCGGTGGAGTTTCTGCAGCATCTCAATCAGGTCGCTGCCAGCGAGGCGCCTGGCAGCATGGTCATCGCCGAGGAGTCGACGGCCTGGCCCGGCGTGACGGCGCCGGTCGACCAGCAGGGCATGGGCTTCGACTACAAGTGGAACATGGGCTGGATGCACGACAGCCTGGGCTACATGAGTCTCGATCCGCTCTATCGCGGGTTTCATCACGATCGGCTCACGTTCGGCCTGGTTTACGCCTTCGATGAACGTTTCATGCTGCCGATCTCCCACGATGAGGTGGTGCACGGCAAAGGGTCGCTGATCGACAAGATGCCCGGCGACGAGTGGCAGCGGTTCGCCAATCTGCGCGCCTACTTGAGCTTCATGTGGTTCCATCCGGGCAAGAAGCTGCTGTTCATGGGCTGCGAGTTCGCGCAGCAGCGAGAGTGGAGCCACGACCGCGAGCTCGACTGGTTCCTGCTGGCCAATACGGCCAATGCCGGCATTCAGCGTCTGGTTCGGGATCTCAATACGGTCTACCGCGAGCGCCCCGAGCTGCACGCCCGTGACTGCGACAGCGAGGGTTTCCACTGGGTGGTGGGAGATGACAGCCACAACAGCGTCTTCGCCTGGTGGCGAGTCGATGCCCAGGGCAATCGCGTGCTGGCCGTCGCCAACCTGACGCCGCGGTCGCTGGAGGGATATCGTATCGGCGTGCCGGTCGCGGGTCAGTGGCGAGAGCGCTTCAACTCCGACGCCGAGTGCTACGGGGGCACCAACCGCGGCAACGGCGGTGGTCTGACCACGGAAGCGACGCCCGCTCACGGCGAATCGCAATCCCTGGTGATGACGCTCCCGCCGCTCGGGGTCGTGCTGCTGGCGCCGATGGCATGAAGCCGGGCGACTGAAACGCGTCGGTCAGGCCGCCTCGATGCAGGCCGGCGACCCCGCGACGATACCCGGCGCCTCGGCGTCGGGTGTCAGTAACTGGCGACTGCCGGCGTGCCCTTATCGGGATGCGGATGGACCCGTGACGTTCATGCGCCCTGACGTTCATTCGCCGTGACGTTCATTCGCCGTGAGCCTCAACCCACCTTGATCCCCTGACGGCGGGCCAGGAGTGCTCGGGTCACACCGTTGGTCCAGCCAAACCCATCCTGCAGCGGATACTCCCCGCCGCCGGCGAGTTCGGCCCCCGGGTAGAGCACGTACTTCTCGACCAGCTTGTGCTCACGCTGATAGAGGTCGTCGACCAGTTGCAGCCACCGGCCGGCGATATCCTCGGCCAGATCGTCGAAGCCATAGTGACGAAACCCCTCGATCGCCATCCACTGCAGCGGCGGCCAGCCGTTGGGGTGATCCCACTGCTGAGTGCTGTCGTTGATCTCGGTGGTGACCACGCCGCCGGGCGCGAGCAGCCGTAGCGACACGACATTAGCCACCCGCTCTGCCTGTCCGGGGGAGGCCAGCTGCAGAAAGAGCGGCGCAACGCAGGCAGCGGTGAGGTGGATACTGCGCTCCCCGCACTGCCAGTCATAGTCGTAGTAGGCGCCGCGGTCCTCGCACCACAGATACCGGTCCACCGCCTCTCGTCGACGTTCAGCGCGGTCGGAGAAGCCTTGGGCGTCTTCCGCCTCGCCGTTGGCCTCGCAGAGCTTGGCCAGGAGGAACTCCAGGTGGTAGAGCATCGCGTTGAGTTCGACGGGGATAAACGCCGTCGTGCGGATCGTCTTGAGATCCCGTGTATCGCCCAGCCATCGGCCGCTGAAATCCCAGCCGCTCTCGGCGCCAGCGCGGAGGTCGCGGTAGAGCTCGTGTGAGGGCCGGTCGGTCTGCTGCGCCAGCTCGTAGTCCTCGCGGTAGGACTCCTCTCGCGGCGTGTTGCGATCGTCCCAGTGTCGATTGAGCAGGCTATTCTCGTCGAGCCGCACGCAGCGGCGGTGACTCTGTCCCACGCCGAGATCGGCCTCACCGTCCATCCAGAAGGCATACTCCCGCTTCAACTGCGGCAGATAGTCGATCGCCTGGCGCTGGCCGCTCTGTTCGAGCAGGGCCACCATCATCGAGAACATCGGCAGCTGAGAGCGACTCAGATAGTAGCTGCGGTTGCCGTTGGGCATGTGCCCGTAGCGGGAGATCAGATCGGCGCAGTTGTCGGTGACCGAGCAGAGCAGCTCATCCTCGCCACTGGCCGCCAGTCCCAGCATGGTGAAGTAGGAGTCCCAGTAGTAGAACTCGCGAAACCGCCCGCCGGGCACGACGTAGTCATGGGATAGCGACAGCAGTGACGACCACAGCGGGTGCTGACGGGAATTGCGCGTCAGCGCCGGCCAGAGCTGGTCGATGTGCCTGGCGATATCGTCCTTGGGGCCGGCCTCGTAGCCGGTGCACTGGAGCGGGTCGTCGTCGAAATACTCTGACACGAAGGCGCGCAGGTCGAAATCCGGTGCCTGCCGCGCGGCCTCGAACGCCGCCATGATGTGGGTTGGCGAGCGTTTGGGCACGCTGTCGGCGAACGTTTTCGAATCCTCGAAAAGGTGCGCCAGCGCGACCGCCTCGAACAGCTCGCCGAAGCGGTCATGAGGTGTCACGGCGGCATCGAGAATGCGCTCGTCGGCTTCGTGATCGGCCTGAAGGCTGTTGGGCATCATCGATTCCATGGCGTGAACGGGACCTTTAAGGGCGGATGGGGGAGAGGTCGCGGCGGGCGGCTCGAGCCTGGGTCGGACCTCGGCGCGAACCGGCGCGCAAGCGCCGGGCGTCTATTCTTGGTAGTGCTGAAGGAGCCCGCCGTCAACGGGGAGCGTCGCACCGGTCATGTAATCGGCATCGTCAGAGGCAAGAAACGCCACGACGCCGGCGACATCTTCGGAGCGGCCGAGCCGGTTGAGCGGAATGTTGCCGAGCAGATGCCTGAGCTTTTCCGGGTCGTCGTCGAGCGCCGCGTTGATCGGGGTCTTGATCGCGCCCGGCGCGACACCGTTGACGGTAATACCAAGCGGTGCCAATTCTACCGCGAGATTGCGGGTCAGCATGCGAATACCGCCCTTCGCGACGCAATAGCTGCTGAAACCCGGGAAGGGGAGATCCTCGTGAACCGAGCTCATGTTGATTACGCGGCCGCCATGCTCGGCGTCTCGCAGATGTTTCACGAACGCCTGGGTGGTGAAGAACACGCCTTTCAGGTTGGTGTTCACCACGCTGTCGTAGTCCGCTTCCGTCACCTCCAAGAAGGGCGCTTCGATCTCGAGCCCGGCGTTGTTGACCAGAATGTCGAGCCGGCCCATTGCCGCGACGCTCTCCTCGATCAGTCGTCGATTGGTCTCGGTGTCGCCAACGTCTCCGGTGACGATCGCCGCGCGTCGGCCGTGGGCGCGCACGCGTTCGGCGCTCTCGTCGGCGCGATCGGAGGGCTTGCTGCCGCTGATGACCACGTCGGCCCCCTCCCGGGCCAGGCGTTCAGCGATGGCGCGACCGATTCCCGAGGAACTGCCGGTCACGAGTGCGACCTTGCCCTCGAGGCGGCCACGTCGCGGCGTCTGTTCATCCATCATGCACTCTTCCCTGTGAGAAACGGCGAGTCTGGCGACGTGTGTGTGACGCCTTATGGCGCCGATCGGCCCTGCGTCGAACGTCGGCCTGTCGATGCACGGCGCGATGACTCGGCTGACAGCGGCGTGTCGTGCCACACTCACCTGTTGAACCTTCGTAGAAGATAGAGCAGGCAGCGCTCACCGACCAATCCTCGCTCGCTCAGGGAGAGTTCAAACGGTTTGATCGAGCGCGACGTTTGTGGCCGGCGCCCGGCGATAGCATGATGGCCGGCGACCATGTCGGTCGGCGAATCGCAACAATGGGGAACGACGTGAGGGAATGGATACGCTGGGGCTGGCTGATCATGATCGCCCTGATGATGACCGTGAGCACGACGGCGGCGGCACAGTCGCTGTCGTCGATGGTCGGTAGCGGCGCACAGTCGCAGAGTGATGGCAGCGAAGCGCCCTCGGCGCAGGAGCTCAACGCGTCGCTCGAGCAGATCATTGCCACACTCCAGGATAGCGACCAGCGCCAGGCGCTGCTGACGAGCCTCGAACAGCTGCGTGACGCCACCGCCGCCGAGGCGGACAACCGCCCGGTGGGAGACGGTCTCCTCGGCGCGCTGGCGGATTCGTTCAGTACCTTCGAGAAGGACGGACTCGACAACCCGGTCAACTATTGGGGCGAGAGAGTCGACCAGGCCGGCGACGACGTATCGGGACTGGTGGGTAGCGGCGCGGACCTGCCCCCACTGCTGCTCGACCTGCTGTGGGTCACCGCGCTGTGGGTCGGGGTGACGCTGGCGCTGGCGGCCCTGTGGCGCTGGGTCATCCAGCGGCTGGGCTATTCGTTGCAGATGCCCACCGAGCCTTCGACCTGGATGCTGGTGCGCCATCTCGTGCGTCGTGTCGTGCCGCTGGCGGTAGGTTTCATCGTGGCGCTGATCACGGTGCATCAGTTCACGACGTCGACCCTCGGCGTGACGCTGGCAATGATCGCCGCCTATGTCACGCTCTGCGGCTCTCTTTTTGCGGCCGTCTGCGAGATCGTCTTTTCGCTGTTCGCCAGCGGCCACCGCCAGGTGGCTCTGCGGATCCTGCGTCGGCGCGGGGCGCGCTGGCTCTTTGCGCTCGGCTGCCTGGTCGCGCTCGGCGATGCCTCCAATGCGACGGGGGTGATCGAACCCCTGGGCGAGGGATTGACCTCGCTGATCTCTCTGCTCGCCAATGTCTGCGCGGCGGTGGTGCTGGCCGCCTTCGTCATGGCGTTTCGCCGGCCCATTCGCCATCTGATCCGTAACCGGCCCTACCACCATCGTCAGGAGCGGCGCGCCACGACGGAACTCGTACGCGTGTTCAGCCGGGTCTGGCACATTCCCATCCTGCTGATGGTGGTGGTGTCGCTCGGCGCGATGCTGATGTCGGCGGAAGACTCGCGTAGCGCCTTCTTTCGCGCCGTGGTCACGGCAGGTCTGATGATCGCGACGCTGGTGGCCTCCGGGCTCATTCAACGGCGTAGCGAGCGGGCGCGGGAAAAACAGAGTTCCGAATACTGGACGCGGGTACTGCGTCTGGTCTTTACCCTGGCGCACCTGCTCGCCTGGCTGGTCTTCGCCGAGGTGGCGATGCAGGTGTGGGGCTCGTCGCTATGGGCGGTTGGTGGCGACGGGGGGCTGAGTCAGCAGATCGCCAAGTCCCTCATCGGGCTCGGCTTCACCTTCCTCGTCGCATGGCTCGTCTGGATCCTCGCCGATACCGCCATTCAACACGCGCTGCTGCGCAGCAGTCGGCGTCACGGTCGCCGCGTCAACGCAAGCGCCCGGGCGCAGACGATCACGCCGATGCTGCGCAATACGGTCTTTCTCACCATCGCGGTGATCGCCGTCATCATCGCGCTGGCCAACCTGGGGGTGAACGTCACGCCGCTGCTGGCGGGGGCAGGCGTCATCGGTCTGGCCGTGGGCTTCGGCGCCCAGACGCTGGTTCAGGACCTGATCACCGGGCTCTTCATTCTCATCGAGGACTCGCTGGCGATCGACGACTTCGTCAATCTGGGCGCACACATGGGGACTGTCGAGGCGCTGAGCATCCGCACCGTCAAATTGCGTGACCTCGACGGCATCGTTCATATCATTCCCTTCAGTCAGATACAGGGTATTCAGAACTACTCGCGAGAGTTCGGCGTGGCGCTGATGCGCATCCGCATTGCCCACCATCTGAAAATCGATGAAGCGATCGAGACCGTGCGCCAGATCGCCGACGATCTGCGCAACGACCCGATGATGCGCCACCATATCTGGTCGCCGCTGGAAGTTCAGGGGGTAGAGAGCTTCGATGCCGGTGCCGCGATCCTGCGAATTCGCATGCGCACCGCTCCCGTCATGCAGTGGGACGTGGCGCGGGCCTTCAATCTGCGCTTGAAACAGCGCTTCGACGAGCAGGGGATCGATCTGGCGATGCCGCGCATGAGCGTGGTGATGGAGCAGAACTCGGTCTCGCCCGGCGAAACTGGCGGCCGGCGCGAGCCGGTGACGGCGCCCCGGGCGCCGGATGCCGAGTAGTCGCAGCCAACAAGCTGGGCCGGCTCGCAGCGTCGCGACTGGAGAAGCGTCAGACGTTCCACGCTTCGGCAGGCGGGCAGCTAAACGCCATTCGACACTCTCGCAAGACGCCAGCGCCTGCGGCGAAGCCGTGCTGCCTAGGCGGGGGACCGCTTCCAGTGGCGGCTGATCGCCCCGCCTTCCGGTGGGGCGATGCAGTGATGACAGGCGTTGCGCGCGTCGTGCCGAGGTTTCGCCCTTCAAACGATGTTCCCCCGCATCGCTTGCCATCAGCGCGCGGCGAGCACCCAGTCGCGAAAGGCGCGCATGGGCGCGGAGAGATGCCGATGTTCCGGTGTAAACAGTGACAGACGCCCGCGACTGGTGAGCGTCTGCGGCAGCGCCTGAATTAACGTCCCCTGCGAGAGCTCGGCGTCGAGCAGGCGCATCCAGCCAAGCGTGATCCCCTGTCCGGCCAGCGTGGCGTTCATCAGCAGTTGGAAGCTGTTGGCACGCAGCGTGTGGGCGGGCGGCTGCCAGGCGAGGCCGAGTTCGCGATACCACTGCTCCCAGGTGAGCCAGTCATGGTAGTGATCCTCCACCACCATCAGCGTGTGCCCGGTCAGCAGCGCCGTCGGCTCGTCGATCGTGCCGTGTTGCTGTTGATAGAGAGGGCTGCAGACCGCGCCGACGGTTTCGTGCTCGAAAATGGCGTCGGCCTGGAGACCGGGCGGATCGACCTCGTCGGGAATGTGATAGTAGATCCCCAGATCGAATTCGCCGAGATCCAGCCGGTAGGGGTCCTCGACGGTGAGAATACGAATCTCGATGTCGGGGTGGGCGCGCTGAAAGTCGGGGAGCTGACGGGCGAGCCAGATCGAGGCGATGGTCGGGCTTGATGCGAGCGTTAGCTGGCGCTCGCCGCCGCGACGACGTAGTCGGGCGGTTTCGTCGCCCAGGTCGCGCAGCGCCCGCTGCACGGCATGGTAGTAGTGCTCGCCGGCCGGGGTGAGCCTGAGCCCCTCCGGGTGCCGCTCGAACAGCGGCCGTCCCAGATCCGCCTCCAGCCGCTGGATCTGCCGGCTGACGGCACTTTGGGAGAGGTGCAGCTCGCCCCCCGCCTGGGTGAAGCTTGCATGTCGGGCGGCTGCCTCGAAGGCACGCAGGCAGGTCAGCGGAGGCAGGGCATCGCGAGAGGACATGAGGGTTCCGGGGCCGAACGGTTTCGGCCCCGGAGAATAGCACGCACACCGCGCTGACTCGTATTCACTGCGCTAGATCGCGGTGCGCGGTATCTCTCGCTGCCAGCGCTTCTCGCTGACGCAGGCATCCCCCTCGTAGGCGAGCTGCTCGGCGGTGAGATAGAACGTCGTCTCATCGCAGTGCAGATGATGCCGGCTGATGACCGTCACCTGGAAGGCGCCTTCGCCTTCGTCGCGTCCGGCGCGATAGGTCCACTCGATGTCGGCGCGCGTGCGCGAGGCATCCGTCGGGTGGCTGGTATAGACCTCTTTCGCGCGCTGTTCGACCCGTAGCCCGTGGTCGGTGAAGCGGACGTCGCCCATGTCGTCCTCCACCGTTACCGTGACTTCGCCGCTTCCTACATCTTCGCTGAGCGTGCGCTTGGGCGTGCCCGCGCGCAGTGTCTCCAGACGGCACGGTGTGGCGCTTTCCGGTGCCTCGAACGGCATCGGGATCGACTCGGTCTGGCAGGTGGGCAGCGTCAGCGACGGGGCGCCGGCCAGCAGCGTCAGGTCGGCGCGCCGTTGAGGCGACCAGACCAGCGGGAAGCTCGCGCTGGAGAGGGCCAATCGCAGCCGGTGCCCCGGCGGCAGCCGATAACCGATCATGTCCAGCGACAGCGTGATCGCCATCGGCGCCCCCGGCGTGGGCGGATCGATCGTCCCCGGATCGTTGCGCAGGTTGAGATTGAGCGTGGCGTAGGTGATCAGCGCACTTTCACCGTTCGGCGCCACGTCGCAGAGGCGAACGTGAAGCTGGCCGCAGGCCTCATCGCTGCTGATCTGCGCGTTGAGTGTCGGCTGACCCAGAAGCGACAGCCCGTCGGCGTAGGGGGCGCTGTCGAACGTCAGCGACAGGGCGTCGTCGCGGCGCTGGTCGGTCGGAAAATCCGCGCCGAACCAGAGCGGAATGTACTCGCCCTGAAACGATCCCGCGGTGAGCGGTGATGCAATACGTTGCGCCCGAGTGAGCTCGCCGGTGTCACTCAGCCCCGCGTCGCCGAGAACGAGTGTGCAGGGCTCGATTTCGTCAGCCGGCGCCGGCCAGCTCGAGGTGCGTACCCACTCACCGGGGCGCTCGAGGTATTTCGGCGCCGGGGGCAGGCCATCCTGCAGATAGAAGGTGCAGGGGGACTCATCCATCACCCCGGTGTCGATGCCCTTGAGCCAGTAGTCCCACCAGCGTAGCGCCTCCTGGAGAAACCCGATCGCCGGGTCGGGAATCGCGAAGTGCGGATACTTGTGCATCCACGGTCCGATCAGCGCTTTCCTCGGACAGGAGAGCTTCTCCATCATGCGCGGAATGGTGTCGATATAGGAGTCGGCCCAGCCGCTGACCATGTAGACCGCCGCCTCGATATCGGCGTAATTCTCGCCGATCGAGCCATGTTTCCAGTAGTCGTCGCGTGACTGATGCTGGAGCCAGGTGTCGGCGAGCAGCGGCATGTTGTCGAGCCGGTGATGCCACATGTCGCGCCAGCGCTCACCCACCAGCGCCGGGTCAGGAACGGCGCCGGAGAAGCTGAGCATGGTCGCCGACCACGCCAGATTCTCCAGCAGCATGTTGCCGCCCTTGTAGTGGATGTCGTCGGCGTATCGATCGTCGGTGGAGCAGAGTGTGATGATCGCCTTCAGCGGTTCGGGTCGCAGCGCTGCCAGCTGGAGGCTGTTGAAGCCCCCCCATGAGATGCCCATCATGCCGAGATTGCCGTCGCACCAGGGCTGATCGGCGATCCAGTCGATCACCTCCAGCGCATCCTGTTGTTCCTGCGGGGCGTATTCATCCGCCATCAGGCCGTCGGATTCGCCATTGCCGCGCATGTCGACCCGAATACAGGCGTAGCCGTGGCCGGCCAGATAGGGGTGAGTCAGCTCGTCGCGAATCGCCGTGCCGTCGCGTTTGCGATAGGGCAGATACTCGAGGATCGCCGGCACCGGCTGGGCGTCGGTGTCCGCGCCGGGGGTGCCGGCGGCGCCTTCCGGTAGCCAGATGCGTGCCGCCAGCCGAGTACCGTCGGCGAGCGTGATCCACGCATTCTCGATCTCGCGTACACGGTGGGGAAAGTCCTGCTTGATCTTCATGAAACACTCTCATCGCGAGGGGATGTGGCGGCGACGTCGAGCCGCTGCGGATTGTTGAGCCAGACCCAGAGCGAGCCGGAGGCGAGAAGCACGATCAGCATCGAGGGCAGGCCGCCAAGGTTGGAGAGCATCTTGACGCCGTCGATGCCCACGAAGCTGACCATGACCCAGGAGACGATCCCCACGATCACGCCCCAGATCACCTTCATCGGAACGCCGGCATTGAGGTCGGAGTCGGCGGTCAGGCCGCGGGTGCAGAGGTTGCCGATGGCGTCGGTCTGCGAGTCGGCCGCCGTGACGTAGGAGATATAGGCGACGAACAGCAATAGCGGAATCCAGAGACCCGAGAGCGGTAGCTGGCGGAACAGTTCGTAGAGCACGTTCTCTACGCCGCGGTCGTCGAGAATGGCGTAGAGATCCGCGCCGCTGGGGCTACCGGCGTGCGATTGGAAATAGAGCGCCGCGCCGGAAAAAATCACGATCCAGACGCTGGCGAATAGCGCCGGGTAAAGCAGATTGATGCGCAGGAATTCGCGCACCGTGTAGCCCCGGGAGATCTTGCCGAGGAAGAGCGCGGCGACCGGGGCCCAGGCAAACCAGACCGCCCAGTAGAAGATCGACCACCACTGCGGCCACTGGTCGTCGCCGGCGGCGCCGGTAAACAGGCTCTTGGTGAAGAAGTTGTCCAGATAGATCCCGAACGACTCGACGCCGAGAGAGAGTGCATAGATCGTCGGCCCGACGATAAAGACGAAGATGCCGAGGACCAGCAGCAGCACGGCGTTGAGTGACGAGAGGCGCGCGATACCCTTCTGCAGGCCGCTGGCTGCCGAGATGACGAAGGTGGTGACGATGATCGCGATGATCACACCGAGTCGCAGCGGCGTCGTCTCACCGCCGAGATACTGCCCCGCGCCGCCGGCGAGCGTCAGCGCACCGGTGCCCAGCGACGACGCCATCCCCGCGACCAGCGCGTAGAGCGAGACGGCGTCGATCAGTCCGGCGAACCGCTTCACGCGAGGGCCGAAGATCGGCTCGAGCATGCTCGAGATCGAAAAGCGCAGGCGCAGATTGTAGAAGGCAAGCGCGAAGATCAGCGCCGGTACGGCGTAAATGGCGTAGGGCGTGAAGGTCCAGTGCAGAAACATCGTCGACATCGCGAATAGCGCGGCCTCGCCGGAGCCGGGCTCCAGGTTCAGCGACGTCGGCGGTGACATCAGGTGATAGAGCGGCTCGGCAGTGGTCCAGAACAGGACCCCGACGGCGAGCGTCGTGCAGAGTGTGATGGAGAACCAGCGGAGCTTGGAGAGCAGCGGTGTCGCCTCGGCACCGCCGATGCGAACCCGGCCGAGTGGCGAGACGTAGACCACCACCGCCATGATCAGCAGGTAGAGACTGCCGAGGCTGAAAAGCCAGGAAAAGTTGTCGAGAATGGCACTGTTGAGGGTGCTCGCCACCGCGAGAAAGCCGTCGAGGTCGACGTAGCTTGCCACCACGGCGGCCAGTAGCACTAGAAAGGTTGGCCAGAATACGAGCGGCCTCAGTGAGGTTTGCATATCCATCTCCCGTTGTCGTTATTCGTCGGTGTGATGCACCGTCTTCATGGTGCTATACCCTAACCGCGGATCGGTAGCGGCCGACAAACGCCGAAAGAGAATGGGCTCATGCGCTCAACGCATGGGCATACGAGAACCGCACAGCCAGGCGGGTTGGCGTGCCTTGACGAGAGAGATGATGGAACCCGAGGACCTCGAGAAACTGGTAACGCGGCGAATGCCATTCGGTAAATACGAAGGTTGGCTGATCGCCGATCTACCGGGGAACTATCTCAACTGGTTTGCCCGGGAGGGGTTCCCGAACGGTGAGGTCGGTCGCCTTCTGGCGCTGATGCAGGAGATCGATCACAACGGACTGGCGGGGCTGTTGGCGCCGTTGCGAAACAGCAGACAAGGGCAATAAGAGGGAAGGGGGAGAGCCCCGACCGCTCATGCGGCCGGGGCGTTCGCCTTAACGGAGGCGGTCGACCAGTGCGCTGGCCGTCACTTCGCTCGAAGCCGGGTTCTGACCGGTGATGAGCAGGCCATCCTCGACGTGGAACGGGGCGAAGTCGTCGTCGGCACGACGATAGTTCGCACCGAGGCGGACGAGTTCATTCTGCAGCAGGTGTGGGACGACGTCGGTCAGGCCGACGGCTTCCTCTTCGCTATTGGTGAAGCCGGTCACCGTACGCCCGGCGACCAGCGGCTCACCGCTGGCAGTCTTGACCTGGAGCAGTACGGTGGGGGCGTGGCAGACCGATGCCACCGGTTTGTCGGCGGCGAGGAACGTCTCGATCAGACGGATCGAATCGGCGTTGCCGGTAAGGTCCCACAATGGGCCGTGGCCGCCGGGGTAAAAGATGGCGTCGAAGTCATCTGCCGAGACATCGGCGAGCTTTTGGGTCTCGGCCAGCTGCGCCTTCGCCTTGTCGTCGGCCTCGAAACGACGGGTCGACTCTGTCTGGGCGTCGGCCTGGGCCGAGGTGGGGTCAACCGGCGGCTGTCCGCCTGCCGGGGAGGCCAGCGTGATCTCCGCCCCCGCATCCTGGAAGACGTAGAACGGGGACGCGAACTCCTCAAGCCAGAAGCCCGTCTTGTGACCGGTATCGCCCATGGCATCGTGCGAGGTCAGTACCATCAAAACTTTCATTGCGTCTCTCCTCGGTCGATTCGCGACACGTTCGGCGGGCGTTCATCCTGCCGGTGCTCGACACGTGGCGTGCCGGGCCGTTGTCGCGGTAGTGGCCGAGAGATGAGGGCGTCGAGGAATGACTTCAAGCCTGACCCGAGCGCATGACGAGCCCGCATCATGCTCGGCGAGGCTCGATCCTGGCCGACGTGCCGGCGGTGGGAGAGCGAGGCGCAAACCGTGGGTCACCGCAGCCGTGCGGCGGGTGCGACCGCTTATGCCGTCAGCCGCCCGAGGACGAAGGCGGCGACGACCAGCAGCAGGACCGCGAAAAAGCCCAGCCCCAGGCGCCAGCGACGCTGGCGCTGGGTGAGCACGGCTTCCAGCTTCTGGATTAACGCCTGTTGGCGCGACAGGGTCGGTGGCGGTTGCGTGAAGTCGCTGGCAACGTCGCCCTGCCAATGGGGCGCGTGGGTCAGCCCGAGACCGACGCGCAGACTTCCCAGATCGTTGAGCAGCGCGTGGAGATCGTCGTACTGGCGACGACGAGCCGTGACACCGAGCACGGCGGCCGCGTCGACTTTCAGAGACTGGTGGTCGCAGCGCCTGAGCGCATTTTCGAGGGTCGGGGGCGCGGCATCCTTGGGGATGCCAAGCCGGCGATAGAGATCACGCATGTCGCATCAGGAGATCGTAGGCGTTCTTGATGCGCTGGAACCGCTGAGAGGCGAGTTTCAAACGCCACTCGCTCTGCCCGTAGAAACGGTCGGGATGGTTGCGCTGCGCCAGGCGCCGGTAGGCGCGTTTGATCTCGCTGCGCGAGGCGCTGGCATCCAGTTCCAGTTCGAGCAGTGCCAGGCGTACCCGAAAGTCCGGTGGAGAGGCGTGGGCGCTGCTCTGCTCGCGGTGCCGCTGGCGAGCTTCTTCATAGCGTCGTTGATCCTCTTGTCGCTGCTCCTGGCGGCGTCTGGCCTCTTCGCGTGCCTGTTCGCGCGCCTGGCGCTCCCGCTCCCGCGCCAGGCGTTCCTGCTCGCGCTGGTGGGCGGCCTGGGCGGCGGCTTCTCGCTGTCGCTGTCGGGCTTCGGCTTGCTGGCGCTCCTGATCGCGCCGCTGCTGGCGAGCCTCACGCTGGCGCTCCACGCGCTGACGCGCTCGCTCGCGCCAGCCGGGGCGTAGTGAGCTTTCCGCCTCCTCGGCGCGGGGGGGCTCATCGTCCGGGCTATCTTGCCCGCTGTCACTGGCTGTCTCGGCCCAGTAATCATGTCGACTGGGGTCGCCCGGTGCCTCGAGGCGAAGGCCGGTCACGTCCTGGTAGAGGTGGGACAGCGCGTCGGGGGTGACACCGATCAGGTCGGCTAGAAAGCGCAGGATATGGTGGTTGCGCGGACTCAGCGCGGCATCGCTGGTCGCCAGCACGATCGCCTGGCGCAGGAAGGCCGGACGAGTCCCCGTGCCATCGCGCAGCAGCACTTCGGCGGCAAGCTGGATGTCACCCAGGTCGGTTCGTCGAGCGGCCTCGAGCAGGGTCGTGAGATCTTGAACCTGATGCACGCGCTGGGTGAGCGTCTCGAGGTAGTGACGATCTTCATCGAGGGCTTCGTGCTTGTTGACGAAAACCCAGGCTAGGAGCAGAAGCTCAGCGCTTTGACGCTGATCCTGACTCTTTAGCAGTAACGCTTCGAAAGCAGAGAAACGGGCG
The DNA here is from genome assembly GCF_003206645.1 of Salinicola aestuarinus. Taxonomy (GTDB): domain Bacteria; phylum Pseudomonadota; class Gammaproteobacteria; order Pseudomonadales; family Halomonadaceae; genus Salinicola; species Salinicola aestuarinus. The sequence goes on along the minus strand of NZ_PZJP01000003.1, from coordinate 19,247 downwards.
GTGGCCATCGGTGATCCCGAACGATGTGGCACGGGCACATCGAGTAGCTTTTATTTGTCACCGAGTATAACCAAACCACCGCTTGGATGGGCCCCTGACTAGCGCGAGGTTTGCCATCGTGTTCGGCCTTTAGCCGCGGCGTCGCACAGGGCGTGATTCGCCCCCGCGAAATCACTCAGGTCCCGGGTTGATATTCTCCGGGCCGAAGGCCTCCGGCAGCCGCTCGAGGCGCAGGCCTGACGTCGCTCACGCCAGCAGTGCGTCACGACGATGAAGTCGGCGTCAGCGTCTTGCGCATGACGCCGCGCTCCAGGGTGACGCCGCTGCGATGCTTGATGGTGTCGGTAGTGATCAGCACGTAATCGTGGGCGCGGTAGAAGTCGATGGCGTTGAGGGCGGCGGAAAGCGTCAGGCTCTCGATGCCGAGTGTCGCGGCGAGGTGCTCCGCGCGCTGCAGCAGCCGCGCCCCGTAGCCCTGTCGAAAGGCGCTTGGCGCCACGAAGAGCGCTTCGAGCTCCCGTCCGGGGGCATCGATGACCGTGTAGCCGACGAGGTTCCCCGTCCGCTCGCCGACGATGGCATGCCCTCGCGACACGTATTGGCGAAACGCCGCGCTTGGCGGTGCGGCGAGCCAGGTCTCCAGCGCCTCGGCCGGGTAGTATCCCGCGCACTGCACGCGAGCGGCCTCGGTGCGCAGTGCCCAGAGTCGCTCGATGTCGTCCGCAGCGGCGGTGCGGAACGTCAGCGGCGGCATCGTCACGGCGTCAGCCCATCGGTGAGCGTTTGTCGAGATTCTCCGGGCCGAAGGAGTCGGGCAGCAGCTCGTCCATGCGGTACTGCTTGAGCGGGGCGCCGTCGCCGTCGAGCACCACGATGCGCGTATCGACCGTGGCGAACTCGCGAATGCGCTGGCGGCAGTCGCCGCAGGGCGTGCACAGATGCGCCCCGGGCCCGATGACGTAGATCTCCTTGATCACTCGCTCGCCGTTGGAGACCAGCGCAGCGATGGCGCTCCCTTCGGCACAGAGCCCCTTGTAGTTGGCGCTCTCGACGTTGCAGCCGGCGTAGGTGCGCCCGCTGTCGCTGATCAGTACCGCCCCCACCGGGTGATCGGAGTAGGGCACGTAGGCGTTGGCGCGCACGTCGAGCGCGGCGCGTCGAATGTCATCACTGACCGCGATGGCAGTCTCTTGGGTTGACTGACTCATTGGGCTTGCTCCTCGTCGTCGCGCAGCAGGCCATCCAGGGTAATCGTCATCATCTCGGCGAAGCCGGTCTGGCGCGTCTGGGCGTCGAGCGCCTCGTCTTTCAGGATGTGATCGGAGACGGTACACACCGTCAGCGCCCGGGCGCCGAACTCGGCGGCCACCCCGTAGAGCCCGGCGGCCTCCATCTCGACGCCGAGAATGCCGAGACGTTTCATCGTCTGGAAGAAATCGACGTCCGGGGTATAGAACAGATCCGCCGAGAACAGGTTGCCGACCTGGGTCGGGGTGCCGCGCTCAGCGGCGGCGTCAACGGTGTGGCGGGTGAGGCCGAAATCGGCAATGGCGGCGAAGTCGTGGCCGTTGAAGCGGGTGCGGTTGACGCGGGAGTCGGTGCAGGCGCCCATGCCGATGACGATGTCGTTGACCGCCACGTCGTCGCGCACCGCGCCACACGAGCCGACGCGGACCAGTCGTTTGACGCCGTACTCGGTGATCAGCTCCTTGGCGTAGATCGAGAGTGACGGAATCCCCATGCCGCTGCCCATCACCGAGATTCGACGACCGCGATAGGTGCCGGTGAAAGCGAGCATGTTGCGCACCCGATTGACGCAGACGACGTCGTCGAGAAACGTCTCGGCGATGAACTCGGCGCGCAGCGGGTCGCCGGGCATCAGCACGGTGTCGGCGAAATCGCCGTCACGCGCTTCGATATGCGGTGTAGCCATCAGTTCTCTCCTCGCGGCCGCTCGCCCAGCAGCGAGCGGCCGTCGTCCATGGCGGGCAGGTCGAAATAGTCAGCCAGCGTCTGGCCGATATCGGCATAGGTTTCGCGTATGCCGTAGCCACCGGCGGCAAGCCCGGCACCCTGCATCAGCACCGGCACCTGCTCGCGGGTGTGATCGTTGCCGCGCCAGGTGGGGTCGTTGCCGTGGTCAGCGGTGAGGATCAAGAGATCCTCGGGGCCGAGCCTGGCCTGAACCTCTGGCAGGCGGCGGTCGAAGGCTTCCAGTGCCGCCGCGTAGCCCTCGGGATCGCGGCGGTGGCCGTAGAGCGTGTCGAAGTCGACGAAGTTGGTCATCACCAGGGTGCGCGGCACGGCGTCGTCGATCGCGCCGAGGGTAGCCTCGAACAGGGCATCATGGCCGTGGGCCTTGCGCACTTCGCTGACGCCGCAGTGGGCGTAGATATCGCCGATCTTGCCGACGCCGATCACCCGGCCGCCGGCGTCATCGAGTCTCGAGAGCACCGTGGGAGTGGGCGGTTCGATGGCGTAGTCGCGGCGATTGCCGGTGCGCTCGAAGGTCTCCACTGTCTCGCCGACGAAAGGCCGGGCGATCACGCGGCCGATGTTGTAGGGCATCAGCAGTTCGCGAGCGATTTCGCAGAGCGTGTAGAGCCGCTCGAGACCGAAGTGGGTCTCGTGGGCGGCGATCTGGAACACCGAGTCCGCCGAGGTATAGACGATCGGCTTGCCGCTCTCGATATGCTCCGTGCCCAATGACTCGATCACCGGGACGCCGGAGGCGTGGCAGTTACCAAGCACGCCGGGCAGCTCGGCACGCTGAACCAGCGCCTCGAGCAGCTCGGCGGGGAAGCTCGCTTCGCGCTCGGTGAAGTAGCCCCATTCGAAGCGCGCCGGGACGCCGGCGATCTCCCAGTGGCCTGACGGCGTGTCCTTGCCCGACGAGATCTCCTGCGCTGACGCCCAGCTACCGTTGATAGCCTGGGGCGGATCGATGCCGGCCGCCCACTCGCCGGTCGCCAGCCGGTGAGCCTGGTAGAGCCCGAGCGCGGCGAGGTTGGGCAGTTCGAGCGGTCGGCCGGCGTCAGCGCGAACGCGGGCGATGTGACCCAGCGTATCGGCGCCGGCATCACCGTAGGCTTTTGCATCCGGTGCGTTGCCGATACCGAAGGAGTCGAGCACCAGCAGCACCGCGCGCTGGCCGGGTCGAGCAATCGTTGTGCCTGAGATCATAGCGGAGTCCTGGGTCATGCCGTTGCCTCCGGGCGCAGGGTCGCGTGGACGAGCGGTGGGGTGTCGGTGGGCGTCTCGCTCACGCTGAAGGCGCGGCGGAGTCGGCTGGTGACCGCCTCGGCGTCGGCGCGGTCGCGGGCATGCAGTCGCAGCAGCGGCTGACCGGGCTCGACCCGCTCCCCCAGCGCCGCGATGCGCGAGAGGCCGACCGCCGGATCGATGGCGTCCCCCGGGTTGCGCCGACCGCCGCCGAGTTCGACCACGCCCATGCCGAGTTCGCGGGTGTCGATTGCACTGATCACGCCGGTGCAGTCTGCCTCGATGTCCAGGCTCACCGGCGCCTCGGCGAGATGATGGCAGGCGCGGTCGGCCAGATCGGCGGGTCCGCCGAGGCCGTGCACCATGCGCGAGAAGCGCTCCAGCGCCTCACCGCTGTTCAGCGCGCGATCCAGAAGGCGCCGGGCGTCCGCGTCGTCGCCAGCGAGACCGGCCTGCACCAGCATTTCGGCGGCAAGCGACTGCGTCACGGCGTAGAGCCTCGACGACGTGTCTTCGCCGCGCAGCACTCGCAACGCCGCGTGAACCTCCAGGGCGTTACCCGCGCAATCGGCCAACGGCTGGTTCATGTCGGTGAGCAGCACGCTGGTGCGGGTGCCGGCATCGCCGCCGATGGCGACGATGGCCTCAGCCAGCTCCCGGGAGGCTGCCGGCGTCGGCATGAAGGCGCCGCTGCCCACCTTGACGTCCATCACCAGCGTGTCGAGACCGCAGGCGAGCTTCTTGCCCAGGATCGAGGCGACGATCAGTGGAATCGACTCCACCGTTGCGGTGACGTCGCGTACGCCGTAGAGACGTTTGTCGGCAGGGGCGAGAGAGCCGGTCTGACCGATGATCGCCACGCCCACTTCCTTCACCAGCCGGCGGAAGGTGGCGTCGCAGGGGGCGATGTCGTAGCCGGGGATCGACTCGAGTTTGTCCAGCGTGCCGCCGGTATGGCCGAGCCCACGACCCGAGACCATGGGAACGTGACCGCCGCAGGCGGCGACCCAGGGACCGAGCACCAGCGAGACCAGGTCGCCGACGCCCCCGGTCGAGTGCTTGTCGAGTACCGGACCCGGCAACTCGAGATCGTGCCAGTGCATCACCTGGCCCGAGTCACGGATCGATTCGGTCAGCGCCACCGATTCGTCGCGATCCATGCCGTTGAGATACACCGCCATGGCGAAGGCGCCGATCTGGGCGTCGCCGATGCTGCCGTCCGTGATGCCCTGCGTGATCAGATCGAGCATCTTGCGGCTGAGTGTCTGGCCGTCGCGCTTGCGACGGATGATTTCCTGAATGAGCATGCTGTTTCCCGCCTTACCGACTCACAGTGTCGACGTGGGCCACGCGTCGAAACCTGCCCGCGCTGTTGGCGATGTTGATGACCGCCGGGATGTCGCTCAATAGCCGCCGACGGTTGGCTGGTCGGGTCGGCCGTCGAGCGTCGCCAGTAGCGAATCGAGCAGTCCCGAGGCGCCGAAGCGGAAGTGTGCCGGTGTCAGCCAGGCCTCGCCCATCAATCGTTCGGCGAGTTCCAGATAGCTTTTGGCGTCATCGGTGGTTCGGATACCGCCGGCGGCCTTGAAGCCGACGTTACGGCCACTATCACGGATCGCGATGAGCAGGATCTCGGCGGCTTCGAGCGTGGCGTTGACCGCGACCTTGCCAGTGGAGGTCTTGAGGAAATCTGCCCCGGCAGCCAGCGCAATGTCGGCCGCCTGGCGAATCAGCGTCGGGTCTTCGAGCTCGCCGGTTTCCAGGATCACCTTGAGCAGGCGGTCGCCGCACGCCTCACGGCACGCCTCGACCAGCGCTCGCCCGGACTCGGCGTCGCCGTTCTTGAGCGCCTCGTAGGGAAAGACGACATCGACCTCCTCCGCCCCGGCGGCGACTGCGGCTCTGGTCTCGCGAGTGGCGCGGTCGACGTCGACGCTGCCGTCGGGAAAGTTGGTCACGGTGGCGATCCTCACGCTGTCGCGCAGGCCCATTTCGCCAAGCTCGCGCTCGGCGGCCTCGACGAAGGCGGGATAGACGCAGACCGCCGCCGGCGCGCCGTGGGGCGTTCGCGTGCGCTGGCAGAGCGCGGCGATCTCGGCGTCGCTGTCGTCATCGTTGAGCGAGGTGAGATCCATCATGGCAAGCGCCAGCTCGGCGGCGCGCGCGGTGGTCATCATCGAAAGCACTCCCGGGTCGATCGAAGGGTCGCGAGACGACCCGGGGGTCGTCTCGGCGGAAATCTGTCATCGGGCCGGCCAACGGCTGCCCGGTCATGACGGGATATCGGCGAGAGCCGAAGCGGCGCGGGCGGTTTGCCGCCTGCGCCGCTGAACTCATGCCGCGCCGGCAAGCGCCAGGAAAATACCCGCGAGCGTGGCCGACATCAGGTTGGAGAGAGTGCCGGCGAGCACTGCCTTGAGGCCGTAGCGGGCGATTTCCGGGCGGCGGGCGGGGGCCAGCGTGCCGAGGCCGCCGAGCAGGATCGCGATCGACGACAGGTTGGCAAAGCCACACAGCGCAAATGACAGAATCGCCGCGGTATGGGCCGACATCGCCTCGCCGGTCGCTTCGACCACCGTTTCACCGCTGATGTAAGGCGCCAGGTTGATATAGGCGACGAACTCGTTGACCACCAGTTTCTGGCCGATGAACGACCCCGCCAGCGTCGCCTCGTTCCAGGGGATGCCGAGTAGGAAGGCCAGTGGCGAGAAGAGCCAGCCGAGGATCAGCGACAGGCTGAGATTGTCCATGCCGAACCAGCCGCCGACGCCGCCGAGAATGCCGTCGACCAGTGCGATCAGACCGATGAACGCCAGCAGCATGGCGCCCACGTTGGCGGCCAGCATCAGCCCCGAGGTGGCGCCGGTGGCGGCGGCGTCGAGCACGTTGGCGGGTTTGTCTTCGGCCTCCATCGCCGCGTTGGCGCGCTCGGTATCGTCGTCCGGGGTCTCGGTCTCCGGCACCAGAATCTTGGCGAAGAGGAGACCGCCCGGCGCCGCCATGAAGGAAGCGGCAATGAGATATTCGATCGGAATGCCTAGTTCGGCGTAGCCGGCGAGCACTGACCCCGCGACGGAGGCGAGTCCGCCACACATCACGGCGAAAAGCTCCGAGCGGGTCATGCTGTTGAGGAAGGGCCGGACGACCAGCGGCGCCTCGGTCTGTCCGACGAAAATGTTGGCGGTCGCCGAGAGCGATTCGGTGCGCGAAGTGCGCAGCACTTTCTGCAGCGCGCCGCCGAGCATACGCACTACCAACTGCATGATGCCCAGGTAGTAGAGCACCGCAGTCAGCGAAGAGAAAAAGATGATGATCGGCAGCACCTTGAACGCGAAGATGAAGCCGACGTTGCTGGGGTCGGCGAGCCCGCCAAAAAGAAACGCGATGCCGTCGTTGGCATAGCTGATGACCTGGCTGACGTCGCTAGATATTGACTCGAGCACGCCCTTACCGAATGGCAGGTAGAGCACGAAAGCACCGATGGCGGCCTGAATGAGGAAGGCACCCGCCACGGTGCGTATGCGGATCGCCTTGCGATCGCTGGAGAACGCCAGCGCGATCAGCAGTAGTGCCACGACGCCGACCAGGCCCATTAGAAGTGTCATGTTGTTGTCCTTCTAAGAGAGATTCTAAGGGTGAGGATACGCTCGGTTATGTGCGATTTTTAACATTTTAGCGTTTGTCGAGTCACTTATTGTTTTTGCAATCACAAGACAATAGAGTGATTTCGTCCAGACAGCGCCGCGCGCCGCATCGCCCGCCGTGCGGGGGCTGCGACTCTCGACGGTCTTGCGAATCGACTGGCGGGGTCACCGCCCGTCCTCTTGGCAGGACGTCGGCAGGTCGGACAGTCACAGTGCTCGACGACAGCTTTACGAACGGGCGTCCTGCGAGCTCGCCATCAGGATCGGCAGCGCGAGATCGGTCCGGGCAACAACGACAATTTTGATCGGGCGACAACAACAATCCAGGGGATCACATGGTAACGGACCGAACCTCAGAGCCGGGCGGCGCGCCGTCGCCCCTGCGTCAGCCGGTAATGACGCGTAGCTCGCTGCTGGCCGCACTCGGTGTGGTGGCAGCGGCACTCGTACCGCTGCAGGCGGCCCATGCCCAGCAGAGTGCGGACGAGGAGAGCGCCGCGCCGGTCATCGAGCAGGAGACGCCGGCGGAGGGGCCGACATCGCCGGAGCAGACCGCCGACAGCCCCTATCTCTCCGACTGGTATCATCAGAACCTGACCGCGATCGGAAGCAAGAACATCCGCTTCGGGCCGCAGCAGGTCGATGATATCTACCTCGAGTACGAATTCTTCGGTCGCAAGGGGCCGCTCGACCTCTACGGCTATATCGACTTTCCAAAATTCTTCGGCGTGGGCAACGGTGCCGACAGTGGCATCTTCGACAACGGCTCCCCGGTCTTCATGGAGCTCGAGCCAAAGCTCTCGATCGACGACATGGTCGGTCGCGATCTCAGCGTCGGTCCGGTCAAGGAGTGGTTCGTCGCTTTCGACTACATCTTCGATTGGGGCCATAACACCGAGAACCGTCAAAACACGCTCTACGCCGGTCTCGGCGCGGACTTCGATACCGGTTCGCCGCTAGGGCTGTCACTCAATCTGTACAAGCGGCGGCAGTGGGAAAACTACGGGGCGGCCAATGAGCACTCCTGGGATGGTTACCGCGCCCAGCTCAACTACTCCTACCCGCTCGGGTCGTTCGATAACGGCGCTTCTCTGGTCTACGTCGGCTTTACCAATCACGACTTCGGTTCGGATCTCGGCGACAAGGATCCCTCGCGTACCAACGAGTCGACGGTGGCGACCAACGTGCTGCTGTACCAGTTCACGCACCTGCGCTTCATGGCCGTGGCGCGCTATTTCCACAATGGCGGTCAATGGAACGACGGTGTGACAGCGCCGTTCCCGGATACCCATGGCGACAGCTTCGAGCTGCGCTCGACCGGCTGGGGCTACTACTTCGGCGTCGGCTGGCAGTTCTGACCCGGGTGTGCCGAGCGTGTCGTCCTGATCCAGTGTCAGGGCGGTTCGTCTTCGCGAGTTTGTGCCGAGAGGCGTCCGCGGGCGCCTCTCGGCACGTTGGTCCCCGGCCCTTTTCATTTCTCCCGCGGCTTAACGGTAAGGGACATCGATGAGCGCACGCAGCGCGGTCAGACTGGAGTGGCTTCACGATGTATTAAGGCGGGGTGGCACGCTGCCGCTGGCCGAGGCGGCGAGGCTTTGCGAGGTCTCGGAGATGACCGTACGACGGGATATCGCCGCCAGTCGCGGCGCAATCCTCTCGATCGGTGGGCATCTCATTCTCGCCGATCACCCTCAGCTCGGCGCGGCCTACGATCTTGCCAGTCAGCAGGACCGCTACGCCCAGGCGAAGACTCGGCTGTGCGAGCGGGCGGCGACGCTGATCGACGAGGGCGATACCCTCTTCGTGGACTGCGGCACCACCCTGCTCACGCTCTGTAGTCTGATCCCCCGGATAGCCCAGGTGACGATCGTCACCTACGCGCTCAACGTCGCCAACGCGGTGACCCAACGGGCGCCCGAGGCACGGCTCGTCGTGCTCGGCGGGCTCTATTTCTCCGCCTCGCAGTCTTTTGGCGGTCAGGAGGTCACCGCGGCGATTCGGCGGCTGGGAATTAACAAGGCGTTTATCTCGGCGGCGGGGGTCCACGCCGAGAAGGGCGTCAGCTGCTTCCACTTTCACGAGGTCGCACCGAAGCAGGCGGCCATCGAACATGCCGAGCGATCCATTCTGGTCGCCGACGAGAGCAAGCTCGACGTGCGCCGCGCCGCTCTCTTTGCCGAGCTCGGCGAGTTCGACACGATTCTCACCACCGGTAATCCGGGCCATGCCTGGCGGGACCGCGTGGCCAGCGTTGAGGCGGAGCGTATTCAGGTGGTTTGAAGATTCCGGCTTTTCGTAGCATTAATCCTTGGTTTTATCGTCTCATTCATAGGAAGACTTGGCGGGCCGCTCGGTTTAGGCTGGCGGTAGATCCGACCATTTGAGAGATATCATGACCGCTAGTAACGCCTCCTCCCAGACGCTCGCCAATGACACCCTCGAGGCGCCGGCGGGCGACACCGTCTACACCGCCGTCATCCCGGGTCTCGACGACACCGACCTCAAGCGCTATTCGCTGCGCTCGCCGGCCAGCGGTGACGTCATCGCCGAGATCAGCGACTGTGGCGTGGCGCAGGCGCGGCTTGCCGCGGACAATGCGCAGCGCGGTTTCGAAGCGTGGCGCAAGGTCAGCCCGTTCGAACGCGCCGCTCTGCTCAAGGCATGGCACCGCGCGGTGATCGACGCCAAGGAGCTGCTGGCGCTGACCATGACCCGTGAGATGGGCAAGCCAATCAAGGAGGCCCGGGGCGAGGTCGACTACGCGGCGGGCTTTCTCGAGTGGTACGCCGAGCAGGCCAAGCGTATCGATGGCGATATCCTGCCCAGCCAGCACCCGGACAAGCGACTCAGCGTGCTGCGCCAACCGGTGGGACCGGTGCTGGCCATCACACCGTGGAACTTCCCGGCGGCGATGATCACCCGCAAGGTGGCGCCGGGGCTCGCCGCTGGCTGTTCGGTCATCGTCAAACCGGCGGAGCAGACACCGATTACCGCGATTCTGCTGGCTCGCCTGTGGCAGCAGGTCGGCGGCCCCGCCGAGGCGTTCCAGGTGATCACCGCCGAGCGCCCGGCAGAGGTCAGCGACCTGCTGATGGATGACGCGCGCATTCGCAAAGTGACGTTCACCGGCAGCACGCCGGTCGGCAAGCACCTCTATGCCAAGTCGGCCGCGACTATGAAGCGAATGTCGCTCGAGCTTGGCGGCCATGCACCGTTTCTGGTCTTCGACGATGCCGACATCGATTCGGCCGTCGCCGAGGTCATGGCGAGCAAGTTCCGTAACGGCGGTCAGACCTGTGTCTGCGCCAACCGCATCTATGTCCAGCGCGCTATCTTTGACACCTTCGCCGAGCGTCTGGCAGCGGCAGTGGACGACCTGGTCGTGGGCGAGCCGGAGAGCGAATCGACTCAGGTCGGGCCGCTGGTCAGTCAGGCCGGCCGCGACAAGGCGCAGTCGCATATCGATGATGCGCTCGCCAGCGGCGCAAAACGGCTGACGCGAGAGCACGACGTCGAAGGCTTTTTCGTCGCGCCTACGGTGCTCAGCGGCGTGACCGCCGGCATGCGCGTGATGCAGGAGGAGACGTTCGGCCCGGTGGCACCGCTGATCGTCTTCGACGATGAGGACGAGGCAGTCCGTCAGGCCAACGACACGCCGTTCGGGCTCGCCGCCTATCTCTGGACGCGCAACCTCGGTCGCGCGACACGGGTCTCCGAGGCGCTCGACTACGGGATCGTCGGCGTCAACGATGGCGGCCCCTCCACCCCGCAGGCGCCCTTCGGCGGCGTGAAGGATAGCGGTCTGGGTCGCGAGGGCGGTCGCTACGGCATCGACGAATATCTTGACACCAAGTTCGTCTCCACCCGCCTGGATCGCTGATGTGACGGCGAGTGACGGGCACGCCGCCGGCCGCCTGGCATCGGAGCTTCCGGCGGCACTGGATCTCGCCACCGCCATGGTGGAAACCCCGCTGCGTCACGCGCGGGTCGTGGCCGGGGCGGGCTCGCTCTCGCGGCCGCTGCGCTGGGTGCACATGGTCGATCATCCGGACATCGTCGCCTGGGTGCAGCCGGGTCAGCTGCTACTGACCACCGGTTATCACTGGCCCGATGACCCGAGTGCCGAGCGTTCGCTCATCGAAGCGTTGGTCGAGCGCGGGCTTGCCGGCGTCGCGCTGGCGGTGCCGCGGTTTCTCGATGCCTTTCCCGAGACCAGTCGGCGCGTCGCCCAGACGCTCGACTTTCCGCTGCTCGAAATTCCGTGGGAAGTGCCATTCAGCCAGATCACCGAGGAGGTGCACGCCTGGCTGATCGCCCGCCAGGGTCAGCTTATCGCCAAGGCGGAGCGTATCCACCGTGACCTGACCCGCTCGGCGCTGACGGCGCGCAACCTGGGCGACATTGCGGTTGCCCTGAGTGACCTGCTCTCCCGAGCGGTGTTCTTCACCGGGCTAGAAGGTGAGTGGCTTGGCGGGAGTCTCGCAGCCGGTGAGCGCTATCCGCCGGTATCGTCGATGCTGCTCGAGGCGCAGCGGTTGGCGAGCGATGGGACCGCGCGCTCGCTGCATGACGAGAACGCTGGCGCGGCGCTGCTGGCGTGCCCGGTGCGGGTGCGGGAGACGCCGGCGGCAACACTGTGGATCGATGAGTCGGCGTCTCGGGTCAGCGAGCTCGAGCGTCGGGCGGCAGAGCAGGCTGCGTTGATTTCGGCGCTGCATCTGTCGCATCAGCAGGCGCTGCAGGCCCAAGAAATTCGGCTCGGCTACGCCTTCGTCGACTCGCTGCTGGAGGGCCGCTTCGAGGCAACGCCCGCGGCGCTCGAACGCGCCGCCCTTCAGGGCTGGGAGCCCGAGGCGCACTATCGCGTCTGCGCGATCCTGCTCGACGAACCGGTGCCGCTCAGTCGGGAAGGGCTCGCCCATCGGGAACGCTGGGAGCAGCGCCTGGGGCGCTGGCTCAAGGCCCGAGGCCAGCCGCGGCTGATCTCGGTATCGCTCAATCAGCTTCTATTCCTGCTGCGCGTCGAGGTCTCCACCGACACGCTCTGGCAGCAGCTGGGCGATGGCGAGGTGGCGATGGCGGTCAGCCGCGAGGTGGCGGGAGCCGAGGCGATCGCTCGCGGTGCCGGGGATGTTGCTCGGCTGCTGGTATCACTCGAGCCCGGCGAACGGCGAGATTTTGAAACGCTGTTGTTCGACCGGGTACTGGCTGGCGATGCCGAAGCGCGCCAGCTCTTTCTGGCCCGGGTCTCCGAGGCGCTGGGCCAGGGCGAGCGGCGTGAGACGGCGCTTGCGACACTCCAGGCGCTCGGTGCCAGCGGGTTCCAGCTTGCGCAGACGGCGCGAACACTCGACATTCACATCAGCACGCTGCGCTATCGTCTCGAGCGGCTGGAGCGCGCGCTGAAACGGGATCTCACCGATCCGGAGACGCGGCTACAGCTACAGATCGCCGTGCGACTGCTCGACGAAAGGGCCGGCTGACCGGCACGCGCTCTTGCTTGATTGCGACTCGCCCCCTCCATTCCTCGATCCGAGAGAGTCATGCAGCTCAACGACTTCACGACCCTTACCTTTGACGTTTACGGCACGCTCATCGACTGGGAGAGCGGCATGGTTGCCGGTCTCCAACCGCTGCTGCGGCGCACGGCGCGGCGTCTCACCCGCGACGAGATGCTCGAGGCGCACGCGCGCCACGAGTCGACGCAGCAGCGCTACACGCCACATCTGCAATATCGACTGCTGCTGGCGGTGGTCTACAAGCGGTTGGCGGAAGAGTGGGGCGTGAGCGTGACGCATGAGGAGTGCCAGGCCTATGGCGACTTCGTCAAACAGTGGCCCGCGTTTGCCGATACCGCCGAGTCGCTCGCCTATCTCAAGCAGCACTACCGGCTGGTGGTGCTCTCCAACGTCGATAACGAGAGCTTCGCGTACAGCCAGCAGAAGCTCGGTGTCGCCTTCGATGCGGTCTACACCGCCGAAGACATCGGGTCCTACAAGCCGGCGCCGCGCAACTTCGACTACCTGCTGGAGAAGCTCGGCGAGCGCGGCATTGATCGCGCGCAGATCCTGCACACCGCTGAGAGCCTGTTCCACGATCACCAGCCAGCCAATCGCCACAGTCTCGCCAACTGCTGGATCTATCGCCGTCATGACAAGGCAGGCTTCGGCGCCACCATGGATCCCGGCGAGAGGCCAAGCATCGATTTCCGTTTCAACAGCATGGCGGAACTGGCCGAGGCGCATCGACGCACGCTCGCATCCGGCGAGGATGGGTTGCGCTAGCACGGAAGGTGGCTCGGGGTTGAGCGCAGGCCGCGCCGTTAGCCGGCGAGCATTCGTTCGGTGGTTTCAGTAGGCCTGGCGGCGGAAATGTTCGATCATGAGATTGGCTTCTAGGTTCGACGCTTGGGGCCATCATTCAGCGCCGCAGGAATACTCATGGAATTGCTACATGGTCTGATTCTCGTCACCTTCGTGCATCTGTTGGCGGCGGCATCACCGGGGCCGGACTTCGTTCTCGTCACCCAGCAGACGCTTAACCACGGCAAACGGGTGGGGCTGCTCTGCAGTCTAGGGATCGCGCTCGGGCTCTCGATTCATATTGTCTACTCTGCTTTCGGGCTGGCAGCCGTGATCGCCAACTCCGAGAGCGCGCTGTGGGCGATCAAGCTGCTGGGCGGCGGCTATCTTCTCTATTTGGGGGTTTCGGGGCTGCGAGCGCGTCCCGGTGGCGCAGGTGTCGTGCCTGTTGACGGTGAAACGCCAGCGGGTCGCTCGGCCTGGCGCACGGTGGGCGCGGGCTTTCTCTGCAATGCGCTGAATCCGAAGGCGCCAATCTACTTCGTCTCGCTGTTCACCGTCGTCCTGACTCCCGCGATGCCGCTCTATCAGATCGCGATCTACGGCATTTGGATCATGCTGGTTCAGCTCGGCTGGTTCTCGGCCGTGGCGCTGCTGCTGTCGACGCCGCCGGTGCATCGCGCCTTTCGGCGATTCGGCCACTGGATCGACCGCGTGCTTGGCGTGGCAATGATCGCCCTCGGTGTGCGCCTGCTCACTGCGCGACTGTAGCGTCGGTCGCGAGTTAGCGTCGGGCGCGAGTGTGACCGGTCGACGCTTCAAAATCGGCGCTTTGCCTCAGGCGTTGCTTTTCGGCATCCTGCGCGCATTCATTCAACTGGCGAGGAACGCTCGTGAAGACTTGGCTGCGTGATCTACCCAAGGTCGAACTGCATCTCCATATCGAGGGCTCCCTGGAGCCGGAGCTGATGTTCACTCTCGCCGAACGCAACGGCGTTTCGCTGCCCTACGCCACCGTCGACGAGGCCCGCGCTGCCTACGATTTCAAGGACCTGCAGTCGTTCCTCGATCTCTACTATCAGGGCATGGGCGTGCTGCACACCGAGCAGGACTTCTTCGATCTGGCGATGGATTATTTTTCCCGCGCCGCCGCCGAGGGTGTCGTCCACGTGGAGCTCTCCTTCGACCCGCAGGCGCACATGAGCCGCGGGGTGGCGTTGTCGGTCCCCTTCGCGGGGCTCGAGCGGGCAATGCGTGAGGCGGAAAACCGCTGGGACATGACCTCGGCGCTGATCATGAGCTTTCTGCGCGATCGCAGTGCCGACGAGGCGATGGCGGTGCTCGAGCAGGCCGCGCCCTATCATGCGCAAATCGCCGCGGTAGGGCTCGACAGCGCAGAGCTTGGCAACCCGCCGAGCAAGTTCGCGGCGGTATTCGAGCGTGCGAAAGCGCTGGGACTTCCTCGGGTCGCTCACGCAGGCGAGGAGGGTCCGGCGACCTACATCCTCGAGGCGCTGGACGTGCTCGACGTCTGTCGGATCGATCACGGTGTCGCCTGCCTGCAGGATGAGGCGCTGGTCGCGCGGCTACGTGACGTACAGATGCCACTGACCGTCTGCCCGCTCTCCAACGTGCGGCTCAAGGTGGTGGAGACAATGACGGCGCATCCGCTGCCGGCGATGCTCGACAAGGGCCTGAAAGTCACCATCAACTCCGACGACCCGGCTTACTTTGGCGGCGGCGTGCTGGACAACTTCATCGCCTGCGCGGACGCCTTTGACTGGGATCGGGAGACGTTCAAGGCGCTGGCGGCGAACGCCATCGATGTCGCTTTCATGCCCGAGCCCCGTCGCGCCGAGCTGCAGCAGCGTCTCGCCAGCGGCTAACCCCTACGGTAGGGGCCCGCTGGCTCGGCCAGCGAGGATGGACCCCGTGTCGCTCGACAATGAAACGCCCGCCGATCACAGCGATCGGCGGGCGTTTGGCGTTGTTGGCGGCATCATCGGCGAGGGCGCGAACAGGGCTTGTCCGCCTCAGGCGGCGAGGGTTTTCAGAAAGGGCACCAGTCGCGTCAGTGCTTCCTCGGCGAGTGTCGGGGCGACCGCGAAGCAGATTCTGAGATAGTCGTCGCCTTCCGGACCAAAGGCGCTACCCGGGGCCACGCCAACCTTCGCCTCGCGCAGAATCCGCTTGGCGACTTCCAGGCTGGAGCCGCTCAGGCCGTGAACCTTGAAGAACAGATAGAAAGTGCCCTGGGGCGAGAAGACGGTGACGTTGTCGAGCGGTGACAGGCCGTCGACCAGAATCTGACGCGACTGCCGGCAGCGCGCCACCTGATGAGCGATGAAGTCGTCGCCGGTCTCCAGCGCCGTGACGCAGGCCTGTTGAATGAAAGAAGCGACGCCCGTGGTGTTGTACTGGCAGAGCCGGGCGAAGAGCTGATCCATGCCGTCGGGGAAGACCACCCAGCCGGCGCGCCAGCCTGTCATGCACCAGTTCTTGGAGAAAGTGTTGGTGACCAGTAGCCGATCTGACGGCTCGCAGATCTGCAGAAAGGAGGCCGCCGGCGCTTCGCCGTCGTAAACGAAGTGGTTGTAGACCTCATCGGCGACGATCCAGAGGCCTTTCTCGCGACAGAAGTCGCGCAGCCGCTGCATGTCCGCCAGCGGCATGCGCCAGCCCGTCGGGTTGGAGGGCGAATTGATGAAGATGGCACGGGTACGCTCGGTAACCGCGGCGAAGAGCTTGTCGAGATCCAGCACGATCTCCCCGTCGTCCTGAAAGTCGAACGCCACGGGCACGTTGACCCCACCGGTAATGGCGATCACCTGCTTGGCATTGGGCCACGCGGGCGATGGCATGATGACCTCGTCGCCCTCGTCGAGAATCGCCTGCATCGCCATGACTACCGCGTTCATGCCGCCGACCGACACGCAGAAGCGGCTCGGATCGACCGAGACTTGCCAGTGGCGATGATGGTAGTCCGACAGCGCTTGGCGCAGTGCGGGCGTTCCCTGCGAGTAGGTGTAGCGCGTGTCGTCGTGACCGATCGCTTCCATCGCCGCCTGCTTGATCGGCTCCGGCGTGGGCAGATCCCCCTCCCCGATCCAGAGTCGCACCACGCTGGCATCATGACGCGCCAGATCCGCGACGGCGACGATCTGGTTGTCGGGCATCTCCTGCACGCGGGAAGAACAGAAGGGGCGAAGCGAGGCGGGAATCATGTCGGTCATATCGGTCTCTGAACGGAGGGAAGGAAGTTGCAAGCCCTCGATCATAGCCCGACAGGCGTTTTGGGGTGAATCGGCCTGTCGCGGGATAGCGTTCGAGGTCACGTTAATTGACGAGTGCAGCGACGAAATCGCATACACTATGGTTACGATTAATTAAAATTCGGCGATCCATTAAGAAAAATGTATGAGAGGTCGTCAATCGAACCGTTATTTTGTGCTTAACGGGTGTTACGAATCGCTTACGATTCGCCTCCCACGACATCGCAAGGGGATGTGACCGATGGCCGCCATGCTCACGATTGCTCGAATCGACGGGACCGTTTTCATTCTGGAGCCCAGGAAACTTCTGGTCTCGGGCATGGCAATCCCGGAAGGTGCGACGCTACTCGCGCCGGAGGGTGGGCGGGTCATTCTTGCGGATGGCACTGTCCTGCCGATCGCATCGGGTGTGGCCTCAGAGGTCGAGATCGTCGACGGCATCGCCACGCTCGGCGGCGATGCAGCGATCACCGATCCCGACATCGCGGCACTGCAGCAGGCCATTGCCGAGGGCGTCGACCCCACGACGATTCAGGAAGCGCCGGCTGCCGGTCAAGGCGACGGTGGCGGCGGTAGTCTGTCTGGCAATGGTGGCTTTTCTTCGCCTTTCGATATCTCCCGTGTGGGGCGGCAGGAGGCCAGCGCCTATCGCTATCAGGCGGCAGACGGTAGCCCTGCCGACGTTTCCGTGACGCCGGCGACATTCTCTCCTCAGAGCGACGCCATAGAAGCGACGCCTCCCGGCCCTGTGTCACCAACTGACGGTGGCGATGGCGGCACGACCACTCCATCCACCGGCGGCGGTGACGGCGATACGACCACGCCTCCCACCGGTGGCGATGACGGCGATACGACGACACCTCCCGCCGGCGGCGGTGACGGCGATACGACCACACCTCCCACCGGCGGCGATGACGGCGATACGACCACACCTCCCACCGGCGGCGATGACGTCGATACGACCACGCCTCCCACCGGCGGCGGTGACGGCGATACGACGACACCTCCCACCGGCGGCGATGACGGTGGCACGGCCACATCTCCAGCTGGCGGCGGTGAGGGCGGCACGCCCAGCCCTGTTGTAACGGTTGGGCTCGACGCCATTGCCGTCGATGACATCGTCAATCGTTCAGAATCTCAGGGGCCCCTGGTGTTGGCGGGCAAAGGCGGTGGCGACGCCGCGCCGGGAGACGCCGTTACAATCACGATTGGCGAGACGGCCTATTCTGCCGTACTCGACGATAACCTGACGTTTTCCATCACCGTCCCCGGTTCTTTGCTGGTCGGTAACCCGTCGATAACCGTAACGCTGACGCACACGCAGGGTGACGTCACCGTCACCGCGACCTCCTCACGCCCATACGGCGTCGACATTGATCCGCCATCGCCAACGGTGCAGCTCGACTTCATCGCCGGTGATGACATCGTCAACGCTGCCGAATCCAACCAGCCGATCGCGCTATCGGGTGTGGCCGGAGGGGACGCGTCTGCCGGTGATCAGGTCACGCTTCTCGTGGGGGAATCGCAGTTCACGACCACGGTGGATGAAAACCTTCGGTTTAGCGTCGAGGTCCCGGGGAACGTGCTGTTGCAGGCACAGGGTGGCGCCGTGATTGCTGTCATTAGTCATGCTGACGCGGCGGGTAACGTCGGCTCGGCGACCGCCAGTCGCGACTACGGCGTCGATGTCACCTCGCCCACGCTTGGCATCGAACTCGACACGATCGCCGGCGACAATATCGTCAACGCCGAAGAGTCGGCTCGCGATATCCCGGTGACGGGCACGGTCACCGGCGATTTCGCCTCAGGTGACAGCGTCACGCTGACGGTGGGTGACCAGCGCTACACCGGTTCGCTCGCCGACGATGGCTCATTCTCTATCGAAGTGCCTGGCAGTCAGCTGGCGCAGACCGGCACTATCCAGGCGGCGGTCAGCCACACCGACGCCGCAGGCAATGTCGGCTCGGCGAGCACGGCGACGACCTATGCCGTGGACGTCCTGCCGCCTGCCGCTCTGGAAGACGATGGCGCGACCCGACAACAGCAGGTGCTCGAGACCGGTGCTGATCTGGGCGTTCTTGCCAATGACAGCGATCCCGATAGCCTGTCCAGCGAGCTGCGCGTCGTCGCTATCAATGGCAGCGCTGAAGCCGTCGGGCAGACGATCAACGGCTCTAACGGTGGCGCTTTCGTCATTCGGCCGGACGGAAGCTATCGGTTCGATCCGGGTACGGATTTCAACACGCTAGGTGAGGGAGCAACGGCAACCTCGCAGGTCAGCTACGGCGTGAGCGACAGTCAGGGCAACACGTCGACGGCGACTTTGACGGTGACCGTCACCGGCACCAACGATGGGCCGACGGTGGCGGCTGAACTTACCGCCAACGTCACCGAAGATGGCGCCGCCGTCTCGCTGGACCTGCTGACCGGCGCCGCTGATATCGACAGCGGCGATACGCTCAGCGCGGTCGTCACGGACGAGCTGCCGGCGGGCGTGAGCTTCGACGCCGCTACCAACCAGCTGACGCTCGATCCGTCTGATCAGGCTTACCAGAACCTCGCCGCGGGCCAGACCCGCGACGTGGTCGTCGACTATGTCGTGCGCGATAGCCAGGGCGCGGAGGTGGCACAGACTGCCAGCTTCACCGTGACCGGCACTAACGACGCCCCGGTAGCCCAAGCTGCCACGGACACGACGGAAGAGAACACTGTCCTCACTGGCCAGGTGCCGGCGGCCTCCGACGTCGATGGCACGATTGCGGGTTACGACCTGGCGACGGATGTCGGCACCGGTAACGGTAGCCTTA
>NZ_PZJP01000029.1 GCF_003206645.1 Salinicola aestuarinus | reverse complement strand
TCGAAGCCGTTCTCGTCGTGTGCGGCGATGCCAAGCAGGACGCCAACTGGGTGCAAGGCGAACTCTCCGCGCATCTCAACCGCGAAAACATCGACATCAAGAACAGCCCGGTCACCCCGGAGCAGCTCGGTGGGCTGATCAGCCGTGTGCTCGACGACACCATCAACGGTAAGGCCGCCAAACAGGTCTTCGCCGCCCTGTGGAACAACGACGGTCAGAACGCCGACGAGATCATCGACGCCCAGGGGCTCAAGCAGGTCACCGATACCGGCGCCATCGAAGCGATGATCGACCAGGTCATCGCCGACAACCCGGTCCAGGTCGCCCAGTACCGCGAAGCGGACGAAGCCAAGCGCGGCAAGATGATCGGCTACTTCGTCGGTCAGGTGATGAAAGCCTCTCGCGGCACCGCCAACCCACAGCAAGTCAACGGCGTGCTCAAGCAGAAGCTGGACGAGGCCTGAGTCGGTATCGTCTGACAGCCCTGCCCCAACGCAAAAGCCCATGGCCAAGGCCATGGGCTTTTGTTGGTTAGCGACACCGACGTACTAAGCCGCCTCAAAGCGCACCCGCTGTCGCAAGGCCAGCGCGAACCGCTCGCGACCCTCTTTGGCCAGGCTCATGGGCGGAATCTTCAGCATGCCCTCGCCGGCACTCTCTTTGCGGTAGTAGAGCAGACACTCGCGCGGAGTCGCTTCGACGCGCAACAACGGGTCGAGCGCAAGGCTAGTACGGGGACGGATCATCGCCGTACAGAAGCACTGAAACCAAAGCGTCAGTTGGCACGGCGAATAAAACCGCCACCAATTTGAACATTATGCTCTTCTTGCCACGCTTGAGATTGCCGCACCGCCTCGTCGATTTGGGCTTGGGTCATTTGATCCGCAATACGCTGCTTGCCCTTTGCGCCTGCAGTTCCCATCAGGTCATAGTATTTATACGCCTGAACCAAATCAACATCGGTCCCATCACCCGTCTCGTAGACCCCCGCTAACGCGCGAAACCCGATTCTATTTCGTTTTTCAAATTTATTAAAAACCGCTTTCTTCAACCAAGAGAAAGATACCTCTTTATCTTCCGGAACCTTATCTCCCTTATCATACATATAAGATAGCTCGCCTGCTGATACTCGATCGCCGGCGTTACCAGCTTCGCTAAGCCAAAACACCCCCTGATCGACATCATAAGAAACCAGCTCGTCCCATTTTTCACCTACGTAAGCTAAGCCGAGCATCCTCTGTGAAAGAATGTATCCTTTTTCTGCTGACTGAGTCGCTAGCTCTCGTGACTTTTCAATATTTTTTTCTACACATACCCCGTGATAATACATAGTCGCCAAAGCGTGTTGGGCATCGGCCACGCCTGCTTCGGAGGATGACGTCAAAAGAGACACTGCTTTTTCACAGTTTTGCTCCACATGAAACTCATCGTCACCATTCAAATTCAGCATACCTAACATATATTCTTTTTTTGCAACATTACCCGTCGAAACATTTTTCACTTCATCTTCTGAAAGCTGATCAAAAGCCTCATTTAAGCTCGCCCCAGTGGGATCTTGATACAAAACATCTGCCTCAACGAGGCTGCTTAAAAACATCAGAAAAACTGAAAAAACTATCTTTTTCACGCCTTCACCCCCTGATTAGGAAACAATCAAACAATCCTCATTGAAAAAGGTTTCAGATTTGTAATCACGAAAACTGCTCGCATTAATTTCGACACTAAAACCCACCAAATCTGTTAGTACATTTTTTTCTAACTATCCGGACCCGCTCGTCTCGTAAAGATCATCTCCCAATGTAAAACTTGGCGCTTCAACCCCACTCTCGCCGGGGAGCGAACCTCGATCATCGCGCAAGTCAAGAAACTCCTCATCAGCTTCTTTACAATATGAAAAGCTGAGTATTAAACTCTGCCTCTTCCCGCTAGGGTAAAGCTGAATATTGACATCCATCTTGTTAAGCTTTGGAAGCTTAAGCTTAAAACTGACTACCACCAACCTGCTAGCACGCTCTACTTCCTCCTCTAAACCTTCGGAGTCAATCTCACTCCCCGACTTTATATATTCTGTCGTATTAGGAAGCACTGGCTTCCAAAACAAGTCTACCACCACCCCCTGAAACACCATCTCCAAAGAACTTTGTTCTGAGGCCAAGTCCTCAAATGGCAAAATCTGCATATCCTCTTGTTCCGATGGCTTGCCAAATATGCTGCGGTTTACCCACATCTGGACAGCGGGAGAAACCATCGTCACGAAGAACCACCCTAACAGCAGTGCCAGGATGCCGAAGAAGACACTGACCACCAGGCCGATGCCGGTGCTGGCGCCGATCATGATGATGCCGGACAAGACCCCAAAGCCGCCAAGGATCAGGGCGTGCTGGGCATCCAGACTTCTACCTGTCTTGGTGGCCTCTGCACTTTCTGTCAGTTTGTTCATGCCGTCCCAGATCGAGACGAGCCCACCCACGACGCCCATGACATGCCCCGCGTATGTCCAGCCTCGACCACCGATGACGCCACCTTCAAAAGAGAAATGCCCAGGCTCGCCGCGCGAATGCGCTTATACCCCTCGATGGCGCCCATGGCGATACTGGCGATGCCAATGCCAGTACTCAGTATCTTGCTCCAATCTGCCTCGGCTTTATGCTCGACAATGGCGTCGGCGAGCCACACCGATATTAAATCAAACCGCACGAGAAGATAGGCTCATCGTGACGAAACACATAGTTAGCAAGAACCAAGAACCAAGAACCAAGAACCAAGAACCAAGAACAGGCTAATTTGAAGCGAAAAAAAGCCCACGACGGCTACCGCGGGCTTCGCTCAATGACTTGTATCGTGAAAAGACATCCTAGGCATTGCTAAGTACGCCTAAAGTTATTCCACCCGACGAATAGAACCGCCACCAATTTGAACATTATGATCCTCTTGCCATTCTTGTGACTGGCGAAGGGCTTCATCAATTTGATGTTGAGTCATTTCATCGGCAAGGCGTTGTTTCCCTTCCACACCGGCAGACCCGCTAAGATCGTAATACTTATATGCTTGCACTAGGTCTTTATCAGTACCAACACCTTTTTCATAGAACTCCGCCAACGTTAAAAACTGTACAAACCGAGAGTTACCATATTTAGCTGAAGCAGCCTTCTTCTTCCATTCAAAAGATTTTTTTTCATCGTGCAGCACACCATCGCCACCATAAATCACAGAGAGATTGGCAGCTGAAAGTTGATCACCATTTATCGCAGCCTTTTCAAACCAAAAAACAGATTTCTCGATATCTCTATCAAATACACTCTGCAACACATCACCTTTGTAAGCAAGCCCAAGGGTTCTTTGCGATTTTATGTGGCCATTTTCCCCGGAGTTCAAGACATAGCTTCGAACCTTGGCAGGGTCTTTATCTACACCCAACCCTTTGTAATACATCGTTGAAAGTGCGTATCCAGCATCAAAAACATCATCGCACCAAGCACGATGTAACAAGGAAAAAGCTTTTTCATAATCAGGCTGAACCCCCCAAGCCGCATCCCCACTCAAGTATATCATCCCCATCATATATTCAGCCGATGGCAACCCCTCTTCAACTTGTCTTTCAAGCTCGACCCTACTGGTTTTTGAATAAGCAGCATTCAAGCCATCGCCAGTTGGGTCGGGAAACAGAACCTCACCGACAGCAGTTAGCGGAACAAACAACAAAAACATAAGAAAGAAGAAATGTTTTTTAAACACTATCGATCTCCATTCTAAAAACATCGTGGACATTCGCCCCGGCAGTACGATAGGAATTAAAACTCACATCCAGAACAACTTCATCAGCAAGAAGTTCTCTAGCAAAAACTCTACTCACCTCCAAGGAGTAACCCTTTTCACTAGATGTAATAACAGGACGCCCATCACCCCCCTCTTCGAAATCAATATCAGCGGCCTCTCTATCTACCACCGGGGCTCTAAAATCGGCAAGCTTAACGACCTTATGACTATACAACTCTCTATTACCATCAGCGCAAAAAAGAGAAAACGCAACCTCGAACCTACTCAACCGAGGAAAGCTTAACGCCAACTCTACTTCTCTTTCTACACTAGGCCCTGGCCCAGGATGACTCACCTCTCTCCAAGACAGCTGCACCAACACCCCCTCAAATACCATCTCCAAAGAACTTTGCTCCGAAGCCAAGTCCTCAAATGGCAGGATCTGCATATCCTCTTGTTCCGATGGCTTGCCAAATATGCTGCGGTTTACCCACATCTGGACAGCGGGAGAGACCATCGTCACGAAGAACCATCCTAACAGCAGCGCAAGGATACCGAAGAAGACACTGACCACCAGGCCGATGCCGGTGCTGGCGCCGATCATGATGATCGAGATGATGCCCGACACGACCCCAAAACCGCCAAGGATCAGGGCGTGCTGGGCATCCAGACTTCTACCTGTCTTGGTGGCCTCTGCACTTTCTGTCAGTTTGTTCATACCGTCCCAGACCGAGACGAGCCCCCCACGACGTCCATGGCACTACTGGCGATGCCAATGCCAGTATTCGGCATTTTGCTTTAGTCTGCCTCAGCTTTATGCTCGACAATGGCGTCGGCGCCCCACGTCAATATTAAATCAAATCGTACAATTGGCTAGGCTCATCGCGACGAAATACATAGCTACCAAGAACCAAGAACCAAGAACCAAGAACCAAGAACCAAGAACCAAGAACCAAGAACCAAGAACCAAGAACAGGCTAATTTGAAGCAAAAAAAAGCCCACGGCGGCTACCGTGGGCTTCGCTCAATGACTTGTATCGTGAAGAGACATTCTACGCATTGCGCAGCACGCCTAAAATTATTCCACCCGACGAATAAAACCGCCACCCACCTGAACATTGTGGTCTTCTTGCCATGCTTGAGATTCGCGCACCGCCTCGTCAATTTGGTCCTGCGTCATTTCTTGTGCGATGCGCCGCTTACCTTCTGCACCCGCTGAACCACTAAGATCATAATACTTGTAGGCTTGAACCAAATCCACTTCTACTCCTTTGCCGTGTTCGTAACATTTAGCCATAGCCATAAAGCCAAGCCCATTCCCATTATTATACTTGGAAGAAGTAGCTTTTTTTAGCCATTCAAAATATTTAACTTCGCTCTTCGCTACCTTCTCACCATCATAATACATCCCAGCGAGACGAGCTGACGACTCTCTATCACCTGCATCACCTGCTTCACCGAGCCAGAACACGCCTTTATCAACGTCATAAGAATAGAGTCCGTCCCATTTTTCGCCCAAATAAGCCTGACCTAACATTCTTTGAGCAAGGATATATCCATCTCGTGCAGCTTGAGCAGCCAAACTTCGAGACTCATCGATATTTTTTTCCTCACAAACCCCATTATAGTACATTGTCGCCAACGTATATCCGGCATCAGTGATGCCTGCAGCTAAAGCCTCACGCAGCGAGGAAACGGCTTTCTGGCAATTTTTTTCTACGCCGAATTCCGAAGCACCGTTAACATAAAAAAGCCCCAGAAGAAACTTTCCTTTAGCAGAGCCCGAGAAAGAAACATCTTTCACATCTTCTTCTGAAAGCCTGGCAATCGCTGAATTGAGATCATCACCAGTTGGATCCTGATACAAAATTCTGGCCTGAGCGTTAGCAGAAAAAATAATGACAAAAAGCAATAGTAAAAACTTCATTGCGGAGACTCCATCTCGCTCCCTTAACGCAAAAGCCCATGGCCATCGGCTTTTGTTGGTTAGCGACACCGACGTACTAAGCCGCGTCAAAGGGCACCCGCTGCCGCAAGGCCAGAGCGCACTGTTCGCGATCCTCTTTAGCCAGGCTCTTGAGCGGTATCTTGAGCCTGCCCTCGCCGGCACCGTCTTTGCGATAGTAAAGCATGCACTCGCGAGCAGTCGCTTCGACACGTATCAACTGGTCAAGCGCGAGGGTCGTACGCGGGCGGGCCATCGCCAGCTTGACCGAGACATGCTCGTTCGTAAGCCGGACGACCGGGTTGAACTGGAACCAGAGTCCGGCCCCGATCAATGCGCAAGCGATGAAGATGGGTACCCCCGGGA
The DNA here is from genome assembly GCF_003206645.1 of Salinicola aestuarinus. Lineage (GTDB taxonomy): Bacteria > Pseudomonadota > Gammaproteobacteria > Pseudomonadales > Halomonadaceae > Salinicola > Salinicola aestuarinus. The sequence goes on along the minus strand of NZ_PZJP01000029.1, from coordinate 7,988 downwards.
AAATCGGCGAACTGGGGATCGCCAAAAGCGACGCAAGCAATAACCCACCCCCGCCGCAAAGCGCGATAAGCGAAGATACCCTGGCATAGAAAGCCTGATCTAGTTTCTCTTGGACTGGCATGGAAATCATCCTTCTGCGTTGCACAGCTGAGTGATAGCTTATGTCTCATGGCCTTGCGCCAGCTCTAAAATCAAAGCGTCAGTTGGCACGACGAATAAAACCACCACCAATTCGAACATTATGCTCTTCTTGCCACGCTTGAGATTGCCGCACCGCCTCGTCGATTTGGTCTTGGGTCATTTGATCCGCAATACGCTGCTTGTCCTCAACTCCAGCAGAGCCGCTCAAATCGTAATATTTGTATGCCTTAGTAAGATTCACATCGGTACCCTTACCGGTTTCATAACAATTAGCCAATGCTGGAAAACCAGCTATATTTCTTTCCTCGAATTTGGTAAAGACAGCCTTTTTCAACCATTCGAAGTATTTTTTTTCGCTTTTGGGCACACCATCACCACTATCATACATTCCCGCCAAGTGTGCTGCGGCCTTCATATCGCCAGCGTTGCCTGCCTCACTTAGCCAAAATATGCCTTCTTCTATATTATAGGGGTAGAGTTCCTCCCAATCTGCACCCACATAGGCCATGCCCAACATGCGCTGCGCAAGGATATAACCTTCTTGCGCCGCTTGAGTTGCTAGCTCTCTTGCCATATCAACATTTTCTTCCGTGCAAACACCATGGTAATACATGGTGGCCAAAGCATGACCAGCATCGACAACATCCCCTTCCCAGGCATCCGTTAATAACTCAAATGCTTTTTGGCAATTCTGCTCGACATGAAATTCTTCGTCGCCGTTCAGATAAAGAAGGCCTAATAAGTATTGTTTTTCGCTGACACGTGGAGGCGAAAGGTTTTTAACTTGCTCCTCAGAAAGGGCATCGAACGCGGCATTGAGCTCCTTGCCAGTCGGGTCTTGAAATAGTATTTCCGCAAGAGCAACGCTGCTATGCAGAAACAATAATACTACAAGAATCAAGCGCTTCATACAAACTCCTCCCACTTGTTGTCTGGAACTTAAATTCTCATAGCCAAAAGGTCCTGATTGAACGACTGGCTATCCGTGGAATTGAAATAGATCGTGAGCGCAACTATTTGAGTCAATAGGTTTTTCGCATACACATGCGACCAGTCTGCTACGTAGGAGTTATCTTTTAGCTTGAATGTTGGAGGCTCTTCCAATTCGCTGCCAGGAAGTGACCCGCGATTAGATACAGCGGTTAACACTTCATCATCACTGTCTTTTTGGTAGGTCCAGCCGACAATCGCGTCTGGGCTATTTTTCGGTGTAAGCTTAAGCACCAATTCGATCCCATCTAACTTTGGCACTCTAACCTTCAAGTTAATTCGCACTAAATCGCTAACACGCTCTTCTTCTGCTTCACGCGCCTCTGAATCGACACTCACGCCTAAGACGCCGCTATTTTCAGTCGTGAAGTATTTTGATGGATCAGGCGCTACCGCTTCCCACGACAAATCCACCAAAACCCCTTGAAACACCATCTCCAAGGAGCTCTGCTCCGAGGCTAAGTCCTCAAATGGCAGAATCTGCATATCTTCTTGCTCCGATGGCTTGCCAAATATGCTGCGGTTTATCCACATTTGAACAGCGGGAGAGACCATCGTCACGAAGAACCACCCTAACAGCAGCGCCAGGATACCGAAGAAGACACTGACCACCAGGCCGATGCCGGTGCTGGCGCCGATCATGATGATCGAGATGATGCCCGACACGACCCCAAAACCGCCAAGGATCAGGGCGTGCTGGGCATCCAGACTTCTACCTGTCTTGGTGGCCTCTGCACTTTCTGTCAGTTTGTTCATACCGTCCCAGACCGAGACGAGCCCACCCACGACGCCCATGACATGCCCCGCGTAGGTCCAGGCTCGACCGCCGATGACGCCACCTTCAAAGGAAAGGCCCAGGCTCGCCGCACGAATGCGCTTATACCCTTCGATGCCGCCCATGGCACTACTGGCGATGCCAACGCCAGTACTCAGTATCTTGCTCCAGTCTGCCCCATCCTCGTCGTCGATGAAGTCATCGGCTTCCAGCGTCGAGACGAGGTTCCAAAGCACTAGGCACATGCCGGCAACTTGACCATACCCTTTATAGGCGGTTACCAGGGTATTGCCCAAACTCGTAGCGTTACTGCCGAGATCACTTTGACGCTTCTGGTCATCCTCCAGCGTGTAGTGTTCGAGCAAGTTCGATTCATCGCTGTCGTCTTGAGCACCCAGTACTGCCGCGATCTCTTCTGGTAATGAAATACGTACCCGGCGCTCGCGGTCGGCCAAGGGAGCGGAGAAGTTACCCACCGTCCCATCCAAGGATTTCAAGGCTCGGCTGGTATCGACACCCCGCTCATTGGACGGTTCGCTCGCTCGTGACATTGCCCGCAACAGCTGGTAAAGATCCGATAGCTTTACCTCGACCTCGACCAGTTCAGGCACCAGTTTGTCGCCGGTTTGTACATCAGGGTCCGCCATGAAAGAGAGTTGGTGGTACTGAACGAATCGTTGGAGGGGGCTTTTCATGTCCCCCACCGCCAGCCCCGCCGTCTCATACAATGCCAGAGAGGCAATAGCGTTACCGATCGTCATCGCCACGAGGTTCTGTATTGGCTCAAATCGATTACGGATCTGATCGCGGGTCGGCCGTCGACCATCAGGCATTCGACTTCGCTGCTGGCTCTCGGCGACCCGCTCCCCCCACTCTCTCAGGGTTTCTCGCCTCAAGCGCGCCCCCACCGGTAGCGACCCCACTACCGATTGCGCTGCAGAAACAAGTTCCGCGTTGTTGGCGAACATGGCCGCCATGATGAGCGATCCCTCTGAATCCAGCGCCTCCGCCAGGGTTTTCCAGACACTGCCACTGGCAGGTGACAGAATACCGCCGCGAAGTGCGTTGCCGATCAGCCCACTCAGTCCCAGGCCCATCCAGTAGTCAGTCTGGCTATAGCGCGCTATCGCCCGGTCGAGGTGCTTGAGCACCCATAGCGCGTAATCACTGTCGTGAACGCTCAGCAGCGCCTGGCAAATCGCATTCCGGTCTTGGTAGTCTGAATAGAACTCATCGAGTGCTTTTGAGTCATAGAGATCGTCGAGCTGACTGGCATGCCGTTCCGCGGCGCTTTCAGCTTCGGTTTTCACGTTTTCCAACTGAAATTGCTTAGCTCGGATCTGATCGTCCAGCGGCCCAATCTTACGCCGCTCCTCAATGCCTCGAGCCGCCGAATCTCTGCCTTGTGCGCGATACGCTTCAGCCTGTTGCCGTAGCCGTTCATCGTGGTCGGCATTCACGGCTTCCAGCTCTTCGATTTCACCGCGAAGCTGACGCCTCTGTTCACGGCAGGCTTCCTCCTGCGCCTGACGCTCCTGCAAGAAAGCATCCCGGTCCGCCTCAGCATCCTTGACGGCCTGCGTCAGTTGACCGGCCCGACGCTGACGCATGGCTCGCTCTCTGGCAGTCAGCTCGTCGCTTTCACCTTCCGACAAAAGCTCGTCTCGCTCGGTCTTTGCCGCCTCGATGGCGTCTTCCTTCTCCTTCTCCTGACTCGCGAGATAGTTCTTTGCGAAATTCTTTTTCAAGGCATCGATTGCCTGCTTGCAGAGCAGCTTTCTTCGGTTGGTTTCACTCTCGCTGACAAACGCTTCGGCCTCGGCTAAGGCTTGGTGGCGATAGGCATTCAATTCTTCGATGATTCCGACTTCATCATTGACCGCGAGAATGAACCCCTTGCCCTGATATTCACTGGCCGCGTGATCAAGTCGACGCTTCATCGCCTCTCTGAGTTCATCCGGCTCGAAAAGAGGTCGCGTTGGCCCGCTGCGCCAAAACTGCTCGTCCAGATTCTCTGCCCCCGCACTGTATTCGGCGACCGACTCCAGCTCGTCTATGTCAAAGGCGAATGGCTGCTGCTGCCCTCCTACCCACGCCGGAATATTCACTTTCTGCATGTGGGCGTCACGCCAAGCCGCGTTTTCCCCAATCATGTGAACGTGAGCCTCGGGCCAGGGATGTTCGCTGAACGCGTAGTAGAGCGTGCCTGAATCCTCTGGGAAGGGTAGCGTGACGACCGATGCATCCAGAACGTCGCCGCTCTTTGTCTGACAGCTCTCGGGGAACTCGATATCATCTAACGCGGGTGGCTGCAGAACGGGAAACTGATAATACTTGCCGTCACTGGTGATTGCGTAAGCGTACCAATACTTCTGGTTGGGGCTGTCCTGGTCGTAAAGGTAGAGATACCCCTGACGCAACTGGCGCAGAATGTACTTGTTGACCTGACTGTCAGTGCTTTGTGAGAGTGCTTCCTTGACCTCATCAGATACGTGTCTGCCCTGCTCTTCGCCATTGACGAGGGTCTTGTCGAGCATGATGTCAGTGAACTCGTGAACCCTTTCCTCGGCGAGCTCGGGGATTTGACTGTTGCGATCGTCTCTTTGGCACACTGCGTAGCGTACGGGCAAAATGGGTAAGCCTTTCCGCTCACAGAATGAGCAACTATTGGCTTCCACCCCTCCTGCTGCACCATTCGAGGCGTGATCGTTGGTATTCGATGCTGCGACCATGCTAGGCATCCTCCCTATTGTCTGAAATGGCTGCCCATTCGTCATCGGAGAGCTGATTCGTCAAACCGACATAGCTCAAACGCCCGCCTAGCCGCGAAAACAGAGTTTGCATTCTGGGATGACGGTAAAAAGCGGCATGGGTCGTTAAGCCGTGTAGAACGAATGCGGCGATATCCTGCTGCTGGCTAATGCCTAGGTTATTGGCCGCCACGATAAGCGCATCAACGACGTGAGGTTGAGCCGCCTGTATCCCGTCCGCTCCCGGCAGTGTTCGGTAGAGCTCGCGGCATCGATTGACCTGCCCGATTCGCCGAATCCCGCTCCACTGCTCGGAAGTGAGTTTCAGCCGGCCAAGCCCCCGCTTGTCCCCATGCGGTTCGAGGCACCGAACTTGGCGCGCGGAGTCGATGAATATCCAGTAATCGACTGGGCCCAACAACATAGACAGTTGCCAGGGGTATAAAAGGCGCGGCAGATGTTCGAGGACTCTGGGATCATAGAAACGCAGCAGCGCGGGACTTCCGTCCGGCGTTGTCTGCGCCAACTGTCTTCCAAGATATGAGGCGACACGGGTGCGAGCCTGTTGAGTCACTAGCCAGCCGCAAAATGGCACCGGATTGAGTAAGGAAGGCGAACGCTTTGAAACCTCCGCCGCGAACTGGTTTGGCGCACTTGAGTGACCCGCTTTTGCGGCTGGGTAGAGATAGAGACGCTCCGAGGGCTTTTGAGCTAGGAAGCGGTTCTTGACCAACCCTGCTGTTTTCTGTTCTTCCAAGCTTAACGTGCGTTCAGCCGCATTGGTTGGGTCAATCAACTGATACAGCCACCCTTCCCTTGCGGCTTGCTCGGTTTGTGAGATGAAAGCCGCCTCATCGAGTACCCGCACCGTCAACTTTCCACCGTACCGTCGCCGCCACTGGAAGCCGACCGACTCCGCTGAGCGCAGACCACATCTTCCCCCTCCGGCAACTCAGGTGGTGCAACATTCAAGCTCGCCGGGCCACCGAAGCTATGCTGGGCGCCTTTCACGTCGATCTTGCCCGGGCCGTGAACGTCGATATTGCCGCCTTCAATGCGGATATAACCGCCGCCACTGGTAAGCAAGATGCCGTTGGCGGCGTTGATCTCCACGCGCCCTTCCGTTGAGGTGATCTTGACGTCCTTCTGTGCCGTCAATTCCATGTCGTCACTCTGCGCCTGGATCTGCACCTTGCCCTTAGCAGCGAAGAGCTTCATTCCCGCACGGTAGACGAACAGCGAGAGCTTTTCGGAGATCGACGCGACAAGGCTCTTGCCGGTGGCGATGTTGACATCCTCACCACTCGCCACGCTCAGCGACCGACCCTGCGCCAAATGGGTCGATTCCGGCGTGCTCATCGTGATGCCCGCCGGCGAGGCCATGTGCAGCCACGGCGCTTTCATGCGGGCGGATTCGCCCCGCCCGCCGCTGTCGCTGGCGCCGGCGGCGTTACTTTGATCGCCATCCGCGAGCTGCTCACTGGTGCCGTAGGTGTCGTCGGCGTCGTCTCCGGCCTGCTTGAGGTTCTCGCGGCTGTCGAGGGCGTCGGCGTTGTGATCCGCCGCACTCTGGCTGAGCGTGTCGGCGAGCTGGTAGGCGCTATCGAGCTGCTGTCTGGCCGGGGTGAGGTCGAGTTGATCGCCGCTGGCACCGAGCTGGCCCCAGCTGGTGAGGTAGAGCCCCTGATTGGCGCGGATGGCGCCGTAGGCGTCGGTGCGTAGCTCGAATCCGGTGCCACGGAAGGCACCGCGGGTGTTGCCGGTCTGATGGATCAGGTAGCCGAGGTTGAGCTGGCTCTTCTCGGCTTCGGAGTTGAGCCGCACGCGCTCCTGATCGGTGGCGTCGTCGAAGACGAGTTCGTTGTATTTGCTGCCGCGGTAGGTCTTGCTCTTGAACCCGGAGAGCAGGCCGTGGCTGTGCCACTCGGGCGTCTGCTCGCCGTTGTAGACCCGTCCGGTGATCAGCGGGCGGTCGGCGTCGCCCTCGAGGAAGTCGACCAGCACTTCCTGGCCGATACGGGGCACGAACACGCCACCCCAGCCGGCACCGGCGTTGGGCTGGGAGACCCGCAGCCAGACGCTGGCGTTTTCGTCCTGCTGACCCTGACGGTCCCAGTGGAACTGCACGCGCACACGGTTGAGGTGATCGGTGTGGATCTCTTCGTTGGCGGGGCCGACGACGGTGGCGGTCTGCGGCCCGCCGATGACGGGCCGGTGGTGGGCCAGCGGGTGGCGGTAGGGTTGCGTTCGCCGCTGGGCCTCGAGGTCGACGAGGAAGTGGCCGGTGCCGCCGGTGGCATAATCCGACAGACGCTCGCCGGTGGGGTCGGCGGTCTCACCTTCCAATCCGTGCGCCTTTTTGGCGGCGTCGATCTGGGGCTGCAGGCTGCCGGGCAGGGTCTGCAGCTGGGCGGAAACGGGCAGCGCGTTCTCGGCGTGTACGGTCACGCCGAGCAGCAGGAACTGGCGTTCTGACTCTCTGCTTCCACTGCGGCCCCCGGAGTCATGCAGCGGGTGCTGGGTGAGCTCGAACCAGCGACCGACCTGAAGCTGACGCGCGCCGCCGGCACCGCGGAAGCGCTTGGCACGGGACTCGTGGGACTCGAGCCGGTTCTCGGTGAGGCGCTCACCGCGATCGTAACCGTAGTAGTAGTACTCGCCGGCGTAGTCGTAGACCTCGGTGTCCGGCAGGTTGCCCTGATCGCTGAGGGTGTCGAGCCCGGTCCGCTTGGTGAGTGAAGGCTGCTTGTAGTCGAAGGTGCCGACGCTGACGCGAGTGGGCTGCTGGGTGCGCACGCCGCCCCAGTGGTTGAGCGCGTCTTCGGTCTCGGTGGCATCCTGGCGGTGGAAGCGGATCGCCTGAGGCGCGACCGGCTGAGCGGTATCGACATCGTCGGTGATGACGAGACGGTGGCCATCGAATGTGTCGCGCTCTTGAGCGTCGTCAGCGTCGCTCGAGGCGTATTCGAAGTAGTACCAGAGGCCCTCTTCCTCCATCAGTCGGCTGACGAAGTTGAGATCGCTTTCCCGGTACTGCACGCAGTAACTGCGCGCGGGATAGTCGCGGCGCAGCTCGAAGCGGTAGCGCCCCCGCGCCAGCTCGACGTCGTCGAAGACCTGGGTCAGCACGTCGACGACGCTGCGGTCCTGAAAGATACGACTGTTACGCCCCAGCGCGAGCAACTGGAGCCACGGCACCAGGGTGAGCTGGTAGTAGGCGACGCCGCCATCTTCGCCCAGAAGCGCGGCCTCGCTGACCAGCCCGTGCAGGCGACGGTAGCTGCCGTCGGCCTGCAGAATCGACAGGGTCGCCGGCTGCGCCATCAGCGTCT
>NZ_PZJP01000028.1:748-8516 GCF_003206645.1 Salinicola aestuarinus | reverse complement strand
GCCGTTCTCGCCGTGTGCGGCGATGCCAAGCAGGCCGCCAACTGGGTACAGGGCGAACTGTCCGCGCATCTCAACCGCGAAAACATCGACATCAAGAACAGCCCGGTCACCCCGGAGCAGCTCGGTGGACTGATCAGCCGTGTGCTCGACGACACCATCAACGGTAAGGCCGCCAAACAGGTCTTCGCCGCCCTGTGGAACAACGACGGTCAGAGCGCCGACGAGATCATCGACGCCCAGGGGCTCAAGCAGGTCACCGATACCGGCGCCATCGAAGCGATGATCGACCAGGTCATCGCCGACAACCCGGTCCAGGTCGCCCAGTACCGCGAAGCGGACGAAGCCAAGCGCGGCAAGATGATCGGCTACTTCGTCGGTCAGGTGATGAAAGCCTCTCGCGGTACCGCCAACCCACAGCAGGTCAACGGCGTGCTCAAGCAGAAGCTGGACGAGGCCTGAGTCGCGCTGGGGATTGATAGCCGGTAGCAACGAAAAAGCCCGTGATGNNCATCACGGGCTTTTTAGCAATCAGCATCATCATCCGTCACAGCCGTATCAGAGCTGATATAGCAATGGCCCGATGCAAGCATCATTCGCTTTAGCTACCAGCATGACCGCAGTGAAGGCAATCCCCGCCCCGGTTAGCGCCATAGACCGGAGACGATCCAGCCAAGGGCACCGACAAAAGCCCCCACCCCAATCACAGTGCACAGCAAGGGCCAGTAAAGCTCCCACCAGCCCAGCGGACCATTATCGCGCCAGGTCAACCGATAAGGGTCGTCCGTTTCCACCGGACTGGCTTGCTCCACCTCTTCCGGCCATTTCGGTATCTTGCTGGTGCGCATAGCCAGCATACGACCCACGGCATTCAAACCTAATGGAATACACAACAGGAGCATTGTCCATGGGTAGTGTAGGCCCGGTGCAAAAGTCCGAAAAATACTCCATCGCCAGCCTTCTCTCCGTCCATCGACTGGCATCAAAAGGCTTTGCTTTAACTCCTGATGTGTGCGCTCTACGCCATCCTCGGCTTCCATATAGGGCTGCAAAAACGCCCAGAACTTATCCATGGACTCCATATTTCCCGGAAAGGTATAACCCAGGGAGAAAGATTCGAGGACCGTCTCCCCATCATCGTCAAGCACATGAGCGCGTAGGTCGTAAGTCATTCCTGCCAAGGGGCTTTTCGATTCACCTAACGTCAGAAACAGTGAATCCCACGGTACCGTCAACACCGTGCCATCTTGGCGGAAAAAATAGACTTGACGAGTATTACGATTCAGACGCATCGGGTAATGTGTATATCGTCCACATTCGGTACGAATCAGCCACCATCCAGCCCATGCCAAGAATAGAAACAGGGGCGTCAGTCCAACAACACCAACCCAATCCACCATTTCTATTGGGGCAGTACGACCGAAAAAGACCCCCCCATAAATTGCAAACAACAACCCTATAGAAACTATTAGCACCCCCACCCCCAACCACACATTGAACCCCTTTATCGAATACCATCTGTCGACGAGATCCATATAATCTGAGTTAAACCTCACAACAGATAAAAAGTCCATCGCTTCGGAGCTGCATTTTTTTTGAGGGTCGTAGCGTGACGCGCGCTCAGCCCCTGTCAAAGGCCTATCAACAGGGAAACGAATATTTCTATAATCCAACCCAGCATAATCCATTATTCACCCTTCCATGCTACCAAGTGCAATTTCCAGCTCACCCAGCTCTTGCCTCGAGTTTTGGTATCTTTCTGCAACACCGAACCTTCCAAAATAACAGCGTTCCATCCAGTCCTGGATTTTATTATCTTTAAAAACTTCGATTAGCACCGCAACCACGACCACTAGAACCACCAGTACGATACCAACGCCTGTCGCAGCAGCGCCGAAGACGAGAGGCCCCAGTGCTGAAAAGGCTACCGCTGCTGTCAATGACATCCCCGCATTTAGTAAGTAGAGCCATCCAACACTATTTCCCTCTTGCAGCTCCTGCCAGCCCCGAATGCCATCCCAGACAGCCATCAAAACGCCTGCTCCAACGCCCAGCCCCCGACCAGCGACTCGGATAAAGCGCCCGACATAACGCTCGATAGCTTTCCCCAAACGACTACCGGCTTTCGTGGCACTCTCAGACCATTTACCGACCGTTTCCGCGACTGTACCTACCAGCCCAGCCGTAGCCGTCAGGAAGCGCCGCCGGTTTTCGCCTCGCTCGTGGGCCATGCTGCTGTCCAGATCATCGGACAGTTTGAACAGCGCGATGGCCTGCAGAATCCCCGCGACAACGCCAAGCCCTGCGTCGGTGGGTAACAGTTGACGCCACCTGAGCTGTGTCATCGCACGCCGATCTGCCTGGGTCAAGATTGCCGATTCCGCCAGTTGCCTTGCACCACCTTGCGCATTAATGCCGGGGAAATCTTCGATGACTTTGGGGTTGGCCAGAATAAAGTAGCGGAACCTCCCAGTGCCTTCGACCGGCACACCATAGATTCGCGCCTTGCGCATTTGAATATCGATGGCGCGATTGAGGTCTTCCAGATTACCGATCTCGGGATTGATGGCCGCCATCTTTGCGACCAGCTCGGCTATCACTGCCTTCTTGCTCATCACCCCTTCAGCCAGAACGACCGGCGAACGTGCAATGACCCCATACCGACCAGCGCAGGGCCGACGACACCATCGACCGCGTTAGCCGCCACCTTGGCGAAGGGGCCACCCAGAGCGGCAGTCAGTCGGACCACGGCATTCCGGCTACCATCCTGCAAGGCCTGAAGGGCGTTTTCATAGCCACTGATCAAGCCATCCCATGGTAGACCGCGCAGGGAGTCAGGCTGTAAACCACCACTGACGTGCCCTTCCCATCGCTCCAGTATGATTTTCTGATTGTAGCCCAGCGCCCGCAACGCCAGGTTACGTTGATCGACATTCGATGCAGATAGCCAGCGGTGATAGAGCTCCGCGCAGGGCGCATACTCCTGCGTGTCTTGGATGCAGATCAACATGGCATCCACAAACGCGGCACCAGATTCGATGTCTTGGTCATCATGCCCGGCATCCACTTGGCGATGAAGCTGATCGCTCTGCATCCAACTGACATGAGCACGCGCTAGGGGCGCAATACGGTTCTTGTCGAACTCTCGCATTTCACTCTGCCACGCGGCTTCCCAGGTCTGAAACCGAGACATATCCAGCTTGGCGGTATAGTCGCTCCAGGCATCATCCTTGGCGGCCACCAACTGTGCTGGTGTGGGGTTACGCCAACGCTCCAGCATCTCCTCCTGGCGCTCTTGAAAACCATCAACCAGCAGGCCGGCCAACGCACGGCCTCCCGCTCCGGGCCCACCGTAGACCGCCTGATAAGCCTCACGCTCGGTGCGATAAATTTGACGATTTTCAGCATCCTCGAGAATGCCCTGACGGATGTGATTGATGGCCGAAGAGACGGCTAGAGGTCGAGCCTGCTCAGGCTCGACCATCTTCTCTTTCAAGCGGACACCCATCAGGCTCGCCAGATCCGCAGCAATCCCCACCGGGTCTTCCAGCGCTACCAGCATGGGTGTCATATCCAGTGGTTCGGCCTGTTCGTCAGCCCACCGCTCAAGCCCCTCGACCTGCTCCTTCATGCCATGGAAGGGAAATGGGCTGAACTCGAAAGCGTGTCCGTCCTGACGCCCCCAGGTTCCCGAAGCGCCAGGACGCCATGTGCTGGAAGCACCCTGTCTTTCGGGCGGCGTCCAGACACGGCCGGCCTCGGCGACGATGTCCCCCAGTTTTTCCAGCGACTCCGCGTAGGGTGTACTTCCGCCACGCCATGCCGCGAGCGAGATCTGGCGCATGTTGTCACGCCGCTGGTTCGCATTCGTCGCGGGCTCTTTCCACACCCGCTTGGTCCAGGCGACATCGGAAAACGAGAGATAGACCTTATCGGCTTCGTCCGCGGCGGGAATCATCACGCAGCGCCCCGGATAGGCGTGAGAAGGATTGGCCGCACAGGCGAACTCCTGTGCATCGGCAGGCGGCTGCAAGCGGCCGTCGATGGGCTGCGGGCTATCGGGGTCGATAGCCATCACCTCGTCATTGTTCTGGTGGATCAGATAGCCGAGGTTGAGCTGACTTTTCGAGACTGACCATCAAAAAAAACGCCATGGCATTTGCCACGGCGTTTTTAAATAACTGCCACTTAATTACGCATTTGGAAAATGACTGATGCAATGATTATCAAAATATTGAGATGCCAATTTGCAGCATTGCATTAAGACTATATTCCCAGATAATCCTGCAGTAGCTCACATGGCGTCGACAATACTGGCCAGGGTCCAGATAATTGCCGTTGTTAGAATAACGCTCCCTACAACAAAGCCGATGATTGGCACGACTTCCCGCTTGAAAGAAAGCTCGCCATTGTCATGCCAGTCTCTCCAGTAAGGATCGTTATCAACAACTTTGCATTCAGCTTCGACATCTTCTGGCCAATGTGGGACACGACTCGTATACATGGCGATCAGCCGCCCCCAGGTAATCAGGGCAAAATATGGGCAGAAAGGTAACTGCACTAAGTATGGTGCGACGGCTGCAGGGCTGAATCCTCCGATGATGCCATATTTCAGGCCCTCACGGCGCTCATTAACAGGCCAGCAAAACTGCGTTAGCTCATAATTTTTTTCCACTCCGTTCTCATCTTCCATATACCTTCGAATATACTCCCACAGATCGAGAAGTCGCTCTTCTGCTCCAGAGTGAGGCATGGCCAGAGTGAAAGTTTCGCGAACGGTTTCACCATCAGCATCAAGAACATGAGCGCGAATATCGTAATCTTTCTCACTCAAGGGCGATTTGCTTGAGGCTTTATGTATAAACAAATCATCCCAAGAGGCGCGAATAATTGAGCCATTAGGCTTGAAAGCATAAACCACACGGTTTTTTCGATTTAGACGAATGGGGTAATGAGTTTTACGGAAGGCCTCAAGATGAATAAACCATATAAATGTAGCCAAGATAGCAAAACATATTGTCGAAGCTGCTATCCCGAATAATGCGATTTCAAGGTGATTGATCTTTTCAATGGTAACTTGAATTCCTGCTACAATACCGTAAACCATCGGAGATGCACCGATAGTGCCGTAAACTACAGAATACCCTTTATTAGCATACCAACGATCCACAAGCTCTAAATATGTGCTGTTAATGCGAATCACAGAAAGGTCATCATCGACTTCTCTACTAGCACTATTTTTTTATTTAAGTAATTCCACTTCTCCTCATCCGCCAGAGGACGATCAATTTTGTATTTCCACTTATAAGGCCCGAGACCAGTAAAATTCATGTTTGACTATCCTAAGCATTAGTCAAGGTTTCAAATGCATCAGCTTCCGACTTTAAACTGGAAAATTTTTCGCCGGCATTTTCTACGCCAAAATAACTTTTCTCTATCCAGTCCTGGAGCGCGTTATTGCTCATCCAAACGATAAAAATATTGACTACTATTGATGCTGCTGCCAGAGCAATACCAATTCCAGTTGCGCTTAAAAAAGTTAAGGCTATAAAGGAACCAGCTCCAAAAACAGCAGACCCCACATAGAGACTAGCCAAAAGAACATTTCCCTTTAACGCTTTATCATAAGCGCTATGAAGATCCCAGAAAGCCATCACCGCCGCAGCGGCAAAGCCTAGAACCTTTCCTAGGCCCCCGACTACCCTGCGTAATATTCTACCGAGCCCTCTGGAGAGCCTACTAGTCACCCGATGAATACGCTCCATAATGGCGTGTCCTATATCCGCCACTGAGCCGATAGCACCGGATACCAGAGCTCCAAAACGCCATTGTGTCTCGGTGCGCTCATTCGGAGTCGCCTCATCCATGGCTTTTGATTGAGCGCAAATAGCCCAGTAACCTAGCACTAAGCTGACAATACCTAACTGAGTATTGCGATCCCCAATAGAGCCCCAGACCGAACCCTGTGTCCGGCGCCATTGATTGTAATCCATGACCGTATCACCGACTCGGTTGGCGACCGTGCGCCCGTCGCTAGAGGTATCGATTTCCTCGATGGAAAGTGTATCGAAGACGATGGAAATATCGAAATTGCCTTTGCCCAGTGATTGCATATGGCGATAACTGCCACGAGTCTCGATCCGTAGCTTTTCCTTGAGCAAGGTTTGATCGGCGCCTTGCAGGGCTGGGTTGACACGCTGCATCTCTGCAATAAGACCATCGATGGCGTCGTCGACATGCCCAGACACACGCGTATGGGTTACCTTGCGACCCGAAATTACACCCAGCGCAATCAGTGCCGGTCGAACTGTCTGCTCATCCAGCGCGCTCAACATGGGCGCCATGACAGCACCTAGTAATCGACCGGGAGCCGCTTGCGTGTCCGGGAATTGCTCAGTAGCAGACTGGTAGCTCGCCACCAGCCCAGTCCAAGATAGCGTGGCGACTTGATCAATCTTCAGTTTTGGCGCTGCCTGCGCATTGACAGCATTACGCACTACTTTCAAGTTGAGAAGGAAGCCACGCAATAACCAGTTATCATCAGTAATGCTAGGCGCGGTCAGCCACTCCAGGTACTTTTCAAAAGCGGGGCCGTACTGCTGGGTGTCTTGGATGCACAACACCACTGTATCAGTAAATGCCTGACCTGATTCGGCATCTTCGTCGTCGAATTGGGCTTCGAATTGCTGTTGGATGGAAGATCCTGTCAACCAAGCTTGTTGGGCATGAACCAGTGGCAACATAACGTTCTGATCGAAACGTTCCTGCTCCGGCTTGAACTGCGTCTGCTTCCAGAATTCAGGCTGGCCATCTCGTAAGCGACTACGGTATCGCTCCCAAGTGTCATCGCCTTCCCGTTGTAGCTCTTCAGGAGTGATTCCCTTGGAAACCTCTTTCCGTGGTTTATCACGTTCCTGCTTGTAAAAGCCGGTGCCTGCCTCACGACTTCTCTCCAGCCGATCGTGATAAGTCTTGTTCAGAAAGAAAATGTATTTTTACTTGAAGGGTTTTCATAATTTTCAGTTATTGGGCGGATCAGCTTTGCGCTCATGGTCTTGCGTCCTGCAGCATCTGGATTTCATTTTCATCAGACTCGAGGTTGTTCTTTAGATAGTCTTCTAAGAATGACTCGAATTGTGGGTCATTCGCTCCGGAAAATCTATCTAGCACGTCGGTGGCTCGGGTTCTGTTGAATAAATTCCAATACTCATTGAGTGTATTTTCTGGGTCGCGATTAAATTTGATTAAATCACGTTGATCTCGCTCCAGGCGATCTTGGGCCAGCGCTAGTTTTTGATCGATCAGTTTGCCCCTATATTCTTCAGAAGGCACTGGCCATCCCTTTACCTCGCCAGGAAATTCATCGTGCGTTGGTGAGAGATCGCTAACAACCACAGTGGCTTTCTTGTCCGGTAAAAACTGAACCCAGAGTGTGCCACTCGCCGGCATTTCATACTTCGGCACATCGACATGAATCGTCTCGTTAAGCTTGCCCTCCGCCTCGCGCCTGGCCAGAGATTCGGACCGCTCATCCGTGGTGTCGCCTTCCAGCGGATAGCTGACCACGACATCAACACTCAACCCTTCGTGCCACTTCTGGGGCACCGAGTAGCAGCACATAATGCCACCAGCACTATAGGGGCCAATGGATTCCCCGCCTCCGCGATTCTTATCGTCGGAGGGGGCGACCACATAATAATAACGGATCCCTTGGCCGGCATAGTCCACGCCCGTGATATTGAGATCGACGGTATCGTCGGTGCAGCCTGTC
>NZ_PZJP01000028.1:0-702 GCF_003206645.1 Salinicola aestuarinus | reverse complement strand
GTCTTCTCGGTCGAGTCTATCGGCATAGTTATTACCTGTTCCATCAAAGAACGCGCCGATAAAAAGATTGGTGTCACAGGCATTCATCGGACTTCTGACATTCTCTCTTGCCAGAAACTGCCCTAACCTTTCTTCCTCCCCGGAAAAGAAAACACCGTTTTCTGAAGGATTCTCATACGCCCGCAAATTACGAGAACTTGCCAATTTTGCATTCATGGCCGAACCTCTCTCAACCTTTCGATCTTGTTCTCCATCCTTTTTGCGGACATCGAGAGATTCTCAAGCAAATACTCTTGGTAAGCCGGATCACCCCAACCATCAAACTTTTCCACATCTTGAGCAAAAACATCCTTATCTATATTCCAGTATTTTTCAAAAACTCCATCTTCTCGACTCTGAACATCATCAATCCCTTTTCGATACACAGCAAGACTGGCTTGTGCGTCTTTGACCTCTCTATCCACAATACTCCGCCTGTATTTATCCGACGGCACCGGCCACCCTTTAACTTCACCTGGGAAGTCGTCGTGCGGCGGTGACAGATCGCTGACAACCACATTGGCTTTCTTGTCAGGTAAAAACTGAACCCAGAGTATGCCGCGCGCCGGCGTTTCGTATTTCGGCACATCGACGTGAATCGTCTCGTTAAGCTTGCCCTCCGCCTCGCGCCTGGCCAGAGATTCGGACCGCTCATCCGTGGTG
>NZ_PZJP01000027.1 GCF_003206645.1 Salinicola aestuarinus | reverse complement strand
TGATGCACCTGTCTCCCCTGACGCTGTGTCCAATAACGATGCGCTGGATGCTCGGTATACGGACTTGACGGAGAGCGCTTTGGGCCTCGCCAGCAAGATCTTCAGTCAGTCTCGCGCTATGGTGCCCTACATGAAAGGCTATAGCGCCTGGAGTAGCGTCGAGGTCATTCGGCAATACTTCAGCGGCGACAAGGGGGACGATGTCGCGCTGACCAAGGTCATGGGGGCCGCCGCAGGTATCATGGGGCTGGTTTCGACAAAGATGAAGAGTCTTTGATTTTCTATAGCAAAGATGGGGTGAGAAGTGATGCTTTTGAGGTCTCGGTGTATGACATATTTTCAAGTGATAATGTCTACACGATAGAGCGTCCATTCTATCTGAGTGAGTACGAATCGACGGCTGGTGCCACACTGAACGTTGCCTTTCAAGATGCGCGCGCCCGCCCTTTGCGCTACTCGGACGTATTTAAGCTGGAGTTTAAATAATGAAGCCGTTGAAAACCCTTTTTTTATCGTTTTTTTTGAGTGCCTTTTTATGGTCGTCGAGTGCTTTCCCTGCGACGCTCTATACTGATCCGTCTGGAAAGGAAATGCGAGACGAGACGATCAGGTGGACTCTTGAAGATATAAACAAGAGAATAGTAAGTGGTGATCCTAAAGGTGAATATGTTTTAGGTACTGTCTATCTTTATGGAAGTAGTTTTCTTGACATAGATAAGGATGAAGAGAAAGCATTTTCTATAATGAAGTCTTTATGGGATCAAGGTGTTGCCGATGCGGGATATTATTTGTTCTTGATGTATTACAAGGGGGCTGGTGTAGGTAAAGATTATAATGCCGCGCTTCAGTATCTAAAAGAATCTGCCGGAATGGAATATGCCTTATCCCAGCGCACTCTTGCCGAAGCATACCGTGGCAAAGACTATGAAGACTTGGTGGGTGATGATTATGGTAAAGCCAGGTATTGGTACGAAGATGCTGTCGATAATGGTGATAAGAGATCCGCCATCGCATTAGCAAGTATGTATTATCATGGTGAAGGGGGGGAGAAGGATAACACTAAGGCCTTTGAATGGGCGCTGCGCTGCACCCAGCTTGAATATGGAACTATCACGGCGGGTTTCAGTACTTTGGCAGAGTTTTACGAGGAAGGTATCGGTACTGATATTGATTTGGTTCAAGCTTATAAATATTATGACCTCCAGGGCTCGGCCGGTGCGGAAGGCAAGCAG
>NZ_PZJP01000026.1 GCF_003206645.1 Salinicola aestuarinus | reverse complement strand
CGGGGCTTACGTTCGCATCAAGGGCGGCGATATCGAGCTGCATGCCCCCGGTAAGGTCACGGTCAATGGCGCGAGTCAGAGCTTTGAAGGACCGGCGAGCCTGGACGGGGCGATGCCTGAACTGCCGGAAGGGGAATGCGAAAAACAGTTTGCCGGCGCTGACAAGTCAGCAGCGGGTAGCACCCCGGTGGGCAGTTGAGATATGGCGTCAGATATAGCACCGGCCGTTGTTTCCAGCGCTGAAGCGCTTGATGGAAGCGATCAGCTACGACAATGGCGTTTTGCGCTGATCAACCCGCTACTGGTCCATGTCCGAGACTGGCAAGACTTGCCCGTGCGTTCGTTGCAAACCACGCCGGCGCCAGCCCGTCCCCATCGATTGCCACAACTGGTCGACATTAGCGGTGTGCCAGAAAACCAACTGAACGACGTTTTCGCGAGAGTCAGACGTTATCGTCGCCGTGGCGTTCCATTCTATTCGGCCTTACTGACAGGCAAGGGAAGTGTTGATGACATTGCCCATCATCTTTGTCGTCAGCTCCTGCAACGCCGCCGCGGTGACCACCAATACCACTGGTTCCGCTATTACGACCCACTTGTTTTCCGCCATCTAACTTGGCTGATGACGTCGAAACAACTTGCACGGTTGTTGGGGCCCATCAGCCACTGGTCTTGGCCTGATCCTTTTGGAAACTGGTACACGTTGGAGCGTCCTGAATTAAAAGCGAAAACCACGATCGACTGGCTGGAGCTGAGGGACGAACAGTGGGCCAGTATCGATCGCTTCGCAGATCTGAACCGAGGCTCACGCCGTCTCGCCCTGTTGGCGCCTGACTGGCCACAAAACACCGCCCATTGGCAGTGGCTGGATGACGCTTTGTGTCATGCGAAGCGCTCGGGTTTACCGTCTGAGGATCAGCCGTTACTGGCAGAGCGGGCGGCCATGCATTTACCGGAACTAGCCCGACAGGACGAGGTAGAACGGTTCATGGCGCGAGCGGCGCGCCGCTTGGCCGAGACTGGCGGCCACCTGGACGCATGGCATGACGCCGAATGGAACACCCTCACTTCAGAGTTAAGGAGCGGCCATGAGTAGCGCCGATAATCCTCGCCCCGGTTGCAGTTTCTGTGGCGGCGGTGGCCTGCCGATCCTGCCCGTGCGATATGCCGTGGCGCGTAGTGATAATGTCAGCCTCACCGCCCCGGAATTGCCAGCTGATCTCGCGGACGATGGCGTCTCGCAAGTCTCGCTGTCGGGAGGCCAGCACTACACGCTGAGGCTGCTGCGAGAAGGCTTCCTGTACGTATTCAACGCAGCCCGTGGCCGCTGGCAGGGCTACTATGTGACCGAAGAAGGCTTTCTCAGTCTCTACATCGATGTCACCAATGACGAGCTGCTGGCACTCGACCCCGACGCGCCGGGACCGCTCGATGCCGAGATCCAGGCACCGGTGGAGGATGACGAGTTTCCGTGCCGCGGCAACCCCGAACATGTCTACCCAGGGCGCTGTATCACGGTACCGGCGGCCCAGGACGCTACAGAGCTTTATCTGGCCTTCTCGGATGACCGCTGGACCAAGCGAGTGTGGAAAGCACACGCCGCCAATACGGACGGCCGGCGTGACGCCATGCGTAGGCTCTCCCTGACGCAATGGAAAGGGGGCTCTGCGGACTACACCCGCCCGCTGAGCGAACTCGGGGAGCGGGTGGCCGAGGCCAATTTCCCCTGGGTGCAGCGCCAGTCGAGCGATACGGGCAGCAGCGCAGCGAGTCAGAGTACGGAAGTGAGCGCTCTGAGCCACAGCCCGGCGCCCATCAACGGGATTCGCGACGATGTCGACGGATTCATCGAGTGGTCGCAACGTCAGGCCGAGCCGAGTGAGATGCCACCGGCGCTGTGCGTGCTCGACGATCCGGCTGGCGTGACCAGCGATCTCGCTGCACTACTCGGCGAGCGAGAGAATGAGTTCAACGAAAAGGAAGTGATCAAGCGCCCCTTCGTGACGGCAGGGGTCATCAACGCGCTGCGAGACGGCTTCCGGGAGCGGGCTCGGATGCAGCGCGCCAATAAGATTGTCGAGGAACGCCTCGAACATGAGTACTACCGTAGTTATGGCGGCCCGCCGGGCATGGCGCATGAGCTCAAAGCCAATTTCGAGCGCCGGCAGCAGGAAGACCCTGCCTATCGGCAAGAGGTCGAGGCCACGCGGTTGGCCGCCTACCAGAGCATTAGTGAGTCTGAACTCGAAGAGGCAGCCGACGATGCCTGGGCCAGGTATGGCGACAAGCTCCGCCCCGAAGAGCCGGATCACTGGATGGAGAACACCTATCACCCGCAGCTATCGCGGTACGATAAAGAGGATATGCAGCCACTGGCATCGGCCTATGTGAGCTGGTTGACCGGTAATCCCCTGCTGATCTACCTCAACAGCCGATTCGATGACGCGAATGTCGAATCGGGCATCAATTTCGTCTCCGTTATTTCTTTCGTCTTGCTGAGCACCCAGAGCTACACGCCTGCGTTCAAGCAATACGTCGAATGGCTGTCGGCGAGCGAAATCGACACTAGCAACCTGTTGTTGCGGGGGATGGGGCTTAACCAGAAGGCCTTGATTCAGCAAATCATGGCGGCAAGCGACGCCAACTTTGGCGAACCGGGCAATAACCCCGCCACCCTACCTTGGGGGGCATTGATTGCCGCTTACCTTGGGCTGACGGAAGATTATCCCGACGAAGTTGTCTCGCCCGCCAGGATGCTCAGCCACGTGCTGGGGCCGATGCAAAGCGTTGTTGCAACAGCACCGAATCCGACGCCATTTCTGCTCACCTTAGGGATGATCTCGGGACGCTCGATTCAGATCACCCAAGTTAGCGTGACGCTGGAGGAAGCCCTATCCCGAACACGCGAGCCGCTTAAGCTGATCCATCCCGATTGGGGTGAGAAAGAGCTGCGCCAGTTCCAGCAAAAGGTTCGGGTCGAGACGCGTTCGCTCATCACGGTCAGTGGAGAGCCTATCAGATTCGATATGCGCCAGATAGATTTCACGCCGTTTCATGAATTTATGGCCGAGCCCTCTAGCGCGATCAACATGACGGGGCGGGAGAAGCTCGTGTTCTCGGCCAACTTGGTGGGAGCAGCACTGGCCTATATCAGCCTGAATGATCAGCTCGGGAAGATGAACAGCCTCCTGGGCGCGAACTTAAAAGCTAAAGGCCGTCTACTCGGTATGGGGCTCGCCTTTGCCGGTGCCGCTGCTGACCTATTCGGCAAGGCGTTGGAGCATGGTCGTGGCGTGTTCTTCGCTGAGGCACGTTTTGTCGGTACGCAGCGTGCACTTATGGCCGCCGGGCGATTCCTTGGGTTGGCGGGAGGTGTGATTCTTGGGTTGATGGATATATGGGAGGGAATCGAAAACTTTGAAAATGGTAACCCAACGATGGGCCTTCTTTATATAACCTCTGGGTTTTCAACTATAATAGTAAGTGCCGTAATATTTTCCATTGGTATTGGTTTAACCGGCATTTTTTCAGTTATTGCCCTGTGGTGGATAGCTGGGGTTTTCGGCATTTTTGCCATTGCGGCAGCTATCGCTATTTTGTGGTTCACAGAAAACGATTTGCAAGAATGGCTGGCCGAATGCGCTTTTGGAGAGCGTGGCAGCCTAAGCTTAGGTAGCACCGCCCTGGAGAACGAGATGCAGAACCTCAAGGCCATTACCCATGAGGAAGAGTGATATGCGGCCAGCGGCAAAAGATTATTATAACCTTTTTATTAAAGGTGATTGGGGCTTTTCAGCCACCACAAGCAAGCTCAAGAAACTTGAAGGCAAAATACGTTTTCTCAACAAAAAGCAGCCACCACCTAACGTTGACGCCATACATTTCAACGATTCAATTGTCACGGTCAACACTTCTTTTTTGGAAGCTGTGGACTCAGGCAACAGGCTGCGTGGAATCATTCCTTTCTTCGGCATTATAGGGGGCGGGGGGTTTCTCGTAGGTGGTGCGGGCCTGTTTTATGGGCTTTTCAATTACACGGACAACGTTCCTCTTTTCGTTTATTTGTTGGCTTTGCTCACGCTAACCTTAGGGGGGGCGATAGGCTTTCCAATATTCAATTCTCTGATACGCAGAGAGATGTTTCGCAAAACCCACTATCCTATGCGCTTCAATCGTCGTGACCGTAAGGTCTATGCCTGGTCTCAGGATATGGGCGTAGTCACCATGAACTGGGACGATATTCAGTTCTACACGAGCCAATCAACAGCATCTGAAGACCACCGAGGTTTGGCGCGCGATGAAATCCGTGGCTACGTAAGAGATCGTGCGGGCAACATGCTTTATCACCTGGTATTTTTCAAGTACCAAGGTAGAAAGAACA
>NZ_PZJP01000025.1 GCF_003206645.1 Salinicola aestuarinus | reverse complement strand
CGGCGCATCGGCAAATAAAATATCCGAATTACCCATCCATGAAAGCTGGGTAAAGCGCAAATAGGCCTGGGCGCCATCACGGGACCCAGGCCTATCCCCACCAACCAACGGAGAAATACCCCCTACCAACGATCAATTCATCTGAAAGAAGCCACCACCGATACGAACATTGTGTTCGTCTTGCCACTCTAGGGATTGGCGACGCGCTTCCTCAATTTGCTCATCTGTCATCTGACTGCTCAGGCGCTGCTTGCCTTCCGCACCGGCCGAGCCCTGGAGGTCATAATATTTATAAGCTTGAACCAAATCGACATCGGTACCTATACCTTCCTCGTAAAACTCTGCCAAAGTACTGAAACCCGCCGTGATAGTTCCATATTCAAGCTGGGTGCAGCGCAGCGCCCATTCAAAGGTCTTAGTATTATCCTTCTCCACCCCTTCACCATGATAATACATGCTTGCTAATGCGATGGCGGATCTCTTATCACCATTATCGACAGCTTCTTCGTACCAATACCTGGCCTTACCATAATCCTCATCCACCAAGTCTTCGTAATCTTTGCCACGATATGCTTCGGCAAGAGTGCGCTGGGATAACGCATACCCCTGCTCAGCAGACTCTTCTAAATAACCCAGGGCAACCTTTCGGTTCTTATCAACACCAAACCCCTCATAATACATAGAGAACAAAGAGTAGCCCGCATCAGCGACGCCTTGATCCCATAGTGATTTAAAAATAGAAAAAGCTTTCTCACCATCTTCTCTTACGTTACGATAACTACTCCCATTAAGATAGGTAATACCTAGTATATATTCACCCTTGAGGTCGCCATCATCTATTTTTTTATGCAATTCTTCAAGAGACCACCATCTTGTCTCGTCTCGCATATCATGCCAAGTCGGATCATTATAGAGTGTTAGAGCAAAAATATTCGACGACCAAAAAGCCAGTGCTACTGAGAACAGCAGAAAACACCCTTTTAAAGACTTCATTTCTCAAACTCCAACTTAAACACATCCGTATAGCGCAAAGGCCGGGCGCGAGTGTCCTGGAAGACGGTATCAAGTCTGGCACCACTTACTAAGTCATCATTGTCCAGATAGACCCTTCGTTCTATCGTATAGAAATCCTCGCCTGTGGATACATCATAGTCTGAAACATCAGACCCACCCCCTCTTTCACCGCCTTCATTGTCGAGAATGAGATTCCCATCTCTTTTAGCAAAAGAGTCATTGAAGAAAATTTCTTCTCCCAACTCAGATGCACTCCTAAGCTGCATTCCAAACTGCATCTTTGACAAATTGGGAATCCGGGCTTTGATCATAACTTTTTTACTGTGCCGGACCTCACCCAATGGTCCTGTTTCTCCTGTGACATAAGTGCCGCTGTAATCTTCCCATGTCAATTCAAGGGAGATCCCCTGCGATAGCAGATCCAGCGACGCCTGTTCCTGCTCGATGCTGGTAAAAGGCGCCAACTGGGTGTCGTATTGGCGCCCTATATAACAGCGATTGAGCCAGACCGAAGTCGCGGTGGATACCAGCTTCGTTGCGATAAAACCCAGCGTGATCGCGATGGCGCTGATGATCAGACCGATGGCACACAGCGCCAAGCCCACACCCGTCGTCGCGCCGGCGATACCAGCCGCAGAAAGCGAAAGACCGAGCAACCCCACCGAGGCACCGGCGATGATGGTGCCGCCTAGCGCGTATTGCAGGCTTACGCTACGGGGAGAGCGACCCAGCCTTCGATTGTGCAAGGCATCGGAGAGTTTCATCAGGCCATCGTAGAAGGCGAGCACGTCACCCACGGCACCGATCGTCCCAGAGACAATCTTACAGGCGTACCGACTTGCCTGGTT
>NZ_PZJP01000024.1 GCF_003206645.1 Salinicola aestuarinus | reverse complement strand
TAATGTCGGTGCCAACACCTTCTTCATAGAGCTTTGCCAGCATCTGGAAGCTATCTGCTGGGTCGCCATATTTTAATTGACCTGAACGAAGCAGCCACTTGAAAGCTTCTTCGTCGCTCTGCTCCACCCCCTTACCTTCATGATAAAGCTGAGCTAAAGCTCTCGCTGAGAACTGATCTCCTTGATCAATCGCGCGCTGATACCAAAAGAGAGCTTTTCCATAGTCTTTTTCTGCAATTTCATTGTACTTGTAGCCACCGTAAGCATCACCCAAGCTTCGCTGAGACAGAGTGTACCCCATTTCAGCCGACTCTTTGAGATACTGAAAAGCAGCATCATAGTTCACCTCAACCCCAAGACCATCATAATAAATCTTAAACAAGGAATAACCAGCGTCAACCCCTGAACCCTCCCAAGAAGATTCAAGCAACTCCAATGCCTTTTCATAATCCGGGGAAATCAGAAAAACTTCTGAACCATTTATATACAACTCACCCAAAAGATACTCATAGCGCGCCGACCCTTGACCTACCCCTTCCTCCATCTCTTTCAAAGACAAATTGTACCCATATTCTTCCCAGAGCGAGTCTTGAGTCGGGTCATTATAATAAACATCCGAGAAAGTCATCTTTAAAAAGAAACAACTCAAAAACAACAAAATATATAGGTACTTTTTAGCCAATGTCATTTCAGAACCCCAACAAAAACTCGTCTTTATAAGACAGATTTCGTGCCCTCTCATCTCTAAAGGTCACATTCAATCTCACATCATGCTCAATGGCCTCAACAGGCAATAGAACTGTTCTCTCGATAGTAGTAGAACTCTCTCCACAAGAGACATCATACTCTCCGGATTGCCCGGAGTGTCTTAAGCGCACCAAGCTATCAGTTTCGGCTGTTTTAAGAAATATATCAGCAAAAACCTCGTTTGAGCCGCGATAGCCGGTATCATTTTCCAAACTAATCGCAAATCGCATCTTAGACAAATTGGGAATCCGGGCTTTGATCATAACTTTTTTACTGTGCCGGACCTCACCCAATGGTCCTGTTTCTCCTGTAACATAAGTGCCGCTATAATCTTCCCATGTTAATTCAAGGGAGATCCCCTGCGATAGCAGATCCAGCGACGCCTGTTCATGCTCGATGCTGGTAAAAGGCGCGAACTGGGTGTCGTATTGGCGCCCTATATAACAGCGATTGAGCCAGACCGTAGTCGCGGTGGACACCAGCTTCGTCGCGATAAAACCCAGCGTGATCGCGATGGCGCTGATGATCAGACCGATGGCACACAGCGCCAAGCCCACCCCCGTCGTCGCGCCGGCGATACCGGCCGCAGAAAGCGAAAGACCGAGCAACCCCACCGAGGCATCGGCGATGATGGTGCCGCCTAGTGCGTATTGCAGGCTTACGCTACGGGACGAGCGACCCAGCCTTCGGTCGTGCAGGGCATCGGAGAGTTTCATCAGACCATCGTAGAAGGCG
>NZ_PZJP01000023.1 GCF_003206645.1 Salinicola aestuarinus | reverse complement strand
TAATGTCGGTGCCAATACCTTCTTCATAGAGCTTTGCCAGCATCTGGAAGCTATCTGTTGGGTCGCCGTATTTTAATTGACCTGAACGAAGCAGCCACTTGAAAGCTTTCTCGTCGCTCTGCTCCACCCCTTTACCTTCATGATAAAGCTGAGCTAAAGCTCTCGCTGAGAACTGATCTCCTTGATCAATCGCGCGCTGATACCAAAAGAGAGCTTTTCCATAGTCTTCTTCTGCAATTTCATTGTACTGGTAGCCACCGTAAGCATCACCCAAGCTTCGCTGAGACAGAGTGCACCCCATTTCCGCCGACTCTTTGAGATACTGAAAAGCAGCATCATAGTTCACATCAACCCCAAGACCATCATAATAAATCTTGAACAAGGAATAACCAGCGTCAACCCCTGAACTCTCCCAAGAAGATTCAAGCAACTCTAATGCCTTTTCATAATCCGGGGAAATATGAAAAACGTCTAAACCATTTAGATACAACTCCCCCAAAAGATACTCATAGCGCGCCGACCCTTGATCTACCCCTTCCTCCATCTCCTTCAAAGACAAATTGTACCCATATTCCTCCCAGAGCGAGTCTTGAGTCGGATTGTTATAATAAACATCCGAGAAAGTCATCTTTGAACAGAAACAACTCAAAAACAACAAAATATATAGGTGCTTTTTAGCCAATGTCATTTCAGAACCCCAACCAAAACTCGTCTTTATAAGAAAGATTTCGTGTCCTCTCATCTCTAAAGGCCACATTCAATCTCACATCATGTTCAATGGTCTCAACAGGCAATAGAACTGTTCTCTCGATAGTAGTAGAACTCTCTCCACAAGAGACGTTATGCTCCCCGGATTGCCCGGAGTGTCTTGAGCGCACCAAGCTATCAGTTCCGGCTGTTTTAAGAAATATATCAGCAAAAACCTCGTCTGAGCCGCGATAGCCGGTGTCATTTTCAAACTAATCGCAAACGGCATCTTAGACAAATTGGGAGTCCGCGCCTTAATCATAACTTTTTTACTATGCCGGACCTCACCAAATGGTCCTGTTTCTCCTGTGACATAAGTGCCGCTGCAATCTTCCCATGTCGATTCATGGAGGTACCCTGCGATAGCAGATCCAGCGACGCCTGTTCCTGCTCGATGCTGGTAAAAGGCGCCAACTGGGTGTCGTATTGGCGCCCTATATAACAGCGATTGAGCTCGACCGTAGTCGCGGTGGATACCAGCTTCGTTGCGATAAAACCCAGCGTGATCGCGATGGCGCACAGCGCAAGCCCACCCCCGTCGTCGCAACGGCGATACCGGCCGCAGACAGCGAAAGACCGAGCAACCGGCGATGATGGTGCCGCCTAGCGCGTCGTGCAGGCTTACGCTACGGGAAGAACGACCCAGCCTTCGATCGTGCAGGGCATCGGAGAGTTTCATCAGGCCATCGTAGAAGG
>NZ_PZJP01000022.1 GCF_003206645.1 Salinicola aestuarinus | reverse complement strand
CTGCTTGCCTTCCGCGCCGGCCGAGCCGGCCGAGCCGCGCAGATCATAGTACTTGTACGCTTGAATCAAATCGACGTCCGTACCGATGCCTTCTTCGTAGAATTTAGCAAGAGAACGGAACCCCTGTGTTTCATAACCATATTCAAGCTCACTGCAACGCAACAACCATTCGAAAGCTTTTTCGTCACTTTGCTCAACACCTTCACCCTGATAATACAAGTTGGCCATAGCCAAAGCGGAATTCTTATCACCTTGGGCGGCAGCTTTTTTATACCAGTAAATTACTCTTCCGTAGTCCTGATCTACCAACCCTTCATAATCTTTTCCTCGATATGCTTCAGCCAAACTTCGCTGGGATAACGTGTAACCCATCTCGGCGGATTCTTGAAGATAAGTAAAGGCAGCATTTAAATCCTTTCTCACCCCAAGACCATTATAATAAACTCTAAATAAGGCATATCCCGCATCAGCACAATTTTTTCCCCAAGAAGACTTGAGAAGGGGTAGGGCCTTATCGTAATCCTGAGATATATCGACAACTTCTGTATATGTCAAATACAGCTCACCCAAAAGATACTCGGCCTTAGGGTCTTCGCGCTCAGCCCCTTGGCGAATATCCGCTAGCGACAAGTTATAGGTAAAGTCATCCCAAAGCGTGTCCTGAGTTGGATCGTTGTAGTAAATCTCAGCAAATACAACGCTCGGAAAAGACAAGCAAGACAAAAAAAGGACTATAGCAAGATTCTTGATCACACTTTTCATAAAAACCTCATACTAAATACGTCCTGATAAGAGAGTGGGCGCACTCTTTTATCGAGGCATGACAAACAAAGCCCCACACCTTCTATTGCGGATTAATCCGATACCAAAACACTCCTTTAAATTGTCACATTATCTTTTTCATGAGAAAACTCGTAATCACTAGAAGAATTTTCTGCTTTAAGCTACATTTCTAACATCCCATCTTCGCCGCCCTTGACAAATTTATCCTCAAACAAGGCGCTCGTTTCCAGGCCTGATTCACTACTAAACCTTAATCCGAGCTCCATTTTCGACAAGTTGAGAACTCGAGCCTTGATCATAACTTTTTGACTGTGCCGGACTTCACCGAATGGTCCTGTTTTTCCTGTGACATAAGTGCCGCTGTAATCTTGCCATGTCAATTCAAGGGAGATCACCTGCAATAGCAGATCCAGCGACGCCTGTTCCTGCTCGATGCTGGTAAAAGGCGCCAACTGGGTGTCGTATTGGTGCCCTATATAACAGCGATTGAGCTCGACCGTAGTCGCGGTGGATACCAGCATCGTTGCGATAAAACCCAGCGTGATCGCGATGGCGCTGATGATTAGACCGATGGCGCACAGCGCCAAGCCCACCCCCGTCGTCGCGACGGCGATACCGGCCGCAGAAAGCGAAAGACCGAGCAACCCCACCGAGGCACCGACGATGATGGTTCCGCCTAGCGCGTATTGCAGGCTTACGCTACGGGACGAGCGACCTAGCCTTCGATCATGCAGGGTATCGGAGAATTTGATCAAGCCATCGTAGAAGGC
>NZ_PZJP01000021.1 GCF_003206645.1 Salinicola aestuarinus | reverse complement strand
AGCCAAGCGTTTGATTAGATTGAAGAAATCGGTTGACGCAAGGCGGCGAGGAAGGCAAAATGCTCGCCAGCTTCTACGGGATCAGCACTGACGCTTGAGAAGGTTCGCTTCAGTCGCCCGGCAAGATTCAACAGAGAAAAACGTTGACATCTTCGCCAAGATCCTTAAAATACGCCTCTCCTTACGGCGAGCCGGAAAGCAAGCGCTGACAAGCACTTGAGTCACTTTCCTCCTCGTGGCAGAAGCTAAAAGGCTTCAAGTTGGGACGCTCTTTAACAATCGATCAGGTAATTGATGTGGGCGCTTGTTCTCGCGTGACGTAAGTCACGACATATCGAGGCAAGCGACTCGTCAAGATTCGTTTGACCTTGAACCAAGTTTGGTCCGCTTTTTTCCTTCGGGAGAAGTAAGGACTATCAGACTTTAAACTGAAGAGTTTGATCATGGCTCAGATTGAACGCTGGCGGCAGGCCTAACACATGCAAGTCGAGCGGCAGCACGGGGAGCTTGCTCCCTGGTGGCGAGCGGCGGACGGGTGAGTAATGCATAGGAATCTGCCCGGTAGTGGGGGATAACGTGGGGAAACCCACGCTAATACCGCATACGTCCTACGGGAGAAAGCGGAGGATCTTCGGACTTCGCGCTATCGGATGAGCCTATGTCGGATTAGCTAGTTGGTAAGGTAACGGCTTACCAAGGCGACGATCCGTAGCTGGTCTGAGAGGATGATCAGCCACACTGGGACTGAGACACGGCCCAGACTCCTACGGGAGGCAGCAGTGGGGAATATTGGACAATGGGCGAAAGCCTGATCCAGCCATGCCGCGTGTGTGAAGAAGGCTTTCGGGTTGTAAAGCACTTTCAGCGAGGAAGAAAGCCTGTCGGTTAATACCCGACAGGAACGACATCACTCGCAGAAGAAGCACCGGCTAACTCCGTGCCAGCAGCCGCGGTAATACGGAGGGTGCGAGCGTTAATCGGAATTACTGGGCGTAAAGCGCGCGTAGGTGGCTTGGCACGCCGGTTGTGAAAGCCCCGGGCTCAACCTGGGAACTGCATCCGGAACGGCCAGGCTAGAGTGCAGGAGAGGAAGGTGGAATTCCCGGTGTAGCGGTGAAATGCGTAGAGATCGGGAGGAATACCAGTGGCGAAGGCGGCCTTCTGGCCTGACACTGACACTGAGGTGCGAAAGCGTGGGTAGCAAACAGGATTAGATACCCTGGTAGTCCACGCCGTAAACGATGTCGACTAGCCGTTGGGACCTTTAAGGACTTAGTGGCGCAGTTAACGCGATAAGTCGACCGCCTGGGGAGTACGGCCGCAAGGTTAAAACTCAAATGAATTGACGGGGGCCCGCACAAGCGGTGGAGCATGTGGTTTAATTCGATGCAACGCGAAGAACCTTACCTACCCTTGACATCCTGCGAACTTGTGAGAGATCACTTGGTGCCTTCGGGAGCGCAGTGACAGGTGCTGCATGGCTGTCGTCAGCTCGTGTTGTGAAATGTTGGGTTAAGTCCCGTAACGAGCGCAACCCTTGTCCTTATTTGCCAGCGATTCGGTCGGGAACTCTAAGGAGACTGCCGGTGACAAACCGGAGGAAGGTGGGGACGACGTCAAGTCATCATGGCCCTTACGGGTAGGGCTACACACGTGCTACAATGGCCGGTACAAAGGGTTGCGAGACCGCGAGGTGGAGCGAATCCCATAAAGCCGGCCTCAGTCCGGATCGGAGTCTGCAACTCGACTCCGTGAAGTCGGAATCGCTAGTAATCGTGAATCAGAATGTCACGGTGAATACGTTCCCGGGCCTTGTACACACCGCCCGTCACACCATGGGAGTGGACTGCACCAGAAGTGGTTAGCTTAACCTTCGGGAGAGCGATCACCACGGTGTGGTTCATGACTGGGGTGAAGTCGTAACAAGGTAGCCGTAGGGGAACCTGCGGCTGGATCACCTCCTTAAACGATGAACGAAGCGCGGTTCAAGCGCTCACAATCAATTACCTGATCGGCCAGAGCGAAGACTGTTTGGGTCACGGACCCAGTGGTAAAGCCGGGTCTGTAGCTCAGTTGGTTAGAGCGCACCCCTGATAAGGGTGAGGTCGGCAGTTCGAGTCTGCCCAGACCCACCAAATTTTCGCCATGACGTCGTTGTTTCTCGGCTCGCATAGCAGGCTATGCGTCACTTCGAAATGCCTTGTCCTTGCGAAAATTGACTTGTCTTTACGTTACGGTAATTCACCGTAGCCTAAAAGGGGCCATAGCTCAGCTGGGAGAGCGCCTGCCTTGCACGCAGGAGGTCAGCGGTTCGATCCCGCTTGGCTCCACCATCTATTTCGATAGATGACGCTTCAGTTCCCAACAGTCGTCAAGTTCTAAGCCATCCGCTTTGCTGTGCAAAGTCGATCGCTTAGAGCTTTTGCTCTAATGCTCTTTAACAATTTGGATCATGCTGACAGTTTTTCTCTTCGGAGAAAAACGAAAGTGATACGTCTCAAGCGTATCCGGCAATTGTCGTAATCGATCGCAAAACCAGACCCCTTCGGGTTATATGGTCAAGCGATTAAGCGCACACGGTGGATGCCTTGGCAGCCAGAGGCGATGAAGGACGTTGTAGCCTGCGATAAGGCTCGGTGAGGTGGCAAACAACCTTTGACCCGGGCATTTCCGAATGGGGAAACCCACCCAGCATCAGCTGGGTATCCCACACTGAATACATAGGTGTTGGGAAGCGAACCGGGGGAACTGAAACATCTAAGTACCCCGAGGAAAAGAAATCAACCGAGATTCCCCTAGTAGCGGCGAGCGAACGGGGAGTAGCCCTTAAGCATGTGACTGGTTAGACGAACGCGCCTGGAAAGGCCGGCCATAGCGGGTGATAGCCCCGTAGTCGAAAACCTGATCATGTGAAATCGAGTAGGTCGGGGCACGAGAAACCTTGACTGAACATGGGGGGACCATCCTCCAAGGCTAAATACTCCTGGCTGACCGATAGTGAACCAGTACCGTGAGGGAAAGGCGAAAAGAACCCCGGAGAGGGGAGTGAAATAGATCCTGAAACCGTGTGCGTACAAGCAGTGGGAGCCGACTTGTTCGGTGACCGCGTACCTTTTGTATAATGGGTCAGCGACTTATATTCAGTGGCGAGCTTAACCGTATAGGGGAGGCGTAGGGAAACCGAGTCTTAACTGGGCGACCAGTCGCTGGATATAGACCCGAAACCGGGCGATCTATCCATGGCCAGGGTGAAGGTTAGGTAACACTGACTGGAGGCCCGAACTCAAGTATGTTGAAAAATGCTGAGATGAGCTGTGGATCGGAGTGAAAGGCTAATCAAGCTCGGAGATAGCTGGTTCTCCTCGAAAGCTATTTAGGTAGCGCCTCACGTATTACCGCCGGGGGTAGAGCACTGTTTCGGCTAGGGGCCCATCCCGGGTTACCAACCCGAGGCAAACTCCGAATACCGGTGAGTAGAGCGTGGGAGACACACGGCGGGTGCTAACGTCCGTCGTGAAAAGGGAAACAACCCAGACCGTCAGCTAAGGCCCCCAAATTCTGGTTAAGTGGGAAACGATGTGGGAAGGCACAGACAGCTAGGAGGTTGGCTTAGAAGCAGCCATCCTTTAAAGAAAGCGTAATAGCTCACTAGTCGAGTCGGCCTGCGCGGAAGATGTAACGGGGCTCAAACCAGATGCCGAAGCTACGGGTTCATCCTCTGGATGAGCGGTAGAGGAGCGTTGTGTAAGTCTGCGAAGGTGAGTTGAGAAGCTTGCTGGAGATATCACAAGTGCGAATGCTGACATGAGTAACGACAAGGGGAGTGAAAACCTCCCCCGCCGGAAGACCAAGGGTTTCTGTTCTACGTCAATCGGAGCAGAGTGAGTCGGCCCCTAAGGCGAGGCTGAAAAGCGTAGTCGATGGGAAACGGGTCAATATTCCCGTACCGGATGTTATTGCGATGAGGGGACGAAGAAGGCTAGGTGAGCCAGGCGTTGGTTGTCCTGGTGAAAGCATGTAGGCCGAGATCTTAGGCAAATCCGGGATCTTAAAGCCGAGATGCGAGACGAACGAACTACGGTTCGGAAGTCATCGATGCCACGCTTCCAGGAAAAGCCTCTAAGCTTCAGATAACATGCGACCGTACCCCAAACCGACACAGGTGGTCAGGGTGAGAATCCCAAGGCGCTTGAGAGAACTCGGGTGAAGGAACTAGGCAAAATGGCACCGTAACTTCGGGAGAAGGTGCGCCGGCTGTGGTGAAGGACCTCGCGTCCCGAGCTGCGACCGGTCGAAGATACCAGGTGGCTGCAACTGTTTACTAAAAACACAGCACTCTGCTAACGCGTAAGCGGACGTATAGGGTGTGACGCCTGCCCGGTGCCGGAAGGTTAATTGATGGTGTTAGCCGTAAGGCGAAGCTCTTGATCGAAGCCCCGGTAAACGGCGGCCGTAACTATAACGGTCCTAAGGTAGCGAAATTCCTTGTCGGGTAAGTTCCGACCTGCACGAATGGCGTAATGATGGCCACGCTGTCTCCACCCGAGACTCAGTGAAATTGAAATCGCAGTGAAGATGCTGTGTACCCGCGGCTAGACGGAAAGACCCCGTGAACCTTTACTATAGCTTCACACTGGACGCTGATGTTGCTTGTGTAGGATAGCTGGGAGGCTTGGAAACCGGGACGCTAGTTCCGGTGGAGCCAACCTTGAAATACCAGCCTGGCATCATTGGCGTTCTAACTTGGCACCGTGATCCGGTGTGAGGACAGTGTGTGGTGGGTAGTTTGACTGGGGCGGTCTCCTCCGAAAGAGTAACGGAGGAGCACGAAGGTACCCTCAGCACGGTTGGAAATCGTGCAATGAGTGCAAGAGCATAAGGGTGCTTAACTGCGAGACGGACATGTCGAGCAGGTGCGAAAGCAGGTTCTAGTGATCCGGTGGTTCTGTATGGAAGGGCCATCGCTCAACGGATAAAAGGTACTCCGGGGATAACAGGCTGATACCGCCCAAGAGTTCACATCGACGGCGGTGTTTGGCACCTCGATGTCGGCTCATCACATCCTGGGGCTGAAGTCGGTCCCAAGGGTATGGCTGTTCGCCATTTAAAGTGGTACGCGAGCTGGGTTTAGAACGTCGTGAGACAGTTCGGTCCCTATCTGCCGTGGGCGTTGGAGATTTGAGAAGTGCTGCTCCTAGTACGAGAGGACCGGAGTGGACGCACCTCTGGTGTTCCGGTTGTCACGCCAGTGGCATCGCCGGGTAGCTATGTGCGGACGGGATAACCGCTGAAAGCATCTAAGCGGGAAGCCCCCTTCAAGATGAGATCTCCCCGAGACCTAGAGTCTCCTAAAGGGTCCAGCAAGACTAGCTGGTTGATAGGCACGGTGTGGAAGCGCTGCAAGGCGTTGAGCTAACGTGTACTAATACCCCGTGAGGCTTGACCATATAACCCCAAGGGGTTTGCAGGTCGATCGATAATTGCGGATACGCATTGAGACGTAGTCAGCCTGATCCAAATTCAGTTGAAGGGACGCCTTATGGCCACCCCCTTCAGCGTCAGTTTTGCCTGACGACCATAGCGAGTGGGAACCACCTGAATCCATGCCGAACTCAGACGTGAAACCACTTAGCGCCGATGGTAGTGTGGGGTCTCCCCATGCGAGAGTAGGTCATCGTCAGGCACTTATTCGAAAAAACCCCAGCCCATCGGCTGGGGTTTTTTTATGCCCG
>NZ_PZJP01000020.1 GCF_003206645.1 Salinicola aestuarinus | reverse complement strand
GCGATCTGTCACCGCCACATGAAGATTTTCCAGGTGAGGTCAAGGGATGGCCGGAACCCTCAACAGAATATAGAAATAAAATAATTATGCGTCGGATTGAGATAAACAATGGCGACCTAAGAAGCTTCAAGAAGGGGCTCGAGGAAAAAGATGGGACTCCACAGCAGTTGGAAAGCTACAGAAGGCATATAGAAAGTATAAGAGAGGAGAATGCTGAGTTGAAGGGTATGCTGAGATGAGCGCCAGGCTGAGTCAGGTATTAAGCGATGCTTTTCAGGATCCTGCTAGTCGGGAGTCTTTTTTCAGTGTTCAAGAAAAGAGTGCTATTCGTGATCAATATGAGATAAGAGAGAATGTGGAGAGTCCGATCTCTCCCTGTGACACTAATCTCTTTATCGGCGTGTTCTTCGATGGCACGGGCAATAACTATGCCGATAGCCTCGACCGAGAAGATCATAGCCAGTCGAACGTGGCGCGGCTCTATAGTGCCTTTCGCGGACAGAGCGTGCCCGGCGTTCTTCCGCCACAAACCGATTGGCAAACTAGCCTTTCTGATTACGACAACTTCTTCCGCGTCTATGCAACGGGTGTCGGCGCACAATTTGAGGCAGTTGGCGATTCTGGTGAGAGGCTCTTGGATAAAACCCTTGGGTGCCGGTACGGGGCGACTAGGACAGGTTCGAATCCTTTGGGGCCTTGCCCAGGTAGTGAATTCCATAAGCCGTTATTCTCTCAAACGATCTTTAACTGACAATAATGAGGTGCGGCGAGTCAGTGTCGTCGGCGAAGGTATAGTGAAATTAAACGTGTCGAGGTGAATAAGTGTCACTATATCGTTCACTACCGACGGCACGATGGCGGGAACGATGCCGTCAAGGCACTCAAGATTCCGCCAACGAGCTTGGCGACAGAGGAGCGTGACGCCTGCGGCAAGGCGCTCAGCAGCCGGGTTCCTGATGCTGCTGCCCCCCTGGAGCTTTCTTAAGAACACGTGGGCCGCCGCGCCCTGCGCCCGGGGATGATTGCGTTGGTAGTGATCGTCTCCCGCTCGTGCATGATTCATGCCGTGGCCTACTGGTATTCGCTGCTGGTGTGCTGGCCGCTCTACTGGACGCGCAAGCTGCGCCGGGAAAGCACAGCGTCCGGGGCGGTTTGACCGGGAAGTTCTCGACCATCGCTCGCTGGTGTTCGGCTTGTATATTGGGGATCATCGCAATCTCGGCAGCTATCGCTATTTGTGGTTCATAGAAAATGATTTGCAAGAATGGCTGGCCGAGTGCGTCTTTGGAGAGCGCGGCAGCATTAGCTTAGGGAACACCGCTCTGGAAAACGAGATGCAGAACCTCAAGGCCATTACCCATAAGGAAGAATGATATGCGGCCGGTCGCGAAGGACTACTGCAATCTTTTTATTAAAGGTGACTGGGGGTTTTCTTCTACGACTTCCAGGCTTTTAAAGCTAGAAGGGGAGATTGGTCTTCTTAACAAAAAAGAGGAAGCGTTAGAGGGGGGGAAGGTTTAACGACTCAGTGGTGAGATTGAATTCAGCTTTCATGGAAGTGGTGGATGCTGGAAATCGCCTTCGTGGCGTACCATCTTTTTTTGGTCTAATAGGGGTGGGGCCATTTCTGATAGGGCTTGTTGCCCTGCTGTATATACTGTCCGGTCATGGCGACAAGCTTCCTGCTTTTGTAATCGTTCTCGCTCTGATGACGCTGGCTATTAGTCTTTTATTTATACTGCCGATTGTTTTCTCGCTGCTAAGTAGGGAGTTATTTCGAAAATCCTTCTATCCCATACGTTTCAATCGCCGAGATCGCAAGGTCTATGCCTGGTCTCAGGATATGGGCGTTGTCACCATGGATTGGGATGACATTCAGTTTTACACCAGCGAAGCAACGAAGTCTCAGGATCGCCGGGGGATGTCACGGGAGGAGATACGCGGGTTTGTGCAGGATAGCAACGGCAACATGCTTTATCACCTCGTCTTCTTCAAGTACGAAGGCCTCAAGGGCATGAAAGGCGCGCTGGAAATCTGGGAGCTGGTACGCCGCTATATGGAAGAGCCCGACGGCCATATCCAGGCCTACCAGGTCGACCAGCGACTGCTGGATCTGGATGGCAAGCGTGAGAGTTTCATTCATTCGTTGATCCAAGCGAACCAGGTGCTGGCTGACAGTCGAGCTTTTCAACTGATCTTTGCTCCGATGGTCATGTGGGCAGGGACTGGCCGGATCATTGCCAAGTGGACCTGCCGCGTGCCGCGTTGGCCCGAGTGGGTCGAGGAGAAATGCCGGGTAACACCGGACGATCCTTACGTACGCGATCGCCACACCGAGGTACCTCTCACCGTAAACGAGATTCTTTGGCCGTTATTTTGCTATCTGCTCGGATGGGCGGAAGTGGTGTTCCTTCTTTATTTCTGCTTCAGGCGCTACCTCTGAGTCGCCGAGGCGAGAGGCTTTCTTTTATGTGATTTGCGGGAGTGTCACTCATGGCTGATATCACGCTCGATTCACTACTCGATACCTTCGACCTGTCGCAGTCGCAGCGACTGCTGACGTTCGAGCTCGGCGGTACATCGCCGATTCCGCATTGTCTGGTGGGCGGGGAGCAGGTCAGCAAGCCGTTTCGCAATACCTTGGACTGCATCTCCCAGCAGGGTGACATCGAGCTCAAGACGCTGATGGCGCAGGCGGCGAACCTATTGGTCCTGCAGGCCGTCGGCAGCTACTGCCGCCTGCACGGGCTGGTTAACCAGGCAGGTCGGCACGCCTGGAAGATTGTCACCGGGACGATCGGTGCCGTGGGTGACGTGCTCGCCTTCTACGATGGCCTGATGAAACTCTCCGATGCCCTGCACGATCGAAGGCTGGGTCGTTCTTCCCGTAGCGTAAGCCTGCACGACGCGCTAGGCGGCACCATCATCGCCGGTTGCTCGGTCTTTCGCTTTCTGCGGCCGGTATCGCCGTCGCGACGACGGGGGTGGGCTTGGCGCTGTGCGCCATCGGTCTGATCATCAGCGCCATCGCGATCACGCTGGGTTTCATCGCAACGAAGCTAGTGTCCACCTCGACTACGATCTGGCTCAATCGCTGTTATATAGGGCGCCAATACGACACCCAGTTGGCGCCTTTTACCAGCATCGAGCAGGAACAGGCGTCGCTGGACCTGCTATCGCAGGGGAGCTCCATGAATTGACATGGGAAGATTACAGCGGCACTTATGTCACAGGAGATACAGGACCATTGGGTGAGAGCCGGCACAGTAAAAAAGTTATGATCAAAGCGCGGATTCCCAATTTTTCAAAGATGGAGCTCGGATTAAGGTTTAGTAGTGAGTCGGGCCTGGAAACGTCCACTCTGTTTAACGGTAATTTTGCAAAGGGTGGTGGGTCTTTGACTCTCTACGATAGGAGCGAAGGAAAAAGTAGTGGCTCTGAAGCTTCAGATTATGATATCTCTTCGGGGAATGGTGTCTATATGATAGAGCGCATACTCCACTTAGCCGATGATGCCGCGAAGACTAGAGCCAGGCTTGAGGGATCTTTTCAGGGTATGCGGGCTCGTACCCTGCGCTATTCGGATCAATTTAAGCTGGAGTTTAGATGATGAGAATGCTGAGAAGCATATCATTGACGTTTTTTGTTGGACTTCTTTCGTGGTCATCTTATGCGTCCTCGATGATGCTTTTCAATGATCCGTCCGGGAAAGAGATGCGGGACGAGACCAGGTGGTGGTCGCTTGAGGAACTCCACGAAAAAACAAACCATGGTGACCTCAAAGGGGAGTATATTCTAGGTGTTACCTATCTCAATGGAAGTGAATATCTAGGATTAAGTGAGGATGGCGGGAAAGCTTTTTCTATATTTGTGTCACTTTGGCAAAAAGAGGTTGCCGATGCCGGATACTCTTTGTTCTCGATGTACTACAATGGGTTTGGGGTTGATAAAGATTACCAAGCAGCTCTTAAGTATTTGACGGAATCCGCCGAGATGGATTACACGTTATCCCAGCGAAGTTTGGCTGAAGCATATCGAGGAAAAGATTATGAAGGGTTGGTAGATCAGGACTACGGAAGAGCAATTTACTGGTACAAAAAAGCTGCCGCCCAAGGTGATAAGAATTCCGCTTTGGCTATGGCCAACTTGTATTATCAGGGTGAAGGTGTTGAGCAAAGTGACGAAAAAGCTTTCGAATGGTTGTTACGTTGCAGTCAGCTTGAATATGGTTATGAAACACAGGGGTTCCGTTCTCTTGCTAAATTCTACGAAGAAGGCATCGGTACCGACGTCGATTTGATTCAAGCGTACAAGTACTATGACCTCCAGGGCTCGGCCGGTGCGGAAGGCAAGCAGCGCCTAAGCAGTCAGATGACAGAGGAGCAAATTCAGGAAGCGCGTCGCCAATCCCTAGAGTGGCAAGACGAACACAATGTTCGTATCGGTGGTGGCTTCTTCCAGATGAATTGATCGTTGGTGGGGGGTATTTCTCCGTGGGTTGGTGGGGACAGGCCTGGGTCCCGTGACGGCGCCCAGGCCTAT
>NZ_PZJP01000002.1:204-152956 GCF_003206645.1 Salinicola aestuarinus | reverse complement strand
ACGCTTGGCTTACTTTTCGCTGACCCCGAAAACCTGTCTCGTCGTCAGCGGATGCGTACTTTACCCATCAGTTAGCGGCCTGACAACCCCTGCCTCGAGAAAAACTGACTTCTGCCTTGGCGCTACCAGTATCGGCGGCGCTATGGCGGCTTTTCGCCGCCGACGATGACTTACTGAGACACCCAAAGGTCCATAAAGGCAGGTACCGCTGTCGCCTCCAGTGCTGCGCTATCTTCGTAGAGATCGTATATCTGCTGGCAGCGTCCGCCGGGAAAACGGGTCGCCAGGCTGCGCTGGAACTTGGCCTTGAGTCGCGGCACGCCCTCTTCACGCCGACGGCGATGGCCGATGGGATATTCCACCGCCACCCGTTCGGTCTGACTACCATCATTGAAGAAGACCTGGACGGCATTGGCGATCGAACGCTTGTCCGCCTCGAGATACTCTCGGGTATAGCGCGGCTCCTCGATCACCTGCATCTTGGCGCGCAGCGTATCGATGAGCGGATGCGTTCGATGAAACGCATCTTCGTAATGCTCGGCCTCCAACACACCGAATATCAACGGGACCGCGACCATATACTGCAGGCAGTGGTCTCGGTCCGCCGGATTGGCAAGCTCCCCCTCCTTGGAGATGATCCGTATCGCCGACTCGTGCGTCGTCACCTCGATGCGCTGGATATCATCGAGGCGTTCCTTGATCTGCGGATGCAGTGCCACGGCCGCCTCGGCAGCGGTCTGGGCGTGGAATTCGGCCGGGAAACTGATCTTGAACAGCACGTTCTCCATCACATGCGTGCCGTAGCTGCGCGACAGTCGGAAGCGGCGCGCTTCGACGGGCTTGATCGCCTGATCCCTGTTCGTCTTGCTGAACGAAACATCGTAGAACCCCCACTGCGGCGCCGACAGCGCGCTCGGAATTCCCATCTCACCGCGCATGGCCATGTCGGCGAGGCGCACCGCCCGGGAGGTGGCATCCCCGGCTGCCCAGCTCTTGCGCGACCCGGCGTTGGGCGCATGACGATAGGTGCGAAGACTCTGCCCGTCGACGAAAGCATGCGACAGCGCCGACAGCAGCTGCTCCCGGCTGGCGCCCATCAGTTTGGCGACGACCGCCGTCGAAGCCACTTTGACCAGTATCACGTGATCCAGCCCGACCCGATTGAAGGAATTCTCGAGCGCCAGGTTGCCCTGGACCTCGTGGGCCATGATCATCGCCTCGAGTACGTCTCGCATCGTCAGCGGCGTCTCGCCGCGGGCAAGTCGCTGACGCGACAGATGATCAGCCACTGCCAGAATGCCCCCCAGATTGTCCGACGGGTGCCCCCACTCCGCGGCCAGCCAGGTGTCGTTGTAGTCCAGCCAGCGAATCAAACAGCCGATATCCCACGCCGCCTTGACCGGATCGAGCGACAGCGCGGTGCCCGGTACGCGCGCGCCGTTGGGTACGACGGTACCCTCGACGATCGACCCAAGCAGTTTCGTGCACTCGGGAAAGCGCAGCGCCAGTAGCCCACATCCCAGGGTATCCATGAGGCAGTGTCTGGCGGTATCGAGGGCTTCCAGGCTGTCGATCCGATAATCCAGAACGTAATCCGCGATTGCCTGG
Organism: Salinicola aestuarinus; assembly: GCF_003206645.1. Taxonomy (GTDB): domain Bacteria; phylum Pseudomonadota; class Gammaproteobacteria; order Pseudomonadales; family Halomonadaceae; genus Salinicola; species Salinicola aestuarinus. The sequence goes on along the minus strand of NZ_PZJP01000002.1, from coordinate 151,348 downwards.
AGCTCAGGGTCGTAGTCAGGTCGTTGATTGAGATCGACGTTGGCAGTCATGTCGCCTCCTTGGCAGTGACAGTGGAAGTCGGTCGTTCCGGCTCGAACAGCGCCTTTCGAGGTCTGGCCTTGCTGCTAGCGCTGCGCCAACGGCACCCACTCGCGGCGCTCCGGGCCGACGTAATCCGCACTTGGGCGAATAATTCGATTGTTGGCGCGCTGCTCGAAGACGTGGGCGCACCATCCGGCCAACCGGGAGCAGACGAAGATCGGCGTGAAGAGTTTCGTCGGGATGCCCATGAAGTGGTAGGCACTGGCGTGATAGAAGTCCGCGTTCGGGAACAGTCCTTTCTCTTGGCGCATGACTTCGTCGATACGGGCGGAGACGGCGAAGAGATGATCGTCACCGACGTCCTCTGACAGCGATTGAGACCAGTGGCGAATAATGGCATTGCGCGGATCGGCCTCTTTGTAGATCGCGTGGCCGAATCCCATGATCTTTTCCTTGCGCTGCAGCATGGCCAAAAGCTGGCGCTCCGCCTCTTCGGCGGTCGACCAGCGACTGATCATCTCCATCGCCGCTTCGTTGGCGCCGCCATGCAGCGGACCGCGCAGTGAGCCAATGGCCCCAGTCACGCAGCTGTGGAGGTCGGAAAGCGTCGAGGCGCAGACTCTGGCCGTAAAGGTCGACGCATTGAACTCGTGCTCGGCGTAGAGGATCAGTGAAACGTTCATGACCCGCGCGTGCAGCTCGGACGCTGGCTTGCCGTGCAAGAGATGAAGAAAGTGCCCCCCCACCGAGCGGTCGTCTGTCTCGGTTTCGATCCGCTCGCCGAAGTGCGAATAGCGATACCAGTAGTTGAGTATCGACGGCATGACCGCCAGCAGCCGCTCAGCATGGCGCTGCTGATCTTCGTGGCGCTGCTCGGTCTCAAGCGTACCCAGCATAGAAGTGCCAGTACGCAGGACGTCCATGGGGTGTGTATCGCTCGGAATCTGTTCCAAGACTTTCTTGAGGGCGTCGGGTAGCCCCCTCAGCGCGACCAGACGCGTGACGAAGTCCTCCAATGCGTTGCTATCGGGCAACTCACCCCGCAGTAGCAGATAAGCTACCTCTTCAAAGCGGGCGTTATCGGCCAGGGCCTGGATATCATAACCTCGGTAGGTCAGCCCGGAGCCGCTCTTGCCCACCGTGCAAAGCGCCGTCGACCCCGCGCTCTGCCCTCGTAACCCGGTGCTCTTCGGTGTATCGGTCATGCAAGCCTCCTGGTTGTCTCAATACCACGCATGGCAAAGACCGGCCCCCGCTACCTCGCCCCCGCAATCGGGCACCGGACGGTGTACTGTCACGCCTTCTTCGCGGCGAAGAGCGCATCGAGCTTGCGCTCGTAGTGGTGATAGCCGAGAAACTCGTAAAGCGCCTCGCGCGTCTGCATCGTTTCCACGACGTCGCGCTGGTGCCCCTTGGCTTGAATGTCACGATAGACGTTGAGTGCCGCCGCATTCATGGCGCGAAACGCGGATAACGGATAGAGCACCATGCGACAGCCGACGCCTGCCAGCTCCTCCTGAGTGAACAACGGGGTCGCGCCGAACTCGGTGATATTGGCAAGAATCGGTGCATCGACTCCCTCGCAGAAAGCGCGGTAGTCCTCGAGTGTGTGCACCGCCTCGGCGAAGACCGCATCCGCACCGGCGTCTATGCAGGCATTCGCGCGCGCCACCGCAGAGGCCAATCCCTCTTTTTGAAAGGCATCGGTGCGCGCGATCAGATAGAAATCCTCGTCACGTCGAGCATCGGCGGCGGCCTTGATTCGATCGACCATCTCCGCCTGCGAGACGATTGCCTTATTAGGGCGATGTCCGCAGCGCTTCTGTGCCACCTGATCTTCCAGATGGACGGCGGCAACGCCGGCCCGCTCCATTTCCTGGATGGTTCGCGCGATGTTCAGCGCCCCTCCCCACCCGGTATCGATGTCCACCAGCAGCGGCAGCGACGACGCCCCGGTGATCCGCCGCGCGTCCTCGGCCACGTCATTGAGTGTCGTCATACCGAGGTCGGGCAGGCCAAAAGAGGCGTTGGCGACACCGCCCCCCGAAAGATAGATCGCCTGGTGCCCGACACTCTCCGCCAGCAGCGCAGTGTAGGCATTGATCGTCCCGACGATCGGTAGTGGGCGCTGGCTCTCGAGCGTGGCACGAAAGCGTGCTCCGGGGGTCGCGGATGTCATGGTCAACTCCTCGAGTCTGGGTCATCGCTCGCGTTGGCATGGCCAGGGGACAGCCCCGGCGTCTGGGTCTCGTTGTCCTGATCGGGTGCCTCGCCATCCAGCGTCAGCGCATAGCTTGCTGCCACGTTCTCGCGCGCGGCACTGACATGGCGTCGCATCAGCAGCTCGGCAAGTTCGGCGTCGCCAGCCTCGATGGCATCAACGATACGATGGTGCTCAACGAAAGCGCGATGAGGTCGCGCCCCACTGGCACTGAACTGGGTGCGGTAGAGTCGGACGAGGTAATAGAGATCGTCACACAGGATCGTCATCAGCATCCGATTATGGCTGCCCTGCACGATCCGGTAGTGGAAATCGAGGTCACCCTCTCGCTGATAGTAGGCCTCGCCGCTGTCGAGGTCGCTCTGGCGCTCGTGGACGGCGAGGACCCCGCGCAGCCCGGCAACTTCCTCTGCCGTCATGTGGGAAGCTGCCAGTCGCGCGGCCATGCTCTCCAGTGCCTCGCGGACGTCGAACAGCTCGAGCAGCTCGTCCATGGAGAGCTTCACCACCCGGGCGCCGACATGGGGCACCCGTTCGATCAGGCGATAGGTCTCCAGGCGTCGCATGGCTTCCCGCAGCGGACCGCGAGAGATACCGTAGCGCGCCGAAAGCTCTGGCTCGGTGATCCTTGTGCCCGGGGGTAGCTCGCCGCGCACGATAGCGCGCTGAAGCTGGTGGAAGACACGTTCGGCGAGGGTTCTCACCACGGGAAGATCGGTGTCGTTATCTGAAGCGTTCAAAGCAGGATCGGTCATCGATTGTTAACAATAGAGGTCATGTGTCCATACTAAGGGTCTTCCCCTTCGGACGCCAAATCGCTGATACCCGTGGCATCGCTTGGGAGCTTCAAATCTGCCCGCAAGCTCAAGCGCCTCCGACAGCATTGTCGACAACCAATAGCCGGATCATCGCAACCCAACCGTCCGGCCGTCAGGCGTCAGCGCATCACCGGGTCGATGTCAGCCCCCGAGTCAGGGACAATAAGCGCCGATAGCTGCCACGGGAATGATTGACATGGCTGACCGCCTCCCCCCTCTAGGCGTCGTGACGGTCCCCTACTCGCCGGACCCATCGCCCTACTTTACCGTGCTGCGGCACCGCCCTGACGCCATACTCCTCGACAGCGGACGGCCGAAAGCCCCCGGTGGGCGCTTCGACATTCTTTCCAGCGACCCGATCTATACGCTGAGCCAGGAAGCGGGGCAGCTGCGTTGCTCTCCCTCGCTGCCAGGCTTGCCGAACGCGCCCTTCGAGGCGCAGCGCTACCTGCTGGATCACTGCATCAACCACCACCTGCCGCTTCTTGAGGCTTCTCTGGCTGAACGCTACCGGGCGCTACCGTTCTTCGGCGGTTTGATGGGGCAGTGGGGCTATACGCTGGCTCAGGCTCATCGCCAGGGTGCACCCGACTCTCGACCCGGCGGCACGCTGCCGGTGCTGCGCCTCGGCGTCTATGACTGGGCGTTGATCCAGGATCACGAGACTCAACGCAGCTATCTCATCGCTAGCGCCGAACGACGGGAGGCCGTGCTCTCCTGGCTGAAGACGCCGCCCACTGAAACCGATTCGTCAGCGTTTGCGCTCACCACCGCATTCACCCCGGATATGGACCGCAACAGTTACGGCGAACGCTTTCGCCGTGTTCAGGCCTACCTCCAAGCCGGTGACTGCTACCAGATCAACCTCGCTCAGCGCTTCACTGCCGGCTACCGTGGCGATTTGTGGCAGGCCTACCGGCAACTGCGAGAGGCCACGCCCACACCCTACGCCGGTTATCTCGCCACCGACGGCGGCGGCACTCTCTCGCTCTCCCCCGAGCGCTTCGTGCGCGCAATCGACGGCCAGATCGAGACCCGTCCGATCAAGGGCACGCGGGCACGAGGCAATACCCCCAGCGAGGATCGCCGACTCGCCGAAGCCCTTCAGACGAGCGCCAAGGACCGAGCCGAGAACATCATGATCGTCGATCTTCTGCGTAACGATCTAGGAAGGGTGTGCCGCCCGGGCAGCGTGGAAGTGCCTCAGCTCTGTGGGTTGGAGAGCTATGCCAATGTGCACCACCTGGTCAGCGTGATTCGTGGCGAGCTAGAGGACGGTGTCGATCCGCTGGATCTGCTCGCAGCCGCCTTTCCCGGCGGCTCCATCACGGGCGCACCCAAGCACCGCGCCATGCAGATCATCGACGAACTCGAGCCGAGCCAGCGCAGCGTCTACTGCGGCAGCCTCGGGTATGTCGATCGTCGCGGGCGAATGGATACCTCGATCGCGATACGCACGGTGGTTGCCCAAGCGCAAACGCTGCACATCTGGGGCGGCGGCGGGTTGGTCGCGGACTCCCAGGAGCAGGAGGAGTACGACGAGACGTTGGCAAAGATCACCCGGCTGATGACGGCCCTGGGCGGCGGTTAATGCGCTGAGCCGAACCGATTAATAACGAAAAAGGCTTTTCGCACGACCCCCTTAGACTTTTCCGCTATATATCTTTCTAACCAAACGGTATTGGCGGGCGTTAAAGCGGCATTGTTAGAGTGCGCTCATACGCCTCGCTCGGCGAAGACCCGGGCCAGGGGCGATTCACCGTTTGGAGAGACTCATGACACTCGACATCGATTCGCTCAACCGCGACATCGGCAACGACCCACTGGCCCTGACCGAATTTGCACTAGGTCAGAATCGCAAGGCCATCTGCACGACCAACTTTCGCCCCTTCGAAGCGGTCATTCTCCATCTGGTGACTCGCGTGCGCCCCGACATCTCCGTTGTATGGATGGATAGCGGCTACAACACACCCGCTACCTACCGCTTCGCCGACGAACTTCAACAACGCCTGGATCTGAATCTCACCATCTATCATCCCCGGCGTTCCCGCGCCCATCGCGAGGCGATCGAAGGGGCGACGCCGACAATCGACGACCCCCGACACGCCGCCTTTACCGAGGAGGTGAAGCTAGAGCCCTTCCGTCGCGCGCTGGCGCAGGAGAATCCTGGCGTCTGGTTGACGGCCCTGCGCGCCGAGGACACCGCGGAACGCGCCCTCATGCAACCGCTGAGCCTCAATGCCGACGGTTTGCTCAAGGTGGCCCCAGTGCTGCACTGGAGCGCCAAGCAGATGCATCAGTATCTCCAGACCCACGACCTTCCCAATAACTTCGACTACTTCGACCCCACCAAGGTTGAAGAGAAACGCGAGTGCGGCCTGCACCTGCAACACTGAAAAGATGACGTGACCGACAACGAAAGCGCCCCGCCTNNAGGCGGGGCGCTTTCTTGCCTGGGGTCTGTCGACCGAGCGGGCTACAGGACCGGCAGCTCGATATCCCTGAAAAGATCCGCCTCATGACGTGGCCCGGCAGCCAGCGCGGCTTCCACGGTGTCGCGATCCAGATGCCCCGCCAGACGGCGGACGAAATCGAACATGTAGGTACGCATGAAGGTGCCCCGACGGATACCGATCTTGGTGGTGGAGCTCGCGAAAAGATGAGAGGCATCGATCGCCACCAGGTCACTGTCGGCGACGGGGTCGATTGCCATGTGGGCGACGATCCCAATGCCCAGCCCCAATCGGACATAGGTCTTGATCACATCCGAGTCCGCCGCCGTCAGCACCACGTTCGGCGTCAGCTCTCGAGATTTGAACGCGTCGTCGAGCTGCGAACGGCCGGTGAAACCGAACACGTAGGTGACCAGAGGATGCTCTGCCACCCGCTCCAGCGTCAGCTCCCCGGTCGCTAGCGGATGATCCTTGGGAACGAGCACACAGCGATTCCAGCGATAGCAGGGCAGCAGGACGAGGTCATTGAAGAGCTCGAGCGATTCCGTGCAGATGGCGAAATCCGCCGTGCCGTCGCTGACCATCTGCGCGATCTGCTTCGGGGTCCCCTGCTGCATGTGCAGTGCGACGTCGGGATATTTCTGCCGGAACTCGCCGATCACGCCCGGAAGCACGTATCGCGCCTGAGTGTGCGTCGTTGCGATGGCCAGGCTACCGCGACGCTCGTCGCTGTGCTCCTGCGCCACGTGCTTGATGTCATCCACGGTGCGCAGCACCTTACCCGCCAGCTCGACGATCGCCTCCCCGGCAGGTGTCACACGTGTCAGATGCTTGCCGCTGCGGGCAAATATCTCCACCCCCAGCTCGTCCTCCAGCAAGCGTATCTGCTTGGAGATACCAGGCTGGGAGGTAAAAAGACTTTGCGCGGTGGCGGACACGTTGAGTTGATGGCGGGTGACTTCCCACACGTAGCGCAGCTGCTGAAGCTTCATGGACCACTCCCTGACCACAACCCACCAAATGGGTATAAAGGATCACTTTTGCATTACTTTACGCAATAAGAACCGCGCCGTGAAGCCGACGGGAGGCGTTATCAGGGAATTAAAATCCATCCTTTAATAACCGGTAGCTATCGTTGCGATTGACTCGGCAGTTTGCCACTGCTCTTGGCAGGGGCTAACATCGCCCCATGAGCTCGCAGAGCGCAACGTATCAAGGAGTCAATCTCATGTCTCATAGTGTCGATGTCACCAATGCGAACTTCGAGCAAGAAGTGCTCAAATCCGAAAAGCCGGTGCTGCTCAAGTTCTGGGCACCGTGGTGCGGCCCCTGCAAGATGATGGCCCCGGTTGTCGATGAAGTCGCCAGTGAACAAGCCGATGACCTCAAGGTGGTCAGCGTCAACGTCGACGACGCCCCCGAGATCGCCTCCGAACATGGTGTGCGCGGCGTTCCCACCGTGATGCTGTTCAAGTCCGGTGCCAAGGTGGCGTCGCTGGTCGGCGCTCAGTCCAAGTCTCAGCTTACCCAGTTCATCGAACAGAATGGCTGATAGCCCCGTCGATGAATGAAAAAAAGCCGTGCGATGAGCACGGCTTTTTTCATTGGCGACTGTGAATCGAGCGCTATCCTCGCCCCTCTCGCTTGCTCATCGATCGTGTCATTACAGCTACTCCTCGAGCTCGTTGAGCGCCTCGCGTGCCCGACGCTGTCGCATCCGGCGATGCTCTGAAGGGCCAAGCATTTTGGCAATCCAGCGCGTCTCGGGGTGACTTTCGAGCGCGATCTTCAAGGTCATCGTCAACGGCACCGACAGCAGCATGCCGACCGGACCCAGCATCCATCCCCACACCACCAGCGACAGAAACGCCACGAGCGTCGAAAGGCCCATGGCTTTGCCCATGATCCGTGGCTCGATCAGGTTGCCCAGAATGAAATTGATCGCCAGATAGCAGCCCGCAAGACTCAAGGCCTGAACAATTCCCCCTTCCGGCATCGCCAGCGTCAACAGCACTGGCGGAATCGCCGCCAGAAACGATCCGATGTTGGGAATGTAGTTCATGATGAAGGCAAGGGCGCCCCACATCAGCGCGAACTGGACCCCCACCAGCCAGGCCGACAGCACCACGAGCACCCCGGTAATCAAACTGATCACGGTCTTCACGGCCATGTAGCGCTTCAAGTTGTAGCTGAACTCGGTGAAACGCTCGAGGCTGGGTCCGGGATTGCTCAACGCCCTCGCCACCTTCTGGCGAAAGTCGAGCGTTTCGAACAGCATGAAATTCACCAGCAGCAGGATCACCAGGCTCTGCGATAGCACCACCCCGAGTCCGCTGATGAAGGTTGCCGCCCAACCCTGCTCCTCCGATCCATCCATCATCTCGGAGAGCTCCTCCGGTGACACCGACAGGCCCTGGTTGGCAAACCACTGAAGCAGCGAAAGGTAATGCCCTTCCAACTGCCGCTGCATCTGGGGCCAGTTCTCCATGAACATGGCGAAGCTGTTGCCCAGCAGCGTGCCGAACAACGCCATCAGACCGCCGAGAATCAGCAGGGTGATGAGCACCGCGGCATAGGAGTTCATGCCGCGTCGGTAAAGCCAGTGCACCGGCGACGCGCAGATGACGGCAATGAATACCGACAGCAGCAACGGAATGATGATGCCCTCGGCGGCACGAATGCCCGCGATAATGACCGTCAACGACGCCAAAATCAGTATCAGATTGAAGGGTATGTTACGAAAAGCGTTGTCCTGCCCGGGAACCATGAGATCGTCCATCCTTGTGACGCGTCATCGAGCGTTCGACCTTACCACGATCCTCTCTTGGCCACGTTGATTCACGTCTAGCCTCACTCTCCTTCCCTACCGCTGAGTCTGAATCCCGCTGGCGGGGGATGGATAACGACGCGTATCAACGACACTGCCCCCGTCAGCGCAAGCTAACGGGGGCAGTCTCTATCCGGGTTCACTCGCAAACGCTCGTATCCGCTAGCCGTAGCGACCCGTGATGTAGTCCTCGGTGCGGGACTCTTTCGGCTGGGTGAAGATCTTGGTGGTGTCGTCACACTCGATCAGGCTACCGAGATACATGAAAGCCGTGATGTCGGAGATCCTGGCCGCTTGCTGCATGTTGTGCGTCACGATCACGATGGTGTAGTTCTTCTTGAGCTCGTTGATGAGATCCTCGATATATCCCGTTGAGATCGGATCGAGCGCCGAGGTGGGCTCGTCCAGCAGGATGACCTCGGGTTTGACGGCGATCGTGCGCGCAATGCAAAGCCGCTGCTGCTGCCCGCCCGAGAGCGCCTGACCGCTGTGCTTCAGCTTGTCCTTGACCTCTTCCCACAGCGCCGCCTGGCGCAGCGCCCACTCGACACGCTCCTCGAGCTCTCGGGAAGAGAGCTTCTCGTACAGGCGAATCCCGAAGGCAACGTTGTCGAACACGGTCATCGGAAACGGCGTCGGCTTCTGAAAGACCATGCCGACCCGTGAGCGCAGCAGGTTGAGATCGACCTTAGCATCGTAGATGTCCCGCTGATCGAGCAGGATCTTACCCTGCGTGCTGATCCCCTCGTAGAGATCGTGAATGCGGTTGAAGCAGCGGATCAGGGTCGATTTCCCGCACCCCGACGGCCCAATGAAGGCCGTCACCTGGTGCTCCGGTATCTCCATCGAAATGTCGTTCAGCGCCTGAAACTTACCGTAGTTGAGACTCAGGTTTTCGACTTTGAGCTTGGTCGCGGCGGTTTCCCGAGCCGTCGATGCCGAAGGGGCTGCGTGCTCTGCTTTGACTTTAAGATCAGCGTTCATGGCGGTCTCGTGACGAAAGATCAGGAGCGCTGGCGCGAAAAATAGCGCGCCGCGATATTGAGAATCAGGATAGCGGCGGTGAGGATCAGCGCACCGGCCCAAGCGAGAGAGACGAGATCAGGAATAAAGGCGTTGATCGTCATGTTCTGATAGATCGTCATCGGCAGGTTGGCCATCTCGTTGTTGAGCTGGAAGAAATTCCACTGATTCGAGTTCAGTGAAGTAAACAGCAAAGGCGCTGTCTCCCCGCTGATGCGGGCGAATCCCAGCAGAATGCCCGTCATGATGCCGGCCCGGGCGCCGCTATAGCAGACGCGAACGATGATCCACCAGCGGTGGGCGCCCAGCGCCGCCGCTGCTTCGCGCAGCGAATTGGGGATCAGCTGCATCATGTCCTCAGTGGAGCGAATCACCACCGGCACGATGATGACCGTCAGTGACAGTACGCCAGCCCAGGCCGAGAAATTGCCCATCGGCACGACCACCACGGCGTAGATGAACAGCCCGACGATGATCGAGGGCGCGGAGAGCAGCACGTCGTTGATGAAGCGGATGACCTTCGCCGTCTTGCGCTTTCCGCCGTACTCGGCGAGCCAGGTCCCGGCGGCAACGCCGATAATCGTACCGAAGACGGTGGCGACCGACGTCATCACCAGCGTCCCCCAGATGGCGTTACCCAGACCGCCGTCGGTCATGCGCGTGCGCTCGGTAAAGATAGACAGCGAGATAGAGCTTATGCCCTTGCTCACGAGCGTGAACAGGATCGCGAACAGAAACAGAAACCCGATACCGGTCGCGACCAGACAGGCGGCCATCACGACCTGATTCCGCCGTTTGCGGCGGCGATAGAGCGGAGTCGTCGTCGTATTCATTGCATGCACTCCGATTCAGGCGTGGCGGCCGGTGCTGTTGCGCAGCAGATAGCGCGCGAACGCCAGCACGGCAAAGGTGATCAGGAACAGAATCAGACCGAGCGCCAGCAGTGCCGAGCGCTGGGTACCGTCCGACTCCGAGAACTGATTGGCGATCAGCGCAGCGATCGACGTGCCCTGCCCGGTCAACGTTGGATTCAGGAAGAGGTTGTTGCCGATGACAAAAGTCACGGCCATGGTTTCGCCAAGGGCACGACCCAGCCCCAGCACCACACCACCGACCAATCCGCCCTTGACCGACGGCAGGATCACCTGGCGCGCCACCTCCCAGGTGGTGCAACCCAGTCCATAGGCGGACTCGCGCATGACGGAAGGCACCGTATTGATGACGTCACGGCTGACGGCAGTGATGAACGGGATGATCATCACCGCAAGGATAATGCCGGCGGTCGTCAGTCCGGTGCCGGCAGGAAAGACATCGGGAAACCAGGTTCTCAGCAGCGGCGCCAGAACCTCCATGCCCCACATGCCGTAAATGATCGAAGGGATACCGGCCAGCAGCTCGATGAGCGTGCTCAACGGCTGACGGAGGAATCCGGGGCAACGCTCGGTCAGGAAGATGGCGATGCCGAAAGAGATGGGCACGGCGATGACGATCGCGATGATCGACGTCAGCAGTGTGCCGTAGATGGCGGGTAGCGCGCCGAACACCTCGACGTTGGCTGCCCAGCGATTCTCGGTAAAGAAGTCCACGCCATAGCGCTGGAGTGCCGGCCAGCTCGATACCATCAGCGATGCGATGATCGCCCCGAGCAGCAGCAGCACGGCAAGAGCGAAGCCGAAAAGGACACGCTCGAACCACACATCGATTTGCGCCTTGCGGCGCAGGCGCTTGTGCATCGCCTCGCTGAGATGCCCCAGTCCACTGCCTGTTCCAGCCGAGTTAGTGGTGGCCATGGTGTTTCCTCGTGGGCTTGCTGCAAGGCCGCTCTTACGGCGGCACTCTATACGACACCGCGGCGGAAGTGGTCACCCACTCCCGCCGCGGCTTTACTTCGGGAGTTACTGGTTCCAGACGGCGTCGCCGTTCGGCCCCTGGATGTCGCTCCAGCTGTCGCGAACCATGTCGGCAACGTTGTCCGGCATCGGCACGTAATCCAGTTCCTGCGCCATCTCGTTACCGTTGCTGTAAGCCCAGTCGAAGAACTTGAGCGCTTGGTTGGCGGCTTCCGCGTCCTGAACTTCTTTGTGCATCAGGATGAAAGAGGCGCCGGTGATCGGCCAGCTGTCAGCGCCCGGCTGATCGGTCAGCACCAGGTACATGCCCGGTGCGTCCTGCCATTCGGCGTTGCCCGCCGCCGCCATGAAGGACTCCATGCTCGGCTCGACGACATTACCGTCGCTGTTCTCGAGGTGGACCAGGCTCAGCTCGTTCTGCGCAGCGTAGGCATACTCGACGTAACCAATCGCCCCGTTGGTGCTGCCGATCTGGCTGGCGACACCGGCATTCGCCTTGGCACCGACACCGGCGGGCCATGCCACAGACTTGCCTTCACCCACGGTACTGGCGAAGTCTTCGCTCACCTTGGAGAGGTAGTTGGTGAACAGGAAGTTGGTGCCCGAACCTTCGGCGCGATAGACCGGCGTGATCTGCGCGTCAGGCAGCTCGACATCCGGGTTCAGCTCGGCGATCGCGTCGTCGTTCCAGTTGGTGATATTGCCCAGGTAGATATCGGCCAGCGTGTCGCCGTCGAGGTTCAACGACTCGCCATCGAATCCGTCGATATGGAAAGCGGCAACGACGCCCCCCATTACCATCGGCCACTGCATCAGGCCATTCTTGTCGAGCTCTTCCTTGGTCATCGGCGCATCACTGGCGCCGAAAGTGACCGTCTTGGCGACGATCTGCTGAATGCCGCCACCGGAGCCGATCGCCTGATAGTTCAGGCCGATGCCGGACTCATCCTGGTACGCATCCGCCCACTGGGAGTACACCGGGTACGGGAAGGTGGCACCGGCACCGGTGATGGCGTCCTGCGCCTGAGCGCTGGCGGCAATGACGAGCGAGCCGGAGATGAGCGTTGCGAAGACATGTTTGAGCATAGCGATATCCTGTTTCCACCTTGAATGCGTAGCGAGAACGACTCTGCGAAGGTTCGAAATCTTGGAGATCACATTACGTCAGCTGCATGACACTTTTGTGACACCTGCAGTGGAACTGACACTTGAGTCACCGTCGATCTCGAGTGGGACACAGGCATTGCCGATGCCATCGGCAATGCTGCGGCCCGATCAAAAGACGCCACTTGGGGCGCCAACCTCAGCACCACCGACCTTGCCAAAGGGATATGACAGGAACATGACACACGTCAGAACGCGTAAATTCACGACGCTTTTGCGTAACGCCATGCTCATGGAAGGAGCGCGCCTGGCGGCGCCACGCTACGCGGCCGGCGCGGCCTTTTTCAACGCAGCGCCTGCCAGGATGCGCACGGCAAGATTACCCAGGAGCGTGGCCGACAGCATCACGGCCACCGTGGGCCAGGCACTGGCAATTTCGAAGGCGCCAACCAGTGCCCCCGCCGCTGCGCCACAGGTAAATTGAAGACAGCCCTGCAGCGCTGTCGCCGTGGCGCTCATCTTCGGAAAGTGATCGAGCATCGAGGACATCGCGTTGGGGCTGATCAGCCCCTGCATCCCCACGAACACCACCATCATCGGCGCGATGGTATAGATGGAGTCGAGCCCGGTGATCAGAAGGGCCACCAGCGACAGCCCCGCCGCCAGCTGGATCCCCAGGCCCAGCAGCAGATTCTGCTGTGGCGTTCGCGTCCGCAGCAGGCGAATGTTGAGCCGGTTCGACGACGCCATGATCAGAATGTTGGCACCGAACACGAACGGATAGAGCGCAGACGACAGCCCATAGTGCTCCATGTAGAGATAGGGCGAACCGGTAATGAAGGCGAACATGCCGGCGAACGACATCGATACCGCAGCGATATACCCCATCGCCTCGCGGTGCTTGAGCACGCTGAGATAGTTGTTGAGTATCTGCCCCGCAGAAGGCGCATCGGGATCCCGGCCGTGCGTCTCCGGCAGATAGCGTCCAAGCAGGAGGATGACAAACAGCGCATAGACCGCCAGGAACATGAAGATCAGCCACCAGTCGGCCAGGTGCAGCAGCGCACTGCCTAGCGCTGGCGCGACCAGCGGCGCCATCATCAGGATCATGACCATGGTCGACATGACGCGCGCGGCCTCACGACCGCTGAACTGGTCGCGCACGATCGCCGCGGAATTCACCACGCAGGCACCGCCCCCCAATGCCTGAATGAACCGCCAGCTCCAGAGCGATGCCAGCGACCCCACCTGGGTCAGCGCCAGACTGGCGAAAAGGAACACCACCAGGCCGGTCATCAGCACCGGCTTGCGCCCGAGTCGATCCGACAGCGGGCCACAGATCAGCTGGCCCAGCGCGAACCCCAGCAGAAAGACGCTCAGTGACAGTTCCGTATGATGAACGCTGGCATCGATGGCGGCCGCGATCGATGGCATCGCGGGCAGGTAGGCGTCAATGGCCAGCGGCGCCAGCGCCGTATTGGCGGCGACGAGTAACGCCAGCCGACGTGCGGTCAGAGCAGCCACACCCCCTCCTCTAAATGGAAACCATGACAGACGACCGTCATTGCGCTCGTCTGGAGTCCGGGCACCGACATCATGGTCCTTGGCGGCACCCGATCGAACGGTAGGTGATAGCGGTGAACAGGGAAATAACGTGCGGCGTCAGGGCGGGACGCTTGTCACCGGGATACGGGCCCCATGGCCTGGGACTCAAGCAGCTCGACCAGCGGCTGGAATTCGTGGCGGTTATGATCGCTCATCTGCATCAGAATGCGATGTGCCTCGAGAATCCGCTGCTGAAGCCCCGAGGCGTCAGCTTCGACCGGCGGCAGATCAGCGAGCGCCGGGGGGTCGGTTAGTGGGGCTTCGACCAGCGTGAAATAGCGCGCGAATCCCATTACATCGAGCATGTGCAGGACGTCGGGATGCTCGGCGATGATGGTCGGCGGCTGCTCGACGCGACCCTGAACGGCGAGCGCCACCTTGGCGAGGAAGCCCAGCGCCGTTGAATCGACGTTGGTGGCCTCACGAAGGTCGACCATCACGGCGCGCAACCCCGGCAGGTCGGCCAGGCGCTGCGCCTGCGCATCCAGCGTTGCGCAGAGCGTCAGTCGGACGTCGCCGCACAGTTTGAGTACGAACACGCCCGAGTCGAAGGCTGCCTTGATGCGTCCTTCAACCACGATCGAAACCGCTCAATGTCATCATGCTGAGGTCATCCGGGAGTTGATCACCCAGCGCCAAGCCATCCTTCAGCTCATCGACGCGGGTACAACGTGAAACGCGCTGCTCGAGTTCCCTGAGGCGCGCATCCAATGAAGTCGACGGCAAACACTCCAGTACACCGTCTGAGCATAACCACAGCCGAAACCGCTCTGGCAGGGCGCGGCCGAAGATGGGGTATTCGACATCCGGAAACAACCCCACCGGCGGCCCCTTGCCGCCAAGATAGACTGTTTCAGTCTCGGTCTGTAGTAGCGGCATGGGTAGCTGCGCGCCGAGCGAATAGTGCAGAAAACGTCGCTCGTGGTCCAGCACCCCAGCGAACACGGTAGCGTGCTTGCCGATACCGGTGGCGATCAGTTCACGATTGAGCTCTCCGAGCCAGCGCGAGGGAAAGGCCTCGGGCAGCAGTGTCGACCACTGCGACAGCCAGCGGCTACAGAGGTATCGCAACAGCACCGTCACGAACGCCGATGACGCCCCATGACCCGCGACATCCGCAAAATAGAAAAACGAGTAGCGCTTGTCACAGCACTGGAAATCCAGGAAATCGCCCGAGAGATACAGCGATGGCGCCAGCCAGTAGTCACAGCGCACACCGTTGTGCTCCACCCCCTGATGAGGCAGCAGCTTGCGCTGGACGTGACCGCCCGCTCGCTGGTCCTCGCGCAGGATTTCCAGATGCTCCTCCAGACGCTGATTCAGCGCCTGCAGTTCGGCACGGCTCTGCTCGTGGGCCCTGGCCAGACGGTCGAGGTCGAGCGCGCGTCGTATCAGCCGACGCAGGATATCCGGATGTTTGAGCGGCTCGACCAGGTAATCAATCAGGCCGGCGTCCATCGCCTTACGCAGGTCGTCGTGATGCAGGCTCTCACTGACGACGATGGTGGGCGCCCCGGCGGTCAGCTTTTCCCAGCCCTGATGAGAGACGGCTCGAACGTGGGCGACCACAAGATCGCAGTCCGGGGACAGCGCTGCCAGCGACTCAGACACGCGGACCCTCACGTCGAGACGCGCAATCTCACCGACCAGGGTTTCGCGTTCACCACCCGCCACATCGATCACACCAATGACGGGGGCATCCGGCAGCGTAATGGGCACGGGTCTACTCGGCGAAGTCGTCTTCGCTGTACTCGAAATCATCACCGAAGCCACCGCTGGCGAACGGATCCTCACCCGCTTGCCCATTGGTGACCTCGAACTGGCGACGCTGGAGATAGGTATCGCGGATGAAGCTGTAGCGGTCTCCCTGAATCAGCTCTTCCTGCTCGAGAAGGTCAGCCCGCAGGTCGACGAAACGCAGGAAGGTCAAGCCGTAGCGCCAGGCGTCGTCTTCGACGTAAGTGATGGGATAGGTGTAGGAGTCAACCGGCAGGCCGCTCGCATCACGCACCGTACTCGGGCCCAAAATGGGAAGCACGAGGTACGGGCCGGAATCGACACCCCAGACGGCCAGCGTCTGACCGAAATCCTCGTCGTTGACGTCGAGCCCCATCCGGGACGCCGGATCGAGCAGCCCGCCGATCCCCAGCGTCGAATTGATGAGGAAGCGGCCCGACGCGACGCCGGCGTTGCTCCACTGCCACTGCAGAACGCTGTTGAGTGCCGTGCGAATCTCCCCCAGATTGGAGAAGAAGTTGCCCACGCCATCCTGCACCGGCTCCGGCGTCACGGTGTCGTAGCCCCGGGCCACGGGTTTCAAGGCATAGCGGTCGAGCGTGTCGTTGAACTGATAGACACCCCGGTTGAACCCTTCCCATGGGTCCTGCGGGTTGGTGTCCTGCCCCGTAGAAGCGCAGCCGCTTAGGGCTACCGCGACACAGGCGCCGCCTAGCCAATGGATCGATTTCATTAACACGCATTCCCTTTACGCAGAATCACACTGCCCGCACTGTAGCCCGCGCCGAACGAACACACCACCCCGACATCGCCTTCGGCGAGATCGTGACGATGCAGGTGCAACGCGATGATCGAACCCGCCGAGCTGGTATTGGCATAGCGGTCCAGAATGACCGGTGCTTCGCCGACTGTCGGCTCGCGGCCGAGCACCCGTCTCGCGATGAGATCATTCATGTGGCGATTGGCCTGATGCAGCCAGAGTCGGGTGATGGATTCGCCGGTCAGCGACTGACTCTCGAGATGATCGAGAATCAGATCCGCGACCAGCGGGCAGACCTCTTTGAATACCTTACGCCCCTCCTGCACGAAGAGCTTGTCCCCGGCGTCAGCCTCGCTATCGGCCAGCCGGTTGAGAAAACCGAAATTGTTGCGGATCGCATTGGAGAAACGCGTCGTCAGGCGCGTGCCCAGCACCGTGAAGTGCTCTCGCTCCCGCGCCAGATGATCGGCCTCGAGCACGACGGCCGTGCAGGCGTCACCGAATATGAAGTGACTGTCGCGATCGCGGAAATTGAGATGCGCCGAACAGATCTCCGGACTCACGACGAGCACCCTTTCCAGGCTGCCCGCGCGAATCGCATTGGTCGCCATGTCGATCGCGAAGGTGGCGCTGGAGCAGGCGACGTTCATGTCGAAGGCGTAGCCGCCAGCCCCCAGCAGCGCTTGTAGCTCGACCGCGACCGACGGATAGGGCCGCTGCAGGTTCGAGCATGCCACGATGACGAGATCGATATCGCGGGCATCGATGCCGGCCGCGGCCAACGCCTCCTCGGCGGCCGCTCGCCCCATCTCGGCCTGAACCGAAGGCGCCTCGTTGTCCCGCTCGGGAAGATCAGGGCGCATGCGCTCGGGGTCGAGAATACCCGATGCGTTCAGCACGTAGCGGCTCTCGATGCCAGAAGCCTTGACGATGAAGGCCTCACTCGAATAGGCCAGCGGCTCACGCTGACCGTCGTCGATCGCCGCGGCGTGACGCGCGTTCTCGGCGTCGACCCAGGTGTTGAAACTCGCGACCAGCGCCGCGTTGTCGATGGCGTCCGGCGGCGTATAGAGCCCGGTTCCGGTAATGACGGCCTGCGTCATGCACAACTCCTTGTAAGCGGTCACCGCCGCCCTTACGTCCATTACGACCCACGCACCCGATCGGATGCGCAATGACTTTCGAGACTCTGGCTCAGACCTTCTGCCCGGTAATTTCCAGCCAGCGCTTGGCAAGGCGCTTCTCCGACACCGTCTCCAGGGTGCCCAGCTGCTGGGCGAACAGTGACACGCGCCATTCCTGAAGCCACCAGCCGAACTCGATCAACGCGCGCTCGGGAATCCCTTCACGCTCCGTCGCCTGACGCCGCGCATCCAGTCTCGCCTCCCACGCCTGAACCTGCTGCATGGCAAGCTGGTCGCGGCGAGGCTCCCGTGGCAATTTCTCGAGGCGAATTTCGGCGGCCTGCAGGTAACGCGGATACTGCGCCAACCAGTCACCGGCTTCCCGCACGAAGCCGGGATACACCAGCCGCTGCATCTGGGCCTTGAGATCGCTGTAGCTGAGCGCCACTGCGAACCCGACATTACCCTTGAGCGCCTTGGTCACCGCGAGGTGCCCCTGTAACGCGGGCTGTAGTGCTTCGAGCAGCGCTTCGGCGTGGGGAACGAGGTCGCCGCGCCAGGCCGCGACCCGTGCGTCGAAGGCCTCCCGCGAGCGCGGCATCGGGTCCGCGGCGATGGTCTGCGCGAGACACGTATCGACGACGTCGCGAGCGAGCTGGTCCCGGGTGCCTACCTTGGCGAACAGCAGCGCGCACGCTTTCAGCTGCGGCAGCTCCCGCTCGATGGTGGTCACGACACTGGCGAGACGCCGGCGAGCGAGTCGCACCAGCCCTTCACGGTGAGCCTGGGCGGCGCGTTCGGCATGGTCGAACCAGGCCACCCGCATGCCGTCCTCTTCCAGCACCAGCGCAGGGAACACCTCGACCTGAATACCCGCCTGCTGGGTCGTGCTGGAATCCGG
Organism: Salinicola aestuarinus; assembly: GCF_003206645.1. Classification (GTDB taxonomy): domain Bacteria; phylum Pseudomonadota; class Gammaproteobacteria; order Pseudomonadales; family Halomonadaceae; genus Salinicola; species Salinicola aestuarinus. The sequence continues at coordinate 132,883 of NZ_PZJP01000002.1, read as the reverse complement.
CAGCGACGTCTCCGGCAGGTCGTCGAGGCTCTGGGCGGTCGTCGTCTGCTCCTCGGCCATGGCGCGGGCACCCGCGGCCGCAGCCTCCACGAATCGCTCGCGCAGCGTCTCCAGGTCGCGCCCCTCTCCCAGCGTCTCGCCCTCATGGTCCACCACCCGCAGATTCATGTGCAGGTGGGGCTCCAACTGTTCGAGGCGCCAGTCGGTGGCCTCGAGGCGAATCCCCGTCTTGCGGCGGAGAAACTCCCCGAGCGCCTCTTCCACGGACCGCTCGTCCGGCGTCAGGGTCGCCAGCGCGGCATCCACCCAGTCAGGAATCGGCACGACCTGGCGGCGCACCGGCTTCGGTAGCGCCTTGAGCAACGCGATGGACTTCTCCCTGAGCAGCCCTGGCACCAACCACGAGAGCCGTCCCGGCGAGAGCTGGGCGAGCATTACCGCGGGCACCGTCAGCGTCACGCCATCGTCGCTCGCGCCCGGCGCAAAGTGATAGCTCAACGGGTAGCGCACGCCGTTGAACACCAGCTCGTCAGGGTACTGCTCGACGCTGACATCATCGGCCTGACGCGCCATCAGCGTTTCGCGGTCGAGTTTGAGTCGGTCCGGGTTCTCAAGCTCGATCTGGTGACGCCACTTCTCAAAGCTCTTGCCGCTGGCAATCTCCGCCGGCAGCCGCTCGTCGTAGAAGGCAAAGAGCGTATCGTCGTCGACCAGAATGTCGCGCTTGCGCGCGCGATCCTCGAGATCCTCGACCGAGGCCAGCATCTGCTGGTTGTGGGCGAAAAAATCGGCCGTCGTCTGATAGTCCCCCTCGACCAGCGCGCGGCGAATGAAGAGTTCACGGGACTCCTGCGGGGCGATCTTCGAGTAGTCGACACGCCGTCCGGTGACGATCGGCAGGCCGAACAGGGTGACCTGCTCGAGGGCGATCACCTGCGCGCGCTTGCGCTCCCAGTGGGGATCGCTGTAACTCTTCTTGATCAGGTGCTTGGCCTGCGGCTCGATCCACTCCGGCTTGATCCGGGCGCAGTCGCGGCCATAGAGACGACTGGTCTCGACCAGCTCGCCGGCCATCACCCACTTCGGCGGCTTCTTCGACAGACCCGACGACGGGTGGATCAAAAAGCGACGATTGCGCGCGCCGAGAAACTCGCGGCTCTCCGGCTGCAGCTGACCCAGATTCGACAGCAGGCCCGACAGCAGCGCCTGGTGCAGGCGCTCGGCGTCCACCGTCGGCGCGCTCTCCTCGTCCGTCGGGGGCCGCATGGCACTGGTGAATTCGAGCTGCATCTCCTGACACAGCTTGCGCAGCTGGCGATAGGTGTCGTGCCACTCGCGCAGGCGCACATAGTTGAGGTAGCGATCGCGGCACCAGCGTCTGAGCTGACTGCTCGAGTGGGTATCCCGCGCGCGCTCGAAGCCCTGCCAGAGATTGAGCCAGGCGACGAAGTCGGAGTGAGGGTCGTCCCATTCGCGGTGCTTCTGATCGGCAGCCTGGCGCTTCTCGGCGGGACGCTCGCGTGGGTCCTGAATCGACAGCGCGCTGACCACGATCAGCGCCTCGCGGACGCAGCCGAACTGCTCACCGGCCAGCACCATGCGTGCCAGCCGAGGATCGATCGGCAGCCGCGCCAGACGCCGCCCCGTTTCGCTGATGTGTTCATTGGCGTTGACCGCGCCGAGCTCGAACAGCAGGCGGTAGCCATCCTTGACGAAACGCGGGTCCGGCGCATCGACGAACGGAAAGTCGAGCACGTCACCGAGCTTGAGCGACAGCATCGACAGAATGACCGAGGCCAGATTCGTGCGCTGAATCTCCGGCTCGGTGAACTCGGGCCGAGCGAGAAAATCTTCCTCGCCGTAGAGGCGGATGCAGACGCCTTCGGCGACGCGCCCGCAGCGCCCTTTACGCTGTTCGGCGCTCGCCTGGCTCACCGGCTCGATCGGCAGCCGCTGCACCTTGGCACGAAAGCTGTAGCGGCTCATGCGCACCAGTCCCGGGTCGATCACGTAGCGGATACCCGGCACCGTCAGCGAGGTCTCGGCGACGTTGGTCGACAGCACGATGCGCCGCCCCGCGTGAGACTGGAAAACGCGGTTCTGCTCGGCGTTGGAGAGCCGGGCATAAAGCGGCAGTATTTCGGTGCTCTTGAGGTCGGCCCGCCGCAACACGTCAGCGGTTTCGCGAATCTCTCGCTCGCCGGGCAGAAACACCAGAATGTCCCGCGGGCCGCCATACCAGCGATTCTCGCGCTCGACCTGCTCGATCTCCTCTACCGCGGCAACGATCCCCTCCTGCAGCGTGAGATCCTCTTCCTCGCGTGATTCGCGGACCAGCGGGCGGTAGCGGACTTCGACCGGATAGGCTCGCCCGGAGACCTCGACCACCGGTGCCGGACGGCGTTCGCCATCCTTCTCGATAGCGAAGTGCTGCGAGAAGCGCTCAACGTCGATGGTTGCCGAGGTGATGATGACCTTGAGATCCGGGCGGCGCGCCGTCAGCCGTTTGAGATAGCCGAGCAGAAAATCTATGTTGAGGCTGCGTTCGTGAGCCTCGTCGATGATGATCGCCTCGTAACGCCAGAGGTCCGGGTCGTGCTGGGTTTCCGCCAGCAGGATACCGTCGGTCATCAGCTTGACCAGCGTGTTGTCCCCGGTCTGGTCGGTGAAGCGCACCTGATAGCCGACCTGCTCGCCGAGTTCGACCTCGAGTTCCTCGGCCACCCGCGCCGCCACCGAACGCGCCGCGAGTCGACGCGGCTGCGTGTGACCGATCATCCCGCGCCGGCCGAGCCCGAGCTCCAGACACAGTTTGGGGAGCTGCGTCGTCTTACCCGACCCGGTCTCGCCGGCCACGACCACCACCTGATGCTCGCCGAGCGCCTCCAGCAACGTCTCGCGCCTGGCGGCGACGGGCAACGACTCGGGGTAGTTGAGCGTCAGCGGCTGCTGACGGCGGCGCTCGACCGCCTGGCGCGAGGCGGTCAGACGCTTGTCGATCTCGGCCAGCGAGCGATCGATGGGCTTGCCCTCCTTGGCCCGCCGCGCGAGACGCGACAGCCGCCGACGCTGCTCGGCGGCGTCGCGAAGAAGGCACGTCTCGAGCTGACGCTCAAGATCGTTCAGGGCTTTCAGTGACTGGGCTTGCTGAGAAGCTGGGGAGGCGGTGGCGCTCAAAGAGTCCCTCGGCGTCGGCGGAGAAGTCGGCTAGAAAAGCACGGCAGTGATGCCTCGACGAGCGAATGGCGTCTCCGCTCGTCGGGGGATTCCTGCCGCGATTTCCTGACACGGTGGCGTGATCATGACGAACCGACCATTGTAGCCCTGACGCGCGCTCAACTCACGTTCGGCGACGCCTCGGCAGTGGCAGACTTCTCATCGCGCAGCTCCCGACGCAGCACCTTGCCGACGTTGCTCTTGGGTAGCTCATCGCGAAGTTCGACGTACTTCGGCACTTTATAGCCGGTGAGTTCCTTCTTGCACCACTGGCGCAGCGCCTGGGGATCAAGCCCGTCATTGCGCGCGACGACGAACAGCTTGATCGCCTCCCCCGCTTCGTTGTCGGGGATGCCAACGGCTGCCGCTTCGAGCACGTCCGGGTGTCCCGCCACCACCTCTTCGATCTCGTTGGGGTAAACGTTGAACCCCGATACCAGAATCATGTCCTTCTTGCGGTCAACGATCTTGACGTAACCGTCGGGCTCGATTCGTGCCATGTCGCCGGTGCGAAGCCAGCCGTCGTCGTCCAGCATGGCGGCGGTATCTGCCGGCCGGTTCCAGTAGCCCTTCATCACCTGCGGGCCACGAATGCAAAGCTCACCGCTCTCACCCGCGGGCACCGACGCCCCAGCATCGTCCACCACGCGGACCTCGGTACCCGCTACCGGACGACCGATGGTTCCGATTCGCGGCGCACGTGGCGGATTCACCAGCGCAATCGGCGACGTCTCGGTCAGGCCGTAGCCCTCGACGATGCCGCAGCCGGTGGTCTCCTGCCAGCGTTTGGCCGCGGTCGGGGTGAGTGCCATCCCGCCGGAGATGGTCAGTTTGAGCTGGGAAAAATCGATCCCCTTGAAATCGTCGCGCTGGCACAGCGCATTGAACAGCGTGTTGAGACCGACAAAGACTGAGAACGGCGTCCGTGACAGCGTCTTGATGAAACCGGCGATGTCACGGGGATTGGGAATTAGCACGTTGTGCTGGCCCGTGGTCATGGCAAACAGGCAGTTAACCGTAAAGGTGTAGATGTGATAGCACGGCAGTGGCGCAATGATCGTCTCGCTGCCATCGATCAAGGTGTCGCCCAGTAGCTGTTGCGTCTGCAGCATGTTCGCGATCAGGTTGCGGTGGGTCAGCATCGCACCTTTCGCGACCCCGGTCGTTCCACCGGTGTACTGCAGGGCGGCCACATCGTCGCCGCGTCCGGCAGCGACGCTGACCGGCTGCTTATCCCCCTTCGCCAGGACGCGGCGCAGCGACGTTGCCCGGGGTAGCGAGTAGGCGGGGACGAGCTTTTTCACATGCCGCACGACGCTGTTGATGACCGTACGCCGCGGCCAGGGATGAAGATCGCCCATCTCGGTGACGTAGACGTGGCGAATATCGGTCTGGTCGAGCACCTTCTCGAGCTTGTGCGCCATGTTCGCCAGCACCACCACGGCCGTGACGCCGGAGTCCTGGAACTGATGCCGCATCTCCCGCTCGGTATAGAGCGGGTTGGTGTTGACGATGACCAGACCCGCACGCAGGGCGCCGAACACGGCGACCGGGAACTGCAGCACGTTGGGCAGCTGGATCGCGATACGGTCGCCCGGCTCGAGGTCGGTTTCGTGCTGAATCCAGGCCGCGAACTGATTGGCGAGGCGATCGATATCTCGGTAGGTCAGTGTGTGCCCGAGGCAGCTAAACGCCGGCTTGTCGGCGAAGCGGCGGCAGGCGTCGGCAATGATGTCGTCGATCGAGTCGAACGACTCCAGCCCGGTCAGCGCCCCCCCGGATTCGACGCCGTTGGCGGCCCGAACGTCCTCACCGGGGCTCGCTTCATTCCCGTCCTCGCTGAATCGCTGCCCCATGGGATCTCCTGGATTCGATGAAATTCAGTCCGTTATAACAGGAACATGACGTTCCAGCGCTGCCACTAAGGTTGTAAGCGACTAGCACCGGCGGCGCCTCACTCGCGGTTCGATAAGCCGGAGAGCGAGGGCTCCGCCCGCCGCGCGCTGCGGCGACGGCGTCTGGCGGTGGCCAGGGACCGCCAGAGCACCACCAGCATCAGCATGACGCCAATCACCAGCCAGGTGACGGGCCGCTGGGCGTAGGGGATAACGTAATCGTCGACATAGGGCTTGGCCAGCGACCACCCCTGCCGAGCCCGCGCCTGGGCATACTCGATCATCTGCGCCGGCGTCATGCCGTCGCCGAACGCCAGCTCCCCTGACGTGCCCAGGGTGTCATCCTCGACGCGCGCGTCGCTCTGCACGGCGCGGATGGCGCCGGCGCCATCCAGACCCACCGCCGCATCGGGGTTCAAGCGAACCACCGGCAGCTCGAAGTGTAGCCGTCGCCCTTCGAGCTGCGCCTCGGCGGTGATCCGGATCGGCAGCGACGCACCGGGGTCGGTCTCGGGCACATCGATGGTCCACTCGCGGTCGCCGGTCTGGCGGATGCCGAGTGCCTGTCCGGGGAGCCTGGCGCTGAGTTCGGTATTGCGCGTATCGAGACCGGGATGATTCGCGCTGACAACGATGTGCCGGCTATCGTCGCTCAGCCGAGCCTCCAGCGCGGCAACCACGTTGACTGCCTGCACCCGTTCCCGCGTCAGACGATCGCTTTCGGCGATCACCGCCAACCGCGCGTTGCCGAGCGCAGCGGTCCCTGTCAGATCGCCGCGAAAACGGCCCGTCTCTCCCGTTGGCGCCGCCTTCTCGGCGGTTGACCCGGATTCGGGTGCGAGCGTGACCTGGGAAAGCACCTGCCCATCCAGATCGCGCAGCTCGGCGCGGACGACCATGCCCTGCGGCAGTGCCCCAGCGCCAAGTGCCTCGCCCTCGTCTTCCAGCCAGACTTCCAAAGGCGTCGCGATATTCTGGTATAGCGTCGCCGGGAGCGCGTTGCTGCGCAGTCTGATGCCCGCCTGGATACCGATACGGCTGTCATCGCCGATCTCACCGTCGATACGCCACTCGCCGGCAGTCGGCTCGGGCACGCGAATCAGCTCGTAGCGATCGTTGCTCAGCCACTCGACATTGCCGGGGTGGCTGTCGCGGGAATAGCGCTGGCCGTCAGGACCGACCAGCTCCGGCGGGGACTGCGCCGGTGTGTGGAACAGCAGCGCATTGAACTGATCGATATCATCGTCGATGGCAAAGCGCTGCCGTGCGTCGATGGGCACGCGGTCGCCGGGCAGAATGCGGTCGAGCACGTCGAGAAAGGCACGCAACAGTGCCTCCGGGGTGCGCGCCACCGCGGCCAGTCCGTCGGTCTGCTGCGCGGTCTGTTCGAGCAAGGCGCGGTCGACGTTGTCGGAAAGGCCGATGGTGTGCACCACCACCCCCTCGCGAGCGAGCCGCGGGGCAAGCTCCTGCAGAATCCGTTGTCGCGAGGCGGCGTCCTGCCGGGCCTTGGCCTCGCCGGTCGCGGGCAGGTCCACCATCCCGTCGGTGAGCAGGATGAGGTGACGATCGCGCCCTCCCCCCAACGGGCTCGTGGCGTCGACGTCGTCATCGGCGGCCTGACGAAGCGCGCGTTCGATGTCGGTGAACTGCTGGTAGTCGGTAAGACGCGGCGCCAGACGGTCGGCAAGCTCTCGCCAGCTGGCATCGACCGCGCCGGTGCGGAGCGGATTGTCCACCGTCGTGCCGAAGGTCCAGACCGAGCTGGTCGCGCTCGGCGGCAGCAGCGCAGCGGCGAACCCCAGCGCATTGGCGCGCAGATTCTGGGGATCGTTCTGCTTCATGCTGCCGGAGACGTCGACGACCATGCGTACGTCCGGTGCAGAGCCCGAGGCCGGCTCGCTCTGCGCCATGACTGGGGTCGCCATGACCAGCAGCACCAGCCAGCATAGAAGCCTCAGCGTACGCATACAGTTGCCATCCTCAGCCCTTCAAGGTTCTTGCCCCTGGCGGCTAGCCGTGTCGGCGCGACCGCCCTCGATGTTGGCGACGGCGTCAACCGACGGTCGGCTCGCGTCGACCCTCCGCGTCGCTACGGGATTCGCTGCGACGTGACGCAGGCTCGGACCGCCCCGACGCCTCTGCCTTGTCGCCTCGGCCACGAGGCGCGTTGTCATTGCGCCGCCGGCGCAGCAAACGCCAGGCCACAAGGCCCACCACGGCACCGACTGCCGCCCCGAGCAGCAGTAGCGGCAGCGACGCCGCCGCCTGTCCGCCATCGTGCTGGAGCACCCCCACCGCCAGCACCACGATTGCCGGCGCCAACCCCGAGTAGCTCTGTCCTGGCTCGAGCAGTGGCAAGGTGAAGGGCGCGACCATCCAGAGGCAGCCCGCGACGACGCCAACGAACAGCAGCCTGGGCAGCAGCGGCAGCAAACGAATGCCCAGGTAACCCGTCGCCAGCACGATCAGCGACACGCCGGCATAGGTCAGCCAGAGCTGTGGAAGGGAATCGGAAAACAGCATGACGGTGACTCTCGAATCGGACGATTTGGGACATGGTACACTCCACGTACACAAAGCACAGCCGCCCGGCCGTGCGCCACGCGTGGCTTGCATGACTCCTCATCGGGCGCTGACGCGTCGCCGTCAGCGAAGGCCGAACCCTCTTGTCGCCACCTTGCGCCGAGGCTGACGCCCCCTGAATCCGACGCTCTTTCTGGATACGCCCCTTCTCATGTCTCGCACTTCCTCGTCATCCGATGCCTCGCCCAACGCCCGCCAGGACCTTCCCGTCGCGCGCTTTCGTCGCGACGACGACCCGGACTGGCACTGGCTGGAATCCCGCGACGACCCGCAGGTCAAGGCCTTCCTGAAAGCCGCCAACACCGAAAGCGACCGTTTTTTCTCGCCGCTGCTCGCGCTGGAAGAGTCGCTTTACCAGGGACACCTGGCCCGGCGAGAGCTGGCCGTGGTGGGGCTGCCCGTGGCGATCGAACGCTACCGCTACTGGAGCGAAACCGCGGCCGACGCCGACTATCCGCTCTGGTGGCGCCAGTCGCTCGCGCCCGATGCGGTGCCCGAGCTGCTGCTCGATCTGGAGTCGCGTTCGAAGGACCATGAGTTTCTCGAGCTTGGCGACATGGCCATTTCACCGGATGAGAACTGGCTTGCCTGGAGCGAAGACGTCAGCGGCAACGAGTTCTTCGATCTGTATCTAAAACGGCTGCCGGACGGCGAGCCGGAGCGGCTGCGTCGCCGACTGGGACCGGAGCTGCTGTGGGCCGAGGACAACCGCACGCTGCTGTTCACGCGCTATGACGCGACCCAGCGTCCGTCGACGATCTGGCGCTTGCGGCCGGAAGACGACCGTTGCGAAAAGCTCTTCGAGGAGAGTGATGTCGAGTTCTGGGTCAGCTTCGACAAGACCCGCTCGAGAGAGTGGATCGTGCTGGAGACGGCCTCCAAGGAGACCTCGGAGTGCTACCTGCTGCCGGCGGACCGCCCCGATGCCAGCTTGCACTGTGTGCGTCCTCGCGAGCCTGGCGTCGAGTACGCGATCGACCACCGCGGCAACCATTTCTACGTGCTGAACAACCGTGACGGCGCGCACTTCCGACTCGACGTCGCCCCAGTTTCCGACCCGGGCAACTGGTCGGCGTTCGTGCCGCATCGCGATGAGGTGACACTCGAGGGCGTCGACGCCTTCAGCTGGGGGTTGATCCTGACCGAGCGCGATCATCTCGAGGCCCAGGTCTATCTGCGGGCGATCGAGCTCTCCCCTGACGCAGACGGCGATAGCGGCACCGGGACATTGCAGGATCGAGGCGACGGCCTGCCGGGCTACCGCCTGCCGCTACCGGAAGCGCCCTGTAGCCTGGAGCTCGGGGACACACCCAACTTCGACGAGCGCAAGCTGCATCTGCGCGAGGAGTCGTTCACGCTACCGGTGCGCTGGGTCGAACACGACCTCGATAGCGGCCAGCAGCGCCTGCTCAAGGAGCAGCCACTGCATGGCAACCTCGGCCCGGCCGACCTGGTGTGTCGACGGCTGTGGGCCACCGGTCACGACGGCGAACGCATCCCGGTCTCCGTGGTGGCCCGCGCCGACCTTCTCGATCAGGGGCCGATGCCAACCCTGCTCTACGGCTACGGCGCCTACGGCGAAGTGCTCGAGCCGTGGTTCTCCGTGGCGCGCCTGGAGCTGTTGTCGCGGGGCATCGCCTTCGCCGTCGCTCATGTTCGCGGTGGCGGCGATCGCGGCGAACCCTGGTATCTCGCCGGCAAGCTCGAGCACAAGGCGAACAGCTTTCGCGACTTTCTCGCTGCCCGTCATGCGCTGGTGGAGGAAGGCCTTGCCGATCCCGATCGCGTCGCCGCCTACGGCGCCAGTGCCGGCGGCCTGCTGGTGGGGGCAAGCCTCAATCTCGAGCCGGAAGCGTTCTGCGCCGCAGTACTCGACGTGCCCTTCGTCGATGTGCTGCGGACCATGGAGAACCCGGATCTGCCGCTCACCACAGCGGAATACACCGAGTGGGGCAACCCGATCGACCCGGCGGTCCGCGGCCGGATTCGCGACTACTCGCCGCTGGACAACCTGACCGCGCAGCCCTACCCGAGCGTGCTGCTTCAAGGGAGCTGGCACGACTCCCGCGTTCCCTATTGGGAGCCGGCGAAGCTCTATGCCCGTCTGACCGAGCTCGGCAGCGCGCGCGGCCCCGTGCTGCTGCGCACCGACATGGCGGCCGGCCACGGCGGCGCGTCGGGCCGTTTCAAGGCATGGCGGGACAACGCCCGTCAGGACGCTTTCATTCTTTGGGCGCTGGGCGCCGACAGTTCGCTGGACACGGCACCAGCCGACTGACGGGCTCGACGAGAATCGCTCGCCGACGACAATGCCGGCGAGATCTGGCGTGCTGACGAGTGATGGATTCAGGCAGGCTTTCAGACCGCCCTCTGACGCAGTGCCGCCGTCAGGGATCGGTCAGGGGGATGATCTCGATGATGTGGGACTCCCAATCCGCCTCGTCGACCTCGGTCTCACTGACGGCAAAATGGCGCACGCTCATGCCCCGCTCGTGCATGCGCGTCGTATCTCCCTTTCGCAGCGGATGCCAGCTCGCCAATTTGCGCCCTTCGGAGAGCCGACGATAGGCGCAGCTGTGTGGCAGCCAGCGAAAGCTCGACAGGTTGTGCAGACCGAGCTGGGTGCACTCCGGCACTGTGTCGAAACGATTGGGGTAATCGCTGCAGCGACAGGTATCCGTATCCAGCAGGCGGCAGGCAACGTTGAGCGTCGCCACGTCGCCGGTTTCCGGGTGCTCCATCTTGACCAGGCAGCACTTGCCACAGCCATCGCAGAGCGCTTCCCACTCGGGTTCGGTCAGCTCCTCGAGAGAGAATCGCTCCCAGAATCGCTCACGCATGGCGGCCCTCTTCGTCAACGGCAAGGTGGTGTCTCACGGCGCGATCACACCTCATCCCGGGGCGTAAAAAGGTCCAGCAGGTAAGGCGCCTTCGCCGGCGGCATCTGCAGATAGAAGCCCTGACGGCGAATCGATTCGATCACCTTGGCGACATCGACCCGCGCCAGCGGTCGCTCCGGCCGCAGCAGCAGCGTCATCACCGCCATGGGCTTGCCGAAACGCTCGCGTAGCGCCGCCGGCACGGGCTCCATGCCTTGCGTCTTGTCGAGATAAAGATACATCTCGTCGTGACGCGGGCTCTTCACGATGTCGCAGATCAGGTGGCGAGCGTGACTCATGCGTCGGCCTCCACCTCGGCGAGCGCGGCGCGCCAGCGCTCGGCCAGACGTTCTCCCCGCCAGCCGCCGGGAAGCGGTAGCGCATCGGTGGCGAGATTTGCACTGGTCAGCGCCTCCATCTCGGCCCGATTGGCGAGCCGCTCCGGCGCCAGTTCGAGGGTCTGAGCCTCGTCATTGACCACCTGCTTGAGGGCTTTCATGCGACGCTTGAACGCAGGCGTCGTGGGCATCGGCACAGCCGGCGGCAACTCGCTTTCTTCACACTGGTGAGCCGCTTTGACGCGCTCGAGCAGCGCGTCGCCCTCGCGCTTGACCAGCGACGGCGTCACGCCTTCGACCGCGGCCAGCTCGTAGCGGTTCTTGGGCATCGCCTCGGCCACGGCGAAAAGTACGCCGTCCTTGGCCAGCCATCCCCGCGGGGTATCGCGCCGACGCACCTCGCGCTCGCGCCAGGCGGCAAGCTGTCGATAAGCCTCAATCTGTCGGGGTGTCAGTCGCCACAGCTGACGGTGTCGCAGATACCAACGCTCCGGCACCGCCGCCTCACGCGCGCCACTGATGGTGGCGCACTCCTCGGCGAGCCAGTCGAGGCGTGAACGCGCCACCAATGCCGCGCGCTGTTGCTCCCAGATCGGCAGCAGGAAGACCACATCCAGCGCCGCATAGTCGAGCTGCGCCGGCGAGAGCGGGCGCTCCAGCCAGTTGGAACGCGTCTCTTCCTTAGGGATGTCGACCCCACAGCGCGCCTGAACCAGACGTCGATAGCCGATCGCGGTATCCGTGCCGAGCAACGACTCGGCGATCTGGGTATCCACCATCGGGGCAAGCTCGACGCCGGACCACATGGCAAGCACTTCGAGATCCTCGCTGCAGGCGTGAATCAGCTTGAGCGGGCCACCGGACAGTAGCCGGCGCATGCCCTCATCGGCCTCGACCGCCTGAGGATCGACCAGATAGACGGTCTCACCCGCCGTCAGCTGAATCAGCGCCGGGACCGGGAAAAAGCTGGTCTCGCGGAAGAACTCGGTGTCCACCGCGATAATATCGGCATCCGCCAGCGCAGCGGCAGCCGCGGCCAGCGTCTCGGCATCATCGACCCACTGAAGGGCGTAATCGACTGTCATTCGGTTCCTGGGCCAACGGTGTTGGCAATGGCGGGTAAGAAACAAGGGTCGGGAGGATTTTCACTCACGAGCGAAGGGCTGTCGCCCCTGAAAAGCACGCGTCAGGGTGCCGCCATCGACGTACTCGAGCTCGCCCCCCATGGGCACACCATAGGCCAGACGCGAAACATTGGCGTCCCGATCGGCAAGATGCTCGGCAATGTAATGCGCCGTGGCCTCGCCTTCGACGGTGGGATTGGTGGCGAGAATGATCTCGGTCACCGGCTCCTCCAGCAGACGCGCTTCGAGATGATCCAGCCCGATGTCGTCGGGGCCGATACCGTCGAGCGGCGAGAGGTGACCGTGAAGTACGAAGTAAAGCCCGCGAAAACCACCCGCCTGCTCGATCGCCAGCATGTCTGCCGGCGACTCGACGATACACAGCGAGCCCGTGTCGCGCCGAGCGTCGCGGCAGACGCCGCAGACTGTCTCCTCGGTCAGGGTGCGGCACCGTTCACAGTAGCCGACCTTTTCAATGGCGGTCACCAGCGTTTCGGCCAGGCGCCGCCCACCATGACGGTCGCGCTCCAGCAGATGCAGCGCCATACGTTGCGCCGTCTTGGGCCCGACACCGGGCAACACACGCAGTGTCTCGAGGAGCTGGTCAACGAGCGGGGAAAAACTCATCAGAACGGCATCTTCATGCCCGGTGGCAGATTGAGCCCGGAAGAGGCTTCTTCCATGCGCGATTTCGACTGCGTCTCGATCTTGCGGGAGGCGTCGTTGACCGCTGCTGCCAGCAGGTCTTCCAGAAGCTCCTTGTCTTCCTCCATCACGGAGGGATCGATAGTGACGCGGGTCAGGTCGTGCCGGCCATTCATGGTGACCTTGATCATGCCGGCACCGGCTTCGCCGTCCACTTCCATCTCGGCGATCTCTTCCTGAACCTTCTGCATCTTTTCCTGCATTTCCTGAGCCTGCTTCATCAGGTTACCCATGCCACCCTTTAACATTGCGATCTCCTCGATTCGATACGGATACGGCCGGCGCCATCACGCCGACCGACAGACAATAAAAACGCTGGTGTGACGCGATCAGCGGGCGCGACCGGCGTCACCGCCGCTAGCGCTGACGGTCTCTTCCAGCAGCCGGGCGCCAAAGCGCGCCTCGAGCTCCTGTATATGAGGATCGTTGCGCAGCGCTTCAACGGCGCGTGCGTGCTGCTCTCTCGCCTTGCGCTCGCGCTGAAGCCTCGCCGTCTCCTGGGCACCGTCCAGCGGGGCGACATCGATCTGAAGCCCCCGAGGATAGCCGAGCGCAGCGATGGCCTGCTTGATGCGCGATTCGTGCGTTTCCGAAAGCATTGCCGACTGTGCCGGGTCGAGCCTCAGGCGAAGCGTTTGACCGTCATCCTCGGCGACCACGCAGTTGGCGGCCAGGTTACGCGTCAAGCCACCGATCTCGAGGGCGTCGAATTGCGCAAGCCAGACCTCGTGAGTCAGTCGCGCCGCACCGCCGACGGCCGCTGACGCCTGACCGGCCTCAACCGGCGGAGCAGACACATCCATTGACGCATCCGCATCACTTGCCGCATCGACACGGGGACCGGCGGTACTGTGGCCGGCCTCATCGGCGCGCTCACTCTGCCAGGACACATCGTCGTCGATCATGCCATCCTGACTGGCGGCCTGGGCCGACCAGGATTCGAATGCCGCGGCGGCCTCGAGGCTGGCGCTGTCACCATAGCCATCCTCGGTATCCTCACGCCCCGCCTCGTCACTCTCGTCCTGATCGCCCCCCGGCTCGCCGGCGTCTCGGGCAGCAGCCGCCTCGCGGTGTGCCGCCATAGACGGTTCCAACGCGTCATCAGGCGCGACAGCCGGGGCACTCGTGGTGTTGTCACGAGACACGTCGACTGACTCAAGCTCGGGCTGTGACCTCTCGCGAGGCGGCGCGACGGTATCGGGCGCTGCTTCAGGCGGCGATGCCGGCTCGGCGGCGTGTCGGTCCGGGGCATCGATGGCCGGCTCGTTCGCCCCATTGAGCGTCTCGCGAAGCGCCGCGGCAGGTCCGGCGGGTGCTTCATCGACCTGCCAGGGCGGGACGTCGTCCACGGGGCGATCGTCGCCCGCGACAGCCGCGGTTGCCGGGGCGTCCGGCGGCGGCGTATCGAGCGTCGGCGGCGCGCTGCTCGGCCGCGATGTCGCCGGGGCACCGGCCGGCTCAGGCGTAGGAGCGCCGGCCGGCTCAGGCGACGGCATCGCGTCCTCGGCCGCCCAGGGCGGCGCCTGAGTCGTCGACTCGCCCTGTGTACCGACGCCGGCGGTCACCGGTGCCGGGCTATCGGGCTCGGAGGCAGCCGGCGCCGAGGAGGCAGCAGCCGGTTCGGCGCGCTGAGGTTGTCCGCGAAGCGGTAGCTCGGTCTGCGGCGGCGTCGGTACGCCCTGCGGGCGGAACGCGAGCATCCGCAGCAGCGACATCTCGAGCGCGGTGCGCGTGTCCGGCGCGCTATCCATGTCGGCCCGCCCCTGCAGCGCGATCTGGTAGTAGAGCTGCACGTCCTCGGCAGTGAAGCGGCTGGCAAGCGCAAGCAACTGCTCGCGGTCACCGTGCCCGTTATCGAGCGCTCCCGGCACCATCTGCGCAATAGCCAGGCGGTGCATGAGCCCGGCGACCTCATCCAGAATGCCGGCGAAATCCGGCCCCTGCTCGGCCAGCGACGCGACCTCGGCGAGCAGCCGCTCGGCATCCACCTCGGCAAGCGCCTCCGCCAGCGCGATGAGGTGCGCGTGGTCCAGCGTGCCCAGCATCGCCGCAACGTCTTCACGTCGAATCTCGCCCTGACCGAAGGCGATCGCCTGATCGGTCAGGCTCATCGCATCGCGCATCGACCCGTCGGCGGCCTTGCCGAGCAACCAGAGTGCCGAGGTGTCGAAGGCGACCTCTTCCGCCTCGAGCACCCGGGTCAGATGCTCGACCACTCGCTCCGGCGCCATGTTCTTGAGCGTGAACTGCAGACAGCGCGACAGCACCGTTACCGGCAATTTTTGCGGGTCGGTAGTCGCGAGCAGGAATTTGACGTGGGGCGGCGGTTCTTCGAGCGTCTTCAGCAGCGCATTGAAGCTGTGGGTCGAAAGCATGTGCACTTCATCGATGAGGTACACCTTGTAGCGCCCCTGGGTCGGCGCGTACTGAACATTGTCGAGCAGCTCACGGGTGTCTTCGACCTTGGTGCGCGAGGCAGCGTCGACCTCGATCAGATCGACGAAACGGCCATTGTCGATGTCGACGCAGGTCTGACAGGTGCCGCAGGGGCGCGACGTGACGCCCTGCTCGCAGTTGAGACACTTTGAGAGAATCCGCGCCAGCGTTGTCTTGCCGACCCCGCGAGTGCCGGTGAAGAGATAGGCGTGGTGAAGCCGGCCCTGATCGAGCGCGTTGACCAGCGCTCGACTGACATGCTCCTGACCGACCAGTTCATGGAAGGTGCGTGGTCGCCATTTGCGGGCCAGAACCTGATAACTCATGCGCTTGGGCGCTCCTCGCGTGGGGACTCGCGGCTTGTCGTACGGTGACGCTCGGCGGGTCGCCGTGGCGCCTGGCGACGGCGACCGCAGGCGGCGTCGTTGAAGAAGGCGCCATTCTAGCAGGCTGGTCTACAGAGTGACGAGGCGACGCGCCGTGGAGGCGATCGGAACCGCAAGGGGAGGTTGACTGGCGTCAGGGGCTCGACCCCAAAACAAGGGTCGTAGAGCAAACCTCAACGGGGAGCGTAGACGGATCAGCGATAAAGAGGCGGGGATGCTACCTAGGTGCTGTCTGCAGATGTACCAACCGTGGGGATGCGATGCAGGACCAGAACGATGCAGGACCAGAACGATGCAGGACCAGAACGATGCAGGACCAGAACGATGCAGGACCAGAACATTGACGCGCCAACGCTTTGGCGTGGGCAAAGGGCTGAGCAAAAGATGGCGAGAAAGCCGGGGAAAAGCACAAACAGGAGGGCACAAATGGAGGCGGCCCCGACCAGCCACATCCCGGCACACGCGTCCACCACTACCGTTGCTCCCTTCCGGGCCTGGCGGGGTTTGCGGTCTAGCGTTGCGGGAGGACCGGTAAGGGCCACCATAGTGCGCGATATTCAGTATACCGCCGTTGCGGCAAAGGCTGTGTCATCAACACCTTGCCGAACGAGGCGCATAATATATCAGCGTGATTCACATCGAGCAATAGCGGCAACGAACGCCAACGCCAGTTTACCGTCAAACCCCGCTTCATCCGTTGGACTCGCCAAGCGGCGCGCAACGACGTCACGCTGACAGACGCCAGGCATAACGTATGGGAGAGGCCCCCGCGAGGCGGTGATTCTCCCCCCTCGAAGCCCCATCGGATGATGGGGCTTCGCAACGTGCCGCGCGTCGGCGCAAGCTCAGTCCTGAGTTGTCGCCTTGGCCGCCTGCATGCGGCGACGCAGGATCGGCCCGACGATGACCGGCAGCAGTAGGCCGATAATCGCCACCAGCCAGAGCCCGATGGAGAGGCCACTGCCCCAGAGGATCGACCAGTCGCCGTCGGAGATCTGCATGGCGTGACGCAGGTTCTTCTCCATTTCCGGGCCCAGCAGCAGCCCCAGGATGACGGGCACTAGCGGAATCTCCAGCTTGCGCAGGATGTAGCCGCCCACGCCAAAGGCGATCATGAAGTAGAGATCGAAGGTCGAGTGACTGATCGAATAGATCCCCACGAATGCCACCATGGTGACGATCGGCAGCAGATACATCGGCGGTACCGACAGAATCTTCACGAACACGCCGACCAGCGGGATGTTCAACAGCAGCAGCATGAAGTTGCCCACCAGCAGTGCCGCGATCACGCCCCACACCAGATCCGCGTTCTGGGTGAACATCATCGGGCCCGGCGTAATGTTCAGCGATACCAGCATGGCGAGCAGCACGGCGGTCGTACCGCTGCCCGGTACGCCGAGCGTCAGCATGGGCACCAGCGCACCGCTGGAGGCACCGTTGTTGCCCGCCTCCGGCGCGGCGACACCGCGCGGGTCGCCCTCACCGAAGTAACCTTTCTTGCCGACGATCTTCTTCTCCAGCGTGTAGGTGATAAAGCTGCCCAGCGATGCTCCCGCCCCCGGCAACACGCCGGCAATGAAGCCGAGCACACCGCTGCGAAGCGTTGTCGGGAAGATCATGCCAATCTCGCGCCAGTTGAGCTTCAGCGGGTTGACCTTGATCATGCCGCGCCCGGCTCCGGCCTTCTCCTCGATGAAGAACAGAAGCTCAGAGATCGCAAACAGACCGACAATGGCGATGATGAAGTCGACCCCCTCGTAGAGCTCCAGCACATCGAAGGTGTAGCGCTGCGTGCCGGTGGAGAGATCGATACCCACGGTCGCGATGATCAGACCGATCGCGGCGGCCATCAGCGTCTTCATCGGATTCTTCCCGGTAATGCCGCCGAGGGTGGCGAAAGCCAGCACGAACAGCGCGAAATACTCCGCCGGGCCGAAGGTCAGGGCAAACCGTGCGAGCAGTGGCGCCAGCAGGATCAGACCGATGGTGGCGATCAGGCTGCCCATGAACGAGGCGATCGCCGAAATCGCCAGGGCCTCGGCCGCCTTGCCCTTGCGCGCCATCGGGTAGCCGTCGAGGCAGGTCATCATCGCCGGCTCGTCACCAGGAATGTTGAGCAGGATCGACGAGATACGCCCGCCGTACATGGCGCCGGCATAAACGGCGGTGAGCATGATCAGCGCGGTTTCCGGCTGCAGCCCCAGCGTGAAGGCGAGCGGAATCAAAATCGCGACGCCGTTGGCGGGACCGAGTCCCGGCAGCGCGCCGATCAGCGTGCCGATGAAGCAGCCGATCAGCGCGAACATCAGGTTCTCGGGCTGCAGCGCGACGCCGAAGCCGAGCGAGAGATAGTGCAGCGTTTCCATCAGCTCACCTCCAGCAGACCGAGTGGCAGCGGCAGTTCGAGTCCGTAATTGAACAGGACGTAGACAACCACACCACTGATCAGACCCGTGAGGTAGCTACGCGACGGCTTCGCCCCCATGCGCCAGCAGAGCGTCCCCACCGCCAGCGTGGTGGCGAGAATGAAGCCCAGAGGTTCGAGCAGCAGCGCGTAGACGATCAGGGTGACGATGGCGATGGCCAACTCCAGGAACGTCCGCGACACCGGCCACGGATTGTCGGCGTCAGGCTTGACGATCATGTACAGGCTGCAGACGGCCAGGATCACGGCCAACAGCTTGGGAAAGGTCTCGGGCCCCACGGCTTCCGATCCACCGAAGGGGACCGGAAACTGGGTCGCGCCGTAGTAATAGGCGACGGCGATCACCAGCATCACCAGGCCGAAGACACGGTCGTTTAACTGGCTCATCGAATCAGCCCGATATCCTGTGAAAGGGTCTGAATGTCACTGATCTGCTGCTTGACGAAGGATTCGAACTCCTGGGACCCCGGATGGAAAGGCATCAGGCCATTGTTCTGCATCACCTGCTTCCATTCATCGCTGGCATAGAGCGTGTCGAGGGCGTCGACCCAGTACTGTCTGGCGTCGTCATCGACATCGGCCGGAATGTAGAAACCGCGCCAGTTCGGCCCGACCGCATCGATGCCCTGCTCCCTGGCCGTGGGAATGTCGGAGAAGTCTCCCGCCAGCCGCTCTTCGGAGAGCACCGCCAGCACCCGTAGGTCACCGGAGTTCAGAAACCCCTGGGTTTCGGTCACATCGCCCGTGAAGGCGTCGACGTGGCCGCCGATGACCTGCGTCATCGCCTCACCGCCGTTGTTGTAGGAGAGATAAGGGATGCGCGGCAGGTTCTCGACCCCGGCTGCCTTGGCGGCGATCAGCACTTTCAGGTGATCCCAGCCGCCATTGGCGCTCCCTCCGGCAAACTTCACCGCTCGCGGGTCCTCTTTCATGGCATCCATCAGCTCGGTCAGCGTGTGGTAGGGCGACGCCTGCGAGACCGCGATGACGCCGTAGTCCGCACCGACCGCGCCGATCCAGTTGACCATGTCGGCGTCCATGCCCGGGAACTGCTGTTGCGCCAGTCGCGTGGTGGTCGCGGTCGATGCCGCCACCAGTAGCTGGTCATCGCCGGCGCGCTTGCTCACGGTATGCGCGAAAGCGACACCGCCGCCGGCCCCCGCCATGTTGATGGTCTGGACGCTCGCCGGTACCAGATCGAGCGCCTCGAGCACGTTACCCACGCTGCGGCAGGTGAAGTCCCAACCGCCGCCCGGGTCGGAGGGCGCGATGCACTCGACCTTGCCCGTCGGTTCGAAGGCAAACGCACTGGTCGCAGTCAGCGCGACAGCGGCCGTGGCGACCCAGCGTATGGATTTGGCTACAAACATGGTGATCTCCTCGCCCGTGAGCGGCGTTGTTATCGGCGCGGTAACCGGTCGGGTACCGTCGGCATCTCGAACCTTACAGTTTTGTAAGGTAGAACTTTGTTTCCCTCTGCGGAAATTAGGGCGGGGCTGAGACCCGGTCAACGGGCATCACGCAAATGCCGACTAAAGTTCAATGCGCCGATTGTCACTTCGTTTACAATTTCGCCACCGCCCAGCGTCCGCCCCCATCGACGGCCATACGTCCGTCGCTCATGACCCCGAGCCAAGCCGCTGGCCCCGACCGACTGGAGTTCGCCGATGCCCGTGACACTGCTGCTGGTCGAAGACGACCCGTTGCTGGCCGACACCCTGGCCGAGACGCTGACGACGTCGTCCCAGCAGGTCACCTGCCTCGACGACGGTGCGGCCGCCCTCGCGCAGCTCAGCGCCGGCCACGCTTACGACCTCGTGCTACTCGATCTGAACATTCCCACTCTCAGCGGTCTCGAGGTGCTGGCAGCGCTGCGCCGTCACGACCGCAGCACGCCGGTACTCATCTTGACGGCGCGCGGAGCGATCGAGGACCGCGTCACGGGTCTCGATCTCGGCGCTGACGACTATCTCGCCAAGCCCTTTGCACTCGATGAGCTGGAAGCCAGGGTTCGCGCTCTGCTCCGCCGCCGCGACGGTCGTGAGCAGGGTCCGCTGGTGCTGGGCCCGCTGCAGCTCGATCGCCAACACCAGCGATTCCAGCTCGGCGACGCCCCCCTCGCGCTACCGCCGCGGGAGCACCGCTTGCTCGCTTGCCTGCTGCAGCACGCCGGCGAGCCGGTAGAGAAAACGCGGTTGCTGGACGAGGCCTTCGTCGGCGAGCCTCTCGGCGACAACGCCATCGAGGTCTACGTGCATCGGCTTCGTCGGCGCCTCGCCGACACCGATATCGGGCTGCGCACGGTGCGCGGACTCGGGTATGTACTGGAGCTTTCTTGAGCCTCGCGCCCCCCATTCGCCTGTCGCACCTGAGCCTCTACCGTCGGCTGGCGATCTGGCTGCTACTGCCGCTGGCACTACTCGCGGCGATCATGCTGGTCGAGGCCTGGCTGACCTCTCGGCAGGCCGCCGATCGTGCCTACGATCGGCTGCTGGACGCCGCCTCGCTCTCCATCGCCGAGCAGGTCCGCTGGCAGCAGAGTGGGCTGTGGCTGAATCTGCCGGCTTCGGCACTGGAAATGCTCGCCACCGATGCCGAGGAGCGTGTCTTCTACGCGCTTTATGATGTCCACGGGCACTACGTCACCGGCAATAGACCGCTGCCGGCGCTGCCGGCCGGCGATGGCGAGCCCCGCATGAGCTACGCCGATGTCACCTCGGATGACATGGCGCTTCGGCTCGGGGTGCTGCGAGCCCGACTCGAGGGATGGGATCGAAGCGACCGCTTCGAGGTTCGCGTGGCGCAGACGCTCGAGGGTCGCGAGGCGCTGGCCAGTCAGCTGTTCCGTGCCAGCCTGGTCAACGTGCTGGTCATCGCGGGCCTGGCGATGATCATCGTGCTGCTGTCGGCGCGCATTGCCCTCGAACCGCTGACGCGCCTGCGGCGGGCGATTCGGGAGCGTGATCCGCGAACGCTCTCACCGCTGACGCTCGAGATGCCCCGCGAGCTGGCCGAGCTTCGCGAAGCACTCAACGAACTCCTGGCGCGCATGCGCCGCGTGCGGGCGAACCAGGAGCGCTTCATCGGCGACGCCTCTCACCAGCTACGCACCCCGCTGGCGGGACTCTCCGCCCGCGCGGAACTGGCGCTGCGTCAGTCCGACCCGGCACGCTGGCGTGAGGCGCTGGTGACGATGGACGACACCGCCAATCGCGCCTCTCGCCTCGCCGGTCAGTTGCTTTCGCTGACCCGGCTCAACAACCCTGAAGCGGCTCTCGACCGTGAACGGGTCGATTTGGTCGCTCTCGCCCGCGGTTGCGTGCGAAACACGTTTTCGCGCTTGCATCGTCGCGGCGTCGATCTCGGCATCGAGGCGGCGCCGCGCACCGTCGTCGTCGACGCGACGCCCTGGCAGCTGGAGGAGGCCCTCATCAATCTGGTCGACAACGCCTCGGTTTACGGCGCGACGCTGGTGACGGTACGCATCGAAACGGCGCCGCCTCGGCTGATCGTCGAAGATAACGGCCCCGGCATTCCCGAGTCGGAACGCCTGCTGGCGTTGCGCCCCTTTCATCGGGGCCAGGAAAGCGGAAGCGGCACCGGCCTCGGGCTCGCTATCGTCGACAGCGTCGCCCGCGCCCACGGAGCCCGCCTCACACTGCATGACGCCTACCCCGAGCACTCGGAGCGCCCCGGACTATGCATCGTCATCACCTTCTGCGACGCCTGATGCGCTGCGCGCCTCGGCAAGCTATCCCACGTCGTCTTACGATGCCGGTTGCCTCACTGCTCACCGTGTGGCTGCTTGCGCCCGTGCCGGCGCCAGCGGACACCCTGCATCTAGTGAACGACGCCGCCGACGCCCGCCCGCTGGTGATCTACGGCGTGCTGGACATGCCGCAGATGCGACCGCTGCTCGCGGATTTCCACCGCCGCAATCCGGATGTCGATATCGTCTACCACAACCTTCAGAGCATCGAGCTTCATGCCCGGGTAAGACAGCAGCACGCCAGGCCGGAGGCCGATGTGCTGATCTCGCCGGCGATGCCGTGGCAGTTTCAGCTCGCCAACGACGGGTTGTCCGCCCCCCTCGAGACGGCGATGGCCAGCGCCTGGCCCGCCTGGGCGCGCTGGCGTCAAGAGCTCTTCGGCGTCACCTTCGAACCCATCGTGATGGTCTATCGCCGCGACCTCGCCGCGCGCATGGCCCCGCCGCGTAGCCACGCCGAGCTCCTCGAGCGACTGGAGGAGATGCCCGAGCCGCTGCGTGGCCGCGTGGTCACCTACGACCCTCGACTCAGCGGCGCGGGCTATACCTACGCCGTCGAGGACGCCCGAATCTCGGCCCGCTACTGGGCGCTGGTGGAGGCGCTCGGGCGCAGCGAGGCGGCGCTGGAAACGACGACCTCCGCGATGCTGGAAGGATTGAGCGACGGACGCTACTGGATCGGCTACAACCTGATTGGCTCCTACGCGCAGTCCTACGTCAACGCGCATCCGGAACTCGAAATCGTGGTGCCCCGTGACTATGCGCTGGTGTTGCAGCGGATGGTGATGACCCTGCGCGACGCCCCGCACCCACGGACGGCCGAGCGCTTCGTCGACTACCTGCTCGGCGAGCCGGCCCAGCGCCTGATCGCGACCGAAACGTCCCTGGGCGCGGTGCATCCTGGCATCACCGGCCTGGGAACTGCCAATGCCCTGCGCGATACGCTAGGTGATGCAATCCGCCCGGTGCGCATCGGTCCCGGACTGCTGGCGCCTCTGGATACACTCAAGCGCCAGGCGCTGCTCGAGCAGTGGCGACAGGCCTTCGACAACCATCCGCCAGAGCCATCCGCCTCACTCACCTCGACTCTCGAACCGACTCAGGAGCCTGCCTCGCCTTGAAACGTCTTGATCAACTTGTCACCGCCCACGTCCGTTCGCGCACCCGCGCGCAGCGGCTGATTCGCGACGGCTACGTGAGCCTTCGTGTCCATGAGGGCGAGCGCTGGCGCGTCGCGACCAAACCGGGCGAGAAGCTCCCGGAGAGCACGGAAGTCGCAATCGTCGACTCTCCCGAGGAGCGCTACGTCTCGCGTGCCGGGCTCAAGCTGGAAGCGCTGCTCGAGGCCCGGCAGCGTCGACTCGACGGTCTCACGGTGCTGGATATCGGTCAGTCCACCGGTGGCTTCACCGACTGCGCCCTGCGTTACGGAGCACGCCACGTGATCGGCATTGAGGTCGGCCATGGTCAGCTGGTGGAGACGCTGCGTGACGATCCCCGGGTGAGCTGCCTAGAGGGAACCAACGCACGGGACCTGCCGCACGCGCGGATCGCCGAGCTGGCCCCCGAAGGGATCGATGCGGTCGTCATGGACGTCTCGTTCATCTCGCAGACATTGATACTGCCCGGGATCGCCGAGGTATTGCGCCACGGCGGCGAACTCTATTCGCTGGTGAAGCCGCAGTTCGAGGTAGGTCCGGGAAAAGTGGACGACCGCGGCATCGTTCGCGACGCGGCCCTCTTTGACCAGGTACGCCAGACGCTAGAAAGCCAATGCAACGGGCTGGGACTTACCGTCGGGGGCTGGCAGGAGAGCCCAATTCAGGGCGGCGACGGCAATCGCGAGTTCCTGCTTCACGCCGTCAAGCGCTGAACGCCCGGCATCCCATGAAAAAAGCCCACCGATCTCGGTGGGCTAGAGGGCTGGGACTCGGCATCCGGCGAGCCGCGCGATTCAATGATCCTCGCCGCGCCCGGTCTTCTGTTGGAGCTCGTCGATCTGCTGAGAGGCCTGGGCCTTGGTGATGTTCTCGTCGAAGTCGACGCCCGCCTCTTCACACAGCGTCTTGAGATACGAGTGCTGAGCCCCGGTCATGCTCTCCTCGCCGGTGACCCAGTCTTCCGGATCCTTTTCGACGTTGCCGGTCGGCGAACCACTGCTCGGCGGCTGATTGTCTGCGGACTGCGGGTCGTTACCATCTTTGCTGTCGCTCATGTCATCTCCTTGCGTCATCGCTCGGCTGAGCGAAGAGTACGGCGTCAATCGATACTGTATGAAAATATAGTTGTCATATCGAAAAACGCCACCCCATCGCGATCGATCGACGGCGTCACGCCACGCCGTGCGAGCGCTTATCCGGCAAGCGCGATTTAGCGGCCGCCGTCACCTCCACCCTCGCCCCCGCCATCACCTACGCCATCACCGGCCGTGGGAGCATCCAGGTTGCCGTCGTCGCCGCTGCGCGCCGTTCGCGGCCCCGGCGCGGGCTGGGTCGCTTCCTCCGTCGCGCCAAGCTCTCGCGCCGCCGTCTGGCGCTGCACCCAGGCCGACTGACCTTCATCATTGTGTAGCCAGACATCCATCTGGTTGAACGCGACGCGGACACCGTGCTCCTTGAAGAGCTGGTCGAGTCGGCGATTGATCTCATCGCTGGCGTAGAGGCGGTCGAGCAGGTCGTTGACGAAGATTCGCAGCTCGAAGTTGAACGCCGTCGGCCCATAGCTGATACAGAACACCTGTGGCTCCGGATCGCGCAGCACTCGGCGATTGTCGTCGGCAACCTGGCGCAGCAGGCGATGGACTTCGTCGAGATCGGAGCCATGGGCGACTCCGTAGGTCAGCACCACGCGAGTGACGTTGTCGGAAAGCGACCAGTTGATGAGCTGATCGGTGACGAACGTCTTGTTGGGGATGATGATCTCCTTGCGATCGAAATCGGTGACCGTGGTCGCGCGAATCCGAATCCGGCTCACCGACCCGTGAAGCTGGCCGAGGGTAATGGTGTCTCCGATCCGCATGGGCCGCTCGAACAGAATGATCAGACCCGAGATGAAGTTGGCGAAGATCTCCTGCAGCCCGAAACCCAACCCGACGCCGAGCGCGGCGACAAGCCACTGCAGCTTGTCCCAGGAGACCCCGAGCGTCCCCAGCGAGGCAACCACCCCCGTGCCGACGATGGTGTAGGAGAGCAACGACGAGATCGCATAGGCGCTGCCCTGCTTGAGCGATAGCCGCGAGAGCACCATGACTTCCAGAAGCCCCGGTAGATTGCGCGCCATTATCATCGTCAGCGCCACGGTCACCAGGGCGATCAGAACGTCGGCGACGGTGATCGGATTCAGGGTCAGTGCATCGCCCTGCCCATGCTGAATTTCCCAGACAGTGACGCCGTCGAGATAGGTGAAGACCGCGAGCAGATCCGACCAGATCAGATAGAAGACGAACGTGAACGCGATGAACAGAATCAGTTTGGAGAGTCGCAACGACTGCTGGTTGATCTGTTCCATATCCAGCGGCGGCTCCTCGACGACCTCGAGGCCGCCCTCGGCGCCTTCCTGGATCTGCGCGCGACGTCGCGCCACCGCCCGGCGATAGGCAAGACGCCGCTGTGCCACCGCCAGGCCGCGCACCACGGTCGCCTCGACCAGGATCCAGAGCCCGAAGACATAGACCGAGGTCACGAAGCGACCGATCAGCTTGAGCGTTGCATATTCATAGCCGAGAGCGACGAGGCCGGCGAGGATCAGGGGCACCAGCGCCAGCGCCAGACCGAGCAGCAGTCGGAAGAGCTTGAGGCCGAAATAGGGGACGTGGGCAAGGATCAGCCGTACCAGTACCCAGCTCATCGCCAGAAGGCCACTCAGCAGCAGTAGCAGCGACACCGGGCGGTTGGAGAGATCGGCCTGACTCCCCGGCGAGGTCCCGCTGATCAGAATGATCGGGATCAACGTAATGCCCAGCCAGAACACCAGCCGACGCAGCTGGCCGACGTAGCCGCTCGACCAGTGAAAATGCCGAGTCGCGACGCCGTCGGCGACCAGCAGCCGCCGTGCCCACCCCAATACGCCCCAGGCAAGCGCGAGCTGCAGGACGGCGCTACCCAAGCGCAGAGCGAAGGGATCATCGCCGAAGCGCAAAAGCCCGCCGAGTGCCGACAGCAGCAGCGGACCGTGCGCGGCCAGCAGCAGGTTCAAGAGAATCGCCCGCGGGGTATGCATCTGCGTGTCCCGCTTGAGCCGGCCGATCTGATCATGCAGCGTCAGCAGCCGCGCCTTGATTCGTCGGCGCAGAAGCAGAAGCCCCGCCGCCAGCAGCAACAGTGGCGTTACCGCCAGTGCGTGCAGCCCCGGCCACTGCCATAGGCTCGCCACGGCGCCCTGCCACTCGCCGCGACTCACCTGCGCGGCGAGATTGCCCGGCGCCTCGCGCCACCAGCCGAGCGTGAGCGGGCGCCCGCTGGCGACCCAGAAAAGCTGTTCCTCGATCACCGCACGTAGCGAGCGTGTGATGTCAGCGAGCTGCTCTTGATTGAGCTGAACGTCGATCGCCACCGTCAGCAAATTGCCGTACTCACGATCGAGCTGCTCCAGAATGTCACTCCGCGAGCGGTAGAGCTCGGTCAGCGCGCTCTCCATCGAGGGGGTGACGTCAATATCCGCGTTTTCGAGACTCTGCTCGGCGAGTGAGCGCGGGTCATTCAACGACTCACGGCGATTCACCAGATCGAACTGACTCAGCCGAGTCTCGGCGATCTCCTCCTGAAGTCCGCCGAGCGTATCGACCTCCGGCAGCGCCCGGCGCTGCTCATTGAGAATCCGCGACAGCAATGGACTACCGCGCACCGCATCGATCTGCTGGTTGAGCGTGCGCTTTACCTGGCGGACACGATCCAGCCCCGAACGCGCGCTGATCGCCTCTCGGATCAGCTCATTGGTGCGATCGGTCACCTCGAGCAGCCGGTCGCTGAGCGAGCGGTTGGTTTTCTGGATATCGCTGAGCACCGGATGGTTGGCGATCGCCTCGGCATCCTCCGCGCTGATGTCGGCAACCGCCTGCTCGGACTGCTCGCGCCGAGCCCGGTCCAGCGCCGCCTGCAGGGATTCCAGTCGCGCCTGCTCCAGCGCGATACGCCGCTCGATCAGATCCCGTCGGGCGGCATCGAGCTCGCGCATCTGGGTGTTATTGGATAGCTCCCGGCTGTGGTAGTCAGCCTGGAGCTCGGCGAGGGCGAGCTGCAGTTGATAGCGGGCCTGTTTCGGCTCGAAGGTACCGGCCTCTTCGTCATCGCTGGGGGTTTGGAGCTCCGACCGTGCCGCCTCGGCCTGGCGCATGGCCTGCGCCATCTGGGCCTGGGCGCGCTCGGGAAGCGTCTCGGCGCTGATCAGCCGCGCCTTGACCGACGCCAACTGGTTCTGGAGCGATTCGAGTCGGTCGAGCGAGTCACGCGTTCGGTTGGCTAGCGCCTCCGCCGAGAGTTCGTCGAGCGCATCGGCCGTGGGCGCGGAGCTGTCGCCCAGCTCGGCGAGCTGGCGCTTGAGTTCACGCACCTGCTCGGGCGCCTGCTGGACATTCTTCTCGAGCGTCGCCAACTCATCACGCGCGGCTTCGAGCTGATCGAGCGTTTCGAGCGCCGCGCGCGTGGCTTCCTTGTCCTCCTGCTGCGACTCGCTGGGCGCCTCAATCGCGGCGAGCCGATCCCGCGTCTTTTCGAGGGTCTGACGCGACGGCAGATCACTCGTGGACTGCGCCTGCACGCCCGCGCATGCAAGGAGTATGCACAATGCCAGCAAAGCGAACGTGATACGCTTTGCCGTCAGCCATTTGCCCGGGTCGGCGCGACGCTCGGCGTTCGCTCCCTCCCCAGAACGTACGACGCCAACTCTCGCAGGCCGCGCCGCCGAATGATCCACCATGCCGACTCCTTCATCGCTGTTATGCCGGAGGTCTCAACGCCCGACACCGCATTCTGGTGGCGGAGTTTAGCGCCAGCATTGCAGGATGCCGAGCCGTATCGTTGGCGACTTTCAACGATGCACGGCTCGGCCGATATACCGGTGAGCGCTCGGCCTTGACGAGAAAGTTGCTTTCCCTAGCCGAAATGTTAGAAATCGTCGCTAAACCGGCGCCCCGGCCGCCCGATAAAGGCTGCAGGCGCCGAACCCGCGGCCGAAAACACTACTTGGATCATCAGACAGGATCGCCCATGACACTCCGCCGTTACCTGCCCACTCCCGCCCTCGTTCTACTCGGGGCGCTCGCGGCGCCGACAGTGCAAGCTCAGACCGCGACCTCAGCCCCTGAAGATCCGGTTCAGCAGGCCAATGATCTGGCCGACACACGGCGCACGCTCGAAGCAGAAACGGCGGAGAACCCACTGGCGATCACGACCTATCGCCGAAACTACATCATGCCGTGGACCTACAACACCAATCCGGACTACTCGGATTTCGAGGAGATCTCGACAGACGGCGATGTCGACAAGACGGAGATCAAGTTCCAGTTGAGCTTCAAGGTCAAGCTGCTCGACGACATCTTCAACTCCAGCGGTGACCTGTTCTTTGCCTATACCCAACGCAGCTGGTGGCAGGCCTATAACTCGGAGGCATCAGCGCCCTTCCGGGAGACCAACTACGAGCCCGAGGCGTTTATCAGCTTCGACAACAGAGCCACCCTCTTTGGCTGGACCAACACGATCAATCGTCTAGGGTTCGCGCATCAGTCGAACGGCCGGTCCGACCCGCTGTCACGTAGCTGGAACCGGTTCTATGCAGAGGCCATCTTCGAGCGTGGGGACTGGGCCGTGAGCGTGATGCCGCACTGGCGGGTGCCCGAGAAAGACGACAATGACGACAATCCGGATCTCGAGAATTACATCGGCTACGGGGACATCACCGTCGTGAAAGCGATTGGCGAACAAGAGCTGTCGCTGATGGTTCGAGGGAACCCCGGCAAGAACAACTACGGCGGTCAGATCGACTACTCGTTCCCGCTGTTCGGCAAGGTACGCGGTTACGTTCAGTACTACCGTGGCTACGGTGAAAGCCTGATCGACTACAGTAACGACGTTCAGCGCATCGGTCTGGGGTTCAGCATCAACACCTTTCTCGCCGGGATTCCCGGCACGCGTTGATGCGGCCGTACCATCTGACTATGCTGAACCGTGCCATGCGCAACCCTGCCAACCGGCACTGCGCCAATCGACTGTCAGAGGACGACACACATGACCATGCAACCCGTCGGCGGTAACGCTTCCGAATATGGACAAAATGCCGGGCGCGAACGAGAAGCGTCGACCCAGCAGCTCAAGGAAGACCTGCGCAATCTCTCCCATACGGTGGAAGAGCTGATTCACGCGACGGCCGACGACTCCCGCGGCAACCTCGCAGAGCTTCGCGACCGCGCGCAGCAGCGCCTGCAGGAGACTCGCGCCAGCCTCGAAGCACGGGGAGAGGCGATCTCTTCATCGGCGCGTGATCAGATGGACGCCACCGACCGCTACGTGCACGAAAAGCCGTGGACCAGCATCGGTATTGGCGCTGCAGCCGGCGTCGTACTGGGGCTGCTGCTGGGGCGTAGCTAATGGCGGGGCCGGCGGAGAGCGTGGTCGCTGCCGCCCGGCGGCTGATCACCAACTTGATCGCCAGCGGCGAGACGCGATTGCGTCTCGCCGTGGTCGAATGGGAAGCCGAGCGCGACCGCATGCTGACCATGCTGTTGCTCGCTGGCGCCGGCCTCATCACGCTGTCTTTTGCCCTCGGCATGCTGATTCTGCTGGTCGTGGTGATGTACTGGGAAGATAACCGCCTGCTGGCGATTGCGATCTGCGCTGCGGTGCTCTTCGTGATCTCGGGGGGGTTCATCCTGTCCGCCAAACGCGTGGCGAAGCGACGCAAACTGATGGCCGCAACGCTGAACAATCTGGAGCGGGATCGTCAGGCGCTGGAGCCGTCGCATGACTGAGCGCACCCGTGAACAGCAGATCGAGGCGATCGAGCAGCAGATTCTTCAGCACCGTCTGGAGACCACAGCGGCGATGCGTGAGTGGCGAGACGCCACTGCCCCCATCGATCGTGGTTGGGAAAAACTGACGCAGCTCAAGGTGCCGCTAATGGCAGCGGGCAGCCTCTTTGCGATGCGAACAGCTCGCAAGCCGCGATCGACCGGCCGACTGCTACGCCGCGTCATGACGGGCTTTTTGATGTACAACCGTGGCAAGGCGCTCTACAAGGCCAGTCGAGGCCGTAAACGCTGAATCAGGACGTGGCGGCGGCGTCGGGATTGCGATTAGGGGTGCCTTGATGGCGCCCCTGATTCGTTATGAATGCAGCGTCCTGCTACACGGCTTGGCCGCAGGCGACGCCGGAGGCCCAGGCCCACTGAAAGTTAAAGCCACCCAGCTGACCGGTGACGTCCAGAACCTCACCGATGAAGTAGAGCTGCGGCAGGTCGCGAACGGCAAACGTCTTGGAAGAAATGGCGTTTGTCTCGACACCGCCGAGCGTCACTTCGGCCGTCCGCCAGCCTTCGGTCCCCGCCGGCTTGAACTGCCACGCCTTGAGCCCGGTCCCCAGCGACTCGATATCGCGATTGGAGAGCGTCGCCAGCGCTCGATCCTGCCATCCCAGCCAACGCATCAAGGCCTGCACTAACCGCTTGGGCAGCGTCTCGTTGAGCCAACCGGAAAGCATTCGCCGCGGCGCGATCTGGCGCTGAGCGGCAAGCTGCGCTTCCACGTCCAGTCCCGGCAGCCAATCGACCTCGACCGCCGCTCCCGGGGACCAGTGGCTCGACGCCTGCAGCATGCCGGGGCCCGAGAGGCCGCGGTGGGTGAAAAGCAGTGGCTCGCGATAGCGACCGTCACCGCAGCTGACGGTGACATCACTGGAGAGCCCGGCAAGCGTGCCCAGCTCCTCCTTCCAATGCGACGTTACCGTGAATGGCACGAGCGCTGCCTGAGTCGAGGTCACCGCGAGTCCGAAACGACGCGCCAAGTCGTAGCCGAACCCCGTTGCGCCCAGTGTCGGAATCGAGAGCCCGCCGGTAGCGACCACCACGGCACCCGCTGCAATGCGCTCTCCCCCGGCGACGAGACGCATGCCCTCTCCATGGCGCTCTACCTCATCGACCGGGGTCGACAGCGTCACATCGACGCCGGCCCACTCGCATTCGGTGAGCAGCATGGCGACGATGTCCTTGGCCGACTCGGCGCAGAAAAGCTGTCCCGGGGCTTTTTCGACGTACTCGATCCCATGGCGTTCGACGAGCTCGACGAAGTCCTGCGGGGTGTAGCGTTTGAGTGCCGAGATGGCGAAGTGCGGGTTCTGGGAGAAGAAGTGCTTGGGCGCCGTCGCCAGGTTGGTGAAATTGCAGCGCCCGCCGCCGGACATCAGAATCTTCTTGCCCGCCTTGTTGGCATGATCAATGACCCTGACCCGCTGACCGCGGTAACCCGCCGTGAGCGCGCACATCAGCCCCGCAGCGCCAGCACCGATCACCACGACGTCATAGGTATTCATAAGCTTTCCCGATGCTCGAGGGCGAAGGTTGGATAACTTGGAGCCCCTGGGCGACGCCGTACAAAAATGATCATGATCTCAACCGCATCGCATTACATTGAAGGCGGCAAATGATAGCAAAATCGACCAAGCTACGATCGCTGCATCGCCGTTAGGCACGCGAGTCCAGTGAGGGCGGCCGCCCCGACTTCGGAGCCGCCCCTTGGCGATTCATTTATCGGTCGTCCCTCTCCCCTCAGACGAGGGAGGGAACGTCGCCGCCCTTTCGACGGATGCTCATGCCAACAACTATTCGCCCCTCCCCACTCGCAGTCGCGCTCCCTGAAGGCGTCCAGACCACTCTGACGATACGCCTGACATTGTTGATCGCGGCCGTCTGCGTGATAGCCGTGCTCTGCCTCGGGCTGACCGGGGTAGCCGACGCGCAGCAGGCCCCCACCCCGGTCATGACGGCAACGGCCACGACGCAAAGCTGGCAAGACTCACTGGAAGCCCTGGGAACCCTTCGCGCGGACGAGAGCGTCACGCTCTCCGCCACGGTGACAGGCCGCGTCACGTCGCTCAATTTCGACGATGGCGGCCGGGTCGATGGCGGGCAGTGGCTGGTTCAGCTCGACGACGTCGGGCCCCAGGCGAGACTGCGTGCCGCCGAGGCGTTGCTACAGCAGCGCCGGAACGCCCTCGCCCGGGCTCAGCAGCTCCAGGATCGTAACCTGGGAGTCCGCGCCACCTTCGAGGATAGCGCGGCACTGGTCGCCCAGAGCCAGGCGGAAATCGACGAAATTCGGGCACGCATCGACGATCATCGCATCCGTACGCCCTTCAGCGGCACCGTCGGCCTGCGCAACCTAAGCGAAGGCGCACTGATAACGCCGGGCACCGAACTCGTCACCCTCGACAAGCTCGACGTGATGAAGCTCGACTTCACCGTACCGGCGACGCTGATCTCGGCGGTTCATCCCGGACTGGCCCTCAGCGCCACGACCCCGAGCTATCCCGAACGCACCTTCGAGGCCGATGTCGCAACGCTCGGCACGCGCATCGATTCCGTCACCCGGAGCGCCACCGTGCGTGCGCTGCTGGATAACACCGAGTCACTGCTGCGCCCCGGCATGCTCATGGTCGTCATCCTCAGCCAGCCCCCTCGACAGGCGCTGAGCGTGCCGGAAGGGGCTCTGATCCCCGACGGCGAGCGCCAGACCGTTTGGCGACTCGACGACGCAACACCCGCTCGAGTCTCTCGGCGGGAGGTGACGATCGGCGAGCGGCGCGATGGCAAGGTAGAGATCGTCGCGGGCCTCACCGAAGGTGACCGTGTCGTCACCCACGGCACGCTCAAGGTTCACGCGGGGGATGAAGTCGAGGTGATGGCCGAGAATGTCACCGGCGACGAGATCCGCGGTGTTCTCGAACGTCAGCGCCAGTCGAGCGCGTCGGAATTGGCTGACTGATGCGCCTCTCCGATCTTTCGATTCGTCGCCCCGTCCTCGCTACTGTCGGCTCGCTGCTACTGCTCGCCTTTGGTCTGCTCGCCATGGAGCGCCTTCCGCTGCAGGAGTATCCGGCCATCGACCCGCCCATCGTGAGCATCGAGACACGCTATCCCGGCGGGTCGGCCAGCGTGGTCGAAACCCAGATCACCCAGCTTCTCGAGGACCGTATTGCCGGCCTCGAGGGGATCGTATCGATCGAATCGCAAAGCGCCGACGGCGAGTCGGAGATCGACGTCGAGTTCTCGCTGACGCGCGACATCGACGGCGCCGCCAACGATATTCGCGATCGCATCTCGGCGGTGGCCGACGACCTCCCGGCTCAGGCGGAATCTCCCGAAATCGAGAAGAGCGACAGCAGCGACGACGTCATCGTCTGGCTGTCGCTTTTCGGCGAGGGCTACACCATTCCCGAGCTCACCGACTACGCCAATCGCTATCTGGTGGACCGGTTCTCGACTCAGGATGGCGTCGCCCGGGTGCGACTGAGTGGCGGCAAGGAGTACGCCATGCGGGTCTGGCTTGACCGCAACGCGCTCGCCTCCCGCCAGTTGACGGTCGACGACGTGGCCGCGGCACTCCAGACAGAGAACGTGGAGCTGCCGGCGGGCTTTCTGGAGTCCCGGGAGCGCCAGTTCACGCTGCGCATTCCCCGCAACTTCGTGACGGCCGAGGATTTCCGCGACCTGGCCATCGCCCGGGGGAGCGACGGCTATCTGGTGAGACTGGCAGACGTGGCGCGGGTCGAAGTGGGCTCGATCGAGGAGCGCTCGATCTATCGCGGCAATACCGTACCGAGGGTCGGTCTGGGAGTGATCAAGCAGTCGACGGCAAGCGTGCTGGAAGTTGCCGAGGCCACTCGGGCAGAAATGGCACGCCTCCAGGAGAGCCTGCCCGCCGGCATGGCGCTCGCGCTCAACTTCGACTCATCGATTTTCGTCTCCGGCGCCCTTCGGGAGGTGGTGATCACACTGTTCATTGCCATGGCGATGGTAGTGATGGTGATCTTTCTGTTTCTGGGCAACCTGCGCACGACCCTGGTGCCAGCGATCACTGTTCCCATCTCCCTGATCGGCACCTTCGTCTTCCTCGCCGCGTTCGGCTTCACTCTCAATCTGCTGACGCTACTGGCACTGGTGCTCGCCATCGGTCTGGTGGTCGATGACGCCATCGTGGTCATCGAGAACGTGCATCGGCGCATGGTGGTCCTCAGTGAGACGCCATTGGTCGCCGCCCTGCGCGGCACGCGCCAAATCGGCTTTGCGGTGGTCGCGACCACGCTGGTGCTGGTCGCGGTCTTCGTACCACTGAGCTTGCTCGAGGGAGATATCGGCCGACTGTTCTCCGAATTCGCGCTGACGCTGGCCGCCGCCGTCGCGATATCCTGCGGGGTGGCGCTGTCGCTGACCCCGATGCTCTGTTCGAAACTGCTCCACCCGGGACTTCATGACAACCGCATCAGCCGCGGCGTCCACACCGTGCTGGGGCGCGTGCAGGCGGGCTACCGTCGCGCGCTACGCGGGACGCTTCGCCGACGCTGGACGGTGGTCGTCACGTTCTCTCTCCTGCTCGCCGGGACCGGCTGGCTCTCTCAACAGTTGCCGAGTGAGTACACGCCGCGAGAGGACCGCGGCAACTTTTTCGTGCTGATCGAAGGGCCGCCAGGCGCGACGTTTCGCTACATGCAGGATTACTTCGATGAGATCGAAGCGCGCTTGATGTCGCTGGTAGCGCGTGGCGACATCATGCAGCTCTCGATACGCGGGCCGCGCGGCTTCGGCAGCCTCGAGAACTTCAATGACGGCCTTGCGATCGTTTCGCTCAGTGACTGGGGCGAGCGGCGCTCGGCATGGGCCATCATGGACGAGATCCGCCAAAAGCTTGGCGATCTGCCGGGCGTGACGGCCACGCCGGTCATGCGGCAGGGCTTTGGCGGCCGGGTCGAGAAGCCGATCCAGTTCGTCATCGGCGGCGGCACCTACGACGCACTGGCTGAGTGGCGCGACCGCATGCTCACTCGCCTGCGCAGCGACGGCGGCCACGACATGGAAGCCATCGACAGCGACTACGAGGAGACCCAGCCGCAGCTTCGCATCGATATCGATTACGATCGCGCCGCATCGCTCGGCGTCACGGTATCGACCATCGGCAGAACACTCGAAACCCTCTTCGGCGGGCGCAGTGTCACGACTTACGTGGACGATGGCGAGGAGTACGACGTGATCCTCGAAGGGGAACGCGACCGTCAGCGAAACCCCAGCGTTCTCGACAACGTCCAGGTGCGCAGCGCAACCGGCGACGCGCTAATCCCGTTGGCAAGCCTGGTCGAGGTTTCATCATTCGCGGGTGCCAGCGAGCTCAACCGCTTCAATCGCATGCGTGCCATCACGCTGGAGGCCAATCTCGCCGAGGGGACGACGCTGGGCGAGGCCCTTCGCACACTGCGGACTCTGGCCTCGGAGGAACTTCCCGCCGAGGCGGTCATCGACTACAAGGGCCCCTCGCGCGACTATCAGCAGGCCAGCGGCGCCACGACGTTTCTCCTCGTGATCGGCATTCTGGTGGTCTTCCTCGTGCTCGCGGCGCAGTTCGAGAGCTTCATCCATCCGCTGATCATCATGCTCACGGTGCCGATGGCCATCGGTGGCGCGCTTCTTGGGCTTTGGGCTGGCGGCCAATCGCTCAACATCTACAGCCAAGTCGGGCTGGTCATGCTCGTGGGGCTTGCCACCAAGAACGGCATTCTCATCGTCGAGTTCGCCAATCAGCTGCGCGACCAGGGGCGGCCTTTCGAGACCGCACTGATAGAGGCATCGGTGACGCGGCTCAGACCGATACTGATGACGACCATTACCACCATGGCCGGCGCCGTACCGCTACTGCTCGCATTCGGGCCAGGGGCGGAGTCGCGCATTGTCATGGGTACCGTGATCTTCTGGGGCGTCGCGATTGCTACCTTGCTGACACTCTTCATCGTCCCGGTTGCCTACGCACTCTTGGCCCAACGCAGCGGCTCCCCGGGGCGTGTCGGGCGCCGGCTCGATGCAGAGCTTGCCGCCGAGATCGCAAAGGACGAGCGTGATCGATGACGTGAGAAACGGGGCGCATCGGGCAAAGCTGTCTACACTGATAGCGAGCTTTCACCGATACCGAGGGACGTGATGTGAGCCTTTTTCATCGTGCAGATAAAGACCCGCAGGTCCAGCGTCTCGACGACGACATCGCGGCGGCCGCGGAGACCGGCAGCCAGTTGAGCGATGCGTCGAGTACCGGCGAGCCGATGAGCGCCCGAGATGATTTCGGGGCTGAACCGCTCGAGGAGAGCATCGATGAGCCGCCCCGTTACGTGGCCGCCTATCTTGCCGGCCACGACGGCTGGGCGGAGCGATCGCGACGGCGCGTCAACGCGCAGGTCGCGGATACGTGCGAAAGCTGCGATGCTTTCGTGCAGGCCAAACCCTGGCAAAGCGTGGGTATAGCTGCCTTCGCCGGGGCCTTTGTCGCGCTGCTGATTCGCAAGCGTTGAGTAGCGACGGCACCAACTGCCTACGAACCCCATCCATAGATTAAGGACGATCCATGAGCCGCAAATACCGTGAAGATGCGCGTTACTACTACGAAGATGCCAAGCGCCGCGGTCGCAAGGGCATCGATCATGCCCGCCATCGCGCCGACGATCTCGGCACTGACCTCGTCGAGCACGCCGAAGAGGCCTGGCGTGAGACCGATGACTATGTCCATCGCAATGCCTGGAGCAGCATGGGTGTCGCGGCTCTCGCCGGCTTCGCGATCGGCTTTCTGGTCGGACGCCGCTGAGCCACGTCGACTCGGCAGTCACCCGCCGAGTTGTCGAACGGCAACGGCCCCGCCTAGTGGCGGGGCCGTTTGCGTTGTATCGACGGCATTCGGCGATGCCCGACTTGTGCCTGGTCATCATCGCCAATGACCGCGTGAACCTCACCGCCTCGATGCTTGCCCCTCGTGAATCAGTAAAGTCTCTCGAAGACTTCGGAAATCGTTGACGCTGAGACTATCGGGATAGAGCCAGTGCGTTCTGCCGTCGAGCTTGAGCCCGGACAGCCAAGGCCCGATACGCACCGGTTGGCAACGAATCTCTTGCCAGTCTCGCCCATCCACTGAACATTCCCAGATCGCGCGGCTCTCTCCCCATCGCCAGCGCAAGCGGCGGTGTCCAGCGGCGCGACGCCAACTCGACGCCAGATAGCCGACGCCTGCGACCAGCCAGACGACGGCCAGCGGTCGTGACGCGAAGCTCGCCGTGTACACGACGAGCAACACAAGCGAGAGACCTTGAGCCGTCAGCGCTAGCCTAGAGCGTTTGATGTCGACGGCGATCGAGGGCTTCGGCATGTTCAACGATCATCTGAACGATTCGACGTAGATCCTCATCCTCCGGCCACTCACGACGCATCAGCCAGGTGAAGAGATCCTGGTCCTCTGCCGCGATGAGCTCGCGGTAACGGACCTGATCCTCCGGCGAGAGCGCGTCATAGCAATCTTCGAGAAATGGCACGAGGAGCAGGTCGAGTTCCCACATGCCGCGGCGGGAGTGCCAGTAAAGACGCTTTCTTACGGTATCTTCGTTATCGGACACGGGGTCTCCTGGAGGCTGGAACGACAGCCCATTGTAGACCAACGCGAGACACTCCCACTATTGATGTCGCCGTGAGGGGAAATGCCAGTCCCTACATGCGACTTGGCGAGAGCCGGGTCGCCCGACGATAGCCTTGCCATACCGTGGCCCAAGATCGAACCATCGGAACCTAGTGCGTTGTTTTCGCAAAACTTGCGAAGTATGCTGAATCGACAACAATAGAAGTCGGCGTTCCAATTGTGCGCCCCTAACCGCCGGGCCGATGCCCACGGAGAGTGTCGATGACCAAGTCGGAATTGATCGAGCAGATTGCCACCCGTCGCCCCGAGCTCTCGGCGAAGGAAGTCGAAGCCGCGGTCCGGGTCATTCTGGACGATATCACCAGTGCCCTCGCCGATGGCGGGCGGGTCGAAATTCGGGGTTTCGGGAGTTTCTCCCTGCATTTTCGCGAGCCGCGCACGGGTCGCAACCCCAAGACCGGCGACCCGGTTGACCTCAATGGCAAGTTCGTCCCTCATTTCAAACCGGGCAAGGAATTGCGCGAACAGGTCAATGCCAGCCGAGCGCTCGGCTATTGATCACCCAGTCACCGGGCTCTCGCAAGCCCACCGTCGGTCGGCGAGCTCACTGAACTCGCCGCCGAGGCTCGTTATCAGGAATCCTTATGCGCTGGCTCAAGGGCGTCATACTCGCTGTCATTCTCATCGTCGTGCTGCTGCTCGGTATTCTGTTCGCCGTCAATAACCAGCAACCGATGCCGCTGGATTTGATCTGGGTCGAACTGCCTCCCGCCTCACTCTCCCTATGGCTTCTGGTGGCGCTCGCCTGCGGCGTCATACTCGGGATGTTCGCGATGACGGGCATGTATCTGCGGCTACGGACGCTTCTGACTCGCGCCCAGCGCCACAATCAGCAACAGCGCAAGGAACTCGATCGTCTGCGGACGCGGGAGTTCAAGGAAAGCACCTGACATGAGCGATGCTCTGCTACTGGCCATGCTAGTGGCAGCCATCGCCATTGGCTGGTGGTTGGGCCGGCGT
Source organism: Salinicola aestuarinus (assembly GCF_003206645.1). Lineage (GTDB taxonomy): Bacteria > Pseudomonadota > Gammaproteobacteria > Pseudomonadales > Halomonadaceae > Salinicola > Salinicola aestuarinus. Next base: position 94,463 of record NZ_PZJP01000002.1, on the reverse strand, counting down.
GACGGCGGTCGACGAAAGACCGCGTCGCGAGGCGGGGAGTCTTCGCTACCGCGGGACTACTTCGTGGGTCTCAACCACCTGCTCAACGAGCAGCCAGACCGAGCCATCGAGACCTTCACGCAAGCGCTGGAGGTCAACAGCGACACGGTTGAAACGCACATTGCCCTTGGCAATCTCTACCGGTCACGCGGCGAAGCCGATCGCGCCGTGCGCATTCATCAGAACCTGCTGGCGCGCCCCGCGCTAACGGCCGTCCAGAGCGGTCAAGTTCAGCTCGAACTTTCTCGCGACTTCCTCAATCTAGGTCTACTGGACCGCGCCGAACGCCTGTTACAGGGGCTGCAGAAAGCCAACGCCGACGACGAACAGAAACTCGCCGGCAAGCGGTTACTCGTGGATCTCTTCCAGCGGGAGAAAGAGTGGTCGCAAGCACTGGAGGTCGCACAGCCACTGATCCGCACTGATGCCGACATCCGCAGAGCGGCGGCACACTGGCAGTGCGAATTGGCAATGGAGTATCGCCGGGATGCCAGCCCGTCGCTGGCCAGAAAAGCCCTGCGTCAGGCGCTCAACATCGACGACCGCTGTGTCCGCGCCAACTGGATTCTGGGCCAGATCGAATGGGACATCAGCCAGTACCGCAATGCCATTCGCTGCTGGCAGCGGATTTTCGAGCAGGATGCCAGCTTTGCGCCGCTGGTGCTGCTGCCGCTCCGAGACGCCTATCAGCTACTTGACGACGACACGGGCTGGTGGCAATTCCTTGAAGAACAGCTTCAGCATAACCCGCAGACCACGATCGTGATTATGGCCGCTCATGCCCTCAAGAAACGCCAAGGCACTGAGATGGCGTGCGCTTTCGTCAGCGACCAACTGCGTGAGCAACCCAGTCTGCGCGGCGTGGATTTCCTGATGGATCTGTATCTCGAAGATAGCGATCCGGGGGAGAGGGATCGACTGGAGCTACTCAAGCAGCACACCCAACAACTCTTGAGTGTTCGCCCCCGCTATCGTTGCCAGCGCTGTGGCTTCGATGCCGAACAGCTCACCTGGCAGTGCCCTCACTGTCACAGCTGGGGCACGAGCAAGCCCATCACCGGTATCGAGGGCGAATGAGCCACTAGGCGATGGCGCGCTCTATCGCCGTCAGCGCCTCCATGGGGATCGCGGCGCGCGTCACGGCTCGGCCAACGACCAGGTGCGTGCTACCGGCCGCCATGGCCCCTTCCGGCGTCATGATGCGGCGCTGATCGCCACCGTCGGCATCGGCCGGGCGGATCCCGGGTGTCACTTTCAGAAACGCGTCGCCACAGCGCTCGCGCAGCCGAGTGCTCTCTTTCGCTGAACAGACGACACCGTGCATGCCGCTCTGCTGGGCGAGCATCGCCAGTCGCTCGACCTGCTCCGCAGCGCTCCCCACCACTCCGATTTCGCCCAGTTCGTCATCCGACAAGCTCGTCAGCACAGTGACGGCAATCAGCCGCGTCGCATGTCTTTTCTCTGCAAGCCGCGCCGCACACGCCTCCATCATTCGCCGGCCACCGCCGGCATGAACATTGGTCATCCAGACGCCGCGGTCGGCGGCAGCTTCCACGGCGGCGGCGGCCGTGTTGGGAATGTCGTGGAACTTCAAATCCAGGAACACCTCGAACCCGCGCTCATGCAGGGCATCGATCGCTGCCGGCCCCGTTCGGGTAAATAGCTCCTTGCCGATTTTGACTCGGCAGCGGGTGGGATCGAGCGAGTCCGCCATCGCCAGAGCTGAAGGCAGATCGGCGTAGTCGAGCGCGATGATCAGGGGAGTCGAGATAGCGGCCATGAAGCTCTCCGGCAGACGAATTCGCGGGCGAGTATACCCAATCCGGTGGGCCCTCGGGGATGACGGTCAAATTCGAGGGGATGGCGATTCAAGTCTCGCCGAGGTCTGTCGATGGGTTTTATGGGGGCACCGCCCCGCGTGCCTCAATTTGATACCAACACCCCGATGGAGAAGGTAATGACAAAGATAATACGCACCGCACTCCTTGCTGTAGCGCTCGGTTTCAGCATCAGCGTCCTCGCCCAGGATGCCGTCAACGTCAATCAGGCTTCCGTCGAATCGCTGGCCTCGCTACCGGGCATCGGTGAGGTCAAGGCTCAGGCCATCGTCGACGAGCGCGAAACCCACGGCGCGTTCGAAAGCCTCGAAGATCTCACCCGCGTCAGTGGCATCGGACCGAAGACCGTCGACAACCTCGGCGACGATGCGACGCTTTAACCTCCACTTGATCTAGCCCTCCTTTCGCGCGGTCCCCGTCGGCCGCGCGACTTGCATTCCGGCCGATCGTCTCCATCTGAGAGAGTCAGGCAGACTCAATCAGGGAGACGTCATGCCCCTTCTCTTATTGCTCGTGCTCATGGCAATCGCCGACTTCGTGGTGCTGTTCACCCTCGGTGCCAAACTCGGCTTGCTGGTCACGCTGCTCTGGATCGCCCTTAGCGCGGCATTCGGTATTCATCTGATTCGTCGCGAGAGCCTGCTGACCTTCCAGCGCGCTCGCGAACGATTTGCGCGCGGCGAGGTTCCCTCCGACGAACTACTCCACGGCGCCGGGTTTCTGCTGGCTGGCATCCTGCTCATTGCGCCGGGCTTTTTATCCGACATGGCCGGACTGCTCTGCCTGATTCCGGGGAGCGGCCGACTACTCCGACGCTGGACACGGGTAGCACCGAACACGGGACAGCCTTACGGCGCGAGAGTCGATGCCAGTGACGACTGGCAGCGTGGCCCAGACCCGCGGCCTGGCAGAGAACATCGTCGCGACGATACCGGGGAGCCGCTCGAGGGTGAGTTCGTGGAAAAATGCGATAACGATTCGCGACCGCGATGAGCGTCACCGAGACTCGACAAGCTACCGATTCAACGAATTTTTTTTGATCTCAGCCTTGAAAGCGCAACGTCCGGCCCCATCAAGGCAGCAGCGATAGCTTTAGGCCATAAGGCCGATTAACCGGAAGGCGTCAGCCTTCTTCCCCCCTGAGCATCGCTCATGTGGGAACGTGCATTTGCAACATGTAACCATCAGGAGAACGTGAGCAATGAATATCCGTCCCTTGCACGATCGCGTCATCGTACGCCGCAAAGAAGAAGAGCAAAAAACGGCTGGCGGCATCGTGCTTCCGGGCAGCGCCCAGGAAAAGCCGACGCGCGGTGAGATTCTGGCGGTAGGCAATGGCCGCATTCTCGACAGTGGCGATGTTCGCGCCCTGGACGTCAAAGTCGGCGACACGGTCATTTTCAAGGAAGGCTTCGGCGTCGAGAAGCAGAAAATCGACGGCGAAGAAGTGCTGATCATGAGCGAAGGCGACATCCTGGCCGTCGTCGAAGGCTGATCGCCCTCCTCGCTCAACGGTTCGTCACCATTTCACGTTTCAGAGTAGGAATACCGAACAATGGCAGCTAAACAAGTCAAGTTCTCCAGCGATGCTCGTACCCGTATGGCCAAGGGTGTCGACACTCTCGCCAACGCCGTTAAAGCCACGCTGGGTCCGAAGGGCCGCAACGTCGTTCTGGAAAAATCTTTCGGCGCACCGACCGTCACCAAAGACGGCGTCTCGGTAGCCAAAGAGATCGAACTCAAAGACAAGTTCGAGAACATGGGCGCTCAGATGGTCAAGGAAGTCGCTTCCAAGACGTCTGACGTGGCCGGTGACGGCACCACGACCGCGACCGTTCTGGCACAGTCCATTGTCAACGAAGGCCTGAAAGGCGTCATCGCTGGCATGAACCCGATGGATCTCAAGCGCGGTATCGACAAAGCCGTCGCCGCCGCCGTCAAAGAGATCGAGTCGCTCTCCGTGCCGTGCACCGACTCCAACGCCATCGCTCAGGTCGGCACGATCTCCGCGAACGGCGACACCAACATCGGCCGTATCATTGCCGATGCGATGGAGAAAGTCGGCAAGGAAGGCGTGATCACCGTCGACGAAGGCCGTGGCTTCGAAGACGAGCTGGAAGTCGTCGAAGGCATGCAGTTCGATCGCGGCTACCTCTCGCCGTACTTCGTCACCAACCAGGAAACCATGGCGGTCGAGCTTGAAGACCCGTACATCCTGCTGGTCGACAAGAAGATCTCCAACATCCGCGAATTGCTGCCGACGCTGGAAGCCGTCGCCAAGGCAGGCAAGCCGCTGGTGCTGATCGCCGAGGACATCGAAGGTGAAGCGCTGGCGACGCTGGTCGTCAACAACATGCGCGGCATCGTCAAAGTCGCGGCCGCCAAGGCGCCTGGCTTCGGCGACCGTCGCAAGTCCATGCTGCAGGACATCGCCATCCTGACCGGCGGCACCGTGATCTCCGAAGAAGTCGGTCTGGACCTCGAGCAGGTCACTCTTGACCACCTGGGCACCGCCAAGCGCGTGACCATGTCCAAAGAGAACACCACCATCATCGATGGTGCCGGTCAGGATTCCGACATCGAAGCGCGTGTCAGCCAGATCCGCGCCCAGATCGAAGAGACCTCTTCTGACTACGACCGCGAGAAGCTTCAGGAGCGTGTCGCCAAGCTGGCCGGCGGCGTTGCCGTCATCCGCGTGGGTGCCGCGACCGAAGTCGAAATGAAAGAGAAGAAGGCTCGCGTCGAAGACGCACTGCACTCGACTCGCGCTGCCGTTGAAGAAGGCGTCGTGCCTGGCGGTGGTACTGCCTTGGTTCGCATCCTGACCAAGATCAAGGGTCTTACCGGCGACAACGAAGACCAGACGCACGGCATCGCCATCGCGGTCCGCGCCATGGAATCACCGCTTCGCCAGATCGTGACCAACGCCGGCCAAGAAGCTTCCGTGATCCTGAACCGCGTCAAGGACGGTGAAGGCAACTTCGGCTACAACGCCCAGACCGGCGAGTTCGGCGACATGTTCGACATGGGCGTGCTCGATCCGGCCAAGGTCACGCGCTCCGCTCTGCAGTCCGCAGGCTCGGTCGCTGGCCTGATGATCACCACCGAATGCATGATCGCCGACGACCCGGAAGACGCTCCGGCCGGTGGCGGCGGCGCCCCGGACATGGGCGGCATGGGTGGCATGGGCGGCATGATGTAAATGCCCCGCCCCGCCTGACCCGCTCAGGCAGCATGATATTCAGGTATCATGGAGAGCCCCGCCACTCGGCGGGGCTTTTTTTCGTCTCGCGTTTGTCATCTCATTTCCTGCCCCGGAGCCTTCAGCGCATGCTCGATCGCATTCGCATCGTTCTCGTCCAGACGTTCCACCCTGGCAACATTGGTGCCAGCGCCCGTGCCATGAAAACCATGGGCCTCAGCGATCTGGTACTCGTCAACCCGCGCCAGTTTCCCGACGAAGACGCCACCCGACTTGCCGCCGGTGCCAGCGACCTCATCGACGACTGCCGCGTGGTCGGTTCGCTTTCCGAGGCCGTCGGCGACTGCGTTCAGGTGATCGGCGCCAGCGCGCGACTGCGCAGCCTGCCACTGCCCTGCTATGACGGGCCCGATGTCATGATGGAAGACGCCGCCAAGCGCCTCGAGGAAGGGCGTATCGCCATTGTCTTCGGTCGCGAGCGCTACGGCCTCACCAACGAAGAGATCGGTCATTGCACGCATCAACTGACCATCCCCGCCAACCCGGATTACGGCATCCTGAATCTGTCGCAGGCAGTACAGATCGTCGCCTACGAAGCCTTTCGCCAGGCCAACCGTCGCGAGAACGCCAAGCCTGCCCTGTCGGCCGGCGGACCTTACCCGACCGTTGAGCAGCTCGAGCATTTCCACGCCCACCTGCACCAGGCCCTGAGCGCAGCCGGTTTTCTCAATCAACCCCACGCCAAGACAGAAGCTCACTTGCGCGCCCTCTTCGCGCGCGCCGAGCCAAGCCGCAAGGAGCTTTCCATTCTGCGGGGGGTACTGGCAGCCCTAGAGAAGTCCGGTGAGCCCCGGTGATGGCCCTACCGCACGCTGTTACCCAAGCGTGATGACATCCTGAAAGGGATTGGCTTTGACAAGCATCGGCGCCGAATAGAGAATGGGAATCGATCTCATCAATAGCCGGTGCCGACCATGACTTCTGAACGCGCCCAGCTTCACTACACCTGCGTCTTCCTCCAGGTCTCTTTCCAGGCGGTCAAAAAGTCGCTTCCCCAGGGCGATGCAACGGATACGACCCCGTGCTGGCTGGATGCCGAGATGTTGAGGATGTTGCTGCGCGAACTCAAGAACAGCCGGGAAGCGGCAGCCCCCTTTCCCGAGGTGCGTGCCGCGCTGGATGTAGCGACCTATCACTGCGGCCTGCTGATGGCACAGTGCCCGGGCGCGCTGGATCAGGCGCTTTGCCGCTACCATCTCGATGCGGTCATCGCGCCGCTTCAGCAGAGCGTCCACGGGCTTTGCGGGAGTGATGCAACGCGTCAAGCATCGCCACGCCGCCGGCTTCGCGACTGGCTACGCCACTGATCCCACCTCGAGCTGACTCGGCAACGGCTTCACCGGCCACAACGCCTGATTAAACCGACCTGCACCGTCGTGCCTCTCATTCCCAGTGCGATGCGCAAGCGGCGACGCGTTTGTTGTCGCAGGCGCCCTCCTCCGGCCTGCCAAGCCCCCGAACCCTCGAGCACCCGAGCACCCGAGCACCCGAGTACCCGAGCACCCGAGCACCCGAGCACCCGAGCACAGTGAACGACGCAAACGGCAGACATAAAAAAACAGCGCCCGGAGGCGCTGTTTTTGTTAGCCGATCAGATCTCGAATCGCGAGATCAGTCCTGGCTCATCTGCTGCTTGATCAGATCACCGATGGTGGTCGGACCGTTGACGTCGTCTTCCTGCTGATCACGAAGCTTCGTCATGTTGCGGCGAGTATCGACCTGGTCCTTCGCTTTGATGGACAGGTTGATGACGCGGCTCTTGCGATCGACGTTGATGATTTTCGCTTCAACGTTGTCGCCTTCGTTCAGCACGTTGCGCGCGTCTTCGACACGGTCAGCGCTGATTTCCGACGCCTTGAGCACAGCGACGACATCAGTGGCCAGCTCAACATGGGCTTCCTTGGCATCGACTTCGACGATGCGGCCCGTCACGACGGCACCCTTGTCGTTGACGGCCAGGAACTCGGAGACCGGATCGGACTCGAGCTGCTTGATGCCCAGCGAGATGCGCTCACGCTCCGGATCGATCGAGAGGATGACGGCTTCTGCTTCGTCGCCCTTCTTGAACTGACGAACCGCTTCTTCGCCCGCTTCGCTCCAGGAGATGTCGGAGAGGTGCACCAGACCGTCGATGCCGCCTTCCAGACCGATGAAGATACCGAAGTCGGTGATCGACTTGATGGTACCTGCAACGCGGTCGCCCTTGTTGTAACGGCCGCTGAAGTCTTCCCACGGGTTGGTGGTGCACTGCTTGATACCGAGGGAGATACGACGACGCTCTTCGTCGATATCCAGCACCATAACTTCGACGTCATCACCGACCTGAACAACCTTGGACGGGTGGATGTTCTTGTTGGTCCAATCCATTTCGGAGACGTGGACCAGACCTTCGACACCCTCTTCCAGCTCGGCGAAGCAGCCGTAGTCGGTCAGATTGGTCACTGTCGCGTTGACCTTGGTGCCTTCCGGATAGCGGCCGACGATGTTGACCCACGGATCTTCGCCCAGCTGCTTGAGGCCCAGCGAGACGCGGTTGCGCTCACGATCGAACTTCAGCACCTTGACATTGATCTCGTCGCCGACGGCAACGATTTCGCTCGGATGCTTGATACGCTTCCAAGCCATGTCGGTGATGTGCAGCAGGCCGTCGACGCCACCGAGGTCGACGAAAGCGCCGTAGTCGGTGAGGTTCTTGACGATACCGTTGATCTGCTGGCCTTCCTGAAGCGTGGCGAGCAGCGCTTCACGCTCGGCGCTGTTCTCGGCTTCGAGAACGGCACGACGGGAAACGACAACGTTGTTGCGCTTCGGGTCGAGCTTGATGACCTTGAAGTCGAGCTCTTTGTGCTCGAGGTGCGCGGTGTCGCGGACCGGACGCACGTCGACCAGCGAACCCGGCAGGAACGCGCGAATGGAGGAGACGTCGACGGTAAAGCCGCCCTTGACCTTCCCGTTGATCACGCCCTTGACGATCTCGTCCTTCTCGAAGGCCGCTTCCAGCTCTTTCCACGCTTCGGCACGCTTGGCCTTCTCGCGGGACAGGCGGGTTTCACCGAACCCGTCTTCGACGGCTTCCAGTGCAACCTTGACTTCATCACCGACCGAAATGGTCATTTCACCATTGTCGTCGCGGAATTGCGCGACCGGGATCTGGCCTTCGGACTTCAGGCCAGCATTGACGGTGATCCAGTCGCCTTCGATGTCGACCACGGTTGCCATGACAATGGCACCGGGCTCCATGTTGATGTCCTGGAGAGATTGTTCAAACAGTTCAGCAAAGCTTTCGCTCATGTGATTCCTACGTAATCAACGTTAATGACGGCCAAGACCGCCTTCCTCCGTACCACCAGCGAGCACGGGCCTTATCGACATATCCCTGGGGACGTTGGCGCTGGTTGGATATGCCGCGACTTGGCATGCGTGGTCGCTGCACATCTTGACATCTTGCCAGGGGCCCCGGAACGGAAGTGTGTCATCGGCTGCTGCCTAGCGCTGTCGACCTCAGGTCAGTTCGCGCTCGACGATCAGCGTTTCGATACGCTTCACGACTTCCGGTATATCCAGCTGCGTGGTGTCGAGCTCGACGGCATCGATTGCCGGCTTGAGCGGCGCCACCGCACGCTGCATATCACGCGCATCGCGCGCTTTGATTTCTTCCAAAAGGGTCGAAAGTCTAGCATTCTCCCCCGCCTCGTGCAATTGACGCTGGCGCCGCTTGGCACGCTCCTCGGCGGAGGCGGTGAGGTAGATCTTGAGCGGCGCGTCGGGGAAAACCACCGTCCCCATGTCGCGCCCATCGGCAACCAGCCCCGGAGGCTTACGGAAATCGCGCTGACGCTGGAGCAGTGCCTCGCGAACCACCGGGAGGGCCGCCACGCGCGATGCCGCGCCACCCACCTCTTCCCGGCGAATCTCGCGGGTGACGTCGTCGCCCTCGAGCAGAATCGTCGCTCGACCGTCATCGACAGCAAAGACGACATCGAGATCGCGGGCCTGCTCGGCCAGGCCGGCAGGGTCGTCGGTGGCTACGCCTTTGCGCAGCGCGGCGAGCGCCGTCAGCCGGTAGAGTGCGCCGGAATCGAGCAGATGCCAGCCGAATCGCTCGGCGATCATACGGCTGATCGTGCCCTTGCCGGCCCCACCCGGACCATCGATGGTCACGATCGACGTCGTATCGCTCATGCCGTCACCTCCTCGAGCTGCAGACCGACCCGGTTCGCCAGGGTAACGAAGCCGGGGAACGAGGTCGCAACGTTGGCACAATCGTCGATCAAGATCGGCTCGTTTGCGCGCAGGGCGGCCACGGTGAACGCCATCGCAATGCGGTGATCGCCAAGGCTGTCGACCTGGCCGCCACCATAGTTGGCGCCCTCCCCGCCCTTGCCGACGATGTCGATACCGTCTTCATAGACGACGGCGTCGACGCCGAGCACCGCGAGGCCGTCGGCCATCGCCTGAATCCGATCGGACTCCTTGACGCGCAGCTCCTCGGCACCGCGCAGACGAGTCGTGCCCTCGGCGTTGGCCGCGGCCACGAACAGCGCCGGGAATTCGTCGATCGCCAGCGGTACCTGCTCGACAGGGATGTCGATCCCCGTCAGCGGCGCATAGCGAATGTAGAGGTCGGCGACCGGCTCGCCGCCGACTTCCCGCGGGTTTTCCAGCCGAAGGTCGGCGCCCATCTGCTTGAGAATATTGATCACGCCGATGCGTGTCGGGTTGATACCCACATGCTCGAGCACCAGATCCGACCCCGGGGTGATCGCCGCGGCGACCAGAAAGAAGGTGGCGGAAGAGATGTCCGACGGTACGTCGATCGGCGCGCTGGTCAGCGACCCGCCGCCCTCGAGACGCGCGACATCGCCTTCACGGCTGACCGCGTAGCCGAAGCCATTGAGCATGCGCTCGGTATGATCCCGTGTCGGAGCGGGCTCGCGCACGCGTGTCTCGCCCTTGGCATAGAGACCGGCCAGCAGCAGACAGGATTTGACCTGCGCGCTCGCCATCGGCATGTCGTAATCGATGCCCTTGAGCGGCTGGCCGCCGTGGATCCTGAGAGGCGGTCGGCCGCCCTCGGCGGTGTCGATCACCGCACCCATGGTACGAAGCGGGTCGGCGACCCGGGCCATGGGCCGCTTGGTCAGCGAGGCGTCGCCGGTCAGTTCGGTATCGAACGCCTGTCCAGCAAGCAGCCCGGCGAAGAGCCGCATCGCCGTGCCGGAGTTACCCACGTAGATGGGCCCGGCGGGGCGCTCGAGACCCTGAAGCCCGACCCCGTGAATGGTGACGCGGCCCTGATGGGGGCCTTCGATCGCCACGCCCATGTCGCGAAACGCCTGCAGCGTCGCCAGGCTATCCTCGCCCTCGAGAAACCCCTTGACCTCGGTGACGCCGTCAGCGAGCGCACCAAGCATGATCGAGCGATGCGAAATCGACTTGTCGCCGGGCACGCGAATTCGCCCCGCGACCGAACCGCCGGGCGAGACCCGGTACTGAACCTGTCGTGCTTCCATGGTCTGATAACTCGTCTGATTCAACAGCGTTTCGAAATAGTGTCGCGCGTGGCTGGCGCGATCGAAGGTGCCCAACATGGCGTCGCTATCGCCCTGTTCCACCGCCACCCGCAGACGGGCAAGCCCCGCCTCGAAATCGTCCAGCGCCCCGAGCACCGCATCCCGGTTGGCGGTAAAGACATCGCGCCACATCACCGGATCGCTGCCGGCAATGCGCGTGAAGTCACGGAATCCGCCCGCCGCGTAGCGAAAGATATCGAGTCGCGCATCCTGCCGAGCCAGCGTATCCACGAGCGAGAAAGCCAGCAGGTGCGGGAGATGACTGGTGCGCGCCAATACCTGGTCGTGCTCTGCCATCGACATCTCCAGTACCTGCGCGCCGCAGCACTGCCAGAGCCCGCGCACGGCGCCCACCGCGTCAGTGGCGGTCTCCGGGGTCGGGGTCAGAATCACCTTGTGCTGACGGAACAGCGCCGGGTTGGCGGCGGCAACGCCGCTCTTCTCCGAACCCGCAATGGGATGGCCGAGTACGAAACGCGGGGGGAAGTACCCCAGCGCTCCCACGACCGCCTCATGCACCGCGCGCTTGGTGCTACCCACGTCGGTCAGAATCCGCTCACCTACCAGCGGCGCCATCTCGCGCAGCACCGGCCCCATTGCCAGCACCGGCACCGCGAGACAGACGATGTCGCTTCTCTCGACCAGCGGGGAGAGCTGCGTTCCTCCGTCATCGATGACTCCCAGCCGCAGACCGGTCTCGATCTCGTCGGCATTGAGGTCGTAACCGAGGATTTCGCCGCCGAACCCATTGGCCTTGAGCGCAGCGGCGAAGGAACCGCCGATCATTCCCAGCCCGACGATGAGCAGAACGGGGGGCCCGCCTGTCGCCCTACCCGCCTCTCGCGCGCTTGCGTCGTGCATCCTAGAGAACACCGACCGGATAGGACCCGAGTATCTTCATGTCAGAGGCGTGGCCGCGCACCTCCTCGAGGACGTCGAGAATGCCGTCATCGTCGACGTGCCCCTTGAAGTCGATGAAAAAGACATAGTTCCAAGCGCCATGACGCGAGGGCCGCGTCTCCAACCGTGTCAGGTCGACGTGATGACGATGAAACGGTTCCAGCAGGTCATGCAGCACGCCTGGCTGGTTGCGCATGGCGACCACGATCGACGTCTTGTCGGTACCGGAGGGCGGCACGGATTCGTTACCGATGATCAGAAAGCGCGTCGAGTTGTCCGGACTATCTTCGATCTTCTCGGCGACGTGCTCCAACCCATAGAGCTGGGCCGCCATATCCCCGGCGATCGCCGCGCTGTGCCACTCGGTCTTGACCAGGCGCGCGGCCTCCGCGTTGGAGGAGACCGCCACTCGCTCGGCGTGGGGATAGTGCGCGTCGAGCCATTTGCGACACTGTGCCAGCGACTGTGGATGCGAATAGATCCGCGAGATCTTGTCCTTGCGCGTGACACTCGACACCAGCAGGTGATGGTGAATGCGCAGCACCACCTCGCCACTGATGTGCAGACCCGAATCCATGAACGAGTCCAGAGTGTGATTGACCACCCCCTCGGTGGAGTTCTCGACCGGCACCACCCCGTAGTTGACCGCGCCGGCCTCCACTTCCCGAAAGACTTCGTCGATGGCGGCCATCGGCAGGCTGTTCGCACTGTGTCCGAAGTGCTTGAGCGCCGCCTGCTGGGTAAAGGTTCCCTCGGGACCGAGATAGGCGACCTTGATCGGCTTTTCCAGCGCCAGGCAAGCCGACATGATCTCGCGGAACAGCCGCGCCATCTCCTCCGCGTGGAGTGGCCCCGGGTTGTTATCCATCACACGGCGCAAGACCTGGGCTTCACGCTCGGGTCGATAAAAGACCGCGTCCGGATCATCCGCGGTCTTGACGTGCGCGACCCTGGCGGCGCACTCGGCGCGCTCGCTGATGAGCCGCAGGAGTTCGGCATCCAGGGCATCGATGCGCTGGCGCAGCGCGGCGAGGTCCTGCGGCTGGGAGGTATCGCTCATGAGCGTTTCCTGACTGACTGCAGTGATGTAACCATCCGCTCAACCACAACGGCGCTCGAAGTCCTGCATGAACGTGATCAGCGCGCTGACGTCCGCTTCGCTGACCGCATTATAGAGGCTCGCACGCATGCCGCCGACGCTGCGATGTCCCTTCAGGTTGAGCAGCCCATTGCTCTGCGCCTCCTCCAGGAAGCGCGCATTGAGCGCCTCATCCGCCAGCGTGAACGGCACGTTCATCAGCGAGCGGTTGGCCGGCGCGATCGGGTTGGCGTAGAAATCGCTGGTGTCGATAGTGTCGTAGAGTGCCTGGCTCTTGCGGCGGTTGATCGCCTCCATGGCCTCCAGACCGCCGACATCCTCTTTCAACCACTCGAAGACCAGCCCCGCCAGATACCAGGCATAAGTGGGCGGCGTGTTGATCATGGAGTCGTTGTCGGCGTAGACCTTCCAGCCAAGCAGCGAAGGCGTGCTCGCGACGGCACGATCGAGCAGATCCTCGCGCACGATCACCACGGTGATGCCGGCAGGCCCGATATTTTTCTGGGCGCCGGCGTAGATGACACCGTACTGACTGACATCCAGCGGCGTCGAGAGAATCGACGACGACATGTCACAGACTAGCGGCACCGTTTCCCGGCCGCTGCCAACGTCGGGGACGTAATCGAAGGCGAGGCCTCCGATGGTCTCGTTGTGGCAGTAGTGCAGATAGGCGGCATCGGACGACAGCGCAATCTCGTCGGCGCGCGGCACCCGGTCGTAGCCCGACTCACGCGTCGAGGCCGCCACATGAGCGCCGCCGAGATGTCCGGCCTCCTTGATCGCCTTGGTCGACCAGATGCCAGTATCGAGATAGTTGGGCGAGCCGCCGCCGCCCAGCAGGTTGAGCGGCACACAGGCGAACTGCATCGTTGCGCCCCCCTGCATGAACAGCACCCGATAGTTGTCGGGGATCGCGAGCAGATCGCGGAAGTCTCGCTCCGCCTTGGCAGCAATCGCCTCGAAGGTCGGGCTGCGATGACTCATCTCCATGACCGACAGCCCCTGGCCGCGGTAATCGAGCATCTCTTCGCGAGCCCGGTTCAGTACTGCCGAGGGCATTGCAGCCGGCCCGGCGCAGAAGTTATGCAGACGTGTCATTGTCGATGTTCCTAAAACCACACCAAGTCGGCGCCGGGCGGCCGGCGCCGACGCTCTTCAGTCGTCGCTGTCGCGCGGGGTGTCGTCACCGCTGGACGGTGCCGCGTCGTCAACCTCGTCATCGGTCTCGTCGGAGATTGCAGACGCTGCCGACGCATCGACCGCCGTCTCGCCATCCACCGCCTCACCTTCGACGGCCTCGTCTTCCGGAACCGGTACTTCCTGCGGCTCGTCGACGCGCACCGTCTTGACCAGGCACTCGCCTTCACTGGTCCGGATCAGCGTGACGCCCTGAGTATTACGCGCGCTGATCGAGACTTCGGAGACGCGCGTTCTCACCAGCGTCCCGCGGTCGGTGATCAGCATCATCTCGTCGCTGGAGCGAACCTGCATCGCCGCCACCAGCGCGCCGTTACGCTCGGTGGTCTGCATCGCGATGACGCCTTGGCCGCCGCGCCCGCGGATCGGGAACTCTTCGAGCCGAGTCCGCTTGCCGTAGCCGTTTTCGGAGCCGGTGAGGATATAGATCTGCTCGTCGTTGCCACTCTCTGCGCTGGCTTCATCGGCCTCGACCTCAGCGTCGGCGTTGACGTCGATGGTCTGGCTCTGCGGAATGATCAGGCTGATGACCTCGGCACCGTCGGCGAGACGCATGCCGCGGACACCGCGGGCGGTGCGGCCCATGGCGCGCACGTTGCTTTCTTCGAAGCGGATCGCCTTGCCATTTGAGGAGAGCAGCATGACGTGATCAGCCCCGGAGGTGATCGCCGCGCCCACCAGCCGATCGCCCTCGTCGAGATCCAGCGCGATCAGACCGACGCTACGCGGTCGCGAGAACTGATCCAGCGAGGTGCGCTTGACGGTGCCGTGGGCGGTGGCGAAGAAGATGTAGCTCTCCGGGTTGTAATCCCGCACCGGCAGGATGGCGTTGATCGCCTCGCCTTCGTCGAGCGGCAGCAGATTGACCAACGGCTTGCCGCGGGAGCCACGGCTGGCGTTGGGCATCTCGTAGGTCTTGAGCCAGTAGACTTTGCCGCGGTTGGAGAAGAGCAGCATGGTGTCGTGGGTCGAGGCGACGATCAGATGCTCGATCACGTCCTCGTCCTTCATGCTGGTCGCTGACTTGCCGCGACCGCCGCGCTTCTGCGCCTGGTAATCGGTGATCGGCTGCGTCTTGGCGTAGCCGCCGCGGGAGAGCGTGACCACCATGTCCTCTTCGGCGATCAGGTCTTCCATGCGCAGATCGAGACGACTGGTGTGAATCTCGGTACGCCGCGCATTGCCGTACTGATCGCGAATCGACTCCAGCTCCTCGCGAATCACCTCGAGCAGGCGGTCGGGCGAGGCGAGGATATGATTCAGCTCGGCGATGCGCTGAAGAATGCCCAGATATTCGTCGAGCAGCTTTTCGGTCTCGAGACCGGTCAGACGGTGCAGACGCAGTTCGAGGATGGCCTGGGCCTGCGCCGGAGAGAGCCGGTAGAGGCTGCGATCGTCGGAGAGACCGAAGCCCTCCTCGAGATCCTCAGGCTTGCACGAGTTGGCGCCCGCGCGGTCCAGCATGCCGGTCACCTGCCCCGGCTGCCAGTCACGGCCGAGGAGCTTCTCCTTGGCCTCTGCCGCATTCGGCGAGGCCTTGATCAGCTCGATCACCTCGTCGATGTTGGAGATCGCAACCGTCAGACCCTCGAGAAGGTGGCCACGTTCACGGGCCTTCTTGAGTTCGAACAGCGTACGGCGAGTCACCACCTCACGGCGGTGGCGGATGAATGCCTCGAGCAGCTGCTTGAGATTGAGCGTCTTCGGCTGGCCGTCGTCGAGCGCCACCATGTTGATACCGAAAACGGTCTCGAGCTGGGTGTGCGCGAACAGGTTGTTGACGACGACATCGCCGGACTCGCCGCGCTTGACCTCGATCACCACCCGGAGTCCTTCCTTGTCGGACTCGTCGCGAAGCTCGGCGATGCCTTCGATGCGCTTCTCTTTGACCAGCTCGGCGATCTTCTCGATCAGCCGCGCCTTGTTCACCTGATACGGAAGCTCGGTGACGATGATGTGATCACGCCCGCTCTTCTTGTCGAACTCCACCGTGTGCTTGGCGCGCACGTAGATACGCCCGCGCCCGGTGCGGTAGGCCTCGAGGATTCCGGCGCGGCCGTTGATAATGCCGGAGGTCGGGAAGTCAGGCCCCGGGATGTACTCCATCAGATCGTCGATGGTAAGCGTGTAATCGTTGATCAGCGCCAGACAGCCGTCGATCACTTCGACCATGTTGTGCGGCGGAATGTTGGTCGCCATGCCGACGGCAATACCCGAAGCGCCGTTGATCAACAGGTTCGGCACTTTCGTCGGCAGCACTTCCGGAATGCGTTCGGTGCCGTCGTAGTTGTCGACCCAGTCGACCGTGTCTTTCTCGAGATCGGCGAGCAGCTCGTGGGAGAGGCGCGCCATGCGCACTTCGGTATAACGCATCGCCGCGGCGTTATCGCCGTCGATGGAACCGAAGTTGCCCTGACCGTCGACGAGCACGTGGCGCATCGAGAAACTCTGCGCCATGCGCACGATGGTGTCGTAGACCGCGCTATCGCCGTGGGGGTGATACTTACCGATCACGTCGCCGACCACACGCGCCGACTTCTTGTAGGGTTTGTTCCAGTCGTTGTTGAGCTCGTGCATCGCGTAAAGCACGCGCCGATGCACCGGCTTCAAACCATCGCGGACGTCCGGCAGTGCACGTCCGATGATGACGCTCATCGCATAGTCCAGATAGGACTGCTTGAGCTCATCCTCGATGTTGACCGGCAAAATTTCTCTGGCGATATCACCCATGGGTCGTCAAATCCTTTGCGCCACCGCCGCGAACGAGGTCCGTCCGCGGCAGCGTTAATGAAGCCCCGACAAGGCAGCTGAACGAGTCAGCCGTACAATCTCGGGATCATACCATTTCAGGGGCTTCAAAGGCAGGCATGTACCCGTGTACGCCGGGTTTTCTCGCAAGGCGTCAGTGTGCCTCCGGCGTCGAATCCAGGGTCGTCACCAACGGCGTCAGTCGCTGGCGCCAGTCGCCGTCGAGTGCGATGACCTCATGACTGCGCTGATCGAGCAGCACGAAGGTGAGAGAGGCCGCCACCACGACCTCGCCGCTGCGGCGATGCACGATCTCATGGCTCACGCGACCGCTGCGCCCGCCGAGGCGAGAGAGACAGGTTCGCACGTCGAGATCGTCGTGCATCACCGCCGCCCGGCGGTAATCGATGTTGAGGTTGACCGCCACCAGCGCCACCCCGGCGGCCAGTGCCTCGGCGAATTCGGGGTGGTCATCGACAAAGGCCCAGCGCCCCTCCTCGAGAAACTCCAGGTAGCGGGCATGATTGACGTGGCCGTAGCCGTCCAGATGAAAGCCGCGCACGCGGACGTGCGTCACGGTGATGCGTGAATCCATGAGTCTCTCCCTGATCATTGGCGTTGCTCGAAGCTCGAAGCTCGAAGCTAAAAAACATACGCGCGTTTGAAACAGGCCGCCAAACGACGATGGTCTGCCTCGGTGGTAAGCACGGGGTCGTTTCGCCATAATGTGCCCCCTTTCAAACGGGAACGGGCGCATGTGGTTCAAGCATTGTCATCTGTATCGCTGCCATGATCTCGAAGTCCTCTCGCTGGAGGATCTGGAGAATGCACTGGCGGCATCGGCGTTTCGCCCCGTCTCGGATCGCGAGGCACGACGCGTCGGCTGGACCGCGCCGGCCGGCCGCACCAGCGAACAGCGCGTACACGAAATTCAGGGCCACCGGCTCATGGCGATGCTCCGTCAGGAGCGTCTGCTGCCCGCCGCGGTGGTCAACGAAGAGGTCAACGAGCGCCGGGAAGCGCGCGAGCACGCCGAAGGCCAGCCGCTGTCGCGTCGCGAGCGTCAGCTGCTCAAGGAGCAGGTACTCGAGGAGCTGCTGCCGCAGGCCTTTACGCGGACACAGCGGGTCGAGCTGTGGTGGGATACCCAGCGTCGCCTGATCGGCATCAATGCCGCCAGCCGAAAGCGCGCCGAGGAGGTGCTCGATCTGCTACGTCAAACCCTCGGGTCACTGAAAGTGACGCCGTTGGCAACCAAGACACCGCCTGCTCGCGGTATGACGCAGTGGCTGAGTGATGCCGGCAGTCGCCCGGAGAGTCTCGTTCTCGGCGACCAGGTCGAGCTGCGCGCCGCCGAGGATGATGGCGTACTGCGGGCCCGCCAGGTGGACCTGGATAGCGAAGAGATCCAGTCGCTGCTGGAGAACGGCCGCCAGGCGAGCCAGCTCAGTCTCGGCAGCGAAGGCGTGCTGCGCACCGTGCTGCACGACGATCTGGCGCTCAAGTCGCTGGCGTTCGACGACAGCGTGCTCGACGAGGCCAGTCAGAGCGAGGACGACGATGATCCTGCCGTGCGCCTGGAAACCGATTTCGCGCTGATGTCCCAGGCGCTTTCGACCTTCATCGAACAACTCATCGACTGGCTCGGCGGCGAAGCCGACCCATCGACACCGACTCCATGATGCCAACCGACGCACCCAACAGCGCCGAAGCAGCGATCGACCTGGATCGCTTCGCCGATATTCGCCCTTACCACGACGACGAAGTCGCCGACGTGCTAGGGCGCCTGGCGCACGACAGCGAACTGCTCAACGCCATTACCCGCTACCGTCTGCCGCGGCTGGCCAAGCTGACGCCACCGCTGGCGCGGGCCATTGCCAGCTTCCGGCTGCAACGGGAGATGCGCGGCGTCAGCACGATTCGCGAATTCCAGCAGCGCATCGCCAACTACATGGCGCATATGATCAGCCGGACCACCCGCGGCTTCAGCGTCGAAGGCCTCGACAAGCTCTCTGCCGACGAGGCGTACTTGTTCATCGGTAACCACCGGGACATCGCCCTCGATCCGGCGTTCGTCAACTACGCCCTTCACGCCGGCGGCCACGACACCGTGCGTATCGCTATCGGCGACAACCTGCTGCAGAAGCCTTTCGTCACCGACCTGATGCGGCTCAACAAGAGCTTCATCGTGCCGCGCTCGGCGAAGGGTAAACGGGCGATGCTGGCAGCCTATCAGTCGCTCTCCGGCTATATTCGCCACTCGATCACTGACGACAACCACTCGGTATGGCTCGCTCAGCGCGAGGGCCGCGCCAAGGACGGGATCGACTGCACTGACACGGCCATCGTCAAGATGCTCTGCATGGCACGCCGAGCGGAAGAGAAGGATGCCGTGGTCGGCAATGCGATTCGTGAGCTCAAGATCGTGCCGGTCTCGATCAGCTACGAGTTCGATCCCTGCGACATCAACAAGGCCCGAGAACTCGAAGCCAAGCGCACCGCCGGGCACTACGACAAGGTGGAATTCGAGGACATTCGCTCCATCGTGACCGGGATCACCGGTGACAAGGGCCGGGTCAAACTGGCGTTTGGCGAGCCGCTCTCGGCGGATTTCGACACCCCCGACGCGGTCGCGGCGGAGATCGACCGCCAGGTACTCGAGCACTATCCGCTGTTCCCGACCCATCAGCTCGCGCTGGCCGAAACCGGACTCGCCCCGGATCTCGTGGACCTCTCTGGGGTGACCCAAGAAGATCGCGACCGCTTTCGCACGCGAATGGCCACGGTGCCACCGGCGCTGCGACCCTGGTGGCTACGCCAGTACGCCAACCCGATCCTCAACCGCGCCGGACGGATCACACCAGAAGGCGACTGACGAATCCGCACCCTTTGACACCGCGACGCCACCGTAAACCGGTGGCGTCGTCGTTTCCGACGATGACTCATCGGCCGGGCCCAGCCAGCCCCTTTCTCCCCTCGTTCCCTGGCCAGAATCGACCTTGTCGCCGATAGGCGACATTTCCTCTGGCATCAGCTCCGGTCATTTCTTAAAATGAGATTAAGTTTAGCAATCTAATTAGTTCACATCTCATTATGTCATGCCCCGACTCTCCCACTGATATCACCGCAGCCACTCGCGGAGCGACTGACCCGAACGCCATCGAGATGGTGGCGACCCAGGCGTCGCCCGAGAACGAAGGGACCGATGACCAACCCGAACTGTCTCGCACCCTGCAACGTGGCAAGGGACTGCTCAAAGCTGACGTTCTGCTGACGCACCACCACGGCGAGCCGGTGATCTGCAAGGACTACACCCGCTATGCCGATAGCTGGCTGGCGCTTCCGGCGCGCCTGCTGGTTCGTCGCGAGCGGCGCCTGCTTGAGCGTCTTGATGACTGGCCCCATGCGCCCCGCGTCGTCGCCCAGCTCGGCAAGCTCTCGTTGCTGATCGAATATGTCCCCGGTGAACTCTTGAGCGAGATCGATACCGGCAACCCGGCCTACTTCATCCAGTTGATGACCGTGCTCGCCTCCCTGCATCACGCCTCGATGGTCCACAACGATGTGCGCGGCTCCAACGTGATCGTGAGCCGCGGGCGTGTGGTGCTGATCGATTTCGCGTCCGCCCTCTACCTGCCCGGGGGACGGGCTCTGCGCTTTCTACTCAAGCCGCTGCGACGCAGCGACCTGGCGAGCGGAATCAAGCTCAAGGCGCGCTTGAGCGGCGAGACGCTGACCGCCCAGGAGAACGCCCTACGCCAAAAGCCGCGCTGGCAGCGCACGCTTCAGCGGCGCTGGAAGAAGCAGTGGCTGCCGCGCCTGAAACGTCAATTTGGCGACTCAAAGCGCAACGACGTGGCCGACGACTCCAATGCTCATCGGCAGTAAGGCGCTATCGTCGGGACCTCACCGTCGCCAGAAGAAGGGCATCAGCAGGACCAGGACCGTCAGAATCTCGAGGCGTCCCATCAGCATGCCAAGGCAGAGTATCCACTTCGCGGCATCCGGCAGCGGCGCAAAATTGCCTGCCGGTCCGATGGTATCGCCCAGCCCCGGGCCGACATTGGCCAGCGCCGTCGCCGCCCCGGTCACCGCCGTCACGATGTCGAGCCCCAGCGCCGACAGCGCCAGCGCAAAGACCGCGAAGGTAAGAAAGAAGAAGAATGAAAAGGCGATAACCGCCCGGACCACCTCTTCGTGCAGTGGCCGGCCGTTGTAGCGCTGGGCGAAAACCCCGTTGGGATGCACCAGATAACGCAGCTGATTGAGCAGCATCAACCCACCGACCTGAAAGCGGAAGATCTTCATGCCGCCGCTGGTCGAGCCACTGCAGCCGCCGACAAAGGTGATGAAGAAGAACGCCGTTACCGCGAACGGCCCCCAGAGGCTGTAGTCCGTGCTGGCGTACCCCGTCGTCGACACTACCGAAATCACGTTGAAGGTAACCGCCGTCAGCGCGGCGAACGGCGCCTCACCGAACGCCGCCACGCGATAGAGCGTCAGCGCCGCGATCACCACGACCAACAGCCGCAGCAGGCCGCGCACCTGCTGATCGCGCCAGAGTGCACCGCGACTATCCCGGATGAGGCGGATGTAGAGCACGAACGGTAGCGCTCCCGCCAGCATGAACAGCGAGCCGAGCCAGAGGATCACCGGGCGATCGCCATAGATACCGAAAGAGGCATCGTAGTTGGCGAACCCGCCGGTGGAGACGGAGCTCATGGCGTGAACTACCGCATCCAACGTTCCCATCCCCGCCAGGTGATAACTGAGTACCGCGACGAGCGTGAAGACGAGGTAAATGAGAGCGGAAGCCTTGGCGATTCCCCCGGCTCGCGGCAGCACCTTGTCCGACCAGTCGGAGGATTCGGTCTGAAACAACCGCATGCCGCCCACCTTGAGAAACGGCAGAATGGCGATCGCCATGACGATGATGCCGATACCGCCCATCCACTGCATGAGCCCGCGCCAGAGCTTGAGCCCGTCGGAAAGATTCTCGATGCCACTCAGAATGGTGGAGCCGGTCGTGGTAATCGCGGAGATGGACTCGAAGACGGCGTTGGTGAAGGAGAGCTGCGGCGCGCCCAGTACCAGCGGCAGGCTCGCGAACGCGCTGATCGCCACCCAGCTCGAGGTGGTCAGAATGAACATGTGTCGCGTCTTGAGCGACACCGGGGTGCGCCAGGTCCATACCAGCAGCAGGACGACGGTGGCCACGACCAGTCCAATCGACTTCAGGAATGCCCATAGATCCGGATCGTTCTCCAGCCCCAGCAGCACGATCGGCGGCAGCATGAACGCCGCCAGCACCGCCAGCAGCAGTGCCAGCACTTTGAATATGGGTTTGGCGCCTTCCACGGGGGCTCCTTCGTCCGCATCGCACGTTGAAACGCCTGGCGATCATAGGCGAAAGCCGACCGCGGCGACAGTTGAAGACGCCAGCGCCTCCCGGCGAGCGCAACACCGATCGGGGCGACTCCGTCGCGCTTGGCGCCTGTGCTATCGTGGCGCCATTCAGCCCCACGCCGATGCCTGTTGCCGCTATCGCAGCCGGCAAGGCGTCGGCGGCGCTGCGAGACCCGACAATTCAGATCACAACAGGAGAGAGCGATGAGTTCGGCATCGGAAATGCAGAAGGTTCGCGTCATTCACGAGCTTCGTGCCTTCATCAAAAAACTGCTGCAGGACCCCGCGATCCTCGAAAGCTCGCTGACCATCGCCAAGCGCCGCTCCGACGGCGGCCGCGACCCCGAGGCGTGGGCGCAGATCGCCAACGAGATCTCGGAGACCACCAGTATTCATATTCCCGAAGATCCCGAAGAGCACTCGGAGGCAGACAAGCTGTTTCTGGAAGTGTTGCGGGAAGTCGTGGGGGAGGAGAAAGGGCTTTATTGAAGCGAGAAACTTCAATCGACAGGAAGATAGTAAAGGCCGGCGGGGCCGGCCTAGCACCATGTTTAGGAACTCGCACCACTTCCTGTTTCGCAGTTTTGCGGGAGGAACTCAGTAGGTATCGTGCCTTGGCAGGTCCATCTTCCATTGACATCCCGGTAGAGACCTAACGTGTTTGCGTCGCTTACGCTGAGCCTTGGATTAGCCTCACCATCAAATGTCATAACTAATTGATAAGCGCCATTAACGTCCCCTTCACGTTCTAGTGAAATCGTTCCTAGATCGAGCGAGTCAGAGCCAATCCCCACGTCCACTTCGTCGGTGGCGCCTTCAGTAACTTCCCCTGTCAACTTTGGGGTCTTACCACGCAAGATTGCCTCTTCCGCTCCAGTTTGCACGCCCCGAATGCTTGCCAGTGCACTAGTCGCCTGGGAGCGTGCCACATAGTCCTGATACTGCGGAATCGCGATGGCCGCGAGAATGCCAATAATCGCCACGACGATCATCAGTTCGATCAGGGTAAAACCGCCCTGCCGGTGTGCTTGCTGACTGGAGTTCTGCTGCATCGACGTTCCCTGCCCTGTCTTGTTTTGCTGATTCGATGGTTGACGCCGCCGGTCACGGCCGGCGTCGCGTGGCGATCGGGTGGGTCCGCGTGACGCCACGCTCGGCACCGGACCCGGAGCCCGAACACCGAATAGATACGTTGCATTACGCAAACTCACACGGTCACGCTTATCGGCGACCCGTCGCGAAACTTAAAGAAATTTCCTGCCCCGCCGATAGCCGGTGCACTCCTGCCGGCCTGACGATCCTCGGTGCCGTCGATCGTTCATCCCGGTTCACTGACCCTGAGAGGCGTCGTTATGCCGGACTCCATTCCCCTGCGTGCGCAGCAGCACCTTGCCCAGCGCTTCGTCGATCGGGGATTGATCGAGGCCGCGGCACTGGAGATGGCCAACCATGCCGCCCGCGAGGCATCGCAGACGCTGCTCGAGTATCTGGTGCGCAACGGCCGTGTCGACCCCACCGTCGCGGGCGAGCTGGCAGCACGAGAGTACGGGCTGCCGTTTCTCGATCTGACCCACGTCGACTGGGAGCAGCTGCCGATTGTCGAGCCTGTCGCCGACAAGGTGGTGCGCCATTTTCAGGTGCTCCCACTCGCGCGTGATGACCGCCGGCTGACGGTCGCCATCGCCTTTCCGGCGACACTCGCCAAGCTCGACGAACTGCAGTTCACCACCGGACTCGCGATCGAGGGCGTGCTGGTGCCTTTCGATCAGCTCGAGCGGGCCCTCGCCAGGCGATACCGTAGCCACGAGACCTCCGGGATGCTGGAAGCGCTCGATCAGGCAAGCGAGTCGCTCACGCTCGACAGCAGCGAAGACGATCTCGACAACGACGCCAAGGCATTCGATGGCGGCGAGGACGACCAGCCGATTGTCCGCTTCGTCAACAAGATCCTGCGTGACGCCATCAACCGGGGTGCCTCCGATGTCCACTTCGAACCTTACGAGGCGAGCTACCGCGTGCGCTTTCGCATCGACGGCATGCTTCATGAGATCGCTAGACCGCCACTGACGCTGCGCTCGCGTCTGTCGGCGCGGCTGAAGGTGATGGCGCGACTCGATATTTCCGAGCGCCGGCTACCGCAGGACGGGGCCATGAAGATTCGACTCGACGCTACTCGGGCGATCGATTTTCGCGTCAATACGCTACCCACCGTCTTCGGCGAGAAGATCGTACTGCGCCTTCTCGATGCCCAGACCGCGAACTGGGGCATCGACGCCCTCGGCTTCGCCCCATCGCAGCGCGAACTCTTCGAAGCCGCGCTGGCCGAGCCCCAGGGGATGATTCTGGTCACGGGGCCGACCGGCAGCGGCAAGACGGTGACGCTCTATACCGGCATCAACCGGCTCAATACGGAGGAGCGCAATATCTCCACGGCGGAGGACCCGGTCGAGCTCAAGGTGCCCGGTGTCAACCAGGTCAACGTTCAGCCGCGTATCGGGCTCGATTTCGCCAGTGCCCTGCGCGCATTTCTGCGGCAGGACCCCGACGTGGTGATGGTGGGCGAGATTCGCGACCTCGAGACCGCGGAGATCGCGATCAAGGCCGCGCAGACCGGGCACCTGGTGCTCTCGACGCTGCACACCAACTCCGCCGCGGAAACCCTGACCCGCCTCCGCAATATGGGGGTGCCCAGCTTCAACATCGCAAGCTCCGTCTCGCTGATCATCGCCCAGCGCCTGGCACGCAAGCTCTGCCCCCGCTGTAAGCGCCCGGCGGAAGTGACCGAAGAGGTCCTGGGTGCCGAAGGCATCGACCGCGCCCGGCTCGCAGGCGCCACGCTGTATCGTGCCGTGGGATGCGACCACTGCACGCTCGGCTACAAGGGGCGTATCGGCATCTACGAGGTCGTGCCGGTTAAAGACGCGATGAATCAGATGATCATGAGCGACAGCAACGCGCTCGAGCTAGCCCGACTGGCACGTCAGGAGGGCTATCCAGGGCTGCGCCAAAGCGGCATCGAGACGGTACTCGCGGGCGTCACCAGTCTCGAAGAGATCAATCGCGTCACCACCGACTGAACGCGCCACCGCCTTGAACGCTGCCACGCTTACCGCCTCAGGAGCCCTCGATGGCCAAGTCATTCAAGCCACCCAAGCGCCTCGTCATGCACCGCTGGCAGTGGCGGGGCAAGAACCTGCGCGGCGAGACGATCAGCGGCGAACTCATCGCCAGCGAAATCGACGAGGTCCGCCAGGAGCTCGCCCGCCAAAAGGTGATCGTCCGGCGCATCACGCGCAAGACCAGCGTTTTCGGCCTGGGGCGCATCAAGTCCCGGGATATCACACTCTTCTCCCGCCAGCTGGCGACGATGCTCCGTGCCGGCGTACCGCTGCTGCAGGGCTGCAAGGTGGTGGCAGAGACGCTCAAGAATCCAGCGATGCGCAACCTGGTCGAAACGCTTGCCAACGACATCAGCGCCGGCGCGAGTCTCTCCGAGGCGCTGGCCAAGCATCCCGCTCGCTTCGATCGAATGTTCGTCAACATGGCGGCCGCCGGCGAACAGGCCGGCGCACTGGACCAGATGCTCGAACGCGTCGCGAGCTACCGCGAGAAGATCGAAACGCTCAAGGAGCGCGTCAAGAAGGCACTCTATTATCCGGTGGCGGTCATTGGTGTCGGCATTGGCGTTACGGCGCTGCTGTTGATCAAAGTCGTGCCGCAGTTCGAAAGTCTCTTCGCGGGCTTCGGCGCGGAGCTGCCGATGTTCACACGAATGACCATCCAGCTTTCGGCGCTAGCCCAGGCGCACTGGTGGCAGGCTATCCTCGCCGTCATTGCAGGCCTCTTCGGCTTGCGATCCATGATGAAGCGCTCGCCGAGCTTCGCCTTTCGAATGCATGGCGTGATGCTCAAGCTGCCGGTGCTCGGCAACATCGTCGACAAGAGCTCCATCGCGCGCTTTTCGCGCACGCTGGCGACCACCTTCAACGCCGGCATCCCGCTGGTAGAAGCACTGGAAACCGCCGCCGGCGCGGCCGGCAATCAAGTGCATCAGCGCGCCATCGACAAGGTTCGCGAGGACGTAGGCGGTGGCCAACAGCTCAACTTCGCGATGCGCCGCGCCAGGGTCTTCCCGGTCATGGCCGTGCAGATGGTCAGTATCGGCGAGGAGTCCGGCGAGCTCGATGCCATGCTCAACAAGGTGGCGGACTTCTATGAGGAGGAGGTCGACAATCAGGTCGATGCCCTGACTTCCCTGCTCGAACCACTGATCATCGTGGTGCTCGGCGTGCTGGTGGGCGGACTGGTCGCGTCGATGTATCTTCCGATCTTTCAGATGGGCTCTGCCATCTAGCCGTTCTCGACCGCCTCCGGTGCTCGCCACCCTCGACAGGTCTCTAAGCACGGGGCGGAATACGTTACCCTAGGCACGCTCGTGGCCACTCGTGTCGCCATTCGTCTCAATCCAAGCTCGACCCGGAGTGTCTCTTGTTCGATTTGCCCTCTCTGCTGCTCTGGCCGCTCGTCTTTCTCTTCGGCGCCGTCTTCGGCAGTTTCCTCAACGTCGTGATCGTGCGCCTGCCGGTGATGCTGATGCGCCGCTGGCGTGCCGAGGCTCAGTTGGCACTGTCGCTGGAGACCGATGCCGAGAGCCGCTACGACCTGGCCACGCCACGCTCGCACTGCCCGAACTGCGGCAACTTCATCGCCTGGCACGACAACCTACCGATCGTCGGCTGGCTCAAGCGCCGCGGCCGCTGTGCCAGCTGCAAGGCCACGATCAGCGTGCAGTATCCGCTGGTGGAACTGCTCGGCGGTCTTCTCGCCGTCAGCCTGGTTGGGGTACAGGGCCTGGCGTGGCCCACCCTCTGGCTGCTGGGGGCCTGTCTGACGCTGCTGGCGCTCGCCGTGATCGACTGGCGCACGCAGCTACTGCCGGATGCGCTCACCCTGCCGCTGCTCTGGGCCGGGCTGCTGTACCAGCTGCTGCTGCAACCGCTGATGCTGGCGAGCGGCGTACTCGGCGCCGTGGCGGGCTATCTGATTCTCTGGAGTGTCTACTGGGTGTTCAAACTGACCACCGGCAAGGAGGGGATGGGCTACGGGGATTTCAAGCTGATGGCGGCGCTCGGCGCCTGGCTCGGCTGGCAGAGCCTGCCGCTGCTACTGCTGCTTTCGGCCGGGCTCGGCGCCATCGTCGGCGTTGTCATGGTGGCTACTCAACGTCATCAACGTGACCAGCCGCTACCGTTCGGCCCGTTTATCGCCCTGGCGGGCTGGGTGGTCCTGCTCATCGGCGAGCCGCTGATCGGCGCTTATCAGACACTGCTGCTCGGCGCATGAGCCCGCGGCCAGTGCCAAGGGAGAAAGGCAAATGACGACACCCACTGTGGATGAAGAGTCTCAGTCAGCGCCGGGACCGATCATCGGCGTCACCGGCGGCATCGGTTCAGGCAAGAGTGCCGTCGCTCACGCCTTCGGCGAGCTCGGCATCGGCTGGGTCGATGCCGACCACGTCGCCCGAGAGGTCGTCATGCCAGGCGAGCCGGCGCTGGACGCGATCATCGGGCGCTATGGCAAAGCGATCCTCAACGAAGACGGCACCCTTGATCGCCGCGGGCTTCGGCAGCGCATCTTCGACGACCCGACCGAGCGCGCCTGGCTCGAGAACGAGACCCACCCCCGCATCCGCGGGCGGCTCCAGGAGCATCTGGCGCGGTTGCGACGAGAAGGCCCCTACTGCCTGCTGGTCTCTCCGCTGCTACTGGAGTCGGGACAGCGGGAGATGACCGATCGCCTACTGGTCGTGGACGTGCCTACCCACGTGCAAATCGAGCGTACGCTGGCGCGGGACGGCGTTGACCAACAGCAGGTGGAAGCGATCATCGCCGCCCAGATCGCCCGCGACGAGCGCCTTGCAGCGGCGGATGACGTCATCGACAATAGCGCCTCGCTCGCTGACCTGCGCGAGAAGGTCGTCACGCTCGATGCCTGCTATCGCACGCTTCATCGGCGGCCAACATCCCTTTCGACCTCAAACGGTGCTTCATGACTTCCGGCAAAGACTCCCGCGACTCCAACGGCAAAAGCCCGCTCACGGTGCCCTGCCCACAGTGTCGAACTGCCGTCGAGTGGACATCGGAGAACACCTACCGCCCCTTCTGCTCCAAACGCTGCAAGCTGCTAGACCTCGGCGCATGGGCGGATGGCTCGCACCGGATCGCCGGTGAGCCGCACATGGACGAAAGCCAACTCGACGAGCTGATCGACAAACTCGAACGTGGTGAGTGACCGACGGGCTGCACCGTCGTGCAGCCCCCCCCATCGCTCGGCGCGGTTGTCGTCGCCCAGGGCTGACTGATCACTGATATCGCGAATGCCCAACGAAAGACGCCGCTCTCGAGGAGCGGCGTCTTTCATTCCGGGATGGCGCTCGTCACTCAGCGATCATCGCGCCAGAAATCACGGATCGAGGCGATACCCTGGGCACCGACCGCTCGCGCCTGATTGGCGTGATGACGGGTCATCCCCCCGAGGGCGAAAACCGGCATCGCTGCGGTTTCGGTCATCTGCTGGAAGTCGTGCCAGCCGAGCGTCACCGCATCCGGGTGTGACGGCGTCGGCGCCAGCGGCGACAGCGTCACGAAGTCGCAATCGAGTTCTGCGGCCTGACCGAGCTGAGCGTCGTTGTGCGTCGAGGCAGAAAGCCATTTGTGACTGGGAATCGGCCGGCGCGACAACGACATCAGACGATGACTGGTCAAATGAACGCCATCGGCGTCGACTCGCTCGAGCCACTCCGGGTCGGCGTTGAGCAGCAGTCGTGCCGAATATTGCCGGCACAGCGCAAGCGTCTTCTCCGCTCTTGCCTGATAGGCGTCATCGTCCAGCGACTTGGCGCGCAGCTGCACCAGCTTGATGTGATCTTCCTTGAGCGCGCGCTCCAGACGTTGGAGGAAAATCTCGTCGTCCGGCGTCTCGGCGGTGATCAGATACTCCTGCGGCAGCGCCACGGCACGCAGAATCGGCAGATTCGCGGCCGGGAAGGCATAGTTCTGCAGATCATCGACGTCGACCCAGCGGACCGGCTGGCCTTCGCGACCGTAGGGCTCGCCTTCATACTCGCGCACCTGCCAGACATCGAGCAGGATGTGCTTGTCAGCGTACTCGTGGTGCACCCGTATCAGCGGCTGGGCACGGTGAATCTGGACGCCAAGCTCTTCGCCGAGCTCGCGTTTGAGTGCCTCGAAGCCGGTTTCGTAAGGTGCGAGCTTCCCGCCGGGAAACTCCCACAGACCGCCCTGATCGGCAGTGGCCGGACGGCGGGCGATCAGCACGCGGCCGTCGTCGCGAATGATGGCCGCAGCCGCTACATGGACCCGTCTCTTGATCATCTTGCTAAATCTCGCACCTTGGCTCGCTTGGTGGGTGATGCTAGTCGTCGATCGACTCAGGGCGCGGTGGAGTAGTCGCGCCGTCAGCTGCGGTAGTCCGCATTGATCGAGACATAGTCGTGGGACAGATCCGATGTCCAGACCGTGGCGACGGCGTCGCCACGGCCAAGCTGAATGCGGATGACGATCTCTTCCTGCGCCATCACGCGGCTGCCGGCCTCTTCCGTGTAGCTATCGGCGCGGCCGCCGTTCTCGACGAGACGCACGTCGCCGAGATCGATACCAATCTTGTCGACGTCGAGCGCCTCGACCGGCGCCCGGCCAACGGCGGCGAGGATTCGCCCCCAGTTGGCATCGCTGGCATAGAGCGCGGTCTTCACCAGCGGCGAGTGCGCGACGGTAAAGGCGACCTCTCGCGCCTCTTCGACGCTCGTCGCCTGCTCGACATCGATGGTTACGAACTTGGTGGCGCCTTCGGCATCACGGATGATCGCCTGGGCCAGTTCGGTCAAAAGCGTCGTCAACGCCGTCCGGAAGCGCTGCTCGTCCTCGGCCGTCTGAACCGCGGGCCCGCGCCCGGTTGCGATCAACGTGCAGGCGTCGTTGGTGGAGGTGTCGGAATCCACGGTAATGGCATTGAACGACACCTTCACCGCTTCCTGCAGCCACTCGGTAAGCGTCTCGGCATCGACCGCGGCATCGCAGGCGACGAAGCCAAGCATCGTCGCCATGTTGGGACAGATCATCCCTGACCCTTTGCTGATGCCGTTGAGAGTCACCGTTCCGCCGCTCAACTCGACCTGACGCGTTGCGCCCTTGGTGCGCGTGTCCGTCGTCAGGATCCCCTCGGCGGCCGCAGCCCACTGGTCTTCGGCGAGCGCTGCGAGGGCCGGCTCGAGGCCGGCGACGATTCGTTCGACCGGCAGCGGCTCCCCGATCACGCCGGTCGAGAACGGCAGAACCGTCTCTGGCTCGACGCCGGCGAGTTCGCCAAGTGCCGCACAGCAGCGCTCGGCGTCCCGCAGACCGGCAGCCCCCGTCCCCGCGTTGGCGTTACCGGTATTGATCAACAGATAGCGCGCCGATTGCTGCGACAGATGCGCCTTCGCCACATGCACCGGAGCGGCGCAGAAAGCGTTGCGAGTGAACGTTGCCGCAACACTTGCCGACTCGGGAATCTCGATCACGACAAGATCCCGCCGCCCCGGTTTCTTGATCCCCGCGGCGGCGGTACCGAGGCGCACGCCGCCAATCGACGGCATGCTGGGAAAACTTGCTTCACCTACTGCCATTACTTGACTCCTCGAGAACCGGGATCAGTTCAGCTTGCCGTGACACTGCTTGTATTTCTTGCCCGAGCCGCAGGGGCAGAGATCGTTACGCCCGACCTTGGGCGTCTCTCGCCGAACAGGCTGGCCGGCGTCGTCCCCGGCAGGCGCTTCGCTCACAGACTCACCGGCCTGCGCAGTCTGCTCCGCAGCGGCAATCGCGTCCTCGTGCACCGGCTGGCTGGCGGCTTTTTCCCGCTCGAGGGTCTCACGGCGCTGACGTTCGAGGTCGTCGATCTCTTCCTGCCGGCGAACCTGAACGTGACTCAGCACCCGGGTCACGTCGTGCTTGATGTTGTAGAGCAGCGACTGGAACAGTTCGAAGGCTTCGCGCTTGTACTCCTGCTTCGGATTCTTCTGCGCATAACCGCGCAGATGAATGCCACGACGCAGGTGATCCATCGACTGCAGGTGCTCTTTCCAGCGCGTGTCCAGCACCTGGAGCATCACCTGCTTTTCGAAACGGCGCATCATCGGCGCACCGATCGCTTCGACCTTGCTGCTGTAGAGGCCGCGATGCCGATCCAGCAGGCGCTGGCGAAGGGTCTCTTCGTTGAAGTTCTCGTCCTCCTCGGCCCACTGCACCAGTGGCAGATCGAGGTTGAACTCCTGTCTGAGCTGATCCTGAAGCCCGGCCAGATCCCACTGCTCCGGCAGACTCTGCGGCGGCACGTAGTCGGCCAGCGTCTGCTCCAGCACTTCGTCGCGAATCTGGAGAATATTGTCGGAGATCTCGTCGGCGGAGAGGATATCGTCACGCTGGTCATAGATGACCCGACGCTGATCGTTGGCGACGTCGTCATACTCGAGCAGCTGCTTGCGAATGTCGAAGTTGCGCCCTTCGACCTTCTTCTGCGCCCGTTCGACGGCGTTGGAGACCATCTTGTGCTCGATCGCCTCGCCTCGTTCGAGACCCAGCGCTCCCATGAGACGCTGAACGCGGTCGGAGCCGAACAGGCGCATCAGGCTGTCTTCGAGCGACAGGAAAAAGCGTGTCGAGCCCGGGTCGCCCTGACGGCCGGCGCGTCCACGCAGCTGATTGTCGATACGCCGAGATTCGTGGCGCTCGGAGCCGACCACATGCAGACCGCCGGCGGCGAGCACGGCATCGTGGCGCTTCTGCCACTCGGCCTTGATCTCGGCGATCTGGGCGTCAGTGGGGGCGTCGAGCTTGGAGACATCGCTCTCCCAGCTACCGCCGAGCATGATGTCGGTGCCGCGCCCGGCCATATTGGTAGCGATGGTGATGGCACCGGGGCGGCCCGCCTGAGCAATGATCTCGGCTTCGCTCTGATGCTGCTTGGCATTGAGCACGCTGTGCTGGATGTTCTGCTCGCGCATCAGCTTGGCGAGATACTCGGATGTCTCGATCGACGCCGTACCCACCAGGACCGGGCGCCCGGCCTCACGCTGAGTTTTCACATCCTCGATGATCGCCTCGAACTTCTCCTCGGCGCTCAGATAGACAAGATCGTTGAGATCCTGTCGCGCCAACGGACGGTTGGTGGGAATCACCAGCACGTCGAGGCCATAGATGTGATTGAACTCGAACGCTTCGGTATCGGCAGTGCCGGTCATACCGGAGAGCTTGTCGTAGAGGCGGAAATAGTTCTGGAAGGTAGTGGATGCCAGCGTCTGGCTTTCACGCTGGATCGGCACACCCTCTTTGGCTTCCACCGCCTGGTGCAGCCCTTCGGACCAGCGGCGACCCGCCATGGTTCGCCCGGTATGCTCATCGACGATGACGACGCTGCCGTCGGAGACGATGTAGTCGACGTCGCGGTGATAAAGGCTACGCGCACGCAGCGCGGAGTGAATGTGCTGCAAAAGCCCCAGGTTCTGCACCGCGTAGAGCGAGTCGTCCTGCTTGAGCAGTTCGGCATCTCGTAGCAGCTGCTCGAGCTTCTGGTGGCCCTCCTCGGTCAGCTCGACCTGCTTTTGCTTTTCGTCGACGAGATAGTCCCCGGACTCGGGGTCTTCTTCGTCAGTGCACTTGTCGAGCTGCTTGGAGAGCGTCTGCATCGTGCGGTAGAGCTCGACGTTCTCCTCGACCGGACCGGAAATGATCAGTGGCGTCCGCGCTTCGTCGATCAGGATCGAGTCGACCTCGTCGATGATCGCGAAGAACAGCGGGCGCTGAACCTTGTCCTGCAGCGAGAACGCCATGTTGTCGCGCAGGTAGTCGAAGCCGAATTCGTTATTCGTGCCATAGGTGATGTCGCAGGCGTATGCCTGGCGCTTGGCATCCGTTGGCTGGCCGGAGGCAATGACGCCGACACTCAGGCCAAGAAATTCATAAAGCGGGCGCATCCAGTTGGCGTCGCGGCTGGCCAGATAGTCGTTGACCGTAACCACATGGACGCCCTTGGCGAGCAGCGCATTGAAATAGACCGCTAGGGTGCCGACCAGCGTCTTGCCTTCACCGGTCTTCATCTCGGCAATGCGCCCCTCGTGCAGCGCCATGCCGCCGATGAGCTGGACATCAAAGTGGCGCATGCCCAGCACGCGCTTACTGGCTTCACGGACGACGGCGAAGGCTTCCGGGAGCAGGGCTTCATGCTTTTCGCCCTGCGCCAGCCGCTGTCGAAATTCGGCAGTCTTGGCGACGAGGGCCGTATCGTCGAGTTCGGCGACTGTCGTCTCGAACGCGTTGACCGACGCGATCTGCTTCTGCATGCGTTTGACGTCACGGTCGTTCTTGGAGCCGACCAGTTTGCGTACCAATACGTTGAACATTATCTCTACCTGGATGATTCCGGGGTGCACCGAATGGCAACGCCAAGACAGCGCAAATGAAAAAGTACGGAAGTCAGGCAGGCTCTGGCGGGCCGCGACGCAGGAACGCGGTGAGGGCAATCGCCGGCACGCCAAGCGGCGACGTATAGAAATTGGCAGCGGGCGCCGAGCGCGCAAGCTGCGGCCAGGGATCGGTAGCGGGCTTGCGCAGCACACGCCGGGATTCGGCCCGGATGGCCTCTGGCGCCATCAGGTAGATCTGCGTCAGGCGCTCGGCAAGGCGAAGCGCATCCGCATGAGACAGGCTCGCGGGCAGTAGGCAGCCCACCAGAACACTGGCCAGCCACCAATGGGCTCGCTGCCGGGGGCGCCATGCCTTGGCGCAGGGACCGGTCTGCGATCGGGCCAATGTCATACTGTCGACGAACCCCGCGTCGTGATAGGTTGAGTGGGTCTTCCCCCACCGCGTGCAAGCCGATGAGTATAAAGGCTAAGCGTTTTCGCGCCCAGCCCGTTTCCCGTCTCCTGGGTCAGCCCGGCGAATTGGGCGACGTCATGCGAATGGCAACGCTGATTGATCGCGCCCAATCCCACCTGCGCAAGCATCTGCCGACCGACATTGCCGAGCATGTCCACGTGGGCGGCTACCGCGATGGCGTGCTCACACTGATTACCGATCGCGCTGCCTGGCTGACGTGGCTTCGCTACGAGCAGCCGCGGCTTCTCAAGCTGCTGCACCAGCTTCCCGGCTTCGAAGCCGTGCTGAAATTCTCCCTCAAGGTTCGCCCCGTACGCCCCATCAAGGCTGCACCGCGCCAACCGCGCCGATTGAGCCCGGCCGGTGCCGATGCGCTCACTCACTGCGCCGAGGGGCTCGAAGACTCACCGCTGAAACAAGCGCTGTCTCGCCTTGCCTCGCACGCCTCCTCACCTGCAGACGAGCAGTAACCCCGCCTAGGCGCTTGCAGACCCGTGGTCACCATTCCGGCGGACTCACGACAACCAATGCAAAACGCCGACCCGCTGGGGGTCGGCGTCTTCGATCAGGAACGCGGCAATAGGCCGCGAATCAAGATCAGGCCATTGCAGGTGCCGCGTAGGAGATAGGCGCTGACTGGGTCGTCTCCTCGAATGTCACGACTTCGTAGGCTTCCGGGTGTGCCAGCAGTTCGCGGCAGAGCTGATTGTTCAAGCCATGCCCGGATTTATAACCCTGGAATTCGCCGATGAGACTGTAGCCCAGCTGGTAAAGGTCACCGATGGCATCCAGCATCTTGTGCTTAACGAACTCGTCTTCGTAGCGAAGTCCGTCCTGGTTCATGATGCGGTAGTCATCAACCACAATGGCGTTGTCGAGACTGCCGCCCAGCGCCAGGTTCTGAGAGCGCAGAAACTCGAGGTCACGCATGAAGCCAAAGGTGCGAGCACGCGACACTTCCTTGACGAAAGACGTCGTGGAAAAATCGACGGTCGCCGTCTGCTTCTGTTGCTCGAAGACCGGGTGATCGAAGTCGATAGCGAAGCTGACCTTGAATCCGCTGTGAGGCAAGAAGGTCGCCTGCTTGCCGTTATCGCTGACGGTGATCTGCTGCTTGATGCGGATGAACTTCTTGGGAGCCGCCTGTTCAGCGATGCCCGCGGACTGAATCAAGAAAACGAAGGGGCCCGCGCTGCCGTCCATGATCGGCACTTCGGGTGCGCTCAGCTCGACATAGGCGTTATCGATGCCCAGTCCGGCGAATGCCGACATGAGGTGCTCAACGGTCGCCACCTTGACGCCATCCTGGGACAGCGCCGTGCAGAGATTCGTGTCGGTCACACGCTCTGCATGGGCCGGAATATGAACGACCGGATCCAGATCGGTGCGCACGAAGACGATGCCCGTGTTGGGCGCTGC
The DNA here is from genome assembly GCF_003206645.1 of Salinicola aestuarinus. Taxonomy (GTDB): domain Bacteria; phylum Pseudomonadota; class Gammaproteobacteria; order Pseudomonadales; family Halomonadaceae; genus Salinicola; species Salinicola aestuarinus. The sequence continues at coordinate 59,046 of NZ_PZJP01000002.1, read as the reverse complement.
AGGACGCAGCGTCAGATACACTTTTTCTCCGGAGTGGAGACCGACGCCGGTGGCGCGGATGGTGTTCTGCAACGTTCGTTGTTTGATCATGAGCATCGACCTGGCAGTCAAATGGTTTGGAAACGGTGTTCACTATAACATCGAACACCTACTTCAACAAACTGTTCGACGTGACAGAGTGATGTCACTGGGGTGACAAATCGTATCAATCCGCCTGTCGACGCAGAAAGGCCGGGATGTCGAGATAGTCATCCATATCGGCGTTCTTGCGCTTCTCCGCCTGCGGCTTCTTGGCCGACTCCTGCTGTTCGGCCCGCGCTGCCTGCTGGCGCATCACCGCTGGCTGCTGCAGCTTGCGATAGTCTGTCGTCTCCGGGCGAGAGGCGGCAGTTTCACGCGGGATTGCCTTCTCTTTCTGGGCATCCAGGCCGGCAGCGACCACGGTGACGCGCAGCTCGTCGGACATCTCCATGTCGATGGAGGTCCCCACGACGATGGTGGCGTCCTGAGAAGCGAATTCCTGAACCGTGGCACCCACATCGTTAAACTCACCGATGGAAAGATCCGGGCCAGCGGTGATATTGACGAGAATACCCCGGGCACCATGCAGATCGATGTCTTCGAGCAGCGGGCTGCGAATGGCCTTCTCCGCCGCTTCGCGAGCGCGGTTTTCGCCCGTTGCTGAACCGGTACCCATCATCGCCATGCCCATCTCCGACATGACGGTGCGGACGTCGGCAAAGTCGACGTTGATGATGCCGGGGCTGGTGATGAGCTCAGCAATCCCCTGAACGGCACCGAGCAGCACATCGTTGGCCGCGCTGAAAGCCGTCAGCAGGCTGGCATTCTTGCCCAGCACCGAGAGCAGCTTTTCGTTGGGAATCGTGATCAGCGAGTCGACATATTCAGAGAGCGCTTTCATGCCCTCCTCGGCCGCGCGCATCCGCTTGGGGCCTTCGAACGGGAACGGGCGCGTCACGACAGCGACGGTGAGAATACCGAGTTCCTTGGCGACTTGCGCGACGACGGGCGCGCCGCCGGTGCCGGTACCACCGCCCATGCCGGCAGTGATGAAGACCATATCGGCGCCGTGCAGCATCTCGGCGATGCGCTCGCGATCTTCCATCGCCGCCTGACGCCCGACCTCCGGATTGGCACCGGCTCCCAGGCCCTTGGTGATTTCACCGCCGAGCTGGAGAACGGTTTTGGCCGCCACGCGCTTGAGCGCTTGCGCATCGGTGTTGGCGCAGATGAACTCGACGCCTTCGATGTTACTCTCGACCATATGGTTGACGGCGTTGCCGCCGCCACCGCCAACACCGATGACTTTGATGACCGCACTGCTTGAGGGTGCGTTATCTACTAGTTCGAACATTGCCCCGTCTCCAAGACCGCTTGGCGGCCTGTCAGAAATTTCCTTTAAACCAGCCTTTGATTCGCTCTAACGCGGGCACCGGGTCCTTGGTTCCGCGCCGGGGAAGATGCTCTTCCCGTTGAGGCTGGGCTGATACTGCGCGAGAGTGCTTGGCGTCTTGCATGCCGTAGAATAACAAACCTACGCCAGTCGAATAAATTGGGTTGCGTACCACGTCCGCCAAACCTTTGACGTTGTACGGACAGGCGATGCGTACCGGCATGTGAAATATCTCCTCGGCCAGCTCCACCACCCCTTCCATGCGTGAGGTGCCGCCGGTGAGGACGATACCCGCCGCGATCAGATCCTCGTAGCCGCTACGACGAAGCTCTTCGCGAACCAGCGTGAAGAGCTCCTCGTAACGCGGCTCGACCACCTCCGCCAGCGCCTGTCGCGAGAGGTCGCGAGCAGGCCGTTCGCCAACGCTCGGGACCTTGATCATTTCATCGCTGCTTGCGAGCTGGGTCAGCGCGCAGGCGTACTTGACCTTGATCTCCTCGGCGTACTGGGTCGGCGTTCGCAGCGCCATGGCGATGTCGTTGGTCACTTGGTCGCCCGCGATCGGAATGACTGCCGTATGCCGGATCGCGCCTTCGGTAAAGACAGCGATATCCGTCGTGCCGCCGCCGATATCCACCATGCAGACGCCGAGCTCACGTTCATCTTCGGTCAGCACGGCATGGCTGGAAGCCAGCTGCTCGAGAATGATGTCGTCGACTTCGAGCCCGCAGCGCCGCACACACTTCTCGATGTTCTGCACCGCATTGAGTGCGGCCGTCACCAGATGCACTCTCGCCTCGAGCCTCACCCCAGACATCCCCAGGGGCTCGCGGATGCCTTCCTGCGTGTCGATGGCGAACTCCTGAGGGATAACGTGCAACACACGCTGGCCTTCAGAGATCGCGCGAGCCCGGGCAGAGTCGATGACCCGGTCGATATCGGTCTGAGCCACTTCTCGCTCTTTGATCGCGACCACGCCGTCGGAGTTCATCGAACTGATGTGGCTGCCGGCGATGCCCACGTAAACCGAATGAATATCGCAGCCGGCCATGAGCTCGGCTTCTTCCACCGCGCGCTGAATCGACTGCACGGTCGACTCGATGTTGATGACCACCCCCTTCTTCATCCCGCGAGAGGGGTGGGAACCTATTCCGGCGATTTCGAGACCACCATCATCGGTGGGTTGCCCAACAATGGCGACCACCTTGGATGTTCCGATATCCAGCCCGACCACCATGTTGGAAGCGTTGGATTGTCCTGCCATAGGTCGGGGTCGCTCCTCAAACTCTACCGATAAATCCGATAAAAATGGTCCAATAAAGAATCGCACTTATTATAAGAACAAGACGACCTTTTCCACCAGCCCGTGCTGGGAATAGTGGCTACGTTAAGCTCTTTTTCGGTAAAAGTGAAATGTGCACTCCTTGAGGAGAAAAGCCACTTCTATGTGTTGCCGAATGGCTACGCAAAAAGTTGACCTATACAGGGTGCTGGTGACGGCCCAGATTGACACTGCTTTCCGGTAACGATTCCGAGAAACCGACCCTCGCCAGGCCCCTCGACGGCGCCCTTCCCCCCTCGCCCGCGGCGATTCTGGCAGGCACCAGCGCTAGTTGAGCTGGTCCTCGGTCAATGTCTCGCCGTGCCATGCAACGGCGACGCCGTTTGGATAACGCAAATCGATGTAGCGCATTCGTGACGCCTGCTCGCCCAGCTGACGTTGCCATGCTGCAATGAAACGAGACAGTCGCGCGTCGAGATGGTTCCTTCCCAGAATGACCCAGACGCCGTCATTGACCTGAAAACGCCAGGCGCCGCGAGGCTCCAATCTGAGCTGCGTGATGTTTAAACCGAGACCGGAAAGTGTCTGTCGCAGGGAGTCGTAGTAAGAGAGGACTTCACGACCGCTGTCACGCGGCCCGCCCAGATCGGGCAGGCGCGATCCGTACTCATCGATCGGCCCCGGCTGGAACGGCTGCCCACGGCTATTGAGCAGTTCATCGTCGTTCCAGCGCGCGACCGGGTCCTGCTCGAAGAGCTCGAATTGAAGCGCGTTGGGCCACTTGCGTGACACCGTCACTTCCCGCAGCCACTCGATGTCGCGGGCCTGTTCGCGCAGCGAGGCCAGATCCAGCGATAGCCAGGTACGCCCACGCACCAAGGGCGCGAGCTGCTGCTGCAGATAGCTCGCCGTGACATGGTCGAGATCGCCGCTGACAGACACGCGGGCGATGGGCCTATCCAGCCACAGCCACAGCGCCTTGCCCCCCGCACCCACGAGCACGACGATCAGCAGAACGCCCATCAGCGTGGCGCGCGCACCGGAATTCATGAAATCAGCACCTGACCCGGACCGCCTGCAACGCTCACAGCTCGACCTCGTCCAGATGCAAGTGGCTCGCCGCCAGTCGCTGGGCGATACCGCCGACATCGCCCGCCCCCTGGGTAATCACGATGTCGCCCGGACGCAATACGCGTTGCAGTAACGACGGCAGAGCGGCTTTCTCCTCGACGAAGATGGGATCGACCTGCCCCCGCTGTCGAATCGAGCCAGCCAGCGTCTTGCCCTCGGCACCCACGATCGGCGTCTCCCCCGCGCCGTAGACATCCAGCAGCAGCAGCGTATCCACGCCCGACAGCACGCGCACGAAATCCTCGTAGAGATCCCGCGTCCGGCTGTACCGATGCGGCTGGTAAACCATCACCAGACGCCGCTCCGGCCAACCGCCGCGAATGGCGCGAATCACCATCTCCACTTCCCGGGGGTGGTGACCATAGTCGTCGACCAGCATCACTTCCCCGCCGCCCGGCAGCGGATAATCGCCATGGACCTGAAAGCGCCGGCCCACGCCCCCGAAGGATGCCAGCCCTTTGACGATATCGGCGTCGCTGACGCCGGCATCTGTCGCCACGGCAATCGCGGCCAGCGCGTTGAGCGCGTTGTGCTCGCCCGGCATCGCAAGCTCTATCGAGAGCGGTGCCGCGGTGTCGGGACGTTCGGCCACGAATCGAACCACGCCGCCCTGCTGGGTAAAGTCACGAACGCGATAGTCCGCATCCTCGCTGAACCCGTAGGTGACGAAGTGACGTTGCACTCTCGGCAGCAATTCACGCACGTTGTCGTCATCAAGGCAGAGCACGGCGCGCCCGTAGAAAGGCAGGTTGTGCAAAAACTCGATGAACGTCGTTTTCAGGCGAGTGAAATCACCGTCGTAGGTCGCCATATGATCGGCGTCGATGTTGGTGACGATCGACGTCATCGGCTGTAGATGAAGAAACGAGGCGTCCGACTCGTCCGCTTCGGCAACGAGATAGTCACCCGCGCCGAGACGTGCATTGGTCCCGGCGCTCGTCAGCTTGCCCCCGATGACGAAGGTCGGATCCAGGCCCGCTTCGGCCAGCAGTGTCGACAGTAAACTGGTGGTCGTGGTCTTGCCATGAGTCCCGGCCACCGCGATGCCGTGACGAAACCGCATCAACTCGGCCAGCATCTCCGCACGGCGCACCACCGGCACGCGGTGGGTTCGCGCCCACTGAATTTCGGGATTGGTGGTATCGACCGCAGTGGAAACCACCACCACGTCGGCGCCAGCCGCGTTGACCTCGGCGTGACCAATCGCCACTCGAATCCCGCACTCGCGCAGGTGTTGCGTGACCGGCGACTCCCGCAGGTCACTCCCGCTGACCGTGTAGCCCTCGTTGGCGAGCACCTCGGCGATGCCGCACATGCCAACGCCACCAATCCCCACGAAATGAATGCCCCCGATGCGTCGCATCCCGAGATGCGATCGCGCCGGACGGGTCTGAATGCTATCGCTCACAGCCGATCTCCATGCAGCCGTCGACCATCCGATCGACGGCGTCCAGGTGTGCCACCCGACGCGACGCTAACGCCATACGCGCCAGCACATCGGGGTCAAGCAGCGCCTCTAGCGCTGCTGTCAGACGCTCGACGCCAAGTGCCTTTTGTTGAATCAGTTCCGCGCCGCCCGCCTCGACGAGAAAGCGCGCATTATGGGTCTGATGATCGTCGACGGCGTGCGGGAACGGCACCAACAGCGACGGCTTGGCCGCCGCGGTAAGCTCGGCGATGGTCAGCGCCCCGGCCCGACAGACGATCAGGTCCGCCCAGTCGTAGGCCGCGGCCATGTCGTCGATGAAGTCACTGACCTCAGCCTTGACCCCCGCGTCGCGGTAGTTGTCGCGGGTCGGTGCCTCCTTGTCGCGACCGGCCTGATGGCGAACCTCGGGCCGCCGCGCTTCAGGCAGCCCGGCCAGCGACGCCGGCAACTTGTCATTCAACGACTGCGCCCCGAGCGAGCCCCCGAGCACCAGAAGGCGAAGCCGGCGGCCGCGCAGCGATGCCGCCGCCCGCGGATGCTCACCGAGGGCGATGATCTCCTGACGCACCGGGTTACCCACCACGACCGCGTTACGTCCCGGAAACGCTTCCGGAAACGCCGCATACACGCGGGTGGCCAGGCGAGAGAGTGTTCGATTGGTCAGTCCGGCGATGGCGTTCTGCTCGTGCACCACCAGCGGCCGGTTGTCGAGCTTCGCCGCCAGTCCGCCAGGACCGCTGGCGAACCCGCCGAGCCCCACGACGAGCTGGGGATCGAATCGCCGAATGATGCGCCTCGCCTGCCACACCGCGCGACTCAGCCGCCACGGCACGGCCAGCCAGCCGGCAAGGCCATTGCCGCGAAGGCCGGCAACGTCGATCCGATTGAGCGCGATTCCTGCGGCCGGCACCAGCCGATTCTCGATGCCTCGGGGGCTTCCCAGCCACTCGACACTGACCCCACGAGCCATCAGCGCGCGGGCCAGAGAGAGCGCGGGCACCACGTGCCCGCCGGTCCCCCCTGCCATGATCAGAACACGTTGTGGCGCACTCATGTCGCGGCCTCCTCGGTCGATTTGGGCGCCTTGGGCGCGGGGAGAGGTCGCCGACGACGAACTTCGGCGTCGGTCCGAAACAGCAGCGCAACCATGATGCCGCTCACGATGAGGCTCGAGCCGCCGTAGCTCAGTAGCGGCAGGGTCAGACCTTTCGTCGGCAACATTCCCGAACTCACCGAGATATTGATGAATGCCTGCGCGCCGATCACCAGTGCAATTCCGTAGCAGAGATAGGCGGCAAAGGGCATGCCCGCGAGCTCCGCCTTGCGGCCGATGCGAAACGCCCGGAAGACCAGGAGTGCGAAGAGCAGAATGACGCCAACGGCGCCGAGCAACCCGAGTTCTTCTGCCAGCACCGCGAACACGAAGTCGGTATGCGCTTCCGGCAGATAGAACAGCTTCTGCACGCTGTTGCCGAGGCCGAGACCCGTCCAGTGGCCACGACCGAAGGCGATGAGCGCCTGGGTCAACTGGTAGCCGCTGTTGTACTGGTCCGCCCAGGGATTGGCAAAGCTGGTGATACGCTGCAGGCGATACGGCTCGGCAACAGCCAGCATCACCGCACCGCTGCCCACCACCGCCATGATCAGCAGAAAGCGCCAGAGTGGCGCACCGGACAGCAGCAGCATCCCCATCACGCAGCCCGTGAGTACCACGACCGCACCGTAGTCCGGCTCGAGAATCAGCAGGAAGCCGACCAGCGCCATGACCGCGAGCGGTCGCAGGAAGGCGCCCCAGGTTCGACGCACCTCGGGCAGGTATCGCTGCAGATAGCCGGCGACATAAACGATCATGCAGAGTTTCGCGACTTCCGAGGCCTGCACGTTGATCAGTCCCAGCGGAATCCAGCGCCGACTGCCATTGATCTCACGACCGACGAAGAGCACCGCGAGTAGCAGCAACAGGGCGACAATCAGCAGGAGTGGCCCTCGCTCACGCCACCACGCCAGCGGCAAGCGAACGGCCACCAGTCCCACGGCCATCGCGCCGAGCACGAAGATGCCGTGACGAATGCTGAAGTACCACGGATTGCCGGTGAGGCTGGTGGCGATTTCCGACGAAGCGGAGGTGACCATGACCCAGCCGATCAGCATCAGCGACAGCGACGACAGCAGCAGCCAGCCGTCGAAGGTCTGGCGCCGTGTGGTGAAGCGCTCCTCCAGCCCTTTCAGACGGCTCAGCATGCGCTCTCCTCCCCCCGCTCGAGCACGTCGCGAAACGCATCGCCTCGCGCCATGTAATTGGGAAATTGGTCGAGGCTCGCACAGGCCGGCGACAGCAGCACGCAGTCGCCAGGCTCGGCGATCGAGGCGGCCCTTCGCATGGCCTCCTGCAGCGTGGCGACTCGGCGCGTCGCGACTCGCTCACCGACGGCAGACGCCAGGCGCGCGGCATCCTCTCCGAAGAGAATCGCCTCCCGCGCGTAACGGCCGAGCGGCTCGGCAAGCGGTGCGAAATCCGCCCCCTTGCCGACGCCACCGCCGAGCCAGATCAAGCGCCCGGTGAGCGAGCCGCCGACGCCGTCGATGGCCGCGAGCGTGGCGCCCACGTTGGTTCCTTTGGAGTCATTGATCCAGCGCACGCCGGCACGCTCGACGATCAGCTCACCGCGATGGGCCAAGCCGCGAAAGCGAGCCAGAACCCGACGCATGGCGGCCCAGGGAACGTCGAGGGTCTCCGCGATCGCGGCCGCCGCCAGCGCGTTGGCAAAATGGTGTCGGCCGACCAGCGCGAGTTCGTCGACCGGCATCAGACGCGCGTCGCCGCGGGCGAGCCAGGCCGGTACTCCCGACGTGGCCGGTACGACACCCCATTGCCCGGGAGCCGGCACACCGACGCTAAAGGTCACGACATCAGACACGTGAGTCCCGACGCCGCGCGTCTCGGGCCAGGTTGCCGCATCGTCGGCATTGACCACGGCATGGCGAGCCCCGCCAAAGATCCGCGCCTTGGCCGCACGATAGCCATCGATATCGCCGTGGCGATCGAGATGATCTGGAGACAGATTGAGAAAAGCGGCGCAGAACGCGCCGAGACGCCGGAGGCTCTCGAGCTGAAAGCTGGAGAGTTCGAGCACGAAGCACTCGGCATCGGGTCGATCGAGCAGCAGATCCAGCGCCGGTTCGCCTAGATTGCCGCCGACAGCAACGCGAATGCCTGCCTCGTCGAGCATCTCGCCGACCAGCGTGGTCACGGTCGACTTGGCATTGGAACCGGTGATCGCCACGATCGGCACCCGGCATTCGCGCACGAAGAGTTCGATCTCGCCCATCAACCGCGATCGCACGCGGTCGAATCCTGCCTGCGCCGTGTCGACGCCGGGGCTGACGACGATCTCGTCAAAGGCATCAAGATCGAGCCCCTCCAGCCCGCCGAGGTGAACGTCGACCTGCGGATACGCTGCGCGAAACGCGTCGAGGCCCGGCGGGGCGTCGCGGGTATCCGCCAGCGAGAACGGCGCGCCTCGCTGGTGAAGGTAGCGGGCGATGGCACGCCCGGAGAGACCGAGCCCCACCACCAGACGCCGACGGGATTCGACCGACTCACCGGGCAGGGGCTGCGGCGCACCGCTTTGGCGACGATCGCTCATGGCGTCAACGCAGTTTCAGTGTCGCCAGTCCCAGCAGGACCAGCATGACGGTAACGATCCAGAAACGGACGATGACACGCGGCTCCGGCCACCCCTTGAGTTCGAAGTGGTGATGCAGCGGTGCCATCCGAAAGATACGTCGGCCGGTCAGCTTGTAGGAGCCCACCTGAAGAATGACGGAGACCGTCTCCATCACGAATACGCCGCCCATGATGAACAGCACGATCTCCTGACGCACGATGACCGCGACTACGCCCAGTGCGGCGCCCAGCGCCAGCGCGCCCACGTCACCCATGAAGACCTGCGCCGGGTAGGTGTTGAACCAGAGAAAGCCGAGCCCGGCACCGGCGATCGTGCCGCAGAATACCGCCAGTTCACCGGCCCCCGGCACTTCCGGGATGTGCAGGTAGTTGGCGAACACCGCGTTACCGCTGGCGTAGGCGAAAACGGCCAGGCCCATCGAGACGAGCACCGTGGGCATGATCGCCAGACCATCGAGACCATCGGTCAGGTTGACCGCGTTGGAACTGCCGACGATCACCAGATAGCTCAACAGGATGTAGAAGATGCCGAGCGGCATCACCACATCCTTGAACAACGGCACGATCAGGCTGGTCTCCACCGGGCTCGCCGCGGTGAAATAAAGCACCGTCGACACGCCCAGACCGATCACCGACTGCCAGAAGTACTTCCAGCGCGCCGGCAGGCCACGGGGATTCTTCTCCACCACCTTGCGAAAGTCATCGACCCAGCCGATCGCGCCAAAGCCCAGCGTCACCACCAGCACCAGCCAGACGTAGTGGTTGCTCAGATCCCCCCACAGCAGCGTGCTCACGGCGATCGAAATCAGGATCAGGGCGCCGCCCATGGTCGGCGTCCCCGCTTTGGAGAGATGCGACTGCGGTCCATCGTCACGAACCGCCTGGCCGATCTGGCGCTCGACCAGGCGCTTGATCACCTGCGGCCCCATCCACAGGCTCAAGAAGAGTGCGGTCAGCGTGCCCAGAATGATGCGCAGGGTGAGGTACCCGAAAACGTTGAAAGCGCTTTGAAAATGCGTCAGCAGTTCAGCCAGAAAAAGCAGCATGAGTCAGATTCACCTTGAAGCGTCGGTGCGCAGTGCGGCAACGAGTCGTTCCATGCCCGCGCTGCGCGACCCCTTGACCAACACACTGGCCCGCGGGGGAAGCCGGTCATGGGCGAAGCGGCAAAGCGCCGCCCAGTCGTCGAAATGGTGACCTTCGTTACCGAAGGCCGCGGCGGCGGCGCGCGCGGCGTCGCCGTAAGTCCCTAGAACCTCGATGCCGAGGTCGCGGGCGAGTTGCCCGATCTCGGCGTGATAGCGTTCACTCTCGTCGCCAAGCTCCCCCATGGCGCCGAGAAAGCACCATCGTGGCGCCGGCAGCGTCGACAGCGTCTCGAGGGCCGCCCGCATGGCCCCCGGATTGGCGTTGTAGCTGTCATCGATCACGCAGGCGTCGCGAATCCCCGCGACAACCTGCATCCGACCGGGCATTGCCGCGACCGACTCCAGCCCAGCGACGATCTCGCTGACGCCAAGGCCAGCGGCGTGAGCCGCTCCCGCCGCGGCCAGCGCGTTACGCACGTTATGCCGGCCAATCAGGCCAAGCGACACCCGCGCCGGCGCTTCGCCCGTAATCGAAAGCGTGAAAGCATAGCGCCCGGCGGCGTCGCAGACTAGGTCGCGGGCGGCAACGCTCGCTTCGGCATCGATGGCGAAGTCGACGACCTTCGCTCGGCCGGCAAGCGATCGCCAGAGCGCAAAGAAGGGTTGCTGACGGTCCAGCACCGCGGCCCCCGTCTCGCCAAGGCCGGCGAGAATCTCGCTTTTGGCCTGGGCGATCTGACCGGTGCCACCGAACTCACCCACATGGGCATCGGTGACATTGGTGATGACAGCAATCGACGGACGCGCCAACGCCGTGGTCCAGGCGATCTCACCGAGGTGGTTGGCGCCCAGCTCGACGACGGCGTAGCGATGCGCCGGCTCCAGGCGCAACAGCGTCAGCGGTGCGCCGATGTCATTGTTCAGATTGCCCTCGGTGGCAAGCGTCGTCCCGCGGCGTGAGAAAATTGCCGCTGTCAGCGCTTTCACCGTGGTCTTGCCGCTGTTACCGGTAATCGCCACCAGTTCACCGTCCCACGCCTGTCGGTGCACATGGGCGAGCTGGCCCAGCGCCACGCGCGTATCGGGGACGAGGATTTGAGGCAACGGATCATCGACCGGCCGCGAGACGACAGCGCCGGCGGCTCCGCCTTCTCGCGCCTGGGCGACAAACGCATGCGCGTCGAAGTGCTCACCCACCAGGGCGACGAGCAGATCGCCGGGCGCCAGTCGGCGAGAGTCAGTGACGATATCGGCAAGCGGGGCGTCTTCCCCCTCGAGCCGGGCCCCCAGGCTCGCCGCCGCATCGCTCAGCCGCGCACTCACGTCAATGCCCCGCGGCGTTGCAGGGCCGAGCGGGCCACCTCGCGATCGTCGAACGGCTGGCGCACCCCGGCGATCTCCTGGTAGTCCTCGTGACCCTTGCCTGCGATCAGGACGATATCGTGGTCATTCGCCTCGGCAATCACCCGTTCGATCGCGTCTCGACGACCGCCGATCGACCACGCCGACGCCGGCGACTGGAGCCCGCCCGACACGGCATCACGAATCGCCTCGGCTGACTCGCCGCGCGGATTGTCATCGGTGATCACGACGCGATCGGCATGCCGCTCGACCGCCTCGGCCATGGGCACGCGCTTACCGGGATCGCGGTCGCCACCGCAGCCAAAGATGCACCAGAGCGCGCTTCCGTCACCGCCCGGCAGGTGCTCGCGCAGTGCCGCCAGGGCGTTATCGAGCGCCGCTGGCGTGTGGGCGTAGTCGACGATCACCGCGGGGCCACTCGCCTCGTCGATGGCCGTCACCCGCTGCATCCGCCCAGGGACCGGCGTGAGCTCGGCGGCCGCGGGCCAGATCGACTCGAGGGAGTGACCGAGCCCGTAGAGCGTGGTCATCGCCAGCAGCGCGTTGTCGAGATTGAACCGACCCATCAGCGGTAGCTCGAGGACATGCTCATCCTCCGGCGAGGCGACCACGGCCCGCAGCCCTTCCGGCAGCGCTTCACAGCCGGCAACGCGCAGCGTGGTGGCATCATTGCTGCCGGTGGCGAGAACGCGCACCCCCGCGGGCAACCCGGCGAGCATCAGCCGAGCAAGGGGGTCGTCGCCGTTGACCACGGCGAGTCGAAGTCCGTCGCGCTGGAAGAGCTTGGCTTTCGCCGCCGCATAGGCCGCCATGCTGACGTGATAGTCGAGATGGTCCCGACTCAGATTGGTAAACACAGCGGTGTCGACCCGCGTGTCACCCAGTCGGTCCTGGGCCAGTGCATGGGAGGAGACCTCCATCGCGACCGTTTCGACTCCCTCGGCGGCCATTTCACCCAGCATCTGCTGAAGGGCGAGCGGCCCTGGCGTGGTCTGGAGCGCCGGGCGAAGTGCGTCAGGCCGACCGTAGCCCAGGGTGCCGACGACGGCTGCGGGGTGGCCCAGACGCTCCAGCAGCGCGGCAATGTAGTGCGTCACTGAGCTCTTGCCGTTGGTCCCGGTGACACCGATGACTCGCAGTGTCTCGGGCACGTCGAACAGGACCCGGCCCAATGCTGCCAACTGCTGAGTGATCCCTGGCAGCGACACCACGCGCGCCTCGTTCTGCCAGCGTGCCGCGAGCTCATCACCCTCGGCGAGCACGCCGACGGCGCCGGCGGAGAGCGCCGCCTCTATATGTTCTCGCCCATCCGTCGCGACACCCGGGGTCGCAAGAAAGAGCACGGGAAGCGCTCCAGACGCCTCGACAGCCACTTCGCGGCTGTCCTGAATCAGCGCTAGCTCGGCGTGGCCGTCACACCAGTTCGCTACCTGGTTCGCCGCCTCTGGGTATTCCAGAGCCTCGAGCGCCGCAACGAGTCGTGTCGTTTGAACTCTCATGGCGCCGTCTCCTCTTCGGATTGATCCGGGGGTACGTCGAGTAGACGCAATGCGCTGCCCACCACGCGGCTGAACACCGGCGCAGCGACCAGACCGCCGTAGTAATCGCCCTTCTTGGGATTGTCGATCATTACGACCGTGACGATGCGGGGATTGGTCGCCGGCGCAATACCGGCGAAGAGCCCGCGATATTCGGTTTCCTGATAGCCCTGGCTGGTCACCTTGCGCACCGTGCCCGTCTTACCTGCGATCTGATAGCCCGGCACCATCGCCAGATGTCCACCGGCATTGGGCCGCACGATCTTCTCGAGCATACCCAGCAGCTGATGCGCCACCGTCGGCGACATCACCTGGTCGCTCTCCGGCTCACCGCTGAGCTTGAGTAACGACGGATGCAGGCGTCGACCGTCATTGGCAATGGCGGTATAGGCACTCGCCAGCTGCATCGGTGTCACCGCCACGCCGTAGCCGTAGGCCATCGCCGCCTGGGCGCTGCGCGCCAGATTGTTCGGCGCCGGCAGGCTACCGCTGTTCTCGCCCGGAAACCCGGTCCCCGGGCTCTGGCCGAAACCCAGCGCGCGATAGCGGTTCCAGATCGTATCCTGATCGAGCGACAGCGCGATGTGCGCCATGCCGATGTTGGAGGAGTGAAACAGAATACCGGCCGGGTCGAGCTCGCCGTAGTTTCGGAAATCCTTGATCGTAAAACCATCGACGACCATCCAGCCGGGGCTGGTATCAATGATCGAATCGGGTGTGAACTGATCGCTGGCCAGCGCAGCCGACATCGCCAGCGGCTTCATGACCGATCCCGGTTCGATGGCGTCCGTGATCGCCTGGTTGCGCAGGCCGCGCACGTCGACGTCGGCGCGATTATTCGGGTTGTAGGACGGCAGGTTGGCCATCGCCAGCACTTCACCGGTGTGCGCATCGAGCATTACCAGCGAGCCACCGTCGGCGTCGTTGTCACGGATGCCGGCAGCGAGTTCACGGTAGGCCATGTACTGCAGGCGCAGGTCGATCGAGAGGTCGAGGTCTCCGCCGGGCTTGGCGTCTTCGATCAAATGCAGGTCGCGCACCAGCCGACCCTTGCGATCCTTCAACACGCGACGCTTGCCAGGCTCGCCGGTGAGATACCCGTTATAGGCAAGCTCCAGTCCCTCCTGCCCCTCATCGTCGATATTGGTCACACCAACGAGCTGGGCGGCGACCTCACCGGCCGGGTAGTAGCGCTTGTAATCATCGCGGGCGTAGACGCCCGCCATCTGCAGATCGAGCACGGGCTTGGCCTGCGCCGGCGTCAACTGACGGCGCAGGTACATGAATTCATGGTCGGCGTAGCGGTCGATGCGATCCTGAAGCTTCTGCGGCTCGAGATTGAGCGCCTGGGCGAGCACTGCCTGCTGGATCGGATCCTGAGTCAGTTCCTGCGGGTTGGCCCAGAGCGTCACGACCGGCGTCGAGATCGCCAGCGGATCGCCGTTGCGGTCCCTGATCATTCCGCGGTGGGCGCCAATGGACTCCACGCGTAGCGTGCGCGCATCGCCCTGATTCTGCAGGAAGCCCCGATCGATCACCTGCAGGTAGACGACGCGCCCAATCAGTGCCGACAGGGCCAGCAGGATGACAAACAGCATGAACCAGTAGCGCCCGGCGCGCAGTGGTGCATCCGGGGCGCGGCTTTTGGGGGATGCGGAACGACGCGGGCCGCTCATGGGTGAATCACCTTGACTTCATCAACGCCAGGGACGCGCATCTCCAGACGCTGAGTGGATAGCGACTCGATGCGCGCCGGCGATGACCAGGTACTCTCCTCGAGTAGCAGGCGCCCCCACTCCGTCTGCAGCGCATCACGCTGGCCTTCGAGTTTCTGCAGCCGAGCGTATTGAACGCGCGTGAGATGGGATGTGCTGATGATGGCCAACGCGCTTACCAGAATGGCGGCGATGAGCACCGAAAGAACCAACGAACGTGCGCTGACCCGACGCGAGAAGGGCCAATCACCCCATTTCGAGGGCGTACGCCTTCCTTGAGCGGCCATGGAACTCCTCACGCCAACTTTTCGGCGATACGCATAACGGCGCTGCGCGCACGGGGGTTGAGTTCGACTTCGTGCTCGTCTGCACGCAGCGCCTTGCCCACCGGCTTGAGCCGTTTGTTGAGTTGATCCTCACGTATCGGCATGCCGCGCGGCAGATGGGTGTCGCCGCGGGATTGGTCACGAATGAACCGCTTCACCAACCGGTCTTCGAGAGAGTGAAAGCTGATCACGACCAGCCGGCCACCTGGCGCCAGTGCTTCGAGTGCGGCATCGAGTGCGCGTTCGAGCTGGCCGAGTTCATCATTCAGGTGAATGCGGATTGCCTGAAATACCCGAGTCGCCGGGTGCTTGTGCTTCTCCCAGGCGGGGTGCGCGGCCTTGACGATCTCGGCGAGCTGGTGCGTCCGTTCGATCGGGGTTTCCTGACGCGCGGTGACCAGGGCTCGGGCGATGCGCTTGGCAAAGCGCTCCTCGCCGTAGGTCTTGAACACTCGGGCCATTTCATCGACGCCGGTGCGAGCGAGCCACTGCGCCGCGCCAATACCCGACTCCGGATCCATGCGCATATCGAGCGGGCCATCGCGCAAAAAGCTGAAGCCGCGCTCGGGATCGTCGAGCTGCGGGGAGGAGACACCGACGTCCAGCAGTATACCGTCGAGCTTGCCCAGCAGGCCGGCGGCGTCGGCATGCTGGTCGAGCTCGGCAAAGACACCGCGCTGGAGGCTCAATCGCGCATCCGCGATGTCAGCACCGGCGGCGAGCGCTTGAGGGTCGCGATCGAGGGCAAGAAGACGCCCTTCGGCATCGAGACGTTCAAGAATCGCTCGAGTATGCCCCCCGCGGCCGAAGGTGCCATCGAGATAGTTACCCGAGGGGCAACGCACCAGCGAGTCCACGGCGCCATCAAGCAGGACACTGGTGTGGCGAAATTCGCGGGAAGTGGCGGCACCGTCGTCGGCGAGTGAAGAATCGTTGTCGCGGTGCAGCATGAAGGTCTCGGTCGCGTTGGCGATAAAACAGGAGGGAGTCGGCCGATAAGCCGGGTTCTGTCGAGGACAGTCATTCATCTAGGGGTCGCGTCGCCACGACCCTCGAGCAACCTACCCGGATCCAGCGCGGGCCGCGCCTAAGGATCCCTATTTGGTCTTGCTCCAGGTGGGGTTTACCGTGCCACGCTCTGTTGCCAGGCGCGCGGTGCGCTCTTACCGCACCCTTTCACCCTTACCGGCAGCGAATCGCTGCTTAGGCGGTCTACTCTCTGCTGCACTAGCCGTCGGCTTGCGCCGCCCAGGCGTTACCTGGCACCTCGCCCTATGGAGCCCGGACTTTCCTCCCCCGGATTAACCGGCGGCGACTGTCTGGCCGACTCCCAAGCGCGCAAGAATACCAGCCCCCCGACCCCCTCTCAAGGCCGCAGTGGCGCGGCATTCCGCGGACTCCGGCGTCGCCGAAAACCGACACTCACCTTCTAGGCGTCATTCCGCGGGACTTTCGCGCTCCTTGAGCGCCAGCGCCAGCTGATACCACTGCTTGCGCCGCCCACCCAGCAGCCGCGTGGTAACGGCAGCCGCGCTCTTGACGCCCACCCCTTCGGTCAGCATCGCCGCGAGCATCGTCTCGCCTTCAGCATCATCAACGGCGGTGTCGGCGGCAGGCGCCCCGGCCACCATCACCACGAACTCCCCGCGGGTTTGCTGGCTATCGTCGGCCATCGTCTCCAGCAGCGAATTGGCGCTACCGTCCAGCAGCGTCTCGAACGTCTTGGTCAGCTCCCGAGCCAGTACCACGCGACGCTCGCCGAGGGTGGTGACGACATCCGCCAGCAGATCACGAATCCGATGCGGGGATTCGTAAAAGACACGCGTCTCTTCGCGATCCGCCCCCGCTTCGAGCTGGCGTTGACGGGCGGCGGACTTCGCCGGAAGAAAACCCTCGAACGTGAAGCGATCGGTGGGCAGCCCGGCGACGCTCAAGGCGGCAATCAGCGCGCAGGGACCGGGGATCGGCACCACGCGACAGCCGGCCGACCGTAGCTCGCGCACCAGCAAGAAACCGGGGTCGGAGATCAGCGGGGTGCCGGCATCGCTTACCAGGGCCAGCTGCTCGCCGGCGAGCAGTCGTGCCTGGAGCTGTTGAACCCTTCCCGACTCGTTGTGCTCGTGCAGCGACAATAGAGGCCGCTCGATTCCCAGGTGCTTCAGCAGGCGCTGGGTATGCCGAGTGTCCTCGGCGGCGATCGCGTCCACTTCCGCAAGGGTTCGCACGGCACGCGCACTCAGGTCCTCGAGATTCCCAATCGGCGTGGCGACCACGTACAATACGCCTTCTTTTCTCTCGCTCATTCGATACCATCCGGGTTGATAGGCGATAGCCATGGGGTCGAAGTGCACGCGCCTCGAGCGCCGCCATGACGGCCCCGACGCCGAGCGCCGGCGTCACAGGGAGTGAACGTCGAGTCGTCGACTCGACAGCAGCGATCGCGCCTTCGCCTTGAGAACGGTGCGCGCCTCGAACATGTAATAGGGAAAGACACTATGGGTTATCCGCTGCGGCGACTTCTTCTGCCATTGTTGGCGACACTGGCGCTGGCCGGCTGTGCCGGTCAAAGCATGATCCCGGGCAGCAGCGGCCCGGATGCGCAGACGCTGCTCGAGCAGGCGAACCAGCAGAGCGGCGGGGAGGCGGCCTCGACCCGGCTCGAAGCGGCCGACATCCTAGCACGCCAGGGAGATTCGACGCAGGCGCTGGCCATCGCCGGCCAGATCGACCCGCAATCCCTCGCCCCGGCCGAACGGGTACGCTGGGCCCTGGTGCTGTCGGACGCCGGGCTCGCCGAAAAGGATGGCTGGAATACCGTTCGTGCGACCGACATTCTCGACAGCGGCATCGAGATCTCGGAGAGCAATACCCAGACGCTTCGCTATCGCCGCGGCATTGCGCTTGGCCTGATCAACGAGCCCGAAGCCGCCGCGAAGCTATTGATTCAGTTACAGCGCAGCGATGCGCCCTACGAACTGACAGACGACATTTGGGCGCCGCTTTCCCAGCTCAGCCCGACGGCGCTCGACAGACTCGCCGCCGGCAGCAGCGACTCGCTCACCCTGGGCTGGGTCGAACTGGCCAGACTCTATCGCGCCAGCGGTGGCGACGTCAGCGGCCTGTTCGAGCGTCTGGATCAGTGGCGCAGCCGCTATCCCGACCATCCGGCCAATCGTCGCATGCCGCAGGACCTCAGTGCCCTGCGCCAATTAGAGGGCCAGGAAATCAGCCGTCTCGCGATCCTCCTGCCCGAGAGCGGCCCCCTTGCCAACATTGCCTCGGCTATCCGTCATGGCATCGAAGCCCGCGCCGACGACGCCCGCGCCCAGGGAGAGAGTGTCCCGGCCCTCACCTTTATCGATTCGAGCCAGCAAAACATCGACGCACTGTACGCGCAGGCAACGATGAGCGGCGCCCAGGCCGTGCTCGGACCGCTCAACAAGGACACTGTCAGCGAACTCGAGACGCGCGGTAGCGTGCCGCTTCCCACGCTGGCCCTCAATTACGGCGAACATCCGCGTAATCAGGCCACCGAGCTCTTTCAATACGGCCTTTCCGCTGAAGACGAGGCACGCCAGGCTGCGCAGCGCGCCTATCAGGACGGCAGCCGGCGTGCCGGGATTCTGGTCCCGAGCAACGACTGGGGCTCGCGCATCCTCTCCGCTTTCCGACAGCGCTGGGAGAGCGAGGGAGGCCAGCTCGCCTCCGTCGTGAGCTACGACCCGTCCGGCTCCGCAGCCACCGCCGTGCGCAATCTTCTCGATAACAAGCGCACCGACATGGACATGCTCTTCTTGCTGGCACTGCCCAGTTACGCGCGCCAGATACCGCCGACGCTGGACTTCTACTACGCCAGCTCACTGCCGATCTACGCGACGTCACACCTCTACGAGGGCACACCGCAGCCGCGCGCCGATCACGATCTCAACGACGTACAGTTCGTGGACATTCCATGGATGATTCCGGACGCGGCGGTGGGCGGAACCGAAGCGCTACCCTTCGTCTCGACCTACCGCCGCCTGTCGAGCGAGAGTGATCCGGGCCTGCTCAAGCTCAATGCCATGGGCGTCGACGCCTTCGAGCTGGCGCGTCGCCTGCCGGTCTTCCGCGCGCTGCCACACACTCAGCTGTTCGGCGCCACGGGCAATCTGGAAGCCCGTGATGACGGTCGCATTCAGCGCACGCTGCCCTGGGCGGTCTTCCAGTCCGGCGCGCCGCAGCCGCTGCTGACGGCACCCAACCCGGCGCTCACCCCCGGCCCCGTCCTCGATTCCGAATCCGATGCGGGAAACGACACCAGCGGCGTTAACGGCGACGGCCAGCGCCGCGGCGCCGTCTCACCGTCGGGGGAGTCGCTCAACGGTCTCGACGACGAGAGCTTCGGTAGCGATGCCTCGCGCTGACCCCCGCTATCGCGGCGAACAGATCGAGCAGCGCGTCGCGAGCTGGCTCGCCGAACGGGGGCTTGAGTGGGTGGCGAGCAACCAGCATGCCAAGGGCGGCGAGATCGACCTGATCGTCAGAGACGGCGAAACACTGGTGTTCGTGGAGGTCCGTCATCGACGCAACACGCGCTATGGCCACCCGCTCGAGACGGTCACCGCCGCCAAGCAGCGCCGCATCATTAAAGCGGCGCGTTTTTATCTTCAGACGCAGCGGCTATCATGCCCATGCCGCTTCGATGTCGTAGGCGTGACGGGCCAGGCGCCCACACTGGAATTCGAGTGGATTCAAGCCGCCTTCGACGCATATTGATCGCCCAATAGGCTTCTCATGGATTTTCAATCGCGCATCCTCGACCATTTCAACGCCAGCATCGACACGAAGACCTACGCCAGCGAGGTTCTTCCGCCCTTCATCGAAGTTGCCAGCCAGATGATGGTTCAATGCCTGGTCAGCGAAGGCAAGATCCTGGCCTGCGGTAACGGCGGGAGCGCCGGCGACAGCCAGCACTTCTCCTCGGAACTGCTCAACCGCTTCGAGCGCGAGCGCCCGAGCCTGCCGGCACTGGCGCTGACCACGGACACCTCGACGCTGACGTCCATCGCCAATGACTACAGCTACAACGATGTCTTCTCCAAGCAGATTCGGGCACTGGGTCAGCCGGGTGACGTCCTGCTAGCCATCTCGACGAGCGGCAATTCGGCCAACATCGTTCAGGCAATCCAGGCCGCGCACGACCGCGAAATGAGCATTGTCGCCCTGACCGGCCGCGACGGCGGCGACATGGCATCACTGCTGGGTCAGGAGGACTGCGAGATCAGAATTCCCGCCACCTCCACGGCCCGGATTCAAGAAGTGCATCTCTTGGTGATCCACTGTTTATGTGATCTGATCGACCAACAGCTTTTTGGCAGCAACGAGTAAGCCTTATGAAAAAGACCCTGATCGTCACTTCCTGCCTCATCGCCCTTCTCTCGCTTGGCGGGTGCGCCACCGAGGGCGCGAAAGAGAATTACAGCGAGCGCACCCCCGGTGCGAAAGCCGAAGACAGCACCATTCAGAGCAAGATCTTCGACAGCCTGGAAGCCACGGATGCGCGCTTTGGCGACACGCATATCAACGTCGACAGCTATAACAGCAACGTCCTGCTCACCGGACAAGTGCCCAGTGACGAACTCAAAGAGAAAGCCGGCGATATTGCACGCAACGTGCGCAGCGTCCGCCAGATTCATAACGAGCTGATGGTCTCCGCCAACACGCCTGTCAGCCAGCGAGTGAACGACACCTGGATCACGGGACGGATCAAGGCCAACCTCGTCGCCAACGACCAGGTCGATGCCAACCTCATCCGCGTGATCACCGAGAACGGTACGGTCTACCTCATGGGCATGGTGACCCAGGCACAGGCCGGCCAGGTCGTGAGCGCCGCCTCAGGCGTCGGCGGCGTACAACGCATCGTCAAGGTGTTCGAGTACCTCAACTGAGCCCAGCGCCGCGATAGAGACAAAAAAAACCACCCTCGGGCTACCGGGGGTGGTTTTTTTGATACCGGGACAGGCTCGGCTTCGCGGCGTTATTTGACGATACGTAGCGACGGCTTACCGCGCTCTGCCTTGCTCTCGCCATCGTCCTCAGGGGTGTCGACGGCTGCGGCGGCGTCATCGCTGCGCCCTTCGACACTTTCGAGAGTCGGCCGCTCCCACTCCTGCTCTTCCAGCTCCACGTCAGCTTCGCTCGCGTGATCGGGCATAACCGGCTCCTGCCCGAACACCATGCCCACGCCGTTTTCACGCGCGTAGATCGCGATCAGCGCGTCGGTCGGCACGATCACCTGCATTGGCTGACCGCTGAAACGCGCACCGAAGGTCACGGCGGCATTATCGATCGATAGATCCCGCACTGCGGCCGGCGCGACATTTAGCACGATTTGCCCGTTCTGGACGAACTGCTGCGGCACACGTACGCCAGGCTTGCCGGCGTCAACGACGATATAGGGTGTCTGGTCGTTGTCGAGCAACCATTCATACAGGGCTCTGGCCAGATAAGGACGGCTCGTCAGCATGGGATCTCCTTTCGAGCGGCTAGCGAAGATCGCCTATCAGCTGCGCATTTCACGTTCGGACTCGGACAGGGCCACCTTGAAGGTGTCACGCGCAAACACGCGCTCCATGTACTCCATCAGCGGCTTGACCTGCTTCTCGGGCAATTCTACGCCAAGCGCCGGAAGGCGCCAGAGAATCGGTGCGATGCAGCAGTCCACGAGCGTGAATTCATCGCTCATGAAATAGGGCATGTCTTCAAAAATCGGGGAAATACCGGTCAGGCTCTCTCGCAATTCCTTGCGCGCCTTCTCGGACTCTTTCTTGGGTCCGCGCTGAATCTGCTCGACCAGCGGGCACCATTCACGCTCGATGCGATGCATCCAGAGGCGGCTCTGGGCACGAGCAACCGGATAGACCGGCAGCAGCGGCGGATGCGGGAAACGTTCATCCAGATACTCCATCATGACCTTGGACTCGTAGAGCACCAGGTCGCGATCGAGCAGCGTCGGTACGCTGTTATACGGATTCAGGTCGGCCAGCTCGGCATTGTGCTCTTCCGCCGAGACATCCAGGATATCGACGGCCACGCCCTTCTCGGCCAGCACGATTCTCACGCGGTGACTGAAATGGTCATCGCTGCCGGAATAGAAGGTCATCGACGATCGCTTGGCCACTACACCCATGAAACTTTCCTCGCATTAATTAAGCTGTGCATGATAACACGACACGCCGTTGGCCACGGTGAGCGACCGAGAAGCGGACGCACAGAGCCTAACGTCAAACGACAAAACGCCCGACTGTAACAGCCGGGCGTCGAGCGCGAAGAACGATTCCGAAGAATCAGCGCTTGGAGAACTGCGGACGACGACGCGCCTTGCGCAGACCGACCTTCTTACGCTCGACTTCACGCGCGTCGCGCGTGACGTAGCCAGCAGCGCGCAGCGGCTTGCGGAGTTCTTCGTTGTATTCCATCAGGGCACGCGTAATGCCGTGACGAATGGCGCCGGCTTGAGCGGAACCCCCACCACCCTTGACGGTGATGAACGCGTCGAACTGACCAGTGGTCTCGGTCAGCTCGAGCGGCTGACGCACGACCATCTGCGCGGTGACGCGGCCAAAGAAATCGCCGAGTTCACGATCATTGACAGTGATCTTGCCGGTGCCCGGCTTCAGGAACACGCGAGCGGTGGAGGTCTTGCGACGTCCGGTGCCGTAATACTGTTGTGCCATGGTGGTCTACCCTCAGATGTTCAGTTCTTGCGGCTGCTGCGCGGCGTGGGGATGTTCGGTACCGGCGTACACCTTGAGCTTGGCGTACATGGCACGACCCAGCGGCCCTTTGGGCAGCATGCCCTTGACGGCGGATTCGATGACGCGCTCAGGCGCGTGATCGATCAGCTTCTCGAACGACATGGAGCGCAGGCCACCCGGGTAACCGGTATGACGATAGTAATTCTTGGCTTGCGCCTTGTTGCCGGTAACCTTCACCTTCTCGGCGTTGACGACGACGATGTAATCGCCGGTGTCGACGTGAGGGGTGTATTCCGGCTTATGCTTGCCACGCAGGCGGCGAGCGATTTCCGTCGACAGACGACCGAGCGTCTTGCCCGCTGCATCGACGACATACCAGTCGCGCTGCACTGTCTGCGGCTTGGCACTAAACGTCTTCATGAGTGTTTCACCAGATAAGCATGTTTGGGCTGGAGACGAATCTCTAGCCATCCCTATTTTTCTTGGGTTACCCAAGGGCGGTGCTTGCCGATAAAGCCGTCCGCCAGTCCCGGCACTATCACCGAGACTCTCTTCGCTAAGGGCCAGGGCCCAGGGGCAACGTAACGAAGAGCGCGCATTGTACACGAGCGGATGACGCCAAGAAAGCGGTTCGTGGGCACGTGATGGCCTGACCGGCAACCGGCCAGCACTTACTTTCAGGGTTTGTGCGCCAGCGCCAGATACTCCTGCGACTGCATCTCCTGAAGGCGCGACAGCGTGCGCTCGAACTCGAAGCTCAGATTGCCGCCGGTATAGAGGGATTCGACGTCGGTTTCCGCGGAAAGCAGTAGCTTCACGGCACGGTCGTAGAATTCGTCAACCATGCTGATGAAGCGCCGTGCCTGATCATCGCTGGCCGCGCCCATCGTCGGGACGTTGGAGACCAGCACGGTGTGAAACTCCCGAGAGAGTTCGATGTAGTCATTCTGACTGCGCGGACCATCGCAGAGCATCTTGAAGTCGAACCAGACGACGCCCTCGTGCTGGCGCCGCGCGGTGAGTTCACGATGATTGATCGTCAACGCGACATCACGCTCCCCGTCATGACCAGCCACCGAGCGAAAACTCTTCTCCAGCAGCGCCTCGGCCTGCTCATCGAGCGGCGAGTGAAAGATCTCCACCTGCTCGAGCGCGCGCAATCGGTAGTCGACGCCCGAATCGACATTGACCACCTCGCAGTGGCGCTTGAGCAGGTCGATCGCCGGCAGGAACCGCGCCCGCTGCAGCCCATCCTTGTAGAGGTCGTCCGGCACAATATTGGAGGTCGCCACCAAGACGACGCCCTGGGCGAACAGCGCCTCCATCAGGTTGCCAAGAATCATCGCATCGGTAATGTCCTTGACGTAGAACTCGTCGAAGCAGATGACGCGCGCCTCACTCGCGAATTGCGCGGCAATCTGTGTCAGCGGGTTCTTCTCGCCCTTATGGGCATCGAGCTCGCGATGGACACGCTGCATGAAGCGGTTGAAGTGCGTTCGCATCTTGCGATCGAACGGCAGCGACTCGAAAAACACGTCGACCAGGTAGGTTTTGCCTCGGCCCACGCCACCCCAGAAATAGAGGCCGGTGATAGCGGGCACCGTCGGCGGTGCATCTTCCCCCTTGCTGCCCTTGCCCCGCTTGCCGAAGAGGCCCGCCATCTTGGTCAGCGTCGACTCTCCGCTTGCGCCGTTGGCGGACGGCTTGGGCGCCGGCGTGTTGACGAGGTCGTCGAAGAGCCTCTGGAGGTGCTTGACCGCATTCTCCTGAGCGTCATCGTGGCTAAACCCCTCGCGCTCGAGATCGGCACGGTAGCGTCCCATGGGGGTTGAGGGATGAGAGTGAGACGTCGCGGAACTCGAAGAACTCATGTCAGGGCCGTGCCTCGGATCGGAAAGTGTGGGGAGAAATTATAACGGCCGACGGCGGGCTTAACAGTGCCGTCCCGGCGTGGGATAGTCGCATCGACCGGCCTGTCGTCGCCAGCGCTCACTGCCAAGGGCGCCAGGTCGCGATTCGATGCGTCGCCGGCGCACGAGGTTTGACCCAAGCAACGAACGACTCGATATACTACGCGATACCGATCATGCGGACGGCCGTTTCAAACGGCAATGAGGAGCGCACTGTGAACGAAAGCAACATCGACTGGATTCTGGCGATCGCCTGTTTCTTGGCAGGCATCGGTATTGGCGCCCTCTGCTATCACTTGCTCAATGCCAACGTGGCCCGCAACCAGAAGGTTCGTCAGCGCCTGGCCCAGACCGAACTCGAGCTCAACCAGGTCAAGGATGCGCTCAACGATCACTTCACCAAGGTCGCCGACCTCGCCGGAAGCATTCAGCGCCAGAGCCAGGAGCTGGAGCATCATCTCGCCCATGGCGCCGACAAACTCGTCGACGATCTCAAACTCAAGCGTCGCCTTCACGGCAGTGAGGAGACCGAGGATGAGGAGACCGATTCGCTGCAGGTCCCGCGAGATTACGCGGACGGCGCGAAAGGCACGCTATCGGAAGATTTCGGCGTTCGCCGGCGCAAAGAAGAGAATGAACCCACCTCGCCGCCGCGCTACTGATCGCCTCCCCTTCCTCGGTAGCCGACGCCGCGTGAGGGGAGGTGTCGTCAATCCCGACACGGCGATGCGAAACCCGCGCTACGCCGGATTGTCGATATCCACGAACCGATGCTCTACGCCGAAGCGCGCCGCGATCCACTCGCCAAGCTCGCGCACACCGTCTCGCTCGGTGGCGTGGTGCCCCGCCGAGATGTAGGTCACGCCCATCTCCCGCGCCATGTGTGTCGTGCGCTCCGAAATCTCGCCGGAAATGAAAGCCTGGGCGCCCGCCTCGGCGGCGCTCGCCAGCATGTCCTGCGCCCCGCCGGTGCACCAGGCAATACGCTCGATCTCGCCCGTATGACCTTGAACCACGGTCGGCCGCCGCCCCAGCGTCGATTCGACGCGGCTGGCCAGCATGTCGCTATCCAGCGGCTCCTCGGGGCGACCGAACCATAAAAGCCCCTTTCCGAGCTCACCATCAAGACAGCGCTCCGCCTGCAGGCCCAGCCGCCGCCCGAGACAGGCGTTATTCCCCATGGTCACGTGCGCGTCTAGCGGCAGATGGTAAGCCCAGAGATTGATGCCGTTCTTCAGCAGCGTCGAGACGCGACGCTGCTTCATACCGGTGATCGCGACAGGCTCGTTCTTCCAGAAGTACCCGTGGTGCACCAGCACCGCATCCGCTTGCCAGGCGACCGCTTCGTCGAGCAGCGCCTGGCAAGCCGTCACACCGCTGAGCACGCGAGTCACGGTCTCGCTGCCCTCGATCTGCAGGCCGTTAACGGTGTAATCCTTGAACGCCGAGACATTCAACTCGGCGTCGATTGCCTCGGTCAGCGTCTCTCGGGAAATCATGGCGACTCCAGCGTCGGATGGTGATGAATGCTAGAATTCTGCGTTTCGCCTGCCGATGGGGGCCGACTGGGTTGCGCCGCAGCGAGCCCATTGTGTCAGCGCCACCCCGGGGCGAAAACCGCTATCCTCGTTTCTACCGTCAAACCCTAAGGAAAGCACCGAACCCACTGCCGGCCGAGAGACAACGTCAGTGCGCGGGACTCCATACCACGTCGGCCAGACGAGAGCCCCCCGGGCCTGACGTCTGCGTCCCCCGCCATGCCGCCTTTCACTCGTGCAGACAGTGAGCCGGGGCTTCCCAACAACGGACTGGCCAGCGTCGCCAGACCGTCATTCAAGGATCCGCGCATGCGCCGCCATTTCCTGGCCTATTTCTGGCCCGCGCTCTGCGGCATCGGCGTCGCCGTTGCACTGCTCTACGCCTTCCCGAGCCTACTGGGTCACGGCACCACGACCTCCGCTGGCGCGCCGCAACTACTCGATGCGCCCGCCCTCAACCGCCAGCAAGGGCCGGTCAGCTATTCGCAGGCCGTCAATCACGCCGCCCCGGCGGTGGTGAACGTCTACTCCTCTCGAGAAGTCGACGTCAGCCAGCACCCGCTGATGTCCGACCCGTTCTTTCGTCAGTTCTATGGCGATGACATGCCCCAGCGACAGCGCATGCTGTCGAGCCTTGGATCGGGCGTCATCGTGAGCGAGAGCGGCTATATCCTGACCAACAATCACGTCATCAACGACGCCGACCAGATTCAAATCGCGCTGCGCGACGGCCGTGAAGCCATTGCCCAGGTCATCGGGACCGACCCGGAGAGTGACCTCGCGGTACTCAAGATCGACCTGGACGACCTGCCGGTGATCACGCTCAGCGATTCTGAAAACGTGGCGATCGGGGATGTGAGTCTCGCCATCGGCAACCCGTTCGGCGTGGGACAAACGGTGACCATGGGCATCATCAGCGCAACCGGGCGTGATCACCTCGGTCTGAATGCCTACGAGGATTTCATCCAGACCGACGCCGCCATCAACCCCGGCAACTCGGGGGGCGCGCTGGTAGATGCCAGCGGCGCGCTGATCGGAATCAACACCGCGATTTTCTCCCGGTCGGGCGGTTCTCAGGGGATCGGCTTTGCCATCCCGGCCAATGTCGCCCGCAGCATTCTCGACGATATCGTCACTCACGGCCGAGTCATTCGCGGCTGGCTGGGCGTCGATGCCCAGCAGATGACACCCGACCTTGCGACCTCTTTCGGTCTCAAAACGCTGAGCGGCGTGATCATCGCCAACGTCATCAATGGTGGGCCGGGGGATCAGGCAGGCCTGCAGCCGGGAGACATCCTGATCTCGATCGGTGACAAACCGATTCGCGACCCCCGCGACACCATGGCCGATATCGCGGAGATAGCGCCTGGTGCTCGGCTCCCCATCACGCTGATCAGAGGGGGGAAGAAACAGGAAGTGATGGTGATGGTGGGTGAACGTCCAGAGCCTGAAGATTCAAAGCCAGGCTCGTCCCGCCAGGCCCCGCCGCGGACGGACGACGGTCAGACCCCCGACGCCAACCCACCCGCGACAGAAGACGGGTCGCCCCCCGGCAGGCGATGAGACGCCCTCGGGGGAGAGCGAAAGATTGCCGGATTCCGGGCAATCTGAGAAAACCGCCTGGCAGGACGGGCCGCCCTCCTCGGCCAAATCCACGTCGCAGTCAGGCGTGAGAGCGCTGCCGCTCTGAGGCCGAGCATCGCGTCTGATGCGGCGCTTCCCAGATACCGCGCCGATTGACCCTAGTCGAGGCGGGACACTGCCGGCCGACACCAGGGGCGACCGGCAATGCGCTAGCGCTTGAAGCGATTCTCGGCGGAACGGGCATGGGCGGTAAGCGATTCGCCTCTTGCCAGCACGGAGGCCGTGCGACCCAGGCTATCCGCGCCGTCGGGAGAGCACTGGATCAGCGACGAGCGTTTCTGGAAGTCATACACGCCGAGCGGCGAGGAGAAGCGCGCCGTTCCCGACGTCGGCAGGACGTGGTTCGGGCCCGCGCAGTAGTCGCCGAGGGCCTCCGCCGTATAGCGCCCCATGAAGATGGCGCCGGCGTGACGCACGCGATCGGCCATCGCCTGCGGCGCTTCCACGGAGAGCTCGAGATGCTCCGGGGCCACACGGTCGACGATGGTGACCGACTCGTCGACACTCTGACAGTGGATCAGCGCGCCTCGTCGGGAGAGTGATTCGCGAATGATCGCCTCGCGCTCCATGGTGGGCAGCAAACGTTCGATGGCCGCCTCCACCGCGTCGAGATGGTCCTTGTCCCACCCGATCAGAATCGCCTGCGCGTCTTCGTCGTGCTCGGCCTGCGAGAAGAGATCCATCGCCAGCCACTCGGGGTCGGTGCCGCCGTCGGAGACAATCAGAATCTCCGAGGGGCCGGCGATCATGTCGATGCCGACCTGGCCAAATACCGCACGCTTGGCGGTCGCCACGTAGATGTTGCCGGGGCCGACGATCTTGTCGACCCGCGGTACGCTCTCGGTGCCGTAAGCGAGTGCCGCCACGGCCTGAGCGCCGCCTACCGTAAAGACCCGCTCGACGCCGGCGAGATGCGCTGCCGCCAGCACCAAATCGTTGAGCACACCGTCCGGCGTTGGCACCACCATCACGATCTCGGAGACACCAGCGACCGCGGCCGGAATGGCGTTCATCAGCACCGAGGAGGGATAAGCCGCCTTGCCGCCTGGCACGTACAGGCCGACGCGATCGATCGGCGTGACTTTCTGCCCCAGGCGCGTCCCGTCCGCCTCCTCGTATTGCCATGAACCGGGCTTCTGGTGCTCGTGATAGCGGCGAATTCGCTCGGCCGCATGCTCGAGCGCCTGGCGCTGCTCATCGGGGAGCGCATCGAAAGCGCGCTTCAGCCGCTCCGCGGTGAGCGTCAGCGCCTCGACGTCGGTGGCATTGAGGCGATCGAAGCGGTTGGTGTATTCGATCAGCGCGGCGTCGCCCCGCGAGCGAATGCCACCGATGATGTCATCGACACGGCTGACGACCTCACGGTCGGAGACACCCTCCCACGCCAGCAGCGCATCGAGGCGAGAGTCGAAGTCGGCATCCTGGGTGGTCAGACGAGCAAGGGGTCGCGATTGGCTCATGGAATTGTCTCGTTGGCGAGGGCGCAGGGTCGCGCCCTGTTGCGGTATCGGATCGGTCGCGAGCGAGCCGGCGCCGAGTGCCTGACCCGGCGTCGGCACCCGGCGGACTTCAGGCGTTCTGCTCTCGCTCGGTGACCGCTGTTCGCAGTCGCTCGATCAGCGGCTTGAGCTCGGCGTGCTTCATCGTCATCGAGGCCTTGTTGACCACCAGCCGCGTACTGATGTTCTCGATCAGCTCGCGCGGCTCCATCCCATTGGCCCGCAGGGTATTGCCGGTATCGACGATATCGACGATCTCGTCGGCGAGATTCATCAGCGGGGCAAGCTCCATCGCCCCGTAGAGCTTGATCACCTCGGCCTGAATGCCGAGGTCGGCATAGTAGCGTCGGGCCACGTTGACGAACTTGGTCGCCACCCGTCGACGCGCTCGCGTCGGGGTGGCCCCGACGATACCGGCGGTCATCAGGCGACAGCGGGAAATACCGAGATCGAGCGGCTCATAGAGGCCGTCGGCACCGTGTTCGAGCAGAACGTCCTTGCCTGCGACACCGAGATCCGCCGCCCCCAGCTGGACGTAGGTCGGCACGTCGACGGCGCGTATCACCACCAGTTTGACGTTGTCGAGATTGGTGTCGAAGAGCAGCTTGCGGCTCTTGCCGAAATCTTCGGCCGGTACAATGCCGGCGTCCGCCAGCAGCGGGAGCGTCTCCTCGAGAATTCTTCCCTTGGAGAGCGCGACTATCAATTGATCGCTCATGTCATCCATCTACGTTCGTTCGGTTCGATCCTCGCGGCGGGACTTGGCGATCCCGCCACGCGGCTCGCTAGCCCGGCACACGGCGGATCTTCGCGCCCAGCAGCTGCAGTTTCTCTTCGATGCACTCATAGCCGCGGTCGATGTGATAGATACGATCCACCAGCGTCTCACCGGTGGCGACCATCGCTGCGATCACCAGGCTCGCCGAGGCGCGCAGATCCGTCGCCATTACCGGTGCACCGGAGAGTCGCTCGACCCCGCTCACCACCGCTGTATTGCCCTCGAGCGCAATTTGCGCGCCCATGCGGTTGAGCTCCTGCACGTGCATGAAGCGATTCTCGAAGATGGTCTCTACGACCGTTCCCGTGCCCTCGGCGACGGCATTGAGCGCCACGAACTGCGCCTGCATGTCGGTCGGAAAAGCCGGGTAAGGCGCGGTGCGCACATTGACGGCCTTGGCCTTGCGCCCCTCCATGTCGAGCTCGATCCACCCTTCGCCGGAGGTCACGGTCGCCCCGGCCTCTTCGAGCTTGCTGATCACGGCTTCCATGATGTCGGCGCGGGCGTTACGCACACGAACGCGCCCCCCCGTCGCGGCGCCGGCCACCAGAAAAGTGCCTGTTTCGATGCGATCGGGCATCACGTCGTAGTGGCAACCGTGCAGTCGCTCGACGCCCTCGACCGTGATCGTGTCCGTGCCGTGGCCGCGGATGTTCGCCCCCATCGCGATCAAACACTCGGCGAGATCGACCACTTCGGGCTCACGCGCCGCGTTTTCGAGCACCGTTGTGCCCTCGGCAAGGGTTGCCGCCATCAACAGGTTTTCAGTGCCGGTCACCGTCACGGTGTCGAAGAAGATGGTCGCCCCCTTCAGACGACCGTCCACCCGGGCGCGGATGTAGCCCGCCTCGACGCGGATGTCGGCGCCCATCGCCTCGAGCCCACGGATGTGCAGGTCAACCGGTCGCGAACCGATAGCACAGCCGCCGGGCAAGGAGACGTCCGCGGTGCCAAAGTGGGCCAGCAGCGGTCCGAGCACGAGGATGGACGCGCGCATCTTCTTGACCAGCTCGTAGGGCGCATGACAGTCGCGAACCTGCGAGCCGTCGATCTGGATGCTCATCTTCTCGCCCATGACGGGCTCGATGCCCATCCGACCCAGAAGCTCGAGCGTGGTGGTGATGTCCTGCAGATGCGGCAGATTGCCGATGGTGACCGGCTCGTCGGCGAGCAGCGTCGCGGTCAGAATGGGCAGTGCCGAATTCTTGGCACCGCTGGCCCAGACTTCACCGTTCAGCGGGCCGTTACCGGTGATGATCAACTTATCCATGAAAGTTCGCTATGCACTCGAACGAGAGGCGACCCCGCAGGGTCGCGGGGTGGCGGTCAGAGGCCGGTGTTTTCCGGGGCACTCTGCCACTGGGCCGGCGTAAAGGTCTTGATGGTGATGGCGTGCAGCGCCCCCGAGGCGATCTCGTCGGAGAGCGCGCCGTAAATCAGCTGCTGACTCTTGACCTTGCTCATGCCGTCGAAGACATCGCCGACGGCGGTCACCTGAAAGTTGCAGCCTTCACCCTGAATATGGAATTCGCAGCCGTCGATTCGCTCTTCGAGTCGGCTTTTGACGTCGCTGGGTTGCATGGCAACTCCCTCCCTGATGACGGCTGAATCACACGCGATGGTAAAGCGGCACATGGTAGCGGAAAGCGCCCCGGGTTGGCGACGCCGGGTCATGCAAAAACGTGACATGTCGATCACGGGTCGCGAACGCACGCCACGCCGTTCCCGGCCCTTAACGACGACGCGGCGACTGACCTTCGTCAGCCGCCGCGTCGACGCGACCCGGTTGGCGACCCTGGCCAATCAGGCGCAGGTCGTCTCCTGCGCCGGCATCAGCGCCGTGAGTTCGGTAATATCCATCAGCCGCTGCAGCGGCGTCGATAACACCACACGCTCCAGGCGCAGCGAGTGGTGCTGGACGCTTCGAACCCATACCAGCAGGACGCTCAGCACGGCGCTGCTGGCCACTTCAACGCCGGTGAGATCGAAGCGGACCGAGCTCTCTGCGGCCTGTTCGGCCAGCCATTGGCGCCCCGCCTTGGCCAGCGCTCCGGCGCTATCGAAGTCGGCTTCGCCGCGAATGGTCAGGACGCAGCCGTCGACCACGTCGAGCGTCGCGTCCTTTCGTTCGAGAAGCCGACTCAAGAGTCGCCGCCCTGCTCAAGCTCGTCGGTGCCGACTTCCGGCGCCCAACCGTTGATGACGGCGTCGATGTCGCGGTTGTTGTCGCGCATGGCCTGATCGAACTGGTTGCGGAATGTCAGCCCGAGATTAATGCCGTTGACGATTACGTTGATCACCTTCCACTCGCCATTGCTCTCCCGCAGCGTGAAGCTGACCGGGTAGGTCTCGCCACTGGTCGAGACCACGTCCATCGCGACGGACTCCTGATCCTCGTAGCGACCGGCATCGTCATTCGCTTTGACGTTCAGCGTCTGGTAATCGAACGTCACCAGACCCTTGGCGTACGTGTCGATCAGCGTCTTGCGAAAGACGTTGACGAAACGCGACCGCTGCTCCGGCGTGGCGGCGCGGAAATAGCGCCCCATGACGCTGGCGCCGATATAGCGGAAATCGGCAACGTCGGCCATGTTGTCGTCGACGAGCGCCGCCAGCTCGTCCTCATGGTTGGCGTAATAATCCTTCTTGCCGTCGAGCTCGCCCATCAGCGAGTCGACGCTCTGGCGAATGACCGTTTCCGGTGACGGCTGCTGCGCCTGCGCCGTGGTGGCGAAGACCGCCAGCAGCGCCGACAGCAGCATGGCGGCAAGCGCGACACCGCCACGGCGGGACTGAGCAGATGAGAGGTTCATAGATCGACTCCTTGTCGTGTCAATTGGCCATATTGGATACGAACTGCTGGATCAACTCCTCCAGCACCAGCGCTTGCTGGGTATCGCGTATGACGTCTCCA
Organism: Salinicola aestuarinus; assembly: GCF_003206645.1. Taxonomy (GTDB): domain Bacteria; phylum Pseudomonadota; class Gammaproteobacteria; order Pseudomonadales; family Halomonadaceae; genus Salinicola; species Salinicola aestuarinus. The sequence continues at coordinate 26,054 of NZ_PZJP01000002.1, read as the reverse complement.
TCGTGAAGCGTATCCGGTGCACCGCCGACTGTCAGACCGATGTACTGCTCACCGAGCAGGCCCGAGGTCAGAATCGCAGCGGTGGTATCTTCCGAGAGCTTGCCGTCGTACTGCGAGTCGAGCTCCATCACCACTTTGGCATCGAACCACTTCTGATCGAGCTCGATGTCGGTGACCTTGCCGATACGCACACCGGACATGGTGACCTTGGCATCCGGCCGCAAGCCGCCGATGTTGGAGAAATTGGCGTTCAGCGTGAATGTGTCGCTGGGCATCCCTACGCCGAGGCCGCTGACGCGCAGCCCCAGAAACACCAGCCCCAGAATGCCCGCCAGCATGAAAATGCCGACCCCCAGCTCGAGTACGCTATTGCGCTTCATCCCAAATCTCCAAACATCAAGGCGGTAAGTATGAAATCGAGTCCCAGTACCGCCAGCGAGGCGTACACGACCGTGCGGGTGGTCGCGCGTGAAATCCCTTCGGAGGTCGGTATCAAGTCGTAGCCCTGAAACACCGCGATCCAGGTCACAACCAGTCCGAACACCAGACTTTTGATGATGCCGTTGAGCACGTCACCGACGAAGCTGACGCTGTCCTGCATGTTGCTCCAGTAGGAGCCGTCGTAGACACCGAGCCATTTCACGCCAACCAGATACCCGCCCCAGATACCCACCACGCCAAAGATGACGGTCAGGATCGGCAGCGAGACGAAACCGGCCCAGAGTCTCGGGGCCACGATGCGCCGCAGCGGATCGACGCCGATCATCTCCATGCTGGTGAGCTGCTCGGTCGCTTTCATCAACCCGATCTCGGCGGTGAGCGCCGAGCCGGCACGCCCGGCGAAGAGCAACGCCGCGACGACCGGCGCCAGCTCGCGGACCAGCGACAGCGCCACCATCTGCCCCAGCGCCTCGTCGGCACCGAAACCGACCAGAATCGTGAAGCCCTGAAGCGCCAACACCATCCCGATGAACAGCCCCGACACCACCACGATGGCCATCGACATCACGCCGACGAAATGCATCTGGCGAATCCAGAGGTAGATCCCTTCCCGGGACGGTAGACAGACGATGGAGTGGAAAAGAAAGAGTCCGGCGCGACCGATGGCGGCGAGCACGTCCAGCGTGGCGCGCCCGAGTGAGGCGATGCGATCGATCATGAAAACTGCCCCGCCGGTGCCAGAATATCGTCATAAAAATCCGGCGCCGGATAGTGGAACGGTACCGGGCCGTCGGGCTCACCGTGCACGAACTGACGCACGTGAGCATCGTCGTTGACGTCCAGCGTGCTGGGCGTGCCGTGGGACATCACCTGACCGTCGGCGATAATGTAGACATAGTCGGCGATCGACAGCGTCTCCTTGATATCGTGCGAGACCATGATCGCCGTCAGCCCTAGCGCCTGGTTGACCTTCTTGATCAGCTGGACCAGTACGCCCATCGAGATCGGGTCCTGCCCCACGAAAGGTTCGTCATACAGCACCAGCTCAGGGTCCAACGCCACCGCACGCGCCAGGGCCACGCGGCGCGCCATACCACCGGAGAGCTCGGACGGCATCAGGTGACGCGCGCCCCGAAGCCCCACCGCCTGAAGCTTCATCAGCACGATGTCGCGAATCATGGCGTTGGGCAGATCGGTATGGATGCGCAGCGGGAACGCCACGTTTTCGAAAACGTCGAGATCGGAAAACAGCGCGCCACTCTGGAACAGCATGCCCATGCGTCGACGCAGCCCGAACAAGGCTCGCCGGGAGAGTTTGTGGACATCCTGACCGTCGATGAGCACCTGCCCACGATCCGGCGTCAACTGGCCGCCGATGAGCTTGAGCAGCGTCGTCTTGCCGGTGCCGCTCGGGCCCATGATGGCCGTAATTTTACCGAGAGGAATCTGAAGGTCGACGCCGCGAAAGATCTGGGTCTTGCCGCGGGTGAAATGCAGATCCTTGACCTCGATCATGATCGGGTCATTCATGCATGGTCCACCATTCCGGATCTTTAATATTATCGAACATTGTATCCTAACCTGGGTGAAATCGACCAGCCAGCGCGTCGCGAATCCGTCAAATGCATCGACAGGCGAGGACGAATCCCGACGCGATCGTAGGTATACTCCCCCGCCACACTCTTGCTTTCGACTGATCTCGTCCGACGTCGGCGCGTTGCGCGCCAGGCAACCCGACGAGACCGCGGACTACCGTGATGACACAATCCCAATTCGATTTTCGCGCCAGCGCCCGCCACACGCTGACGCTCGAGCAGCAGGCCATCGGTGAACTCGTCGACAAGCTCGACAATGCTTTCGATAGTGCCTGCGAGACGATGATGCGCTGCCGGGGACGCTTGATCGTGACCGGCATGGGCAAGTCCGGGCACATCGCGCGCAAAATGGCCGCCACCTTCGCCAGTACCGGCTCACCGGCGTTCTATGTCCATCCCGGTGAAGCGAGCCACGGCGATCTCGGCATGATCACCGGCGATGACGTGGTCGTCGCCCTCTCCAACTCCGGCGAGACTCAGGAGATCACGGGGCTGCTGCCGCTGTTCAAGCGCCTCGGCACCCCGCTGGTGAGCCTCACCGGGCGTAAGCACTCGACGCTTGCCCGCTACAGCGACGTCCACATCGATGTCGGCGTCTCTCGCGAGGCGTGCCCCCACGACCTCGCCCCGACCTCATCGACCACCGCGGCGCTTGCCATGGGTGACGCCCTCGCGCTTGCGCTGCTGGAAGCCCGTGGCTTCAGCGCCGAGGACTTCGCGCTGTCCCATCCCGGCGGCACGCTCGGCAAACGACTCCTGCTTCGCGTGCGCGATCTGATGCACAGCGATAACCGGCTGCCCTGCGTGCCGGCCGGCAGCCCGCTGCGTGAAGCGCTGCTGGAGATGACGCACAAGGGAATGGGCTTCACCTGCGTGGTGGATGAACACGGCCAGCTCGCCGGTGTCTACACCGATGGGGATCTGCGCCGCACGCTGGATCAGCGCGGCGACTTTGCAACGCTCTGCGTCGATGACGTCATGACCCGCGGCGGCAAGACCGCGTCCCCCGACATGCTGGCCGCCGAGGCGGTGCGCATCATGGAGGACAACCGCATCACGGCGCTTGCCGTCATCGAGGATGGCTACCCCGTCGGCGCCCTGCACATGCATGACCTGCTGAGAAGCGGCGTGATTTGAACGCGTCGGACCGCAAGGAGATTTCGTGAAACAGACCGCCAGACTCCCATCGCCATGGTGGCGACGACTCGGCCTCGTCGCGCTCCTGCTGCTGCTCGGTGGCGGCCTGGCCTGGCTGGATCAGCGCGGCGAACCGGAGAGCGAACCGCTACCCGGCAACGAGGCAGGCGAACCCGACTACTATCTGGAAGATGCCAACCTGACTCGATTCGATGCCGATGGACGCCCCTACCAGCGCCTCGAAACGCCACGCATGGCTCACACCCCGATCGATGACGTCATCCGCGCCGAGACTCCCCACGGCTACCTCATCGACGCCGAGGAGCGTCAGTGGCAGATCACCGCCGATAGCGCACGACTGATGCGCGGCGGCGAGCAGCTCACCCTGGAGGGCAATGCGCAACTGGTCCAGCCCGATGAAGGCTGGCAACTCGAGACCCAGACGCTGCACTACGACAACCCGCAAGCGCACGCCTGGAGTGACACACCGTCGGTCTTGAGCCAGCATGATCAACGCATGAGCGGTGAGCGCTTCGACGCCTGGATCGATGACAATCGCATGCGCCTGACGAACGACGTCAAAGGCTACCTGCCCCAGCAACCTGAGGATCAATGATCATGAGGCGAGAACTCGGCCAACTGCTGATGCTGACGGCGCTTTGCGTGCCCGGCACGCCCGCCTTCGCCCTGGATGGCGACGCCAGCGCGCCCATTCATATTGCCGCCGACCAGCTGGAGATCGATGACAGCGAGGGCACCGCGGTCTACTCCGGCGGTGTCGATATGCAGCAGGGCAGCATGCAGCTCAACGCCGCGCGAGTCGATATCCAACGCGGCAACAATGGTCAGGTCAGCGTGGTCACGGCCAAGGGCGGCAGCCGCCGCGCGCATCTCGCCCAGACGCCAGCGCCCGACCAGGAACAGGTCGAGGGCTGGGGCGACACCGTCATCTACCATGCTGCCGAGCGCCGGGTCGAGCTGGTCGGGAATGCCGAACTGCATCAGGGTGGCGATACCTTCGATGGCGCTTATGTCGAGTACTATCTCGATTCGCGTCGCGTCAGTGCTCGCTCCAGCCGTAGCGGCGAAGACGAGAGCGGCGGTCGCGTCCGCATGACGCTGACGCCGCAGCAGACACAGCAGTAGCGCCGCCAAGCGTGAACGAGGTTCAGTACCCATGAGAACGTTAACGGCCGCCAACCTGGCCAAGAGCTACAAGGGACGCCGCGTCGTCCACGATTTCAGCCTGACGCTGCGCCAGGGCAGCATCGTCGGACTGCTAGGCCCCAACGGGGCCGGCAAGACGACCTCCTTCTACATGATCGTGGGCCTGGTCAAGGCTGACGCCGGCAGCGTGCATATCGATGATCGCGATCTCAGCCGTGCGCCGATGCACGACCGCGCTCGCGCCGGTATCGGCTATCTCCCCCAGGAGGCCTCGATCTTCCGCAAGCTCAGCGTTGCCGACAACATCATGGCGATTCTCGAGACCCGTCGAGATCTGGACCGCCCCGGGCGACGTCAACGACTCGAAGAGCTACTCGGCGACTTTCATATCGAGCACATTCGCAACAACCTCGGCATGTCACTCTCCGGCGGCGAGCGACGGCGCGTCGAGATCGCCCGCGCCCTGGCGACCGAGCCGGCGTTCATTCTGCTCGACGAGCCCTTCGCCGGGGTCGACCCCATCTCAGTCGGCGATATCAAGAGCATCATTCGCCAGCTTCGCGACCGAGAGATCGGCGTGCTGATCACCGACCACAACGTGCGCGAAACGCTCGACATCTGCGACAACGCCTACATTGTGGGTGACGGACAGATCATCGCCGAAGGTCGACCCGAGGCGATTCTCGACAACCAGCGCGTCCGCGAGGTCTACCTCGGACACGAATTTCGTCTCTGACCGCCGCGCTCGGCTGTCGCCACTGACCCGGCAAGCGGACCGTCGCTTTTCGCGATGCGTCGGTTCGCGAGACCGCCCCATCGGTTCCGTACCCCATCGGCGCCCGGCAATGGGGATCTTGGCTCGCGCTCTCCCCAGCACGCACGTCGGCCGACAACCCGGCCAGGCAGCGCACCCCCATGGCATACTTGTTGCATGTCAAGCGTTGAAAGTCGCTAACTTCAGGATTACCGTAACCCTTCACCGTTGCGACAGACGACGTTAGCGCCATGTCCATGAAAGCCTCTCTGCAACTCAAGGTCGGCACACAGCTGACGATGACGCCTCAGCTGCAGCAGGCAATTCAGCTACTGCAACTCTCCACGCTGGATCTCCGCCTGGAGATACAGCAGGCACTCGACAGTAACCCCCTGCTCGAGCTCGAAGATGAGTTTGGCGAGCAGGCCGTCGACGACACCGGCGAGGATGACTGGTCCAGCGAGATACCCGATGAGCTCAGCGTCGACAGCGACTGGAGCGATACCTATCAGGACGCCGGCGTGGCCGGTTCGATCGGCGAGGCGCCCGATCTCGACCGGAACACGAATGTGGTCGGGCTCAAGGACCACCTTCTGTGGCAACTGGCGATGGGGGATTTCGAGCCCGGCGACACACCGCTGGCGAGCTACCTGATCGACGCCATCAACCCAAACGGCCACCTCGAGGATTCCCTCGACGCACTCACTCAGGGCTGGCAGAACGACGATCCATCGACGACCCTCGCCGACGTCGAAGGCATACTGGCCCGAATTCAGCAGTTCGACCCCACCGGCGTGGGCGCTCGCGACCTGCGCGAGTGCCTGCTGCTGCAGCTCGAGGCGCTGGACACCCATACCCCGCTATTGATTCAGGCCAAACGGCTGGTGCGTCAGTTCCTCGACGCACTGGCCGCCGACGACCGGCGCCTGCTCAAGCGTCGTTTGCGCCTCGACGACGACGAGCTCGATGCCGTCATCGCCCTGATTCGCACCCTCGACCCTCGGCCCGGCCAGCGCTTTTCGAGCGCCGACAACAGCTATGTCATCCCGGATCTCGTCGCCCGAGTGACGCCCGAGGGGTGGCGCATCGAACTCAACGCCGATGCGCTGCCGCGCCTGCGCATTCAGCCGGACTACGCGGCCTTGATCCGACGAGCGGACAAAAGCGATGACAACGTGTTTCTGCGCCAGCACCTGCAGGAAGCCCGCTGGCTGATGAAGAGTCTCTCGAGTCGCAACGACACGCTGCTGCGGGTGGGCCGCGAGATCATGGAACGCCAGATCGCCTTTCTGGAGCGTGGTGAGGAGGCGATGAAACCGCTGATCCTCGCCGACATCGCCGAACGCGTCGAGCTGCATGAATCGACCATTTCGCGGGTGACGACACAGAAGTTCATCCAAACCCCGCGCGGCGTCTTCGAACTCAAGTACTTCTTTTCGAGCCAGGTCGGCGGCCAGAGCGGCGACGCCGATAGCGTCTCCAGCACCGCCATTCGTGCCCGGCTGAAGAAGCTGATCAGCGAGGAACCGGCACGCAAGCCACTCTCCGACAGCAAATTGGTGGCCCTGCTCGCCGAGGCGGATATCAACGTTGCCCGGCGCACTGTGGCAAAGTACCGCGAGGCAATGGGCATCCCCTCTTCGAGCGAACGCAAGCGTCTGTCCTGAGGGCGAATATGACGATCAGGACTGCGCCGAAAGCGACGTCGACGATCAAACTTCGCCCATGCCTTTGCACCAGTCGGAAAAGGGTTACAATCAGTAGGGCCAACTGCCGCAACAGGAGCGTGCCATGCAAGTGAACGTTACCGGCCACCACGTCGATCTGACCGATGCTCTCCGAGACTACGTCGGGGAAAAACTCGAACGTCTCGAACGTCACTACGACAACATCACCAATGTCCAGGTCACGCTCAGTATCGAGAAGGAGCGACAGCAGGCTGCCTGCACACTGCACGCGGCAGGCAAGGATCTACACGCCGACGCCAGTGACGTCGATATGTATGCCGCTATCGATGCGCTGGCCGACAAGCTCGACCGCCAACTGGTCAAACACAAAGAGAAGGCACAAGCCCGCGCCCAAGGCGCTGGCGCCCGCTAAGGCCTGATGATCACACTGGAAACGATTCTGCCCCCCGAACGCACCTTGTTCGAGGTCACGGGGGGCAGCAAGAAAAGGGTGCTGGAGTTCTTCAGCACCTTCATCGCACAGAACACGCCCAGCCTGGACAGCCAGGAAGTCTTCAGCCGCTTGATCGGTCGCGAGCGGCTGGGGAGTACCGGCATCGGCAACGGCGTGGCCATTCCTCATGCCCGCAGTCCGCACTGCAAATCGCCCCTGGCGGGATTCATGCGCCTGGAGGACGCCATCGACTTCGATGCCATCGACGGCGAGGCGGTCGATCTGGTCTTCGTGCTGCTGGTCCCCGAAGAGGCGGACGATGCGCATCTGTCGCTGCTCGCCGAAGTCGCCGGCATCATGAGTCAAGCGAGCGTACGCCAGGCCCTGCGTCAGGCCGAATCGCAGCGCGCGCTCTACCAGGCCTTGATCGAGGCCATTCGCCATCATCGAGACGTCGAAGACGGATAGCCATGCAACTCGTCATCATCAGCGGTCGCTCTGGCTCGGGGAAGTCCATCGCCCTTCAGGCACTGGAGGATCTCGGCTACTACGCCATCGACAATCTCCCGGCCAATCTGTTGGCTCCGCTAATCGACGAGCTTCGAACCGCCCCCCCGTCGCGCCCCAACGTCGCGGTCAGTATCGACGCCCGCAATCTGCCGGAATCGCTGGAGCGCTTCCCCGTGCTGCTGGAAGCCGTTCGCCAGCGCGATATCGACTCGCAGGTCGTCTACCTGACCGCCGATGCCAAGGTACTGCTCGAACGTTATTCGGCAACGCGGCGGCGACATCCGCTGACCCGCGGTAACGACATGACGCTGGCCGAGGCGATCGACAGCGAGCAGGACTATCTCGCGCCCATTCGCCGCGTCGCCGACCTGGTCATCGATACCCAGGGACTTTCGGTGCATGATCTGCGCGGCCGAATTTCGGAGCAGGTGGCCAAGCATGCCGGGGGGCGACTGACGCTGACTTTCGAGTCCTTCGGCTTCAAGCGCGGTGTGCCGCTGGACGCCGACATGGTGTTCGATGTGCGCTGCCTGCCCAATCCCTTCTGGGACCCGAGCCTGCGCCCTTACGACGGGCGCGACGTGCAGATCGTCGAGTTTCTCGAGGGCTACCCGGACGTCCACGCCATGGCCGAAGATATCAACGCCTGGTTGACGCGCTGGCTCCCCTCCTACCTCGCCAGTCATCGTAGCTATCTCACGGTTGCCATCGGCTGCACCGGGGGCCACCACCGTTCGGTCTATCTCATTGAGCGCCTGGCCCGTCACTTCGAGCATACCGGCGTGGACATTCGCCTGCGTCACCGCGAACTCGGTATCCACACCGCTCTCGACCATTCCGTAGCCCCCCGGACGCGCGATGCCGACGCGTGAACTTTGCCTGACCAATCGCCGCGGCCTTCATGCCCGCGCCGCCACCAAACTCGTGCAGTGCTGTCAGCCTTTTGATGCCAGTGTCGCCGTGTATCACGGTGAGCGAATGGCAGATGCCGCCAACATCATGTCGCTGCTGATGCTCGCGGCCCCCTGCGGCACACCGCTGACCATCGTCACCGAGGGCAACGATGCCAACGACGCGATGCGGGCGATCGAATCGCTTTTCGAGGCGCGTTTCCACGAAGACGAGTGATCCCTAGCGGCATTTTTGAACACTGTTTTTGATCCTCGTCATTTATCCCGGCGATGGTAGAATGCAGGCCCAGCCAGCCGTTCAAGGATGACGACAGGATGAGCCGCAACCCGCAAAAGCTGAAGCCACGGCTGGCCAAGCTCAATGAAGCCTTGGAGAGCGGTGCCCTGGACCAGGCCCGGCGCCTGCTCAACCGGGGCCTCGCGCCGGTGGACGTCGCCCATCTGCTCGAATCGTCGCCGCCCAAGGAGCGCGAGATTCTCTGGGGCCTCTTGGACCCCGAGCTGCACGGCGACGTGCTGCAGTACCTCAACGACGACGTCCAGATCGAGTTCCTCAACCGGATGGACGCCGAGCAGCTGCTCACCGCCACCGAAGGACTCGACGTCGACGATCTCGCCGACCTCCTCCAGCAGCTACCGAACACCGTGATTCAGGAAGTGCTTCAGTCGATGGAGGCGCAGGAGCGCCACCGTGTCGAGGAAGTTCTCTCCTACCCCGAGGATACCGCCGGCGGACTCATGAACCCGGACGCCGTCACCATCCGTCCGGACATCACCCTCGATGTCGTGATGCGCTATCTCCGCCGTCACGAGCGCCTCCCGGATGCCACCGACAACCTGCTGGTAGTGACCCGCCGCGACGAGCTGATCGGCACTCTCTCACTCAATCGTCTGCTGGTGTCGGATCTCTCGATGCTGGTGCGCGAAGTGATGGAGACCGACTTCCACGCCATACAGGCCACTGCCACCGATACCGATGTGGCAACGCTGTTCCAGAAGCACGATCTGATTTCGGCGCCCGTGGTGGGTCTGGACAGCAAACTGCTGGGCCGCATCACCATCGATGATGTGGTCGACGTCATCCGCGAGGATGCCGAGCACCAGGTCATGAGTCGGGCCGGTCTCGACGAAGACGAAGACACCTTCGCCCCGGCACTGCGCACCAGCCGCCGCCGTGCCGTATGGCTGGGCATCAATCTGGTGGCCGCCACCATTGTCTCGATCGCCATCGGCTTCTTCGAAGACACCATCCAGCAGATCGCGGCGCTCGCCGTACTGATGCCGATTGTCTCCAGCATGGGCGGTATCGCGGGCTCGCAGACACTGACGGTGCTCATTCGCGGCATCGCACTAGGCCACGTCTCCGGCGCCAATGTCCGCTGGCTGCTGGTCAGAGAGCTACTCGTCGGCCTGACCAACGGCATGATCTGGGCGGTCGTGGTGGGCGCGATGTCGGTCTTCCGGTTCGACGACATTCGGCTTGGCCAGATCATCGCCATGGCGATGGTGATCAATCTGACCGTCGCGACACTCGCCGGCACGCTGATCCCCGTCCTGCTCAAGCGGCTCAAGATCGATCCCGCACTCTCCGGCGGCGTTCTGCTGACGACCATTACCGACGTGGTCGGCTTCGTCGCCTTTCTGGGACTGGCGACCGTGTTCTACCTGTAGCCGCTGATCAAGCGATGCTCACGACCCGCGCTGACGGAGGCCAGCATGAATTTTCATACTCGCAAATGGATCAAGCCCGAGGATCTCAACCCCAACGGGTCGCTCTTCGGCGGGAGTCTGCTGCGCTGGATCGACGAAGAAGCGGCGATCTATGCCATCGTTCAGCTCGGCAACGCTCGCGTGGTAACCAAGTACATTTCGGAGATCAACTTCGTCTCCAGCGCGGTTCAGGGCGACATCATAGAGCTCGGGATCACCGCGACGCACTTCGGCACGACCTCGATCTCGCTCGAATGTCACGTTCGCAACAAGATCACCCGCAAGAGCATTCTCACCATCGACCGCATGGTCTTCGTCAATATTGGCGACGACGGCCAGCCCGCCCCGCACGGCAAGACCGAGATCACCTACGCCAAACGCTAACCGCGTGACGTTGGCCGCTGGATCCGCCTGACGCCCAAACGACAAGAACCGCGACGCTGTCGCGGTTCTCTGTCTCGACGCGGCTGGCCGCCCCGCCTCAATGACGGCGCGGTGCCGGCAGTCTACTGCCCGGCGATCGTCATCGAGTCGATCAACCAGCTACCGGTCTGGGTGCTGCTGCGACGATCGATGTCGTCGCCGACGCCCACCAACCCCGAGAAGAGACTCTCGAGATTGCCGGCAACGGTAAACTCCTCGACCGGATGCGAGATTTCTCCATTCTCGACCCAGAAGCCCGCCGCGCCACGCGAGTAGTCGCCCGTCACCGGGTTGAGCCCCTGCCCCATCATCTCCGTCACCAGCACGCCGGTACCCATCTGGCGCATCAGCGCATCGAGCGGCGTCGTCGGCGCCTGAATACGCAGGTTGCGCGCGCCGCCGGCGTTGCCGGTCGTCGACAACCCCAGCCGCCGGGCGCTGTAGGCGGAGAGCATGTAGCTCGCCAGCCGGCCCTGATCGATGAACACATTGTCGCGGGTGGCGACACCGTCGCCGTCGAAGGCTGAGCTCGCGAGGCCGCCGCGCTCCTGGGGTCGCTCGCCCAGCGAAAACCACTCGGGGAAGAGCGTGTCGCCCAGCCGGTCGCAGAGGAATGATGACTCCCGGTAGAGCGCACCTCCCGCAATGCTCGACAGCAGGTTGCCCACCAGAGAGCGCGCCATCTCCGGCGAGAACAGCACCGGGAAGCGGCCGGTCTTGGGGCACTCGCCGCCGAGGCGCTTCAGGGTACGCTCGGCGGCACGGCGGCCAATCGTCTCCGGGCTCTCCAGCGCATCGGCGCGGCGCGCCGTGGTGTAGTCGTGGTCACGCTGCATGTGGTCGCCGCTGCCGGCGATCAACAGGCACGACAGCGAGTGGCGGGTGCCGCGTTTACTACCGAGAAAGCCATGGCTGTTGGCATAGACGCTCACCACCTCGGAAGAGGAGAGATTGGCCCCCTCACTATTGGTGATGCCTTCACAGTCGCGTCCCGCCGCTTCGCAACGGAGCGCCAGCTCGACCGCCTCGTCGGTGGAAAGCGCCCAGGGGTGATGCAGATCGAGATCCGGTAGCGCCGTCGCCATCTCGGCGGCGTCGGCAAGCCCCGCGGCTGCATCCTCGCCGGTATAGCGGGCGATCGATACGGCCTTCTCCACCGCTGCGCGAATCGACGCATCGCTCTCGTCGGAGGTCGAGGCACTGCCCTTGCGCTGGCCCACGTAGACCGTCACGCCGATTCCCTGATCGCGGGAGAGCTCGATCGACTCGGTCTCGCCGAGACGAACGCCGACCCCGATTCCCTGATCTACGCTGGCGCCCACTTCGCAGGCGTCGGCGCCCAGGCGCTTGGCCAGCGCCAGTGCGGCCGTTGCCCGCTCTTCCAGGCGCGTCTGCTGCTCCACGGCATCAAAGGTTTGACTCATCAAAGACTCCCAGAAAGATCCGGTGACATCGCGAGGGCCTTTCGACCTCCAAGGCTGGGTGGCACGGCGCAGGCTGATATACTGCCGGCCTCACTCGCGGTGAATGGTAAAGAGATGAATTTCGAAGACGACGACGCGCCTCTCAGCAAGACCCAGCGCAAGCAGGAAATGCAGGAGCTCCAGGCGCTGGGCGAGCGGATCATCGCGCTCGATCCCGCAGTCCGCGCGCGCCTGCCGCTATCGGACGACATGATCGACGCGGTCGAAGAGACGTCGCGCATCCGCTCCCACGAGGGCCGCCGACGCCACATGCAGTACGTCGGCAAGGTAATGCGCAAGGAGGATCGCGCCGCGATCCGTGCCGCCTTCGAGGCGATGGACCAGGAACAGAACCACCGCAACGCGGCCTTCCAACGACTCGAGAAGACTCGCGATGCCCTGATCGATGACGACGACGCGCTGGAGCCGTTCATCGATGCCCATCCTGACGTCGACCGCCAGACGCTCCGCCAGCTGATCCGCAATGCGCGCAGCGAGCGCCAGCGCGGCAAACCCCCGGCCAGCGCGCGCAAACTGTTCCAGCTCATTCGGGACACCGTCGGGCTCTGATACCGGCGCTGTCCCGTGTCGAGAGGCGGCCGCTACCGGCGGGATCGTCGATGCTGGCGTCCCCCGCGGCTTGCCCCTCGGTCAGGCGACGCTCGTCGTTCAAGACGCCGTGCCACCCACGGTGATCTCGTCGAGCTTGAGCGTCGGCTGGCCGACACCCACCGGCACGCCCTGCCCCTCCTTGCCGCAGATACCGATGCCGGTATCCAGCGCCATGTCGTTCCCGATCATCGACACACGCGACATCGCCTCGGGGCCGTTCCCGATCAGCGTCGCGCCTTTCACCGGCGCTGTGATCTTGCCGTCCTCGATCAGATACGCTTCCGAGGCGGAGAAAACGAACTTGCCCGAGGTGATGTCGACCTGCCCGCCGCCAAAGCTGACGGCATAGATGCCGCGCTTGACGCTCGCGACGATCTCGCCGGGGTCGTCGTTACCCGCCAGCATGCAGGTATTGGTCATGCGCGGCATGGTGACGTGGGCGTAGGATTCGCGGCGCGCGTTACCGGTCGGCTGCATGCCCATCAGTCGCGCGTTGAGCTTGTCCTGCATGTACCCGGTGAGAATGCCGTCTTCGATCAGCGGCGTGCACTGCCCCGGCGTACCTTCATCGTCGACGCTGAGCGAGCCGCGACAGTCCGTGAGCGTGGCATCATCGACCACGGTCACGCCACGGGAGGCGACCTGCTCGCCAAGGCGTCCCGCAAAGGACGAGCTTCCCTTGCGATTGAAATCTCCCTCGAGGCCATGACCGACCGCCTCGTGAAGCAGGATGCCGGGCCAGCCGTTGCCCAGCACGATCGGCATCTGCCCCGCCGGCGCATCGACCGCCTTGAGGTTGACCAGCGCCTGGCGCACGGCGTCGCGAGCATAGTGCTCGGCCACACCCTCATCCCGCAGTCGGCTCATGGCATAGCGACCGCCACCGCCGGCGCTGCCCCGCTCACGCTTGCCGTCGCGGGCCACGATGACGCTGACGTTCAGCCGCACCAGGGGGCGAACGTCGGTCGCCAGCGTTCCGTCGGTCGCGCAGACCAGCACCACCTCATGCACGCCGGTCAACGACGCGCTGACCTGAACCACCGCCGGGTCCGCCGCGCGTGCGACACGGTCGGCCTGCTTGAGCATCGCGATCTTCTCTTCGGCGGAGAGCCCGCTCAGCGGATCGATCCCCGCATAGCGTGTCGCCGCCGTGACCGGCTGGATCTTCGCCGGCTGATGCCGCTCGCCGCTGCGCGCGATCGCGCACGCCGTGCGTCCGGTTTCCACCAGCGCCTCGGGGTTGATCTGATTGGAGTAGGCGAAGCCGGTCTTCTCGCCGGAGAGTGAGCGCACACCCACGCCGCCGTCGATGCTGTAGCTGGCATCCTTGACCTCGCCATCCTCCAGCACCCACATCTCGTGCCAGGTGCGCTGGAAGAAGAGATCGGCGTAATCGATACCCGCTCCCATGGCGTGGCTAAGGCCCGTCTCGAGCGAAGCCATGTCCAGCCCGCCCGGCGCCAGCAGCTGTGCCGACGCCTGTTCGAAGGAGTTGCTCTGCACGACTGTCATTGCGCACATTCCCGATGTTTGAAGACGTTGCGAACGCCAAGTGAGATCGCCGTCACGGCTGGCTCACTCGGCGCTCTCCAGATAAATGTTCGGCTCGGCCAGCGGCCCTTCGACGCGGTAATAGATCTGCGTGGCGCTATCGACCCACTGGCCGAACAGCTGATGAAAGAGAAACAGTCCCGCGCCGATTTGCGGGGCGCCCGCCAGGACCGCAACCAGCGGCAGGTTCTGACTGACGGGAACCGTGATACCCAGCCGCTGATCGATTCGCTGGCGATTGAGATCGACGCTGCCCGCCAGCGTGAATCGGGTCGACGCGCCGTCGATGACCAGCGGCCCCTGGGTTTCGAGCACGCCGTTGTACAGCGTAGCGCTCCCGTGCAACCGATTGAAAGCCGTACCCCCGTCGGTCACGTCGGAAAAATCGAGCTGCAGCCGACGCAGGATGTTGTCGAGATTGAAAAGCCCTACCAGCTTGGCCGACGGCGAGTGGAGCTGGCGCAGCCGACCGTCGCCGAGATCGACCCGAGCGCGACCACTCGCTCGCGGGAGTGCAAATTGCCATGGCGCCCCCGGCCAGGAGAGCTGAGCACTCGACTGGGCACTGTCACTCGTGATCGGCGCCGGCGCCCCGAGCGCGCGGAACGCCGTCGCGAGGTTACCCCCCGATGCCTCCACGTCTGCCCGGGTCAGGCTCGCCTCACCGGCACCCTCCCAGGCGAGCGACCCCCGGGCCTCGATCTCACCAAGCTGCAGGCTAAAGGGCGATAACGTCAGCTGATCCCCCTCGACTCGCCACCGCGCTTCCAGCGGCCCGAACCGTTCTCCCTGGCGCGCGAACTCATTGATGCGCACATGGCCGGCGGGCACCTGATCGAGCCCATCGGGCATCGCAAGGGGGCGGGGAGCCACCTCGATTCGGTCCAATAGCGTCGCCCCCGCCGCTTCGCCCTCGGCCTCGCCGGTGTCGGGGGTCAGCGCATCGAGATTGAGTCGCGCCAGGTCGATGTCCACCGGCACCGCGGCCTTGGGTTGCCAGCTCGCCCGCCCTTCAACGATGCCGCCGCCGAGCGACAGCTGCCAGCCATCGGCGAGCGGCGAGGCGTCGGCCTGCAGTCCGCCAAGGCAGCGATCGTCTACCAGCACGCAGGGGGTGGCGATAGCCACGCGCTTCAGCCCGCCACCGTCATCCACGGGCTTGGGTACCTCGGTCTCCAGCGCCTCGTCGATCGAGGTCGGCACGCCGCCCTCGGTCGACGTCGTCTCTGACGCACTCAGCTCGGTCAGCGCGTTGACCCAGCGCTGGGTATCCAGTCGGTCGGGCCGCCACAGCACGTACCAACCCGGCTCACTCGGCCAGGCGGCGCGCTCCCCGGGCCAGCCCTCGAGCCACACCTGACCCTGCACCTGATCGCCAAGCGTCCGCCAGCGCGCCCGGCCGGCATCGTCGAGCGTCACCTGCCCAGTGCCGGCCGCGATGTCGGCATCAATGGCGAGTGGTGCCTCGTGATCGGCGCTCTTGCCGAACGGCGGCGGCAGCTGAATCGCCAATCCCGCCAGATCGCTGCGCAAGCGGAAACTCGCGTTGTCGTCGGCGTCGAAGGCAATCTGCCCGTGATAGGGAAATGCACCCTCTATGAGACCACCGATACCCGAGACTCCGGCCCAGTCGAGCAGGCCGGCACCTCGGGCACGGCCACTCAGCGAGATGCCCGCCGGCCCCTGAACCGCACCGCCGATATTGAAGTCGGCGAGCAGCGGCCCCTCGAACGCCCGAGCGCCGAGCTTGCCATCGATGAAGTCGTTACCGTCCAGGCGTCGGTAGCGCAGCGCGCCATCGATATCGCTGAGCGTCAGCAGCACTTCCGGAAAGGTCAGTGTCTGGATGTCCGCATCGGCTTCGACCGTCACCTGCAGGTCGGTTTCCGGGTCGCTCTCATCGTCCATCGGCAGGCTAAGCTGCAGTCGGGCATCGACCTCCCCCTCGCTTTGCCACAGGCCGAAGGTGTCGGCGGCGCCTTCGATTGGCGCGTTGCCGAGAAACTCCAGCAGCCCACGACTGCTGCCCTGGATGTCGCCCTCGACGGCGAGCCGCTCGTTCTCGAGGGTCACGCTGGCGTTACGCGTGGTCAGACCGTGACTGGTGGCGTGCGTGACGCGCCCCTCAAGGTTCATGTCATGCATGTCGAGATGGCCATAGACCCGCTCGAGCGCCGGCCATTCGGGGTCGTACTGCAGCCGGCCGTCGGCAACGTCGAGCGACAGCGACAGGCTATCCTCCGGATTGACGAACATCTGCCCATCCGGCGCCTCCTTGTCCGTCAGCGTCAGCGAAAGCCGCAGCGCCCCCCGTTCGACAATGCCGCCGATGTCGCCGCCTAGCCACTCGCGCAGGTCGGGATCATCGATGACCCGGGTGGGCAGCCACGAGAGGAGTCGAGAGCCGCGGGCGTCAGCGCCGCCGAAATCGAGTTCGAGCCGCAGGTGACCGGGTTTCTTCTCCTGATCGTAAGTCGTGAGGCCGAACCGGCCGGAGGCGGTGGCCCCCCGCCACTTCGCCTTCAGTCGCTCGCCGCTGAGCACCGCACCACGGGCAGTGAGCGCCCAGTCGATGGTGCCGCTGGCCGCGGTCAGATCGAGCGGGTCGGCGTAGACAGAGGGGATCGCGAAGTTGGCGTCTTCCCCGGCGGCAAAGGTGACGCTGCCGCTACGTCCGCGGACGGTCGCCCAGGCATCGACCGGCCCGCCACCGGGAATGTCATCCCACGGCGAAACGGATACGCCCTCGAGCGCGCTCTGGGCATACCACTCGCCCTGGCTGCGCCCGACCTCGAGGCCAGCGACGTGTCCCGTCGGCGCCAGCCCCACCAGCGTCTCGGACAGCTCCGCCGACATCGGCAGCAGCGCGAGATACCCCGTCAGGCCATCGAGCGCGAACGGGGGCGTGCGCAGACGCCAACCATCCGCCGTCGACCGCGCCTGCAAATGCCGAGGCCACGCGACCGACGCCAGACCGGGACTCGAAAGCCCGACATTGTCGACGGCGAGCTGCCACGCGCCGTCGGCGTCGCGGTCGAGCTGCGCGTCGAGGTGCAGATCAGTGAGAGTGCGCGAGAGATCGCGCGGGCGGTCGATCAACGCGAGTCGAGCCAAATCCACCGAAGCGAGGGCCTGCTGCAGTCCCCCGCTTGCCCAGGTCCCGGAGACCTCGACCCGGCCCTCGGCCGCCGTCACTGCCGTGGGATAGACCGAGCTCAGGGCCGCGAGTGAGTGCGATAGTGGTCCGAGTGCGGCTTCTGCCGCGAAACGCGCCGTCGGCTCGAGCGTATCCGCATTTTCGACGGCGAGCCGAAGGCTGCCCGCATCGTCGGCAAGCGCCGCCTGAAGCGAGACTCGCCCGCCCGCGCTCGCAAGCTGCAGGCGGTCGAGCCGAAGACGTTGGGTGCTGTCGCCGGAATGCAGCGCGAGCGTAACCCCCGCCACCTCTGCATGCTGATGCGCCAACCGGCGCAGCCAGGCGTCGACATCGGGGGCCCCTTCGTCGGACGGGGTTTCATCAGCCCCGAACCACGCAGCGCCGGCGCCATCAGGCCAGCGCCAGCCGCCCTTCGGATCAGCGTAGAGATGGAGCGTGAGGTCCTGGAGCCTGGCATGTGCCAACACCGGCGAGCGCTGACGCCAACTCTCCATGCCATCGAGTCGCGCGTCGAGGTGTCCAATCTCCAGCAGCGGGCGGCCCTGTCGGCTCGTCAGCGTGAGATCGTCAATGTCAAGTGAAGGATTGAACCGAACGAGATCGAGCGACAGGCCGCCGAGCTGTCCCTCGGCATCCAGCGTCTCGGCCAGCCGGGAGACGGCCCAGGGGGCGAGGCGATCGCTCTGCCAGGCCACCAGACGAACCGCGGACACCAGACAGGCGGCAACGACCAGCACCACGGCCAGCGGCGTCAGAATCCAGCGGACAAACGCGCGCGAACGGCTCATCGGATCACATCAGCACGATGTCGTACTGTTCCTGCGAGTAGTGCGCTTCGACCTGAAAGCGAATGGTCTTGCCGATGAAGGACTCCAGGTCGGCCACGGCGGCCGACTCCTCGTCGAGCAGGCGGTCGACCACCGATTGCGAGGCCAGCACCATGTAGGTCTCCGGCGAGTAGGCCCGCTCTTCCCGCAGGATCTCGCGAAAGATCTCGTAGCAGACGGTTTCCGGCGTGCGCATGGCACCCCGCCCGTGACAGGTCGGGCACGGCTCGCAGAGCGTCTGTTCCAGGCTTTCGCGGGTGCGCTTGCGGGTGAGCTGAACCAGGCCGAGTTCGGTCACACCGGTGAGCTTGTTCTTGGCGTGATCGCGCTCCAGCGCCTTTTCGAGCACGCGCAGCACCTGGCGCTGATGCTCGAGCTCTTCCATGTCGATGAAGTCGATGATGATGATGCCGCCGAGATTGCGCAGCCGGAGCTGACGGGCGATCGCCGTGGCGGCTTCGAGATTGGTCTTGAAGATGGTCTCTTCGAGGTTGCGATGGCCGACGTAGCCGCCGGTATTGACGTCGATGGTGGTCATCGCCTCGGTCTGATCGATCACCAGATAGCCGCCGGACTTGAGCTGCACCTTGCGACTCAGCGCCTTCTGCAACTCGTCCTCGACGCTGTAGAGATCAAAGATCGGCCGCTCGCCGGGATAGTACTCGATGCACGACTCGAGGGTCGGCATGAATTCGCGGGCGAACTCCTTGAGCCGGAAATAGTTCTCCCGCGAGTCGATGCGCACCTTCTCGATCTGATCACGCATCACGTCGCGCAGCGTACGAATAAATAGCGGCAGATCGTCGTAGATCGGACTCGGCGCGGCCGCGGTGAGCTTCTGCTCGGCGATCTTCTGCCACAGCCGCTGCAGAAAGACCATGTCGGCGAAAAGCTCCTCCCGCCCCACGCCTTCGGCGGCAGTGCGCACGATGAAGCCGCCGGGGTTATCGTCGCCGATCTCGGCCTGACCGCTCTCGACCAGCGTCCGCAGACGCTCGCGCTCACTGGCGTCCTCGATACGCTGCGAGACCCCCACGTGGGGCGAATCCGGCATGTAGACCAGATAGCGCGACGGGATCGACAGATGCGTCGTGAGCCGGGCGCCCTTGGAGCCGATGGGGTCCTTGGTGACCTGTACCACCAGCGACTGGCCGGCATGCAGCAGATGACCGATGGAACCGGCGTCATCGGCGTGGGTGCCGGGGGCGATCACCTCGTTGACATGAATGAACGCCGCCCGCTCCAGCCCGATGTCGATGAAGGCCGCCTGCATGCCGGGAAGCACGCGGGCGACCTTGCCCTTGTAGATATTGCCCACGATGCCGCGGCGCCGGCTGCGCTCGATGAACGCCTCCTGAAGCACGCCATTCTCGACCACGGCAACCCGCGTCTCCATTGGCGTCAGATTGATCAGTACCTCACCGCTCATGCAGACATCCTTATCGCGGGTGGTTGGGCGCGCAGCGCTATCGCGGGAGTATGGCACAGGCCTGCGGGCGCCTCACCAGCCGCACGACGCCACCTCGATCGGGACGACTGACAACGTGAGGTTGTCACCGTGGCCACAGCGAGACGCCCTGAGCGCTCAGCAGCTCGGCGGTCTCGTGAAGCGGCAGTCCGACCACCGCGGAGTAGCTCCCCTCCAGACGCTCGACGAAGATCGCCGCCCGACCCTGAATGGCGTAACCGGCGGCCTTGTCGGCCGGTTCGCCGGTTGCCCAGTAGGCGACAATCTCCGACTCACCGATCTCGCGCAGATGAACCGTGGTCGCGACACGACACTCGGTCACTCCCCGGGGGCCGACCACCGCCACTGCGCTGAGCACCCGGTGGGCACGCCCCGAGAGCGCCTCGAGCATCCGGCGGGCATCGGCGGCATCGATCGGCTTGCCGAACACCTGATCGTCGCAGACCACCAGCGTATCCGCCCCCAGAGTGACGAGGCCGTCGTCTCGGTGGCCGGCTTCGGCTTTCTCGCGCGCCAGGCGAGAGACGAATTGAGCCGGTGGCTCGTCATTCAGGCGGGACTCATCGATATCGGCCGGCGCGACCTCGACGCTCAGCCCGATGGAGGCGAGCAGCTCGCGCCGGCGAGGCGAGGCGGAAGCCAGACGCAGTGCAGCGATCGTGGGCGATGACATGGAAGACCTCTGAGAGTCGAGCGCTGGTCGCTAGCCGATGCCCAGCCGGCGGCGCAGCACCTGCATCATGGTAAAGAGCCAGGGCCAAAGTGCCGCGCCGATCAACGCCGGAATCAGGAACTCGAGACTGACCGAGACCGGGCCGAAGATCGTGCGTAGCCACTGCTCGAGCAGCTGGGCGATACCCAGCAGCACGAAGACCAGCACGGCCTGTTGCCAGATCGAATAGACCCGAAAGCGTTGATAGAGCAGGAGAAAGAGATAGGCGAGCAGCGACAGGGTCAGCGCGTTCTGTCCCAGCGGCGCGCCTTCGATGAGGTCCAGCATGAGCCCCAGCACGAAACCGTGGATCACGCCCACTCGCTGCGGTATGGCCACACACCAGTAGGCCAGCAGAATGCCCAGCCAGTCCGGTCGCCAGACCAGCCAGGCATCCGGCAGTGGCATGACCTGCAGACACAGCGCCAACAGCAGCGTGAACCAGACGAACAGATAGCCAAAGATCGTCATGGCGACTCGCTCCCTTCCTGGACCTTGAGGGCAGCCGTCAGACCGGCTTCGCTGATCTGTCCCTTGTTCGGATGGGCGGGATCGCCCGGCCAGACGACCTGACGCGCGATCCGTTCGGCCCCGTCGAGCCCTTCGGTGCTCGGCGGCGTCGGCGGAAACAGCAGCAGGAAGTAGCGCGACCGCTCGGGCTGGGCGACCGGTTCGGCGGCGACCTCCATGAAAGCCTGACTGGACTCGCGCTGAACGGTGGTGACACGAGCCACCGGATAGCCGCGGGGAAAACGTCCGCCGAGACCGGAGGTCACCAGCAGGTCCCCCTCGCGGATGTCCGCCGTCGCCGGCACGCTGGTCACGTCGAGGGTGTCGAGCTGGCCGGTGCCCTGGACAATGAAGCGTAATCCGTTGCGATTGATCTCGACTGGCACGGCATGATTGGCATCGGCGACCATCAGTACCCGGCTGGTATAGGCCGACACCGACACCACCTGACCGATCAACCCGGAGGCATCCATCACCGGCTGACCGATATAGGCGCCGTCGCGGCGTCCCCGGTTGATCACGATCTGCTGGGTAAAAGGATCCGAATCCAGCGACAGGAGTTCCGCCGTGATGTAGGGGACGTCATCCGGGTTGGGCGCATTGAGCAGCTCGCGCAGGTGCACGTTCTCGGCGGTGAGGCTCGCCATGCGCTGCACGCGGTTGGAGAGCGTCAGCAACTGCTCGCGCAGACGCTGGTTCTCGTCGATCAGACTCTGCTTGTCGGAGACCGCCATGGCGCCCCAGCGCATGCCTTCACTGGGCAGGCTGACCAGCCATTGAATGGGCGCGACGACACTCGTCAGATGCGAACGGGCCGCTTCCACCGCACTGAAGCGGTGTTCGGCAAACATCAGGCCGAACGCCAATACCGCACACAACAGAATGCGGTACGTCGGCATGGGCCCGTAGGAAAACAGCGGTTTGATAGGCCTCACCCCCACCTACCGGCGACCGCCACCGCTAATAGGCGGCAGCGGCGCGGATGGCCTCAATCGCTGGAGAGCAGTTCGAAGGTATGCTGATCGATCATTTCCAGCGCCTTGCCACCGCCGCGGGCAACGCAGGTCAGCGGGTCTTCGGCGATGATGACCGGCAGGCCGGTCTCTTCGGCGATGAGCTTGTCGATGTCGCGAAGCATCGCGCCGCCGCCGGTGAGCACCAGGCCCCGCTCGGCGATGTCGGAGGCGAGTTCGGGCGGCGACTGCTCAAGCGCGCTCTTGACCGCAGCGACGATCGCCGCGAGCGGCTCCTGCAGCGCGTCGAGAATCTCATGCGAGTTGAGCGTGAAGCTGCGCGGAATGCCCTCCGCCAGGTTGCGGCCGCGCACATCGATCTCGCGCAGCTCACCACCGGGATAGGCACACCCGATCTCTTCCTTGATTCGCTCGGCCGTGGCCTCGCCGATCAGGCTGCCGTAGTGACGGCGAACGTAGGAAGTGATCGCTTCGTCAAAGCGGTCGCCGCCGATGCGAACGGACTCGGAGTAGACGACACCGTTGAGCGAGATGATCGCGATCTCGGTGGTTCCCCCACCGATGTCGACCACCATCGAGCCCTGTGCCTCTTCCACCGGCAGCCCGGCGCCGATCGCAGCCGCCATCGGCTCCTCGATCAGATAGACATCGCGGGCGCCTGCACCTTCGGCGGACTCCTTGATCGCGCGGCGCTCGACCTGCGTGGACATGCAGGGAACGCAGACCAGAACACGCGGACTCGGCGTGAGGAAAGTGCTCTGATGCACCTTGCGGATGAAGTGCTGGAGCATCTGCTCGGTAACGGTAAAATCGGCAATCACGCCATCCTTCATCGGACGGATGGCGGTAATGTTACCGGGCGTGCGCCCGAGCATCCGCTTGGCATCCAGGCCCACGGCAGCAACGCTGCGCATGTTGCCGGATTGGCGAATGGCCACAACGGAAGGCTCGTCCAGGACGATACCCCGGCCGCGGACGTAAATCAGCGTGTTGGCGGTTCCCAGATCGATCGACAGATCGCTGGAGAACAGCCCCCGTAAACGTTTAAACATGGAAACTTTTACCTAGTCCAGACCGGAACCCTGTGCGGAGGCAAACGGTATCACCGCGGGGGGTAACCAGCAAGCTCGCGCCTGCCAGCAGCGGCGAGATTATGGTAGTCTTGCCGCCATTTTACGAGGTCCCGGTTCGACATTTCATCGCGCTTTCCGGTGAACGTATCGACCCCTGTTTTTCAGTAGACGCGCTTTTCGAATGGATGCGCTTTTCGAATGAGGAATCCCTGATGGCAATCGAACACGCGGATGTGCTGCGCGCGGCCCATCTTGCCCGCCTGGGCTTGAAGGACGACGCCGAAGCTCACGGCTACGTGGATGATCTGACGCACATTCTGGAGATGGTGGATCGGCTCCAGGCGGTCGATACCGACGGCGTAGCGCCGCTGTCGCATCCGCTGGACACCACGCAGCGCCTGCGTCCGGACGAAGTGACCGAGTCCAACCAGCGCGAGACGTTCCAGGCCTGCGCGCCGGCGACCACCGACGGCCTCTATCTGGTGCCTCGCGTCGTCGAGTGACGACCTTTATTAGATGACGCGCGTTGTCGCATTCCCGCCGAGGCGTGGCGCGACGACTTCGTTAATCCCGATGCGTACTGCACCGCCGCGTGCGATCAGGACCACCCAATAGGGAACTTCGACCCCATGCACCACAAGACGCTCACGGAGCTCGCGAAGGGGCTCAAGGCCGGCGAATTTTCCAGCCGAGAGCTGACGACCCATCTGTTCGAGCGCATCGAGCGCTTCGACGGCGACATCAATAGCTTCATCACCGTCACGCGAGACCAGGCGCTGACGGCCGCCGACGCGGCCGACGCCGCGCGTGCCAAGGGTGACAGCCGCCCGCTGGCCGGCCTGCCGCTGGCAATCAAGGATATCTTCTGCACCCAGGGTGTGCGCACCAGCTGCGGCTCGAAGATGCTCGACAACTTCGAGGCGCCCTATAACGCGACCGTGGTCGAGAAGCTCGAAGCCGCCGGCATGATCAGCCTTGGCAAGACCAACATGGACGAGTTCGCCATGGGCTCGTCGAACGAGACGAGCTACTACGGCGCGGTGAAGAACCCGTGGGATCGCAGCGCCATTCCCGGTGGCTCCTCCGGCGGTAGCGCCGCTGCCGTCGCTGCAGGACTGGCCCCGGCCGCCATGGGTACCGACACCGGCGGCTCGATCCGTCAGCCGGCGGCTTTCTGCGGCATCACCGGTCTCAAGCCGACCTACGGCCGCGTCTCCCGCTACGGCATGATCGCCTTCGCCTCCAGTCTCGACCAGGGCGGCCCGATGGCGCGCAGCGCCGAGGACTGCGCCCACCTGCTCGGCGCCATGGCGGGTCACGACCTGCGCGACTCCACCAGCGTCTCCCGGGTGGTGCCGGACTACGTCGGCGAGCTCGACACGCCGCTGGCCGGGCTCAAGATCGGCCTGCCCCGGGAGTACTTCGGTGACGGTCTCGACAGCGACGTTGAGAGCGCGATCCAGGAAGCGATTCGCGTCTACGAATCCCTCGGCGCGACGGTGTGCGAGGTCAGCCTGCCGCACACGCACCTGGCCGTGCCGGCCTACTACGTCATTGCCCCGGCAGAAGCGTCGTCCAACCTCTCGCGCTATGACGGCGTGCGGTTCGGCCACCGCTGCCACAATCCCGCCGATCTCGAGGATCTCTACAAGCGCACCCGCGCCGAGGGCTTCGGCGACGAGGTCAAGCGCCGCATCCTGATCGGCACGCACACGCTGTCGGAAGGCTTCTTCGACGCCTACTACCGCAAGGCACAGCAGGTTCGCCGCCTGATCCGTCAGGACTTCCTCGACGCCTTCGATCAGGTCGATGTGCTGATGGGCCCCGCCGCCCCGACGCCCGCCTTTGATCTGGGCGCCAAGAAAGACCCGGTGTCGATGTACCTGCAGGACATCTACACCATCGCCGTCAATCTGGCCGGCATCCCGGGAATCAGCGTGCCTGCCGGTTTCGCCGGCAAGCGCCCGGTGGGGCTGCAGATTCTCGGCCAGCACTTCGCTGAGGGACAGCTTCTCAACGTGGCGCATCAGTTCCAGCAGGCGACGGACTGGCACCGCCGCCACCCGGCCGATCAGGAGACAACCTAATGCAGTGGGAAACCGTCATCGGGCTGGAAGTCCACGTTCAGCTCGCGACCCAGTCGAAAATCTTCTCCGGGGCCTCCACCGCTTTCGGCGCCGAGCCCAACACGCAGGCGTGTGCCGTCGATCTCGGCCTGCCGGGCGTGCTGCCGGTGCTCAACGAGGGCGCGGTCGCCATGGCGGTGCAGTTCGGCCTCGCCATCGACGCCGAGATTCCCGAGACCTCGCTGTTCGAACGCAAGAACTACTTCTACCCCGATCTGCCCAAGGGCTATCAGACCAGCCAGATGGACCAACCCATCATCGGCAAGGGTGAGGTGGAGCTGGTACTCGATGAGACCGAGCGCAAGACCGTGCGCATTCACCACGCGCATCTGGAAGAGGACGCCGGCAAGTCACTGCACGAAGACTTTCACGGCATGAGCGGGATCGACCTCAACCGCGCCGGCACGCCGCTTTTGGAGATCGTCTCCGAACCCGACATGCGCTCAGCCAGAGAAGCGGTCGCCTACATCCGCGCGATCCACGCTATCGTCACCTATCTGGGGATTTCCGACGGCAACATGGCCGAAGGCTCGATGCGTTGCGACGTCAACGTCTCCGTTCGCCCCAAGGGTCAGGAAGCCTTCGGCACCCGAGCCGAGATCAAGAAC
>NZ_PZJP01000002.1:0-149 GCF_003206645.1 Salinicola aestuarinus | reverse complement strand
CGACCCGGATCTCGATGAGACCCGCAGCATGCGCACCAAGGAAGAAGCCAACGACTACCGTTACTTCCCTTGTCCCGACCTGCTGCCGATCATGCTGGATTCCGCGTATATCGAGCACCAGCGCACCACCCTGCCGGAGCTACCCACCG
>NZ_PZJP01000019.1 GCF_003206645.1 Salinicola aestuarinus | reverse complement strand
CACGGTCAAGGGCGCGAGTCAGAGCTTTGAGGGGCCGGCGGAGATGAGTCGCGCACTGCCACAAATGCCGGATGGTATTTGTGTGGAATGCCTGCTCAAGAACCTGTCTAGCGGATCGCCAATCGTCAACGTCTCCTGAGGCCACTATGCAACTGATCGACCATTACCCGCTGGGATGGGTCAAGGAAACGCAAGCGATGATCGGGGCATGGCTTGCTGAATCGCCAACGCCCTACATCTACTTCCTGCTAGATGCCTCCTTCAGGCATGACACGCTGCTGACGTTGATCAGAGATTTATGGCCGAAGGGTAACTGGTGTTCGCTTTATCAAGACGCTGCCAATACGAGTGAGCGCGTGTTGGCGGTCTCACCGCTGCTGCTTACGATGGACAACATGAGTCTTGATCTCCTGCCAACTCTCGCCGAGGAGATATCAGGTCAACCCATGTTGAGTGTTATTGTGACTACGGAATCCATGGATGCGTTATGGCAGCGACTATCGAACTTCCGCATCGTTACGGTTCAGGATGCTCGATATGTTCTGCGCTTATCGGATACGCGCCGTTTGCCACAAATCGCCGAGATGCTGACCAATGAACAAAGGTTTCTACTCACGAAGTACATGACGGCATGGCGATACGTTGGGCGAGATGCAGGATGGCGTGAACTCGATCTCGAACACGGTGCCGTGACCACGGCCGAGCCTAATCCTGCGAGCAGCGTTCGTCTCGATGACAGACAGACACAAATGCTACTCGATATGAACCATATCGATGCGTTGATCGACGGGTTACGTCGTAACGAGCCAGCGCTGCATGATGCTTTTCAAACGCCATCCCGACGGTACCAGTGGGTTGTCGGCGTGCTGGATGACGCCGCTTTGTCTGACGCAGACTACCCAGATCAAGTGCAGTGCTGCAGAGCTGCGGCAATGAAAGAAGGATGGTTGACATGACTTTCTGCCTAACTTGCCATGCCGCAATCTATAAAAAAATAAGTCGTCGTGCCGTATCTCTCCTGATGTTCGAAAGACTGATAAGGATGTTCTTCAAATGCGTCACACTATTCACTTCTTGACGGGCTTGGTAATGCTGGTGTCGCTACTGGCCTGTAGCGCGGATGACAATACTGCCGACCTCAATATCACGGG
>NZ_PZJP01000018.1 GCF_003206645.1 Salinicola aestuarinus | reverse complement strand
TTGGCAGCGGCGATCCCTTGTCGGGCGGCCCGGCGCTCATAGCGCCCCGAGGCCAGGCCGGCACCGAGGCTGGCGACGGCCAACGTCGGTGAGCACGATGAGCATCATCAGTAGAAATGGCTACCGCCATGGCACGCCAAACGTTGACCGTGCCATGGGGCACCGGCCCTAAAGGCCGGTGACGATCGTGCTTGGGGGGATCGAGCGAAGCCGTCGCTCAATGGTATTCGTAGTGGCCGTCGCTGCCCTGCGCTTCCAGGCCGTGGTAACTGGGGCGGTAGCTGTTGTGTTCTTCCTGCCACTGGCGGGACAGTGAAACCGCTTCGTCGATCTGTTCCTGAGTCATCTGTTCCGCCAGCTCTGCCTTCTTACCGGAAGACGCCGTGCCGCCGAGGTCGTACATCATGTAGGCGCGGACGAGGTCTTTATCGGTGCCTATGCCTTGGGCGTAGAAGTCGCCGGCAACTCCAAATGATGTAGCGGCTTCTTCATCTACGGCTTTATTTATCCAATAAAAGGCTTTTTCTTGATCCTCTTCCAACCCTCGACCATTTAAATACAACTGAGACAGGTTAAGCATAGATAAACCATCACCGGAATTCGCAGCTTTAGAAAACCAGTACGCGGCTTTTTCGTAGTCTTTTACCTCCGCATGCCCTCTGGAAAAATAGTATATTTTCGCCAGCTCTACTTGCGCTTTTAAATAGCCAGCCTCGCCGGCTTCCGACATCATGCGAATACCTTTTTCCACATCTTCATCTACACCGTAACCATTAAAATACATCAAGCCGGCATAAAACCCTCCTGGCTTATAGCCTTGCTCGTAAGCCCGATCAAAAAGGTCACATGCTCTCCTTATATTTTTGTCTAGACCCTTGCTTCCACGAAAGTAAGCCATTGCCAGCGTATAGCTAGATTCACCGTCGCCGCCCTGAGACTCGTTCTCCAAACTTTCTATCTCATGAGAATTCACATCGTCCGAGCGGGTTTCGGTAATCGCAAAACAGCTTACTACAAGGAAAAAAACAAAAATAGTCGCCATTATTTTTTTCGACAGCATAGATCACCCCTAATCTACTGACACACTAAACTCGTCTCGAGACCCAGAATCTACGCGCTCGCCAACTAGCACCATCCGAACCACAAATGTGTCAGGAAAGCCTAAAAGGTCACAGGATATAGCCAACTCACCTTGTCCTGAGTCATAGTCAGGATATAGAACCCCATCATCATTAGGTGCTTTAGATTCACTTTCTCGAATTTCATCTGCCACAGTTGAGTCTGGCGGTGTAACCGAACTATCTTCTTGCCGATGCTCGATGATTTTTACCTTTTTCAACAGCTCGGTCATGCCATCGCTGACCTGTAAAAAATCAACCTCTAGAAAAGATGTCTCCAGCTTTGGCACCAGCAACTTTATCCTAGCTGTATAAGGCTTTTCCCCACGGCTTCTTCCTTCTATTTGAGCCGCCACACCGCGCGCGCCAGTCTGCTCTAATTTTCCCCACCGCTGAATCACATCGATATCTACCGAG
>NZ_PZJP01000017.1 GCF_003206645.1 Salinicola aestuarinus | reverse complement strand
TTCGATGCCGCCTTCGGCGGGGCGCGACGCGACGAGGAGGCCTCCCGCGCCAAGGAACGCGTCTATTCGTTCCGCGACAAGCACCACCGCTGGGACCCCAAGAACCAGCGCCCCGAGCTGTGGAATCTTTACAACGGCCGGGTGAATCAGGGCGAATCGATCCGGGTCTTCCCGCTCTCCAACTGGACCGAGCTCGATATCTGGCAATACATCTACCTCGAGTCGATTCCCATCGTCCCGCTCTACTTCGCCGCGCCGCGTCCGGTGGTGGAGCGCGACGGCATGCAGGTGATGGTCGACGACGAGCGCCTGCCGCTCGAACCGGGAGAAGTGCCGGAAGAGAAGTGGGTGCGCTTTCGCACGCTCGGCTGCTATCCGCTCACCGGCGCGGTGGAATCGCGTGCGGCCACGCTGCCCGAGATCATCCAGGAGATGCTGTTGACCCGTACCAGCGAGCGCTCGGGTCGGGCCATCGACCGCGATCAGGCCGGGTCGATGGAGAAGAAGAAACGCGAGGGGTATTTCTAAATGTCACACCAGTCAACGCTCATTGCCGACGACATCGAGCAGTATCTCCACGAGCACGAGAACAAGGACCTGCTGCGCTTCATCACCTGCGGCAGCGTCGATGACGGCAAGTCGACCCTGATCGGACGACTGCTGCACGACTCCAAGATGATCTACGAAGACCAGCTTGCCGCCATCACGCGGGATTCCAAGACCAGTGGGACGACGGGCGACAAGGTCGACCTGGCGCTGCTGGTCGACGGTCTGCAGTCGGAGCGGGAGCAGGGCATCACCATCGATGTCGCCTATCGCTTCTTTTCGACCGACAAGCGCAAGTTCATCATCGCCGACACGCCGGGCCACGAGCAGTACACCCGCAACATGGCAACCGGTGCGTCGACGGCGAGCCTGGCGGTGATTCTGATCGATGCGCGCTACGGGGTTCAGGTGCAGACCCGTCGGCACAGTTTCATTGCCGATCTGCTGGGCATTCAGCATCTGGTCATCGCGGTCAACAAGATGGACCTGGTCGACTACTCGCAGGCACGCTTCGACGAGATCGTTGCCGAGTACCGCGCCTTCGCCGAGAAGCTCGACGCCCAGGATATCCGGTTCGTGCCGCTGTCGGCGCTCGAGGGCGACAACGTCGTCAACGAGAGTGACAAGATGCCGTGGTATCGCCACGGCGATGCGCCGGGCCCGGCGCTGCTGAGCGTGCTCGAGAGCGTCGACGTCAAGCACGACGCCAACCTCTCCGATCTGCGGCTGCCGGTCCAGTACGTCAACCGGCCCAACCTCGACTTCCGCGGCTACTGCGGCACGCTGGAGGCGGGCATTCTGCGCCCCGGGCAGGCGGTCAAGGTGCTGCCGTCCGGCAAGCCCTCGCGGATCGAGCGCATCGTGACCTTCGATGGCGATCTGGAAGAGGCCTATCCCGGCCAGGCCATCACGGTCACGCTCGCCGATGAGATCGATGTCTCGCGCGGCGACTGGCTGGTAGCGGCCAACGCCGAGGTCGAGCTTGCCAGCGCCCTGCACGCCGATCTGGTGTGGATGGACGAGACCGCCCTGGAGCCGGGGCGGCTGTACGATTTCAAGATTGGCACCCAGTACGTTCCCGGCCGTGTCACCGAGATCGACTATCAGATCGACGTCAATACGCTCGCTCATCAGGCGTCGGATCGGCTGCCGCTCAACGGTATCGGCCGCTGCCGGGTCGAGCTGACCGTGAGCGTGCCTCTGGACGACTATCGAACGAGTCCCGGTACCGGTAGTTTCGTGGTGATCGACCGGTTGACCAACATCACCGTGGGCGCCGGGCTGATCCGTGGCGCTGCGGGCGCTGAGTCGAGCGCCACGACGGTCGACTGGGCGGCATTCGAGGTCGATCTCAACGCGCTGGTGCGCAAGCACTT
Source organism: Salinicola aestuarinus (assembly GCF_003206645.1). GTDB lineage: Bacteria > Pseudomonadota > Gammaproteobacteria > Pseudomonadales > Halomonadaceae > Salinicola > Salinicola aestuarinus. The sequence goes on along the minus strand of NZ_PZJP01000017.1, from coordinate 382,654 downwards.
CCCGCACTGGGAGGCGAAGGACGTGCGCGAGCTGTTCAAGCGCTGAGCCGCTCGTGGCATTCGACGGCGCGCCTGATTCGGGCGCGCCGTCGGCGTTTCTGCATGGCGGTGTCCGATGCCCTGCGTCCGGGGTTTTGATCCCCTGACGGCGGCCGGCTTATGATAAAGCGCTATCCGCCCGGCCGTGACTACAAAGGACTTGACCCATGCAACACGTCAATTGGCAGCTGGACGGGATCGTCTCGCAGCTACGAGCGACCCGCGAGCAGTGGCGCGCCCAGAACGGCCGAGAGAAAGAGAAGGGGTGCCGTGAGCTGCCGTCACGCCACCGTCTGCGCGACACCCTCGATGCGCTCAGCGGGGCAATTTTTCCCATGCGCCTGGGTCCATCGGATCTGCGCAAGGAGAGCGAAGACTTCTATGTCGGCCATATTCTCGACCGTGCGCTCAATGCGCTGCAGGAAGAGGTGGTCCTCGAACTTCGCTACATGGCTCGGCTCAACGGCGACCGCGAGAGCGACCCGACGCTTCGCGCCAATGACATCATTCAGGGCTTCGCCGATGCGCTACCCGCGCTGCGTCAGCGTCTCGACGGGGACGTGATGGCGGCGTTCTACGGCGATCCCGCCGCGCATAGCGTCGATGAAGTGCTGCTCTGTTACCCCGGCGTCCATGCGGTGATCCATCACCGCATCGCGCACTACTTCTACCGTGCCGGTGCGGGGCTGGTGGCTCGCATCATTGCCGAAATGGCGCACTCGGACACCGGGATCGACATCCATCCCGGCGCCCAGATCGGCGAAGGTTTCTTCATTGATCACGGGACCGGTGTGGTGATCGGCGAGACGGCGATCATCGGCGATCGCGTGCGGCTCTATCAGATGGTCACGCTGGGGGCCAAGCGCTTTCCGGCGGACGAGAAGGGCCATCTCGAGAAAGGCCTGCCGCGCCATCCGATCGTCGAGGACGACGTTGTGATCTACGCCGGCGCCACGATCCTGGGCCGTATCACCGTCGGCAAGGGCTCGATCATCGGCGGTAACGTCTGGCTGACTCAGGGCGTTGCTCCCGGCAGCAATATCACCCAGGCCAATCTGCAGTCCGCCCCCTGCCCGTGACGTGGCTGCCGTCACGCGGCGGCTTTTGCACGAACGCAAGCGCCCGGCGAATGCCGGGCTTTTTTGTTGGCCAGCGCAGACCGGGAAGGATCAGCGCAGCGGCTTGCGGGCAATCAGCGTCGCCCGGCGCGGCGCGGGGTAGCCCTCGACGGTCCGCGTGCGGTCCTGCGGGTCGAGAAAGTCGGCCAGGGAATGAAACTGCATCCAGTCGGTGGCGCGCTGCTCGTCGAGAGTCGTTGGGGTTTCGTCGACGCAGCGCACCGCCTCGAATCCGCAGCGCGTGAGCCAGTGCGAGAGCGCCGCCGACGAGGGAAGAAAGTAGACGTTCGGCATGCTGGCATAGCGCTCCCCCGGCATGAAGACGGTGCGCTCGTCACCCTCGACCACCAGTGTCTCCAGCACCAGTTCCCCTCCCGGCTCGAGAGCGTCCTTGAGCTGTTGCAGATGTTCGAGCGGCGAGGGCCGGTGGTAGAGCACCCCCATCGAGAAGACCGTGTCGAATGCTTCCAGCCGCGCCGGCACGTCCTCGATGCCCACGGGCAGAAAGTGGGTGCGATGGTCGTCCGCATCGCCGACGAAATGACGCACCGCCTGAAACTGATAGTAGAAACGCGGCGAAGGATCGATCACCAGAACGAAGGCTGCCCCGGCACCGGCCATTCGCCAGGCGTGGTAGCCGTTGCCACCGCCGACGTCGAGAATTCGCCGCCCCGCCAGCGGGGCCAGATGAGGGGCGACGCGTTGCCACTTCCAGTCGGAGCGCCACTCGGTGTCGATCTCGATATCGCCGAGGCGGTAGGGCCCCTTGCGCCATGGCATGAGGATGCGCAGCAGACTCTCGCAGCGGCGCCGGTCGGCGTCGCTGAGCGTGACATCGATGGTGACGCTGTCGGTGTCGAGGTTCACCGCGCGCGGGGCGTCGAGCATCGGCAGCTTGGCAACCGCCTTCTCCCAGGCGGGCAGGTCGCCGTGGCGTCGACGGTCGAGGCCCGCCGCGAGCTGGTCCGGCAGCGCCGCAAGCCAGCGTGTCAGGCCCTGCTCGAGAAAGGCGAGGTAGAGCTGGCGTTCGGCCTTCTGCAGTCTCGTTTGCGGATCACTCATGGTCGGCCGCCTGGGAAGTATCGCCACGATTCGGTGTGTGTCTCGGTTTGAAGGCGATCAGGGAGGCGAAGTTCAGATACTGGAACCAGGGGGTGACGCGCTCGAAGCCGGCGCCCTCCAGGCGTGCCCGATGCCCTTCGAGCGAATCCGGCACCAGCACGTTCTCGAGCGCGGTGCGCTTCTGGCTGATCTCCATGTCGGTGTAGCCGTTGGCCCGCTTGAAATCGTGGTAGCGCTCCACCAGCCAGGCGTTCTCCTGCTCGTCGGGGGCGACGATCTTTTCCGAGAGCACCAGGATGCCGCCGGGTTCGAGCGCCGCGAAAAGGGCGGCGATGACGGCGTCGCGATCCGCCGGGGGGAGAAACTGCAGCGTGAAGTTGAGCACGATCATGCCGCTGGGACGGTAGTCGAGTCTGCGGATGTCCGCCTCGACGAAGCGCAGATCGTGCTCGGGCGCCTCCTTCGCGGCGGTTTCTCGGGCGCGCTCGACCATGGACGGTGAAAGATCCACGCCGGTCAGCGTGAACGCCGCGGGAGCCAGGCGTCCGGCCATGGCCAGGCCGACCGCGCCGAGCGAGCAGCCCAGGTCATAGACGTGAGCGCCGTGGCGCAGGTGGCGCTCGGCGAACAGTCCCAACATGCCGAGAATCTGGCCGTAGCCGGGTATCGAGCGGCGCACCATGTCGGGAAAACAGGCGACGACCTGCTCGTCGAAGGAGAAACTCGCCACGCGATCGAGGGGTGTCGAAAAGATGGCGTCACGGTAAGATGCGTCAGTCATTGCCGGAAGACTTTTGTGGATACATGGGTGACGGCTTTGCGGTCGATGGGTCACTGCCGGAGCGCTGCCTGCTCGCACGGCGAACGTCGACAGCGAGCGGGCGGTACCCGGGAACGGGCGTAGTTTACGTGTTGCGCCCCGGCGCTGCACGACGCGCCGCGCCACCCGTGACAGCCAACGGTTTGTGTTCACGACGCTCGTCGTTGCGGCTGACGGGAAGTTCGATCAACGCTCATTCTGATAGCAGCTAGACCGATACAAGGAGAGTCATCGATGTCGATTCGCGAAACGAAGGCGTGGAAAGCGCTCGAAGCACAGCTCCAGGGTGGCATGCGCGACGTCCACCTGAAGACGCTGTTTCGTGAGAGCGGACGCTTCGAGGCCTTTTCGCTCGACGCCGCGGGCATCCAGCTCGACCTCTCCAAGCAGCGCTGGACGCCGGCGGTCCGTGAAGATCTGCTCGCGCTGGCCCGCGAGGCGGGTGTGCCCGACGCCATCGAGCGGCTGCTGACCGGCGAACGGGTCAATGTCACCGAGGATCGCCCGGCGCTGCACACCGCGCTGCGTCTGCCGCGGGAAGCGAAGCTCGACGTCGAGGGCGTCGACCTGGTCGCCGAAGTTCACGCCACGCTCGACAAGATGGAGACGCTGGTCGACAAGCTGCTGAAAGGCCAGTGGCGTGGCGCGACCGGCAAGCCGATCACCGACGTCGTCAATCTGGGCGTCGGCGGCTCCGACCTCGGTCCGCTGATGGTGACTTCCGCACTGCCGGAGTTCGAGCAGGATGGCGCTCACAACATCGAGACCCACTTCGCCTCGACCATGGACGGCTCGCAGCTGGCGGACTTCCTCGGCTGGCTCAACCCGGAGACGACGCTGTTCATCCTGTCGTCGAAGTCCTTCGGGACCATCGATACGCTCTCCAACGCCTCGACGGCGCTCGACTGGATCGCCTCGCGTCTCGGCGGCGACGAAACGCTGATCAAACGCTTCCACTTCGTCGGCGTCTCGACCAAGCCGGAGAAGATGACCGAGTGGGGCATCGCGCCGGGCAACCAGCTGCTGTTCTGGGACTGGGTCGGCGGGCGCTACTCGCTGTGGAGCGCGATCGGACTGCCCATCGCCATTCGCATCGGCATGGATAATTTCCGCAAGCTGCTCGCCGGCGCCCATGAAATGGATGAGCACTTCCGGACGGCCCCGCTGGAGCAGAACCTGCCGGTTCAGCTTGGCCTCATCGGCATCTGGAACGTCAATTTTCTGGATATCCGCTCCCACGCCGTGCTGCCCTATGATGGTCGCCTGAAACATCTGCCGGGCTACTTCCAGCAGCTGGAGATGGAGTCCAATGGCAAGTCAGTGACCAATGATGAGCAGGTCGTCGACTACTCCACCTGCCCGGTGATCTGGGGCGAGATCGGCCCCAACGGACAGCACGCCTTCTATCAGCTGCTGCACCAGGGCACCCAGCCGGTGGCATGTGATTTTCTCGCCCCGGTGAACCGCTACAACGATGTCGAGGACGAGCGCTTCCGCGACGACCTGATGGCGCAGCACCGTCTGGCGCTGGCCAACTGTTTCGCCCAGTCTCGCGTGCTGATGCTCGGTGACGATGCGGTGAGCGCCGACGGTACGCCGCCGAGCTACAAGCGCTACCGCGGTAACCAACCCTCCAGCACGCTGCTCTTCGATAGCCTCAACCCGTCGACGCTGGGCGCGCTGATCGCGCTCTACGAACACAAGGTGTTCGTCCAGGGGGTGATCTGGAACATCGACTCCTTCGATCAGTGGGGCGTGGAACTCGGCAAGCAGATCGCCACCGAGACCGAGGAGATCATCGCCACGCAGAAAGGGCTCGAGACTCTCGACGACTCCAGTCGTGGTCTGATCGAAGCCATCTGGCGCGGCCAGCCGCCGCAGTGAGTGGTGACGCGCGCGTAACCGAGGGGCCGCTGGGCGCAGTGGCGGGCCCCTCGACGCCGGTCTCCTCGGTGCTCTACCTGCACGGTTTCAACAGCGCCGCGGCCTCGCCCAAGGCGCGGCTGATCGAGCAGACCTGCCGGCACCTGGAAGCCGAAAGCGGCGAACCGCTGGCGTGTCTCGCCCCGGATCTCTCTCACCAGCCGGCAACGGCGCTTGCGCGTGCCGAGGCCTGCCTGGATACGCTCGCCGAGCGTAATGGCGGGTTGCACAACACCCTGCTGATCGGCAGCTCCATGGGCGGCTTTCTCGCCACCTGCCTGGCCGAGCGTCACGGACTTCGCGCCGCGCTGATCAACCCGGCCGTCGCGCCGGCAAGATTGGTCGCCGACTATCTCGGCGCGACGCTGACCAATCCCTACACCGAAGAGACGTTCACCATCGGTGATGCCCACCGGGATGAACTCGAGGCGATGATGTGGTCGTCGATCGTCGATCCTGAGCGCTATCTGGTGCTGCTTGGCAGCGCCGACGAAACCCTCGACTGCCGTGACGCGCTAGGCGCCTACGCCGGCGCGCGCACGCTGATCGAGCCCGGTGGGGATCACGGTTTCAGTCGTCTCGCCGCCTACCTGCCGGCGATCTTTGCCCACGGCGGCTGGACGCTACCGTCAGACGTCGTGCCGCGTGTACTCGTGGACTGAGTGATCGATTCCGGCGAAGCGCTACTGGATGTTTGACCAGTCATGTATCATGGCCCGATGTCGTCCCCGGCTAGGTTTGCCGGTGTGCAGCCCTCGGCGCGCCAGTGTCGGGCGCTGCGATCTTCGACCCTGACAACACGGCGAGACCCTGCATGACGCAATACAGTGCCAGTTCCATCGAGGTGCTTTCCGGCCTCGATCCGGTCCGCAAGCGGCCGGGCATGTATACCGATACCACCCGCCCCAATCATCTGGCGCAGGAGGTGATCGACAACAGTGTCGATGAGGCGCTGGCCGATCACGCCCACGAGATTCGTGTCGTTCTGCTCGAGGACGGCGGCATCGAGGTCTCCGACGACGGGCGGGGCATGCCAATCGATATCCACCCCGAGCACGGCGTCTCCGGTGTCGAGCTGATCCTGACGCGGCTGCACGCCGGCGGTAAGTTCTCGCAGTCGAGCTATCGTTTCTCCGGCGGGCTTCACGGCGTCGGCGTATCGGTGGTCAATGCGCTCTCGACTCGGCTCGAAGTGGAGGTCTGCCGCGACGGCAGCCGCCACCGTATCGCCTTCGAGAAGGGCGAGAAGGTCGAGGAGCTGGCGGTGATCGGCAGCTGCGCCAAGCGTGCCACCGGCACGGTGGTGCGTTTCTGGCCGGAGGTCGAGTACTTCGACAGTGCCAAGTTGTCGCTGCCACGGCTGAAGCATCTGCTGCGGGCCAAGGCGGTCCTCTGTCCCGGGCTCAAGGTCGTCCTCAAGGAGAGTGACGGCGCCGAGAGCGTCTGGCAGTACGCCGATGGCCTGCGGGACTACCTGGCGCAGGCCACCGATGGCTACGAGGTGCTGCCGGCGTCGCCGTTCATCGGCCACTTCGCCGACGACGAGCAAGCGGTGGACTGGGCAATCCAGTGGCTGCCGGAAGGCGGCGAAGCGGTGCTCGAGTCCTACGTCAACCTGATCCCCACGCCGCTCGGCGGCACTCACGTCAACGGCTTTCGCAGCGGACTGCTCGATGCCGTGCGCGAGTTCTGCGAGTACCGCAGCCTGCTGCCTCGGGGGGTGAAGCTGACCCCGGAAGACCTGTGGGAACGGGTGTCGTTCGTCCTCTCGGTCAAGATGCTCGACCCGCAGTTCGCCGGACAGACCAAGGAGCGGCTCTCGTCGCGTACCGTCGCCGGCTTCGTCTCCGGCGTCGTCAAGGATGCCTTTTCACTGTGGCTCAATCACCATACGGATCAGGCCGAGGCGCTGGCCGAGCTGGTGGTCAGCGCCGCCCAGCGGCGACAGAAGAGCGCCAAGAAGGTGGCTCGCAAGAAGGTGACCTCCGGTCCGGCACTGCCCGGCAAACTTGCCGACTGTTCGGGTCAGGATCCCGTCGCCAGCGAGCTCTTCCTGGTCGAGGGGGACTCCGCCGGCGGCAGTGCCAAGCAGGCGCGTAACCGGGAGACCCAGGCGATTCTGCCGCTGCGCGGCAAGATTCTGAACACCTGGGAAGTCGAGTCCGGTGACATCTACAGCTCCCAGGAAGTGCATGACATTGCCGTGGCGATCGGTCTCGATCCCGGCAGCGACGACCTCGGCAAGCTGCGCTACCACAAGGTCTGCATCCTCGCCGATGCCGACTCCGATGGCCTGCACATCGCGACGCTGCTCTGCGCGCTCTTCGTGCGTCATTTCCCGGCACTGGTCGATGCCGGCCACGTCTTCGTCGCCATGCCGCCGCTCTACCGCATCGATCTCGGCAAAGAGGTGCACTACGCCCTCGACGAGAGCGAAAAGGCCGCGATTCTGAAACGGCTCGAGAAGAAGCGCGGCACCGTCAACGTCCAGCGCTTCAAGGGGCTCGGCGAGATGAGTCCGTTGCAGCTTCGCGAGACGACGATGGCGGTGGATACCCGGCGCCTGGTGCAGCTGACTCGCGAGCTCGACGACGGCACGCTGGAGATGATGGACATGCTGCTGGCACGCAAGCGGGCCTCGGACCGCAAGAGTTGGTTGGAGGATTACGGCAACCTCGCCGAAATTGAGGTCTGACAGGCCTGCGCGAGGCGGATACGGCGTGGAATGCTGCGCGCCGAAGGTGCTTTGACACCGGGGTCACTTCGCTTTACCGCTCATCGTCCGTCTCGTCTGAGCCATACGCGTCGCTGTCAGTCACTTCACGGTGCTTGAAGGGGCGACTCGGCAACGCGCTATCTCTCGACGCTCAAAGCTCAAAGCTCAAAGCCCAAAGCTCGAAGCTCGCGTTACCCAGCGTTGATGAGGGCGAAGCTCTCGACGATTCCACAATCGTGAACAAGGTCAAAATCGTATGACCATGGATATTCAGGTAGCGGAAGGCGACGTCGAACGCCTTTCGCTCAAGGAGTACACCGAGAAGGCGTATCTCGACTATTCGATGTACGTGATTCTCGACCGTGCGTTGCCGAACATCGGTGACGGCATGAAGCCCGTGCAGCGGCGTATCGTCTACGCCATGCGCGAGCTGTCGCTGAACGCCAATGCCAAGTACAAGAAGTCGGCGCGTACCGTCGGCGACGTGCTGGGTAAATTCCATCCCCACGGCGACAGCGCCTGCTACGAAGCGATGGTGCTGATGGCGCAGCCGTTCAGCTATCGCTACCCGCTGGTCGATGGCCAGGGCAACTGGGGTAGCCCGGACGATCCCAAGTCGTTCGCGGCGATGCGCTATACCGAAGCGCGGCTCTCCAAGTTCAGCGAAACGCTGCTCGCCGAGCTAGGCCAGGGCACGGTCGACTGGACGCCGAATTTCGACGGCACCATGAACGAGCCGGCGGTGCTGCCCTCGCGGCTGCCTCACGTTCTGCTCAACGGCGGCACCGGCATTGCCGTGGGCATGGCGACCGACATCCCGCCGCATAACGTCAGCGAGGTGGTGGAGGCGACCTGTCATCTACTGCGCAACCCCGGTGCGAGCGTCGCCGATCTGATGGCATATGTCCCGGGCCCGGATTTCCCCACCGAGGCGGAGATCATTTCTCCCGCCTCGGATCTGCGCAAGCTCTACGAGAGCGGGCGTGGCTCGGTGAAGCTGCGCGGACGTTACGCGCGCGAAGAGAGCAATATCGTCATCACCGCGCTGCCTTATCAGGTCAGCGGAGCCAAGGTGCTCGAGCAGATCGCCGCGCAGATGCAGGCGAAGAAGTTGCCGATGGTCGCCGATCTGCGCGACGAATCGACCCACGAGACGCCGACCCGGCTGGTCATCGAGCCGCGCTCGAACCGTATCGATGCCGAAGCACTGATGGCACACCTGTTTGCCACCACCGATCTCGAGAAGAACGTCCGCGTCAATCTCAACGTCATCGCGCTGGACGGTCGTCCGCGGGTGATGCCGCTCAACGACATGCTCGGCGAGTGGCTCACCTTTCGGCGTGAGACCGTACGCCGACGGAGTCAGCACCGTCTGGACAAGGTCGAGGACCGACTGCACATTCTCGAAGGGCTGCTGGCGGCATACCTCAATATCGACGAGGTGATCCGTATCATTCGCGAGGAGGACGAGCCCAAGCCAGCGTTGATCGCGGCCTTCGGGCTCAGCGAGCGGCAGGCGGAAGCGATCCTCGAGCTGCGTCTTCGCCACCTCGCCAAACTCGAGGAGATGAAGATTCGCGGCGAACAGGACGAGCTCGAGGCCGAGCGCAAGCGGCTGCAGAAGCTGCTCGGTTCCGAGTCCGCGATGACCAAGCTGATCGAGAAGGAGCTGCGCGACGCCGGCAAGGCCTTCGGCGACGAGCGCCGCTCGCCGATGGTCGAGCGTCAGGAGGCGAAAGCGCTCTCCGAAGTCGAGCTGCTCGGGGCTGATCCGGTCACCGTGGTGCTCTCGGACAAGGGCTGGATTCGTGCGGCACGCGGGCACGACATCGATCCGGCGGGACTTTCCTACAAGGCCGGTGATGCCTTCCATCTCGCCGCCCGGGGCAAGACCAACCAGCCGCTGCTGCTGCTGGACGACAGCGGCCGCAGCTACACCCTGGCGGCGCACAATCTGCCATCGGCGCGGGGGCAGGGCGAGCCGATCACCGGACGCGTCAACCCGGCGGCGGGGGCGCGCATGGTCGGACTGATGCTGGCACCGCCGAGTGCGCGCTATCTGCTGGCCAGCGACGGCGGCTACGGTTTCGTGACCCGCCTCGAGGACCTCACCGGCAAGAACAAGGCCGGCAAGGCGGCGCTCACCGTGCCCAAGGGGTGCAGCGTGCTGCCGCCGCAGCCCATCCCCGACGGCGACGACGTGCGCGTGGCCGTCGTCTCCAACGAGGGGCGACTGCTGGTCTTTCCGCTGACGCAGCTGCCGGCGATGGCCAAGGGCAAGGGCAATCGCATGATCGATATCCCCGGCACGCGGGCGGCCAATCGCGAGGAGTTCGTCAAGGACCTGGTGGTGCTGCCCGAGGGGGCAACACTCATCGTGCACGCCGGCAAGCGCAAGCAAACGCTGAAGGCAGCGGATCTCGCCTATTATGTCGGCGACCGGGGCCGACGTGGCAGCAAGCTGGCGCGTGGCTTCCAGAAGGTCGATCGGCTCGAGGTCGGCAGTTGAATACATTGCAGTGCGATTCTTGGCGCGGCACGGTCCCGCGCGCCGCAAACGAGAGTCACGATACGATCAGACAAGGGCGGTTACGCCCAGCAGGTAACAGATGTCACGACGTTTTGTAGTGAGAGCCGTCGGTCCGGCACGGCCGGGGCAGACAGCGGCGCTGGCAACGGCGTTGGCGGTGGCGCGGGTCCGGTTGCTGGATCTGAACCAGCGGGTATCGATGGGAGAGGTGAGCCTCGACGCGCTGGTCGAGACCGATGGCGACATCGATCTCGGGACACTGCTGCCCAGCGCGGGTGACAGCTGCGGCCTGGACTGCCGCGTCGAGCCGATCGCACCCGCAGTGGAGGAGACCTGGCAGGCGGAGGCCTGCTCGCCTCAGTGGAAGCTGACGTTGATCGGCGAGTCGCTGAGCGCCGAGATCGCAGCTGAGGTGGGGGCATTGACGGCCGCCCAGGGGCTGACGATCGAGCGTATCGAACGGCTGTCGGCGGGTGCGGACCTCGAACCTGCACAGACGCCGCCAAATGGGATTTGCCTGGCCTGGTCGCTGCGTGGCGAGCCCGTCGATAGCGAGTCGTTTCATGAAAGCGCGCTGGCGCTCGCCGAGCGGTTCGGCGTCGATATCGCACTGCAGCCGGTCACGCTCTGGAGTGGTCATCGCCGCCTGATCTGCTTCGATATGGACTCGACGCTGATTCAGGCAGAGGTGATCGACGAGTTGGCGCGGCGCCATGGCGTCTTCGATGAGGTGGCTGCAGTCACCGAGCGCGCCATGCGAGGTGAGCTCGATTTTCAGCAGAGCTTCCGCGAGCGCATGCGAAAACTCGAAGGGCTCGACGAGTCGGTGCTTGCCGAGGTGGCGGCATCGTTGCCATTGATGCCGGGTGTCGAGCGACTCATGCGCCATCTCAAGCAGCTGGGCTATCGCACCGCGATTCTCTCCGGCGGCTTTACCTACTTTGCGCACTATCTCCAGGCGAGGCTGGGCTTCGACGAGGTGCATGCCAATACCCTGGTGATTCGCCATGGCAAGGTGACCGGCGAGGTGGAGGAGCCCATCGTCGACGCCGAGCGCAAGGCGCTGCTGCTCGGCGAGATCGCTGAGCGTTGCGGTATCGATCGCGAGCAGACGGTGGCGGTGGGCGACGGTGCCAACGATCTCAAGATGCTCGCCAGCGCCGGCATGGGCGTTGCGTTTCATGCCAAGCCGCTGGTCAGACGTCAGGCGCGTCAGGCGGTATCGAACGCCGGGCTGGATGGGCTGCTCTATCTGCTCGGTTACACGGAACGGGAACTCGACGCTCTCAACTAGAACGTGGCGGGGCGGAAATCAACTTTCCGCCCGGACCGCCGATAATTCATCGATTTTTTCCGTTCTTGCTGCTGTCATCGGAGCCTCCCATGTCTGAAACCGCCTCGACCGATATCGTCAACGCCAAGGCCAAGTGGGAGTGGCTCGAGCCGCTGTATTTGAAGGGGGGAGTCAGTCTCGCCTTTGAGCCCGGCGATGACGAGTCCTGGCCCGTGCTGCTCGACGAAGTCACGCCTGATGAGTCGATGGTGGTCGATGTCACTGCCATCCCGGCGCTGGCTGCCAAGCTTCAGCGGGGGGATACCTTCCACCTCTTCGGCCACGTCAACGGCGCGCTGGTGCGCACCGGGCCGCTCGTCGCCGACGCGACGCTCGAGTCGAACGAGCGCCTTCGCTACCGCTGTGGGTATCCGGAATTCCTGAGCACCGTTCACCGGCGCAATACCTATCGCGCCGAGATTCGTCACGAGATGGGGGTCACGGCCACGCTGCTGCTGACCGGTCAGCCGACGCTGGACGTAGAGCTTCGCAATCTCTCCCTCGGGGGCTGCCTGTTGGCGGTGCGCCTGAGCGATGCGCTGGCACTCAAACAGGATCAGCGCATCGAGTGCCTCACGCTCCACTTTCCCAGTGGCCAGCGCCTCGAGGTCAACGGCTACGTGAGGCATGTGCGCAACGACGCCGATTGGACACTGGGGCTCGTCGGCTGCGAATTCGACACGCTCGACCTCAACGAGGAGCGCAAGCTGTGGTACTGCGTCAAGGAGATCGAGCGCGAAGGGGCTCGCAGCGCGTTGACCTCGGATAAGGCGTTGGCACCGTCGACGCTCTTTCGTTCGCCGGACGGGCGCCGCCCTAAACCGGCGCCCGTGATGCGCGAGTCGACGGTAGGGGTTCCCTCGGGTAATGCCACGGCACGTCGATTGAAGCACATCGCCGACTATCTCAACGCCCAGCAGTTGCAGCTGCAGAACGGTGGCGAAATCGCCGCTTCGCTGTTGTCTCGCCAGGCCGACAGTCTGGTGGCACTGGGCGAACAGGGGCGTGAGTCGCTGCTCTACGCGATGGGTTATCTCAGCGGCGAGACGCGACTCACCCAGCACTCGCTGGCGGTGGCGATTCATGCGACTGACCTGGCGCGTTGGCAGGGCCATCCTCGCGAGACGCTCAAGGCGATCGCGGCCAGTGCGCTCGTTCACGATCTCGGCAAGAGTTGGCTGCCGCCGAGCCTGCTCGAGAGTCAGATACCGCTGGACGAGGACCAGCGCGATCAGTTGGGGCGTCAGGTCGCGGCGTTGATCGAGCGGCTGCAGCCGTGTCGCTGGCTCGACCCGACTATCGCGGTAACGGTCATCATGCAGGTCAATGAGCGCCTCGACGGTAGCGGCTATCCGCTTGGCGTGAGCGCCGATCAGCTGGATGAGCTGGGACGGATGATGGCGGTGGTCGACGTCATCGATGCGCTGACGCGCCCGCGGGCCGATCGCGCTGCGTGGACGCGGGTCGAAGCCTACCGCTACCTGCTCGCCTCGCCGGCCGCATTCGATAACGCCTGGGTGCAGCGCTATATCAAGCGCTTTGGCACCACGCCGGTGGGATCACTCGTGAAGTACTCGAGCGGCGCGCTCGCCTGGGTCCAGCGCCTCGACGAGCAGGGCAAGCCTCTTCAGGTTCATCTGGTGCTCAACGACCGCAGCCCGGAGCGACGCCTGGACCAGATTCTCGTGGCGCCGGACATCGGTCAGCTCGGTCGGCTCGAGGGGGCCGTGGCGCCGGAAAGCTTCGGGCTGTCGCTCGCTTGAGAGCGCCCCGACGCCAAGGCCTGTACCGCTAGCCGCCCCCTTCAGGGCGCCACTGGCTAGCGCGCCCCACGCCGCGCTTCTCGCGGCGTGAGCCCAAAGGCGCGGCGAAACGCCGTGGCAAAATTGGTCGCATCGGCGTAGCCGGCGAGTTCGGCGGCGGTGTCGACACTCACTCCCCGCTCATGAAGTGCCTGACGCGCGGCCTCCAGTCGCCTGCGGCGCAGGTGACGCTGAAGCGACATGCCGTAGCAGTGCTGGCTCAAGCGTTGCAGCGTGCTCGTACTCATCCCCAGGTGGGCGGCGATGGCGCCGAGTGAAGCGCTATCGGCCTCGCCGCTATCGATGAACGTCTGCAGCCGCTGCTGCTGGCGCGACATCCCCGGTCCCGTCTCCCCGTAAGTGTCGAACAGCGTCGCCAGGCCCTGGTTCGCCATCGATAACGCCACGGCATCGCGCTGTAGATTGGCCAACCGCGACGTCTCGCCGTCCCTCATCGGTGATGCCAGCAGGGCGCGGGCGGCTCCATCGAGGGCGGTATCCGGCTGCCAGCGGCGGATCATGAGGTGCGGTAGCGCCTCCTGCAGCGGCGCTGTCTCCGCTGATTGGTCAAGCCACGCCGAAGAGAGCGTCAGCGTCAGACTCGACTCTCTCGTGCCGGCCTCGGCACGACGTTCGAAGGCCACGGGGTGGCGCAGATTGACCAGCAGCGCCGTCGAGCCGCCAGGGCACAGTGGCAGGGGCTGCCCGTCGAAGCGTACCTCCGTGGTGCCCGCCATGAAGACAATCAGCTTGAGTCCCGGGGCGACTTCGGCGCGGTTGCGCATGCCGATTCGATTGCGGATCGCCGCCTGGCGTAGCGTCATGCCGGCTTCGATACCGTCCACGCAGAAACGTCCCTCCACCAGTGCGCGCTGACTCGTGGCCTCGACATGGTAGCCGCGGCCGACGATCGCGGCGTGACGGGCGAGCGCCGTCACGCCAAGGGTTGAGCCGGTGCCACCGGTTGGCTCGGGTGACGCCGGTAGGGCGAGAGGCATTGATGACATCAGGTTGAACGTCCCGCAAAGCGATTGGCGTGTTTCGCACAGGTCGGGCCTGTGGGGATCTGGAATAATGCGCGTCGACAATCACTAGTGCAACTCATTCGCATTAAGAATGCCGGCCTGAGAGCCGCGCCGCCAAGGGGACGTCATGACCTTTACACATTGCCGCTTTCGCCATCGAGTGCCGTCGGCGCTGCTTCGTTATTCCCTGCCACTGGCCATCGGTCTGGCCGCACCCTGGGTGGCCGCTCAGGCGCAGGAGTCGGCGCCAGGCGATGACGCGTCACTCGAGACGCTGACCGTCACCGGCAATCGGCTTTACGAGATGCTGCCGTCCGAGACCACGGGGGGGTACTCGGTAGAGGCGGCCACGGTTGGCACCAAGACGCCGGCGTCGCTGCGTGACATTCCCCAGTCGATCAGCGTGGTCACCCGCGAGGCGATCGAGGACCGGAACCTGCTCACACTCGACGAGCTGGGACGCCGCACGCCCGGCATGCGAGTGCTCAGCAATGACAACGGTCGATCGTCGATCTATGCCCGCGGTTACGAATACGACGAGGCGAACATCGATGGCCTGCCGGCGCCGATGACCAGCATCAATGGCTCGGTGCCGTCGCTGGCGGCGTTCGATCGGGTCGAGATCATGCGCGGGCCATCGGGACTGTTCAACAGCACCAGCGAAATGGGCGGTATCGTCAATCTGGTGCGAAAGCGCCCGACCTACGACTTTCAGGGCCATGCCCAGGCAAGCGTCGGCACCCAGGGGCAGCAGCGCGTCCTGACCGATCTGTCCGGTCCGATCGACGCTCAGGGGCGAGTACGCGGTCGCCTGGTCATCGACAACACCGAGCACGCCGAACGGGTCGATCGCAACGACAATGAGCAGAACGACTTTTACGCGGCGCTGGATATCGATCTCGACGACGCCACCACGCTGGGGCTGGGCTTCCTGCGCAATACCAAGGACATCGTGGTCAACAACGGGCAGCCAGTGGACGCCAACGGTGACCTGCTCTATAGCCGGCGTACGGCCTTCTACGGCGCGGACTGGAACGACTTTCAGAGCCAGTCGAATGACTGGATCGCCGAGCTGAACCATCGCTTTGACGGCGGCGGCTATGGCCGGCTGGCGGCGCGCTACTCCAATCGAAATGCCAGCTACAACTATGCATTCGGTGGCAGCGCGCTCGACGACAGCGAGACGCTGGCCGTGGCGGGCACGGCGAGTCGCGTCGACCAGACGTCGCTCGCCCTGGATGCAAGCTACAGTCAGCCCTTCGCCGCCTGGGGCAATGTCAGTGAGTTCGTGGTGGGAACGGACTACAAGCGTTACGACACCGACGTGGCGTCGGGGCGCTCTCGCGACCTCGCGAGGAGACGGGTGACGCTCGACGAGCTCAACGACCTGGCCTACGTCGACATTCTGGGTGCGGCCCGTGCCACCGGCCGCGGTTTCAGCGATACCCGCACGCGACTCGAGGAGACCGGGCTCTACTCCAAGCTGACATTCCGCCCGGTCGCGTCGCTTGCGCTGATCACCGGCGGACGTTTCAGCCATTTCAACGTTGGCCTCGAAGATCGTGTGGCGGCGGATCATCAGTCGAGAAGCGATGATGAGTTCACCCCCTATGCTGGGCTCGTGCTCGATCTCGATACGCATCACTCGCTCTACGCCAGTTACTCGCAGGTGTTCAAGCCGCAGACCGAGTATGACGAAAACGGAGACCTGCTCGACGCTCGCGAGGGCGACCAGTACGAAGTGGGGGTGAAAGGAAGTTACTTCGGTGGCGATCTCAATGCCCGACTCAGCGGATTCCGCCTGTACGACGAAAACCGTGCGGCAACCCCGAGTGATACCGGCGCAAGCTATCAGGTTGCCGTGGGCAAGATGCGAATCCAAGGGGCGGAACTGGAAGTGACGGGCAGCATCACCGATCAGTGGGACGTTATCGCCGGCTACACTTACCTCGATACCGAAGTGCAGCAGGCGTCGACATCCCGGGACGACGGTATATTCCTGCTGATGCCCAAGAATACACTCAACCTCTGGACGCAGTATGCCTTCGCCGGCGCGCTCGACGGCTTTCATCTCGGCGGCGGAGTCACCGCGCTCAGCGACTTCGACTCCTCCAGTGGTGTCCAGGCACCCGGCTACGCCGTGGTGGATGCAATGATCGGCTACGACTTCTCTGCGCACTTGAGCGGTCAGATCAATGTCAATAACGTGTTCGACCGCGACTATTACAACCGCGTGGGCGGGGTGAACACCTTCAATATGGCCGGTGCGCCGGCCAACGCGGTCGCTTCTCTACGCTATGACTTCTAACCCACGTCGTCTGTTACGCACGCTGGGACTCGGCTGCCTGCTAGGGGCGGCCGTTTCATTTTGCGGCGTCGATGCCGCCGACTCGCGAAAGGAGACGCACGCCGTGACCCTACCCGACACCGCCGAATGGACGATGCCCGCGGCGAGTGGCGCGCGTGACTATCTGGTTCAGGTCTCGGTGCCGGATGCGCCGCCCCCCCCGGGCGGTTATCCGGTCCTCTATGTGCTGGATGGCAATGCGCGCTTTCCGCTGGCGGTGACCGGGCGTGACGCCTTGACGCTGCGCGGACCGTTCGACGGCACGGCGCCGTGGCTGATCGTCGGCGTGGGCTATCCGCAGACCCGGCGCTTCGACGGTGACGCGCGAAGCGAGGACTACACGCCGGCGCTGCCCGGCGGGGCGACAACGGACGCCCGCGGTCGACCCATCGGCGGGGCGCGTGCCTTTCTCGACTTTCTCACTCGACGTCTCATACCGGAAATCGAGCATCGGTACGACGTCGATGACCGGCGCCGGGCGCTGCTCGGCCACTCCTACGGCGGTCTTTTCGCCCTCTACGCGGCACTGACCGAGCCTGCTCGCTTCAGTGACATCATCGCCATCAGCCCTTCGCTCTGGTGGGGCGATGGTGAGCTCTATCGCCTGGCGGCGCCTGCCGGCGGTGACGCCACGAACGTTCGCGTACTGCTCGGGGTCGGCGGTCTCGAGCGCGCCCGGCGTCCTGCGTTTGCCGAGGTCGCGGGTGACGACGACACGCCGCGGATGTGCGACAACGTCGTCTGCTTCGCGGACTGGCTCGACGAGCACCGTCCGGGCTGGCAGATCGAACACCGTACCTTCGCGCAAGCGGATCACGGCAGCGTGATGTGGCCGGCCATGCAGGCGGTCTGGGCGTTTCTCGATCCTCCCGAGGAGCGAGATTCGCCCCGCCGACGCGGGCGGCAGACTCCGGCAGGGCCTCAGGATACCGACCTCCGTCAGGACGGCGACGAGCAACAAAAAGGTACAGTGACCGGGCGGTGACATTGGCGGGTTTGGACCACACTGGGATTGTACGCAGCGACCCAGGAGGCATTCATGATCTCACCGCGATCTCATCCGGCATCGGGCTTCATGCCCCCTCACGTGCTGGAACGGGTGGCGACCCACGGCAGCGTTCGGTTGAAGCGCTGTGCTCAGGCGACGCTTCGGGTGGACGCCGAATTTCGTGCCCGCAGTGCCGTGGCGCCCGCGGCGCGACCGGCCGACAGCGCGCGTCGCGGCGCGCCGGCGCGATACATCTACAGCGCCGGCAATGAGCAGACACTGCCCGGAGAGCTCGTGCGCCGTGAAGGCAAGTCCGAAAGTGGCGACGCCGCCATCGACGAGGCTTACCACTGGCTGGGCGCGACCTACCGGTTCTTCTGGGAACGCTTCGAGCGTCACTCGATCGACGACGACGGGATGGCGTTGCTCGGTACGGTGCACTACGGGGACGGTTACGACAATGCGTTCTGGAATGGCGCCCAGATGGTATTCGGCGACGGTGACGGGGAGCTGTTCAACCGATTTACCGCCTCGCTCGATGTCGTGGCCCACGAGCTGACCCACGGTGTCATCGAGCGTGAGGCGGGCCTCATCTATGCCGATCAGTCCGGCGCACTGAACGAATCCCTTGCCGATGTCTTCGGCATTCTGGTCAAGCAGTATCACCTCGAGCAGCGCGTTGACGAGTCGGATTGGCTGATCGGTGCGAGCCTGCTCACCGATCGTGTCAACGGTCGTGCGTTACGCTCCATGGCCAATCCCGGGACGGCCTACGACGACCCGGTGCTGGGCCGCGACCCCCAACCGGGACACATGGATCAGTTCGTGAGCACCTCGTCGGACAATGGCGGCGTTCACATCAATTCCGGCATCCCCAATCGCGCCTTTTATCTCGCTGCCGTGACGCTCGGCGGTGCGGCCTGGGAGGTCGCCGGGCCGATCTGGTATGACGCTCTGACTGATCCCCGGCTAACACGGGAGGCGGACTTCGTCGCCTTTGCCGAGCTGACACTTCTCTGCGCGGCGCGTCGTTATGGGGAGTCAGGGCGGGAAGTCGAGGCGGTGCGTCAGGCATGGATTGGCGTTGGCGTGCTCACGTGAGTGGTCATGAGTCGCCGCGCCTGGAGATGCAGGCCGTGCTGGCACTGGTGCGAGAGGGCGGTTTTGCCGCCATGCCCGGACTCGAGCGGCCTCGGCGTATCGTCTGCGCCGAGCTGAGCGAGGGACAGTGGCAGCGTCTTCAGGCGCTGCTCGACGAGATCGAGCGTCGCCATGCCGAGGCGTCGAGTGGCGCCGATCGACGGCGGTTCCGGTTGACCCTGGAGCTACCCGATCGGGGCACCAGCTGGCAGTGCGAGCTCGACGAGGCCACGACACCGACCGTCATCGTCGGCCTGTGGAAGCGCGGGGTGGAAGCGCTCGACGAATGACGCCGGCGTGCGCTTGAGTTTCGATGCGGTTTTCTCAATCTTTGCGCGTTTTTTTCGACGTTGGTGGAACTCTCACGTCAGAAGTGACTCTCAATAGGTAGCCCAGGACGGGCACACAGCGTAGGCCGGGCCCATCTTTGGGTTCGGCTTTTTTTTGTTCGATGGTTTTTGTTTGACGGCTGACCTTTTCCGCTGAGGGCATGGATGCCGTCAGCGGGCTAGACACGAGGTCTGCCTCGGTGTCTGGCTTTTCGCGAGAGGCTCACGCTGGAGAGTGCCCGCCGTTGCCCCAATACTTCAGGGAAACATCAGCGGAGGGCGGTCATGAAAGCCAGGCGCCGCAAGGGTTGCATGCATTCCCGGTTGAGCACGCTGGCCGCCGCGCTGGGTCTGGCCGGTCTGGTGTCGGTGCTGATCTTTGCGCTCGGCGGACTGCTTCCGGATGACCGAACACCCCAGGTCTCGGCGGAAGAGACGCTACGAAAGGCTTACGAGAGTCAGCGCAGTGACTTCTGGGTCGAGGCACAAGGGGAGATCGTTGCCGTGCTTGCGGACGACCGGCGTGGCAGCCGCCATCAACGCATGATCCTGCGCCTCGCATCGGGGCAGACGCTGCTGGTCGCGCACAATATCGATATCGCACCCCGGCTCGAAGGCATCGAGGCAGGCGACGCTTTGCGGGTGCGCGGGGCGTATGTCTGGAATGCCAAAGGCGGCATTCTGCACTGGACCCACCGAGATCCCGATGGGCGCCAGCCGGGCGGCTGGCTCGAATGGCGAGGCAGGCGCTACCGCTGATGGGGTAGCGGCTGGGCTCAGCGGGCGTAGGCGCGTCGCTTGGGGTGGCGCGCGGCCGCGGGCTGGGGCGTGAGTGGCCGGAGCCGGCGGGAAAACCAGGCCATGCCCAGGGCATCTCGCGCGGTGATCAGCGCTTCGAGGGGCAGTCGGTAGAGGGCACGTGCCGGTCTTTGGATGCCGGGCCGCGGATTGGCGGCATGGCATTCCATGAGCCAGCCACGGCGAGCCACCAGCAGCGGGAGGTAGCGCTTGAGACCGGTCATGTCGGGCATCAGGGCGAGTGCGTCTCGGCGCACTAGGTCCATGCCGTGATGATGGCTGCTGCCGGACCGACCCAGTGAGGCGACCCAGTGCGTCGCTCGGTCACGATAGCCGATGGGTGCCATCGCCTTGCCGTGAACCAGCGTCAGTCCATGATGCCGCGCCTGGCACAGCATCTCGGGCAGGTCATGCGGATCGTCACGCCCGCTGGCGTCCAGCGTCGCCACCCACTCATTGGCAGCGACTTCACCCGCGCGCAGGAGGGCCGCATCCTCGCCGATCGGCAGGCTTTGGCGCAGCACGCGAACGCGAGAATCCGACTCGGCCAGCCGCGCTAGGCTCTCGGCGGTGAGCGAGGCGGTGGCATCATCCACGACGATGAACTCCAGGCTCCGGGCGTGACGAAGGGCGCGTGACGCCTCTTCGACGACGCTCTGAACGCGGTGGGTCGCATCGGTCACGGTGATCAGAATCGATAGCGAAGGTAGTGCCAGCATGATGAAATCCTTTGATTTCCGCACGGTAGGGGCTTCTTACGGCGCTTCCACGTGTCACTATGGCAGCGTTTCCTTAACCGCGACTTAGCGGCTTTCCGAAGCGACTGCGAGGGTAACGGCGAGCGCGCCACGGCAGCGACGTCTCGCTGACGGTTACGACAGTACCGCGCGCCGACATGTTCATTCTGCGTCTCATCGATGACGCTGGCATGTCAGCGTGACGTCTCGGCCGGTGGGCGTCGGATCGGCACGGCAGCGCGGGTGAAGTACCGCCGCCGCGTTTTTCGAGAAAGGCGGCCCACGTCCGAACGCCGCTTTCTCGATCCCGAGCTCGCAGACAAGGAGCGCGTTCTTGAGAAATTCCGCCTGGGCTTTAACGTCACCGATGACGGCGTATCGACAAGAGGAGCGACCATGAGGGTAATGCTGGTGGAAGACGACCCGCTGCTCGGCGAGGGCATTGTCCACGTACTGCGCCGCGAGCAGATGACGCCCGAATGGCTGAGCGAGGGGAAGGGCGTGGTCGAGGCGGTGGGGAAGTCCACCTTCGACGCGCTGATACTCGACCTGGGGTTGCCGGACATCGATGGGCTGGAGGTGCTCAAGCAGCTCCGTGACGCGCAGTGCCACGTCCCGGTGCTCATCCTCACCGCGCGAGACGACATCAACCATCGCATTCGTGGACTCGACGAGGGCGCGGACGACTATCTGGTCAAGCCGTTCGACAACGGCGAACTGCTCGCCCGGCTGCGGGCGCTGGTCCGCCGCAGCGCCGGCAGGTCCTCGCCGGTGGTGAGCTGCGGGCGACTCACGCTCGACCCCGCCGCACACGAGATTCGCTTCGACCAGGAGGTGGTGGCGCTCGGCCGACGCGAGCATGATCTGCTGGCCTATCTGATGACGCACCCGGGTCAGGTTTTCAGTCGCGATCAGCTGGTTGAAGTCCTCTATGGCTGGAGTGCCGAGGTGGAGAGCAACGTCGTTGAGGTGCACGTCCACCATCTGCGTCGCAAGTTCGGCAGCGGTGTGGTGGCCACGGTGCGCAATGTGGGGTATCGCCTGGGTGCCACCGATTGATCTCTATTCGCCGCTATCTGCGCCGTGTCCTGCTGCTCTCGGTCACCTCGATCACCGCGATCGCGGCCCTGTGGAGCTATCACGACACCCGCGATCAGATTGACGAGCTGTTCGATGCCGAACTGGCGCAGACCGCTCGTACCGTGGTTGCGCTCTATTTCGAGTACCGCGGGGAAGCCGACCGGGCGCTGTCGAAACGCGGGCCGAGTTTGCAGCTAGCGCCGACCATCATCCCTGACAGCCTGACCGACGCGCCGACCCGGGTCGGCCACCCCTACGAGAAGAAGCTGGCGTTTCAGATATGGGATGCTCAGGGCCGGGCGCTGCTGGGGATGCAGCTGCCCGGCGTGCTGGATTCGCTCACCGCCGAGCAAGGCTACACCCATCTTAGCGATGGCGAGCATGACTGGCGGGTCTTCACGCTCTTCGACAAGGATCGCAAGGTGTGGGTCAGCGCCGC
This sequence comes from Salinicola aestuarinus, assembly GCF_003206645.1. Taxonomy (GTDB): domain Bacteria; phylum Pseudomonadota; class Gammaproteobacteria; order Pseudomonadales; family Halomonadaceae; genus Salinicola; species Salinicola aestuarinus. Next base: position 360,428 of record NZ_PZJP01000017.1, on the reverse strand, counting down.
CCAGCGCGACGACGTGCGCGATGAGCTCACTTGGCAGATTGCCATTCGGGATCTCATCCCGCCGGTTGTCGGGGTGCTGCTCATCGCCGTGCTGATTCCGTTCATCATCGCCCGCGGGTTCTCCTCGCAGCTGCGCATCAGCCGTCAGATCACCGAGCGGCAGCCGACCTTCCTGGAGCCGATTGATGCCAGCCGCGCACCGGAGGAGATTCGCGGCATGGTCACTGCGCTCAACGGGCTATTCGCGCGTCTGGCGCAGACCCTGGACAAGGAGCGACGTTTCACGGCGGATGCGGCCCATGAGCTGAGAACGCCGCTGGCGGGCATCAAGGTCCACGCCCAGAATCTGATGGAGGAGACCGCGACCGACAGCTCCCACCGTGCTGTCAGGGCGATTATCAACGGTGTCGACCGCATGACACGGGTGGTGGAGCAGCTGTTGACGCTGTCGCGCCTCGAGAGTGGGCAGACCGTGACGCGCCAGAACGTCGATCTCAATCGACTCGGCCAGGAGCTGGCGCGTGAAATGCAGCCGCTCGTGCTCCAGCGAGCGCTTCACTTCGAGCAGGCGTTGCCGCCAGGGCTGCGCATCCACAGCTACGAAAACGCGCTCTACGTGCTGCTGCGAAATCTGCTGGATAACGCAGTGCGCTACACGCCGGCTGGCGGCGAGGTGAGACTGGCGATGGCGCGCCAGGGGCAGCGGCTGCACATCGAAGTTGCCGACAGCGGGCCCGGCATTGCCGACGACGATCAGGCGCGCGTTTTCGATCGATTCGTACGGCTCGCCGGTCAGGGGACCAGCGGTTCAGGCCTGGGGCTTGCCATCGTCAAGGCGCTGGTCGAACGGTTGGACGGCGAGATCTCGCTGGCGCCAACCTCTCTCGAGGCGCCCTCGGGCCTGAGCGTCCACGTCTATTTACCGCTCGCCTGAGCGGGTGCCCCAGCGTGCCGGGTGCCGAGCCCGGACGCTATAGCGGGGTCTTGTTGGGCTCGCCTGGGATCTCGCGCACCAGCCGCGGTACCAGAAATCCCGGCGCCCGCGCCCGCAGCGCCGCCACCAGGTCCCGCGCTTCATCATCGCCGACATCGAAGTGTGATGCGCCGCGTACCGGATCGAGCACGTGGAGGTAGTAGGGCAGCACGCCGGCGTCGAAGAGCTGTTCGGAGAGCGCCTCTAGGGTCGCGACGTCGTCGTTGACCCCCCGCAGTAGCACGCTCTGGTTGAGCAGCGTGACGCCGGCGTCGCGCAGGCGCTGACAGGCGCCGATCACGGCGTCGTCGATCTCCTGGGCGTGATTGATGTGGAGTACCATGACCCGTTGCAGCCGAGTCTCGCCGAGCCAGCCGAGCAGTGCGTCGTCGACCCGCGCCGGGATGACCACCGGCAGCCGCGTGTGAATGCGCAGGCGCTTGAGGTGTGGGATCTCCGATAGCCGTTCGACCAGCGCGGCGAGGCGACGATCGGACGAGGCGAGGGGATCGCCGCCGGAGAGAATCACTTCCCGGATCGAGTCGTCACCGCGCAGATAGTCCAGCGTGGTCTCCCACTCACGCATCGACGGCGCGTTGTCGTCGTAAGGGAAGTGCCGGCGGAAACAGTAGCGGCAGTTGATCGCGCAGGCGGGGCTTGCGATCAGCAGGACGCGGCCGGCGTACTTGTGAATCAGACCGGGCTTCGGGGTGTGATCGCGCTCGGCCAGCGGGTCGTCGACGAAGCCGGTGGCCGTTTCGGTTTCCGAGGCCACCGGTAATACCTGTCGCAGCAACGGGTCGCCGGGGTCCCGCGGCCGGATCCGCGCCAGGTAAGCTTCGGGGACCCGGGTGGCGAACAGCGCGTGGCCGGCTTCGGCGCCGGGCAGCCAGCCGGGGTCGAGGTCGAGCCGGCGGCAGAGTTCCAGCGGGTCGGTGATCGCCGCACTCAGCTGACGCTGCCACGAGGCCGCGACGGGCGCCGCGTCTACGTCATGCACGTCTGCGTCATGCACGGCGATCGGGGTTCGGGTTATCATGCGGACCACTCGGAGTCTGAGCGCACGCCATCGGCGTGACGCCTTTTGCGAAAGTTTTCGTCGCGACAGGATCGCGAGCGTTCATTAGTGAGGAAACATGGCGAACCATTCTACCAACGAATTCAAGGGCGGCCTGAAGGTCATGCTGGACGGTGACCCTTGCAACATTCTCGAGAACGAATACGTCAAACCGGGCAAGGGCCAGGCGTTCAACCGGGTCAAGCTGCGTAACCTGATCACCGGCCGCGTCTGGGAACGGACCTTCAAGTCTGGCGAGTCCCTCGAGGGCGCCGACGTGCTCGAGCTCGACATGGAGTACGTCTACACCGACGGCGACATGTGGCACTTCATGAAGACCGACGGCTCCTTCGAGCAGTACGCGGTCGACAAGAAGGCGATCGCCGACGTCGAGAAGTGGCTGAAAGAGCAGGCGGTCTACACCGTGACGCTCTGGAACGACAATGCCATTGCCGTTACGCCGCCGAACTTCCTCGAACTCGAGGTGACCGAGACCGATCCCGGCCTCAAGGGTGACACCGCCCAGGGCGGCTCCAAGCCCGCCACGCTCTCTTCGGGTGCCGTGGTGCGCGTACCGCTGTTCATCAATCAGGGTGAAATCCTGAAGATCGACACGCGTAACGGCGAATACGTTTCCCGCGCCTGACGTCGCGAGACATCCGTTGCCGCCGAGGCGGAGTCACTGGCCACGCAATTGCGTGGCCTTTGTCGTCACGGCCTGGAGAACGGTGCCGCGCCGGGGTGATGCGACAAGGAGCTGAGCATGGGCAGACTGAGCGGGCGCCGCGCGCTGATCACCGGCGGAGCCAGTGGCATCGGGTTGGCCACGGCCGAGCGATTCCTCACTGAGGGGGCCAGCGTGGCCCTGCTGGACCTCAATCGCGACGCCCTCTCGCGTGCGGTTGCAAGGCTCGAGCCGGCGCCCGGTACGACGGTCATCGGCATCGCGGCCGATGTCGCCGAACCGGGGGAGGTCGAACGCGGCGTTACCGATGTTCTCGCCGCGCTCGACGGCATCGATATTCTAATCAATGCCGCCGGCGTCAACGTCTTTGCCGATCCGCTCGCCACCGATGACGCGCTCTGGCGTCGCTGTCTGGCGATCAATCTCGAGGGTGCCTGGCACTGCATCCGCGCCGTGCTGCCCGGCATGCTGGAGCGAGAGTACGGCAATGTGGTCAACGTCGCCTCGGTTCACGGCCACAAGATCATTCCCGGGGCCTTTCCCTATCCGGTCGCCAAGCACGGCTTGATCGGACTGACCCGTTCGCTGGGGATCGAATATGCGGCGCGCGGGCTCCGGGTCAACTCGGTCTCGCCGGGATTGATCCGCACCCCGCCGGCTCAGGCCTGGCTGGACGGCCTGAGCGAAGAGGCGCGGCGCGAGCAGTTGGAACTGCTGCCCTGTCAGCGCTTGGGCGAGCCCGAGGAGGTCGCCAATACCGTGCTCTTTCTCTCAAGCGATGAAGCCCGTTTCATCAACGCCACCGATATCCTGATCGATGGCGGCCGCAGCCAGGTTTATCACTCATGACCCGGATGGACACCTTCGACGACTGGGGCCCGAGCGCCACCGTCGAGACGCTGCGAGGGCGCGCCCGACGCATCGCGGTGATTCGCGCCTTTTTCGCCGCCAGGGACGTGCTCGAGGTGGAAACGCCCACCCTCGGGCACGGTGGCTCCACCGATGCCCATCTCGACTCGCTGTCGTTGCTCGCGACGACGTCGGCGGGCCGCGAGCGGCTCTGGCTGCAGACCTCCCCGGAGTTCGCCATGAAACGGCTGCTGGCGGCGGGGATCGGGTCGATCTTTCAGCTTGCGCGCAGCTTTCGTGATGGCGAAGTGGGCGCGCGTCACAACCTCGAGTTCACCATGCTCGAGTGGTACCGCCCGGGGCTGGCGCTGGATGCCCTGATCGACGAGTGCGATGCGCTGATCCGCGATGTGCTCGAGCGCGATCCCGGCCCGCTGACACGCCGTCGCTACCGCGATCTGTTTCGCGAGCGTCTCGCGGTCGACCCCTTTACCACGCCCCTCGAGACGCTTCGGCAACGGGCAGAGCGCCACGGCGAGCTGCCCATGCAGGATGCCGATCGTGAGACGTGTCTGGATCTGCTGATGAGCCTGGTCATCGAGCCCGAGCTCGGGCGCCACGGTGTCGAGGCGATCGTCGACTATCCGGCTGCGCAGGCCGCGCTCGCTCGGCGACGAATCGACCCTGAAGACGGGGTCGAGGTGGCGGCGCGCTTCGAGATCTATCTACAGGGACTGGAGCTCGCCAACGGCTACGACGAGCTGGTGGATGCCGACGAGCAGGCCGCGCGATTCGCGGCGGACAACCGCCAGCGCGAGGCAATGGGCAAGCCGATGGTCGATGTCGACTCGCGGCTCGTTGCTGCCCTGGAGGCCGGAATGCCGGCGGGCAGCGGTGTGGCGCTCGGCGTGGACCGGTTGATCCAGCTGGCGCTCGGCAAGGATACGGTCGCCGAGGTCATGGCCTTCTCGACGCCGCGCTGCTGAAGCCCACGGCACAGCGCTGATCGATCCGGCCAGCAGCGCTCGGGTGCTGCAGCGGAGTGATGGCGCGGACCGCTCAGCCGTCGATCTTGCCGCGCAGGCGTTTTTTCTGACCGTGCTTGGTCTTCTGGTCGGCGCGTTTACGCTTGGCGTTGCGGGAGGGCTTGGTCTCGCGCCGCGGCTTGTCACCGTAGAGTATCGGCTTGATCAGCTCCTTCAGTCTGACCAGCGCCGCCTCGCGGTTGAGCTCCTGAGTGCGATGTTCCTGGGACTTGATCACGACGACGCCGTCGCGGGTGATGCGCCGGTCTTTCAGTGCGAGCAACTTCTCCTTGAAGCCCGGATGCAGGCTCGAGGCGCGGATATCGAAGCGCAGGTGAATGGCCGAGGAGACCTTGTTGACGTTCTGGCCACCGGCGCCCTGGGCGCGCACGGCCTGCAGCTCTATCTCATTGTCAGGAATGGCGACGTTGCGGGAGATCTCGAGCGTCATATCAGTGCCTTGCAGAAGATAAGAGGGGAACCTGACGCGATGTCAGGCCGCACCGGGCAGCCTGCCCAGCGATTGACCCATGCGAACCGGGGTGCCGCTGGGGTCGAAATCCGAGAAGGCGGTGTCGCGACCCAGGCACATCACCACGGTGGAGCCGAGCTTGAAACGCCCCATTTCCTGGCCCTTTTCGATCACGACCGGCTCGTCGAAGCGGGTCGTCTGGACCTGACCGCTCAAGGGTGTGATCTGGCCGGCCCAGACCGTCTCGATGGCGGCCACTATCATCGCGCCGACCAGCACCATCGCCAGCGGCCCGTGCTCGGTATCGAAGAGACAGACGAGTCGCTCGTTGCGGGCGAACAGGCCCGGTACGTGACTCGCTGTCGCCTGATTGACCGAGAAGAGGCGTCCGGGCACGTAGACCATCTCTCGGAGCGTGCCGGTCATCGGCATGTGGACGCGATGGTAGTCCTTGGGCGAGAGATAGACCGTGGCGAAACTGCCGTTGCGGAACGGCGTGGCGCGCTCGTAATCGCCGCCGAGCAGTGTCTCCAGCGAGTAGTACTGGCCCTTCGCCTGAATCAGCGTGTCGCCCTCGATGCGCCCGAAGCGCGACAGCGTACCGTCGGCAGGCGAGAGCAGTCCGCTGCCGAGCGGACGTGCCCCGGGTTTGAGGGCGCGTGTGAAGAAGTCGTTGAAGCAGGCATAGGCTGCCGGGTCCGGCTGCTGGGCCTCGCTCATGTCGACGCCGTAGGTGTCGATGAAACGCCGGATGAAGGTGTCCTTGACCCAGGGCTGGCGGCTCTCGGCGACCTGGCCTACCAGCCGCGAGATGGCGTGGTGCGGCAGCGGATACTGAATGTTGGCGAAGAGTTCCTGACGATCCACGGTAGTGATGACCTCGGCGGTTGATGGGGCAGGCTTGAAGGCCGGGACGTGCGGGGCGACATCAAGAGGGCGGACACGGTAGAGCGACGCCGGCGTCCGCGCAATAGACGTCGTGTCAGCCTGGGCGCGGCGAGCGGCTCACCGCTCGACCGGTGTGTCGTCGCGATTGCCCCACTCCTGCCATGACCCCGGGTAGGCGCGTACGTTGTCGTAGCCGAGCGCCCTGGCGGCAAGCCAGGTCAGTCCGCTGCGGTGGTGGCTCTGGCAGTGAGTGACAATCTCCTTGTCCGGGGTCAATCCGCGAATCTCGAGATCGTGGATCAGCTCGGCATAGTCGCGCAGGCGCAGGTCACGCTCGTGGTCCATGACATCGAGCCAGTCGAAATTCACCGCCCCGGGCAGATGGCCGAGCTTGCGGTTATTGCCCTTCTCGCCGCGGTACTCCGCCGGCGAGCGGGCATCCCAGATGGCGAGTTCGCGCTCGTTCAGACGTTCCAGCAGCTCCTCTCGGCGGATCTGTACTTCCGGGTTGAGGTAGGCCGCGTCGTAGCTGCCGGGCGTGGGATGCGTCTCATCGGTGGCGATGCGATGGCCGTCGGCGCGCCAGGCGTGAATACCGCCGTTGAGATAGGAGTAGCGCTGGTGGCCGATCAGCTCCAGGGTCCACAGCAGGCGGCCGGCCCAGCCGCCGCCTTCATCGTCGTAGGCGACGACGTGGGTTTCCGCCGACAGCCCCAGTTCGGAAAAGAGGGCGCTGAGTGCTTCTTCCGTGGGCACGTCATTGGGCACCTCACCGCTACCCGCGAGCAGGCGGCGGTGATCGAGGAAGACCGCCCCGGGCACGTGGCCTTCCCGGTAGCTTTCGGCCTTGAGCGGCACATCGATGATCAATAGATCATCGGCACCGAGGTGCTCGGCCAGCGTCGTCGGGTCGAGTATCAAGGGTAGTCGGGGCTGCTCGGAGCTCATGGGGCCTCCCGTTGCCGTGGGAAAAGGGGCGCGCGGTCACTGCGCGTGGATATCTCGATGATGGCACAGTCGCACCGCAACGTAATAGACGAGGCGGCAAGCGGCGAGAGAAGCCGTGTGATGAGCCGCGGCCGAGCTGCCGGCGACAGAGTGATCCGGTATACTGCGCGCCCTCGAGGGGCGTCTCTCAAGCCTGTCCCAATGATAATTAATGAATCGCCAGGAGACTGCTGCGTGATCGACAACTATTTCTCACTGCGCTCGAAAGGGAGCACCGTCAAAACCGAGGTGCTGGCGGGTGTGGCTACCTTCCTCGCCGCGATGTACATCATCGTGGTCAACCCGGCGATTCTTTCCGGGGCAGGGGTGCCCTTCGCCGGTGCGCTGACCGCGACGGTGATCATCAGCTTCTTCGGCAGCGTGATGATGGGGCTCTATGCGCGTAACCCGGTACTCGTCGCACCGGGCATGGGGATCAACGCGCTGTTCGCCTACACCATGGTGTTGGGGGCCGGCATTCCCTGGCAGACCGCGCTGGGGTGCGTGTTCTGGTCCGGGGTGCTGTTCGCGATACTCGCCGCGTTCAACGTGCGCCGCTACGTCGTCGATGCCATTCCCGCCACGCTGCGTCACGCCATCGCCTGCGGCATTGGGCTGTTCATCACCGTTATCGGACTGGTCAACGCGGGACTTCTGGTCTCCAACCCCGCGACGGTGGTCGGTCTTGGCGAGATGTCGCCGACGCTGATCACGTTCCTGATCGGTCTTGGCATCACCGCGGTGCTGGTGGCTCGAGGCATTCAGGGAGCGTTGATCATCGGTATCGTTCTTACGACGCTGATGGCGATTCCCATCGGCCGACTCTGGGGTGACGGCAGCGCCTGGTCCCCGGATGGCGCGACGGCGACACTGGTCAACTTCCAGGGCATCTTTGCGTGGCCGGATTTCGGCGCCATGGGTCAGGTCGATTTCCTCGGCGCGCTGGCGATTGGCTACTGGCCGTTCATCTTCGTGATCCTGTTCACCACCTTCTTCGATGCCATGTCGACCTTCATCGGTGTTTGTCAGGCGGGCAATCTGCTCGACGAAAACGGCGAGCCGCAGAACATTCGTCGCTCGATGATGGTGGATGCCGCCTCGGCGCTGATCTCGGCGCCGCTGGGTACCAGTCCGGCCAACGCCTACGTCGAGTCCGCCGCTGGGATCAGTCAGGGCGGCCGCACGGGCCTGGTGGCCGTGGTCGCGGGACTGCTGTTCCTGCCGTTCCTGTTTCTGTCGCCGCTGCTGGCACTGGTGCCAACCATCGCCACGGCGCCGGCGCTGATCATGGTCGGTGTCTTCATGCTCTCGCCGATCCGCACCATCGACTGGCAGAAGTACGACGATGCCATCCCCGCTTTCGTGGCAATGATCCTGATCCCGCTCACCTACTCGATCACGCATGGCGTGGTGTTCGGCTTTCTCACCTACGTGGTGGTCAAGGTGGGCGTGGGCAAATCCCACGAGGTGCGTCCGGCGATGTGGGTGCTGTTCGCGCTGTCGATCCTGATGCTTTTCGAGGGCTGAGCCCGGCGGCCGGCGCGTGTCGACTTCTCGCGTGACGCCCGCCGACCTCGAGTGAGCGCCACCTTGTCGTCATCATAAAAAAGCCGCCGCGTTTCGACGCGGCGGCTTTTTGGTGGATGGGGAACGCCCCAGCCAAGTGACTTGGCGCTAACCGCTGGCGACGTCATCGCGGATGCGCTGAAAACTCGCGAATCGTTGCGGATGAATCGCGCCTCGCTCGACGGCGTCGAGCAGGGCACAGCCGGGTTCGGCTCGGTGGCGGCAGTCACGGAAGCGGCACGCATCGAGAAACGGCCGGAACTCGATGAAGCCCTCGGCAATCTGCTGCTCGTCGAGATGCCACAGGCCGAACTCGCGGATGCCGGGGGAGTCGATCAGATCGCCCTCGCGGACAGCGCCGGCCTCGCCATCCCTGGGCAGCGGGTAGAGCCTGGCCGTCGTGGTCGTGTGCTTGCCCTTGCGGGACTCCTCCGACAGCGCGCCGATGCGCAGCGTCTCCTCGGGTAGCAGACGGTCGATCAACGACGATTTGCCGACGCCGCTCTGGCCGACGAAAACGGAGGTGCGCCCGTCAAGCTGTTCGTGGAGCGCGCCGAGGCCATGATCGACCCGGGCGGACGCCTCGATGACCGTATAGCCGAGCGCGGCATAGCGGGACAATAGCTCGCGCGCGTCGCCACCCTGATCGGGGAGCAGATCGCTCTTGTTGAGTACCAGCACCGGGGCGATACCGGTATTCTCGGCGGCGACCAGATAACGGTCGATCAGATTGCCGTAGGGCGCCGGTTCGCTGGCAACGACGATCAGGATCTGGTCGATGTTCGCCGCCACCGGCCGCATCTGGGCACGGGCATCGGGGCGTTCCAGCACGCTGGACCGTTCGCCGCGGGCGACCACCACGCCGGTGGCGTCGGCCGCTTCGCGCCAGACGACGCGGTCGCCGGTGACGAGACCTTCCAGGTTGGCGCGCAGATGGCAGCGGTGGCGGGTCAGGGCGCCCTCGGCGTCGCGAGCCTCCACTTCCAGGCTGCGGCCGAAGTGCGCCGCCACCCGGCCCGGGCGTTCGGCGCCATGCGCGCCTGCCTCGAGGGCGGCATCGTCACGTTCGGCGCGGCGGTTGGCACGTTCGGCGCGTTCGGCCTGGACCTTCTCCACGCGCCAGCGCTGTTGGCGTGTCAGCTTGCGTCGGCTCATGGTGACGGTGACTCCTCGGGTCGTGGCCGGGGGCTCGGCGGGTGAGTAGAATGGCGCGCATTGTAGCCATCCCCGACCGCCGTGTCCGCTCGCACCGAGCGCTTTCACGGCTGACACGACCTGGAGCGACGCATGTCCGCCACCGCGAATACCGATGCCACGCCTCGCCACGACCTGCTGGTCTGGATCGATCTCGAGATGACGGGTCTCGATCCGGATCGCGAACGCATCATCGAAGTCGCCACGCTGATTACCGACGGCGACCTCAATCTGGTTGCCGAAGGGCCGGTGCTGGCCGTGCATCAGCCCGACACGCTGCTCGATGGCATGGATGACTGGAATCGCAAGACCCATGGTGACTCCGGTCTGATCGAGCGCGTTCAGGGCAGCGAGATCGAGACTGCCGAGGCGGAACGGCGCACGCTAGAATTCCTCGCCGCCTACGTCGTGCCGGGTACCTCGCCGGTCTGCGGTAACAGCGTGCATCAGGATCGACGCTTTCTGGAGCGCGAAATGCCGGCGCTCAACGACTTCTTCCACTACCGCAACGTCGACGTCTCCACGCTCAAGGAGCTGGCGAAGCGTTGGAATCCCAAGGCTCTGGAGGGGTTCTCCAAGCGCAACACCCACCAGGCGCTCGACGACATTCGGGAATCGCTGGCCGAGCTTGCACACTACCGCAAGACGTTCCTCCGACTGCCCTGAGCCGCTGCCCGCGAGCGCCGAGTGCGTCTCCCACGCTGGGGCACGGCTAGCCAGTGGCGATGCGGGCGTTGCGCTTGAGCTGCTGTTCGTCGAGCGCCCAGCGGACGTGTTCGCGAACCAGATCCGACGGGTAGGCGAGCCGGGCGCGCAGGGCGGCGACTACCCGCTCGCTGTAGGGCGCATTACCCAGGCCCACGGCCAGGTTGCGCAGCCAGCGCTCGTAGCCGATGCGTCGAATGGGGCTGCCCTCGGTGCGCTTCAAAAACTCGGTTTCACTCCAGGCGAAGAGATCGATCAGCTCGGCGCGGTCGAGGTCGTGGCGCGGGGCGAAGTCCGGCTCGTCGCTCGCCCGGGTGAAGCGAGTGAACGGGCAGAAGAGCTGGCAGTCGTCGCAGCCATAGACTCGGTTGCCCATGGGGCGACGGAACTCGAGCGGAATCGAGCCGTGCAGCTCGATGGTAAGATAGGAGATACAGCGCCGGGCATCGATGACCTTGTCATCGACGATGGCGTCAGTCGGGCAGGCAGTCTGGCAGCTCGAACAGGAGCCACAGTGCTCTCGGGTGAAGGGCTCATCGATCGGTAGCGGCAGGTCGGTATAGAGCTCACCGAGAAAGAACAGCGAGCCGGCCTTCGGGTCGAGCAGCATGGCGTTCTTGCCGAACCAGCCGATGCCCGCCTTCTGTGCCAGCGCCCGCTCCATGACCGGTGCCGAATCGACGAAGGCGCGATAGCCGAAGGGCCCCACCGCCTGTTCGATGCGCTTGGCCAGCTGGTCGAGGCGCTTGCGGATCAGCTTGTGGTAGTCGCGGCCCAGCGCATAGCGTGAAACGTAGGCCTTGTCCGGCTGTCCAAGCACGCGCGTGGTCTCGACCTCCGGCGGCAGATAATCCATGCGCGCGCTGATGACGCGAAGCGTGCCCGGCACCAGCTCCGCCGGTCGCGTTCGCTTGGTGCCGTGCTTCTCCATGTAGCGCATTTCACCGTGATGGCCCGCCGCGAGCCAGCGCTCGAGATAGCGCTCATGGCTTTCAAGGTCGGTGTCGGTAATGCCGATCGCCTGAAAGCCGAGCTCGCGTCCCCACAGCTTGACCTGTGACGCGAGGTCATCCAGCTGGGCGGCGTCGAGGGGCGAGGCGTCGTGGTCGAGGGTGTCATCACTCGCCTGGGCCGTCGGCGTGTTGGCGTCGAATCGCGTGGTCATACCGGAAAGAAGATCACATCAGGAAGAAGGTTGGGAGGGGAGCGGGCCGCTACCCTACACCACGACGGCCAATGGCGACACGCTCCCGTAGCCGTCCATCGTTTCGAGGCGGCGCGTCCAGGCTGACAGCCGGACGCGCCGCAAGCCCCATGGAAACCCAAAGGAGCCGCAATGTCCGCGTCCTCTCAGCAGCGCCCCCTTTACCTCGCCGAGCAGGTGCGCGAGCTCGACCGTCGCGCCATCGCCGACGAGCGTGATGACTTTGCTCTGATGCAGCGCGCCGGCGAAGCGGCCTACGAGACACTGCGGTCACGCTGGCCGACGCGCGAGCGGCTGAGCGTCCTCTGTGGCGGCGGTAACAACGGCGGGGATGGCTATGTCGTGGCCACGCTGGCGGCGGCGGAGGGCCTTGCCGTTCAGCTGATTGCGGTCACACCGGTCGGGCAACTGACGGGGAGCGCCAGGCATGCCGCCATCCTGGCGCAGGAGGCAGGGGTCGTCGTGGTGCCGTGGGCGTCTTCGTTGACGCTCGAGGGAGACGTGCTGGTGGATGCGCTGCTCGGCACCGGGACGCAAGGGGCGCCACGCGCTCCGTTCGACACGGCGATTGCTTGCATGAACGCCACCGCCAGGCCCGCGATGGCCATCGACGTCCCTTCGGGCGTCGACGCCGATACTGGATTCGTCGCGGGGGAGGCGGTGCGGGCGAGCGTCACCGTCACCTTCATTGCCGACAAACTGGGGCTGCATACCGGAGCTGCGCTCGATCATGTCGGCGATATCGTCTACCTCTCGCTCGGCGTCAGTCCGGCGGCACACACCGATATGGTGCCTGTGGCCTGGCGCCAGTCGCGTCACGACATCGCCGAAGGGCTGCCGCCACGCTCCCCCTGCAGTCACAAGGGGAGTCATGGTCACGTCCTGGTGGTTGCCGGCGGCCCCGGAATGGGCGGTGCTGCGCTGATGACCAGCGAAATGGTGGCACGCCTGGGCGCTGGCAAGGTGAGCCTCGCCACCGACCCGGCCCACGTTACGGCGAGCTTGACGCGCTATCCCGAGATTATGGCTCATGGCGTGCGTGGGACCGCGGATCTCGCCGCGCGGGTCGAGGCTGCCGACGTGATCGCCGTCGGCCCCGGACTTGGCACCGGCGCCTGGGGGCAGGCCGCGCTCGCCAGCGCGCTGGCGGCCGGCAAGCCCTGCGTGGTCGATGCCGATGGACTCAATCTACTGGCGTCCGAGTTCACCGGCGAGCGCCGCAACGATTGGATACTCACGCCCCATCCTGGCGAAGCCGGACGTCTGCTGGGCTGCACCACCGCGGAGGTCCAGCGCGATCGGCGAGCGGCGATCACCGCCCTGCAGGCGCGCTTTGGCGGGGTGGTCGTGCTCAAGGGCGCCGGCACGCTGATCTTCGACGGCGAGACGCTCGCGCTCTGTCCCTTCGGCAACCCGGGCATGGCCAGCGGCGGAATGGGGGATGCCCTGACCGGCATCATTGCCGGCCTCGTGGGTCAGACCGAATCGCTGTCGCAGGCGGCGCGGCTCGGTGTCGTGATCCATGCGCTCGCCGCCGACGCCGCCGCCGAGGCGGGGGGGGTGCGTGGTCTGCTCGCAAGCGATCTGGCATCCTATGCGCGACATTTGGCCAACCCCCATTGATGCTGACCCATGCCGATAACGCTTAGCGATGAAGCCGCTCAGGTCGCCCTGGGAGAAGCCCTGGGGCTTGCGCTCGAGGGAAGAGGGCGAATTCACCTCCTGGGTGACCTGGGCGCCGGAAAGACCACGCTGGCCCGTGGCGTGCTACGCGCCCACGGTCACGCCGGTGCGGTCAAGAGTCCGACCTATACGCTGGTCGAGCCCTATGAGCTTGGCACTTACCGTATCTACCACTTCGACCTTTACCGTCTGGGTGACCCTGAGGAACTCGAGTTTCTCGGCGCGCGCGACATGCTCGGTGAGGAGGCGTTGAGCCTGATCGAATGGCCAAGCCGCGGCGAAGGCTGGCTGCCGACGCCGGATCTGGAGGTTCGGCTAACGACCCTCGAGAACGGTCGCCAGGCGCAGGCAGCGGCTTTTACTGCGCGAGGCCGCGACGTGCTTGCGGCGCTACCGACGGCGCTTAGCGATATCTCGAGTCACAAGGATGATGAATGTTAACAGCTGTTTTCCGGGCCGCAGGCCGTCAAATGCGTGGCGACGAACATCGGTGGCCGGCCCTGGCGGCTTGCGGACAGGTCATCATCGCCTGGGGGTTGCTGTGCCTGCGCTGTCTTCGACGCGTCGCATCGGTACGGCTCGACACCGAGGCGCAGCCGACGAGCCGAGTCGGCGGGGCGTGCTGGCGTCGCTGGGTTGCCGGTTCGCTGGCGTTCGCCTGTCTTGGCGGCGCCACTCAGGCAAGCGCTGCCGATATCCATAACATTCGACTGTGGGCAGCGCCCGACCATGTGCGGCTGGTCTTCGACATGTCCTCACCGGCGACCGCCAACGTTTTCACGCTCGACAACCCGGATCGGGTGGTGATCGATATCGACAGTAGCGATCTGTCGTTCGATGTCGGTGATCTCGACCTCGACGGCAGTGCCATCGATTCGGTACGCACCGGCACGCGAGAGGGCGGCGGGTTACGGGTCGTGCTCGACGTCAATCGCCACGTGGTACCCAAGAGTTTCACGCTGCCGCCGAACGAGCAGTACAGCGACCGGTTGGTGATCGATCTCGACTATCCCGGGGCGAGCGCGGTGAGCGATCCGATCGACCCCATCGAGGCAATGATTCGCGACCAGGAGATTTCCGCCCAGCGCGCCCAGCAGGAGGCCGTCGTTCAGGGCGGTGGCGTCGAGCAGCCCAGCCAGGTCGCGGCCACGGTGGAAGCCCAGCCGCATCCCAAGCGCGACATCATCATCGCGGTCGACGCGGGGCACGGCGGCGAGGATCCCGGTGCCATCGGTCCAAGCGGCACCCGCGAGAAGGATGTGGTGCTCGAGATTGCGCGCAAGCTCAAGAACCGTATCGATGACACGCCGGGCTTCAAGGCGATTCTCACGCGTGACGACGACTACTATGTCGGCCTGCGTCAGCGGACGCTGATCGCGCGGCAGCAGAAGGCGGACTTCTTCGTCTCGATTCACGCCGACGCGGTACGCAGCAGTCAGCCCTACGGCAGCTCGGTCTATGCCCTCTCCCAGGGGGGAGCAACCTCCGAGAGCGCCCGCTGGCTGGCGGCAAGCGAGAACCAGTCAGACCTGATCGGTGGTGTCGACGGCAGCCTGAGCCTCGACGACAAGGACGAGGTGCTACGTGGCGTGCTGCTCGACCTGACCATGACGGCGACCATGAACGACTCTCTGGCGACCGGTGGCCAAGTGCTCGATCAGCTGGGGCGGATCAACAAGCTGCACAAGTCTCGCGTCGAACAGGCCGGCTTCGTGGTGTTGAAGTCACCGGACATTCCGTCACTGCTGGTCGAGACCGGCTTCATCTCCAATCCGAAGGAGGAGGCGCAGCTGCGCTCTTCCGGCCACCAGGCGCAGCTTGCGCAGGCGATTTTCGCCGGTATCGTCGCGCACTTTCGTCAGCACCCGCCGCCCTCCAGCCTGCTGGCATGGCAGCGGGACCAGGGGCGCGGTGGCGCCAGCAATGAATACCGGGTGCGTGCCGGCGATACACTGTCGACGGTCGCGAGCCGCAACGGCATCAGCATGCAGGCGCTCAAGCAGGCCAACGGCCTCGATAGCGACATCTTGCGGGTCGGCCAGGTGCTGACACTGCCATGAACGTGGCGACGGATGGCGGCTGCCCGGCGGGCCTGAGGGGAGATTTTCGATGAGCGAGACGACGCGAATTCATGTTCTCGATCCGCGGCTGGCCAACCAGATTGCCGCGGGCGAGGTGGTCGAACGCCCCGCTTCGGTGGTCAAGGAGATCGTGGAGAACGCCATCGATGCCGGCGGGCAGCGCATCGAGATCGAACTGGAAGCCGGTGGCGCGCGCCTGATCCGGGTGCGCGATGACGGCAGCGGTATCGAGGAGAACGACTTGCCACTGGCGCTGTCCCGGCATGCCACGAGCAAGATCGCCTCGCTCGAGGATCTCGAGGATGTGGCGAGTCTCGGCTTTCGCGGTGAGGCGCTGGCATCGATCAGTGCGGTCTCTCGTCTCGAGCTGATCTCCAATGCCGATGACGATCCTGCGTCGGGCTGGCGGGTGGTTGCCGAGGGGCGCCAGATGGCGCCGCGGGTGACGCCGGCGCCGCATCCCCGCGGGACCTCGGTGCTGGTGCGGGATCTCTTCTTCAATACGCCGGCGCGGCGCAAGTTCCTGCGGGCTGAGAAGACCGAGTTCGGACACGTCGAAGAGGCGGTGCGGCGGCTGGCGCTGTCGCGATTCGACATCGCCTGGCTGCTCAAGCACAACCAGAAGGTGGTCCATCAGCTGCCGGCAGTCTCCGGCGATCAGAGCGGGCGGGAGCGGCGGATCGGCGCGCTGCTCGGCAAACGCTTTCTCAACGAGGCGCTGCATCTGGAGATGGAGGCCTCGGGGATGCGGCTGCACGGCTGGGTAGGGCTCCCGACCTACTCGCGGGCACAGGCAGACCAGCAGTATTTCTTCGTCAACGGGCGCGTGGTGCGCGACCGCCTCGTCGCCCATGCCATTCGCCAGGCGTATCGTGACGTCATGTTTCACGGCCGCCATCCGGTCTTCGTACTCTATCTCGAGCTCGATCCCCGAGTGGTCGACGTCAACGTTCACCCGACCAAGCACGAAGTCCGCTTTCGCGACGGTCGTCTTGTGCACGACTTTCTCTTCTCGAGTCTGCATCGGGCGCTCGCCGAGGTTCGCCCCAACGCGCCAGGCGGCGAAGAGCAAGCATCGGCCGACCCCAGCGAAGCGGGTGCGACGACATCAAGCGACTCCCTCGCGCCCCAGGCGCCGGGGGACACACCGTCGGCGAGCTGGCAACAGCAGCGTATGTCGTTGGCGGGACAGGCCGGCGGGTCCGGCGCGAGCGGTTACGCCCAGGATCGGCCGCCGGCGCAGCGCATTCGCGAGTTCATGGCGGGCTACCAGGCGCTGCATCCCGATCACGAGTCCACGCTGCTGACACCGCAGGCGCAACCTTCTCCCGGCGGTGAAGCGGCAGGCGTCGCGCTCGCCGAGCGTCCGCAGGCAGCGGTCGCCACGCTGGGCGAAGCCGACGACACTCAGGCGCCGCCGCTCGGTTACGCCCTGGCGCAGTTGCACGGCGTCTATATTCTCTCCCAGACAGAGCGCGGCATGGTCGTCGTCGACATGCACGCCGCGCACGAGCGCATCGTCTACGAGCGGATGAAAGGGCAGATACATGCCGGCGCCCTGCAGGCGCAGCCGCTGCTGGTGCCGGTGTCGATTGCCGCTGGCGCGGCGGCGGTGGAGACCGCCGAGCGCGAGCGGGAGGCGTTCAGCCGTCTGGGCGTGGAGCTCGATGTGGCTGGACCGGAGACCTTGCTGGTGCGTCAGGTGCCGGCGCTGCTGGCGGACGGCGATATCGAGCCGCTGATCCGCGACATGTTGAGTGACCTCGAGCGCTACGGGCGCTCCGACCGCTTCGAGACGCGGATCAACGAATTGCTCAGCACCATGGCGTGCCATGGCAGCGTGCGGGCCAATCGGCTGCTGACGATACCGGAGATGAACGCCCTGCTGCGCGACATGGAGCGAACCGAGCGCAGCGGCCAGTGCAACCATGGCCGTCCGACCTGGACCGAGATGTCCATGGCACAGCTCGACAAGCTCTTCCTGCGTGGCCAGTAACGCCCGCTGACAGCCATCTGACCCTTTTCAACGACGCGCCGCCGCGGCAATCGCGGGTGCGTGTCTGCCGCGCCAAGACTCGACGAGACCCACGCTAGCCCATGACTCACGATCCAAGACCGCTCGCCATTCTGCTGCTCGGCCCTACGGCGGCGGGCAAGACCGATACGGCGATCGCCCTGCACGAGCGCTTTGGCTGCGAGTTGATCAGCGTCGACTCCGCCATGGTCTATCGGGGTATGGATATCGGTACCGCCAAGCCGAGCGCGGCGGAACTGGCGCGTGCGCCCCATCGACTGATCGACATTCGCGACCCGGCCGAGACCTACTCGGCCGCGGAGTTTCGCACGGATGCCATGGCATCGATGGCGGAGATTGCCGCTCGAGGCAAGACGCCACTGCTGGTCGGGGGCACGATGATGTATGCCAAGCGACTGGTCGAGGGGGTCGCGGCGATGCCCGAGGCGGACCCGGAGCTCAGGCAGGCGCTGGAGACCGAGGCCGAGCGAGAAGGGCTTCAGGCGCTCCACGCAAGGCTCGTCGAGATCGACCCGGAAGCCGCGGCGGGGATGCACGCCCACAATCGCCAGCGGCTGATTCGGGCGCTGGAGGTGTTCCATCTGACCGGCGTGCCGATCAGTGAACACTGGCGCCGACAGCGCCGGGAAAACTTTCCCTATCGTTTGCTGTCCATAGCACTCGCGCCCGCAGAGCGTGCCGTGCTTCACCAGCGTATCGGTGAGCGCTTCGATACGATGCTGGACGGTGGGTTTCTGGAGGAAGTGGCCACGCTCAGGCGGCGCGGCGATCTTCATCTGGACCTACCATCAATGCGAAGCGTCGGTTATCGGCAGGCCTGGGAGGCTCTCGACGGCGTCTTTGCGCCGAGTGAACTCCGCGAACGCGGCGCGACGGCGACCCGGCAGCTGGCCAAGCGTCAGTTGACCTGGTTGCGTCGCTGGCCCGGTCTACACTGGGTCGATAGCAGCGCCGCCGATGCAGGGGAACGCGTGGCGAAAATCGTGCGCGAAGTCGGGAGTTAGCGTAAAATGTTGGGCTTCGTCACGACGACTGCAGGCGGTGGTCTTCACCGCGACAGGATGCCAAGTCAGCGCGAATCGTCGCCCAACTAAAACAGCACTACTCATAACATCGTTAGGGAGAGCATCATGTCCAAAGGACAGTCCCTTCAGGACCCGTACCTGAATATTCTGCGCAAGGAGCGCATCCCGGTCTCCATTTTTCTCGTAAACGGCATCAAGCTGCAGGGTCAAATCGAGTCTTTCGACCAGTTCGTCATTCTGCTGCGCAATACCGTCAGTCAAATGGTCTACAAGCACGCCATTTCCACGGTCGTGCCGTCTCGTAACGTCCGTCTGCCGCCGCAGGATCCCAGCGCAGCGCCCGGACTCGAATCCTGATCGAGAGGTAGTGATTGTTTTTCGAACGTCCCGAAGCCGGTGAAACGGCGATTCTGGTCCATGTGGACTTCCAGGACGAGCAGGACCGTGAAGACCCCGGCGAATTGTTGGAGTTGGTGCGGTCCGCCGGAGCGGTGCCGGCGACCCTGATTCAGGGAAGTCGTCGCCGTCCCGATCCTCGATCCTTCATCGGCAGTGGCAAGCTCGACGAGGTGAAGGCCGCGCTCGAGACCCACGGCGCCGAACTCGTCATTTTCAATCACGCCATGTCGCCCTCTCAAGAGCGCAACGTCGAGCGCTCGCTGAATTGCCGAGTGCTCGATCGTACGGGCTTGATTCTCGATATCTTCGCGCAGCGCGCAAGAACCCACGAAGGCAAGCTGCAGGTCGAACTGGCACAGCTCGAGTACATGTCCACGCGCCTGGTGCGTGGCTGGACTCACCTCGAACGCCAGAAGGGCGGTATCGGTCTGAGAGGCCCGGGCGAGACCCAGCTCGAGACCGACCGTCGCCTTCTGCGCGGTCGCATCAAGTCGATCCACAAGCGACTGGAAAAAGTTCGCAAGCAGCGTGACCAGAACCGTCGTGCCCGCGCGCGCGCCGAAGTGCCCAGCGTCTCGCTGGTCGGCTATACCAACGCCGGCAAATCGACGCTGTTCAATGCGATCACTGCCGCCGAGGTTTATGCGGCCGATCAGCTCTTCGCCACGCTCGACCCGACGCTAAGACGCCTGGACGTGCCGGATGTCGGACAGGTCGTGCTCGCCGATACCGTCGGCTTTATTCGGCACTTGCCGCACAAGCTCGTCGAAGCCTTCCAGGCCACGCTGCAGGAAGCGACCGAGGCGAGTCTGCTGGTCCATGTCATCGACGCTGCCGACCCGGATCGCGAACTCAACGTGGCGCAGGTCGATCGGGTTCTCTCCGAGATCGAAGCCGACGACGTGCCGCGCCTGCTGGTCATGAACAAGATCGATCTCATGGGGTCGTCGCCGCGTATCGAACGCAACGGGCAGGGGCTGCCACAGGTGGTCTGGCTGTCGGCTCGCGACGGCAACGGTCTCGATCTTTTGCATCAGGCGATCGGCGAGTGGCTGGCGGACGACATCCTGGATGTGCAGTTGACGTTGACACCCGATCAGGGCCGGCTGCGTGCGGCACTGCATGAACTTCAGGCGGTGCAGGAAGAGAGGTTCGATGAGCGTGGCCATTCGATTCTGGACATTCGCTTGCCCCGGCGAGAGTTTATGCAGATGATGGCTCGCTTGGGTGAAAGCGCCAACGATTACTTGCCCGCTTCGGAGAAGCCGACGGTCGCGGACTGGGAACGCGTCCGGAGCGAGGAATAACGCGCAGGGGAGCATCGCGACCCATGGGTCCGACACGCAGGGCGGTCACGATTCGACATCAGTTCGGACAAGCCTGCCGCCCGCCGAGGAGTTCCCGGCGGTCACCGCTCCCCATGCCTGACGCAACGGCTTTGACTGCATCAGTGGAGACTTAGGTATGGCTTGGAACGAGCCTGGCGGGGGCAACAACCAGCAGGACCCTTGGGGCGGCGGTGGGGGCCGTCGTCCGAACGGTAATGGTGGTAACAATGGCAACAACGGCAATCAGGGGCCGCCGGATCTCGACGAGGCCCTGAAGAAGTTTCAGGACAAGATCAATCGACTGATCGGCGGGCGCAACAAGCGCGGCGGCGGCGATGGCGGCGGATCCAATGGAGGGGGCGCCAAGCGCAACCCTTTCATCCTTCCGGTCATTGTGCTGGTCGTGGCAGCCGTGATCTGGGCGGCATCCGGTTTCCATCTTATCGATCAGTCCGAGCGTGGCGTCGTCTTCCGCTTCGGCAAGTACACCCAGACGTTGAATCCCGGTCTTCACTGGAATCCGCCGATCGTCGATCAGGTGGCGAACGTCAACGTCACCAGCATTCGCTCGGCCAACCAGTCGGATTCGATGCTGACCAGCGATGAGAATATCGTCCGCGTTAGCGTCTCCGCGCAGTATGTGGTGGGCGATGCGCATGCGTTTCTGGTCAACGTCAATCAGCCGGAAATGACGCTGCAGAACGCGATGGACTCGGCGTTGCGCCAGGAAGTCGGCAATATGCCGCTGCAGGAGATACTGACCACCGGTCGTGACCGTCTGGGGCAGCGCATCTTCGAGCGGCTCGGCGCCTATCTGGACGCCTACGGTACCGGCCTGCGGCTGCAGACGGTGAACATCGAGTCGACATCGCCCCCGGATCGCGTCCAGGACGCGTTCGACGACGTCATCCGCGCTCGCGAAGAGCGCCAGCGCTCGATCAACCAGGCCAATGCCTACAGTCAGGCCGTCGTGCTTCAGGCGCAGGGTCAGAAGCAGCGTCTGCTGGAAGAGGCGCAGGGCTACAAGGCCGCGCTGGTCTCCGATGCCACGGGTCAGGCGAATCGCTTCAACTCCTTGCTGGGTGAATACCAGCAGGCGCCAGAGGTGACGCGTGAGCGGCTCTACCTCGAGACCGTCAGCGAGGTGCTGTCCAAGACGTCGAAGGCGCTGGTCGATCTTGGCGATAGCGAGGCCGTGACCGTATTGCCGCTCAACCAGATGGGCAGCGGCGGACAGTCGCGCAGTGGTAACAGCGAGTCGTCGATGAGCCTGGAGCAGCTTCAGCAGATCTCACGCCAGGTGGTCGACATGAACAGCAGTGAAAGTGGCTCGCGGCAGCAGTCGAGTGGTTCCAGCCTGCGGGAGGGGCGCTAATGTTTAACAATCGTGCGCTGATCGGCGTGATCCTTCTGGCGCTGCTCGCCTGGTTCGCCAGCGCCAGTTTCTACATCGTCAACGAGACGCAGCGGGCCATCAAACTGCGTTTCGGTGAGGTGATCGAGAACGAGATCGGCCCGGGACTTCACTTCAAACTGCCGGTGTTCAACACCGTGCGGATCTTCGATACCCGAGTGCAGACCGTCGACTCCAGTGCGACGCGTTACATCACGTCGGACTCGAAAGCGGTGATCGTCGACTCCTTCGTCAAGTGGGAGATCGCCGATCCCCAGCAGTTCTACGAGGCGACGCGTGGCAACATTCAGGTCGCCGAGAATCTGATCGCGCCGCGGACCGATGAAGCACTGCGCAACAAGTTCGGTCAGACCCAGATGTCCGACATCATCCAGGAGCGCATCGCCGCCGAGAGCGATCGCAAGGACCTGGTCGGTGAGGACAAGGGGGCGGATACCGTCGAAGGCGCGCGCGAGGAGCTGATGGTCGAGCCGGTCGAGCAGCTCGACGCCGCGATGCGTCGTGAGCTTGGCGTGCACATCCTCGACATCCGGGTGAAGCGCATCGAGCTGCCGACGGAAGTGACCCAGGCCGTGTACGAGCGGATGAACTCCGAGCGTGAGCGGGCGGCACGCACGTACCGTGCCGAGGGGTCGCAGCAGGCCGAAGCGATTCGCGCCGACGCCGACCGGCAGCGCCAGGAAGTGCTCGCCAGCGGCCGGCAGGAAGCGGAGACCACGCGCGGTGAGGGCGATGCCCAGGCAGCGCGAATCTACGCCAGCGCTTATCAGCAGGATCCAGAGTTCTTTAGCTTCTATCGCTCCCTGCGCGCCTATCGCGAGAGCTTCAGCGGCGAGGGACAGGATCTTCTGGTGCTGAGCCCCGAGAACAGTGATTTCTTCCGCTACCTCGGTACGCCTACGCCGGAGGCGGCATCATCACCCTAAGCGTTCAACGATGGCCCGCGGGATTTCCCCGCGGGCATTTCGTGATACCATTTTTACTGCCGGGTGATGCCCGGCTTTTTTGTGCAAATCGTAAACGTGATGCCGCTTCCCGTCGGGGACGGCTGTCTCGAAGCGTGACGAGAGAGGCCGCGTTTGCGATTCCCTCACCCCGACAGATTTATCGCTTGGCAGGACAGGCTCATGACGATCGCTGACCGCTGGTTGCTTCCCGACGGCATGGACGAAGTCCTGCCGCCGCAAGCGACCCGCATGGAGGAGCTGCGCCGGGCGCTGCTCGATCTCTACGACCGCTGGGGCTACGACCTGGTCATGCCGCCAGCCGTGGAGTTCCTCGACTCGCTGCTGACGGGTACGGGTACCGACCTTGATCTGCAGACCTTCAAGCTCACCGACCAACTCACCGGGCGGATGATGGGCGCCAGCGCCGATGTCACGCCGCAGGTCGCGCGGATGGATGCGCACTCCCTCAAACGGGAAGGCCCGGTTAGGCTTTGCTACTGCACCACGGTGCTGCGCGCCCAGGCCGATAAGCATCAGGGCGGGCGCAGCCCGACGCAGGTGGGCGTGGAGCTGTTCGGCCACGCGGGTCTCGAGGCGGATATCGAGATTCTGAAGTTGGCGCTTTCGAGCCTCGAAGTTGCCGGTGCGACCCGCATCCATCTGGCGCTAAGCCACATCACGATCTATCGCGCGCTGATACGCGCCGCCAACTGGCCGGCCGAAGCCGAGCGGGCGCTGTTCGAAGCGATCGAGCGCAAGGCGTTCAACGCGGTCGATCAGCTCGTCGCCGAGCACGTCAGCGACCCGGAGCTTGCCAGAATGCTAGGCCAGCTGCCGCGCCTGCACGGCGGGGCGGAGGTTCTCGAGCAGGCGCAGACGTCGCTGGCCAATGGCCCGGACGCCGTGAAGGCCTCGCTCGATCAGCTGGTTCGGCTACACCAGGCAGTGACCGACGCCCATCCCGGCGTATCGGTCTACTTCGATCTGGCCGAGCTTCGCGGCTACCAGTACCACACCGGGATGGTTTTCGCCGCCTACGTTCCGGGATACGGTCAGGCGCTCGCCAAGGGCGGGCGCTATGATGACACCGGACGCGATTTTGGCCGTCCTCGCCCGGCAACGGGCTTTTCGATGGATCTCAAGCCGCTGGCGACGCTGGCGGCGCGCGAACCCGGCGTCGACGGTATCTGGGCGCCGGCGTCGGGCGACGCGGCGCTCATCGAGACCATCGCGGCGCTGCGTGCTCAGGGAGAGCGCGTGATTCAAGCACTGCCCGGCCAGCAGACAGGCCCGGCGGCGCATCGCTGCAATCGCCAGCTGACGCTCAGGGATAGCGCCTGGCGGATCGAGCCGCTGAACTGAGTCGGTGGCCGGCGCGAGCCGGTGTCGACAGAGCGTACTGTTCGCGATCGCTGGATCGCGACGAGCTGACCGAGAGACGAAAGCAATGGGTAAGAACGTAGTCGTATTGGGAACTCAGTGGGGAGACGAGGGCAAGGGCAAGGTCGTCGATCTCCTGACCGAATCCGCCAGTGCCGTGGTCCGCTTTCAGGGCGGGCATAACGCAGGTCATACGCTGGTGATCGATGGTGAGAAAACCGTTCTTCACCTGATTCCATCCGGCGTGCTGCGCGACGACAAGATCTGCGTCATCGGCAACGGGGTCGTCCTGTCGCCAGAAGCACTGATCGACGAGATCAAGACGCTGGAAGCGAAGGGCGTGCCGGTTCGTGAACGGCTGCGCCTGTCGCCAGCCTGCCCGCTGATCCTGCCTTATCACGTGCGCCTCGATCAGGCCCGTGAGAAGGCGCGCGGTGTTGCCAAGATCGGCACCACCGGCCGCGGTATCGGTCCCGCCTACGAAGACAAGGTCGCGCGCCGCGGGCTGCGTCTCGGCGACATCCTGCACCGTGAACGCTTTGCCTCCAAACTGGGGGAAGTGCTGGACTACCACAATTTTGTGCTGACGCGTTACCACGGCGAGCCGGCAGTGGATTTCCAGGAGGTGCTGGAGCAGGCGATGGCGTTCGCCGAAGAGCTGCGGCCGATGGTCTGCGATACCGTTTCTCTGGTGCATGACTTCCGCAAAGCCGGCGAGAACATCCTCTTCGAGGGGGCTCAGGGGTCGCTGCTCGACATCGATCACGGCACCTATCCCTACGTGACCAGCTCCAACACGACGGCCGGCGGCACCGCGACCGGTTCCGGCGTCGGTCCGCTCTACCTGGATTACGTACTGGGGATCACCAAGGCTTACACCACACGGGTAGGCTCCGGCCCGTTCCCGACGGAACTCTTCGATGAGTTCGGGCGTCATCTGGCGGAAAAAGGCCACGAGTTCGGCGCGACCACCGGCCGGGCACGCCGCTGTGGCTGGTTCGACGCCGTGGCACTCCGCCATGCCGTACAGATCAACTCGGTGTCCGGCATCTGTCTGACCAAGCTCGACGTGCTCGATGGCCTCGAAACCATCCGTGTCTGCGTCGGCTACCGCAGCAAGGATGGCCAGACCATCGATAATCCCGTGGATTCGGAAGGCTACGAGGTGATCGAGCCGGTCTATCACGAGCTGGCCGGCTGGAACGAGTCGACCCTCGGCGTGAAGCGCGTCGATGATTTGCCCGCCAACGCCAAGGCCTACATCACCTTCCTCGAAGAAGAGGTCGGGACCCCGATCGATATCATCTCTACCGGCCCGGATCGCAACGAAACGATCGTGCTGCGCAATCCGTTCGATTGAGTCGCGTTCGTTTCGCTCCACAGCATGACCCTGAAGCGCTCGCCGGCTACCGGCCGGTGAGCGCGACACCCTCACGTCGCCCGGCATGAGGGTTGAGCCCTTCCGATGGATCAGATGCCCCCTGTCGCTCGGCTTGCCGCGAATAGGGTTCACACGCGTCGCCAAACAGGACTAAAATAGTCCTATATCAATGATACTTAACGACCGAGGCAGCGAGGCATGTTGAAACTGTCGAAGCTGACCGACTACGCGGCCGTGATCATGGCACAGATCGCTCGGGACCCGTTGCGAGCTCACACCGCTTCGGAGCTTGCCGAAACCGCCAATCTGCCCTATCCCACTGTCGGCAAGACATTGAAGATGTTGGCGAAAGGCGGCTTGGTGGTCTCTCGGCGTGGGGCGCAAGGTGGCTACGTGTTGTCGCGTTCGCCGGACGACATCTCGGCGAGCGACATCATCGTCGCCATCGAAGGGCCCATCGGCATGACCGAGTGCAGTCACGCCGATGGCGAGTGCGATCTGATGGAGGTCTGCGGCGTGGCCAACAACTGGCAGCGGGTCTCGCTTGCGATTCGGACCCTGCTCGATGGGGTGACGCTGGCGCAGCTGGCGCAATCGTCGCCGATCAAGCTGCCGGTGCACCCCCCCATACAGAGTGTGACGCTGTCCGACGCGCACGAAGGCTGATGCAAACACAGGGTTGGTGACCTCGAGGAGAGGGCGCCACCGATCGAGATAAGGCGGTGCGCTGCGGTCCAGAAGCACGAGCCGCCACGATAAGACTCTCGACACGAGAGGAGAGGAGACCATGGCTAGCGAAGAAATGGAGCAGTTGGTTCGTCGCGAGTACAAGCAGGGGTTCGTGACCGACATCGAGAGCGACACCTTGCCCCCGGGCCTGGACGAGAGTGTCATCGCTTTCATCTCGCAGAAGAAGGGTGAGCCCCAATGGATGCTCGACTGGCGTCTCGAGGCCTACCACCGCTGGCTCGAGATGACCACGCCCTCCTGGGCGCATCTCGACTATCCGCCGATCGATTATCAGGCGATTTCCTATTTCAGCGCCCCGAAAAAGCCTGAGGATCGCCCGCAGAGCCTCGATGAAGTCGATCCCAAGCTGCTCGAGACCTACGAGAAGCTGGGCATTCCGCTGCACGAGCGTGCGGCACTGGCGGGCGTCGCCGTCGATGCCGTCTTCGACTCCGTCTCGGTGACGACCACCTTCAAGGAGAAGCTGGGAGAAGCGGGCGTCATCTTCTGCTCGATCTCCGAGGCGATCCGCGACTATCCGGAGCTCGTTCAGCAATATCTCGGCACGGTGGTGCCGCAGTCGGACAACTACTTCGCCGCGCTCAACTCGGCAGTGTTTACCGATGGCTCCTTCGTCTACGTCCCGGAAGGCGTGAAGTGCCCGATGGAGCTCTCCACCTACTTCCGCATCAACGCCGCCAACACGGGCCAGTTCGAGCGCACGCTGATCATCTGTGACAAGCGGGCTCAGGTCTCCTACCTCGAGGGTTGCACGGCGCCGCAGCGTGACGAGAATCAGCTCCACGCCGCGGTCGTCGAGCTGGTCGCGCTGGAAGACGCCTACATCAAGTACTCCACGGTGCAGAACTGGTACCCGGGTGACGAGGATGGCAAGGGCGGCATCTATAACTTCGTGACCAAGCGGGGCGACTGCCGCGGGGATCGGTCGCGCATCAGCTGGACGCAGGTCGAAACCGGCTCGGCCATCACCTGGAAGTATCCCTCGTGCATGCTGCGCGGCAAGGATAGCGTCGGCGAGTTCTACTCCGTGGCGGTGACGAATGGCCGTCAGCAGGCGGACACCGGCACCAAGATGATTCACCTCGGCGAGAACACCCGCTCGACGATCATCTCCAAGGGGATTGCCGCCGGTCGTAGTGACCAGGCGTATCGCGGTCTGGTCAAGGTCGGGTCTCGTGCCAAGGGCGCGCGCAACTACACCCAGTGCGACTCGCTGCTGATCGGTGACCAGTGCGGTGCGCACACCTTTCCGTACCAGGAGATCGGCAACTCGACATCGACCGTCGAGCACGAGGCGACCACCTCCAAGATCGCCGATGATCAGCTCTTCTACTGCCGCGCTCGCGGGATCGATGAAGAGGACGCGGTCAGCATGATCGTCAACGGCTTCTGCAAGGATGTCTTCCAGGAGCTGCCGATGGAGTTTGCGGTCGAGGCCGAAGCGCTGCTCAACGTCACGCTCGAAGGCTCGGTGGGCTGACGCGACCGCCGAAGTCACGCGTCACTGTCGGGAGTGCGCCGCGGCGCCTCCCCCTGGTTCCAAGTTCGTCTGAAGGGTTACACATGCTCGAAGTCAAGAATCTGCACGTCACGGTCGAGGGCAAGGCGATCCTCAAGGGTCTCGATCTGACCGTCAACGCTGGCGAAGTTCACGCCATCATGGGTCCGAACGGGGCCGGCAAGTCCACGCTGTCGGCGGTTATTGCCGGCAAGGACGGCTACGAAGTCACTCAGGGCAGCATCCTGTTCGAAGGTCGGGACGTGCTCGAGATGGAGATCGAAGAGCGCGCGCGTGCCGGTCTGCTGCTCGGCTTTCAATATCCCATCGAAATTCCGGGTGTGAAGAACATCTATCTGCTCAAGGCGGCGTTGAACGCCGCGCGGGCAGCGCGGGGGGAAGGCGAAATTCCGGCGCCGGAGTTCATGAAGCTGGTGCGTGAGAAGAGCGCCGAGATGAAGATGGACCCGAGCTTTCTGCAGCGCGCCGTCAACGAAGGCTTCTCCGGCGGCGAGAAAAAGCGCAACGAGATCCTGCAGATGCTGGTGCTTCAGCCGAAACTCGCGATGCTTGACGAGATCGACTCCGGTCTCGATATCGACGCCATGAAGGTCGTGGCGCAGGGCGTCAACTCGCTGCGCAACGCCGATCGCGCGATTCTGCTGGTGACGCACTATCAACGTCTGCTCAATCACATCGAGCCGGATCGCGTCCACGTGCTGGTCGACGGTCGCATCGCCAAGAGCGGCGACAAGAGCCTCGCCCTCGAACTCGAATCCCGCGGCTACGACTGGGTCGTGGAGGAGTCCGCTGCATGAGTGCACCGCAACGCTTTCTCGAGCGTCTTCCCGCGCGTCGTGGCGACGAGCCTAGCTGGGTCGCGGCGCGTCGTCAGGCGGGCGCGGCACGCTTCGAGGCGATCGGGTTCCCGACGCGTCGCGATGAAGAGTGGAAATACACTGACGTGCGACGCATCGCGGACGGCGACTTTGGCCTCGCCACCCACGCCGACTACGATCGCGATCAGTTCGAGAGCCAGCGCCTGGCGCTCGATGCCTACCAGCTGGTGTTTGTCGACGGCCGCTTCAATGCCGAGCTCTCCGATCTGGAAGGGTTGCCCGCCGGCGCCAGCGTCCAGCCGCTTTCGCAGGCTATCGATCAGGATGCCGAGGCGATCGGTGGGTCGTTGGGGCGTCTCGCCGGCGTCGACTTTTCGCCCTTTACGGCGCTGAGCACGGCGTTCGCCGATGAAGGGGCGGTCATTCGGCTAGCGCCCGGTACGGTCGTGGAGAAACCGATTTCCCTGGTGATGCTCTCGCGTGCCAACGACGTGCCGGTGATGAGTCACCCGCGGGTGTTGATCATGGCGGGCGCCAACAGTGAAGCGACGGTCATCGAGCACTATCTCGGTGAGGAAGAGGCGGCCAACTTCACCAACGTGGTGACAGAGGTGCTGCTGGAGCGTGGAGCGATCATCGATCACTACAAGCTCCAGGAAGCCTCGCTGAGCGATCTCCACATTGCCAGCATCCATGTCGACCAGACGCGTGACAGTCGTTTCAACTCGTTCAATCTCAGTCTGGGCGGCGCGCTGGTGCGCAACGACCTGGTCGCGGATCTCAACGCCGAGGGTGCCGAGACGGGCTATAACGGCCTGTTCTTCGTCCAGGGGCGTCAGCACGTGGACAACCACACGCTGGTCAATCACAACGCGCCGCGCACTTTCTCCAATGAGAACTACAAGGGCATTCTCGACGATCGTGCCCACGGTGTGTTCAACGGCAAGGTCTACGTCAAACGCGACGCGCAGCAGATCGAGGCGTATCAGAATAACGCCAACCTGCTGCTGTCCGATCGGGCAGAGATCGATACCAAGCCGGAGCTTGTCATCTACGCCGATGACGTCAAATGCTCCCACGGGGCAACGACGGGCCAGCTCGACGAAGAAGCGGTCTATGGTCTGCGTGCTCGCGGAATTGACGAACCGATGGCGCGGGCGCTGCTGACGTTGGCGTTCGCCGGCGAGGTCATGGAGCAGGTCAAGCTCCACGCCATTGCCGAGCGGGTCGAGCGCGCCGTCGCCGGTCGCCTGCCGGAGCGCTTCAACCTGGCCGACCTGGTGGAGACCGCCGAGGCGGTTCAGGAGGCTTGAGATGACGGCGCTCACCGACCTCACTCTCGATGTCGCGGCCGTGCGCGCCGACTTCCCGATCCTGGATCGGGAAGTTCACGGCAAGCCGCTGATCTACCTCGACAACGCGGCAACCAGCCAGACGCCCTCGGCAGTCATCGAGAGTCTCAGCGACTACTATCGGCGCTACAACGCCAACATCCATCGCGGCCTGCATACCCTGGCCGACGAGGCGACCGCGGCCTACGAGGGTGCCAGGACCAAGATCCAGGCACACCTCAACGCCACGTCTGCGCGTGAGATCGTCATGACGCGCGGGACTACCGAAGCGATCAACCTGGTAGCCAACAGCTGGGGGCGTGCCAACCTGGCGGCCGGCGACGAGGTGATCGTGTCGCTGATGGAGCATCACTCGAATATCGTGCCGTGGCAGCTGCTCGAACGCACGCTGGGCATTGTCATTCGTGTGATCCCGGTGGACGAGCGCGGCGTGCTGGATCTCGAGGCCTACCGCGGGATGCTCAATGAGCGTACGCGGCTGGTCTGCGTCAATCACGTTTCCAACGCGCTCGGCACGGTGAATCCGGTCGCCGAGATCATCCGCGAGGCGCACGCTGCCGACGCGCGGGTGCTGATCGATGGCGCCCAGGCAGTCCCGCATCAGTCGGTCGATGTGCAGTCGCTGGATGCCGACTTCTACGTGTTCTCGGGGCACAAGGTCTACGGGCCGCTGGGTATCGGCGCGCTCTACGCCAAGGCGTCGATCCTGGAGTCGATGCCACCCTGGCAGGGGGGTGGCGAAATGATCTCCCGGGTCTCCTTCGATCGGGGCACCGAGTTCGCGGGGATTCCGCATCGTTTCGAGGCCGGGACGCCGGCAGTCGCCGAGGCGATCGGCCTTGGCGCTGCGCTCGACTGGGTCAACGCCATCGGCATCGAACGTCTGGCTGCCTGGGAGCAGTGGCTGCTTGGACACGCGACCGAGCGACTCGAGCGCATCGATGGTCTGCGTATCATCGGTACGGCGCCGGAGAAGGCGAGCGTGGCGTCGTTCGTCGTCGACGGCGCGCACGCCCAGGACATCGGTCTGCTCATCGATCAGCTCGGGGTGGCAATTCGGACCGGCCATCACTGCGCCCAGCCGGTGCTGGCACATTTCGGCCTCGATGCCACCTGTCGCGCCTCTTTTGCGGTGTATAACACCCCGGAAGAGATCGACGCGTTCGCCGATGCCCTCGAGCACGTGCTGGGCATGCTGCGCTGAACGGGAGAACGACATGAATGCTTCACAGGATCCGGCGGCCCAGGGCCTCTATAAAGGTCAGGAGATGCCGCTACAGCGGGCGGTGGATGTCATTTCCATCCCGTTTGGCAAGACGATCACATTGGACGAAGATAGCGTCGTCTCGGTCATGCAGGCCAAGGGCAGCTCTGTCAGCGTTGGCTATGAAGGCCGGCTCTATCTGATCGAGGGGCACGATTTCGATGCGCTGGGATTGGAGGCGCTGGAGCGGGCAACGCTCGATCCGGCTGCGACGGAGGCCGAAATGGAAGCCTTCGTCTGGGACCAGCTCAAGACCTGCTTCGACCCCGAAATCCCGGTCAACATCGTCGATCTGGGTCTCGTCTACGGCTGTCGGATCGACCGCCTGCTCACCGGTGAGCGGATGGTGGTGATTCGTATGACGCTGACGGCCCCCGGCTGCGGGATGGGGGATGTGATCGCTGAGGATGCCCGACGCAAGATTCTCGGCGCCCCGCAGTTCGCCAAGGTCCATGTGGAAATTGTTTTCGATCCGCCGTGGAGCCGTGAGATGATGACGGAAGAGGCGCGCCTAGAGCTCGGGATGTTCTAAAGCACGTCGGTTGTCGCCGCGTTCGCAAGGCTGACTGTTGGCCGGTCGGTGCATGAGTTTGAAGATCGCCGTGTCGAGCCGTACGGTTCGGTCGATGTCGGGCCGGCGTAGATGGATTGAGGCATCGATCACCCCATGTCGAGTAGCGAGTCCCACTGTCATACCCCACCGCGAGGCGGCCCATCGAGGCCGCCTCGCGTCGTGCATGGGATGCGCCGACTACTGAAGTGGCTTGTCGTCGCTGTGGCTGGCGGGGCCATCGGGCTCGCGCTCGCGATCATCGGTGTCAATATGTGGATCCTGCAGCAGACCCAGAGTCGGATCGAGCATGAGACAATGCTCTGCCGCTCGGAGCCGGTCGGTCTGGTGTTTGGCACGGCACAGTGGCTGCGCCAGGGTGGCCCGAATCCTTACTATCGCGCGCGGATGGAAACGGCAGCCGAGCTGCTTCGGCTCGATCGCATTCAGCACCTGCTGCTATCGGGTGACAACCGGACGCGCTACTACAATGAGCCGATCAGCATGTGGCGGTCGCTTCGTCACCGTAACGTCGACGATGCGCACATGACGCTCGACTATGCCGGTTTCAGCACCTTCGATAGCGTCGTGCGCGCTCGAGAGGTCTTCGGCGCAGACCATCTGGCATTGATTTCACAGGCATGGCATCTACCGCGTGCGCTTTTCATCGCGGATGCATTGGGCATCGATGCGACGGGCTGCGCGGTGCCCGATGACGGCGTCGAGGGCGAGTGGCGGCTGCGGGCGAGGGAGTGGCTGGCTAGGGCGGCGACCTTCGGCGATCTCTATCTCTGGCAGCGAAAGCCCCATTTTCTCGGCCCGCAGGAACCGATTCGCCTGGCGCCGTGACCGCTAGGTCGTCGGCGCTGAGCCCGTATCCGGGTAACGGCGTCGAAGGCGTGAGAGAGCAGGACAGTCGAGTGAGGCTATCCGGGGAGGCGTCTGACATTAGCGCTGACGCTGCTGAACCTTGTTGATCTCTCGAATCAGCGCGCGGCAGTTCTTCCAGCAGCGCTCGAGCGTCGGTTCCAGCACGTCGGGAAGGGGGTGTGTGAAGGCGGTGCCCAGCGCCTGCATGAGCACGCGCTCCTGCTCGAGCAGTTCGCCCAGCAGCACCGCACTGTCATTGCCGACGAAGCTCTTGATACGGCTCCACAGCCAGAGATAGTCGTCGCGTTCGACGTCGGCATCACGGGGCAGCATGTCCAGGTGCTCTCGCACCAGCGCCTGCAGTTCGCGCATCGCCGCGCCGCGCTCTTCGTAATGCGGTTTGAGTGCATTGCGGAGCGCCGGTCGCAGGCGATCGAGATTGTCCTGGAAGTAATCCAGGCTGTCTGCCAGCGCTTCCAGTACGCTGTCGATCGCCACTTGGCGATTGTCGAGAAACATGCGTAGCCACCTCCTGAGGCGACGTGAATTGTGCGGCTGGAAACACTGTTTTACTACCCCTGGCAGGACAAAATTTTAGGTTTTCCGGCGATTCGTCACACCTCAGGCATCAGCCCTTGGGTTTGGGGGGTGCCTTCTGGGCTTGCGCCGCATTTTTTTCGATATGCGCGACAATCAGCCCGGCAATATCCTTGCTGGTCGCCGATTCGATCCCCTGGAGGCCCGGCGAGGAGTTGACCTCCATGATCACCGGCCCGTGATTCGAGCGCAGCAGGTCGACGCCTGCGACGCCCAGGCCCATCGCCTTGGCGGCGCGAACGGCGGTCGAGCGTTCTTCAGGGGTGATGCGGATGACGCTGGCTGTGCCGCCGCGGTGCAGGTTGGAGCGAAACTCTCCCTCGGCGGCCTGACGCTTCATGGTCGCCACGACCTTCTCGCCGATGACGAGGCAGCGGATGTCGGCACCTTTCGCTTCCTTGATGTACTCCTGCACCATGATGTTGGCCTTCATGCCCATGAAGGCCTGGATGACCGATTCTGCGGCCTGCTGCGTCTCTGCCAGTACGACGCCGATGCCCTGCGTCCCCTCGAGCAGCTTGATGACCAGGGGCGCACCCTTGGCCATTTTGATGAGGTCGGGAATGTCATCCGGCGAGTGGGCGAAACCGGTCACCGGTAGGCCCAACCCTTTTCGCGAGAGTAGCTGTAGCGAGCGCAGCTTGTCGCGCGACCGCGTAATCGCCACGGAGTCGTTGAGCACATAGGTGTTCATCATTTCGAACTGGCGGAGCACTGCGCAGCCGTAGAACGTCACCGAGGCGCCGATGCGAGGGATGATCGCATCGAACGCTTCGACTTCCTGTCCCTTGTAGTGCATAGAGGGGCGGTGCGAAGCAATGCTCATGTAGCAGCGCAGGGTGTCGATGACCCGAACGGTGTGGCCGCGCTGTTCAGCGGCCTCGATCAACCGTCGCGTCGAGTAAAGGTTGCGATTGCGGGACAGGATGCCGATATGCATTGTGGTTGACTCCGTGAACGAATCAGGGTTCGCCGTGAAGAAAAGCGGCACCCGGTGCGACCAGCAGGCGGCGCATGGCGCGACGACCCAGCAGCATGGGATGGCGCATGTTACTGCGGTCGGTCAGCGTCAGTTCAATCGGGAAATCGAGCCCTCCCAACACCAGATGGGTGCGAATGACGTAGCGCCATTGGGTATGACCGTTCGAGCTTCGCACCTTGCGACGGTCGTGCAGGGCGACGCGGCATTCGTGGGCTGGCGTGTTGCCACCGCTGATCCGCGTGATGAAGCGTACCCAGGGATGGCCGTTCTCCTCGAAAGGCTCGATCGATTCAGCGTGCAGGGCTGAGGTTCGCGCGCCGGTATCCGCCTTGCAGCAGAGAGTGAGATCCAGCTCCGGCAACGAAACCATCTCGCGCCGCCCGATGATCGCCTTGGCTTGGTAGGGCAATGGTTTCATTCGATCACAGCTTCCATTCGGTAACGCGCCGTCCTACTGCGCTATCCGTCGGCGCCTGGCGCAACATCATCACTATTGGCAACCTTAGGCGGGGGATCAATGCCAAATCGTGAATCACGCGACGAAAGTTAAGTTTTTCACAGGTCGCCAGCCGGTCCAGGAAGCGTTCGAGGCGAATTTCGTGTTCCAGGTGATGCCAGCCCCGGGCCGCTACCGCCACGAGACAGTCGGCGGCCTGCGAGGGGGGAGCGGTGAGCCATTGCTCCAGCCAAGCGCTAGCGAGCGAGGACTCACTGCCGACGATGGCACGCAGCAGCGCGCAGTAACGCTCGAGATCCGCATCGGCCCAGGCGGCATCCAGCTGTGAAATCAGCGTCTTGACGAGCGCGTCGCTGGCGTGACCCTGCTCGAGGCAATAGCAGAGGGGGAGCAGTACCTCCCGGGGCAGTTCGGGCAGTCGTTGCTGCCATATCACGTCATCGAGTGTCTCGCGATCGATGACGAGATCCGCCAGGCCCTGAAGGCCGATCATCTGCCAATTGACCGTTTCCGTCTGAGCGAAGTAGCGCCGCGCCAGTTCGGCATGGGGGGATGCGGGGCGACCGAAATACCTGGCGAGCAGGGCATGCAGTAGCGCCCGCTGGTGAATCTCGGGGTCGAAGGCCAGCGGATTGTCCTGCATCAGGTTCTCGACCGTGGGCTGACTCTCGTCCGCTGCCGAGGTGGTGCCCTCCGCGACCGGGCTGGCGGTTCGCAGCAGCCGCTCCAGAAACGCATCCCGGGAAGCGGGGGAGAGCATGGCCTGCTCGTCGAGAGGCAGAGCAAGAAACCAGATCGCCGGGTCATCCATGCCGGGCCACAGAATGGCGCAGGCGAACTGGGCCTGATCCTTCCAGGGCAGCGGCCAGGGCGTTTGCTCTCGCTCGAAGGACTCGAATGTCTCCAGGGAGAGCCTCTGCACGCGCCGCCCGAGTGTGAAGATCGCGACGTCCGCGTTGGTCTGTTTGAAAAAGTCAGCCAGAGTCTTCATGTTCTCGTCCTTCGGTGTTCGAGGCGGCACTGTAACGCCGAGGTTTAGACGAGAATAGAGGGCGTTCAAAATTTAAGCAGGTCGCGGGAGCGTCGCGCTCTCGCCACGATCCGCGATCTATCCCAAGTTTATCCACAGTCTCTTTCAGCGTTTCTGTTAGCAACCGGCGTTCGATCACGACGATCGAGCGTCATCACGATAGGTAAGGAGTTTTCATGACTGCCCACCATAGCGTTCAGGCGGCGCTGCAGGACCTCGAGGTCGTACTGAAGCGTGCGGACCTCTGGCCGCAGACCCAGCCGGCGCCTGCAGATTTCGAGAGCACGCAGCCCTTTTGCGTCGATACGATGACACTGCCGCAGTGGTTACGATTCGTCTTCATCGCGCGACTGCAGGCCCTGCTTGACGCCCACTCCCCGCTGCCGCAGCACTGCGACGTGGCGCCGGCGATGGAGGTTTATCTCAAGGACTCACCGATGGCGGAAAAGCCCACGGTGATCGCAGCGATCGACCGCGTCGACCGAGCGGTGACCCAGGCGTGAAGTGAGCAGGGCGCGTCTTGCGTCCAGTCTGGGGAGAATACGAAGTCCAGACGTAAAAAAACCGGGCCCATGGCCCGGTTTTTTCGATTCAGCTTCAAGTCTTAGAAGCGAACCATGGCACCGGCGCCCACTGTCAGCGGGTCGATGTCCAGATCGCTGCCGCCGTTGATTTCGGCGTCCACGTCGGCGTACTGAGCAAATGCGTTCAGGCCGAAGTTGTCAGTGATGTTCATGTCGACACCCAGCTGGCCGACAGCACCCCAGGATTCGTCGATGCTGCCCAGGCCGCTGCTTTCATCGCTGAACGTGGTGTAGTTGACACCCAGGCCAGCATAGGGCTGAACGCGTGCATCAGTGCCACCCAGCGGGTAGTACTGCGCCATCAGGTTGATCGGAACCTGCTTGAAGGTGCCGCCTTCAGCATGAACCTGAGTCTCTGTCATGGAGCTCAGTTCGATACCGACATTGTCATGCACCATGGTGCCGAGGCCGAGGTAGGCGCCGGTGTCGCTGTCGGCATAACCCGCGTCGGTTTCGACTTTGGCGATGCCGGCACGGGCGAAGAAGTCACCCTGGCCGTAGGCGAACGCTGCCTGGGTACCGAATGCACAAGCGCCAGCGACGGCCATGGCGGAGAACAGTTTGGTCTTGGTCATGAGTAAGTACTCCCTTATCTACGTCATGAAGCCGTATTACCGGCCTTTACACTCTATGAGACAACGTCTCCATGATAGGAAACGCTGTTCATTAAGTCTAGGGAAATTTTGAAACGGCGTTCTTTTACTCGCCGCAAGAATATTTTCCACGGCTTGATGGCGCGAGCCAGCCGCTACGCTTAACGTAGTTTGCCGTTGCCGAATTCGCCAAGAATGGTGGTACGTTTTCTTTAGTTTGGCGCCGGCGTCACCTTCAGGAGTCTTAATACGTGATCGGAAACGCCAATAATTCCAAAATGCTCAGGACCCCTCACGTCGGCACTATCCTTGCACCGGTACGCCTTGCACCGGTGCGCAATCCGCTCCCTTGCGCTGCGCCTCAACCGTCTCGCTACCGGACGCGCTCGGTATGAGGCGACGAATCAAGCGGGAAGCCAAGACCGCCGCCAAGTTTGGTCTGGTCGGCAGCAGCGCGACCGCCATGCACCTCATCATAGCCGCGACCATGAGCGCTGCGTTGCCTGCGCTCTCCGAGTTTGTCGTCAACTGCTGCGGGTTCATCGTGGCGTTCCAGATCTCTCTTTTCGGCCACCGGCGCCTGACATTTCGCACGCGGGGTCGCGCAAGGCGGTTTTTTCTTCTCGCCGTGCTCGGTTTTGGGTTGAACAACCTCGTGCTGGCGGTGCTGCTGGCCACCACGTCGCTTTCCGGATTCTGGCCGATCGGTATCGCGACGCTTACGGTGCCGCTCATCACCTATGTCGGCGCCCGGCTTTGGGCGTTTCGGGACCAGCCGGCTTGAGTCCAGCCATGAAAAAGGGCTCCCGAGGGAGCCCTAGATCGATCTGGCATGGCCAGGCGCGACTGGCGCCAGGGGTTAACGTTCGATCACTTTGTATTCTCCCGCATCGGCAGTCGCTCGGCTCACCACGATGATGGCGATCAAGGCGGCGATGAAGCCGGGAATGATTTCGTAGACACCCGGTCCGCCCAGGAAGCTGGCGCTCCATCCGAGGGAGATCCATAGGATGACGGTGAGCGCGCCCACCACCATACCGGCAATGGCGCCGGCACCATTGGTGCGCGACCACATCAGCGACAGAATGATCAGCGGACCAAAGGCCGCCCCAAAGCCCGCCCAGGCGTTACTGACCAGCCCCAGTACCTGACTGTCTCGATCGGACGCGATGATAGCGGCAACGATGCCGACTGCCACTACGCTGATGCGGCCGACGCTGACGGTCTGCTTCTCGGAGGCTTGTTTGTTCAAGAACAGGCGGTAGAGGTCCTCGGTCAGCGATGAAGAGGCTACCAGCAGCTGGCTTGAGATGGTGCTCATCACGGCGGCCAGCAGCGCGGCATACAAAAAGCCGGTGACCAGCGGGTGGAACAGCAGATCGGCCAGGACAATAAAGATCGTTTCAGGATCTTCGACGTCGATGCCGTTACGAATGGCGTAGGCGCGGCCGAAAAGCCCCAGGGATACAGCGCCGATTAGCGAAATGGCCATCCAGCCCATGCCGATGTTACGCGCTGTCGGCACATCCTTGAGACTGCGGATGGCCATGAAGCGCACGATGATATGCGGCTGGCCGAAGTAACCCAGGCCCCAGGTCACCGCCGAGAGCCAGCCAATGAAGGTGAGGCCATCGGTCCAGGTCAGCAGGTTGGGGTCTACCTCGTTGAGCGTTTGAGAAGCTTGTGAGAAGCCACCACCGCCTTCGCCGAAGAGTACGACCGCCGGCATGATCACCAGTGCCAGCATCATGATGCAGCCCTGTACAAAGTCGGTCATGCTCACGGCCAAAAACCCCCCTACGACAGTGTAGGCAAGCACCACGATCAGCGTAATGGCAACACCGGTGCCATAGTCGCTTAAGAAGCCGATATTGACGACACCGGCAAACGCGCTCTCGAACAGCTTACCGCCCGCCACCAGGCCAGACGCGGTATACACCGCAAAGAAGATCACGATGACGATCGCTGATACCGTGCGCAGCGCCATGGCTTGGGTCGGAAAGCGATTAGCCAGAAAGGCTGGAATGGTGATGGCGTTGCCGTAGTGCACCGTCTGCTCGCGCAGGCGAGGAGCGACCAGCAGCCAGTTAAAGAAGGCACCGACAAACAGGCCGATGCCAATCCATGCCGATCCCAGGCCTGATACGAACATGGCCCCCGGCAAGCCCAATAGCAGCCAGCCGCTCATGTCCGAGGCACCTGCCGACAATGCGGCAACTTTGGGACTTAAGGTCCGCCCCCCCAGCACGTAGTCCTCGGAAGTCGAAGTTGACGTGCGCATGGCATACACACCAATGCCTATCATGAGCACGAAGTAAGCGATGAGGCTGATCCACACACCGATAGCCATAAAACGTCTCCAGTTTCTGTTATTGGTTCGGAGGCTGCTTTGACGAACCCTGGGTCGGCACCCCAGCCGCATCAAGCACGGCCGGGAATGGGAGTCGTGAAGTTACGAGCACGAGGCTCGTGCGTGTGTCGTTTTCAAACATCGAAAGCGTCCTGCGGTGCTGCGGTGCATTGTCGCCGTTTGCGCCCTGACATCAGTCTCCCATCGCCAGCAGCGTAGCGTTTCCGCCGAGCGCGGCTGTGTTGATTGTACAGGTCTTCTCCGTCGCGAACCGTAGCAGGTAATGCGGGCCGCCCGCTTTGGGGCCGGTGCCTGAGAAGCCCTGGCCGCCGAAGGGCTGTACGCCGACCACGGCACCGATGATGTTGCGATTGACGTAGACGTTGCCGACCTGAAGCCGTGCGGCGACGTGGCGCGTGAAGCTTTCGTTCCGACTGTGGACGCCGAAGGTCAGGCCGTATCCCTTGGCATTGATCGTGTCGATCACGCTCTCGAGCTCGTCGGCGCGATAGCGAACAATGTGCAGAATCGGGCCGAATTGCTCGCGCTCCAAGGCATCGATGCCGTCGATCCGGAACGCCATCGGCGCAACGAACGTTCCGTGCCGGGTCTGGGGCTCGTCGAGCTCGGTCTTCGCCACCAGGCGACCTTCCGCCGTCAGGCGTTCGGCATGCGCGAGCAGACCGTCGCGCGCCTCTTCGTCAATCACCGGTCCGACGTCGGTCCCCAGATCCCGCGGATCGCCAATGCGCAGCTCCTTCATCGCTCCATCGAGAATCTTGATGACACGATCGGCGATGTCCTCCTGGAGATAAAGTACGCGAAGTGCCGAACAGCGCTGTCCTGCGCTCTGGAAGGCCGAGTGGACGACGTCGGCTACCACCTGCTCCGGCAGGGCAGTGGAGTCGACGATCATCGCATTGAGACCCCCGGTCTCGGCAATCAGCGTCGGCAGCGGGGCATTGTCCCGCGCCGCGAGCGAGCGGTTGATGATCTGCGCGGTATCGGTGGAGCCGGTGAACACCATGCCGGTGATGCGAGAGTCACTGCTCAGCACGCTGCCGACGGTGGCACCGTCACCGGGCAGCAGTTGGACGACCTCACGAGGCATGCCGGCTTCGTGGAGGAGTTCGATCACTCGGTGCGCGATCAGCGAGGTCTGCTCGGCGGGCTTGGCGAGCACGGTGTTGCCGGCGACCGCCGCGGCCACGATCTGGCCGGTGAAGATCGCGACGGGGAAGTTCCACGGGCTGATCGCGGCGAAGACGCCTTTGCCACTCATCGATAGCTCATTGGACTCGCCCGTCGGGCCGGGCAGCGGGGTGGGCGCGTCGAACAGCTCTCGTGCCCGGGCGGCGTAATAGCGGCAGAAGTCGACGGCTTCACGAATTTCGTCGACGCCGTCGGTGAGTAACTTGCCGCCCTCGCGGGAGCAGAGCGCCATCAGCTCGGCGAGATTCTCCTCCATCAGATCGGCATGCCGCTCGAGAATCGTCGCGCGAGTTTCCACCGACGTGTCTCGCCATTCGGGGAAGGCTTTCCAGGCACTGCCGATGGCCTGCTCGGTCTGCTCGGCGCTTGCCCACTGGACCTGGCCCACGACCTGGCGACGGTCGTAGGGGGACAGCACACGCTGGAGGCTGTCGGTATCGTCGGATACCTCGAAGGCGAGCAGCGGCTTCGCCGTGTACTCCTGCTCCATGAACTCCGCCATTCGCGCCATCAGCGGACGATACTGGCTGTCCACATTGAGGTTGACGCCTTTCGAGTTGCGCCGTGCCGGGCCATAGATGTCCCGCGGCAACGGAATTTTCGGGTTGGCGTGTCCGTCGACCTGGCGCAGCGTCTCGACCGGATGCACGCAAAGCGATTCCACCGGCACTCTCGGGTCGACCAGTTGGTGGACGAAAGAAGAGTTGGCGCCGTTCTCCAGCAAGCGGCGAACCAGGTAGGGCAGTAGATCCTTGTGCGCGCCAACCGGAGCGTAGATTCGGCAGTAGGTGCCCGTCGGCGCGCGTTGCAGGGCGGCGTCGTAGAGCGCCTCGCCCATGCCATGCAGCCGCTGAAATTCGAAGTGACGATGGGTCCGGTTGGCGAACTCGAGAATCTGGCTAATGGTGTGGGCGTTGTGCGTGGCGAACTGCGGGAAGATACGACCTTGGGTCTCGTCGCAGAGCAGAAAGCGGGCGCAGGCAAGATAGGCCACGTCCGTGCAGGCCTTGCGCGTGTAGACGGGGTAGCCATCGACGCCGAGCTGCTGGGACTCCTTGATCTCACTGTCCCAGTACGCGCCTTTAACGAGACGCAGCGGAATCTCGTCCCCCTGTTCGTCGGCGAGCCGATTGATGTAGTGCAGCACCGGCAGACAGCGGGTGGAGTAGGCCTGTACGACCAGGCCGAAGTGTCCCCAGCCGGTACATACATCACTTTCGAAGACGGCGCGGAAGACCTCGAGTGAAATCTCCAGTCGGTCGACTTCCTCGGCATCGATGGTCAGCGCGACGTGGCCATCCCGAGCCAGTTTGACCAGCGATTTGACGGTGTCGACGAGTTCGTCGAGCACCTGAGCGCGCCGGCCGAACTCGTAGCGCGGGTGCAGCGCGGAGAGTTTGATCGATACTGATGGCGCCGGTGTCGAGGCATCCAGCCGACGGCTGGTATCGCCGACTTCGCGAATGGCGGCGGCATAGTCTTCGTAGTAGCGATTGGCATCGTCGCGGGTACGGGCGGCTTCGCCGAGCATGTCGTAAGAGTAGGTGTAGCCCTTGTCGAACAGCGGCTTGGAGCGCTTGAGCGCCTCGCCAATGGTGCGGCCGAGGACGAACTGCTGGCCCATGATCCGCATCGCCTGATACATGGCGCTGCGGATGACCGGCTCGCCCATGCGATTGACCATCCGATTGATGAAGCTCGCTGGCTTGCCATCTCGCGGCTTGTCCATCTTGAGCACGTTGCCGGTCATCAGCAGTCCCCAGGTCGAGGCGTTGACCAGCCAGGATTCGCTCTGCCCGAGGTAGCTCTTCCACTCCGCCACGCCAAGCTTGTCGTCGATCAGGGCATCGGCAGTCGCCTTGTCGGGCACGCGAAGCAGCGCCTCGGCGAGGCACATCAGCAGTACGCCCTCCTGAGTGTCGAGGCTGTACTGCTGAAGCAGTTCGTCGATGGAGTCGACGGCAGTGTCCATTCCGCGGACGTCGCGTACCAGTGCCGCCGTGGCGTCTCCGATCCGCGCAAAGTCCGCATCGCCTGCCCCCAGCAGGGCTATCAGTTCGTCGACGTAGGCCTGTTCATCGACGATATAATGTTCACTGATACGGGCAAACAGCGTCTCGAGCGAGGTCTGCCACGTGGAAGTATCAAGCATCTGATCGGCTTTAAGCATGGGGCAACCCTGTAAATGACAGGCTCGAGAGATACCGTGCACCGCATGAGAAGTCTGCAGTTCAGCACCGCCTCGGCCGAAATGAAGGAAACTGGCGTTACCTCGACTCTAGCGTGAAACCTCGGCGCCGCGCTTGCCAAATTCCCGGGTTGGCGATGTCAGAAATTGCGGTCGGGCTTACAGGAATTGGATACGAGGACGCGAATCGCCCTAACCAGGAGGACTAACGAAGGCTCTCGCGAAGGGCGATCGGGGGGTGACCGTAATGCCGTCTGAAAGCATGGCTCAATGCGCTCTGGCTGGCGAAACCGGCACGTTCAGCGACCCCGGCCAGATCCAGCTCATTGGCGACGATCAGGCCACGCGCGGTCGACAGACGCTGCCGCAAAACGAACTGATAGGGCGTGAGGCCGGTCTGTTCGCGAAAGCGTGCGCTGAAGTGTGCTTCGCTCAGACAGACAAGCCGAGCCAGATCGGCGACCTGAATCCGGCGATGCAGATGGGCCTGAACGTAACGTTCCAGGCGCGCGATATCCAGCGCGCGAATGCGCCGAGGAGAGCGCATGTCCTGCGGCTGACGCGTGTCGATGCGCGTCTGAAGCGCGCTGAGTAGCGTCGCGACCAAAAGTCCGTTCGGCGTGTGGTGAGGTCGTGTGCTTTCCTGGACCAGAAATTGCAGGTAGTGCGTCAGTGTATCGTCCAGTGAAAAGTAGCCGGGGCGATCGAATAGGCGACGTAGTGGCCGGTGGGCGCCTGTGAGCGACTCCGCCTCATCGTCGAGGTCGATAATCAGCTGACGGTTTTCTCCCAGCCCTTGATAGTAGTGCTCGACGTTTGCCGGCACGAGGCAGCCGGTGAGGGGGGCGATTATGCCGCTTTGCTGGGCGATTTCGAATTCGGCGTACCCCGTCAGCCCGATCACGATCTGATGGTGGTTGTGCTGATGGTGATTCACCGTGGTGTCCAGCGGCGTCTGGCGAATGCTGTCGATCATAAGGGACTCATGATTCACTGCCGAGCAAGCGTCATGCGCGATACTCCCCCGGCGTCAGCGCGGTGTGCGCGGCCAGGTGATCGCGCAGCCCCAGCAGCTCGTCGCGGCCATCGCGGGAGAGGAGAGAGCCACCCTGCGCGACCTGCCAGGGCCTGCCGTATTGTTCCATCAGATGCTGGCAGCGGCGTCGCAGGTTTTCGAGATAGGGGTCGTGGCGAATAGGGTAGCCGATGAGGGTGTGCCACTGGGCTTCGCTGGCGCGATTGGAGAGCACATCGTCGAAGAGGGCCAGTAGATCGCTCGCCTGCGTGCGATAGCGTGGCGTTCGCGACACCATTAGGGCGATCACGGTAAACAGCGTGATGAGTAGGCAGACGGCAAAAACGAGCAGGTAAAGCAGCACGGGCGCTCTCCAACAACGCGGGCGGCAATTCGTGGATGGTAGCACGCGACGCAGTGCCTGCGCAGTCGCCCCGGGGTCTGGCGCGGAGCCAGCGATGACGCCTGAGCGGATCTAGGAAATGAAGTTGGAGGAGGCCGTTGCCGGCTGAGCGTGAAGTACCCCACGGCAAGGCATGAGGCGTCATCGTTGGCGCGCGGTCGGCGTCAGCGTCGAGCGGACAAAAAATCGCCGCGCAAGGAGCGCGGCGAGAACGATCGCTAACAATAAGCTAGGAAGACGACGCGATGACGTTGAATTCCATACCCTCTATGAGTCCAGCAACGGCGATAAGTTCATCGCGATTTCGAAGAGGCTTCGATGCCATCTTCTGCCTCAGCGACGCATAAGGTTCCCAATGCCGGCGAGCGTGTGAATAATGTGGGCTCTGAGTGGCATAGACCAAAGTAGGAGAGGG
Organism: Salinicola aestuarinus; assembly: GCF_003206645.1. Taxonomy (GTDB): domain Bacteria; phylum Pseudomonadota; class Gammaproteobacteria; order Pseudomonadales; family Halomonadaceae; genus Salinicola; species Salinicola aestuarinus. The sequence continues at coordinate 316,201 of NZ_PZJP01000017.1, read as the reverse complement.
ATGTGGCGGAAGCTGTGGAAACTGAGGTACGCCCCTCTGCGCGCGTCGCCTTGCTGATCGAACTCGCCCTGGCCGTCGGTGGGTTTGCGATCGGTACCGGTGAATTCGCGATCATGGGATTGATGCCGGACGTGGCGCGTGGACTGGGCGTCGGCGAGACGCAGGTCGGACATCTCATCAGTGCCTATGCGCTCGGTGTGGTCGTCGGCGCACCGCTCATCGCCATTTTTGGCTCCTATCTCTATCGACGTCAGCTGCTGCTACTGCTGATGATCTTCTTCGCAGTAGGCAACTTCGCCAGTGCCATCGCGCCCGAGTACTACTCGCTCATGGCCTTCCGGTTCATCTCCGGGCTACCTCATGGCGCCTATTTCGGCGTGGCCGCGCTGGTGGCGGCATCGATGGTGCCACCTCACAAGCGGGCGAAGGCGGTCAGTCGAGTCATGCTGGGGATCACCACGGCAATGCTGGTGGGCAATCCGCTGGCGACCTGGCTGGGTCAGCTACTGGATTGGCGCTACGCCTTCGGGCTGGTCGGCGCGATCGGCATCGCCACGGTCGTCATGGTGGCGCTCTATCTACCGGTGAATCGGCAAGAGGTGCGCTCCAAGCCGCTCACGGAGCTCGCGGCGCTGGGGCGACGACAGGTCTGGTTGACTCTGGGTATTGGCGCTATCGGTTTCGCCGGCATGTTCAGTGTCTTCAGCTATCTCGCGCCGACGTTGATCAACGTGACAGGCATCGCCGAGCACTGGGTACCGTTAGTGCTGGCGGCATTCGGTATCGGGGCGATTGCTGGCAACATCATTGGTGGCTGGCTATTCGACAAGCTTCAGTTCCGCTCGGTTGGCTGGATTCTCGGGTTCAGCGCTTTGATCCTGTTTCTTTTTCCCTTGGCGGCGAACTCGGTATGGAGTGTCGTGCTGTCGGTCATGACGGTGGGTAGCATGGTGGCGCTATCACCGGCCCTTCAGATTCGCTTGATGGATGTGGCGAAGGACGCGCAAACGATGGCTGCGGCTTCCAACCATGCGGCTTTCAACGTTGCCAACGCCCTGGGGCCTTGGCTTGGGGGCATGGCCATTACGGCCGGGTTCGGCTGGACGTCCACAGGCTACGTTGGAACGGCGATGGCACTGGGTGGTTTGCTGATCTACTGGTGGGCGCGCTGGCTGGAACCAAAGGCCAAGAAGTAGTGCCCGTTGAATCGGACTGCCTGAAGGTAGCGTCGCCTGTCTTGCAGGCCGTCCCGGATAGCCAGACAGTCAATTCAAAAGCCAGGCACCCGCCTGGTTTTCAGTGTCAGACGCGACGCCGAGGGCGCTCTCGTCGCAGGCCTACTTGGCGTGATAGGCCAGTGTTGGCGGCGTGATGTCAGCGCTCGAAAGCGGGTGTTGAGACGCTTCGCGTGGGTGGCGTTCGCATTCGACGCTGACAACAGCGCCCAGGGCATCGTGAGTGTCTCATTGACCGGGATCCAATCAGGCTGTCGCAAGCTGGCAGCCTGCGAGCCCGTTCGCGGCATCCTGCTTGAGTGTGGACACATTGCGTGCGCGATCATTTTATCGCTGGGGGAGGGGGCGCTTGCCGGCGGCTCGTAGACTGACGGCCCATAGAGGGGAGTCGTCCACAGTGTCGCCGACAAAGACCGTCAACAGTAGGTCGCCAGCGTCGATAGTGGGTAATGCCGTCGACAGCCGGCTCGCTAGCCAATGACGAAGCGATAATGGCTCAGGTTTGACGGCGCCAGCGCGCCCGTACCTGACCGAGAACGCGAAACGGTGGGTTACGAATGTTCTCGACACTCGCGCCGTCGAGCTGTTCACCACTGACGCGCATGCGTCCGGACGCCAGGCGCTCCAGGTACTGAATGGCCAGACTGCCCTCGCGCTCGATCAGGTAGAGACCGTCCTGCTGGAAGTTCTCGGTGGGAGAGATGGCAGCGAGATCACCTTCGACCAGGAAGTCGAAGACCTCTCCCTCAGCCGGGGTCACCATCTGACTGTTTTCCATCAGGAGCTGAGCGGTAGAAAGCTCTCCGTCACTGCTCTCACCTCGTTCCCAAGGTGCGGGACGATCCGCTTTTAGCGATAGTACCTGGCAACCCGCCTGAGACGGCGTGCCGGCGATCGCGTTCATGGCGTCTTCGTCGAGCAGTTCTCTCAGCGAGCAATCGAGTGCCGAGGTCAAAGAGACCAGTCGCTCATGACCGATCTGCTTGATGGTGCCCGATTCCCAGTAGGAAATGGTGACATCCGAGACGCCGACACGACGCGCCAGCGCAGCTTTGCTCAGTCCCGCTTGCAGCCGAAGCTGTTTGATTCTTGGTCCTAGCCCGTCCATCCGAAAATCTCGCCTGGGTGGGGATGCGAATGCTTACCGATTGGCGATCATAGCGTTTTGAGTCCTAATTATGTTTCGGGTTGCAGGGGCGTTCAGGTTAAAAAGCGAGATCGCGCAGTGAATTAACGAGGCGTGTCAGTTTGCGGCATCGGCAGCCCGATGCCCGACGCGTATAATAGTGGTCGCTCGTTCATCAACGGATAGGAAACATGACTGTACGCACGCGTATCGCGCCATCGCCGACTGGCGATCCTCACGTTGGCACGGCTTACATCGCGCTATTCAACCTCTGCTACGCCCGCCAGCACGGGGGGCAGTTCATCCTGCGGATCGAGGATACCGACCGTCAGCGTTCGACCGATGAATCGGAGCAGATGATTCTCGATTCGCTGCGCTGGCTGGGCCTCGACTGGGACGAAGGCCCCGACGTCGGTGGTCCTCACGGCCCGTATCGTCAGAGTGAACGTGGCGACATCTACGCCGAGCATGCCCAGCAGTTGCTGGACAAGGGGTTCGCCTTCAAGTGCTACCGCACCAGCGAGGAGCTTGAGAGCCTTCGCGAATCGCGTCGCGAAGCGGGCGAGCATCTGGCGCTGAAGCCAAAGGATCTCGCGCTCGACCCAGAGGAGCAGTCGCGGCGCGAGCGCGAGGAGTGGCCCTACGTCGTGCGCATGAAGGTGCCGGATTCCGGCGTCTGTGTTGTCGAGGACATGCTGCGCGGGCAAATAGAAGTCGAGTGGGCACAGATCGATGCGCAGGTTTTGTTGAAATCCGACGGTATGCCGACGTACCACCTGGCGAATGTCGTTGACGATTACCTGATGGGTATCACCGATGTGCTGAGAGGGGAGGAGTGGATCAACTCCGCACCCAAGCACCAGCTGCTATACGAGTACTTTGGCTGGCCCATGCCGCGGCTCTGTCACATGCCGCTATTGCGCAATCCGGACAAGTCCAAGCTTTCCAAGCGCAAGAACCCGACGTCGATCAACTATTACCGGCGCATGGGGTATCTGCCACAGGCGGTCACGAATTATCTGGGCCGAATGGGTTGGTCGATGCCTGATGACCGGGAGAAGTTTACCCTCGAAGAGATGATGTCGAGTTTCGACATCCAGCGCGTCTCGCTCGGCGGACCGGTCTTTGATCTGGAGAAGCTCACCTGGCTAAACGGCGTTTACCTGCGTGAAGATCTCGATGACGCCGCTTTGCTGCAGGCGCTTCGCGATTGGGCGTTCAACGACACCTACGTGTCACAGATCTTGCCCCAGGTTCGCCCGCGTATTTCAACGCTCTCAGAGGCGATACCGCTTGCCGGGCACTTCTTCTCGGGGCTGCCGGCCATTCGGCAAGAGAGCTTTGACGGTATCGCGCTCGAGCGTGAGTCGCTCGTCGAACTATTGCAGTTTCTGACCTGGCGTCTGGAGAGTGTGACCAAGTGGGAAAAGGATGAACTGCTGTCAGTGGTGAAGACCTTGGCCGAGCAGTTAGAGATGAAAATGAAGGGCTTCCTCGCGCCTGTCTTTATTGCCATCACCGGCAGTGCCCATTCGACCTCGGTTCTTGACGCCATGGCGATACTGGGGTCCGACATGACACGTGCGCGTCTCCGTCATGCCATCGAGGTGCTGGGTGGTGCCTCCAAGAAACAGGCCAAACGCCTCGAGAAGCGTTATCGAGACCTCTAAGTGCGCCATTGCCCAGTGTTGATACGTGGCACTGCTGTAAAAAACGGCTAAGACCTTGACGTGTCAGGTGGGTCGGCGTATATTTCGCCCCGTTCTTGGGACGGGGCCTTAGCTCAGCTGGGAGAGCGCGACACTGGCAGTGTCGAGGTCAGCGGTTCGATCCCGCTAGGCTCCACCACAAGAACCGGTGCAATCCGTTCTAATGCGTCCCATTCGTCTAGTGGTCCAGGACACCGCCCTTTCACGGCGGTAACAGGGGTTCGAACCCCCTATGGGACGCCATCTCCGTTATTCCTCTTTATCCCCTTATCCTTCTGCGATTCCGGTTCGAGCGAACCAGCTTTACCCTGCTGGCTTGTTGATAACTTGCTTGAGTCTGCCGTTTTTCGCTTGACACTGTCTTCTGTTTTCCACCACTGAGCGCTGACCTCGTGGGGATGCCCCGTAAGCTGCTGAATTGCCTTGCCCTCAACGCTAATTCTATGTAAATCAACAGCTTATACTTGGTCAAAAAATGTACGATCTGTTGAAAGTCCCGTGATCATGCCGTTTGTGTGACCGATTGGCTAGGTTTTTAACAGGTTTATCCACAGAAAGTGTGGAAATCTTGGCTTGGGTGGTAGAGGCGAAAAAAACCGCCGAGCGATGTCGGCGGTTGGTACTCGTAAAGTCGCTGCGTTGCATCGGCGAGTCAGGTCGTCGGGTAGTCTCGCTTGTCATGGCCGTTGTAAAGTTGGCGTGGGCGGCTGATGCGGTAGCCATTGGCAATCATCTCGTTCCAGTGCGAGATCCACCCCACTGTCCTCGCCATGGCGAAGATCACGGTGAACATGTTGGTGGGAATGCCGATCGCCTTGAGGATGATGCCGGAGTAGAAATCGACGTTCGGGTAGAGCTTGCGTTCGATGAAGTACTCGTCTTCCAGGGCGATCTGCTCCAGACGCTTGGCGATCTGTAGCTGAGCATCATCACCAATGCCGAGTTCGCCGAGGACTTCGTCGCAGGTCTCCTTCATCACTTTGGCGCGCGGGTCGAAGTTGCGGTACACCCGATGACCGAAGCCCATTAGCTTGAACGGGTCGTCCTTGTCCTTGGCTTTGTCGATGAAGCGCTGAATGTTCTCCTCGGAGTCATCGCCGATTTCGTCGAGCATGGCGAGCACCGCCTCGTTGGCGCCACCGTGAGCCGGTCCCCAAAGCGCCGCGATGCCAGCGCTGATGCAAGCGAAGGGGTTGGCGCCTGTCGATCCGGCGAGGCGAACCGTTGACGTCGAGGCATTCTGCTCGTGATCGGCGTGCAGCATGAAAATGCGATCCATCGCCTTGGCGATAACCGGATTTACCTCATAGTTTTCACACGGGTTGCCGAACATCATGTGAAGGAAGTTCTCTGAGTAGCTGAGATCGTTCCGCGGGTACATGAAGGGCTGACCGATATTGTACTTGTGACACATCGCAGCAAGGGTCGGCATCTTGGCGATCAGGCGCACGGCACTGACGTGGCGCTGATCGGCCTGAGTGATGTCGAGATTGTCATGGTAGAAGGCTGCCAGCCCGCCCACGACGCCGCAGAGGATCGCCATGGGGTGAGCGTCACGGCGAAAACCCTTGTAGAAGTTGACGATCTGCTCATGGACCATTGTGTGCCGACCCAGCGTACTCTCGAAATCCTCATACTCTTCGGAGGAGGGGAGTTCGCCAAACATTAGCAGGTAACATAGCTCGACGTAGTTGGAGTTTTTTGCCAGCTGTTCAATGGGGTAGCCGCGATGAAGGAGGACGCCTTCGCCGCCGTCGATGTAGGTGATGCTCGACTCGCAGGAAGCGGTGGCCACGAAGCCGGGGTCGTAGGTGAAAAAGCCTTCGCCGGTGAGGCTGCGTACGTCGATGACATCGGGCCCGACGGTGCTTGGATAGACCGGGAATTCAATCGGCTCGTCGATGCCGTCGATCGAGAGTTTCGCTTTTCTGTCAGCCATTGTGTGGCCTCCTTAACGTGACATAACCCTTTGTCTTGGCTGTGGTGTAGGCACAAAAATAGTTTGCCCACTATAGGTTTCCACCATGCTTTGTCAATTCGTCGCACCCCCTTGACCTGCAGGGAGAGGGGTGGGTGGTAGTGGTTGTTTTCTTCGTCACCGCCCAGCGGTGCGTGACCTGTCCGGATTGTCGACATTGCGGGTCCGTGAGGGAGCATTGTGCTGCCACGGCAATGAATATGAAAGGAGGGGAGGTGGGGTGGGTCTTCTAGGTTAGGGCTGCCGCCATGTCAATGAAGGTGTCCGCCCAGGGCTCGATGGGGCGCTTTGTCGCCGGTAGGTGGCACCGGGTAACGGGTAAGGTAATGGCTAAATAGAGGAGGTACGTCTCGTCTTCTCGGAACCTGGCGTCGCCTGTAGCAGTTTGTCATGCAGCGGCTCAAACCCTATAATCAATGCCCACACGATATGGCATCGTTAGCTCGGCCTGGGCCGCACCGATTCCGATTCTGCGACCGAGATCCTGCTTCTTATAACCACCGCCCAAACGGGCTTGGCCCGTCTTGGGGCAAGAGAGTGTTGAAGAGCCGTGAATAGCAAACGTCCAGTAAACCTCGATCTTTCCTCCATCCACTTTCCACTCCCCGCACTGACTTCCATCGCACACCGTATTACCGGCGTCATTCTCTTCGTCGGCCTCATCTTCGGCTTTTGGGCCCTGGATGCTTCCCTTTCCTCGCCGCAGGGCTTCGACGCCGTCAGTGATGCCCTGGCCCATAATGTCTTGGCGAAGCTTGTTGCTTGGGGCCTGCTATCGGCTCTCGGTTTCCACTTCGTCGCAGGGGTGAAACACCTGCTGATGGATGCCGGCATGGGGGTCGACCTCGAAGGGGGTACACGCAAGGCACAGATCACGGTCGTGATCAGCGCCGTTCTAGTGATTCTGGCGGGAGTCTGGGTATGGTAACCAACATCACGAACCTTGGGCGCAGCGGACTTTCCGACTGGCTCATTCAGCGGGTCTCGGCTGTCGTGCTGGCAGTCTATGCGGTGTTCATGGTCGCTTACCTGTTGTTCCATCCTAATCTGGACTATGTCACCTGGAGTGGCCTCTTTTCCCAGACCTGGATGCGTATCTTCTCGCTGCTGGCCTTCATTTCGATGGCCGCTCACGCCTGGGTCGGTCTCTGGACGGTTTCCACTGACTATCTCAAACACACCGGTGTGCGGTTCGCCTTCCAGGCAGTCGTCATTTTCGCCATTTTCGTCTTTCTGGTGTGGGGCGTCCAAGTCCTCTGGGGAGCCTGATCTATGTCTACCATGCGTAGCTTGAGTTTCGACGCCATCATCGTTGGTGGTGGTGGTTCTGGTCTGCGAGCCGCACTCGAACTGGCCAAGTCGGGTAAGAAGACCGCGGTGCTGTCCAAGGTCTTCCCCACCCGTTCGCACACCGTTTCCGCTCAAGGCGGTATCACCTGTGCGATTGGCTCTGCCGACCCCAACGATGATTGGCGCTGGCACATGTACGACACCGTCAAGGGTGGCGACTACATTGCCGACCAGGATGCCGCAGAGTATCTCTGCTCAGAGGGGCCGAAAGCCGTCTTCGAGCTTGAGCACATGGGGCTTCCGTTCTCGCGCTTCGATAACGGACGTATCTATCAGCGCCCGTTCGGGGGTCAGTCCAAGGACTTCGGTAAGGGTGGTCAGGCGGCGCGGACTTGCGCGGCGGCCGACCGTACCGGCCATGCCCTGCTGCACACGCTCTATCAGAATAACCTTAAGAACAACACCGTCTTCCTTGACGAGTGGTATGCGGTGGATCTGGTGACCAACGCCGACGGCGACGTGGTCGGCTGTATCGCGCTGTGTATCGAGACTGGCGAGATCGCGCATGTGAAGGCGAAGGCCACGGTGCTCGCGACCGGGGGTGCAGGCCGAATCTTTGCCTCGACCACGAATGCCCTGATTAATACCGGTGACGGTATCGGCATGGCGCTGCGTGCGGGTTTCCCGATGCAGGACATGGAGATGTGGCAATTTCATCCCACCGGCATTCACGGCGCCGGGTGTCTGGTCACCGAAGGGTGTCGCGGCGAGGGGGGCTACCTCATCAACAAGGATGGTGAGCGCTTCATGGAGCGTTATGCGCCCAATGCCAAGGACCTCGCCGGCCGTGACGTTGTCGCTCGCGCGATGGTCATGGAAGTGCTCGAGGGTCGCGGCTGTGGCGAGAACGGCGACCACGTGATGCTCAAGCTCGATCACCTCGGGGAAGAGGTGTTGATGAAGCGTCTGCCGGGCATCGTCGAGCTCTCGAAGACCTTTGCGCATGTCGATCCGGTCAAAGAGCCGATCCCGGTGACGCCGACCTGTCACTACATGATGGGCGGCATCCCCACTAACGTGGACGGTCAGGCACTGGCGCAAGATCCCGATGGCAACGATCGAGTCATCAACGGCTTGTTTGCCTGCGGTGAAGCGGCTTGTGTCTCGGTGCACGGCGCCAACCGCCTCGGCGGTAACTCTTTGCTCGATCTCGTCGTGTTTGGTCGTGCTGCCGGCATCCATATCGAGAAGTCGCTCAACGAAGGCGTGGAGTATCTTGAAGCCTCGCAGTCCGACGTCGATCGTGCCATGGCTCGCATGTCGCGCTGGAACGAATCCAACGGGGGTGAGTCGGTCGCCGATCTTCGCGCGGAGCTGCAGAGCACCATGCAGAACGCGTTCGGCGTTTTCCGTCAGGAAGACAACATGCAGGAAGGGGTGAGCAAGCTCGCCGAACTGCGTGAGCGTATCGGCAATGCGCACCTCGGTGACAAGTCCAACGCGTTCAACACGGCCAGGGTCGAGGCGCTCGAACTCGACAATCTGCTCGAAGTCGCCGAAGCGACCGCCATCGCGGCGCTGGAGCGCAAGGAGAGCCGCGGTGCACACTCGCGCTACGATTATCCGGATCGTGACGACGTCAATTGGCTCAAGCACTCGCTCTTCCACCCGACCAACAAGACGGTGACCAAGCGTGAAGTGAATTTCACGCCGAAGACGGTCGATACCTTCGAGCCGAAAATTCGCACCTACTAAGGGGGTTGTCACGCATGTCCAATCTTCAGGTTTCCGTTTACCGCTACAACCCCGAGACCGACTCCGCGCCCTACATGCAGGAGTTCCAGATCGACACCCAAGGGCGCGATCTGATGGTTCTCAACGTCCTGACCATGATCAAGGACCAGGATAGTTCACTCGCCTTTCGGCGCAGCTGTCGCGAAGGGGTCTGTGGCTCCGACGGCATGAACATGAACGGCAAGAACGGTCTGGCCTGCGTCACGGCAGTTTCTGAGGTGATCAAGGACAACAAGCTCGTTCTTCGCCCGCTGCCGGGTCTGCCGGTCATGCGCGACCTCGTCGTCGACATGAACCTGTTCTACAAGCAGTACGAGCGGATGCAGCCTTATCTTCAAAACGATACGGCCGCACCGGCAATCGAGCGTCTGCAGTCGCCGGAAGATCGCGACAAGCTGGACGGCCTCTACGAGTGCATCTTGTGCGCTTGCTGCTCGACCTCCTGCCCGTCGTTCTGGTGGAACCCCGACAAGTTCGTCGGCCCCGCCGGGCTTCTCCAGGCCTATCGCTTTCTCGCGGACACCCGAGACAACGCGACTCAGGAGCGTCTGGCAGAGCTCGAAGATCCGTTCAGCCTTTTCCGCTGCCGAGGCATCATGAACTGCGTGGCGGTCTGTCCCAAGGGGCTCAACCCGACGCGAGCGATCGGCAAGATTCGTGAGATGCTGCTCTCCAACGCGACTTGATCAATGAACAGGCATCTACGACTTAAATCGAAGCGACGAGCTTGGTATCATGCGCAGCAACCAGCTGCGGCAGGATGTCGCAGACGTTGGGTTGGATAGATGTTGGCCGGTGCCTAGTGCACCGGCTTTTAACGATCATGGCGCCGAGGTTTGCGGTGCGATCGTCACACCGTCTCGCGACGGTCCGGAGTGACGCCGATACGCCTCATCGCGGCCGGCGCCGACAACACCCCATCAGTGCAGGGTGAACGAGAGATGCAAGAAGGCATAATGGAGTTGATGTGGCGCACTTCCCACATGAGCGGTGGCAACGCCCATTACGTGGAAGCGCTCTACGAGCAGTACCTTGACGACCCCACCACGGTTCCCGATGAGTGGCGCGAGGCTTTCGATCAGCTGCCTCGCCTGGAAGGTACTCCCTCTCAAGATGTTCCTCTTGGTCCCATTCGGGATCAGTTCTACCAGCTGGCGCAATCGCGTCGCGCACCGGCCACCACCACTTCCGGCAACAGCGAGAACCGCAAGCAGGTCAAGGTTCTTCAGCTGATCAACGCCTACCGGTTTCGCGGTCATCAGCGTGCCGACATCGACCCGCTCGGGCTGCGTCCGTCGGATACGGTTCCTGATCTCGATCTCTCCTTCCACGACCTGACCCAGGCCGATATGGAGACGACGTTCCAGACCGGCTCGCTGTTCATTGGCAAGGATGAGGCGCCGCTCAAGGAGATCGTCGAGGCGCTGAGCCAGACCTACTGCCGGTCCATCGGCTGTGAGTTCATGCACATCGTCAACACGGAAGAGAAGCGCTGGCTCCAGCAGCGCTTCGAATCGGTGCGCTCGAAGCCGAACTACAGCCAGAGCGAGCGCGAGCATTTGCTCGAACGCCTGACCGCAGCCGAAGGACTCGAGAGCTACCTGGCGTCGAAGTACCCCGGCACCAAGCGCTTCGGGCTGGAGGGTGGGGAATCCTTCATCCCGATGATGGACGAGGTGATCCAGCGCGGTGGCAGTTACGGCGTCAAGGAAGTTGTCATCGGGATGGCCCACCGAGGGCGTCTCAACCTGCTGGTGAATATTCTCGGTAAGAGCCCGTCGGAATTGATCGACGAGTTCGATGGCAAGAAACAGATCGAGCGTGGCTCCGGCGACGTCAAGTATCACCAGGGCTTCAGCTCCAACGTCATGACGCCGGGCGGCGAAGTGCATCTGGCACTGGCGTTCAACCCGTCTCACCTCGAAATCGTCTCGCCGGTGGTCGAAGGGTCGGTACGCGCCCGTCAGGATCGTCGTGATGACGAAGACGGTCAGCAGGTATTGCCGATCGTCATTCACGGTGACGCGGCTTTCGCCGGCCAGGGCGTGGTGATGGAAACCTTCCAGATGTCGCAGACCCGCGGTTACAAGACTGGCGGCACGCTGCATGTGGTGATCAACAATCAGGTGGGTTTCACGACCTCGCGCATCGATGATGCCCGGTCCACCGAGTACTGCACCGATATTGCCAAGATGGTTCAGGCGCCGATCTTCCACGTCAATGGAGACGATCCGGAAGCCGTGCTGCACGCCACCCGAGTCGCAGTCGACTATCGCAAGGAGTTCAAGCGGGACGTCGTCATTGACCTGGTCTGCTATCGTCGGCGCGGCCACAACGAGGCCGACGAGCCCTCCGGCACGCAGCCGCTGATGTACTCCAAGATCAAGTCGCACAAGTCGACTCGCACGCTCTACGTCGAGCAGCTGATCAAGGAAGGCTTCCTGACGGAAGAGCAGTCCAAGCAGATGGGCGAGCAGTATCGCGACGATCTGCAGGCGGGCAATCACGTTGCCAACGCGCTGGTGAAGCAGCCCAATACCGGCCTGTTCGTTGACTGGACCCCCTATCTCGGTCACGAGTGGAGCGGCGATACCGATACCAGTATCGATCGCGAACATCTGGTCCAGCTCGCCCAGAAGATGAGCGAGATCCCGAACGGCGTTGATGTTCAGCGCCAGGTGTCGCGCGTCTACGAAGAGCGTCGCAAGATGCTCGCGGGCAACCAGCCGCTTAACTGGGGCTTCGCCGAGACCCTGGCCTACGCCACGCTGCTCGACGCCGATCATCCGGTCCGTCTGACGGGGCAGGACTCCGGCCGCGGAACGTTCTCACACCGTCATGCCGTGGTTCACAACCAGGCAGACGGTTCGACATATGTGCCGCTGCAGCACGTCAAGGAAGGCCAGCCCGAGTTCACGGTGCGTGACTCCTTCCTTTCCGAGGAAGCCGTACTGGCGTTCGAGTATGGCTATGCCACGACGGCCCCGAACTCGCTGATCATCTGGGAAGCCCAGTTCGGCGACTTCTTCAACGGCGCGCAGGTGGTGGTCGATCAGTTCATCTCCTCCGGTGAGTCAAAGTGGGCGCGTCTTTGCGGTCTCACGCTGCTCCTCCCCCACGGCTACGAAGGTCAAGGGCCTGAGCACTCATCGGCGCGCCTCGAGCGTTTCCTTCAGCTATGCGCCGAGCACAACATGCAGGTCTGCGTGCCGACCACGCCGGCGCAGATCTATCACCTGTTGCGCCGTCAGGTCATTCGACCGCTGCGTAAGCCGTTGATCGTGATGTCGCCGAAGAGCCTGCTGCGCCACAAGGATGCGACGTCGACCATGGAAGAGCTGGCCGACGGTCGCTTTCAAATGGTTATCCCTGACGTGGGAGAGCGCGACGCCACGCAGGTCAAGCGCGCCGTACTCTGCTCGGGCAAGGTCTATTACGACCTCGCGACCTATCGTTCCGATAACGAGCGTGACGATACGGCGATCATCCGCGTCGAGCAGCTCTATCCTTTCCCGAAGGAAGAGCTATTCGATGCACTCAAGGCCTTTCCGAACCTGGAACAGGTCGTCTGGTGTCAGGAAGAGCCGCTCAATCAGGGCGCCTGGTATCAGAGCCAGCATCATCTTCGCCTGGTGGCGAGCATGGTGCGCGAAGGATTGGACCACAGCCTCAAGTTCGCTGGTCGTCCGGCATCCGCCGCACCAGCCGCAGGCTATATGTCTGTCCACGTGGCACAACAGAGCCAGCTGGTCGACGACGCCTTCAATGCTTGAAGCGAGTCGCCGCGAAGCCGCGAAAGAGAAGAGACTAAGGATACGACATGGCTACTGATATCAAAGCGCCGACTTTTCCGGAATCCGTGTCAGAAGGCACGGTTGCGACATGGCACAAGAAGGTAGGCGACAGCGTCGAACGGGACGAGCTGCTCGTCGAGATCGAGACCGACAAGGTCGTGCTCGAAGTCGTCGCACCGGAGGCGGGAACGCTCTCCGATATCAACATCGAAGAGGGTAAAACCTGCGAATCCGAGCAGGTGCTGGGCACCCTAGGTGCGGCGTCCGAGGGGAAGCAGAGCGAAAAAAAGTCCGAGCCTAGCGCGAGCGATGATGGCGAGGGTAAAGACAAGTCCCAGAGCGATAGCGGCAAGGAAAGCGCAGATTCGAAGCCGGCTGCCTCCGGTAAGACTCATGACGTGAAAGCGCCGAGTTTCCCGGAGTCCGTGCAAGAAGGCACGGTTGCCAGCTGGGCCAAGAAGCCAGGCGAATCGGTCAAGCGCGATGAGATTATTGCCGAGATCGAGACCGACAAGGTCGTGCTCGAGGTGGTCGCGCCGGCTGACGGCACACTTTCCGAAATTCACGTCGAAGAGGGCGGGGTTGTCGAGTCCGAAGCGCTCCTGGCCGTCTTTTCCGAGGGTGGCGGCGGTTCGGAAGGCGCTTCTGCCGAATCCGCTGACGATCAGGACCCGGCATCTGGCGCCGACAACGACGAGCAGGACGCCAAGGTCGACGGCAAGATCCTCGCTCCCGCAGCTCGCAAGATGGCGGCCGAAAACGATCTCGACGTCAGCAAGATCGAAGGGACCGGCAAGGGCGGTCGCGTGCTGAAGGAAGACGTCCAGAAAGCATTAAAGGATGGCTCGGCCAAGAAATCGGCCCCGGCTGACAGTGGTGCGAAAACGCCGAAGGCGGCAGCGACTCCGTCGCCGGCGGTCGAAGGCGATCGTCCCGAGCAGCGCGTACCGATGAGCCGGCTGCGCCAGACCATTGCCAAGCGTCTGGTTCAGGCGCAGCAGACTGCCGCTATGCTCACCACCTACAACGAGGTGGACATGACCGCGGTCATGTCGCTGCGCAGCCAGTACAAGGACACCTTCCAGAAGGCGCACGACGTCAAGCTCGGCTTCATGGGCTTTTTCGTCAAGGCGGCAACGGAAGCGCTCAAGCGCTTCCCGGACGTCAACGCCTCCATCGACGGCACCGACATCGTCTACCACGGCTATCAGGATATCGGCGTGGCGGTTTCCACGCCGCGTGGGCTGGTCGTGCCGGTGCTTCGCGACACCGACAGCATGAAGCTTGCGGACGTCGAGAAGGCGATCGGCGACTTTGGTCAGCGCGGTAAACAGGGCAAGCTCGGCATCGAAGACATGCAGGGTGGCACCTTTACCATCACCAATGGCGGCATCTTCGGTTCGCTGATGTCGACGCCGATCCTGAATCCGCCGCAGACCGCGATCCTGGGCATGCACAAGATCCAGGAGCGGCCGATGGCGGTGAACGGCAAGGTCGAGATTCGTCCGATGATGTATCTCGCGGTCTCCTACGATCACCGCATGATCGACGGCAAGGACGCGGTCCAGTTCCTCGTCGCCATCAAATCGCTGCTGGAAGATCCGGCACGCCTGCTGCTCGACATCTGAGCTGCAATCTCTGAAGACCTTGCATTCGGTTCGCCGGGTTTGCCCGGCGAACGGCAATCGAAGCGAACAGGAAATCTTTCATGGCCGATAAATTCGATGTAATCGTCATCGGTGCGGGTCCTGGCGGCTACGTCGCTGCGATTCGCGCCGCCCAGCTGGGCCTCAAGACAGCCTGTGTCGAGAAATGGGTCAACAAGGAAGGCAAGACCGTCCACGGCGGCACCTGCCTGAACGTGGGCTGCATTCCGTCCAAGGCGCTGCTCGAAACGTCGCACAAATTCGTCGAGACGCGTGATCACTACGCCGAGATCGGTATCAATGTCGGCGAGCTCGACACCGACATCGGCAAGATGCTGGAGTTCAAGAACAGCGTCATTGCCAAGAATACCGGCGGCATCAGCGCACTGTTCAAGGCCAACGGTGTTACCGCGCTCGAAGGTACCGGCAAGTTGCTCGACGGCAAGAAAGTGGAAGTCACCGGGCAGGACGGCAAGGCCGAAACCTATGAGGCCGACAATGTCATTCTCGCCTCGGGTTCCGTGCCGGTGAACATTCCCCCCGCGCCGATGACCGACGATATCATCGTCGATTCCGCCGGGGCCCTGGAGTTCACCGAGGCTCCCAAGCGCCTGGGTGTCATCGGCGCAGGCGTCATCGGGCTCGAGCTCGGCAGCGTCTGGAGCCGTCTCGGCAGCGAAGTCACCATGCTGGAAGCGCTCGACACCTTCCTGCCGATGGTCGACCAGGCGGTTGCCAAGGAAGCGCAGAAGCTGTTCAAGAAGCAGGGCCTCGATATCAAGATGGGCGCTCGAGTGACCGGCTCCGAGATCAAGGGTGAAGGCGACGCACGCGAAGTCGTGGTCAAGTACACCGACAGCGACGGCGAGCAGGAGCAGGTCTTCGACAAGCTGATCGTCTGTGTGGGTCGCAAACCCTACACCGACAGCCTTCTCGACGACGGCGCCGGCATCAAGATGGACGAACGCGGTTTCATCTTTGTCGACGACCAGTGCCGAACCAACGTCTCCGGCGTCTACGCCATCGGCGACGTGGTGCGCGGCCCCATGCTCGCTCACAAAGCCTCGGAAGAGGGCATCATGGTCGCCGACGTCATCGCCGGTCAGAAGCCCGAGATGAACTATGACGCCATTCCGAGCGTGATCTATACCGCACCCGAAGTCGCTTGGGTGGGGATCAACGAGCAACAGGCGAAAGAGCAGGGTATCGAGGTCAAGACAGGTAGCTTCCCGTTCTCGGCCAGCGGCCGAGCACTCGCCAACAATGCGCCGGAAGGGATGGCCAAGGTGATCGCGGATGCCGAAACCGATCGCATTCTCGGTATCCACATCATCGGTCAGCACGCCGGCGAGCTGATCGCGCAGGGCGTCATCGCCATGGAGTTCGGCTCCAGCGCCGAAGATCTGGCGCTGACCTGCTTCGCGCACCCGACGCTCTCCGAAGCGGTGCACGAAGCAGCACTCGCCGTTGACGGCCACGCGATTCACGCGGCCAACCGCAAGAAGCGCAAGTAAGTCGTTATCCCGCTTTTTGCTTGAGGTGCCGCCCGGGTCCGGGCGGCACGGGGGCATCGGGTCACAGTGGCCGGGTGCCATTCGAGTCACATGCAACCTAATGGCATGAATCGATGAACCTTCACGAGTATCAAGGCAAACAGCTGTTTGCCGATTACGGTCTTCCGGTGTCCAAGGGCTTCGCGGTCGACACCCCCGAAGAAGCCGCACAGGCTTGCAAGAAAATCGGCGGCGACAAGTGGGTCGTCAAAGCCCAAGTTCACGCAGGCGGCCGCGGCAAGGCCGGTGGCGTCAAGCTGGTCCAGAGCCCGGAAGAGGCCAAGGCCTTCGCCGAGCAGTGGCTAGGCAAGAACCTGGTGACCTTCCAGACCGACGCGAAGGGCCAGCCGGTCGCCAAGATTCTGGTCGAGAACTGCACCGACATCGCCAACGAGCTCTACCTCGGCGCCGTCGTCGATCGCAGCACGCGCCGCGTCGTCTTCATGGCGTCCACCGAGGGTGGCGTCGAGATCGAGAAGGTCGCCGAAGAGACGCCCGACAAGATCCTCAAGGCCGAGATCGACCCGCTGACCGGCGCACAGCCCTACCAGGCGCGTGAACTGGCTTTCAAGCTGGGCCTGAACAAGGAACAGATCAAGCAGTTCACCAAGATCTTCCTGGGGCTCTCCAAGCTGTTCCATGACAAGGATCTGGCGCTTCTGGAGATCAACCCGCTGGTGATCACCGAAGACGGCAACCTGCACTGCCTCGATGCCAAGATCGGCCTCGACAGCAACGCGCTTTACCGACACCCGGACCTGCAGGCAATGCGCGATCCTTCCCAAGAAGATGAGCGTGAAGCGCATGCGCAGCAGTGGGAGCTGAACTACGTCGCGCTCGACGGCAACATCGGCTGCATGGTCAACGGTGCCGGTCTCGCCATGGGTACCATGGACATCGTCAACCTGAACGGCGGCAAGCCGGCCAACTTCCTCGACGTTGGCGGCGGTGCAACCAAGGAGCGCGTGGCGGAAGCATTCAAGATCATTCTCTCCGACACCAACGTCAAAGCCGTGCTGGTCAACATCTTTGGCGGCATCGTGCGTTGCGACATGATCGCCGAGGGCATCATTGGTGCCGTCGAGCAGGTCGGCGTCAACGTGCCGGTCGTGGTGCGTCTGGAAGGTAACAACGCCGAGCTGGGCGCCGACAAGCTGGCCTCCAGCGGACTGAACATCATCGCTGCTACCAGCCTGACTGATGCGGCTCAGCAGGTCGTCAAAGCGGCGGAGGGCAAGTAATGAGTATCCTGATCGACAAGAACACCAAGGTCATCTGCCAGGGTTTCACCGGCGGCCAGGGGACCTTCCACTCCGAGCAGGCTATCGCCTACGGCACCAACATGGTCGGCGGTGTGACGCCGGGCAAGGGTGGCCAGGAGCACCTGGGTCTGCCGGTGTTCGATACCGTCAAGGAAGCCGTCGAGAAGACCGGTGCCGAGGCATCTGTCATCTACGTGCCTGCCGCCTTCTGCAAGGATTCGGTCCTCGAAGCCGCCAACGCCGGCATCAAGCTGATCGTCTGCATCACGGAAGGCATTCCGACGCTGGACATGCTCGACGTCAAAGTGAAGTGCGATGAGCTGGGCGTGCGTCTGATCGGTCCGAACTGCCCGGGCGTCATCACGCCGGGCGAGACCAAGATCGGCATCATGCCGGGTCACATCCACAAGCCGGGCAAGGTCGGTATCGTGTCGCGTTCCGGCACCCTGACCTATGAAGCGGTCAAGCAGACCACCGATCACGGCTTTGGCCAGTCCACCTGTGTGGGCATCGGTGGCGACCCGATTCCGGGCTCCACCTTCATCGACATCCTCGAGATGTTCGAAAAGGACCCGCAGACCGAAGCGATCGTCATGATCGGTGAAATTGGCGGCACGGCCGAGGAAGAAGCTGCGGCCTACATCAAGGCCAACGTTTCCAAGCCGGTCGTCTCCTACATCGCGGGCGTTACCGCACCTCCGGGCAAGCGCATGGGCCATGCCGGTGCGATCATTGCCGGTGGCAAGGGGACCGCGGACGAGAAGTTCCAGACCCTCGAAGACGCCGGCGTCAAGACCGTACGCTCGCTGGCTGAAATTGGCGATGCGCTGAAGGCCGCTACCGGCTGGTAAGCGTCATCCGCTGACGCGAAGCTTCGGCTTCCCACAACGGCCCGCCAGGCTCTGCCAGGCGGGCCGTTGTCGTTTCCTCGTAAGCCGTTTTCCCGGCAGTCGTGGCGGCGCGGGTCGCTACTGCAGGGGCGCTCGCTGGGACTCGATGGGCCGTAACGGGTTCGGGGGCCCGCCCGCCGTGCTAGCGCTGGCTACGCTTGCTCATCATGCGCAGGAAGGTGCGGCCCGCCGTGATGAGGAAGATCGGGAAACCCGCGAGCAGGTAGAAATAGTAGGTCACGAAGCGCCAGATCAACACGGCCGCCGCGGCGCTCTGGGCACCGATCAAAGGCGTCAGCATCGCCGACGAGGTGAGTTCGGCACCGCCGGCGCCACCGGGGAGAAAGCTCAACTGGCCGGCGGCCATGGAGACCATCTGGACCAGGAAGGTCCATGCCCAGTCGATATGCTGGCCGAGGCCCTGCACGACCAGGTACAGAATGCTGTAACGGATCAGCCAGTGGGCGCAGCAGAGCAGAAATACCGTCAGCAGCAGCCAGCGTGGTAGTCGTAGCGTCTCGACCAGTGAGTTGCGAAAGTGCAGCAGCCGTCGAGCCAGGCCGAAACGCGAGCGTCGCTTGACGTTGAGCTTCTCCAGCCAGCGGCCGGTGACCTGCATGACCCGGTTGTAATTGCTCAGCGTCAGCCACAGCAGGCCCAGCGCGGTCACCAGCAGCAGCGTGGGTAGCCCCACGAGCCAGCCAAGATTGAGATCCACCGCCTCAATCAGCACGTAGATTGCCACGCCCACGAGCCCGGAGAGGAAGAAGAGCAGATCGGTCAGCTGATCGACGGCGAAGATTGCCGAGGCCTGGGCCGGGCGCACCCCGCGTCGTGACAGCAAGCCGAGCAGTGTTAACGGTCCGCCAGTGCCGCCCGGTGTCGCACAGATCGCGAACTCGGTCGCCATGATGATCGAGAACGCCCGCGTCTGGGAGAGTCGCCCGGCGCGACCGGCCAGCAGCAGGCGCAGGCGAAGCGCATTGATGTTCCAGCAGACGAAGACCATGCCCAGCATGATCATCAACTGTGACGTGGGAAAACCGCGCAGTTCGGTAACGATGCCGCGGCCGCCGACGAGCAGCGGTATCGCCAGCGCTGCGACCAGTCCCAGGGCGAGGAACCAGAGAATCCGTTTCATGCCGTGTTGCGACTCCCGAAGGAGGGCGTTGTGGGTGCCGCTGCCTGGCGGTCGAGCCAGTCCCGCTTGGTGATCGGCTGACGCCCGCTGGCCAGCAGCGCCTCGACCAGCTTCAGCCAGTAGTCGCGGGAGAGGCGGTGGCGCATATCGACCGGATGGAGCGCCAGGCGAACGAGCGCCGCCCGTTCGGCACGGCGCTGTTGCAGCGTACTGACAACGCGTGACATGCCACGGCGCCAGGCACTTCGCGCGCTCCAGACGATACTTGGTGCCTCGAGCGGCGTGAAGTCGGGCAAACGATAGAGTCGCTGGGGGTCGCTGGTGTAGCGAAAGGGTCGCTCGGCGAGGGCCTCGCGGGTGCCGGTGCTCATCAGCCAGGCCGGTGCAACGAATCCTTCATGGGGCCAGCCACACGCCTCGAACTGCGCCATGCCGCGATCGAGCAGGGCGCCCGCCTCGGCGCGATCCAGGGTGTAGAACTCGCCTTCCCAGGTATAGAACCGGCGCATGTAGAAATCGCGGAGCGTGCGCGGTGAGGGCGCGTCGTCGCGGTGGAAATAGCCGTGCAGCGCCAGCTCGTCCCCGAGCATCACGCGGGCATCCAGCGCCTGGCGTAACCGTGCGCTGGCACGGCACTCGCCGCGACCGTGGAAGTCCGGCACCACTAGCCAGGTCATGTCCACCCGACGGCCGTAGCGTGCCCCCAGCGCGTCGACGTCGGCGACGAAATCGCGATAGTCGTCCCACGTCTCCGGGGCGATATCGTGGAGAACCAGCGAAAAATGACGCTCACCCATGCTGCGGCCCCTGCTGTGCTTCCCGCGAGCCGACGCTCGACTGGGTCAGGCGGCGATAGTGGGAGAAAAGTCCATCGATGACGATATCCCAGTCATGATGGCGTTCGACATAGCGACGGGCTTCTCGACCGACGCTCGCGGCATCGTGATTGCCGAACAGCTCACGAATCGCCCGGACCATGTCCGCCGGCGAGTGGGGTTCGCTGAGAAACCCGCAACCCGCCGGGACGTTCTCGGTAAGCGCGCCGGCCCGGGCGGCGACCACCGGGATGCCGCAGGCCATCGCCTCCAGCGCGACCAGGCCAAAGGTTTCCTGCGTACCCGCGTGTACCAGAACGTCGCTGCTGGCGAGCCAGCTCGCGACCTCTTCGGTTGGCGTATAGCGATCAATGACGCTGACGTTGTCGGGGACCTGACTCGGCATGTTGGGGCCGACCAGCAGCAGGTGGTAGCCCTTGCCGAGCTGCCGGCTCATCTCCAGCAGATGATGAAGATTCTTCTCCCGCGAGCCGCGGCCGACAAAGATCATCAGCTTGGTGTCGTCGTCGAGTCCCAGCCGCTGGCGCAGCGTCGAATCCTGATAGCGGGGATGGAAACTCTCGAGATCGACGCCCAGCGGCTGCACCGTGACCCGTTCGAGACCGATCCGCTTGAGCCGCTCGGCCATCACCTGGCTAGGTGCGAGGACCTGATCGAAGCGGCGGTAGAGACGATACACGTAGCGCTCCACCAGCCGGTCGCTGCCGAGGCCCAGGCGATTGCTGATCAGTCGCGGTAGATCCGAGTGATAGAAGCCGACGACCGGCACGTCGAGCTGGCGCCCGGCATTGAGCGCTGCCCAGCCGGTAACGTAGGGGTCGCCGGCTTCAATGATGTCCGGCGCGAGACGCACGAGTTGTTGCTCCCAGCCGCGTTTGCGCAGGGGGAAGCGGTAGCCCTTGCTGAAAGGCAGGGGGGGAGAGGGAACCTGGTAGACGCCCTCGCCGGTAGGAGGCTGCGGACCGGGGATCAGCAGGCTGCAGGTCGTGCCCGGGCGCCGGGCCAATCGGCGATGCTTGGCATCGAGATAGGTGCGAACCCCGCCACTGGCAGGGGCGTAAAACATCGTAACGTCGGCAATATGCAACGAGCCGCTCCTCTTAGAAACCGTCCCTGTCGATACGGCACATTCCGGTATGGTGCAGACGCGTCAGCCTGTCGGGTCACCGTGAGCGAGTGTGGCCCCGTGGCGTGTGCGTCGAGGAGTATATCGCGCCGTTGTCACGAGGTGTTCACACCATGGTGGTAGCCGCCGCTCGTGGCATGAGCGGCGGCAGGGGAGGTCAGTCGGCGGGTGTGGCGACCAGCGAGCGAGTGGCTTCGCGTGCTTCCACGAGCTTGACCCGAATCGCATCGCCGAGCTTGTAGCGCGGCTCGTCGGCGATCTGAATCCGTCCCTCTTTGTCGTCGATGACGACCTGGGTGCGATCGCTATGGATCAGCGGCGCGGGGACGAAGGCAGTGGCGCCATTGGCGATGAGGCGAACACGCATGCCGCCGCGGCGAATGTCCATGATCTCGGCGTCGAAGACGGTGCCATCGTCGAGAGAGGCGCCGAGATAGCGGACATACAGCCAATCCTTGACGTCGCGCTCGGCCATGCGATTGAGACGCCGGCGCTCCGTCAGCTGCTCGGTGAGCTTCTGGCTGGCTTCTTCCGGCGCCGTCTCCGACTTGAGTACGCGCTTGATCAAGCGGTGATTGACCATGTCACCGTACTTGCGAATGGGCGACGTCCAGGTGGCGTAGGCGGAAAGGCCCAGACCGAAGTGCGGGCCGGGCTTGGCCGACATGTTGGTGTAGCCCTGGAAGCGGCGCAGACGCACGTCGAGCCAGGCGTCCTCGCGCGCATCCAGCGCCCGACGAAACTCGCGGTAGCGAGGCAGCTCCGCGAGCTGTTCACGCTCGACCTCGATTCCCTGGCCGGCGAGAAACTCCATCGCCTGATCGATCTTCTCCGGCTCGAACGCATAGTGAACGTTGAAGATGCCGTGGCCGACCTGGCTGGCGAGAAGATCCGCGCAGCAGGCGTTGGCAACGATCATCGACTCCTCGATCATGCGCTGGGCAATGCGACGTTCCTCGGTACGAATCGCCAGCACGTTGCCGGCATCGTCGAGATCGAAGACATAGTCGGGACGATCCTTGAAGACCAGCGTATTCGCCTCACGCCAGGCGCTGCGCGCCTGCGTGAGCGCCTCCAGCGTCTTGAGCTGATCGGCGATCGGCTCGGCGGGGGCCTCGGCACCTTCGGCGTCTTCCAGCCAGTCGGAGACGGCATCGTAGACGAGCCGCGCCTGGGAGCGGATGTTGGCAGCGAAGAAGCGGTACTCACCCAGTGATCCGTCGGCATGCACGTGCAGACGGCACGCCAGTACCGGCCGTTCGACGTCCGGTTTCAGCGAGCAGAGATCGTCCGCCAGCGCTTCCGGCAACATGGTGATGTTCTGCCCCGGCAGATAGACGGTGAAGGCGCGGGTGCGCGCTTCGAGGTCCGCCGGGTGGGACTCGTCGACGTAGGCGGTGGGATCGGCGATCGCCACCGTCAGCAGCCACCCATCGTCCGTGGTTTCGATGCGCAGCGCATCGTCCATGTCCCGGGTCTTCTCGCCGTCGATGGTGAAAAACGCCTCGTCGGTGAGGTCTTCGCGGGTCAGGCCTTCGTCGGCCAGCGGCCAGGAATCGGCAGCCGGCGGGCACTCCTGCTCGAGCGCATGACGGGCGAGGGTGACGCGCCACGGCACTGCCGGGTCGTCACTCTTGACCACCAGCTCGTCGATCTGTGCGAAGAAACCGCGATCGTCAGCTCGCATGGGATGGCGGATCAGCCGTGCGACGACCCAGTCGCCGTCGGCGATGGCGTCCTCTTCCAGCGAGCGCTTGAGCCGCGACTTGAGCGCCAGGTTGATCGACGGGTGGTCGGGTACGACGGCGAGACGGCCCTCGCGTTTCTGAACCCGGGCGACGAATCGTTCGAGCGAGGCTTCGAGCAGCGTCTCGGGTTCGGCTTGTTTCTTGTCGCCGTCCTCCTTGATCGTCGCTTCGATACGATCGCCGTGAAGCACACGCTTCATCGCGGGGGGTGGAATGAAGTAGGAGCTGCCATCTTCGGATTCGAGAAAGCCGAAGCCCTTCTCGGTGGCCTTGATGGTGCCCTGAACGCGGGGCGTGTTGGCACGAATCTCTTGTTTGAGCTGAGCCAGAAGATCGTTGTTCTGCAGCATCGGATCGAATCGGTCGGTGGACGAGATCGCCACTATACGGATTCCGTCAGGACCACGCCAATGACGGGCTCCGTGGCGATCCCCATCAGTGCGGATCGGCGGCCTCATGAACAGCCACCTGGGGGAGGCGAGTCGACCGGGCGTTGCACCCTGGGGCGGGGGGAGTGAGAGGAAACGTTTACCTGCGTGGCCCTCGGGGGCTTGGTAATTGGTATGCAAGTGGTTATGTTGAGACATTCTGACCGTCGCCGTTGGCGACCCCGGCTTCCCAGCTCGCGAGCGCGCCACTGCCATGAACGGAATTGAAGCCGACCTTCGTCTTGACCCGAGCCACGCCACGCCACTCTACCTGCAGTTGGCCGCACGTCTCGTCGACGCCATCGATGGGGGGCAGTGGCAGACGGGGCAGGCACTGCCTTCGGAGCGCGCGCTGGCACAAAGGGTCAATGTCTCGCGGATCACCGCGCGCAAGGCGCTGGATCGGCTGGTGGCTCGGGGCCTGATCCGGCGCGCGAGGGGCTCGGGCACCTTCGTTGCGCCCCGCGTCGACCCTTCACTGTCACGCCTGACCAGTTTCACCGAACTGCTGATACAGCGCGGTCATCGCCCCAGTTCTCGCTGGCTACATCGGGAGTCCGGTCACGCGACCGCCGAGGAGTGCGCGCGTCTCGACCTTGCCGCGGATACCGCCGTCTGCCGGCTCAAGCGCCTTCGCCTGGCCGACGACGTCGTGGTCGCGGTCGAGGAGACCAGCTTGCCTTCGTGTGTGCTCGATGAGCCGCAGGCGGTGACGCACTCGCTCTACGCGACGCTTGCGTCCCGCGGCACGCCGATCGTCAGAGCGCGCCAGCACATCTCCGCGATCAATGCCTGGCCGTCACTTGCCAGGCTTGCCGAAGTCGAACCCCAGCAGGCGCTATTGATGATGACGCGTATCGGCTACCTCGCCGACGGACGCGCGGGAGAGCTGACGGTGACCTACTGCCGCACCGACTACTACGACTTCCAGGTGGAGCTGGCGCCATGACCCCTCGTGTCGGCCTCACCGACGATCAATCCAGACCGCCCCTCAAAACGGAAACACCCATGCTCTACGGCAACATACTCACTCCCGACGGCTGGCGACTCGGCAGCCTGAACTGGCAGTCGGGGCGGATTACCGGCATTGACGGCGAGGCCGTGGATCCCGAGAGCAACGATCACCCGCGCATCCTGCCGGGCTTCGTCGATCTGCACGTTCACGGCGGCGGCGGCGCGGATGCGATGGAGGGCGGGGACGCCGCGACGACCCTGGCGCGAACCCATGCGCGTTTCGGCACCACCAGCCTGCTGGTGACCACGATGACGGCGCCGCTCGACGACATCCGCCGCGTTCTCGCGGAGACGTCCCGCGTAGTGAGCGCGGGTCCCGATCAGGGAGCGCGTCTGCTCGGCGTGCATCTGGAGGGGCCCTACCTCAACCCCGACAAGCTCGGCGCCCAGCCGCCCTATGCGCTGCCGGGCACGATCGATGCCGTGGACGTGCTGCTTGCGCTCGCGCCGATTCGGCTGATCACGCTCGCGCCGGAGCTTCAGGGGCACGCCGAGTTGATCCGCCATCTCGCCGACCGCGGCGTCCGGGTCCAGCTCGGCCACACGCTGGCCAGCTACGAAGAGGGCGTTGCGGCACTCGGCCACGGCGCCAGCGGCTTTACGCATCTGTTCAACGCCATGACCGGGCTGCACCATCGCGAGCCCGGCATGGTTGGCGCGGCACTGGCCCACGCCGAATACGCCGAAATCATCCCCGACCTGCTCCACGTCCACCCGGGGGCCATCCGTGCGGCGCTGCGGAGCATTCCGCGGCTCTATGCGGTGACCGACTCCACCTCGGCGGCGGGCATGCCGGATGGCGACTACCGCCTCGGCGAGCAGCACGTCACCAAATGTCTCGGCGGTGTCCGGCTCGCCGACGGCACCCTGGCGGGCAGTACGCTCACCATGGATCGTGCCCTGCGCAATTTCGTCGAGATCGGGCTCGATCTCGCCGAGGCCTCGGATCGACTCTCCCGATTTCCCGCCGAGTTTCTGGGGGAGACCGACGTCGGCCGGCTGGCCCCCGGTGCCTACGCGGATATCGCGGTTTTCTCGCCGGCGCTCGAGCTCGAGGCGGTCTACGTCGGCGGCGAACGGCTCGACTCCGTCGCCGGCGATCACGCAACCCCATTACCCACCTCTGAGGAGTCGATCTGATGTCACTCATGTTGCAGGAAGCCCAGAGCGCCCCGGCACAGCTCGCCAGCCAATGGTCAGCCAACGCCGCGCGTGTTGCCGATATCGGCCGTCGCCTGCGCGACGCCGATCCTCGCGGCCTGCTCACCGTGGCTCGCGGCAGTTCCGATCACGCCGCCGCCTATCTTGGCTACCTGGGAATGAAACGTCTGGGGCTGCCGACGGCGTCGATTCCGCCGTCGCTCGGCACGCTCTCGCCGGCGCCCTGGCGGGTACGGGATCAGCTGGCAGTCGCGATCTCCCAGTCCGGAGCCAGTCCGGATCTGATCGCCGCCCAGCGGGCCCTCGCCGAGGGTGGCGCGCGCACGCTGGCGCTGGTCAATACACCCGATTCGCCGCTTGGCGACGCCAGCGACGAGACACTGCTTCTGCACGCCGGGGTCGAGAAGAGCGTCGCCGCGACCAAGAGCTACCTGGCGACACTCGCCGCCTGCGCGCATCTCGTCGGCGCCTGGCAAGAGGATGGCGAGCTTCTCGGCGCCCTCGAGCGACTCCCGGAGCGCCTCGAGCGAGCGGCCGCGCTCAGCTGGCAGCCGGCGATCGAGGCGCTGCAGGGCGTGGATCGCATGATGGTCATCGGCCGCGGGGTCGGGCTCGGCATTGCCCAGGAGGCGGCGCTCAAGTTCAAGGAGACCTGTGGCATCCAGGCCGAGGCCTTCAGTGCCGCCGAGGTGCGTCACGGGCCGATGGCGCTGATTGGCGAGCATTATCCCGTGCTCGTGTTCGCGCCGCCCGGGCCGGAGCAGGCGGGCCTGCTCGAGCTGGCCACCTGGCTTGAGAGCGTCGGGGCTCGGGTACTGCTGGCGGCGGATGACGGCGTTGCGTCGCGTCAGCTCGATCTGGTCGATGCCGGTCACGATGACCTGCAGCCGCTGACGACGATCCAGAGCTTCTATCCGATGGCGGCGGCACTCGCCGTGGCGCGCGGCGGCGACCCCGACCGGCCGCCGCACCTCAAGAAGGTGACGCGCACGCTGTAAACGCCTGGCGGTCAGCCAGTCATCCGGTTTGAACGAGAGTCTATGCATGCAAGTTTCTACCCAGACACTGCTCGCCCCGCTGCGGGGCGTCGTCGTCCCGCTGGACGAAATCCCGGATCCCGTCTTCGCCGGCGCGGCCATGGGCCCCGGTATTGCCATTGATCCGCTCGACGACACGCTTTATGCCCCCTGTGACGGTCAAATCGTGCACTGCGCACGCACCCATCACGCGCTGACGCTTCGCGCTAACGACGGTTGTGAATGGTTGATGCACATCGGGCTCGATACGGTCGATCTTCAAGGCGAGGGCTTTGACATCCTGGTTGCCGAGGGAAGCCAGGTGACGGCCGGCGCGCCGCTGTGTCGCTTCGACGTGGACCGGCTCGCGAAGAAGGCGACGGCATTGATCACGCCGCTGGTGCTGACCAATGCCGACGCGCGACAGATCGAGTGGTGCGCGAACCCGGGGACGATCGTCGAGCGTGGCGCCGAATTGCTGAGGGTGACGTCAACGACGGATGCCGCCGCCGAGGACGGCACCCTCCCGGAGAGTCCGGGGGAAACGGTGCGCCGAGAGGCGCGCATCGGGGCGAGCAGTGGCCTGCACGCTCGCCCCGCTGCGAGGCTACGGGCGCTCGCCACGGAGTTCGCGGTGGAGATGCATCTGGTCAGCGACGCCCGCGAGGCGAGCGTCGCCAGTCTCAGCGGCCTGCTCGGCCTTGGTCTGATGCAGCATGACCGCGTCAGTGTCGTGGCGCAGGGCGCACAGGCCGATGCCGCGGCGTCGGCCGCGGTCGCCCTGCTCGAGCACGCCGAGACGAGCGACACACCGTCGACGGCATCCGGCGTCGAAAGTGACAGTCAAAGCGCGCAGGAAACGGCTCCCGGGACGCTTCGCGGACTTTCCGCCAGTCCGGGGTTGGCGGCAGGTCGGCTGTGCCATTTCCAGCGGTCGTTGCCCCGGGTTGCCACGGAGGGCGAAAACCGCGCTGACGAGCGCCGGTCGCTGGAGGCTGCGCTTTCGCAGGTCGCCGAGGCGCTCGGTCAGGCCGAGCGTCGGGCGCGGGCGCGCCAGCAGACCGCAGAAGCGGAGATCTTCGAAGCGCATCAGGCGTGGTTGGCGGACCCGGCGCTGAAAACAGCCGCCGAAGCACGAATTGACGCCGGACGCGGCGCCGGGCAGGCGTGGTTCGAAGCGCTCGAGAGCGAGATCATGCGCCTCGAGGAGTCCCAAAGCGCCGTGCTGGCGGGGCGCGCCGCCGATCTTCGCGACCTGCAGCGTCACGTCATGCAGGAGCTGGCGATCGAGGGAGAGGGAGTCGATGACGATGTCACCGGCGCGATCGTCGTCGCCCGCGAGCTCACGCCCTCCGAATTCGTTGCCATCGCCGAGCGTATCGCCGGACTCTGCCTGGCGGCTGGCGGGACGACCTCCCACGTGGCGATTCTGGCGCGCGCCCGCGGCGTGCCGTGCGTGGTGGCGCTGGGCGAGTCACTGATGACCCTCGAGGCGGACGAGGTGTGCCTCGATGCGGATCGGGCCACGCTCGAATGGGCGCCCGATGCCGAGCGCCTGGCGGCATTCCGTGCCGAGCGCGAGCGCCGCGCCGGGGCCGAGCGCGAGGCAAGGGCGAATGCCGACGCGCCGGCGGTGACTCGGGATGGTCGCCACGTGCACGTGCTCGCCAACGTCGGTTCGGCGGATGAGGCTGTCACTGCCGCCGACGCCGGCGCCGAGGGGGTCGGGCTGATGCGCAGCGAATTTCTGTTTCTCGCCGGTGACGAGGCGCCGAGCCAGCAGGCGCAGCGTGAGGTGTATGCGCGCACGCTCGAGGCGCTCGGCGGCCAGCCGGTCACGGTGCGGCTCTTGGATATCGGTGCCGACAAGCAGTTGAGTTACCTCACGCTGCCGCAGGTACCCAATCCCGCGCTCGGCGAGCGTGGCGTCCGGCTGTGGCAGACGCTGCCGACACTGTTCGACGCCCAGCTCGATGCGCTGCTCGAGGCCGCCGAGGCGGGCGCCCGGGATGCCGACGGTGTCCCGGCCCTGCGCTTGATGGTGCCCATGGTGAGTGACGTCACCGAGCTGCATTTCGTTCGCCAGCGGATGGCGTCGCGCGCCGCACGCCTGGGGATCACCCGGCTGCCGCTGCTGGGCGCGATGGTGGAGGTGCCGAGTGCCGCGCTCTGTGCCGACAGCCTGGCGCGAGAAGCGGATTTTCTCTCCATTGGCACCAATGACCTTACACAGTACGCGCTGGCGATGGACCGGGAGGCAACGGCGCTCGCGGCGCGCTGCGACGTTCTGCATCCCGGCGTTTTGAAGCTGATCGAACTCTGCGTACAGGGGGCCGCGGGACACTGTCCGGTGGGGGTCTGCGGCGCGGCGGCAGGGGATCTCACGGCCGCCGCCGTGCTGGTCGCGCTTGGCGTCGATGAGCTGTCGGTGGAGCCCGCGCGTGTCGCCAGCGTGAAGGCCGAGCTGCGCAAGCTCGATGCAGCTGGCCTGCGCGAGGCCCTGCCGTCGCTGATGGCACACGACGATGCCGCAGGAGTGCGGGCGGCGATGGCCGCGCTGGCGTCACAATCGACTGCTACTCCATAACAAGAATCAGGAGTTTTCCATGATCAAGACCTTCGGTTCCCGACTGATGGGCGGGCTGCAGAAGTTAGGGCGCTCGCTGATGTTGCCGATCGCGGTGTTACCGGTAGCCGGTTTACTACTGCGCCTGGGGCAGCCTGACCTGCTGGACATCGCCTTCATCGCCAATGCCGGCAACGCCATCTTTGCGAATCTGGCGCTGATCTTCGCCATCGGTGTGGCGGTGGGCTTCGCCGACGATGACAACGGCGCCGCCGGCATGGCCGGGGTGGTGGGCTATCTGGTGCTCAACGGCGTGCTCGAGACGCTCAACCCCGAGATCAACATGGGGGTGCTGTCGGGCATCATCATCGGTAGCGTGGCGGGGCTGCTCTACAACCGTTACAAAGCGATCAAACTGCCGGATTATCTCGCCTTCTTTGGCGGTCGACGCTTCATTCCCATCGCCACCGGCCTGGCCGCGGTCGCGCTCGGCGGGCTCTTCGGCATCATCTGGCCGCCAATCCAGCACGGCATCGACCAGCTCGGGCAGTGGCTGATCGATGCCGGCAATCTGGGGCTCTTCGTCTATGGGGTGCTCAACCGCGTGCTGATCGTCACCGGCCTGCACCATGTGCTCAACAGCTTTATCTGGTTCGTGTTTGGCACTTTCGACGGCGCCACCGGCGATCTCAACCGCTTCTTCGCCGGCGATCCCAGCGCCGGCAGCTTCATGGCGGGCTTCTTCCCGGTGATGATGTTCGGGCTGCCGGCGGCGGCGCTGGCGATGTATCACGCTGCGCCGAGGTCGCGCCGGGCGCAGGTCGGCGGCTTGCTGCTGTCGCTGGCGCTGACGGCGTTTCTGACCGGCGTGACGGAGCCGATCGAGTTCTCGTTCATGTTTCTCGCCCCCGCGCTCTATGCGCTACATGCAGTGCTCACCGGTGTGTCGATGGCGGTCATGAATGTTCTGGACGTCAAGCTCGGTTTCACCTTCTCCGCCGGGGCGTTCGACTATGCGCTCTCCTACGGTCTCTCGACCAACGGCTGGCTGATGATTCCCGTGGGGCTGGTCTACTTTGCCCTCTATTACGTCGTCTTCCGCTGGGCGATTTTGCGCTTTGACCTGCCCACACCCGGGCGCGAGCCGGAGACCGCGGCGAGCGTGGCGGCGCCGAAGGCACAAGGGGACGCTCGTGGCGGTGCCTTCGTGACGGCACTCGGCGGGGCGCGCAATCTGGTCAGCGTGGGCGCCTGCACCACGCGGCTGCGACTGGTCCTGCATGATGATCAGCAAATCGACGAGCCGGCGCTCAAGGCGCTAGGCGCCCGCGGCGTGCTGCATCTGAGTGGCGGCGGGCTGCAGGTGATCCTCGGCCCCATCGCTGACGGCGTGGCGGATGAGATCCGCGTCAGCGTGCGGGAGCACGGACAGACCCTGGGGCGCGCAGCGCCGGCGACCAGCGATGCGGCACTCGAGACGGCAAGGCTTGATGACGCCTCGGCAACAGCCTGGCTTGCGGCGCTCGGCGGCCGGGACAATCTTCGCGAGGTCTCGGCCGCTGCCACCACGCGCCTGCGTCTCTCGCTCGTAGATCCGAGTCAGCTCGACGAAAGCACGCTCGAATCCCTGGGCACCCTGGGCGTCCAGCGCTTCGATGATGGCCTGGTGCATCTGGTCGTCGGGCGACAGGCGGTGGCGATTGCGCAGTCGATTGCGACATTCTCGCCGCACTCCTGAGGGCGAGAGCGGGTCCCGCCACCATCAGGCAGGGGAAATCGAGAAGGGGAGGCCGCTTGCCGCTGGGCAAGCGGCCTTTTTCATGACGCGCTCGCCGTCTTCGGGGCCGCCGGGGTGCCCTGATGCAATAGTCCAATAGTGACCGACTGACGCGAAAAGCTCGCTACGCTGAAGCCGAAGTCGAACGAGGAAAGGTGGGATGTCTTAACCCGTTTTTTTCAGGAAAAAGGGTGATAACGATGACTACGCCAAGCGTCAATTCGGATCAGCACGACAGTCAGTACAACGTGTTCGTGGTGGGGTTGAATGATGTCAACCGAGCTCGGCTGGCACGGCTCAGAGGGGCGGAGCGTTGCAATTTTTTAGGGGTGATCGACCCTGCCGAGGTCTACGACACCGAGATATTTCCGATCGAGGACATGGTCGAGCGAGCGGGCGAGACGCTGGAGGCCTTCGGCGACCACATCGACGCCATCGTCGGTTACATGGATTTCCCCGTCTCGACGATGCTGCCGCTGCTTTGCGAGCGCTTTCATACCCGCACCACCAGTCTCGAGAGCCTGCTCAAGTGTGAGCACAAGTACTGGAGCCGGTTGGTTCAGCGCGAGGTCGTTGGCAACTACATCCCGCGCTTCACCGCCTTCGATCCTTTCGATGACGAGGCGCTGACGGCGATCGGTCAGGCCGGGCTCTACTTCCCCTTCTTCATCAAGCCGATCAAGTCCTCCGGCTCGCGACTCGGATTTCGTATCGACAGACCGGAGGATTTCACCTCTGCCATCGCCCAGCTGCGCGAGCAGATCGGGTCGATCTCCGAGCCGTTCAATTTCATTCTCGACCGTGCCCAGGTCCCCGATGAAGTGCGCGCCGTCGACGGGGGGTTCTGCATGGCCGAGGAGATCATTGGCGGGTGGCAGTGCACCGTTGAGGGCTACGTTCACGAAGGGCGGGTCGAGCCCTACGGTATCGTCGACTCGCTGCGCTATCCCCATGTGCTCAGCTTTCTCTGCTATCACTACCCCTCGAAGCTGCCAGAACGTATCCAGGCCAAGATGCGCGAGTTGACGACCGCTGTGCTCGAGCACATCGGCTATGACAACGCTGCCTTCAACGTCGAGTTCTTCTGGGACGAGGTGCAGAACCGCATCTGGCTGCTGGAGATCAATACCCGGATCTCCCAGTCCCATTGCGATATCTTCGAGAAGGTCGACGGCGTCAGCCACCAGCAGGTCACCGTCGACCTGGCGCTCGGTCGCTCCCCCGATATGCCCCACCGCGAGGGCAAGTTCCCCGTGGCGGGTAAGTTCTTCTATCGCGTGTTCTTCGGTGACGCCGTGGTCAGCCGGGTGCCGAGCGAGGAAGAGCTGGCGACGCTTTGCCACGAGTTCCCCGGCACGGTGATCGATCTGCAGGTCACGGCCGGTCAGCGTCTCTCCACCCTCACCGAACAGGACAGCTACAGCTACGCGCTCGCCTACGTCTGGATGGGCGCGGCAGACAGCGAGGCATTGGAGGCGAACTACCGGCAGCTCGCCGAGCGGCTCCAGTTTGAATTCACTCATGTGGCGGGCTGACAACGCGCCGCGGCAGTTTCAGGGAACAAGGCATGCAGATCATCGACGATTTTCCCCATCCGGTGCTCGAGGAGGAGACCTGGATCGAACTGGCTGAGGGTATTCGACTGGCGGCGCGCATTCGGCGGCCGGCGGCGGGCCCACCGGTTCCCGCCATTCTCGAATACCTGCCGTATCGCAAGCGTGACCTCACCGCCCAGCGCGATGCCGGCATGCATCACTACTGGGCCGGGCATGGCTACGCTGGCGTGCGGGTGGATATTCGGGGGACCGGCGAGTCCGATGGCGTACTCGAGGACGAGTATCTGCAGAGCGAACTCGACGATGGGGTGGCAATCATCGAGTGGCTGGCGCGCCAGAGCTGGTGCGACGGGAGCGTCGGCATGGTGGGGATCTCCTGGGGGGGCTTCAACGGATTACAGGTCGCGGCACTGCAGCCGCCGGCGCTCAAGGCGGTCATTACCCTGTGTTCGACCGATGATCGCTACGCCGACGATGTCCACCACATGGGCGGGTGTCTGCTGGTGGACAATCTGTCCTGGGCATCGACCATGCTCGACGGTAACGCCTGTCCACCGGACCCCGCTCTGGTGGGAGATCGCTGGCGGGAGATGTGGCACGAGCGGTTGGCAGGGAGCGGCCTGTGGCTCGAGAAGTGGTTGCAGCACCAGCGCCGTGACGACTACTGGAAACACGGTTCGGTGTGTGAGGACTTCAGCGCCATTCGCTGTCCGGTCTATGCGATCAGCGGATGGGCGGACGGCTACTGCAACGCGGTCTTCCGTCTACTGGCCGGTCTCTCGTCGCCCTGCAAGGGGCTGGTGGGACCGTGGTCACACAAGTATCCGCATCTGGGCGTGCCGGGGCCGGCGATCGGCTTTCTGCAGGAATCCTTGCGCTGGTGGGACTACTGGCTCAAGGGAATCGACACCGGGATCATGGATGAGCCGGCGCTGCGGGTCTGGATGCAGGAGTCCGCGCCGCCGTCGACTCGCTATGACGAGCGTCCCGGTCGTTGGGTAGCGGAACCCACCTGGCCCTCGCCGAACATCGACACGCAGCATTTCCGGCTGACCCCGGGACACGACCTGGTGCCCGACGACGACAGTGCGCCGCCGCCGGTCGATCGGGCGCTGACGTTACGCTCGCCGCTCTCGGTTGGCCTGCACTCCGGCAAGTGGTGCTCCTACAACGCACCGCCGGACCTGCCCCACGACCAGCGCGAGGAGGATGGCGGCGCGATAATCTTTCAGACAGCGGCACTGGAGACGCCGCTGGAGATCTGTGGCCAACCCTATCTGGAACTGTCGCTCTCCGCCGATCAGCCGGTGGCGATGGTCGCGGTGCGGCTGATCGACATTCACCCCGACGACAAGGCGACTCGCGTCTCCTGGGGGCTGCTGAACCTCACTCATCGCAACGGCCACGAACATCCCGAGCCGCTAAAACCCGGTGAAACGTACCAGGTTCGCGTGGCCCTCAAACATATTGCCCAGCAGTTCCCCGCCGGTCACGCCATCCGCGTATCGGTCTCGACCAGCTATTGGCCGCTGGCGTGGCCGGCGCCGGTGCCGGTTCGCCTGACCTTTCATCCGGCAGCCTGCCGGCTGCATCTGCCGGTGCGAGCCCCTCGGCCGGCGGAAGAGGCTGCACTCCCCGCGTTTGGACCGCCGCAGGCGGCGCCTCCGCTGGCCACCACGGTGCTCGAAACCTCCCGGGAGGCATGGCGCGCGATCCGCGATCTGGCGTCACATATCAACACGCTGGAGGTGATCAACGATGAGGGGCGATACCGCCTGGAGGAGATCGATCTCGAGATCGCCGCACGGGTGACCGAACGCTATAGCTATGCCTACGGCGATTACGACAGCCTCGAGGGCACGACACTCTGGGAACGAGAGTTTCGCCGCGGTGACTGGCACGTGCGCATCGTCAGTCATACCCGGCTGACGTCGACCAGCGAGGCGTTTCGTATCCAGGCGACGCTGGATGCCTGGGAAGGGGAGAGCTGGGTCTATTCGCAGAGCTGGGACGAGCATGTGCCGCGAGACCTGGTGTAAGCACAGGGGGTGACGCCGGGCGGGGCACCGGCGTGGACCGATGCCTGGCCGAACCCGGGGAGAGGCCGAGCAGCGGCGCCTCGATCCGACCGCCATCTATCGCCGTCGAGGCGAGGATGGCCTAAGGTCTAGGATCTATCGCCATCAGTGCCCGGCAAAGGGGCGCCAGTCGTGCCATCGACGTAGCGCCCCTTTTCAGCGCTGGCCTCATTACCGACCCTGGAGCGCCCATGCGCCAGCATTTGATCGTTAGCGACCTCGACAGCACGCTGCTCAACGCCGAGCACCGTATCGATGATCTCACGCGCGAGACTCTGCGTAAGCTCTCGGCGCAAGGCCATGTGATCGCGCTTGCCTCGGGGCGCCACTACCGCGATATCGCCCTGTTTCGTCGCCGCCTCGAGATCCCCGCCTGGCTCATCAGCAGCAACGGGGCATACGTTCACGACCCGGAGGATAACCTCGTCAGCGAGGCGCTGGTACCGCCCACTCAGGCCGAGGCGCTCACGGCGCTACCGCGCCCCAGGGACGTGCGGCTCAATCTCTACACGCGGGAACGCTGGCTGATCGACGCCGAGGCGCCGGCGCTGCTGAAGCTCCATGCCACGACAGGATTCACCTACGAGGTCGCAGATCTCGCGGCGGCCGCCGTCGGTGAGCCGGTGAGCAAGGTGCTCTATATCGGCGAGCCGTCAGCGCTGGCACCGATCGAGCAAACCCTGCGTGAGCGCTTCGCCGAGTCGCTGCACGTCACCTACTCTGCCGCGGACTCGCTGGAGATCATGGGGCAGGGCGTCAACAAGGCGATGGCACTGACACGGGTGCTCGCCGCACTCGACATGGAGCCAACGCAGACGCTCGCCTTCGGCGATAACTTCAATGACGTCGAGATGCTGACGCTGTCGGGCCACGCCTTCGTCGTCGACAACGCGCACCCACGGGTGATCGATCAGCTGCCCCAGGCGACACGTATCGGCGCGCACAATGAGCTGGGTGTGGCGCGCGCACTGAGAGCGTTTTTCGACCTTGACTGACATCAGTGCGAGGCCACTCCAACGGCCCGGCGGTCCTCAGGGCCGCCGAGCTTCGCTACTCCTGCTTCGAGCCGTCTTCGAGCCGGCGCAGCTGATGCCACACTTCGCGGCGTAGATCGGCCAGACGCGGACGCTCCTCCGGCTCGAAGGCGATGGGGCGGGTCATGGCGATGGCACGCAGACCCAGCCGTGCCGTCAGCAAGCCGGCCCCCAGTCCCTGTCCGGCCCGCGCCGATAGTTTGCCGGCCACGTTCATCGAGAGCAGATCCATGCCGGCATCGGTCGCCATCTCGCTGGCGCCCGCGAACGCCATGTTGCGCAGCACGTCGCGAAAGAGACGCAGCCGGCTGGCGTAGCCGAGCTGAAGTCCGTAGAGCGCGGCAATGCGGTCGAGCATCGCGATGTTCCGCCACGCCATCAGTGACATGTCGATGAGCGTGAGCGGGCTGATGGCGACCATGACCGCCGTTTCTCCTGACATTCGGGTCACCAGACGCCGCGCCGCCCGGTCGCGGGGGTGCAACAGATGGTGGGCGACAAGCTCACGAGTCTCGTGGGCGCTGTGATGCGGTTGGTGGGCCTGAACGAAAGACTGCCAGTGAGGATGCGATGTCGACAGTTCCATCTGGCTTCGCAGTGCACCGGCGAGGGCCATCGGATCATGCGCCGATGTGTCAGCCTCGGGCTGCATCCACTCCTCGTCCAGGCGTGCGCGCAGCCGTGCATGACGTCGCAGCTTGCGTAGCCGCCAGAGTTCCGCCACCAGCGCCTTGCCGCCGAGGCCGAGCAGCAGTATGCCCACCAGGCTCCAGGCGCCGGCGAGCCAGTCGCCGCCGAGCGCGGCGGCGTAGAGTGTGTCCATGGCCTGAACGAGCCCCAGCCCGAGTGTGGAGGCAAGCACCACGAAAAGCCCCCAGCGGCGCTTGCGCGGTGGCGCAAGGGCGGCATCCAGTGCTGGCGTCACGGGCGCTTCAGTGTCGCTCAGCGGCTCGGACTCCTGTGCCGGCAGATAGGTCCGGGCGCTTTCCAGGCGCTCTGCGACATCCGGGCTAGGGTCGTCCAGCCGGTAGTGGCGGCCGGGTCTAGGGTCGCTCATCGCAATTTGTCTCCCAGGAGCCACTCGAGCGCGGCGTCCATGCGAATGTGGGGCAGGGCACTGGCGCCATCGCTGGACGGCGGCCTGAAGCCGGTGAAAGTAAACCCTTGGCGTTGCCAGAAATCCGGCGAGGGAAGCGTTCGCGGAACGTCGCCGGGATAAATCAGCAGCGGCTGATCGTCGAGACCGTGGCCGCGCAGTACCGGCTGGCGTCGGCCCTCCTCTTCGATCTCCCGCGCTTCGGTGGCGCGAATGGCGGCCAGTGACAGGGCGCGCACGGGTACGTCGGCGTAGCGCAGATCCTTGATCGGCTCGGCGAGCAGCGCTTCGAGCAGCGTGACGAGGTTGGCGTGCTGATCCGGTGTCACGTGATCCGCCTTGGTGGCGGCAATCGCGAGGCGGTCGATTCGCGGCGAAAAGAGCCGATTGAGCAGGCTGCGTTTGCCGTAGTCGAAGCTTCGCATCAGCGTTGACAGTGCCAGCGACAGATCCTCGAAGCGCTCGGCGCCCGCATTCAGCGCGCCCAGCACATCCACCAGCACGATCTGCCGATCGAAGCGGCGAAAGTGCTCGCGATAGAACGGTTTGACCACGTGCTGCTGGTAGTAGCGAAAGCGTCTGGCAAGCGTCTGGTAGAGACTCGTCGACGGTAGCGAGTCGAGCGTGGCGCGGTCGCTCTCCTTGACGCCAGGTAGCGGGAAGAACTGCAGCACCGGCGCGCCCTGAAGATCGCCCGGCAGCAGAAAACGTCCCGGCTGCAGGTGCGAGAACCCGGCTTCGCGCGCCTGGCGAAGTGACTCGGCATAGCGCTCGGCCAGCGAGGCGAGCTCTGACTCGTCGACGATGTCGTCGGGTGTGAAGCGGGCCACGGCCTCCTGCCACTCCCGCGCGTAGCGCTGACGCTCTGGCCCCATCTGCTGCAGCTGCGACACGCTCCAGCTAAGAAAGTCGTGCTCGAGCAGTGGCAGATCGAGCAACCATTCGCCGGGGTAATCGATGAGATCGAGGGTGAGCGTGGCGGTATCGCCGAGCAGGCCGTGCGCACGCCGGGTGCGGTAGCGAAGCGTCAGGCGCAGTTCGCTGATGCCTCGGGTCGGCTCGGGCCAGCGCGGCGGTGTGGTGGCCAGCGAACTCACGGCTTCATCGAAGGGAAATCGCGGAATTCCGAGATCCGGCTGCGACATCC
Organism: Salinicola aestuarinus; assembly: GCF_003206645.1. GTDB lineage: Bacteria > Pseudomonadota > Gammaproteobacteria > Pseudomonadales > Halomonadaceae > Salinicola > Salinicola aestuarinus. Next base: position 278,200 of record NZ_PZJP01000017.1, on the reverse strand, counting down.
GCTGGGCGCCCAGCAGCCGCTCCTCGCGGGCGGCCTTGAGCAGGTCGAGCCGGGCATCGATCCCGGCATGACGCAGCTGATTGACCAGCGAGGTGAGAAAGGCCGTCTTGCCGGCGCGGGACAGCCCGGTCACGGCGAGGCGGAGCTGACGATCGCGGCCGCGGTCGATCAGATTCTGAATTTCCTGCGTCAAAGCTCGGCGCCTGGCCAATGTCTCGCGTCCTTGATCATGGGGTTACCCGCAATGTGCGGGCAAAAGCGAACCGAGACAAGGCTCGGGCAGAGACGAGAACGCCCCGCGAGGGCGGGGCGTTCTGGCTGCAGGGTGCGGCGCTTCTCGCCGCCGTCAGCGATCAGCCGGCGAAGGCGAAATAGATCGCGAACACCAGCACGAGCAGCACGATGCCGACGGGCATAGCCCCTTTCCAAGGCGTGAGGTCGACGGCTTTGACATCCTCGTGCACCCAGGCTTCGCGACGTGGGGAGATCTTGCCGATCAGCAGCATGCCGAGCACCAGCAGTACGAAGACGCCGGCGACGAAGTGGTACTGGTTGGTGACGTCGAGGATGGCGTTGAAAGGCGGCACGAAGTAGCCCAGCGCGATCAGTGCGATACCCCCGACGAGGCCGAAGATGGCCGCGCTTTCCGGCACTCGCTTGGTCAGCAGGCCGACGATCACCACCGCCAGAATCGGGATGAAGTAGATCGCGTTCATGGTCTGCAGGTAGTCGAACAGACTGTCCTGGCCTGCCAGAAGCGGCGCGATCGCCATTGAGGCAATGGCCATGATCCAGCCGAACACCTTGCCGACCTTGACCACCTGCTGCTCGCTGGCGTCCTTGCGGAAGACACCCTTGTAGATGCCGAGACTGAACAGCGTCGTGGTGCTGTTCAGCGCCGAGTTGAATGACGACAGGATCGCGCCGACCATCACCGCAGCGAAAAAGCCGGTGAGCCAGGGCGGCAGCAGATTGAAGACCAGATGACCGTAGGCCTGGTCGGGAGAGATGCCGTCGCCGGCGTAGAGCTGGTAGGCAATGATGCCGGGAAGCACGAGGTAGAGCGGGCCAAGCAGCTTGAAGAAACCGGTCAGCAGAACCCCTTTCTGGCCTTCGGAGAGACTCTTGGCCGCGAACGTCCGCTGGATGATCTGCTGGTTGGTCGACCAGTAGAACAGGTTGATCAGGAAGACGCCGGTGAACAGCGTCGGCCATGGCACCTGCTGATCCGGACCGCCGAGCGAGTTCATGCGCTCCGGCTGCGCTTGCTGGATCGCCTGCCAGCCGGCAGCGATGCCGTTGTGGTCACCCACGGCATCGAGACCCAGATAGACGATGACAAAGCCGCCGATGAGCAGGCCCGCCGCGTTGATGGTGTCGGAGACGGCAACGGTTCGCAGGCCGCCGAACAGCGCGTAGACGGCGCCGATGAGGCCGACGCCCCACACAGTGAGCCAGAGCAGCGTCGTGCTGGACTGAATACCGGTGAGAACCGGCAGGTCGAGCATGCCCTGCAGGCCGACAGCGCCGGAATAGAGAATGATCGGAAGCAGGATGACAGCGTAGGCGGCCAGAAAGATCACATTACAGATGAGCTGAGTGGTCGGACCGAAACGCGCCTGCAGCAGTTGAGGCACGGTGGCGATGCCGCTTCTGAGAAAGCGCGGCAGGAAGAACAGCGCCAACAGCACCAGCGCGACCACGGCGACGACTTCCCAAGCCATGACGCTCAAGCCATCGGCGAAGGCGGACCCATTGAGGCCGACCATCTGCTCCGTCGAGAGATTGGTCATCAGCAGCGACCCGGCGATCAGCGGAAAACTGAGGCTGCGCCCGGCAAGAAAGTAACCCTGGGTATTGCTGAGGTCGTCGCGATGAGTGATACGCCATGTGATCAGGGCGACCAATCCCGTGAAAAAGAGAAACGAGATCAGAGTCCAAGCATGCATGAGTGTGTCCTTGTGGAATGCATCCCAGTGGCAGCGTGAAGAACCCGTTGGCCGGGTCTCTTCGCCGCGTCGCCACGTTACCGGCGGTAGTGTTAGTCAACTAACGACAAATCGCCATCCTCCATTTGTCTGACATAGCTTATCGAATGTGTAGGCGTTTGTGTTCCTCTGCCATCGCCGTGAAGGGCGCGCCGATGATCGCCGGTGCCGCGGCGCTGACACGCAGCCAGACGAATGACCTGGGCTTAAAGGCGCGATGGCTTAAGCGCAGTCGGGTGCCAGGCTGGCGGCGCTAGCGCTCGCAAAAGCTGGAAAGGGGCCGCTGCGACAGGGTGACGGACTGGATCAGGCGGCGTGGGGGCAATGAAACACCGGGTGTCGGGGCGGCAGAGAGGGGGTTAGAACGTTAGTTCTTCTATTCGTCGTATTAGTGGTTTTTTTCGACTTTCCTGGCGGATTGTTCCTGCGCACGGTTTAAGAGCGCACTCGACCGGCGGCGGGCAATGACAATCCTTCACGTACGGGGGTAGCTCAAAATCGATGGATGCGCCATCATTCGCCGCCATTATAAGGGGCCGTTCGGTCGATGCGGATAGCGACGCTAGCCACATTAGCCATGTCGTACCGAATGTCGCGAGTCCGTCTTTGATCGTTATCGGACTGGGTAAGGGCTGTAACGCAGGCTTACCTCACTGCCGATACCGCGTGTGCTAGACTGCCGCACTGCGGGGCACGGAGGCTTCGTTATCTCGTCACATCCGTCACGAATCGCGACGTCGTCACCGTTCGGCGCCAGCCTGAGTTGCCTGCTTGCCGGGCGCGATTTGCCGTGTCTTAAACGGCAGCAGCTTCGAACGTTTTGAACTTGTCGATCGCATCGTGCGCGTCGGCAGTGGCCAAGATAGTCATGACAGGAGTATGAGTGTGAGTGAATCGAACCGGCAAAGTGACCTCGGAAGGCGTAAGTCGCTGTTACCGATAGCTGCCCTGGCGGGTCTGCTGCTCGGTAGCGTGGCACAGGATGTGCTGGCCTTCGGTTTCGAAGACGTGGCTGAGAAAGCGCAGGCATTGGCCGAGCAGGGGTATAGCGAGCCTGAGCGCAATCTGCCCGACGCGCTGCGCAACCTGGATTTCGGTGAGTATGACCAGATTCAGTTCAAGCGAGATCGCGACGTCTGGAGCGGTGACGATGTCCCGTTCACGCTGAGCTTCTTTCACGAAGGTATGCACTACGACAGTGCCATCGACCTTCATAGCATCGACGAGCAGGGCAATGTTCGCGATTTCGCTTTCAACTCGAATGACTATACCTACGGCGACCTGGAGCTCTCCGACGAGATCAAGAATGATGACGATCTCGGTATCGCCGGCTTCAAGATCAATTACGACCTGAATGACGGCGAGAGCAAGGACGAGACGATGGTCTTCCTCGGCGCCAGCTACTTCCGTGTGGTCGGCGAAAATCAGGTCTACGGCGTCTCCGGGCGTGGCCTGGCCGTCGACACCGGCCTGACCTCCGGCGAGGAGTTTCCGAGGTTCCGTGAGTTCTGGGTGGTGAAGCCGACTCAGAGCAGCCAGTATCTCACCGTCTTCGCGCTGCTTGACTCCGCCAGCGTCACCGGCGCCTACCGTTTTGTGCTCCGCCCCGGGAGCGATACCGTTGTCGACGTCAAGTCGCGGCTCTTCCTGCGTCGCCCGATCGAGAAGCTGGGTATTGCGCCGCTGACCAGCATGTATCTCTACGGCTCGGCGCAGCCGTCGTCCGAGATCAACTATCGGCCGGCGATCCATGACTCCGACGGCCTGCTGATCAGCGATTCCCAGAATGGCTGGATCTGGCGTCCGCTCTCCAACCCGGCCAAGCTCATGATCAATGAGCAGGCGACACCGGGACTTCGCGGTTTCGGACTCATGCAGCGCGGTCACGCTTTTGATGACTATCAGGATATCGACAACCGCTACGACCTGCGTCCGAGTGCCTGGGTCGAGCCGCAGAACGAGTGGGGCGCGGGCAAGGTCGAGCTGATTCAGATTCCGACGCCCAACGAGACCAATGACAACATCGTCTCGATGTGGCTTCCCGAGACGGCGCCAAACCCGGAGACGCCTGTCGACTTCGATTACCGCTTCACCGTCACCAAGAACGAGAGTCGCTATGCGGACCCCTCGCTTGGCTGGGTCGAGCAGACGCGCCGCTCGCAGGGTGAAGTGATGAAGGACAATCTGGTCCGCGAAGCCGACGGCACGACCGCCTTCGTCGTGGACTTCCAGGGGCCGTCGCTGGCCGGGCTCGATGCTGACGCCAACGTCTCCGTCCAAGCGAGCGTCGGCGACAACGGCGAGCTGGTCTCAACCCGCGCCGTACCGAATCCCGCGACGGGTGGCTGGCGTCTGTTCGTCAAGATCAAGCGCAGCGACAACAACGCGCCGCTGGATATCCGTGCGCACCTCAGCAAGGACAATAAGCGCCTGACCGAAACCTGGTACTACAGGCTCCCCGCGAATGGCTGAGATGAAATCGCCGCAGTCGGGTGCCGCCGATCTCTATCTCGAGCGGCTGGCACTCGAGGCGCAGGATCGAGAAGAGCGGCGTCGGCTGCTGGCGAGCGATCTCGACGTCAACGACATGGCTTCACTGCATGCCGCCCTCGGCGGGCATGAGGTGGATCCTGAAGACCCCGCCGCCCAGTCCGTCGGTCGGCGCCTGGCGCTGGCTTACGCCGAGCCGCCGCTGGCGCCCCCGGAAGTGCTAACGACCGATGAGCAGGGCATCACGCGACTGCAGACGGCGCCGGCGATGAAGCGGACGGCGCTCGCCCCTGAGGCGTGGTCGACCAATCCGTTCGTGCGCGGTGGTCAGCGGTTCAAGAGCTGGATGGGAAGAGGGTTTCGGCGGCGCCAGCGAGAGTCGCGGCCGACGCCCCGGTGGCAGTGGGTGGCGTCGATGCGTCGTTGGGTGCTGCTGGTGCTGATCTTCGGTCAGAGCATCCTGGCGGCCAACCAGATGCGAACCGTGCTGCCAGGCCAGGGCCAGCAGTGGCTCGAGCTGACCATCCTCGGCCTGTTCGTGCTGCTTTTCGCCTGGGTCTCGGCCGGATTCTGGACCGCGCTCATGGGCTTTTTCCAGTTGCTGCGGGGTCAGGACCGCTACGCGATCGACTCTGACGTCGGCGACGAGCCGATTGACGAGGAGGCGCGTACCGCGCTGCTGGTGCCGATCTGCAACGAGGATGTGTCACGCGTCTTTGCCGGTGTCCGCGCGACCCTCGAGTCGTTGCGAGAGAGCGGCAACGGCCAGCATTTCGACGTCTTCATCCTCAGCGATACCTTCGATCCCGATATCGCCATCGAGGAAACGCACGCCTGGCTTGCGCTGTGTCGTGACCTCGACGCGTTCGGTCAGGTGTTCTATCGCCGACGTCAGCGGCGCGTGAAGCGCAAGAGCGGCAACCTGGACGACTTCTCCCGTCGATGGGGCGCGCTGTATCGCTACATGCTGGTGCTCGACGCTGACAGTGTGATGAGTGGGGCCTGCCTGACGCGTCTGGTGCAGATGATGGAGGCTCACCCGGACGCGGGCATCGTACAGACCGCTCCGCGGGCCTCGGGGCGTCTCAATCTCTACGCCCGCATGCAGCAGTTCGCCACGCGAGTCTACGGGCCGCTGTTCACGGCAGGCCTTCACTTCTGGCAGCTCGGTGAGTCTCACTACTGGGGGCACAACGCCATCATTCGTGTCGCGCCCTTCATGCAGCACTGCATGTTGGCCCCTTTACCCGGCAAGGGGTCGATGTCGGGAGAGATTCTTTCCCACGACTTCGTCGAGGCCGCCTTGATGCGTCGTGCCGGCTGGGGGGTCTGGATCGCCTACGAACTCGACGGTAGCTATGAGGAGATGCCGCCCAATCTGCTCGACGAGCTGAACCGGGATCGCCGCTGGTGCCACGGCAATCTGATGAACTTTCGTCTGTTTCTGTCCAAAGGGATTCACCCGGTACACCGCGCGGTGTTCCTTACCGGCCTGATGTCCTATATCTCGGCGCCGCTATGGTTTCTCTTTCTGGTGCTGTCGACGGCGTTGCTGGCAGTCCATACCCTGAGTACGCCCAACTACTTCCCCGAGCCCGGCATGATGTTCCCGGTCTGGCCGCAGTGGGATCCCTCGCTGGCGCTGGGACTGTTCGGCGCGACGGCGACGCTGCTCTTCCTGCCCAAGGTGCTCAGCGTGATCCTGATCTGGATCCAGGGGAGCCGGCAGTTCGGCGGGCCCTTCAAGCTGCTGGTCAGCATGGTGCTGGAGTCCCTCTTTTCGATGGCCCTGGCCCCGGTGCGGATGCTCTTTCATACCCGGTTCGTGCTGACCTCCGTGATGGGCTGGGCGATTCAGTGGCGTTCGCCGTCACGTGAAAACAGCGATACCACCTGGGGCGATGCGATTCGCAATCACTGGGGGCAGGCGCTCCTGGGCGCGGTCTGGGCGGTGGGTGTCTATCTGATGGAGCCGACGTTCCTCTGGTGGATGTCGCCAATCGTTGGCGCGATGATGCTCTCGATTCCGGTGTCGGCGCTGTCGAGCCGCGTGTCGCTGGGCAGCGCCTGCCTGAGAGCGCGTCTCTTCCGGATCCCCGAGGAGTCGCATCCGCCGCGTGTGCTGCGGCGAATGGTGCGTCATCTCGGGCGCATGAATGCCGCGGCGCCCGCGCCGAGCTTCGTTCAGGTCGTGATGGACCCGGTGTCGAACGCGCTGTCGGCAGCACTCGGTATCTCCCGGCATGGGAATTCGGCACCGCTGAAACGGCGCCGAGCGGAGCGCGTCGACGCGGCGGTCTACCAGGGGCCGGCGGCCATGGGCAATCTGGAGCGGCTGGCATTCCTGGACGACCCGGTCATGATGTCGCAACTCCATTTTCGGGCCTGGAATGATCCCAAGGCTCACGCCAGCTGGCACGATTACGGTTTGCCGGCGCGGGAGTCGCTGCGAGTGCCGAGTTTCTAGCGCTAGCCCCGGCTTGCTGCATGAGCCGGGCTTGCGGGCAAATTGGCCAAGGATGACTACGCTTAGAAGGGTAAACGCAGCTTGCCAAGCAGGGTAAGTTCCCGATGAGAATCAAGGAGTGAATCGATGGGCTTTATTCTATGGCTGATTATCGGCGGCATCGCCGGCTGGATCGCAGGCAAAGTGATGCGCGGGGGCGGCTTCGGCATCCTCGGTAACATCGTGGCGGGCATCGTGGGTGCGGTGCTTGGCGGGCTGCTGTTCAGTCTGCTGGGTCTCTCGTCCAACGGCTTCATCGGCTCGCTGGTCGTCGCGACGGTCGGCGCTATCCTGCTGCTCTGGATCGTGTCGAAGGTGAAAAAGGCCTGAAAGGGCGCCGTTTCGTTCACGATGTCGCCTAAAGGAGCCGCGCGCGAGCGCGGCTCCTTTGTTTGCGATTGGCACGGGTTTCAGCGCGACCGAATCGGGTACACTAGCGCTCCTTTCGTTGGCGAGAGATTTACGGAATGTCTGGTACGGCGTCCGCCGGAAGCAAGGAGCGATTCATAGGACTCGAGTGGTTGCGGTTTCTGCTCGGCCTCTACATCGTCATCTTCCATACCCTGCACAGCTATCCCTCCATTAGTGCCTGGTCGCACTACGTGACTGATATCGGTTTCTTCTCGACCAGTGCGTTCTTCGTGCTTTCTGGATTCCTGCTGACGCATGTCTATCTGGATGAGCAGCACCGAATGCGCGAGCCGGCCAAGAGCTTCTGGCTGAAACGCTTCTCCAATCTCTACCCGATCCACATTGGTGCGCTACTGCTGGCCATGGGTGTCTCGGCACTGGTGGGGTATTTGATGATCGCTCCGGGTGACGGCGATATTTCGCTGCGCTTCGTGGTGTACGACGTCAACAATGACATCGGTCAGACGGACTGGAAGAGTCTGAACCACACGATGAGCCCGCTGGAAACCGGGATCAATCTGCTTTTGAATTTCACGCTGCTTCACGCCTGGAATCCCCTCTACCTGACATTCAATCCGCCGTCATGGTCGATTTCGGCGCTATTCTTCTTTTATCTGACGTTTCCGTGGCTGGCCCCGCGTCTGCGACGCCTGCAGAAGCCGCGGCGTGCGATCCTGCTGCTCAATCTTTTGTATCTCGTGCCTCCGCTGATTGTCATCGCAACGACCAATTACGGTGTGCCGGAGACGGGTATCCTGCATCGGAATCCGCTCATTCGTTTGCCGGAGTTCGCCGCCGGCATTCTTCTCTACACGTTCTACGCCAGACGCCGTGACCAGCAGCGGCAGCTAACGACCGGCCAGTGCCTCGGCGCCCTCGCGGGTATCGCGTTAAGCGTGGCCGCGGCGCTCTATCTGCTGGGACGTGGCCACGCCTGGTACTACCTGCTTCACAACGGACTTCTGCTCCCGGCTCAGCTCGTGCTGATCTATCTGGCCGCGCAGTGGGGCGAGCCACGCAGTGAGCGGGTGAGGCGCTGGGCGGCTCGTCTCGGTGGGGCGTCGCTTCCCATGTTTGCCCTTCACGTACCGCTGTTTGCGGTCTTCTCCCGCGTCGAAAGGGTGCTCTCCGGCGATCCGTCGCTTTGCAGCTCGGACTTCTCCGCCTGCCTGGGAGCTGCCGGCGAGCTCCATCTCTGGCTCTATCCGGTCTTTCTGGTGATGACCGTTGCCCTCTGCGTGGTGTTCCAGGAGCGTTTCGTGGTGCGGGTGCGCCGCTTCCTGCTGGAGCGCCTGCTGCAGCGGTCTCCGCGCTCCCATACCGACAAACTCGCGCAACGCTCACCGCGTTAGCCAGTGGCTTGCCCCGTCGGCTACCGCGGGGCTTTGAGGTATACTAGCCCGTCGCGTCGGCGGGCTTTATCGCGCCGCTGGACGTCGTCATTCGGTTCATGAGGTTTTTCTTGCACGACATCCTTCTCCAGTGGTGGGCGCAACAGCTGAAGCTCTGCGGCTGGCCGTCCGTTGCCGATCCCCGAGACGGGCTATCCGTCGAAGCCGTTTCGAGCCGACTGGCCGAGCTGCGTATCGGAGACGCCGATGAATTTGCCTGGCGCCTTTGGGAGAGTGTCTCCGACCGCCGCGAACCGGCACTGTCGAATCTGCTGGCGCTAGAACTTCTCGCCCTGGGAGTGGCGGCCGGGTGGATCGACGGGTCCATCGCGGACCGCTGGTTCGTGCGTGTCGCGCATAACATCGTCAGCGACACCCCCACGTTGAGCGCGTGGTGCCGCCAGTTGAATCGCTTGGGTGACGCTGAGCTCGATCGCCTCATCGGTGAGATGCTTCGCGATGAGCGTCAGGGTAAAGGTCCGCGCTGGGAGCGGGTCTCCCAGCGGCTTGACGCTCATGCACCGGTTATACGCTTGCCCTGGGCGGACGATCTTTGGCGTGCCAGGGCGGTGGTCGCGCCGGTGTTGGCGTGGCCGTTAACGAGGCATGACGGTGAGCGTCAGGCGTTTCGTCAGCGGTTGAAGGTCGAAGACGCTGTCACCAGTCGGGCCAAACTGCTCGAGACGATCGAGTGGCTGACCGTACAGGGGGACCGTTACGGCTGGGAGATGGACGGCTGGCGGCTGCAGCGCGAAGGCGCGAAAAATGCCGAGGCGTGGCTCGCGTCGCTCGGCGAGCAGTGCGACTACGGGGCGACGTTGTTGGCGTTCGTGGATCGCGGTGAGCCCCTGGAGTGGGCAGCGTGGGATTGGCTACGGATGCTGGATCAGGCGTGGCTGGGGTACGGTGCGGGCTGGCTTTCTCAGGAAGAAGCCGAAAGCATCGCGGCGCGTGCCGTTGACCTCCTGCAGTCTCGCTATGCCGACTGGCAAGACGTGGCACGAGCGTATCAGCGGGGTCGCAGTCTCAGCGAAGGGCGCGATCTGCTTGGCGGGTTCGAGCGGGAGTGGCAGCTATTGCTGCAGTCGGAGGACAGTCCGTGGAGCCTGGGGCTGCACGAGACGCTCGACGAAGAGCGTCGCGAGCGCTCGCGCCTGGATCTTCAGGCCTATCATGCCGCGCCCGATGCGTGGGTGCTGGCGATCGCCAGCGTTCGTGAGCCCGAACTCGCCGCGCGCCAGCATCTGCAGCAGCCGGTCGACGCCGCCCGCCGGCGTGACGCGGAACACTACCTGTCTCATGTGCTCGGGCTCGCCGCCGACGAAGGGATTGCCGGGCTATCACGATTCTGGATGCCGGCACAGTCTCACCATCTCAATCAGCTGGCGGCGGACGCCCGCCATGGCGCCGCGTCGCTGAAAGGGCGAGCCCGCTCACGGCTGTCAGCCTGTGCCGACCATGCGGCGACGATTGTCATGGCAGAAAAGTACGCCTTCTATCTGGTGATGGCGTCCGACAGCGGCCGCTATGCGTTGGTCGATATCCAGTCGCTGGCGGCGTCTCTGGCGCATGTGCTGGGAAGCTTCTACGCGGATGTGCCGACCATGCTCGCTGCCTGGGCGGCATGGAGTCCGCTTTTGAACGAAGAGGAGTCGGCGGAAGCGAGCGCACTGCACGACGATCTGGCCTGGCACCGGCATGACCCCGGTTCGCGTTTTCACTGGCTCGGCGCGAGCGGCGTAAGCGGGTGGCGCGAGCCGGGGCCGCGACCGCAGTTGGCGAGGTTTACGGCGCTGTCACTCGCGGGGCCGTTGAACGAAGCCGCGTGGCGGATGCCTCAGTATGCCGGCGAGGAGGAGCGGCGGTCGCTGCGTGACTGGGTCGAGCAGCAGTATGCCTTCCAGAACGCCAAGGACCTGCTCGAATTCCTCGATTTTCTTCTCGAGGCGGGCGATCGTCAGGAGTACGAAATCAATTACGCGCCCTATACCCTCAATCCGGGGCGCCTTGATTCCGAAATCGCCATGCTCGAGACCGGTGATTGCGGTGATGAAGAGAAGGTACATCTTGCCCGCCTTCGTCGCGTTCGCGACAACGCCTGCCAGTGTAATGACGAGGACATGACCGCGTGGGATATCGCCCAGCTGGTCGACCTGGGCACGACCGGGCGAGAGCTGGGCTGGGTCGACGACGCTCAGCTACATGGCTACCTGGACGCGGCGTTGCGTCTGGCGCGTGCGCGATATGCCAGCTGGCAAGCCTACGCGGAGGGGCTTTACAGCGGTTTCGGATTCTTCATGGACGACACACCGGAGCGCGACGCGTTTCTCAACAGTTTCCGCGAAGCATTGAATGCCTGGCTTGTCGCTGATCCGCTGCTGGCAGGGCCATGGGCCAGTCTGGATTTCAGCAGCACCGGCGGGCGGTGGACGCCAATGCACGTCGATGTGTTGATCGGCGAACCGCGGCGCGTTCACTGAGTTTTTGTGCGGCGGGGTCGTCAAGACCGATTTAATGACATATGATCCGGCGTGTGCTACGCGCCGTCTTCGACGGGGCGTCACGTGATTGTGAATCACTCTCCCTAGAACAACGATCGATGATTCGAGCCGAATGCAGGCCGCTCTGGCGGTGACACACTGAATTCGAGTGTCACCACCACAGCGACTCAATTTGTTCGGCGAGAAAGGCTTTTCGTGCCTTGCTCGCCGCTGAAACAGGGCGTCAGCGCCGGCTCGCAGTTCAATGAGGTTGCGCTGAATGTTGAAATGTATGGCCATGGGGCTGGTAGTCGGCTTGACCTTGACGGGCTGCTCGACCTCACCCCAAGAACAACGCGTTAACGCACAGTATTCGCTTCCCCTTGTCTCTCAGCAGACCCCGTCGGCGTCGACGACCGCTTCGAATTCACGGCGATCGGCGCCAGGTTCGGCTCGCGACTATGTGCCGACACAGGTATCGCCTGCGATTATTCGTGATGCGTTGCTCGACGAGCACGAGCGCTGGATGGGCACGCCCTATACGCTCGGCGGCACGTCACGTCGTGGTGTCGACTGTTCCTCGCTGATGCAGCATGTGTTCACCGAGGCGTTCTCGGTGGATCTGCCGCGAACGACGGAAGAGCAGGTCCAGGAGGGGGATTGGGTTTCTCGTACCGATCTCAAAGCCGGCGATCTGGTCTTTTTCCAGCCGCCCGGGCCCTACAATCATGTGGGGGTCTACGTGGGTGACGGCTACTTCCTGCATGCTTCCTCATCGAAGGGCGTCAAGCTCTCGCGCCTCGATAACGTTTACTGGGGACGTTACTACTGGCAGGCGCGCCGACCGATGGAAAGAACGCAGCTGGCGCTTCGTGTCGCGCTATCCAACGAAGGTTGAGTGCGGGGAAGACTCGGGTGGCATAAGCGACGGTCAGCAATAAAAAAGGGCAGCCATTGGCTGCCCTTTTCGGTTTCGCACCGATGCACGGGGCATCGGGCTCGAACGCGGTTTCAGTGCTCGTGACCGCCTTCACCATGGACATGGCCATGGGAAACTTCTTCTTCAGTGGCTTCACGGACTTCAGTGATTTCCACGTCGAAGTTGAGCTTTTCGCCGGCCAGCGGATGGTTGCCGTCGACAGTGACAGTGTCACCCTCGACCTTGGTCACCGTGACCATCAGCGGGCCTTCCTGGGTTTGCGCCTGAAACTGCATGCCCGGCTGGACTTCATCGACGCCCTGGAAGGCATCACGCGGCACTTCCTGGACCAGTGCCGGCTGAACTTCGCCGTAGCCTTCGGTCGGCTCGACGGCAACCTGAAGCTTGTCGCCGCTGTTGCAGCCTTCGAGCTCTTTCTCGAGACCCGGGATGATGTTGCCGGAACCGTGGAGGTAGGTCAGCGGATCGCGTCCTTCCGAACTATCCAGCACTTCGCCCGAGTCGTTGGTGAGTTTGTAGTGGAACGCAACTACGGAATTCTGTGCAATCTGCATCTGACGACCTTCATATTTGAGCATGTTATCCCATTTTAACGTGCCATCTGGAATCTGTCAGGTGCGCGCGCCAACGGGGCTCGCCGACAGTTGCGCCGGTCATGGCCGGTGAGTACCCTTCAGATCAGACAAGACACAGTGACCGTTAGGGTGAGGAGAGCCGTATGACCATTGTGGTGGTTTGGCTGATCGTGTTCGGCGTGGTGCTGGCGCTGGCGCTCAAGAGCTGGGAGGGGATGCTGGGACGAGTGGTCACGCGTTGGCTACCGGCATCGCTAAGAAGCGGTGATGATCAGGACCGCTGGGTGGTAGCGGTGGCGCTGGCGGTGCTTGCCGCTACCTTCATCGTTGCGCCCATCTCCATGATTCTGACGCTGATCCTGATCGCACTGCTGGTCTGGCTTGGCGTCAAAGTGGGCCCGTGGATCATGAAGAAGGTCAAGCTGCACTGAGCCTGTTGCCGGCCTATGGCCGTACCGAAATATGACAGTCCAACGCCGACGGGCNNGCGCCCGTCGGCGTTTTCGTCGGGCCTTGCATAGCGAGGGTGATAGCCGGCGCGGGGACTACAGCCAGGTAGAGAGCGTCAACGAACCAAAGCGGTCGGCGGTCTCTTGGCCGTCGAACTCATGAGTTCGCCAAAGCGCACTGTAGGTGATCTGCCAGCGATTCCAGGAGAGGGCGAGACCCGCTTGCACATCGCCGACCCAGTGGCGTCGATCGACGGATTGACTGTCCTCGAAACTGTTGCCGTCGAGCAGCAGGTTCTGGAACATGCGGCGGCCTTCGAGATTGGCGAAGAGATACCAGTTGAAGCCGCTGTGATTGTCGAAAAAGACTCGGCTGCCATTAGAGGGCGCGACGGCAGGAATGCCGAAGCTGTTGTCGAGGCCTTGGCCTAGTCGCGCGCCTAGCCCCGCCGCAACGTAGGTATAGAGGTTGCCTGCGGCAAAACCCGCTGACGGCCCATATTCCGCTTCCAGATTGTCGAGGCGACCCTTTTTCCACCATGCCTTGCGATAGGCAACATTGAGGAAGGGCTCGTTGTGCAACTGGTTATGCCAGCCCTCGGGCTCCTCACTGTCGACGAGGTGATGAAAGTTCTTCTGCACGAACTCGCCCCCGGCACCAGGACCGATCAGGCCGGCATCGAGGTAGACACCGCTGGTATGCCGCCAGTCGTTTAACTGCTCGTCACTGAAAAGCGTCATGCCGGCGTAAAGAACGCCGGCATAGGGGCGGTCGTCTTCAATGGGTTCGGACACGTCGATGTCTTCCGGCGTATAGATCTGCTGGCCGAAGCGGTAGGAGGTCGCGGTCAGTGAATCACGGCTCCAGCCGGGGACGAGGTCGGCCACGGCGCGCGTCCAGTGATCCTGCGCGGGCTCGAACGTCCAGTCGGCTTCGAAGCCATTGGTGTAGTGACCATCACCGCCGCTGGCGAAGATATCGTTGTCGGTTTTGAGCGTGAGGATACCGTCGGCATTAGCGCTGCCGGCGAGAAGTACCAGTGTGAGTCCAAGCCCCGCACGCGATACTGTCAGTCTTGCGCCCGGTAGGCCGAGTTCCTGCATCATTGTGCAACATTCCCTGTCATGATGATTATCAGCCAACATACGATAGCGTATGTAAACTCGCGGCAACAGTCGCAATCGCTACTCGGCTAACGAAAAACGGCGCCCGAAGGCGCCGTTCTCTATCGCTGTCGTCTCGCGACATCGATCTCGTCATGCTTAGTAGGGCGCGACGCTCACGCTTGAACCGCTGGCGATCAGACGGACACGCTGGCCCACCTGCCAGTTACGGTCGGCTTTCTGCACGACCACAACGTTCTGACCGCTGTCCTGACGAATCTCGAGTTCGTAGCCGTCAACGCGATCGGTCGCCTGCTCAACCTTGCTACCCGCGATCGTTCCGCCGATGGCGCCGGCCGCGGTCGCGATGGTCTTGCCCGAGCCACCGCCGACCTGATTGCCCAGCAGGCCGCCGATCACAGCGCCGCCCAGGCTGCCCAGGATGCCCTGGCCTTCACCGCCCTGAATCTGCACGGGACGAACTGACTGGATGGTACCGTAGGTCACGGTCTGCGCGGTCTCGGCCTGATTGCCGCGGTAAACGTCACCGGAGTAGGTAGAGGTGTTGGTGCAACCCGCCAGGGCCAGAAAGCTCATGGCCAGTGCAGGTAGGAGAAGTCGTTTCATGTCGAGAATCCTTTTGACAGCGCGGTGGCTTAACACGGAAATAGTAGAACAGTGTTTCGTAATGCGTCCAGTCTTTGCATCGGCTTACCGCCCGCTTTCCCGTGTTTGCCGTCTGGACGCGAGTTCGAGGCGCGGTACGCTCGACTGCCAGTGTAGAAGGCCACTTACCTGTCTGCCCGCGTCCAGCTGACGCCATGACCCAACGGCGGCGTCAGTCTTCGTCTCCATCGTCCCAGCTCAAGCTGCCGCGATTGACCAGCGTTGCCAGGATGCTCGCCGCGTTCGGGACATCGAGTAACGAGGCGTCGAGGCGTGCCTCATCACACAGTGCTCGCGCGAGAGCTGGATCACACGCCAGCGTGTCGCCGTCACTGAACAGTGTGACCTGGGACTCGTCGAGTTGCCGCCAGGCGAAGCGGGAGCCCAGTGAACGATGCAGTTCGCCGCCGCCCTCGAGCATCGTTCGGACTGCTTCCGGCGTCGTTTCCGTCTCAGCCGCCGCGAGCTGGTCGAGGTACTTGGGCTGGGTCATGGCCCGTCCGAACCATTGGGCGATCTGCTCGGGTCGATCAATGGCGTCGAGCAGCAGTCTGCGAACCCGCTCGACGGCGGAATCGTCGAGCTCGCCCGGGTGCGTCGGCGATGTCAGGTCGGCGTCACCATAGCGGCGCGTCTCGCCCAGCTGCTCACCGACATAGTCCGCGAAGGCCGTCACGATCTCGTCCGCCGAGGGGGCGCGGAAGCCGATCGAATAGGTCAGGCAGTCGTCGGAGGCGCTGACGCCGTGATGGGCGACACCCGGTGGCAGATAGAGCATGTCGCCGGGTTCGAGCACCCAGTCCTGATCCGCCTCGACGGTAAAGTTCTCGAGAATGCGCAGATCGATGCCCGGAATGAGCCGAGCCGAGTCACCGGGGCTGCCACCCAGCTGCCAATGCCGGCGACCGCTTGCCTGCAGCAGGAAGACGTCGTACTGATCCACGTGCGGGCCGACACTGCCACCGGTGGGGGCGTAACTGACCATGATGTCATCGAGACGCCAGCGCGGTAGGAAATCGAAGGACTCGAGCAGCTCGGCGACTTCGGGGACATAGTGATCAACAGCCTGCACCAGCAATGACCACCCGCTTTGCGGCAGACGGGCGAAGGTGGCCTCGTCGAACGGGCCGTGACTCACCTGCCACGCCTTGTCGGGCCCCTGTGCTTCGACCAGACGGGATTCGATGCCCTCTTCGCAGGCGAGGCCGGCGAGGTCGTCCGGCTCGAGCGGCGAGACGAAATCGGGGAAGGCGCCGCGAATCAGCAGCGGCGTTTTTTGCCAGTGCTGGCTCAGGAACTGCTCGGCCGAGAGGCCAGCCAGCAGCGAGCGCGGCGTATTGGCGGACGTCATGATGTTCTCCTCAGGCCCGCCGACCCCAAAATGGGCGTCGGCGGACGCATGCTCGATGCGTTGGGCCGTTACAGGGCCTTGGCTTGCGCCGCGGCGTTACCGGTGTAGGTCGCTGGGGTGAGTGCCTTCAGCTCGTCCTTGACGTTATCGGGCAGCGCCAGGGTGTCGATGAAGGCGGCAAAGCCAGCCTGATCGATGCGCTTGCCTCGAGTCAGCGTCTTGAGCTTCTCGTAGGGCTTTTCGATCCCGTACCGGCGCATTACGGTCTGGATCGGCTCGGCCAGGACTTCCCAGCTCTGGTCGAGATCGTCGTCGAGACGCATGGGATTCGCCTCCAGCTTGCCGATACCCTTGAGCGCCGCCTCGTAGGCGATCAGGCCGTAGGCAAGACCGACGCCGAGATTGCGGAGCACGGTCGAGTCGGTCAGATCGCGCTGCCAGCGAGAGACCGGCAGCTTGCGAGCGAGATGATCGAGCAGAGCGTTGGCGAGGCCCAGGTTGCCCTCGGAGTTCTCGAAGTCGATCGGATTGACCTTGTGCGGCATGGTCGAAGAACCAATTTCCCCTTCGACCGTGCGCTGCTTGAAGTAGCCCAGCGAAATATAGCCCCAGACGTCGCGGTCGAAGTCGATCAGGATCGTGTTGAACCGGCTGATCGCATCGAACAGCTCCGCGACGTAGTCGTGGGGTTCGATCTGCGTGGTGTAGGGGTTGAAGGTCAGTCCCAGCGACTCGACAAAGGTTCGAGCGTTGTCAGCCCAGTCGATCTCGGGATAGGTGGTCAGGTGGGCGTTGTAGTTACCCACGGCGCCGTTGATCTTGCCCATTAGCTCGACCGATTCGATCTGCTTGAGCTGTCGTGCCAGACGATAGGCGACGTTGGCCATCTCCTTGCCCAGTGTGGTCGGGCTGGCGGTCTGGCCGTGGGTGCGCGACAGCATCGGCTGCTCGGCATGGGCGTGGGCGAGCTCGGCAATCGCTGCGTGGACGCCTTTCATCGTCGGCAGCAGCGCGCTCAGGCCATCGCGCATCATCAGCGCGTAGGAGAGGTTGTTGATGTCTTCGCTGGTGCAGGCGAAGTGGACGAACTCGGTGATCGCGTGAAGCTCTGCCTGTTCGGCGATCGCTTCCTTGATGAAGTACTCGACGGCCTTGACATCGTGATTGGTCGTGCGCTCGATCGTCTTGATGCGCGCCGCGTCCTCCAGCGAGAACTCGGCAACCAAGCGGTCAAGGAACGCCTGCGCCTCGGCCGATAGCGCCGGGACTTCCGTAATGCCGGGGTGGGCGGCCAGCTGCTCGAGCCAGCGTACTTCGACGGTGACGCGGGCGCGAATCAGGCCGAATTCGCTGAAGTGTTCGCGTAGCGGCTCGGCCTTGGCGGCGTAGCGGCCGTCGACGGGGGAGAGGGCGGTCAGCGCGGAGAGTTCGATCATCGTGGGGTCCCGGAACGTCTTGCGCGAGCGATGGCTCGCGCCTTGGCAGAGAAAGGTGTCAGCTCGTCGACGCCCGCGTTCAGCGGGCGTCCAGGTCGCGCAGGGCGCGCTTGATCGCCCCGCGCTGCAGTATTAGTCGCCAGCGGCGTCCGCCCTGCTGGTGCCAGAGCAGGGCGAAGCGCACGCCGCTGAGCAGCGCCGTACGGATCCGCTCCGGCATCATGCGGCTCTGCAGCAGGCTCGGCTCGCCCTGAACCACGATGCGGTAGCGAAACGTCGACAGGGTCTCCTGGTAGAGCTCGCCCAGGCTGGCAATGACATTTTCGTGCGTGTCGCCGAAATGCTCGCTCTGGCCCTGCACGCGTTTGAGCCGTTCGCCCACGCTCTGCATCATGTCGGTGTTCTGGCGCAGCTTCTGCATCAGCAACACCATCGAAAAGCCGTAACGCATCACCTCCGGCTGCGGCTGCTGGCGCGACATCACCTGGGTCAGCGTGTCGATTCCCAGCCGCAGATTGTTGTGGTGACCGCCGTAGACGGCCTCGAAGGAGGGCGGGTCCGTCTCGAGTGTGGCGCGCAGCAGTGTGGTCCAGGCGCGCTCATCGCACTGGCCGGTACGGGCGAGCTGGTCGACGATCGCCGCCGCCTGGAAGACACCCGCCAGGGCGATGGACTGACGCGTCGTAGCGTCGTTGGGGACACTCTGAATGGGTGTGGTGCTCATGCCGTTTGCGAACTCCCGCTCAGCGGCGTCTCGGTGGCGGCCGCGAGGGTGATGGTGTCACGAATCACGGCGCCACCGAGACAGACATCGTCGGCGTAGAGCACCAGCGACTGGCCCGGGGTCACGGCGCGCTGCGGATCGTCAAAACGTACCGTTAGACCGCCATCGTCCTGCACTTCGATCTGGCAGGGCACATCCTGCTGGCGGTAGCGGGTCTTGGCCCGCAGTCGGCGTTCGGTCGGGGCCCTGCCGGATACCCAGCTCGCTTTCTCGCAGTAGACCGTCTCGCTGTAGAGCAGCGGGTGTTCACCCTGGGCGACGATCAGCACGTTGCGCGCGAGATCCTTGGCAGCGACGAACCAGGGGTCCTCGCTGTGATCCTTGAGCCCTCCGATACCCAGTCCGCGGCGCTGGCCCAGGGTGTAGTACATCAAGCCCATGTGCTCGCCGATCTCCTCGCCGTCCGGCGTCTCGATTCGTCCGGGCTGGGCCGGCAGGTACTGCTTGAGGAAGTCGCTGAAGCGGCGTTCACCGATGAAACAGATGCCGGTGGAATCCTTCTTGCGCGCCGTCGCCAGACCCTGGCGCTCGGCGATCGCACGCACCTCGGGTTTGTCGAGTTCGCCGACGGGAAAGAGCGTGCGCGCGATGGCCTCGCCCGGCACGGCGTGCAGGAAGTAGCTCTGATCCTTGTTGGCATCGAGCCCCTTGAGCAGCTGCGCTTGCCCGCTTGCGTCTAGCCGTCGACGCACGTAGTGCCCGGTAGCGATCAAGTCGGCCCCGAGCATTTCTGCATAGTCGAGAAAGACTTTGAACTTGATCTCGCGATTGCAGAGGATGTCGGGGTTGGGCGTGCGTCCGGCCTGATATTCGGCGAGGAAGTGCTCAAAGACGTTGTCCCAGTACTCGGCGGCGAAGTTCGCCGTGTGCAGCTTGATGTTCAGCGTGTCGGCAACGGCTTCGGCATCGGCCAGGTCGGCCATTGCCGTGCAGTACTCGGTGCCGTCGTCCTCGTCCCAGTTCTTCATGAACAGGCCCTCGACGCGATAGCCCTGCTCGAGCAGCAGCAGGGCCGTCACGGAGGAGTCGACGCCGCCGGACATGCCGACGATCACTTTAGGCGCCTCGGTTGGCGAAGCGGCCTCGGGAGAAGCGTTAACGAGCGTCATGGCGATTCTCTGCAGATAGAAGACGCGCCGACCGTGCTGGAAGGCCCGCGGGCGCGTAACGCCTGAATAAATGACCGGCGATTATAGCCGAAACGCCAGGGCGGCATCGAGTCCAGCGCGGTGTCCGGTGCCCGCGCCGGGTTCAGCGGTCTCGGATCACACCGAGCGGATAGTGGCGCCCATCGCGGGCGTCGCGCAGGCGCTGCATCACCACCGGGCTTCGCAGGCGGTTCGCCCGGTCGAGGTCGTCGACCTCATCGAAGGTCAGCCAGTGTGCCGCACGGATGCCGCTGTCGAGCGGGTTGCCCAGGTGCGCGAGCGCCAGCCCGATGAAGCCGTGGCTGTGGAAGACGATACCCTCTGGGGTGCGATGCACGTAGAGCCCGAGATAGTCAGTGATCGCCACCTGCCAGGCGGACTCCTCGCGGGTTTCGCGCTCGGCGGCCGCGGTCAGTCGCTCACCGCGCTCTAAGTGGCCGGCGGGCTGGTTGAAAAGACTGAATGGCCCACCGCGGTCCTCTTCCACCATGAGGTAGCGGCCGGCGCGTTCGACGACGACGGCAACGGTCACCCGAGGTGTCCAGCGATCCATGGCATCTCTCTCCTGTAACGGGCCGACGTCGTGGCGAAGACCCGGGCAAGGCGTCGGCGAGGCTTTCGATCATACTCCCTTGAGGCGCGTCCAGCAGGCATCGGCGACGCCCGCGAGGGGCTTCAACGACGGCGTTGCCGTGGGGGCGGACGGCGACCGCTCCGGGGTCGCCTCGGCGTCTCTTTCGGCATGTTGAGCACTTCGGAACGCCAGGCGCCGGCTGTCAGTCCCTCCAATGTCCACGGGCCAATGGCGGTCCGGATGAGCCTCAGTGTCGGATGGCCGACATGCGCTGTGATCCGGCGCACCTGACGGTTGCGCCCTTCGCGCAGTTCGATCTCGAGCCAGGTTGTCGGGATGCTCTCGCGTCGGCGCACGGGCGGGTCGCGGGGTGGCGGCTCTGGGCCGGTGAGTCGCCTGACACGGGCGGGTCGTGTGGGGCCGTCGTTGAGCGTGACACCCTGGCGTAGCGCGGCGAGTGCCGCAGCGGTCGGGTCGCCTTCTACCTGGACCCAGTAGGTTTTGGCGAGCTTGTGTCGTGGGTCGCTGATGCGATGGATCATGGCGCCGTCGTCCGTCAGCAACAGCAGCCCTTCGGAGTCGTAGTCCAGTCGGCCGGCGGCGTAGACGTCGGGGACGTCGAGGTAGTCGGCGAGCGTCTGGCGCCCTTGGGTATCGGTGAATTGACACAGCACCCGATAGGGCTTGTTCAAAAGGTAGAGTCGACTCATGAGAGGCGTCGGGAAAGCAAGAGGGTCATGGCGTGTGATGTCTGTCGGCTAGGCAGCGTCGTTGGGGGTCGGGAACCGGTTGAGATGCATCCATGGGTCCGCCGCGGGCGTAACCCTCGAGACAGGGGAGGCCGGCTTTCGCGGAGACGGGGCGCAGGATACTGCCTGAGAGGGTAAAATGATGCCTGCACTGGCGAAACGTGTACGCCGAACTATTTTTAACCGAGGCTTGCATCGCGATCACCCCGACCGCATCTTCGGGACTAGCGAGTCGATAAACGCCATCGCCACCCCGTTGCAACCGTTGTCGGCAGGTCCGAGTCGATCGATGTGTTCGCGTCGATGTATTCAGGAACTCATCCCCAATGTCTGAGATCGTAATCAACACGCTGTCCGGTCTGTGTACCGAGGCGACGCGACTGGGCATGACGCGCCCGCCCGAACCGGGGCAAGACCAGCAGGGTGACGTCGCCGAGCAGGCGGCGGATCCTCAGCTGGCGCCACCGCCCATGTACAAGGTCGTGCTCTACAACGATGACTACACCCCGATGGAGTTCGTCGTCGAGGTGTTGCAGGAATTTTTCGCCATGGACAGTGAAAAGGCCGTCCAGATCATGCTGGCCGTTCATACCCAGGGCAAAGCGACCTGCGGGATTTTTTCCCGGGACGTGGCGGAAACGAAGTGCCATCTCGTCAACGAATACGCCAAAGAGTGCGAGCATCCGCTGATGTGCGATGTGGATGCCGCTGACTAATACGACGATTGGGCCGCGCGCTGCCGATGCGCCGGGGTTGCCAATCCGTGAATTGTGCCCGATTGTGAAAGTGCCGACCGACGCCTTCAAAGGCTAAAAGGGGACTGCCATGTTGAGTAAAGAACTTGAACTCACCCTGAACACGGCCTTCACCGTGGCGCGCTCCAAGCGACACGAGTTCATGACCGTGGAGCACCTGCTGCTGGCGCTGCTCGATAACGCCTCAGCAGCCGATGTGCTCACTGCCTGCGGAGCGAATCTGGACAAACTGCGCGCCGACCTGCAGGACTTCATCAATTCCACGACGCCCCTGATTCCCGACGATCATGAAGATCGCGAGACCCAGCCGACGCTGGGCTTCCAGCGCGTGCTTCAGCGCGCCGTGTTTCATGTCCAGTCCTCCGGCAAGAGCGAGGTGACCGGCGCGAACGTGTTGGTTGCCATCTTCTCCGAGCAGGAGAGTCAGGCCGTCTATTTTCTCAAGCAGCAGAGCGTGGCACGGGTCGATGCCGTCAACTATATCGCCCACGGCATCTCCAAGGTTGCCGGTCATGGCCAGGCTCAGCAGCCTTCTCAGGAATCCGACGAGGGGGAAGAGGCCGGCGGCGAGAACGGCCAGAGCCCGCTGACCAATTACGCGACGAATCTCAACGAGCAGGCTCGGCTCGGCAAGATCGATCCCCTCATCGGGCGGGATCACGAGCTGGAGAGGGTGGTTCAGATTCTCGCGCGGCGTCGCAAGAACAACCCGCTGCTGGTGGGTGAGGCCGGTGTCGGCAAAACCGCCATCGCCGAGGGGCTCGCCAAGCGCATCGTCGAAGAGGACGTGCCCGACGTCATCGCCGATGCCGTGGTCTACTCCCTCGATATGGGCGCGCTGCTGGCGGGGACCAAGTACCGCGGCGACTTCGAGAAGCGCCTCAAGGGGTTGCTGGCAGAGCTGCGCAAGCAGGAGAACTCGGTACTGTTCATCGATGAGATTCATACCGTCATCGGGGCCGGAGCGGCATCCGGCGGCGTGATGGATGCGTCCAATCTGCTCAAGCCGCTGCTCTCCTCCGGTGAGCTGCGCTGCATCGGCTCCACGACCTTCCAGGAGTTTCGTGGCATCTTCGAAAAGGACCGGGCGCTGGCCCGTCGATTCCAGAAGGTCGACGTGCCGGAGCCGACCGTGGAAGACACCATCCGGATTCTCAAAGGGCTGCGCGGCCGCTTCGAAGAGCACCATCAGTTGAAGTACACCGACGGCGCCCTGGAGAGCGCGGCGCGGCTTGCCGATCGCTATATCAACGACCGCCATCTGCCGGACAAGGCGATCGATGTTATCGATGAAGCCGGTGCCCATCAGCGACTGCTGCCGCCGGAGGCGCGCATTTCGACCATTGGTACCGACCAGGTCGAAGCGGTGGTTGCCTCCATCGCGCGGATTCCGCCGAAGAGTGTGTCGAGCTCGGATCGCAAGCTGCTCTCCAATCTCGAGCGTGACCTCAAGATGCTGGTCTTCGGTCAGGACGAGGCGATCTCCAGTCTCTCGGCCGCGATCAAGCTGTCGCGGGCTGGCCTCAAGTCCCCGGACAAGCCGGTGGGTAGCTTCCTGTTCGCCGGCCCGACCGGTGTCGGCAAGACCGAGGTTGCCCGTCAGCTCTCCCATCTCATGGGGATCGAGTTGGTTCGCTTTGATATGTCGGAGTACATGGAGCGGCACACGGTATCTCGCCTGATCGGGGCGCCCCCGGGCTACGTCGGGTACGACCAGGGCGGCCTGCTGACAGAGGCGATCAACAAGCAGCCGCACTGCGTTCTGCTGCTCGACGAGATCGAGAAAGCGCACCCGGAGGTCTTCAACCTGCTGCTGCAGGTCATGGATCATGGCCGTCTCACCGACAACAACGGGCGCGAGGCAGACTTCCGCCATGTCATCGTGATCATGACGTCCAACGCCGGGGCCGAGCAGATCTCGCGACGCTCCATCGGCTTCCAGACGCAAGACCACTCCACGGACGGCATGGAAGTCATTCGCCGTACCTTCACACCGGAGTTCCGTAACCGTCTCGACGGCATCATTCAGTTCCACGGTCTGGAGCCGGCGGTGGTGCGCAACGTGGTCGACAAGTTCCTCGTCGAGCTTCAGGCGCAGCTGGACGAGAAGCGGGTGCAGCTGGATGTCGACGAAGAGGCGCGTGCCTGGCTGGCGGAGCAGGGCTACGATCCGGAGATGGGGGCACGGCCGATGGCGCGCGTGATCCAGGAGAAGCTGAAAAAGCCGATGGCGGAAATGATCCTGTTCGGCGAGCTAGCCGACAAGGGAGGGATCGTTCACGTCAGAGTCGAAAACGACGAACTGCAGTTGGAAACCGAAGCGGCAGAAGTGGCCTGATCGACGTCGGGCCGCTCCACGCGGTCGCCGTCAACGACAACGCCTCGCCATGGCAACATGGCGAGGCGTTTTCGATTCTGGCCTGGAGCAAAGCGGTCATTGCCGGGAAGCGTGAGCGCTTGAGATCTGGCGGGGATCGGTCGGGGCGGTCTCAGCGAGAGCGGTAGACGATACGGCCCTTGGACAGGTCATAAGGTGTCAGTTCGACCTTGACCTTGTCGCCGGTCAGAATGCGGATGTAGTTCTTACGCATTTTGCCGGAGATATGTGCAGTCACGACGTGGCCGTTTTCCAGCTCAACGCGGAACATGGTGTTGGGCAGCGTGTCGACGACCACGCCCTCCATTTCGATATGATCTTCTCGTGCCATATAGGCGATCCCTCTTCGAGTTTGGGTGTGGGCCAAGGCCGGCATTCAACGCAGACTGCCGCGAACGGCGCCGATGCCATCCACGGTCACTGGTGAGCGAGCCCGGCTAGGACCCCTGAAGTGCGCGATATTATGGGCTATCTCGTCGCGGAAGGCAAAATCGGCGACTCGGTCACTCGGATAAAGCGGAGGGCACTAGCTGTTGCCAGCGGCCGCCGTCGAGATATTCGAGCGGCTGGTAGTCCTGCTTGTAGCGCATTTTCTGGCACTGTTGAATCCAGTAGCCCAGATAGACGTGGGGTAGGTCGCGCTCGCGGGCCAGCTCGATCTGCTTGAGCACGGCGAATACGCCCAGGGAGCGCCGTTCGAAGATCGGGTCGGGATCAAAGAAGGTGTAGATTGCCGAGAGGCCGTGCTCCAGCCAGTCTGTTGCTGCCACGGCCATCAGGTGCTCGCCGAGTCGAAATTCGATCAGACTGGCAAACGCTCGGGGTCGAGCCAGAAACTGGCAGTACTGATCCCGGCTCGGTGGGTACATGTCGCCATCCGTGTGTCGTGCCGAGATGTAGCGCGCATAAAGGGCGTAGTGCTCATCACGGAATTCAGCGGATAGGACGCGCACGTCAAGATCGGCATTGCGGTTGACGAGCTTGCGCTGGGTTCTCGTGGCCGCGAAATTCCGCACGGGGATGCGTACCGAGATACAGGCGCGACACCCCTCGCAGTGCGGCCGATAGAGATTTCCCCCGCTGCGACGGAAGCCGAGCAGCGTCAGCGCCTCGTAAATTTCAGCGGAGGGTGGCGCCTGCGGATCGAGAAACAGTGTGGTGGCCTCTCGGCCCGGAAGGTAGCTGCAGGGGTGCGGTACCGTCAGGAAGAATCGTAGGTCTCTGGCATCGCGCTGAGCTCGCGGACCGCGGGGCTGATCCTGATTGGTATCGCTCGCTGTCACCGAGGTCGTCGGTTCGTTGTGTCGAGGACGCTGTGCGTCATCGTCCTGCGCGCCGTCTCGGCTCATGGGGTCTCCCTCGGCCACACCGGGGCTGGATGGACCATGTTGACACACTGTTCAAGGTAGCCGATGAACGTCTGCCGGGCGATGTCGCGGGCGCCGAGACTTGCCAGGTGCGGCGTGTGCATCTGGCAATCGATCAGCGAGAAGCCGTGGTCGTCGAGATGCTGGGCCAGGTGTACCAGGGCGATCTTCGACGCGTCCGGGCGGCGGCTGAACATCGACTCGCCGAAGAAAATCCCCCCCAACGCTAGACCGTAAAGGCCGCCCACGAGCGTTTCCTGATCCCATACCTCAACGCTATGGGCGTGCCCCAGCCTATGCAGATCACAGTAAGCCCCGTGCATGGCGTCGTCGATCCAGGTGCCTTCCTCCTGCTCGCGCACGGCAGCACAGGCGGTGATGACGGCCTCGAAATCGCGATCGAAGGTGACCGTAAAGCCCGCGTTGCGAAGTCGTTTGGCGAGGCTTCTTCGCACCCGTATCTCTCGCGGAAATAGCACCGTTCGTGGGTCGGGAGACCACCAGAGTACCGGCTGATCGTCGGCGTACCAGGGGAATATTCCGTGACTGTAGGCACAAAGCAGCCACTCTGGTGTCAGTTCGCCACCCGCGGCGAGCAGGCCGTTAGGCTCGGAAAGTGCCGAGTCAATGGTCGGAAAGCGAACCGGGTGTGAGGGCAGCCAGGGCAACATGAATGCATCCCGTCAAAGGCAAATTCCCAGCATAGCAACTCGCGACTCGCGGTGTGCATCTCTCCCTTGTCTGTCGTTTCGCTTGCCGTGTGGTTCGATTAAAGACTGGATGGCGATCGGCCGATAAGCGCCACGTCAACCACAACAAGAGAAAGAACAATGTCTATCCGAGAGCGCTTCCAAGGCGCCGGCATTGGAACCAAGTTGGCACTCGTCGTGGGTGTCCTTCAGGTCCTCGTGCTTTTGGGACTGGCTTTTGCGATGGCTCAGTCCAGCGCCAGACAGCTTCGCGAATCCGCTGAACACGAGCTGGAAACGCAGCAAGCGGCAATTCAGGACATGGTGTCCCTGTTCGATTACAGCCTCGGCCAGCAGGCCGATCGCTACGAAGGGCTTTTCAGCGATTTGTATTCCGGCCGGTATAGTCTGTTGCCCGAAGAGCGCGTGCAGGTGGCCGGGCGAGATACCCCCATGCTGCGTGACGGTCTCGAAACGCTCAACGACAATACCTACAAGCTCGACCGCTTCACGGAACAGACAAAGACCGTGGCGACGATATTCGCTCGTGACGGTGATGACTTCGTGCGGGTTTCGACGTCGCTTAAGAATCAGGCGGGTGAACGCGTGATGGGGACGCTCCTCGATCGAGGCGCCAAGAGTTATGCTGCGCTCACCGATCGGAAGGCCTATGTTGGCTTGAGTCGACTGTTCGGCAGCTACTACATCACGAAATATCGTCCGATTACCGACGCGGACGGTGTGCTCGTTGGGGCCTTTTTTGTCGGCGTTCCCATCGATGACGAGATGGCTCAGGTTCAGGACCGGATTCGTGGCGTGGGCATCGGCGACAGCGGCTATACCATGCTGGTCAAGTCGGGAGGGGACAATAAAGGCGAAGTGCTGGCGGGTGGCCCTTACGAGGGTGAGAACCTGCTCGAAGGGCCGACAGCTGCGAGTTTCGCCCCACTGTTCAAGGGCGAGCAGGGCCGGCTCGAGTATGCGGCAGCCAACGGTGACCGACGTCTGATCGAGTTCGCCAGCTACCCCGACTGGCAGTGGCTCATCGCCGGCGCGGTCTCCCTCGATGAGATTGAGGCGGGCGTGATGGCTGCGCGCAACCGCTTTCTGCTCATCTCGCTGGTCCTCGCCGTGGTGCTCAGTGGCGTCATCTACTTCATCTTCAAGCGGTTGGTAACGCGACCGATGAATCGTGCGCTGGATTTGGCGAACGCGCTGTCCGAGGGGGACCTCTCCCAGCGGATCGAGACAGGTCGTCGCGACGAGATTGGCAAGCTGATGCTGGCGATGAACGGCATCGGTGACGGACTCGAGCGGATCGTGTACCAGGTTCGTTCGGTCATTGGCGAGACCGAGGGTCATGCCCGGGAGTTGACCGCGGGCAACGCCGATCTTGCCGAGCGCACCGAGTCCCAGGCAGCCAGTCTCGAGGAGACCGCCGCGAGTACCGAGCAGCTCAACGCGACGGTGCGTCAGAACGCCGAACGCGCCCGGCAGAGCGATGGTCAGGCCAGTCAGACCGCCAAGGCAGCCGAGGAGGCGCGATCAACGGTCGACGCCACCGTCGAAGCGATGTCGCGGATCAACGATATGGCCAGACAGATTGCCGATGTGGTCGGCGTGATCGATAGCATCGCCTTTCAGACCAACCTGCTGGCACTGAACGCCTCCGTCGAGGCCGCCCGCGCCGGTGAGCAGGGGCGCGGTTTCGCCGTGGTGGCGCATGAAGTGCGCAATCTTGCCGAGCGGTGTGCCGGCTCCGCCCAGGAGATCAAAGGCCTCGTGACGCGCACGGCCAGCGAGGTGGAGAACGGCAACCTTCGGGCTGCCGAAGCGGGCGAGCGGGTGGGCCAGATCGTGACCCAGGTGCAGGGCATCAGTACGCTCCTCTCCGAGATTCGCATGGCCTCCGAGGAGCAGTCCCACGGTATCGATCAGATCAACGTCGCCGTGTCCCAGATCGATGAGACCACCCAGAGCAATGCCGCGCTGGTCCGCCAGTCGAGCCAGGCGATGCAGCGACTCGACGAACAGACACAGCGTCTGAGTCAGACGGTCGCCGTATTCCGCCTGCGTGAGGGCGTCGAGGCCGAGCCCTTAGCGGTAACGGCGCCGAGAATCGGGGGCAGGGCGGCCGCTTCTCCATCGACTCGCAAGCTTGAGCCGGCGCTCGAGGACTGACCTCGGTTAACGACACTCAGCCCCGCTTGGCAGGGCCAGCGTGCCCCCTGTGATGTCGGCCCGCCCCCCGGTATGATGGCGGGTCGAAGAGGATGGCCCGCCGCCGGTGGGCCAGACATTGATCGCCGCGTAGCCGTGTGGAATGGAAAGCCATCGGTTCGTGGCAGTCGATTGGGCCATACCACGCCCGAGCGCGCCGAGGGGGTTGACCGTTTGAGTGCCAAGAGTCCGGCCAAGAAGAGCCGTCGTTCATCCGTACAGGCCAAGGAGCAGGCGCGGCGTGTCATCATGCAACTGCAGGGTGTCACTCGCGAGGGCGTCGTCATCGCGCTTCTCGCTGTCTGTGTTTTCCTGCTGCTGGCACTGTTCAGCTACAGCCCGGTCGATCCCGGCTGGTCCCACAGCGGCCCCGATCAATCCGTCTCCAACTGGATGGGGCGAATCGGGGCCTGGCTGTCAGATGTTCTCTACTCGCTGTTCGGGGCGAGCGCCCTCTGGTGGCCAGGTATGTTCGGTCTTGGTGCCTGGCGCATCATGCGCCAGCACCAGGTTCAGATCGCCTGGGATCCCGTAGCGCTTGCCGTGCATTCGGGCGGGCTGATGCTCCTGCTGATGAGCACCACGACGCTCGGCGATCTGCACTTCTACAATCCTGCCAGCGACCTGCCCAATCAGGCCGGGGGCATTCTCGGTAAAGGCATTGCCGCCGCGCTCAGCGCGGTAGCCGGTGTGCACGGTGCGACACTGATCGCCATTGCCGCCTTCCTGTCCGGCTTTACCCTATTTACCAGCATGTCGTGGCTCACCGTCATGGATGAGCTCGGCCGCTCCATGAATCGGCTCTTTCACTGGTCGCGTACCCAGCTTGCGACCAAGCGCGACCAGCGCCGAGCAGAGCGCGAAGCGGCCGCCGTCGACAGGCATCGTGTCGACGAAGGCACCGCCGATCATTGTGACCCTGAGCAAGCGGATACCGAGGCTCCGCGCGCTCGCTGGTGGTCACGCTTTTTACCGGGGAACCGGGCGCCCGATCTCGAGCAGTGGGAGGGGCAAGCGCCCCGACGCGAGCCGGGCCTCGACGGTGACGCGGACGAAACTGCCGAGGAAGTGTCTGCCTGGCGCCACGATGATCGTACCGACATCCCCTGGGACGTACCTGCGAAGACGCCATCCGCCAAGCGGCCGGAGGCGGCCTATGCCAGCCGTCAGCAGCGCGACGAAGCCCGCGAGCCGACGCTGGGCAATCTCTCTGGCGAGCCCGCATCTCGCGACGGCGTAGGTGCTGGTGGGGCTCAGGACGCCGCCGGCTCCCCCACGGCGAATCGTGGGGTCGATGCGCCGAGGCCTTTTCATCCGCAATCGTCCTCGGCCACCGCCGAGCCCGAAACGATGCGAGCGAGCGAGCGCCGCGAACCGCAGCCGGCAACGCACGAGGGGTCAGACCGCTCACTGTCAGCCGAGCGTGACGCGGGAGAGCGTGACGCGGGTGAGCGTGACGCGGGTGAGCGAAAGGCGGGTGAGGCTGACGAGGGAGAGCGAGATGCCTTTCGCGCCGACGTCACGCGGCGGCGCATTCCGGATGCGTTTCAGTCGTCGAGTGACGCTGAGCCCGCCGATGACCGCGCGGCTCACGTCGCAGAAGTGAGTCGCGGTGACATGCCGTCGGAGACGGCAGCGCCCTGGCAGATTCGCGCCGAGCGTGACGATGTCGAGGAGACTCGATACCGGTCTTCCCCGGTCGAACCGGAGAAAGAGCGCGCCGACGACCGCCGCCCGGCCGGCGTTGGGCCTCGCGTGTCGCGTGAAGAGCCCTTCTTGGGTGACGGCGATCGCCCCTCGGAGAGGTCAGCCGGTGACACCGACACCGAACGACTCTCGCGGCGGGAGCCCGCAGCCGACTGGCAGCCGGCGTCCACGCCGTCACACGACAGCGAGCACGACGCGCCCGAGCCGCGGTTCGATTCGTCACCCGATAGGGCGGCGGGCGATAGCGCAGGAACCCCGGCCGACGCCGAGTCAACGACGAGCCCGTCCCGGTACGCCGAAGACGCGTCGCTGACGGATCATCCGCCGACTATCCGCTGGGACGATGCGGAAATCGTCGAACCTGCTCGATCGGCGGCGAGCGCGGCCGGTGCGGCAGCGGCATCATCTGTGGGATCAAGGCGCGAGCCGATGCTGGGCTCTGAGGCGCCGTCATTCGCGTCGCATGACGAGGCGCCCGACGAGTCCGAACTCTCACGCCGCGGTCCCGAGCCCGCGTTCGTTGACAGTGGCCTCGTCGCCGGTCGTGCCGAGCCGTCATTCGGCGAGCGGACACTGCCGCCGACGCCCGAGCCGGCGGCCGAGGCCCGCCGTGAGCATGAGAGCCCTGCGCCCCGAGACGACGGCGATGCAGTCTCTGGCGTCGAGGGGCCCCAGTCCCCCGCCGCCGAGCCCTTGGTCGGATCGCGGCAAGCCGACGTTGCGGCGCGCGTTGAGGCGTCACCCATGCCCGAGCCCTCGATCGCGAGCGCGTCACAGGCTCGGGCGGCGGCCGAGGATCAGCCCACGCTCTGGACCGTCGAGCATCTACAGAGTCAGCGTCCAGTGATGGACGACCTGCCGGAGCCGAGCGGCGAGCTGCCCTCGGTGCGCCTGACCACGCCCGCCGATCCCGAGCAGCCCAACTACACGCCCGAACAGCTCTCCGATATGGCCGAGCTGCTCGAGATGCGTCTGCGCGAATACGGGGTCAAGGCCGAGGTCGTCGACACCTGGCCGGGCCCGGTCATCACGCGCTTCGAAATTAAACCGGCGGCCGGGGTCAAGGTCTCCAAGATCAGCAATCTGGCCAAGGATCTGGCGCGCTCGCTGATGGTGAAGAGCGTGCGTGTGGTCGAGATTATTCCCGGCAAGCCGACTGTCGGTATCGAGATTCCCAATCCCAATCGGGCGATGATCCGAATCCGTCAGGTTCTCGAGTCCAGCGTCTATCAGGACGCCGACTCGCCGGTCACCCTGGCGCTGGGGCAGGACATCGGCGGCAAGCCGGTGGTGGCCAATCTCAACAAGATGCCGCACCTGCTGGTGGCCGGCACGACGGGCTCGGGCAAGTCGGTGGGTATCAACACCATGCTGGTGTCGATGCTGCTCAAGGCGACGCCCGACGAAGTCCGTATGATCATGGTCGACCCCAAGATGCTCGAGCTGTCGGTCTACGACGGCATTCCGCATCTGTTGGCGCCGGTCGTCACTGACATGAAAGAGGCGGCCAACGCGCTGCGCTGGTGTGTCGCCGAGATGGAGCGACGCTACAAGCTGATGGCGGCGATGGGCGTACGTAACCTCGCGGGTTTCAATGCCAAGCTCGATGAAGCCGAACGCCACGGGGCTCAGGTCCAGGACCCGCTATGGGAGCCGCAGCCGTGGGAGATGCATGAGCAGCCGCCGACGCTGACAAAGCTGCCCTACATCGTGGTGGTGATCGACGAGTTCGCCGACATGTTCATGATCGTCGGCAAGAAGGTCGAAGAGCTCATCGCTCGTCTGGCGCAGAAAGCCCGAGCGGCGGGTATCCACCTGATTCTCGCGACCCAGCGGCCCTCGGTCGACGTCGTCACCGGCCTGATCAAGGCCAATATTCCGACGCGGATGGCGTTCCAGGTCTCTTCCAAGATCGACTCCCGCACCATTCTCGACCAGGGCGGTGCGGAGAACCTGCTGGGCCACGGCGATATGCTCTATCTGCCTTCCGGCGCCGGCATGCCGCAGCGCGTTCATGGCGCCTTTGTCGACGACGATGAGGTTCATCGTATCGTCGAGGACTGGAAGCGCCGCGGCGAGCCCGAGTACATCGAGGAGATCCTCTCCGGCGGCGTCTCGGCGGATGCCCTGGCGGGGCTGGAGGCCGACGGAAGCAGCGACGGCGACGATGCCGAGCAGGATGCGCTCTACGACGAGGCGGTGCAGTTCGTGACCGAGTCGCGCCGCGCGTCGATCTCTGCCGTGCAGCGTCGCTTCAAGATCGGCTACAACCGCGCCGCGCGTCTGGTCGAAGCGATGGAGCAGGCCGGCGTGGTTTCCTCGATGGGCAACAATGGCTCACGTGAGGTTCTCGCCCCCCCGCCCGTTGGCAACTAAGTGGGACGACGACGGTCGTCGGGTTAAACCCGGCGGCCGTTTTGCTGTCCAACGATGACGACGTGTAACGACCAGGCGGGATGTCTGGCGTTCGACGCATGGGATCACCACAAGGAAGAGATAGGCGGATGATGAAAAAACTCGCAACGCTCGGCGCCATTGCGCTCGCCCCGTTGGCCGCAGTCTCGACGGCGCAAGCCGATCCGGCCTCCGCTGATCGATTGACCCAACTGCTCGAGCCGCTGGAGAGCTACTCCGCTGACTTCGAACAGCAGATCCTGGACGCCTCCGGTTCGAGCCTGCAGGACACCAGCGGCCACATGTGGCTGTCTCGTCCAGGCCATTTTCGCTGGGCGGTGAATGAGCCCTATCGCCAGCTGGTCATCTCCGACGGCCGCGAAGTGACGCTCTATGACCCCGATCTCGAGCAGGTCACCATCCAGCCGCTGGACGAGCGAGTGACTCATACCCCCGCGTTGCTGCTGTCGGGTAGCGCCTCGGAGCTCTCGCAGAACTACGAGGTGTCACGCCAGCAGCAGGGCGCCAGCGAAACCTTCACCCTCGAACCCAAGGCGAACGATACGCTGTTCGAGCAGTTGAAGCTTACGTTCTTCAGCGAGTCCCTCGATACGCTGCAGATGACCGACAGTACCGGCCAACGCACGGCAATCGACTTCGACAACGCGGAAACCAACGTCGATATCGACCCGGCGCAGTTCCAGTTCGAGATTCCCGAGGGGGCCGACGTGATTCGCGAGCAGGCCCCCGCCGCGCCGTAAGCGGTTCCCAATCCGACGCCGCCTGACGCTTGCCGAACCCCGCCCTATGGCGGGGTTCGGCGTTTCAAAGGGTGAGGTTGTTCGGCGTTGACGACCGAAGCCGGTATCACGTCGCGCCGTCGGCCTGGCGGTCCAGCTCTTCACGCCACGCCTTGATCTCGCGGAAGCGTTTCTCCTGACCGAATTCGCTGGGTTCGAAGAACGCGGTTCTGGGAAGCTCGGCCGGCCAGCAGTCGTGTCGGCTGCCGGCAGGGTAGCCTTCGGGCTCGGCATGAGCGTAGCGATATCCCTCACCGTAGCCGAGCGACGCCATGAGTGTCGTCGGGGCGTTGCGCAGGTACACCGGCACTTCGAGATCGGGATGCTCTGCCGCGAACGCCTTGGCCCGACTCCAGGCCTGATCGATACGGTTGCTCTTGGGCGCCGTGGCGAGGTGGATCGCCGCGTGGGCGATGGCGCGCTGCCCTTCGTAATCGCCCAGGCGCAGATAGGCATCCCAGGCGGCAATCACCAACGGCAGCGCACGCGGGTCGGCATTGCCGACGTCCTCGGAGGCGATCGCCGCCAGGCGTCTGACGATGTCCAGCGGATCGCCGCCGCCGCTGATGAACTGCGCAATGTAGAGCAGGGCGGCGTCGGTTCGCGAAGAACGAATCGACTTGTGAATGGCGGAGAGCAGGTCGTAGTAGTGCTCCCCCTGCTTATCGAATGCCGCGCCCTGATGGCCGATCACCTCGGCCACGGCGTCACGCTCCAGTCGCTCGCCATCGCCGTCACTGATGGCAAAGTCACAGGCGGTTTCCAAAAGCCCCAGCGCCCGTCGGGCATCCCCCGAAGCGGCCCGTGCGAGAATCGAGAGGGCCTCCTCGCTGGCGTGAATGCGGCGTTTACCGAGGCCGTGGGTCTCGTCCGCCAGGGCGCGCTTGAGTACTGTCGTCAGCTCCCATTCGTCGAGCGACTTCAGCACGTAGACCCGCGCTCGCGAGAGCAGCGCCGAGTTGACCTCGAACGACGGGTTTTCGGTCGTCGCGCCGATCAGCGTGAGCAGCCCGGATTCCACGTGGGGCAGCAGGGCGTCCTGCTGGCTCTTGTTGAGGCGATGGATCTCGTCGAGAAACAGCAACGTCTGGCGCTCACGAGAGAGCGCCTCGCGGGCGCGTTCGACCACCGCGCGAATCTCCTTCACCCCCGCCATGACGGCCGAGAGCTGTTCGAGGCGGGTCCCCGACGTCTCGGCGAGAATTTCCGCCAGCGTCGTCTTGCCGACGCCGGGCGGCCCCCAGAGAATCATCGAGCGGACGCTGGCGGTTTCCGCCATGCGTCGCAGCGGTTTGTCAGGGCCGACCAGCGCCTGCTGGCCGATGTACTCCTCGAGGCGTCGCGGGCGCATGCGGAAGGCGAGCGGAGCGGTGTCGTTCGAGGTTGCGGCGAAAAGATCCATGGGTATCTTCCAGGCGAGCTGTCGGCGGTAAAGCGAGTACATTTCGCTACAGCCAATGAGACATTAGACGTAGGGCGTTTGGCGAAAAACCCGCTAGGGTATGAAATTCTAGCGGCTGACCCGAGGCGCGCCCAATGCCTGTCAGGTGTCATAGGCGTCGGCGGGGCAAACTACCCAGTCTCGCGGCACCGACTAAACTAGGCCGAGGGGTGGAAGTAGTTATCGCGCGCTGCGCGACCCCCGCGACGATGCCCGCTGGCATCGCCACTGCACGGACAGGAGAATCCCATGCCCATGCTCACCCAACTGCGCCAGGATCATGCCAACATGGCACGCCTGCTGCACGTGCTTCAGTTGAAGTACAAGACGCTGGCTGACGGCGATCGCCCGAACTTTCGCCTGATTCGGGAAGTCGTGGACTACATACTCGACTACATGAACGGCTTCACCGTGCCGCTTGAGCGGATCTGCAGCGATCAGCTCGCCGGCAAGGCCCCGGAAGCCGAGTCACTCAGTGAACGTCTGACCCAGGATTATCAGCATCTCCACGAGCAGCTCATGCGACTATCCCAGGACATCGACATGATTCTGATGGACGGGGTGATGCCGATGGACAAGTTCGCCGAGGATCTCAAAAGCTATCTTGGCTCACATCGCGCCTACCTTCGTGCCGAGCGCGAGAAGCTCTTCCCGCTGATTCGCGAGCATTTCGACGAGGACGACCTGAAGAAACTGGCCAGCGAAATGCCCGAGAATGCCGAATCCGAGTTGGCCCGTCTGCAGGAAGCCTATCCCGAACTCTACACCGAGTTTCGCGACGCCCCGTCGCCCCTGAGCTCCTGACAGTTCATTCACGGAGGCGGTCGGCGTCGACCGTCTCCGTTCCGCGACCGGTAGCCCGGTTGCCGGCGTCTGATGTTATCGCTTCCCGATTTTCCCGCGCGCTGCGCGCTGTCGCCTGATTCGTCCCGAGACGGTGGGTGGCCGCGACGACTTGTGATCGCCCCTGCGCCGCTGTGAGGCTTTGCGTAGAATGGACGCCGTTCAGCGCGAGGAGAGAGCATGGATCGGCTGCAGGCAATGCAGATTTTTCGCACCGTGGTCGAGGCGGGGAGCCTGGCCGGCGGCGCGCGTCGACTGGGCGTGTCCAATGCCATGGTCAGCAAGCAGATCGCTCGGCTCGAGCAGGCCCTTGGCGTGCGCCTGCTGGTGCGTACCACCCGGCGTCTTCAGCTGACCGCCGAGGGTGAGCACTATCTCACGGCGGGCGGGCGGTTACTGGATGAATGGCAGGAGCTCGAGGCAGGGCTTGGCGAGCGTCGCGGCGAAATTCGCGGGCGCCTGCGTCTTTCCGCGCCGATGGATTTCGGCGTTCGCGCACTGATGGGGGCGCTGCAGGCCTTCGAGCAGGCCCATCCGGCGGTGACTTTGGACCTGGTGCTGGAGGACCGTCACGTCGATCCCCAGGCGGAGGATTTCGATCTGGTCGTGCGTATCGGCGAGCGCAAGGATTCGAGCCTGATCGCGCGGCCGTTGATGCAGATGCCCGTCCATGTCTACGCCTCCCCCGATTACCTGCGTCGCCACGGGACGCCGCAGCACCCCTACGAGCTCAAGCAGCACCGCTGCTTCACCTACACGCTGTCGCCGCAGGGGTCGCACTGGGGGTTTCTCATCGACGGCCGAGTCGAGCGGCTGCGTCTGCCGATGACGCTGGCGTGCAACAACGGCCGTGCGCTGATCGAAGCCGCGGTGCTCGGCATGGGGCTGACGCGGGAGCCTGAATTTCTCGGCGAGCCCGAGGTGGCGGCAGGGCGGCTGGTGCGGCTGCTCGAAGCGTTCGAACTGCCGCCGCTGGAGGTTCACCTGCTCTACGCGGAACGCGCCTACATGCCGGCGAGGCTGCGGGCGCTGATCGACTCGCTGCTGAGCTATTTCGATAGTGCCGGGGCCGCTTCCCTGGCCGGCCCGGCGCATGCGCGCACGCTCGGGGTGACGGGTGATCCTCAGCCATGATGCGCCAGCCGGATGCCCTGATTTTCGACTCCGGTGTCGGCGGACTGTCGATCCACGCCGAGATTCGCCGCAGCCAGCCGCAGCGGACGCTCGACTACGTCTGCGACAACGCGGCACTGCCCTACGGCACCAAGCCGGCCGACTGGCTCACCCAGCGAATCGTGTCGGTCTGTCTTGCGGCCTGTGAACGTCTTCGGCCCCGCGCGTTGGTGATTGCCTGCAACACGGCAAGCACGTTGGCGCTCGGCCCCCTGCGTGAGGCCTTGAGGATTCCCGTCATCGGCACCGTGCCGGCGATCAAGACGGCGGCAGCGGTCAGCCGCTCGCGCTGCATCGGGCTGCTCGCCACCAGCGCCACTCTCGAGCGGGGTTATATCGATCGGCTCATTGCCGGTTTCGCCAGCGACTGCCGCGTGCTGCGCGTGGCCGCGGACTCACTGGTGCTGGAAGCCGAGCGGCGCCTCGCCGGGGAAGCGGCGAGCCAGCAGACGCTGGTCGAGGCGCTGGCACCGTTGCGTGAGGCGAGCGAACTCGACGCCGTCGTGCTCGGCTGCACCCACTTTCCCCTGCTTCGCCAGGCGCTGGCGGCAGAACTGCCATGGGGAGTGCGCTGGATCGACTCCGGCGCCGCCATCGCAAGGCGGCTCGCTGCCGTCCTCGATAGTGACGAGCCGCCCGGCGCCTCGGCGACTGCCAGATCCGGCTGTAGCCTGGCTACCTGGCCGGAGGCGCCAGAGCTTGCGAGGGTGCTGGCCCGGTTCGGTCTCGCCGCCCCCGAGCGGCTAGAAGCGGCGCCGGCGGTCTTGCAGCACCCATCATGGAATTCGTTATCCGTTTCCGCATCACCGATTGTCCAAGGAGAATAGCGTGGTCATCACCACCATCGACCCGTCGCGCTACGCGGCTCAGCTCGACGCCAAGCGCCAGCGGATCGAAGCGCAGTTTGCGGCCTTCGAGCCCCCAGAGCTCGAAGTCTTCGCCTCACCCGCTGCGCACTACCGTATGCGGGCCGAATTTCGCCTCTGGCATGAGGGCGACGATCTTTTCTATGCCATGTTCGAGCCCGACCACGAGGCGCCGCGCCATCGTGGCAAGGTCGCCCAGCGCATCGTGCGACTCGACACCTTTCCCGTTGCCAGCGAACGCATCAACGCCCTGATGCCGGCGCTGCTCGATGCCATTCGTGATGACCCGCTGATGCGGTACAAGCTCTTCCAGGTCGAGTTCCTCACCACGCTGAGCGGCGAGGCCCTGGTGACGCTGATCTATCACAAAGCGCTCGACGAGGCCTGGGAGGCGCGCGCTCGCGAGCTGCAGGAGACGCTCGGGGTGTCGCTGATCGGTCGCTCGCGCAAGCAGCGCCTGGTCCTCGCCCGCGATCACGTGTGGGAGCGACTCGAGGTCGACGGTCGCGAGTTCGTCTACCAGCAGGTCGAGAACAGCTTCACCCAGCCGAACGCCGAGATCTGCCGCGCCATGCTCGGCTGGGCGCGAGACGTGACCCGCGATAGCGAGGGGGATCTGGTCGAGCTCTACTGTGGCAATGGCAACTTCACCATCGCCCTTGCCGAGAACTTCAGGCGCGTCGTGGCCACCGAGATTTCGCGGACCTCAGTGGCCTCCGCTCAGGCGAACATCGAGGCCAATGGGCTCGACAACGTGCACGTCGCGCGGATGTCGGCGGAGGAGTTCACCCAGGCGCTCAGCGGCGAGAAGAGTGGTCGTCGAGTGGCCGCGATGGGACTCGATACGTGTGATTTCTCCACCGTGCTGGTGGACCCGCCGAGGGCGGGGCTCGACCGCGAGAGCTGCGAGCCGCTGATGCAGTACGAACGTATCGTCTATATTTCCTGCAACCCGGATACGCTGGCGCGCAATCTGGCGCAGCTTGGCGAGACGCATCGCATCCAACGCATGGCGCTGTTTGACCAGTTCCCCTGGACCGACCACTGTGAGTGCGGGGTGCTGCTGGAACGCCGGCCCACGAACTGAACTTGTCAATCGCCATCGCTACCGAACGAAGGCGGCGGCGATGCAGAACCGACATGCGCCATGACGAAGCCATTAGTTGGGTGTGGCGCTAGGCAGCGCTGGCGTAATCTTCGCGCAGGCGAGTCGCGACCCGGCGGGCAGATGTCTTGTCCGGGCGCGGCTCGCCAATAATCTGGTGGCCGCTTTTTCTGACGGCCGGTGTCAGCCGAGGTGATAGATGCAACATGTCGCGATCGAGGAAAAAACGGAATTTCTTGAGCAGCTACGGGAGAAGCTGGCTCAGCGGCTGCCCGAGGAGAAGGTCAATCGAATAGCCGCGTTCGCCAGGGACCTCTATGCGACGGCGCCCTTCGACGAGGCCGCAGAGCGTCAGCTCGAGGATATTTACGGCGCGACGCTGGCCGCCTGGCACTTCATGCGCACTTTCGACCCCAACGAGGCCAAGGTGCGCATCTTCAATCCCAACTTCGAAGAGCACGGCTGGCAGTCGCCTCATACCGTCGTGGCGGTACTTCATGAAGACATGCCGTTTCTGGTCGACTCCGTGCGCATGGAGCTCAACCGCCGCGGCCTGACCCTGCACGCGATTCATAATGCGGTGCTGGCGGTGGAGCGCGACGCGCGTCATCACGTTGAGCGTATCACCGGCATCCGCGCCAGCGACGCGCCGGAGGCACGCGAGTCGATCATTCTGATCGAGGTCGACCGGCATACCGATCAGACCATGCTTGGCGAACTCGAGCAGAGTCTGCACGAAGTGCTGCGGGACGTGCGCATCGCCGTGACGGATTTCGATCCGATGCGCGAGCGCATGCGGGGGGTTATCGCGGAACTGCGTGAGCGCTCGACGCCGGCAGTGCCGGCAGCGGACCAGGAAGAGACCATTGCTTTCCTGGAATGGCTGCTCGACGAGCATTTCACCTATCTTGGCTATGTCGAGAGCCGCTATGTCGGCGAGGGGGGCGCGGCCCGGCGCGAGAGCGTAGAAGACAGCGAGCTGGGTGTGCTCAAGCTCGACGCGCCGCGCTATACCGAATCGGTGGCGTTCGAGGCCGACGAAGCCGCCGGCACCCAGCCTGCGCTGCTGCGCTTTGCCAAGAGCGCCTGGCATGCCCGGGTTCACCGTCCCACCTATCCCGACCACATTGCAGTGGTGCGCTACGACAGCAACGGCAAGGCAGTCGGTGAGTGGCGCTTCTTCGGGCTCTTCACCTCACTGGTCTATAACGAATCGCCGCGTAGCGTGCCGGTGCTGCGGCGCAAGGTCGAGGCGGTGATTGACATCGCCGGCGTCAACCCGAAGGGCCACAACGGCAAGCTGCTGCTGCAGATTCTCGAGGTGCACCCGCGCGACGATCTGTTCCAGAGCACCACCGACGAGCTGGCGGAGACGGCCTTCGGGATTCTCAATATCCGTGAACGTCGTCGCGTGCGGTTGTTCGTGCGCACGGACCGCGCCGGGCAGTTCTACTCCTGCCTGGTGTTCGTCCCGCGTGACATCTTCTCCACCGATCTCCGTCTGCGCATTCAGGATCTGCTCTGCCAGGAGCTCGACGCCACCTTCGCCGACTTCAATCCGTATCTCTCGGAGTCGGTGCTGGCGAGAATCCAGTTCACGCTGCGCTTCAAGGGGGATGCCCCGGTCGCGTTCGATTGCCGCGCCCTGGAGAAAAAGGTCATCGGGCTGACGCGCAACTGGCGCGAGGATCTGCATGGGGCGTTGATCGAGACGCTGGGCGAAGAGGCGGGCAACCGTCAGCTCCAGGTTTTCCGCGATGCCTTCCCCGGTGGCTATCGCGATGACTTTTCGGCGCGCACCGGGGCGAACGATATTCGTTACCTGCAGGCGCTCGATGAAGGCGCGCCGATCGGCGTTAGCCTCTACCACATGGCCGAGCGGTCGGCGGGCAGCGTCAACCTCAAGCTCTACCATCTCGAGACACCGATTCCGCTCTCCGACATGCTGCCGGTGCTCGAGAACCTGGGCCTGCGCGTGATCAGCGAGCGCCCCTATCGCATCGCCACTGACGGCCAGGCGTACTGGATCCACGACTTCACCTTCGAGTATCGCGGGACCGAAGAGGTCGATCTTGGCGAGATGCGCGACAACTTCATCGACGCTTTCACCCGTATCTGGGTCGCCGACGCCGAGAACGACGTCTACAACCGGCTGATCATCGGCGCTGGCCTTGACTGGCGTCAGGTGGCGGTACTGCGTGCGTACGCCCGTTACCTCAAGCAGCTACGCATCGGTCTATCGCAGGTCTACATTGCCAATACCCTGGCGACCTATACCGACATCACCCGCGGCCTCATCGAGCTGTTCGAGCAGCGTTTCGTCCCACAGGCCCCGGCCGATCGCGATGCGGCGTGTGACAAGATCATCGAATCGCTCAACGGTCAGCTCGACAAGGTTGCAAGCCTCAATGACGACCTGCTGCTGCGCCGCTACGTCGACCTGATTCAGGCGACCGTGCGCACCAATTTCTTCCAGCCGCAGGCCGACGGCAGCCCCAAGGCGTATATCTCGTTCAAGCTCGAGCCCAGCAAGGTGCCGGGCATGCCCAAGCCGCGGCCGATGTTCGAGGTGTTCGTCTACTCGCCGCGCATGGAGGGCGTGCATCTGCGTGGCGGCAAGGTCGCTCGCGGTGGCCTGCGCTGGTCGGACCGCAACGAGGACTTCCGTACTGAAATCCTGGGGCTGATGAAGGCGCAGCAGGTGAAGAACTCGGTCATTGTCCCGGTGGGGGCGAAGGGCGGCTTCATCTGCAAGCGCATGCCGGAGACTGCGGACCGGGATGCCATCCAGGCCGAAGGCATCGAGTGCTACCGCATCCTGATTCGCGGGCTGCTGGATATCAGCGATAACCTCGACGGCACCACCGTCGTCGCGCCGCAGTCCGTGGTGCGCCACGATCCGGACGACCCCTACCTGGTGGTGGCGGCGGACAAGGGCACGGCGACCTTCTCGGACTACGCCAACGCCATTTCGATCGAGTATGGCTTCTGGTTGCGCGATGCCTTCGCCTCCGGCGGCGCTCAGGGCTATGACCACAAGGGCATGGCGATCACGGCTCGCGGTGCCTGGGAGTCGGTGAAGCGTCACTTCCGTGAGATGGGCATCAATACCCAGAAGGACGAATTCACGGTGCTGGGGATCGGCGACATGGCCGGCGACGTCTTCGGCAACGGGATGCTCCTCTCCGACAAGATTCGTCTGCTGGGGGCCTTCAACCATCGCCACATCTTCGTCGACCCGACCCCCGACGCCGCGGCCTCGTTCACCGAGCGCCAGCGACTCTTCGAACAGCCGCGCTCGAGCTGGTCGGACTATGACGAGAGCGTGATCTCGGAGGGCGGCGGTATCTTCGAGCGCAGTGCCAAGTCGATCGCGATCTCGCCGGCGATGAAAGAGGTCTTCGGCATCCAGGCCGACAAGCTCGCGCCCAACGATCTGATCAACGCGATGCTCAAGTCGAGGATCGATCTGCTCTGGAACGGCGGCATCGGTACTTACGTCAAGGCCTCCACCGAGAGTCATGTCGACGTCGGCGACAAGGCCAACGACGGACTGCGAATCGATGGCCGCGAGCTGCAGTGCCGAGTGGTCGGCGAGGGCGGTAACCTGGGTCTGACCCAACGCGGCCGAATGGAAGCCGCCGCCCGCGGCGTGCGGGTGAATACCGACTTCATCGACAACGCCGGCGGGGTCAACTGCTCGGATCACGAGGTCAACATCAAGATCCTGCTCGACGATATCGTCCAGCGTGGCGACATGACCGAGAAACAGCGCAATGAGCTGCTCGGCGAGATGACCGACGAGGTCGGGGATCTGGTGGTGCGCGACAACTATCGCCAGACTCAGGCGCTGTCGCTGGCCGAGCTGCAGTCGCAGGAAGGGTTGGGGCCGTATCGACGTTTCATCAACGAGCTCGAAGCGGCCGGCAGCCTCGACCGTGAACTCGAGTTCCTCCCCAGCGACGAACAGTTGATCGAGCGCAGCAACAACGAGGGCGGGCTGACAATGCCTGAACTCAGCGTGTTGATCTCTTACGCCAAGAGCACGCTGAAGAGCGACCTGATCGCCGCCGAGCTGCCTGACGATCCGCAGCTTCAGCAGCATGTGACGCGCGCCTTCCCGGGGACGCTTGCGGAGCGCTACCCGCAGGATCTCTACCAGCACCGGCTCAAGCAGGAGATCGTGGCGACCCAGTTGGCCAACAACCTGGTCGATCACATGGGGGTGACTTTCATTCGACAGCTGCGCGACTCCACGGGCGCCAGTCGAGTGGAGATCGCCCAGGCCTACGTCATCGCCCGCGACAGCTTCGGCCTTGAGCGCCTTTGGGAGCGGATCGAGGCGCTGGACTACAAGGTCGACAGCCAGGTCCAGTACCGCATGATGCTCGACCTGATGCGGCTGCTGCGACGTGCGACGCGCTGGTTCATCCGCCATCGCGGCTCGCTCAGCATCAAGGAGTGCGTCGATCAGTTCGGCCCGCAGCTCGTCCAGATTCAGGAGGACGTCGGCAATCGTCTCCAGGGTGACGAGCGCGAGGCCTGGATCGAGCGACGCGACGCGCTGATCGAAGCCGGCGTGCCGCAGGCGACCGCCGCCGTGGTGGCCGCCGCCCCGAGCCTGTATGCCGGACTCGGCATCATTCAGGCAGCCAGAGCCAGCGGCGAGAAGCTCCAGCGCGTTGCCGAGGTGTACTACACCGTGGGTGAGCGTCTGGACCTGCCGTGGATGATGCAGCAGCTCAACGGTCTCGAGGTGCGAGACGGCTGG
The DNA here is from genome assembly GCF_003206645.1 of Salinicola aestuarinus. Lineage (GTDB taxonomy): Bacteria > Pseudomonadota > Gammaproteobacteria > Pseudomonadales > Halomonadaceae > Salinicola > Salinicola aestuarinus. The sequence goes on along the minus strand of NZ_PZJP01000017.1, from coordinate 234,650 downwards.
CAGGCGCAGGCGCGGGAAACGTTCCGTGACGATCTGGATCGCCAGCAGCTGGCGCTGACGGTCAAGGTGCTCGGCATGTCCGAGGCACCGCGAGAGGTCGAGAAGCGGGTCGAGCGCTGGGAACAGCAGAATGCCGTGCTGTTCGAGCGGTGGAACGCGCTGCTGGCGGAGATCAATACCGGCACCCAGGTGAGCTTCGCCCTGGCCGCCGTGGCGATCCGGGAGCTGGTCGATCTTGCCGAAAGCGAGAGTGACGGATAAGGTTGCCCGAGCCCGACGAGGCGATCGCGCCTCGTCAATGCGGCGCGGCGATCCTGCCGTGCCCCTTTTGACCGACGCGTGCCGTTGCCTGAACAGGTGCCGGCACGCGTCCTCGTTACGCGGGAAGCGACGCGATCGTCGCGAACGTAGAGAGGCCCCATGAAGCAGCGCGTATTCACTACTCTCGTCCTGAGCTTGACCCTTGCCGGTATCGGCTCGCAGGCGAACGCCCAGAGCGAAGCACTCAAGGACGCTCAGGAAGCCGCCAGTCAGGTCGACCTCACTCAGTTCTTCAAATCGAGCAATGACGCTCGTAGCCAAAGTTTCTTTTTTGGCGGCATGTATCAGCATCCGTTCACCGTCGACACCGCGGGCCGCTATCGCTTCTCCAGCTCGACCATGCCGGGTGAGTCGGAGGACTACAAAATTCGCGCCACGCTGGTCGATGGCAACGGTAACGTGGTCGCCAAGGACAGCGGTATGGGCTACTCCGGCGGGCTGGTGATGGAGGAGTCGCTGGAGCCGGGTAGCTACACCATTCAAGTGTCGGGGCAGAAATTCGGCACGACCAAGACCGGTGGCAACAGCTATAACATCAATGTCGCTCAGCTCGACGCCGAAGGCCGTGTGCTCGACGCCGACGAGAGCAGCGTCGATGACGGTGGCGGCATCATGTTTGGCGGCGCGTCGCCTTCCGGTCGAACGACGGCCTTCGTCGATGAAAACGATCAGGTCGCGACGCTGAGCGCTCCCGGTCGTGGCGGTGACGAAGCGGCCACCGCCGGCAGTGGCCGGATGATGGCCGAGGATGGTGATGCCACGCATGCACCGTCCAACACCGGTGTGTCGGCCAAGCCGCCAGCAACACCCGATACGCAGGCGGCGGCGATCGACGAGCCGCTCGCCGAGAAGGCCGTCGAATCGGCATCCGGTTCGGGCTCGCGCGAAGAGCCGGCGATGCCCGACGGTTTTGACGAGATCGTTGCCGATATCCTGATTCGCGAGGAGGGCGTCGTGCTGAGCTTCAACGTGGCCGAGGCGGGCACGGTATCGGTGACCAGTTCGACCTTCCCGGGTAACGAAGGCACCTATCGTCTGCAGGCACGGATCCTCGACGACAGCGGTGAGGTCGTCGCCAGCGATGAGGGCTCGATGGCTCTGGGCGATTTCGATATCGAAACCGTACTTCCGTCAGGCCAGTATCAGGTCTGGGTGAAGGGCCAGCGTTTCGGCTCGGCGATGAATGGCGCCAACAACTACACCCTGCGTGTCCAGCAGCTCAATACGCAGTAACCCGCCAGACGTTCCGCACGCGTGACATCGACCCGGCACCCCAGGTGCCGGGTCTTTTCGTTGGCGCAGCGGTGACGCCGACTCGTCCGCGGGTGAGCCGTTGAGGTATACTCCTACGCCGCTGATCCCCAATGGTCCGGACTGCCGGTCGTATTGCCCTCCCACCGTCGCCGACGAGAAATTCTCATGTACCCCGTCGCTCGCTCCCTGCTGTTTCGTCTCGACCCCGAGACCGCCCATCGCCTGACGCTTACCGGCCTCGACGCCGCGCACCGGCTGCGCCTCGCCGGTCGGTTCGGCGGGCGGTTCGAGAGCGGGGCGCCGGTAGAGACGATGGGGCTGTCGTTTGCCAATCGCGTCGGTCTGGCGGCGGGGCTCGACAAGAACGCCGACCATCTCGATGCGCTGGGTGCACTCGGCTTCGGCTTCGTCGAGGTCGGCACGGTCACGCCCAAGGCGCAGCAGGGCAATCCGCGGCCGCGGCTTTTTCGGCTGACCGGGCCGCAGGCGATCATCAATCGGATGGGATTCAACAATGCCGGTGTCGATCATCTGGTCGCCAACGTGCGTCGAAGTCGCTATGCCGGTGTCATCGGGATCAATATCGGCAAGAACCTCACGACGCCGGTGGAGCGAGCGGTCGATGACTACGTCACCTGTCTGCAGCGGGCACACGCGGCCGCGCACTACATCACCGTCAACGTCTCGTCGCCGAATACCCCGGGGCTCCGGAGTCTACAGTTCGGCGAGCATCTGGATTCGCTGCTCGGTGCGCTCAAACAGGAGGCGACCCGGCTCGACGCTGCCAATGGTCGGCGTGTCCCGCTGGCAGTGAAAATCGCCCCGGACATGAGCCGGGACGAGATCGGCCTGGTCGCCGCCGCGCTGAAGGCCAACGCCATCGATGGCGTGATCGCCACCAACACGACCATCGCGCGGGAGAACGTCGTGGGCACGCCGCATGCGCATGAGGCCGGTGGGCTCTCGGGAGCGCCGCTGTTTGCCACTTCCACGGCGGTGGTCAGAGAGCTTCGCCGGCTGCTGCCTGACATGCCGATCATCGGTGCGGGCGGTATCGACAGCGGCGTTCGTGCCAGTGAGAAGTGTCAGGCCGGCGCGGACCTGGTCCAGCTCTACACCGGGTTCATCTATCGGGGACCGGAGCTGGTGGGCGAATGTGTCGAAGCGACTCGCCGAACCGACGACTTCGATAGCGCTGCGCTCTGATCGCGAACGGTCGCTAAGGCCACGGCTTTTCGTTGATGCCAACGATCGCCAGGTCGGGCCGCGTCGCTGGTAACGAAAAGGCCCGCCGATGTGGCGGGCCTCGATAGGGCACGAGCGGTGACGTAGCGTCTCGTGCCACTGCTGGATTCGATGACGTTGTGAACGATGTCGAAAACGGTGTCAGGTCATGACCGCGGGATTTTTATGAATCCCGGAGACCCCCGTCATCCCAGACCACTGATCGCCGCGGCCTTCGCGCCAGCCGCTCATCCAGTTTTCGCGCAGATTGATCTCCTGGCTAGGGCAATCGTCGCGTGAGCGACCGGCCACCCCCGCTTTATAGCCGTGCAGATATGCCCGCTGATTGCGATCACGTTTCTGTCGTTTCATCGTATGGCCTCTTGTCAAAACCACTACATCTGCGTTGGGACAGCACGACCCACAGTACGCCCGGGGGCATCGACAAGTGGGCCGTCCGCGGAACGTCCGGACAAGCATCACGCATGCGTTTTACCGTAGCTACGAGTGTTAGCTTTAGCCGAAACGATAACCAGTGTCGATAGGCGGTTTGGCATAACGCCGATCCAAATTTGTACTCATAGGAATATGACCGTCCGACGACGGTCCGATGACGCCATCATGAAAGACGATAACTCGCTGTTGAGTCTCTATATCACCTGTCCGTGGAGCGTCGAGGCGCTGCTGGCAGACGAGGTCACCGAACTGGGGGCACAGATACAAAAAATTACGGTCGCCGGTGTGCACGTCACCGCGGACCGGGCCACGGCGTATCGGATCTGTCTCTGGTCGCGCCTGGCCAATCGCGTCGTCATGACGCTCGGCCGCATCGCGGGTTGTGACGAGCCTCCGGCAATCGTCGAGGCGGTCAGAGGGCTCGATTGGGCCGGTCTGCTGCATGACGACCAGACCCTTGCGGTCGATTTCCACGGTCACTCCGCCGCTATCCGTCACACGCGGTTCGGTGCCCAGGTGGTCAAGGACGGCGTGGTCGAGGCGATGCAGCTGGCCGGGCGAAAGCGCCCCTCGGTGGCGCCCAAGGACGCCGACGTTCGGGTCTATGCGCATCTGCACCGTGGGCAGCTGTTGGTAGGGATCGACCTGGTGGGGGCGAGCCTGCACCAGCGTGGCTATCGGCGCGATGCCGGCCACGCCCCGCTGAAGGAAAATCTGGCCGCAGCACTACTGGTGCGCGCCGATTGGCCCGAGCGGGCGAAGCGCGGTGAATCTCTCGTCGACCCGATGTGCGGTGCCGGAACGCTGTTGATCGAGGCGGCGATGATGGCCACCGACACCGCGCCCCAGCTCGCTCGCGAGCAGTTCGGCTTCGAGCGCCTGGGCGACTTCGACGCCGAGTGCTGGCGTGAGCTTGCGCAGGAGGCCCGGGCGCGGGCGTCGCTCGGTCGTCGGCGCATCACGGCTCGCCTGTTTGGCTTCGATCAAAGCCCGCAGGCCATCGCCGCGGCGCGCAGCAACGCCATGCGTGCGGGGATCCCGGCACTGATCGATTTCGAGGGCGGCTCGGTGCAGGCGCTGGCGCGACCGCCCGAGGCCGCCGACGTCGGGCTTGTGGTCACCAATCCCCCCTACGGCGAACGCCTCGGCGAGCTGCCGGAACTGGTGGCGCTCTACGGCAAGCTCGGCGAGCGTCTGAAACGTGAGTTCGGCGGGTGGACGCTGGCGCTGTTTACCGGCAATCCGGATCTCGGTCATCGCCTGGGGCTGCGCGCCCACCGTCAGTACGCATTCAAGAACGGGCCGCTGGACTGCAAGCTGCTGCTTGCCGACGTTGCCGCGCGGGCGGCAACCGCGCAAACCGAGCCTGCGACGGCGGACGTCGCCGAGCCATCGATCGCCGAGAATCAGACCGCATCGGCCGGCACTGCCTCGACCGCCGATCCCGGCGAGGCGCTGAGTGAGGGCGCGCGGATGTTCGCCAACCGTCTTCAGAAGAACCGCAAGCGGCTCGCCAAATGGTTGAAGCGTTCCGGAGAATCCTGCTATCGACTGTATGACGCTGACATGCCGGAGTACGCTCTGGCGATCGATGTCTATGGTCATCAGATCCATGTTCAGGAGTACGCAGCGCCGAAATCGGTCGACGCGAGCCGTGCCCAGCGACGGTTGCTCGACGCGCTGAGTGCGATTCCGGTGGTGCTCGACGTACGCCCCGAGCAGATCCACTACAAGCAGCGCGAGCGCCAGAGCGGCAAGGCGCAGTATGAAAAGCAGGGCGATAGCCACCAGCGGTTCGTGGTTAAAGAGGGGGCCGCGTCGCTGTGGGTCAATCTGGTCGACTACCTCGATACCGGGCTCTTTCTCGACCATCGGCCAGTGCGGCGAATGCTGGGTGAAAAAGCCAGCGGCAAGCGCTTTCTCAATCTGTTCTGCTACACCGGTACGGCGACGGTTCATGCGGCCCTTGGCGGCGCGACCGAGAGCGTCAGCGTCGATCTATCGAATACCTATCTGGAGTGGGCGCGGGACAATTTCACACTCAATCAGCTGGCGCCGAGCCGACACCGGGTGGTGCGCGACGACTGTTTCCGCTGGTTGGAAACCGCGAGTGCTACCTTCGATCTGATCTTTCTCGATCCGCCGACCTTCTCCAACTCCAAGAAGATGGATGGCACCCTCGACGTGCAGCGCGACCATGCTCGGTTGATCGAGCTTGCGATGGCGCGGCTGGCGCCGGGGGGAGAGCTGATCTTCTCTAACAATCAGCAGCGCTTTCGCCTCGATCCGGCGCTCGAGGCGGCATTCGAGGTCGAGGAGATTACTCGGCAAACCTTCGATCCCGACTTCACGCGGCGCACCAACCTTCATCACTGCTTCCGGTTGACGCATCGCGTGTGAGGCATCGTGGCCAAGGCGTCTTCCTCAAGGCGTCTTGCTCAAGGCGCCATGCTCGAAGCGGGAGCGCAGGCCGCCACGGTCGGGTACCGGGGCGAGGTACTCGCCCCGGGTCAGTCGAGCAATGAAAGTTGCGCCATGGCACGTCGGCCTTCCGGGCTCTCGTCCTCGGCTTCGAGTACCTTTCGCAGTCCACGCGCGAGCTGGATATGAGCGAGATTGTCCAGCCAGAGCTGGGCCTGGTCGTAGCTGTCGGCGACGGCGTGTTTGAGCCCACCGTACTGTGTGCCGATCTGCCCCCAGGCTCGGCTGAAGATCCAGTCGCCGAACATGTCCTGATGCAGATGGACGAGCACGTAGTCATGCTCACTTTCCCAACGAACGATCACGCGAACTCCTGCTGTGGTGGGCCCCGCGGCTTGTTCACGCCGGGTGGCCGGCCTAAGATGGCTGCGCCGAGTCGACTCGCCCGGCGCTGGTGTCTCTGCGCCATTGTAAAGCACGCGGTGAATAAATCGACGCGCTCGGGCGGTGCGGGCGACGGTCAGTCACTATTCGAGGAAGAGAGGTTTCATGCGCATCCTGGTGGATGAAAACGTGCCGCTGGCCGAGGAGTTCTTCGGCGAGCTCGGCGAAGTGGTGCGGCAAGCCGGTCGCGATATGACGCTGGAGAGCGTGCGCGACGCGGACGTACTGATCGTCCGCTCGGTGACGCCAGTGACGGCCGAGATGGTCGAGGGCTCGGCGATCAAGTTCGTCGGCACTTGCACCATCGGCACCGATCACATCGACCTGGATGCCCTGCGCCAGCGCGGCATTGGCTTTTCCAGCGCGCCAGGCAGCAACGCCGACTCGGTGGTGGACTATGTGTTGTCGAGTCTGCTGCTGCTGGCCGAAGAGGAGGGGGTGTCGCTGGCAGGCAAGACGGTGGGCATCATCGGGGCCGGCGAGGTCGGCGGCCGACTGGCCACGCGCCTTGACGATCTCGACGTGACCTGTCTGATCTGCGATCCGCCTCGAGCCGAGCAGGAAGGGCGTGACGATTTTCTCGATCTGGATACGCTGATCGAGCGCGCCGACATCCTATCGCTGCACACGCCACTCATCGAAGCGGGCGAGCACGCGACCCGCCACCTGATGGACCGCCGTCGTATCGACGCGCTCAAGCCGGGTACCGTGCTGATCAGTGCCGGCCGAGGTGACTGTCTGGATGGCGAGGCGCTACGGGAACGCCTCGCCCGCGCCCAGGATCTGCGCACGGTCATCGACGTCTGGGAGCACGAGCCTGCCATCGACGAAGCGCTCTACGACCTGGTGGACATCCCCACGCCGCACATTGCTGGCTATAGCGTGGATGGCAAGATGCGCGGCACTGAAATGGTCTACCAGGCGGCCATGCGCCACTTCGGGCTGCCGGCCCGGCGCAAGCTGGGACAGCTGAGGCCGGACCCCTGGCTGAGCAAGATCGTTCTGCACGGCTGGACGCCGCCGTTGGAGGCGCTCTCGCTCTGCGCCCGCGCCTGCTACGACGTGCGCCGTGATGTCCTTGCCTTCGACCGCTATCGTCGGCGTCTCGGCATGGCGGAGGGGTTCGACACCTATCGACGCGAGTATCCGGCACGTCGGGAATTTCAGACCCTGCGTGTCGAGCTCAAGAAGAACAAGGGCAAGCTTCGCGACGCGCTCGAAGGCGTCGGGTTCAGCGTCAAACTGAAGTAGGCCGGATGCGCGGCCGGCGCTCGTTATCGTGAACGGCGCCGGTCAGATTCCGGCCCCCACCTTACCGCCAGTCTAACCCAGGCTCCGCGCGAACGGCGTCCGCTCGACGGCCGGCGTTGGACCCGGCGATAGCTAGCGTCAGGCGCTTTCGGCGTCACTGACCGCGTCCTCCTGTTTGACCACGCGGTGACCGTCCTCGTTGCTGCCGAGTTTCCAGTAGCTCGAAATATACATGGCGCGCTTGTCGACACCTCGGTCGTCGATGAGATGTCGGCGCAGCTTGCGCATGGCGGAAAACTCGCAGGCGACCCAGATACCTGGCTTGCCGGCTGGCCAGTCGAGCGCTCTGACCGCGTTCAGCAACAGGTCGCTGTCGCTGCCGGGATGAGGGTTGATCCGGTAGTCGAGCGCGATGCCTTCGGGCAGATCGAGCGTCTGCCTGTCCGCGTCGCTCGCCACTTCAATGATGACGTGACCCACGGCATGGGCCGGCAGCCGTTCGAGGTTGGCACTGATCGCCGGTAGTGACGTCATGTCGCCGACCAGCAGGTTCCAGTCGGCGTCTTCCGGCAGGCGCTTCACCGGGCCAGGGCCGGCGACGAGGATCTCGTCGCCCGGTTGGGCCTCGGCGGCCCAGCTCGCCGCAGGGCCGCTGTCATCGTGTAGCACGAAGTCGACATCGATCTGGTCGTCGCGCTGGTCGCGGACGGTATAGGTACGCATGCGGTCACGCGCTTCGCCCTCGGTCGGGAAAACGAGCTTGATGTGCGCGCTCGGCTGGTCGGCGGGGAAGTCTCGCATGCCTTCGCCGCCGAGGGTGAGGCGCAGCATGTGCGGTGTCAGCTGTTGCCGTGCGATGACGGTGAAAGGTCGCGGTGGCGTCTTGGCCATGAGGGGCTCCAGGTCAGTCGAGGTTGTGGATCATGCGCTGGCTCAGGCGGGCGAACGCGTCGATGTCCGTTTGATCGAGGTCGGCAGCGAGTCTGGCGTGCACCTGGCGTTCGCCCTCGTCGATGCGCGATAACAAGGCCTGGCCGTCGGCAGAGAGCGCCAGGATCTGGCGTCGCCCGTCATCGGGATCGGGTTGCTTGACGACGCTGCCGGTTTCGATCAGTTCGCGAAGCAGGCGGGTGATCTGCGCCTTGTCGCGCTGCAGATAGTCGGCGACCTCCCGCGCCGAGGTCGGGGCGAGCGCGCGGATCGATTTCAGCGCGCGAATCTGCGCGACCGTCAGCGCCAGCGACTGCCCGTCGTAGGCGCGTCTCAGCGCGCGGCGGTAGGCGTGCAGTAGATGATGGAGCGTCTCTCCCGCGGGGGCTTGCGGCATGGGTGACTCATAAGGTTGATAATATCAACCAATTAAAGGCGTTTTAGGCCGCAAATGTCAACCATTCGCATATGCATGAGGGGCTCGTTGGCGCCGTCGCCGCCGTCTGGCGGCGGTGGGTCCTCGGCGCTTGTCGGGCCGCTGCCGTCAGCGAGAGAAAGCAGAAAGGCAGGGCGAGGGGCTCGAGCGGATGCGCTACAGCGAGACCGCCCGGCCGATAAACTGGATGGGGCCGGTAGGTCGGTCCAGCGGTGAGCCGCCATCATTTTCCAGGGTCAGTTCGAAGAGCTGGTTTTCTTGGAGCGGCGGCAGCTCGTCGAGCGTCAGACGCCGTGGCCCACTCGCATCGACCAGACCCAGCGACACCGGTCCACTCCAGTCGTCGGCCTTGGTCCAGAACTGCAGCGTCTTGCCGGCGGGAACCTGAAAATCCTCGAGGGGGATCAGCTCGATGTCGCGCTGCGACGCGGCTTGGATCATCCAGCCGGCCTGGGTGTGCTGTGGCGTCGAAAGCACGACCAGATAGCGCGGACCGGTGTCGCTCTGCAACGGTATCGCCAGGGCCAGTCCTAGCGCTGCGACGACACTGGCCAGGCTGACGCCGCGCCAAAGGGGCAGGTTCTGCCACAGCGCAGACCACCACGGCGTGGCGTTGTCATCGTTGCTGGCCTGGGGGCGCTCGGCGACTCGGCTGTCGGCGTCGGTGCCCTCGCGGAGGGTGCGTTCGGAGACGCTGCGATCGATCCGGGCCCACAGCGCCGGCGGCGGCGTGACGGGGTCGACCATGCTGGTATAGGGCGTGAGCCGCGATTCCCAGCGCGCGATGGCATCTCGCAAGACCGGTTCGCGCGGCAGGCGCTGCTCCAGCGAGCGGCGCGCTTCGTCGTCGAGCGTGCCAAGCACATACTCGCCGGCGAGGTCATCGAGTGCCTCGGGACTAGGGGTAGGTTGTGAGCTGTCGGTCATGAGAGGCACTCGCGCAGCGTATGAAGACTGCGCTTTATCCAGGCTTTGACGGTACCCAGTGGACGGTCGAGCCGCTCGGCGATCTCCGAGTGGCTGTAGCCGTCGACGTAGGCGTGAAACAGACAGTTGCGGCGCTCTGGCCCCAGCGCTCTGAGGCAGCGGTCGAGATCGCCGCGTCCCTGCCAATCGAAGCTGTCCTCGATCTCGGCGCTTGCCGCGAGCGAGCGTTCCGCATCGAGCTTTTCGGCGGTGACGTCGTCCACCGTCACTTCTCGATACTGGCGACGAACGTGATTCAAGGCGAGATGGCGGGCAACGCTGAACATCCAGGTCTTGCCCGAGCCTCTCTCGGCATCGAAGGTGTGCGATTTGGTCCAGATATTGACGAAGGCATCGTGAATGATGTCTTCGGCGACGGCGCGGTCGCTGACGATACGCTGCACCACGCCCAGTAGACGGGCTCCCTCCAGGCGGTAGAGTGCCTGTAGTGCACCCTGGTCCCCCTTGGCGCAGGCCATCAGTAGTTGGCCGTGATCTTCGTTCGGATTGTTATGCGTCACTCGAGCGTCCCTTGCTTCGAGCCCCCTGACGGGGCTTACGAGTGACAGTCTACGAAAAGCGGGCCCGCCGTGGCGAGCCCGCATCCCTGCGACCTGTTTTTTGGGTGACTAGCTGGCTTTGTAGAAGTTGTAGTCTGCCTGATATTCGACGATCTCGGTGTCGTCTTCGTTATCGGCACTGCATTCCATGTCGGGGGCGACGCCACCCTGAGTGTTGAGGCGTTGGACGTAGGTAACGTCGGTCATGTGGCCTTCGCCCTCGGCCGGATTGGCCTCGACGAGCTGCAGCGGAATATTGCCATCGCCGCCCGGCGCCGTGCCGATCTGTGTGCCGGTAATCTTGGAGCCATCGCTGGATTCCCAGGTTGCCGGGGGCCCGTAGTAGCTGCCGACCTGATTGCCGTCGGTGTCGTTGAGCTTGGCGTCGGGGCCTTTAAAGACCCAGGCATAGTCGCCGTCCTTCATCTCGCAGGCGTAGGTAATCTCACCCACACCAACCGTTTCCATGGCGATCTCGTTGCCTTCCGGGACCTGGACTTCCTCGGGCGTCATGTCGGCAAGCGCGCCCAGGCTCAGTCCGCTGAACAGGGCGGCGGTGACCGTGACGCTGGCTAGTTTCCGGGTTGTCATTGGTACTCTCCTGGCATGAAGTCGTTGACTGCAAAAAGGAGCAAGGCCTATCGCCTTGCCCTTGGATTAGTGATGACGACACTCAACGGATGCAGGAGATGACAACTTTTTTTCGCTGATTCGCTCGGTCTTCAAGAAGCGGCATCGCGAGCCGGCGCCTGGCGGCGGCCAGCCCGGTCGCCCAGCCCTGCCAGTAGGCGAGTGCACAGCGGGTAGAGCGCCAGTGCCAGCGCGATGCCCACCAGCGGTGGTAGCCAGGGGGATAGCCAGGCACCGAAGGTCGCCAGCGCGTAGGTGGCGAGTCCCGGTAGATGAAAGCGTGGCAATGCGGTATCGGCGAGTTTGGGATAGCGGGCGCGACGAGCAAAAAAGAAGTCCGCGATGATGACGCCGCCCAGCGGGGGGATGCAGGTGCCGAGCGCGATCAGGAACGGCACCAGCATGGCGTCCATTCCCGCCAGCGCCAGCAGCGTCCCGATCGCCGCGCCGGCCAGCGTGACGCGTCCCCGGCGTCGTGTGCGCAGCAGGTTGCAGCCGGCCGCGGCGAAGTTATAGATCGTATTGTCCTGGGTCGTCCACAGATTGAGAAACAGCATCACGAGACCGACAGCGGCCAGCCCCTGCAGTGCCAGCACCTCGACGACGTCCGGCGCGCCATAGACGAAGGCGCCAACCGCGCCGACCAGAATCATCAGGCCATTCCCGACGAAAAATGCCGCCAGGGTGGCGATCACGGCCTGGCGTGGGGTCCGAGCGAATCGACTCCAGTTGCTTGCCTGCGTGGCACCGGAGACGAAGGTTCCGAAAATCAAAGTGATGCCTGCCGCCCAACCCAGGCTGTGGTCGGGTGTCAGCGTCTCCAGGCCCTGCCAGCCGCCGCCGTCGCTCCAGGCGATGATCATGCTGGTGGCGATCAGGACCACCATCGCCGGCACGGCGAGGTGAGATAGCAGGGCCAACCCGCGGTAGCCCACGACAGCCGTCAGGCAGAAGCCAAACCCGAAAAGCACCATGAGCGGCGCAGCCCAGCCGGCCGACAGGCCCAGGGTTGAGACCAGCACCTTGGCGATCGTCGCCACGCCCCAGGCGTACCAGCCGATCTGAGTGATCCCCAGCAGCAAATCGGAGAGGGCGCTGCCACGGGTGCCGAGCGCGAAACGGGCCATGAGGGCGGTGCTCAGGCCCGAGCGTGCCGCCAAAAAGGCGATCACTGCGGCGTAGGCGCCGAGCAGCAGGTTGCCCAGGACGATGAGCGTGAGAAGCTCGGACAGCGGAAAGGCGCCGCCAAGCTGGCCGCCGGCGAACATGGTCGCGGTGAAGAAGGTGAAGCCGAGCAGGAGCATCACGAGTGAGGCAAAGGGTTTGCGCGCCGTCGCTGGCACTTCACTCAAGGGGTAGTCGGTATCGGGAGTAGGGGATGTCATGGGGCATGCCTCGGGGTGATGATCCCTTTACCATGCAAAGAGCATGCCGTAGCGCGGCATGGTCGTCCGGCCCGCGATGTCGCGGGTCAATGACGACGCGCGAGTGAGTCGGCGCACCCAAGTGGTGCGAAGCAGTGACGTGACTGCCGAAAAAGATGTGCTACGCACCAAAGAGGTGCGTCTGGGCTCGGCGGGGTCGCCGCCGAGCCAGGCGGTCAATCGCGGTAGGCGGACTCTTTGAGTGCGCGGATGCGCTCGTCGAGCGGCGGGTGGCTGGCAAACAGTTTTTCCATCACCTTGCGGGTCTGGCCGGTAGTGATGGCGAAAGCGGTCAAGGAGTCCGGCATTTGATCGGGCTGGCTGGTTTCTGCCTTGAGACGAGAGAGCGCGTTGATCATCGCGCCGGAGCCGGCAAACTTCGCGCCGGCAGCGTCGGCGCGATACTCGCGAAAACGCGAGAACCAGGCAACGATGATCGAGGCGACCATCCCGAAGACGATTTCGGCGACGATCACCACGGCGAAGTAACCCATGAAGCCCAGCCCGCCGCCGCTATCACGTCCCCGCAGGAAGCTGTCCACCAGCTGTGCGACAACGCGGGCGAAGAACATCACAAAGGTGTTGAGTACGCCCTGGATCAGCGCCAGCGTGACCATGTCGCCGTTGGCGACGTGGCCGATTTCATGGGCGAGCACGGCACGAACTTCCTCCGGCCGCATGCGCTCCAGAAGGCCTTGCGAGACAGCGACCAGCGCATCGTTCTTATTCCAGCCGGTGGCGAAGGCATTGGACTGCTGCGCCGGGAAAATGGCCACTTCCGGCGTCTTGATTCCGGCCTGTTGGGCGAGTTCGCGCACCGTCTCGACGAGCCACTGCTCGTTCGAGTTGCTCGGCTGCTCGATGACGCGAGCCTTGGTGCTCATCTTCGCCATCCATTTGGAGATGAATAGCGAGACCAGCGAGCCGGCCATGCCGAAGACGAAACAGAAGATCAGCAGGCTGTTCATGTTCAGCCCGTTGGCGTTCAGGTAGGGCTCGACGCCAAGCAGGCGCAGCGTGATGCTCGCAACGAGCACTACCGCCAGGTTGGTTGCCAGAAACAGGATGATTCGCATCATCGGTCGTTACCCTCAGTCGTAGTGGGCCCCGCGCGGTGGCGCGGATGCAGTGTTCGGCCAGCGATTGATATGGGGGTTGTCGGCGACGAATTCATCGCTGATGGAAGCGTTAGATACGATTTCCGGCCTGGGGTTTCAAGCACCTGAGACGATCCCGTGTCACTCGAACCGCAGCCCACGCCGGCCCGCGGCGTGGGCCTCTCGAATTCACTGGCGATAGCGGGAGAGGAAGCGGGCGAAGCGGTCAATGGCATCGCCGAGCTGGTCCGCCCAGGGCAGCGTCACGATGCGAACGTGGTCCGTGCCCGGCCAGTTGAAGGCGCTGCCCTGAACCAGAAGAATGCGCTCCTGCAGCAAAAGATCGAGCACCATCTGGGCATCGTCGTGAATCGGGTACCTCTCCGGGTCGAGCCGCGGGAAGGCGTAGAGCGCGCCCTTGGGCTTGACGCAGGAGACGCCAGGAATCGCGTTGAGTTTCTCGTGGACCACGTCGCGCTGCGCCAGCAGACGGCCGCCGGGCAGGATCAGGTCGTTGATCGACTGATAGCCGCCGAGTGCGGTCTGGATCGCGTGCTGTGCCGGTACGTTGGCGCACAGGCGCATCGAGGCGAGCATGTTGAGGCCCTGAATGAAGTCTTCGGCGTTGTGCTTGCCGAGCCCCCCCGAGAGGATCATCCAGCCTGAGCGAAAGCCGGCGCAGCGGTAGCTCTTGGAGAGGCCGTTCATGGTCACCACGAGCTGGTCGTCGCTGGCCAGTGCGCCGGTGGAGACGTGCTCGGTGCCGTCATAGAGAATCTTGTCGTAGATCTCGTCGGAGAAGACCACCAGGCCGTGCTGGCGCGCGATGGCGAGGATCTCCTTGACCACTGCCGGCGGGTAGACCGCGCCGGTAGGGTTGTTGGGATTGATCAGCACGATCGCCCGAGTGCGCGAGGTGATCTTGTCGCGGATGTCGGCGATGTCCGGGGACCAGTCGGCGGCTTCGTCACACATGTAGTGCACCGGATGGCCGCCGGAAAGGTTCGCCGCAGCGGTCCAGAGCGGATAGTCCGGCGCGGGGATCAGCACCTCGTCGCCGTCGTTGAGGAGTGCCTGCATCGCCATGACGATGAGCTCGGAGACGCCGTTGCCGACGAAGATGTCCTCGACCCCGACGCCCGGGATGCCCTTGCGCTGGCACTCCTGCATGATCGCCTTGCGCGCGGAATAGAGCCCCTTGGAGTCGCAATAGCCCTGGGCGGTCGGCAGGTTGCGCATCACGTCCTGAAGTATCTCTTCGGGCGCTTCGAAGCCGAAGGGCGCGGGGTTGCCGATGTTCAGTTTGAGGATGCGGTGGCCTTCGTCCTCGAGGCGTTTGGCGTGCTCGAGAACGGGCCCGCGAATGTCATAGCAGACGTTGTCGAGCTTGTGCGATTTCCGAATGGGGCTGTTCATCGTGATTCCATGTGCGCACGGCGATTGAGAGTGCCGGGTGAGTCGTGTTCGGGCGCGACGCAACGCGCCGGGGCCAGCATAGCGCAGCGACGCGGGGGACAAAATCGTGAGGTGAGGAGCCATCGTTCACGCGGATGGCGTTGCCGTCTCCTCCTCGGGCGGCGCTGCCGGCGGCGGGGGAGGAATGTCCGAGGGTAGTTCCAGCGTCACGCGACCGAGCTTGCCATCTCGAAGCTCGTGTAGCAGAACTTCCGCGCCCCGGTGCAGATTGACCACGCCGCCGGCCTTGAGACCGCCACGTTTGCGCGCGATCTCGGTGAGGATGGCGTGTCCGTCGAAACCGGCGCTGGCCTGAAGATCGACCAGCAGGGGGCCATCGGCATCGACCGACTCGGCGTCCGCCCGTGGAGCGTAGGGTGGCAGGTCGCCGAGCTTGTAGCGCTCCCGCAGCGCCTGTGGGTAGCGCTTGGCGAGTTCCGCTGCGCAGACGATGGCGACATCGACGTATTCGATGGCGGTGTCGCGAATCGCGCCGCTGGCGGCGAGGCGGTGAGCGCTCGCCTGATCCTCTATCTTGGGCCAGAGAACGCCCGGCGTATCGGTGAGGGCGACGCGCCCATCGATACGAATCTTCTGCTGCCGCTTGGTCACGGCGGGCTCGTTGCCGGTCTTGGCGATCTTGCGCTTGGCCAGCCCGTTGATCAGCGTCGACTTACCCACATTGGGAATGCCCATCACCATCACGCGAACGTCGCGATCGGCGCGCACCTGGCCGGCGAGCTCATGGCAAAGCGCAGGGATTGGCTTGAGTTCCCGACCTTGCGTGGTGGTGACCGCGATGGCACGGCTGTCCAGCTGGGCGTCGAAATGGTCGACCCACGCCTGCGTCGCGTCAGGGTCGGCGAGGTCGGCACGGGAGAGAATCTTGAGCACCGGCTTGTGCTCGGTGAGTTCGGCGAGCATCGGATTGCCGCTGGAGTAGGGCAGTCGAGCGTCGAGGACTTCGATCACGACGTCGATCTCGGGCAGCGCCTCGCGAATCTCTCGCCGCGCCTTGTTCATATGTCCGGGGTACCAGCCGAGCATGGGTCTCTCCTGCATCATCCTGGGAAGCTGGCGTCGGGGCGGACCTCGCCCCACCAAAAAGGGCCGCCATTCTAGCAGAATGGCGGCCCTTGTAGCCCGCGCCGACCGTTGTCGTCGAGCGGCGTGGCACCGCTCGACGAGTCAGAACAGAACGCATCCGTGCAGGCTGGGTAGAGAGTGCTTTGGTGAGAGCATGCCCCCGCCAGGCAGTGCGCTAGATAGTCACTGCTCTGGACGGGCAGTGTTCTGGTCAAAAAAGCGTGCGCGTTTCAGCGTGCTAGTTGCGCGGCGTCGTATCGCGCTGTCGCTTACTCTCCCGCGTGGAAGGTAAGGGACACGGAGTTGATGCAGTAGCGCTGGCCGGTGGTCTCGGTTGGACCGTCAGGGAACACGTGCCCAAGGTGCGCGTCGCAGCGCCGGCAGGTCACCTCGATGCGCCGCATGCCATGACTGTTGTCGCTATGCTCTTCGACCGACGCTGCGGCCAGCGGACGGTCGAAACTTGGCCAGCCGCAGTGTGCCTCGAACTTATGCTCGTTCTCGAACAGGGGGGCGCCGCAGCAGATGCAGTGATAGATACCCTGCACGGGTTCGACCTGATAGTCGCCGGTGAACGGCCGTTCGGTCCCTTTCTCTCGAGTCACGTGATACTGCTCTGGCGTGAGCTGCTCGCGCCATTCGGCTTCGCTCTTCTGGATCTTGCTCATCGTTGGTCTCCTGGCCTGCGTGGTCTCGCCCGCCACGGTACCTGGCCCGTCGGGCTCGGTCTCTTCATTACAGGCTAGTTTGTGTTGGGTGACCAGCGCCTGTGCGTTGCGACGCTTGCTGTGTGTCAGCCAGACCTGCTCCCTGGGAGAGGGGCGGGTGAGTCGCTCGGATCATGCGCTGCGCCAGACGGATAGGTCTGGGTGAAAATCGGTTGAATCAATGGCTTGACACTTAAAAAGGCGCTGAGTAATATACGCGCCACCTCGACGGAGACGAGACATCACGTCCCATTCGTCTAGTGGTCCAGGACACCGCCCTTTCACGGCGGTAACAGGGGTTCGAACCCCCTATGGGACGCCACTCGACTCCTGGTAGGTTCGTTGAAATTTATCAAGTTTCAGCGGTTGGAATGCGGGAATAGCTCAGTGGTAGAGCATCGCCTTGCCAAGGCGAGGGTCGGGAGTTCGAATCTCCTTTCCCGCTCCAGTTCGAAAGATGGAATCGGCGCTGCCGATCGCCTGCGTCCCATTCGTCTAGTGGTCCAGGACACCGCCCTTTCACGGCGGTAACAGGGGTTCGAACCCCCTATGGGACGCCACTTCGATGATCAACTGATCATCCGCCGAACATCTCTTCGGCATGACAAGCGGGAATAGCTCAGTGGTAGAGCATCGCCTTGCCAAGGCGAGGGTCGGGAGTTCGAATCTCCTTTCCCGCTCCAGTTTGAAAGATGGCGATGCGCCCGCATCGGCATGGTGGTAGCCGAAACGCCTCAGCTGTTTCGGTCCTTGCGTCCCATTCGTCTAGTGGTCCAGGACACCGCCCTTTCACGGCGGTAACAGGGGTTCGAACCCCCTATGGGACGCCACTTCCGTTTATCTCGCGTTAGACCTTCCGGTTGATTCGTCGCTGTTTTGCCCATCCACGGCGCGACGACAACGTTGTCAATTCGTCTGCTCACTATTGATTCGCGAAGAATCGACCCCATGTCGGCGGAGACGTCAACTCGTGACTCCGCACTTCAATCAGTCAATTCACAAGGACACCCTGATGGCAGAACCTGCACTGTCCATCCGCGGGCTGACCAAAGTCTACGGTAATGGTTTCGAAGCGCTGAAAGGCGTGGATCTCGATGTCGAGCAGGGCGACTTCTTCGCGCTGCTCGGGCCCAACGGCGCCGGCAAGTCCACCACGCTCGGTATTGTCTGCTCGCTGGTTCAGAAGACGGCGGGGCAGGTGAAGATCTTCGGCATCGATATCGACAAGGATTTCGCCAAGGCGAAGTACCATCTCGGTGTCGTACCTCAGGAGTTCAATTTCAGTCAGTTCGAGAAGGTCGAGGACATCATCCTGACCCAGGCGGGCTACTACGGCATGTCGATGAAAGAGGCCAAGCCGAGAAGCGACCGGCTGCTCAAGGACCTGGGCCTCTGGGACAAGCGGGGAGGTGCCGCACGAATGCTGTCCGGCGGCATGAAGCGCCGACTGATGATCGCGCGCGCGCTCATCCACCGCCCCAAGCTGCTGATCCTCGACGAACCGACGGCCGGCGTCGACATCGAGTTGCGACGCAGCATGTGGGAGTACATGCGCCGGATCAATCGGGAGGAGGGGACGTCGATCATCCTCACCACGCACTATCTCGAAGAGGCCGAGAGCCTTTGCCGTAACATCGCGATCATCAATCGTGGTGAGATCGTCAAGAACACGTCCATGCGTGAACTGTTGACCGAACTGGACACCGAAGCATTCCTGCTGGATCTCGAAGCGCCGATAGAGACGCTGCCGGCGCTCGATGGCTTTGAGCTCGAGCGTGTCGATGCCCAGCAGCTTGCCTTGTCGGTGCGCAAGGGGACCAGTCTCAACGACGCCTTCGAGCAGCTCTCTGCCCAGGGCATCAAGGTGCTGTCGATGCGCAACCGCTCCAACCGTCTGGAAGAGCTTTTCGTCAACATGACCTCTGAGCCTGACACTGCCTCTGATATCGACTCGGCCACTTCCACGTCGGCGAAGGAGACGGCATCGTGAATCATCGACAGCTACTGATTTCCCTCTGGACCATGGTGGTCAAAGAGATTCGGCGTTTCATGCGCATCTGGCCGCAGACGCTGGTGCCGCCGTCCATCACCATGACGATGTACTTCATCATCTTCGGCAATCTGATCGGTTCCCGGGTCGGCGAGATGCACGGCATCTCCTACATGTCATATATCGTGCCCGGGCTGATCATGATGTCGGTGATCACCAACAGCTATTCCAACGTGGCCTCGTCGTTCTTTTCCAACAAGTTTCAGCGCAGTGTCGAAGAGATGATGGTCTCGCCGATGCCCAACTGGGTGATTCTCGGCGGCTTCGTCATCGGCGGTGCGGCGCGTGGCCTCGGCGTTGGTCTCATCGTGACCCTGGTCTCGTTCTTTTTTACTGACTTCAGTCTGCACCATCCGCTGCTGACGCTGAGCGTGGTGATCATGACGGCGCTGCTGTTCTCCATCGCGGGCTTCATCAATGCGCTATTGGCGAAGAAGTTCGACGATATCTCGATCATCCCGATCTTTGTGCTGACTCCGCTCACCTACCTCGGCGGTGTCTTCTACTCGATCGATCTGCTGCCCGATTTCTGGCAGAGCATCGCGATGGCGAATCCGATCCTGTATATGGTCAACGCTTTCCGCTACGGCATCCTCGGCATCTCCGACATTCCTGTGGCCGGCGCTCTGGTCGCGATCGCTGCGTTCATTGTGGTGTTCTGGAGCCTGGCGCTGTGGATGCTCAATCGAGGCAAGGGGATTCGCTCGTGAGCGCTGAGCGTCCCGATACGTTGACCGATGCGCCACTCGGTCGTGAATCGGCCTACCCGGAGCGCTACGATGCCAGCCTGCTGTTCCCCATCGAGCGTGCCGCCAATCGCGCGCCGCTGGGGATCACCGAGAGCGCGCTACCGTTTGTGGGCGGTGACGAGTGGTGGGCCTTCGAGCTCTCCTGGCTCAACCCGCGCGGCAAGCCGGTAGTCGCCGTGGCACGATTTCGGCTGCCGGCGGACTCCCCGTGTCTGATCGAATCGAAGTCCTGGAAGCTCTATCTCAACAGTTTCAATCAGACCACCTTCAGCGACCGTGACAGCGTGGTCGGCACGCTGCGACGCGATCTGACGGCCATCGCAGGGGCCGAGGTCAGCGTCGAGCTCTTCTCGCCGGACGCGTCCGAGTTGGCCCCGGCACCCTTGCCCGGGGAGAGTCTCGACGCGCTTGAGGTCGATATCGATCGCTACGCGCCGGCGCCGGACCTGCTCGTCTGCGACGAGGCGAGGGTGGTCGAGCAGACACTGCATTCCCATCTGCTCAAATCCAATTGCCCCGTCACCGGTCAGCCGGACTGGGGGAGTGTCGTCATTCAGTACCGGGGGCCACGGATCGATCCTGCCTCGCTCTTGCGTTATATCGTCTCCTACCGACAGCACCAGGATTTTCACGAGCACTGTGTCGAGCACCTGTTCGTGGATCTCATGGCACGCTGTCGTCCCGAGCGACTGATGGTAATGGCACGTTACGTCCGTCGCGGTGGTCTCGACATCAATCCCTGGCGGGCAACCCCTGGCTGGTCACCTACGCTGCCACCGCGTCTACTGCGCCAGTGAATCGTATGACCCCAGGTGAGCCGATAGCGGTTCAGGGGCAAAGGGTTGCGAAGGAGTCGAACATGGATGCTTTGGAACTGCTTCATCAGCGTCGCTCGATGGGTAAGCTCGAGGGGCCTGCGCCCTCGGCAGATCAGCTCGATGCGCTCTACCGCGCCGCGCTTCGCGCGCCGGACCACAAGGAGATGAGGCCTTACCGCTTCATCGAATTCAGCGGCACCGGAATCGACCGGTTGGGTGAAATCTTCGCGGAATCGGATCGGCAGACGGATCCCGAGATCAGCGAGAAGCATCTTGCCGCGGCGCGCAAGAAGCCCAAGCGCGCACCGTTGATCATCGCGGTGATCGCCCACATCACGCCGGACAACAAAAAAGTCCCGCCGGTGGAGCAAATCATCACGGCGGGCTGTGCTGCCCACGCCATGCTCTACGCCGCCTTCGCGCAGGGGTTGGGCGCGATGTGGCGTACCGGCACCTACGCCCATGATCGAGGGGTATGGCAGGCGCTGGGGCTCGGTGAGCATGAGCAGCTGCTGGGTTATCTCTATCTGGGCCATCCGGCGGGAAAACTGCGTGAGGCGCCCAGGGAGGCTCACGAGAAGTTCGTCGAGCGCTGGGATGGTGAAGAGAAAGGACGCTGATTCAAAAAATGTCTTGCGATCACGGGTTTAGCTCGATATTATGTGCGCCGTTCTGAACGAGGCGTCACGCACGCCGAGATCGGGATGACAATGCGGAGGGGTGTCCGAGTGGTCGAAGGAGCACGCCTGGAAAGTGTGTAAGTCGAAAGGCTTCGAGGGTTCGAATCCCTCCCCCTCCGCCACGTATTCTGAATCAGCCGGCTCTTGTAGCCGGCTTTTTCGTGTCTGAAGGTAAGGTTTGGTGTGGGGCGGCCACCCCTCTCGGTTCGCGCCGACGCTGCAGCAACTCCTACGGAATGACCAGTCATTTCAGTCTGTCGCGGCGCGTCCGAGCGCTGATAATGGCGTGGGGACACCCCCTGCGTACTTCCCCGGCCTCCGGGCCGGGGTTTTTTTTGCCGTTGCCTTCGTCATTTCGCCAGTTAGCCATCAGCGCGGGTGGGGTTGTCGACTGCTGACGCCTTGCCTGAAATCTCCCTCCCGATCGGGGCATGCCGCGCGATAGTCTGCGTGCCTTGCGCCGCCTGTCACGATCATCGATGCCATCAGCGAGTGTCTCGCTGACGGCGTATCCGTCGCCTTCGCCACAGCAAGCTTCCCGGCGCCAATAGCGCGAGCAGCGCACAGGCCACTGCGGGGGAGAGGACATCGAGTATCGAGTCGGGCGACCAGTGATGAAAGAGACCGGAGAGAACACCGACGTGGTTGGGTCCGCCACCGGCGTATTCGTGCTGAGCGATCTCACGGCCGAGAAAGATCGCGACGATCAGCGAGCCGGCGACCCAGCGCCCGACCAGCGGCCACAGCAGGCACTGAACCCCGAGCGCGATGACGATGTGTTCCAAGTGTGAGGCGTTCATTCAGCACCGATCGGCAGCAGAGCCAGTGAGGACGTGCCTCAGAAGGGGAGTTGCGTCTGCCATCCATTGCCAAAGCGAGTGCGCAACGTCGGGGTATATGGTCAATATCCTACAGCAAGAGACGGTTATGACCTCTAGTGGCTGCGGCCTCGACCTTTTATTCTCCTTGTTCGTTGTAGATCCTTGATTCCCCGAGCTTCGTGCCGGGGAATTTTTTCTGTCACTGCGGTCGCTGGGTCGGTCAGTCGCGTTCTCACGGCACGAGATCGAACCCTGGGTCTCGATCGGTCTCGCCTCTCTACACCCGGGTATTTGCCAAATCGTGGTGTCGGGCTTTACCATGCCTGCGGCTCAGCGGGTGTAGCTCAATGGTAGAGCAGAAGCTTCCCAAGCTTAAGACGAGGGTTCGATTCCCTTCACCCGCTCCAATGACGTGTTGAGACGAGTCCAAACACGCTTGCCAAATCCCTGCTAGACCTCACCACGCCTGCCTTACCCTATCCAGACTCGTTCGAACAGAGTTAGCGATAACAACGCCCGTTCTGTACGGCCCATTGTATGGGGCAATTTCAGCCATACACGCAGCCATCACGAAGCGCGACCCTATCAAGCGCCGCGAAGGCGGGTGCTCGAGGACCTGACTTCCCAGCGAGCAGCATCCCGTTTTCTTAAGGATTATTAGCAATTGGGCGGCCTCAGACTTGATATCTGACGCCTGCGTACCAAGATTAGAAATGTGACGCAGGGGCGCCGTGGAGAACTGGACCGGCGCGTTTCACTGAGTAGTGACGAAGGACGTGACACATGAGCAGTGCAAAAACTCGCAACATCAAGGACGCCAAAACCGCCGCGGGTAGCCTCTACCCGACCCGGATCGACATTCCCGAGGATCAGCGCGCCAAGATCGTTGCGCTGATGAACGAGCGCCTGGCAGAAACGATCGATCTCTCCCTGGCCATCAAGCAGGCACACTGGAACCTCAAAGGGCTGCAGTTCATTGGCGTTCACGAAATGCTCGACGGTTTCCGCACGGCCGTCGATGCCCACGTCGACGAAATTGCTGAACGTCTGGTCCAGCTCGGCGGCACGGCTCACGGTACGGCTCAGGATGTGGTCAACGCCACCAGCCTGAAAGCCTATCCGAGCGACATCCACCAGGTTCAGGATCATTTCAAGGCGCTGGCGGATCATTACGGCGGCGTCGCCAACGCCGTGCGCAAGTCCATTAGTGAGACTGACGAGCTCGGCGATGAAGACACCTCGGATCTCCTGACGGGAGTCTCCCGAACCCTGGACAGCAACCTGTGGTTTATCGAAGCGCATCTCCAGGAGTAATGCTTGTCTAGCGTCAGGTGAGAAGTACGGCGGCGATTTTCTCGTCGCCGTTTTTTTGTGTCCGCCTTTTCATCGTCTGCCAGTTGCGCCTTCCGTGCAGACGTTGTCACCCGTGTAAGGCCAGCCGCACCCTCCCAGAGTCGAGTCTGCTGATGATCAAGACCTTGGCGCTATTCCTCGCCACTGCGGTAGCCGAAATCCTAGGCTGCTATCTCCCGTATCTCTGGCTGAAACAGGGAAAATCGGCCTGGCTGCTGGTGCCCGCGGCCGCCAGTCTTGCGTTATTCGTCTGGTTGTTGACGTTGCACCCCTCACCTGCCGGTCGCGTCTATGCCGCCTACGGGGGGGTGTACGTCGTCGTGGCTATCGTCTGGCTTTGGGTTTTCGACGGGGTGACCCCCTCTATTTGGGATCTTGTCGGGGCGTCCGTCGCACTCACCGGTATGGCGGTCATCGTGTTGGCGCCTGGCCAGTGAGCGCACCGAAGCCGTCGTATCACAAATTCACCGCGCTCTGGCCGCTAACTTCGCCTCGGGTCATCCTTCTGGGCGAGAGAGGGCGGCACCACCCCTTGGGCGTCTAGCAGGCGGTTCTGTCAGCGTGATGTCGCCAACTGAGTAGCGCATGGCGGGTATTGATCGGGATCACGCGAATATTCTTCTGCCTCTCGAGCTGCTTTAGCATAGCTGTCCAGTCATCCGCCGATTCGAGACGGGTTCGCGCAATGACTAGCTGCCGACGGTGCTCATGGCTTGCCTGAAGGATCTGCGCGTCGACCCTGTGGCTCAGGCGCTGATAGGGGGAGGGAAAAGAGAGGATCATCATTGCTCCGCGAGCCAGGTGGCAACTCTACTGTTCATGCATACAGTATGCGCGTCGTCGAGGGCGTCGCGCAATCCGTTCCGTTGCCGGGAGTTGACGCCGACCCGGCGGACGAACGAGATATCGCGTCATGTAGCGCGATGGTTCTGGCCCAGGTTCCAGGGGGGAAAGCGTGAAAGCGTCGGGAGAGGGGCGTTCGAGTTGCCGTCGCGGGTGCCGAAGCCTCAGCGCTTCGGCGGTTTATTCGGGTTCCTCGAGGCACGATGCCGTTGAACACCCTCGTAAGCGCGTTTGGCCGTCTGCTTGGCCTTCTCCCGGTTTTCCGGTTTGCGAAACCAATTGGCAATGGCGGCGCCAAGAATCTTCTTCATGATGGCTTCTCCGTGAGGTGCGATGAGCGGGCGTGTCGATGGCGGACGTAGAATAGGGATCGTGCGCGGCCGTCTCGGCGCGAGATATCGATTGCGAACATCAGTCGACACTACCGATCGGGGAGTCATCGTCCCCATTGAGCCTCTCAGCCTCCATCTCCGCTTCTTCCTCGAAGGCATGACGCGACTGGATCCAGCGATCGTCGGGCACCTCGTCGTGGCGTTCGTCCACCACGAGCCATTCCGGCGCCTGCTGAGAGGCATTGATTGTGGAGTGCCGTACAACGTATTGGCTCATGATCGCATTCCGAAGGGACTGTGAGACAAGCGTAGCCACTGACGGGGCTTTCCTCGAACTCAGTCGACGCGTCGATCGCGAGCCGACAGCCTGGCGAGCGACACCCTCATCGCAACGGGGCCCAGTGGGCCCCGAATGACACGATGGTCGACGCCAACCTGTGCGCTTTCGACTCGCGTTACTGCGCTTTCAGCGACTCTCCCGCCTGCACGCTCTGGCCTTCGGCATTGAGCTCGTCGAGTGCCTCGGCATTGGCAATCTGGGTCATTTCTCCAGTCTCGGCTTCGATCGCGTCGAGTGAGGCATTGGTCGCCTCGCTGTGACCGGTGTTGTCGCCGTCAATCATCGAGCCATCGGCGGTGATCCCTGAGCCAGCAGTCAGGGGCTCACTGGTCGCGTCGTAGGCTTCCTGCATGGCCGTACTCTGGGCGAAGGCGCTGCCCGCGAAACCCAGAAAGAGTGTCGCTACGGATGCTGCAAAGATCTGTTTTTTCATCTTGATATCCCCGTTACGCGTTAGCGTCTGAAGTTTATGTAACCGTTTAGTAAATTAGCTGAGAATCCAAATTTAAATGAGGTTTTTTTGGCGGAGCTGGATCTTTGGGCAACGAGTCAGGAGTAATGGGCATGAAAAGCCCTTTGCTGAACGATCAGACCATTGGTGAAAGCGGGCAGGGTCGCTCCATCACGCCGGGAGAGGGCATTGAAATCGTCGTGATTTGGCGCCATATAGAGTGTAATCGCGTTTTCACGCGATTCGCCGAACGTTGGAGGTCAGTGCGATGAACGCTAGAGACTATCTCGCCAAGCAGGGCATCCCGCTCGATAGGGACGAAGCCAAACCACAGTCGCTCGAAGAGAAAGCGTGGGCGCGGGCGCAGGAAGCGGCCAAACATGGCCCACGGAGTGGCACACCGCATGACTGGGAAGACTGGGAGCGGCACCACGATGCGCTTGCCGGCAATTCCGACTCCCTTGTGACCAAGAAACGGCAGCGCCACGACGACGACGCGCAAACGTCTTGAATTCAAGCGATTTTCGGCGCCTCGCACCATTCGCGTCTATGCTGTTCGGGGCTCAGGTTCAGATCGAAATCAATTCGGGGTGAGCGCGGGCCACTGACCCGCGACATCACGATGACAAGGCAGCGCAAAGGATTGTTCTTCCCGCGGTGTCAAATAAAGCAATGGAGGCTACATGGACATCATCCGCATCATTTTTGCCGTTATCCTGCCGCCGGTTGGCGTGTTCCTGCAGGTCGGCCTCGGCCTGCAGTTCTGGATCAACATTCTGCTGACGCTGCTGGGCTACATCCCCGGTATCATCCACGCGATCTGGATTATCGCACGGCGCTGAGCCGATGCAGATGAATGAACGGCTTCCCTCGGGAAGCCGTTTTTCATTCGGCGGCTCCAAGCGTCAGGGCAAGATACTCCCGCGTCGGCGGGGGCATCGACTCGGCGCGTCGTCAGGACGACTGGCGACCGCCGCCCCGCGCGGCACGACCGTGATAGCGATAGTGCAGATACTCGTCCTTCCGGGGACCGCAGATGCGCCAGTGAAGATCGAACCCGCCGTCTCCTAGCAGAATCCGAGCGCTGTAAGCATCGGCTGCGCACTGGTGGACGGCCTCGCTGGTCAATCGGTATTCGCCGTCGGCAACCAGGTCAAAAAGTACGACCGCGGCGTCGGCGCCTCGACGCTCGTGAGAGAGCGTGATGCGATGCTGCCCGATCCGCCAGCGGTAGACGTTGCGCATCGCGACGGGGCGAGACTGCCCCGCGAGCAAGAAGCTGCCCGTTTCGACGAAGTGGATTTCGTCTTCTTGGCGTGATGCGGTGACGGCCCCATGGCCGTCACCCATCCACCCGGTTTTCGAACACTGGCCGGGTGTGGCCGAAAATTCGAAGGCCTCGATGCTGGTCAGCGTCTCGCTTAGACGTATAATGGCAGTCAACTTCTATAATCCTGGTATGTTAACAGCGTATGGTTTATCTCACCGGCGTGACGTTGCTTTGGGCGTTCTCCTACAGCCTGATCGGAGTCTATCTTTCCGGGCAGGTCGACAGCTACTTTGCAGTACTGATGCGTATCGCCTTGGCAGGACTGGTCTTCTTACCGTTGCTTCGACCGCGCTCGATTTCGTGGCGGGCTCGTCTCGGACTGATGGGAATTGGTGCGATCCAGCTCGGCATCATGTATCTCTTTTTCTATCAGTCTTTTCTGTTGCTGAGCGTGCCGGAGGTGCTGCTATTCACGATCTTCACGCCGGTCTACATCACGCTGATCGACGACAGCATTGCCAGACGGTTCTCGCCGCGCTACCTGGGCGTGGCTGTGCTCGCCGTGACCGGAGCGGCGGTGATCCGCTACGACGGCATCACCGCTGACTTCTGGCTCGGTTTTCTGGTCGTTCAAGGTGCCAACATCGCCTTCGCTTTCGGCCAGGTGGGCTATCGCCATCTCTCCACGCGTCTGCCTGGCGACATCGCGCATCGCCATCTCTTCGGCTGGTTCTATCTCGGCGCCCTCTGCGTGGCGCTGCCGGCGTTCTGGCTGCTGGGCGACGCCACCCAGTTACCGACCCAGGCGATACAGTGGGTCGTTCTGGCCTGGCTCGGTATCGTGGCATCGGGGCTCGGTTACTTTCTCTGGAACACGGGGGCTTGCCGCGTTGACGCCGGCACGCTCGCCGTCATGAACAATGTGCTCATCCCGGCCGGTCTGCTGGTCAATCTGGTGATCTGGAATCGAGATGCCGATCTGGTGCGCCTGGCGCTGGGGGCAATGATTCTCGGCGCCTCGCTCTGGCTCAACGCGCGCTGGGCGCGTCGCCGGAAGACAACCCACCTCGAGCCGATAGATGCCGGGGCGTCAGCGGCATCATCAACGGCCACCCGTTCTTGACGACAAACAGACGGGCACTGGCTCCGTCCGGCAGGGTCAGGCGGCAGTGCAGCGGTGAGCCATGGTCCGCGAAGTGTGTCGCCAATTGTTTCTCGAACGTGTCGAACTTGAGTCGAGGCTCGGACTGGATCGCAAGCCAGTGGGGTTTTTCCAGGATCGCGATCTGCACGGTCGCCGGCAGAGCAGCGGCCAGCTCTGGCCAGTCGCTCTGGTGACACCATAGCCCCTGCATCACCGTCTCATCGCTCCCCTCGGGCAGGGGTAATCGACGGTTCCACGGATGATAGAGGCAGCCTGGCATGATGATGTGCTGACGTAGTGAAGGAGCAGGACGGGGGGGCACGGGCGAGCTGAATGCTTGGCCGAGCGTTGCCAGATGGGCGCGTGCGGGATCCGAGTGACCCATGGGTAGCTGATGGTGCAGCAGCCGGTGTGTCTTGATCGCCAGCGAATCGAAACTGCCGATACCGATCCACCGTCCGCGATCACGCCGATCACCGGGCCCGTGATCCAGGCCCAGAAAGAACTTGATCGCAAGCTCCGCGTGGTGAATCGCCGGCGGTGCCGATGCCGTGTGACTGAGGCGGGGCGCGAAGAGCAGGTCGAGCTCGCCGCGTGTCTGCGAGCCTTCTCTCAGCACAACGTTGTGAGCGAGCAGACGCGTCCGAGGGGCGTGGCTCAGGATCCACTGCCATAGCGCTTCGTGGTAGAGCCCGAGTCGAGCGCTTCCCCGCGCGCCGAGCCGCGCTTGAAACGCACTCTCCATGACCTCCTGCGCGACCAGCCAGGCCCGTCGTACCCCGTCATCGGCCAGCCCCAGTGTCTCGAGTGTCGGCTTGCCGGCGACGCCGTTATCGAGCGCCGGCGCCGAGCACATCAGCGTGGCCGGCACGGTCATGTCGGGGGCGTGGAGCAGCCACGCGATGTCACGAACCCAGGGACGATGGAGCGCCTCGAGGTCCTGATTCAGGGCGTCGGACTCTTGCCGGAACAGGCCGAGCGGCGCGGGCAGCTCGCCGGCACGGGCGGCGTCAGCCGGGGAGGCGATAGAAGCGGAACTCCTGCGTCTGCGTGGTCATTGGCAGTTCGGAGAACCAGCCTGGAGAGATACTGCGATCGTGGAAGAAGAGAGCCCCCCGAGTGTGGTCCGGCAGGGTGCCGTTTAGCGCCTGACGCGCGACATCCAGCGCGAGGGCGTACTCGTCGAGTTCCGATGCGTCGTCCGGTCGGCCGTCGCACCACCACGAGAACTGGCAATGACCGCTTTCCGACCCCTGTTGAACCACGTCGCAGAGCGTCGAGGGGAAGAGCGTATTGCTCAGACGGTTCATGATGACGTTCGCCACCGCCTCCATCTCTTCCCGGTTGGTGCCCTTGGCTTCCCAGTAGACCGAGCGAGCCAGGCACGAGATGGCGTCCTCGAGCGGCGCGGCGCCGTTCGGGTCGACGGCGAGCACGCCCGTCAGCGTCAGCCGGGCATCGGCTTTGGCGGGCGTGACCTCCTCGGCGTCAGCGACACGCTGCTCCAGCGCGTTCGCTTTCTCCAGCGCGATCTCAGCGGCGTCGTCGGCGTGGGCGCTCGGTAGCGATACGGTCACCAGTAGCGCCGTCAGCAGCGAGTGGGCCCAGCGCTTTCGCGGGCGACGGATCGGCGAGGTTCTGCGCGCAACGACCATTCAGGCATCTGCGCCCAGTGTCTGGATCACGTCGAACCCTTCGAACCTGGGCGGCCCGAGATAGAGCCCCTCGCGACGGCTCTGTCCCGCGTTGGCGTGGGCGGCGCGAAACGCCTCCGAATGCGTCCAGGCCTCGAAATCCTCGCGTGAGCGCCAGATCGTGTGCGAGGCATAGAGAACGTGATCCTCCTCCTCCGGGCCGCGCAGCATGTGGAACTCCACGAAGCCCGGCAGGCCCTGCAGGTGGCTCTCGCGCTCAAGCCAGATGGCTTCGAACTCGTCGGTGCGATCTGGGGTGACTCGAAACCGATTCATTGCGATGAACATCTCAAGGCTCCTGAAGGGTGGCACTGCCACCGCGCGCCTACGTCAGTGAAGCTGGTGACGGCGTGACATTCGAGCCGCTAACGCGGTCGGCGTGACGCTATCGGCAGCCGGCAAAGCCTTTAACGTAGCACGCTGCAGCGAATCGATCTCCCGACTCGCCTAAAGGGGGAGTGACCGACAGCGATCGGATCGGCTGCGACGCGCTAGTCGCGGGCGATCGAGGGCCAGTCGTATTGACGTATACCCGGCGCGATGGGCTAATTCGCCCAAACTGATATTGCGAACGGCTTCCATGGACATCCCGCATCAACGACTGGTCTATTTTCGTGTGACGATCGAATCGGGCTCTCTGCGCAAGGCGGCGGCAAGACTGGATATCGCCCCGTCGGCGGTCAGCCGGCAGATCGCTCTGCTGGAGAGCGCCTTTGGCGCGAGTCTTCTCGAGCGCACGTCGCGCGGGATCCGGCCGACCCCGACCGGCGAGATGGTGCTCGAGTACTGCCACCGCCGAGGCGCTCTGGACGATGACTTCATCGCGCGTCTGGAAGCGCACCAGCGTCTGGAGACGGGCACGATCTCGCTGGTGGTGGGCGAGGGCTTCATCAATGACCTGATCGACGCGCCGCTCAAGGCGTTTGCCGAACGCTACCGGGGCATCCGCCTGGATATCGAGCAGGCCGGCACCGATGAGATCATCGACTCCGTCGTCGAGGATCGCGCGCATATCGGCCTCATGTTCCATGAGCGGGTGCATCCTCAGGTCCGGTTCTGGGCCTCCAGCGGCCAGCCGTTGATGGCGGTTCTGCCGGTCGGGCATGAGCTTGCGGCATCCTCTACGCCGCTCACTCTCACCGCTATCAGCGAGACGCCGATGGCGCTGTGGAAGGTGGGGCATGGCGTGAGGCGACTCGTCGACGACGCTTTCGAGCAGATCGGCCTGCACCCCCAGATCGCCGTGGAGACCAACTCGATGGCGGTACTCCGGCGGGCCGTGGTCGCCGGGATGGGCATGACGCTACTTCCGCAATTCGCCGTCGCCCAGGAGGTGGCGGCGGGCAGCGTGGTGGCCCGCCCGGTGGTCTGTGAGTCGTTTCAGAACTCCCAGGCGCACATGATCACCCGGGTCGGACGGCGCCAGCCACAGGCGAGTCTCAAGCTTCTGCGTCATCTGAGCGGCTGGATGCAGGCTTTCCGCCATGCCGCTAAATGAGTCCGCCTTCGCCGTGCGGTTGGACAGCGGATTCACCGCTGCTCGAAGCGCAGCAGTGGACCGATGGCCCCCGGGGGAATGTCCGCCTGATGCTCGCTGAGGCGCACGTAGGGAATCTCATGGGTCTTCCAGTGAGCGACGGCGGCGTCCAGGTCCCGGCAGGTTAGGGTCAACGCCACGGCGCGGGGTGGCTCCGCCTCGACACCCTCTAGCACCGGGAACCGTGCTGCCAGCGTGTCGGCATTCAGCAGGTGGCAGTCGCCCTTGAGGGTATGCACCGTCCAGCCATCGCCGTCCCGACGCACCGCACGGTCGCCGTGAATCTTTCGAAAGTGGTTCGCGTCGTAGCCGGGGTCGTCGCTGACGTACCAGATATCGGCGATCGAGGTCGCCGTATTGGCGTGAGATTCCTGGGTGGGATCGATGCGAAACAGCGCCGGGCGCAGCTGCTGGCAGAGGAACTGGGTCAGGAAGGGACGTTCGGCGTCATGGAAGATATCCAGCGCCACGCTGACCTCTTCTTCACCCTGGTCCGGCCGGCGGGCGAGCCGCCGAAAGACGATCGGCCGGTTCTCGGCGAAGCCGCGAGCCGCGGCCAGTGCGTGATCGCGCTGGATGCTGTCGCTATCGAGCGCCACCAGGGCAATGCCGTCGCCGAGGCGGCTCAATCGCCCCTCGATCAAACGGCCGAACTGGAAGCCGTTATCGTCCTGATAGTCGAGACATTCGGGGCGGGCGATGCCGGTCAGCTCGATGAAGTTGTTGCTGAACAGCAGCAGGTGGTTGTCAGTGCCCCACGGGTGCCGATGGCGTGGGGTAACGCTGAATCCCAGCGCGCGGGCCATGTCGGTCGCGCGCTGGAGATCGTTGACGGCCAGCAGAGGATGATCGATGCCGAAGCTCATGAGAGGTCACGCCGGTGTCTTCATCCTCTGTAGTGTATGCGCAAATGCGTCGAGCGTCAGAGTCGGGCCGGCCGCTGACGTCCGCGCTCACCTCGGCGCTTCATTGCCTGGGGCAGAAGCGGTGCACCGAGGCGACCGACGAGGTCGGCGGTCAGGCCTTCCCGTCGCCGTAGCCCATGGCGACACTGGCCTCCGGCGCGGTCTCGACCCAGACGCTCTGGGCGACGGTGTACTCGCGTAAGCCGTCGAGGCCACTGGAGCGGCCGAACCCGCTGTCGCGAAAGCCGCCGAAGGGCGACATCACGTTGATCGCCTTGTAGCTGTTGATCCAGACGGTACCGGCACGCAGCTGGCCGGCGACACGGTGGGCCCGTGCCGGGTCCTGTGTCCACACGGCGCCGGCGAGCCCGAAGCGGGTCGCGTTGGCGAGGCGAATGGCATCGGCCTCGTCATCGAACGGCAGGGCGACCACTACCGGACCGAACACCTCCTCGCAGGCAATCTCCATCGAGGCGTCGACATCGGCAATGACCGTGGGCGCGAGATAGTAGCCGTCGGCGTCCGCCGGCAGGTTGTCCGGCCGCTTGCCACCGGTGACGATGCGTGCGCCAGCGTCGCGGGCGCGCTGGATCATCTGGGTGACCCGCTCGAACTGCTGCGCATTCTGCAGCGGGCCCATCTGTGTCGTCTCTTCACCGGGCAGACCGACGGCGATCTGGCTGGCGGCGCGGCCGACACGTTCGACCACGGCGTCGAACAGATCGCGCTGAATCAGCAGGCGAGAACCGGCGACACAGCTCTGGCCGGCGGCAGCAAAAATCGCTGCCTGAGCACCGGCGACGGCGTCATCGAGCTTGGCATCGCCGAAGACGATGTTGGCGGATTTGCCGCCGAGTTCCAGCACACTCGGAACCAGGCGTCGGGCACCGGCCTCGGCGATCAGCCGGCCGCTCTCCGGCGAACCGACGAAGACCAGCTTGCTGATGCCGTCGTGCCCGGTCAGCGCCGCGCCGGTGGTCGGCCCCAGGCCGTTGACGATGTTGATCAAGCCCTTCGGCAGGCCGCCGCCCTCGAGCAGGCGGGCGATCACCACCGATGAAAACGGCGTCAGCTCCGAGGGCTTGAGGACAACACCGTTCCCCGCGGCAATCGCCGGTGCCAGCTGCCAGGCACAGGTGAACATCGGTGCGTTCCAGGGCGTGATCTGGCCGACGACGCCGAAGGGCACGTGTCGAACGTAGTTCAGGTGCGACGTGGGGACCGGGATGACGTCGCCGTGCTGCTTGTCGCACCAGCCGGCGTAGTACTCGAACATCTCGCGTACCTTGCCGACTTCGCCGCGACAGTCGCGAATCGGTTTGCCGGCGACCACGCTCTCGAGCTGTGCGAGCGCTTCCTCGTGGCCCTCCAGTCGACGGACGGCGGCGTTCATGCGCCGTCCCCGCTCGCTGGCGGTCAACGCCATCCACTCGGTCTGGGCTTGGGTGGCGGCCTCGACGGCGCGCTCCACCCGCTCGGCGCCGGCATCGCGGTAGCTCACCAGCGCCTCGCCAGTGGCGGGGTTGGTCAGCTCGATGGCGTCACCCTGGCCCGCCATCAGCTCGCCGCCAATCCAGTTGGAACACGGCGTGTCGCCCGTTTCCAGCGACAGGCCGAACTGGGTGAGAAGACGCTGCAGACTCTGCTGTGCCTGAGTGCTCAATGCGTTCATGCGGAAGTCTCCTCGTCGTTGGCGCGGGAAAGCGCGAAATCGATGTTGGCCTGCGCCAGAATCGACGATGTGATGTGGTTGAAGTCATCGGCATCCGCCGGCTTTTCGCGATCGGCGTGCCAGTCGCTGACGACCTGCTCCAGCAGACCGAGATTCAGCCCCAGCCCCTCGGCGGCATCGCGTGCCAGACGAAGATCCTTGCGCATCAGGCCGCTGGTGAAGCCCGAGTCGAATCGGCCCGACAGGATCCACTCCGGGAAGTTGACCTCGCTGATGGCGCTGCGGCCTGAGCCACTATTCAATCCGGAGAGACAGGCCGCGGGATCGACCCCCGCCTTGGCGGCGAGTGTGACGGCTTCGGCCGTCGCGATCAGGTTGGTGGCGCAGAGATAGTTGTTGGCCAGCTTGACCACATGGCCGCTGCCGGGCCCGCCGACGTGGGTGCGTTTGGCGGAAAGCGCTTCCAGCATCGGCGCGGCACGCGCCAACGTGGCGACCTCGCCACCGAGAAGCATCCCGAGCTTGCCCAGCGCCGCGCCCTTGGGACCACCGCTGACCGGGGCGTCCAGCCACTCGAGGCCGGCATCGATCACCTTCGCGGCGAGCTCGCGGCTCACCGTCGGGTCGCTGGTGGACGTGTCGACGATGATGCTGCCCCTGGGGGCGGAGTCGAGCAGTCCCGGTGAGCGCTCGATCACCTCGCGCACGTGGTCGGCGGTCGGCAGCGAGAGCAGGTAGATGTCGGCCGCGGGGAGTGCGTCCGGGGCAGCGGTCGTCACTCCCTGCTCGGTGAGACGGGTGCGAGCGACCTCGAAGACGTCGCTGCCGACGACCTCGAAACCGGCGCGGTCGAGGGTGACGGCCATGTTACCGCCCATCTGACCCAGACCGATGACGATGATTTTCATATCACTCTCCTGATGCATCATGGCTATAGAGACGTCGATGAAGCCGGGCTTCAGGCACTCAGCAGCTGGCGCGTCAGTGCCTGCCAGTACGCAACGCCGAAAGGCGCGATGGCATCGTTGAAGTCATAAGCGGGGTTGTGAAGCGCCGCGCTGTCGCCATTGCCCAGCCAGACATAGGCGCCGGGGCACTGCTCGAGCATGAAGGCGAAATCCTCCGAGCCCATGCTCGGCGCGAGATCGCGATGCACCCGGTCGATGGCCGGCAGGGCTTCGAGCACTTCGGCGCAGCGAGCGGCGTGAACCGGGCTGTTGATCGTCGCCGGGTAGCGTGTCTGATAGTCGAACTCGGCTTTCAGCCCGTGGAAGCCGGCGGTGGCGTCGATCGCATCGCGAAAGCGCTGCTCAAGCCTTGCCTTGAGGTCGGCATCGAAGGTGCGCACCGTCCCGCGCAGCTCCACCGTCTCCGGCAGCACGTTGTAGGCATCGCCCGCGTGGAACTGGGTGACGCTGAGGACCGCGGACTCATGCGGGGGCGTCTCTCGGCTGACGAGTCCCTGAAGCTGGTTGACCAGCTGGCAGGCGGCCAGCACCACGTCAGTGCCCAGGTGTGGCATGGCGGCATGGCAGCCGCGCCCGGTCAATCTGAGGGTGAAGACATCGAAGGAGGCCATCACCGCGCCGTCGTGAACGGCGGCTTCACCGACGGCGAGTCCCGGCCAGTTGTGCAGGCCGTAGACTGCCTCCATGGGAAACCGCTCGAATAGGCCCTCTTCGACCATCACCCGGCCGCCGCCTTCACTCTCTTCGGCAGGCTGGAAGATGAGGTGGACGGTGCCGGCGAAGTCGGGATCACGGGCCAGTGCGCAGGCCGCACCCAGCAGCATGGTGGTGTGGCCGTCGTGGCCACAGGCGTGCATCCGGCCCGGGGTCGTCGAGCGGTAGTCGACGTCATTGAGTTCGTCGATCGGCAGGGCGTCGATGTCGGCGCGCAGGCCGATGCTCCGGCCCGCGCCATGCCGTCCGTTGATGGTCGCGACCACGCCGGTGCCGCCGCCGAGGCCCGCGACGTAGTCAATGTCGTGCTCATCCAGGATCTCGACGATACGCGCACTGGTGCGGTGCTCCTCGAAGGCGATCTCTGGGTGGCGGTGAAAGTCGCGGCGCCAATCGGTGAGGGTGGTCGGGTCGGGGTAGACGGACGATGTTGTCACGGTGCCTCCTGATTTGAGCCCCCTCTGGCGACAGTGGCGCGCGGGAGGGGAACGCACCGGCGTGGGCCGGTGCGCAGTCATTGAAGCTTGATGTCGGGTTCGGCGTTACAGCAGCAGCTGGGCCACGGCGGCGGAGCCGATGTAGGTGCCGGTGAAGACCAGTAGGGAGACCACGATGAGCTTCCAGCCGGTCTGCCGGAACATGGTGAATTCGCGCTGACTCAGGGCCAGGCCGGCATAGGCGAGCACGGGCGTCACGATCGCCAGGAAATTGACCGCCGCCAGCTGCTCGACCATCCACTCGCTACCGGGGAAGAAGGGGAGCGTCATCACGATGCTGATCAGCGATACCCAGGCGACACCCGGTAGATAGAACGGGGCGACTCGCGTGACCACCAGACCGAGCAGGGTCATGACGTAGAGGATCAGCATCCCCGGCAGGGCATCGATCAGTGAGGCGCCATTGATCGTGTTGACGATCCAGCCCACGGCGCAGGCGGCAGCCAATACGGCGGCGGTCTTGCCGAGGTTCGTCTCGGGTCGCTCCTCGGCGGTCAGCTCGGCCTCCTCGTGGGTCGCCGTCTCCTCGCTTGCCGTGCTTTTCGGCCCCGCGCTGTCGGGCTTCGCACGGCCGCTCAGCCGACGGTAAAGCCACTCGGCGACGGGCAGTGCGATGAACAGCGAGACGTACAGGCCGGTGGCATAGGTCAGCAAGTTGCTCGCACCGGAGAAGGCCAGCAGGTCGTCGGCCAGATCCGGTACCGCACCGGCGAGCGCCCCTGAGCAGGCAGCGACCATGCTGCCGCTGCCCACGCCGCAGGCCATGGCCAGTGCGCGCGGGTCGAACCAGCCAAGAGAGGCGAGATAGCCTGCCATCAGGGCAAACCAGAGGGTGCCGAACATGGTGCCGACGACATAGACACCCATGACGCCGACGCCCTCCGGCCCCTTGAGACCGTACTTGTCGGAGATGATCGCGATGTTGGGTTCCCGTGCGATCGAGTACGTGGCGCCGATCGCTTCACGTCCCATCTTGAGGACGACCACCGCGACGGGCAGGGCGATCAACATGGTGCCGAGGTTACCCAGCTCCTGGAGGACCAGGGCCGGGCCCGCGCTGATGATCTGATCGATGGCCGGGCCGATCGTCGAACCGAAGCGGGCGATGAAGGGCATGATCGAGATCAGAATGAGCGGGGTGGCCGCCTGGCTGATGCGTTCCGGCAGGAAGCGTTGGGTGCCGGCGAACAGGTGCGGATTGAGGAGTACACCGAGAATGAAGGCATAGAACAGCGGCAGTAGCAGCAGCGTGCCGGGGCCGAGAGGGATCTTGAGAATGCCGATCGCTTCGCTGATGAGCGAGACGACGACCACTAGCAGGTGCAGACGCCAGTCGAGCAGATGAGAGAGTTTCATCGGACAGGACCTCTTTATTGTTGGTGGAGAGGTAATCTGACGAGTATCGGGAGAGAGTGCGGTCGAATAAAAGGCGGCGGGTGTTCTATTAATTGGAGCGCTGACAGGCACCGCGCAACTGAGAAGCAAACGGGGTGGGCCTTTAGGCCCACCCCGATGCTGTCCTGCCTGGCTTTGTCGAAATGCCTAGTCGTCGTCTTCCGGCAGGGCGTAGACCACCAGTTGATCCCCGACCTGTTCCTTGAGGATGGTGTTACCACCGGAAACGAATGCCACGTACTGGCGGCCCTCGTACTCGAAGACCGACGGGTTCGCCACGACGGGTGCCATGGTCTGGTCGGACCATAGCTCTTCGCCACTCTCCAGCGAGAAGGCACGTACCTTGGCATCCATCGAGGCGCCGATGAAGACCACGCCGCCGGCGGTTACCGCGGCGCCACCGATGGTCGGTGAACCCCAGCGTTCCGGCATGAAGAAGCCGTACTGCTGGGAGGCGCCGACCGGCCTGCGCCACTTGATGTCACCGGTGTGCATGTCGATCGCGACGAGTTCACCGAACGGCGGCTCCCAGCACGGCATGCCGAGCCAGTTGCTCGCGACTTCCAGACGCATGCCGTAGGGCGCACCCTCCTGGGGAGCGAAACCGCTCTCGTTGCCGGAGCCACTGTTGGCTTCTTCATAGTCTTCGCGGTTGTAGAGCTTGAGCGTCTGGACGATGTGGGACACGTTGACGATCGCCGTCTGGCTTTCGGGATCGAACGCCACGCCCCCCCACTGCACGCCACCGGCGCTGTCGGGAAACGTCAGTGTGCCTTCCCCTTGAGTCGTCGGCGGGGTGTACATGCCTTCGTACCAGAGGTCATCCCACAGCGCCGAGCACTGCCCACCGCCAACGATGTCAGCCAGCGCCCAGATTTCGGGCTTCTCGGCCTGGTCGAGCAGGGGCGCCGGCTTGGTCGGGAACGGCTGGGTCGGCGCGTAGTACTCGCCCTCGACGCTGCCGTCGCCCCCTGGGACCGCACGCTCTTCGATCGGCCAGACGTCTTCGCCGTTCAGCCGATTGACCACGAACAGAAAGCCCATCTTCGTCGCCTGGACCAGGGCCGGTACTTCCTCGCCGTCGACGGTGATGTCCATCAGCGTGGGAGCGGCGTTGATGTCGTAATCCCAGATGTCGTGGTGAACCCATTGACGTGACCAGACCACCTCACCGGTCTCGACGTCGAGGGCAGTGGTGGACGTCCCCAGCGGCACTTCTTCCTTGCGATTGCCACCCCAGTAGTTGGGCGACGGCGACGAGACCGGCAGGTAGATCAGGCCGTTCTCTTCGTCGGCCGACATGTGCGTCCAGACGTTGGCCGTACCGCTCCGCTCGCGAATCCCCTCCGGAATGGCCTCGAAGGTCCACTCGCGTTCACCGGTGCGAGCATTGATGGAGAAGACGGTTCCCGGCGGCGCTTCCTCATAGGCCCAGTCCTTGCCGGCCCAGCCGAAGATCACGTGATCGCCCACGATGGTCGGGGGCTGAAGTAGCGACAGCGGATACTTGGCGTTGATGGTGTTCCAAGCATCGACATTGAGTACGCCATTGTCGGCGAACGACGGGCACAGCTCACCGCTGTCGGCGTCGAGTGCGAAGAGCTGGGCGTCCATGGTGCCCATGTAGACGATCTTCTGGCACGACTCGCCTTCGACGGGGTCGTCGGCTTCCCAGTAGGCGACACCGCGGTTCTTGAGCACCGGCTGGGTCAGCGCTTCCTTGGTGGACTGGGTGTCGAAGCTCCACTTTTCTTCGCCGGTCGCCGGGTTGTAGGCAATCAGCCGGTAGAAAGGCGTACCGATATAGAGCGTGTCGTTGGCGAAAACCGGTGTCGAGGACCACACGGTCGCCGGTAGATCACCGGAGCCGTCTGCCAGGTCGCCGGTGTGCGCTTCCCAGACCTTTTCCAGTTCGTCAACGTTATCGACATTGATCTGGTCGAGCGGGCTGTATTTCTGCGCGTTGAGCTGACCATGGAAACTGGTCCAGTCGGTGCTGTTCGGTACCAGTGGAATCGGCGTTTCGCGGCGGCTGGCGATCGATGCCTCGTCGGGCGTCGAGTCATTGGTGCTCGCCGCGTCGTCAGCCGCGGCATCGCTCTGAGCGTCGGTTGTCATGTCTTGCTCGGCGCCCATCGATTCGGTCTGCTGGGCGGCATCGCCGGCGGGTTCTTCCTGGGCGAAGACCATCCCGGGGGTCAGGCAGAGCGCGAGCGCGGCGGCGGTGCCGAGGCGCTGCGCGCCGGGAGTCGGTATCGGCATGATGAGTTCCTTATGAGTGCGCAGGGCGATGCGAGGGGGTCGGACGATTCATGTCGATGATGAGTCCGATCAAGCCGACGACCATGGCGACGGTGATCCACCACTGGTGAAGCAGCAGGGCGGCGAAACCGGTACCCGCCAGCCCGAGAAGAATCACAACGCGGCAGACGACCCGCCCGCCGCGGCCTTTCGCGGCAACGAGTAATAGGGCCAGCAGGGCCAGCAGCAGGCAGGCCAGCGTGACGACGAGCGCCCCCAGCGATCCGTTGACGCCCGTCAGGGGCGTTAAATAGGCGTAGAGCGCGATGGCGAAGCCGACGAGCGAAGCGACGAACAAGACGATCGCTCCCAAACGGCTCGATTGGGTTTTCATGGCCTTGTGATCTCCTTGAAAGAAAGCGGTTCTGAGGCGTTGTGTAGCGGCAGCCGATGCCCAGCGCCGACAGCGTAGCCAACGCCATCGATGACGGGCGGCCGGAAGTCGGCACGCCGCGAACGGACTCTGCTGCTCATAAAAAAGCGTAGGTGACTATCATCATTTCGCCTAACCGCTACCGCACTGAATCCCTGTCGCCGCCGGTTTGCCGCGTCCGGGTGCAGCGCCCATAATCAGCCGTTGTCACGCGGCCAGAGAGTCTTTGCATGGATGCCTTCAATACCGTTGGCCTGATCGGCCGGCTGGGAAGTGATAAAGCGGTGGAGACGCTCACGCGCGTGGTGAGGTTTCTTGAACAGCGCGGCCTGGCGGTGGTCATCGAGGATCGCACCGCCGCTCTGATGGGCGAGCACGGTTATCTCGAGGCCAAGCGCAAGGAGCTCGGCACGCTCTGTGATCTGGTGGTGGTGGTCGGCGGCGATGGCAGCTTGCTGGGAGCGGCCCGCACGCTCTGCCACAGTGCCACGCCGGTGCTCGGCATCAACCGGGGGCGGCTCGGTTTTCTCACCGATATCGCACCTGACGAAGTGGAGCAGAAGGTGGGCGAAGTGCTTGATGGCGAGTACGACTCCGAGCGGCGCTTTCTGCTCGACGCTGAACTCTATCGCGGGGATCGTTTGATCGGCTCGGGCACCGGGCTCAACGACGTGGTGGTGCACCCCGGCAAGGCCGCGCGAATGATCGAGTTCGAGCTCTTCATCGATGACCGGTTCGTCTACTCGCAGCGATCCGACGGTCTGATCATGTCGACGCCGACCGGCTCCACCGCCTACGCACTCTCCGGCGGGGGCCCCATCGTTCATCCGGGGCTGGAGGCGATCACCCTGGTGCCGATCTTCCCCCACACGCTCTCGAGCCGACCCATCGTCATCGACGCGGCCAGCGAGATTCGCGTACAGATCGGCGACATCAATCAGGCTTACCCTCACGTGAGCTGCGACGGCCAGACTCGAGTGGTCTGCAAGCCCGGCGACGTGCTCATCGTTCGCCGCAAGGCGCAGCGGCTGACACTGATCCACCCGCGCGGGCACAGCTTCTTCGAGGCCTGTCGTTCCAAGCTCGGCTGGAGCAGCAGGCTAGGGGACTGACATGACCATATGCGGGGGGCTCGACGGGTACGACCTCATCGGTGATGTCCACGGCTGTGGCCGCACGCTGGCCGCGCTCCTTGGCAGGCTCGGCTACGTGGAGCATGAGGGTATCTACCGTCATCCCCGGCGAAAGGTCATCTTCCTAGGCGATCTCATCGATCGCGGACCGAGCATTCGGCTGGCGGTATCGATTGCCCGCCGGATGGTCGAGGCCGGTGAAGCGCACATCGTCATGGGTAACCATGAGTACAACGCCATCGCCAACGCCGAGCGACCCGCGGGGTCGCCACCCAGCCGTATCATGCGGCGCACTCACGAGCAGTTTCGCGATCATCCCCGAGAGTGGGCAGCGGTCCTGGACTGGTTCCGACAACTACCGCTGTGTCTGGAGCGGGATGGGCTCCGCGTCGTTCACGCCTGCTGGGACGAGGCGCTGATCGACGCCTTTCTGGCGCGCTGCCCCGACGGCCGAATCGACCGGGCATTCCTGATTGAGGCTCGCGAGCGGGGGAGCTTTGCTCATCGCGTGCTCGACGTGCTTACTCGAGGCGTTCAACTGCCACTGCCCGATGGCATGAGCGTCCGCTCGGCAAACGGCGTGACCCGCAGGGCCTTCAGGACCCATTTCTGGTGTCGCAATCCTCGCACCTACGGCGACGTCGTCTTTCAGCCCGACGCGCTGCCGGGCACGCTGGAGGGCCGACTGCTCGGTGCGCAAGAGCGCAAGCGTCTGGTCTGGTATCCCGAGAGCGCGCCTCCGCTGTTTGTCGGCCACTACTGGTGTCGCGGTGTGCCGGCGCTGGTTCGCGCCAATATTGCCTGCCTGGATTACAGCGCCATCGATGCGGGGCGACTGGTCGCCTATCGCTGGTCAGGAGAAACCGAACTCACAGCCGACCGGTTCGTCTGGGCCCGTGTCGACGCGCGAATGATTGCCACCGGTGGCGCTTAGCCGGCCTGACAGACGCGAAAGAAGAGGGTGGCTAACTGCCTGATTTCCGGGATCCTTGAGATTTGCCCAGCAAAAAGCCCGATTTTTTTGCCGCGTGACGGAACTCTGCAAGCGTCGCACCCTCTGAGTAAGTGTTCCCTTGAAAGACCCTTGCTCTTATCCGGCGGCCCCCCCGCCGGATTTTCTTTTCTGACGTCCGGTCCCTGTCCTGGTTCGTCATCGGCCGCCCGGCCGCTGCTGATACTCGGTGCCGTTCGCGCTCGTTGTCAGCGGCGCTTCCCAATCGTATGCGTTTGCCTGCGTCCTGTCGGTTGCCTCCACGGCTTGCCATGGGGGCCGCGGGGTGAAAGCCTCTCGGGTGCGGCCGGCGCGACGTCGTGGGCCGCTCATGTAGAATGTTCGCCCCAGCCGGGGCGGTGATCGCATTGCCGCCCAGCCGTTATCGGGTCAATGGATCGTCATGACTATGTACAAGCTTATTGGCGTGCCGAGCGATATCGACACGCACCTCCTGCGCCAGGCGCTCTGGGCACACCGTATCGGGCATCGCGTCACACAGCAGGACGATCAGCAGATCGTGTGGCTGGCGGATCCCGGTCAGCGCGACGCGGCGGCCAGGCTGATCGAACTGTGGCATCGGGGCGAGCTTGAGAGCAGCGCACCCGCCAAGCCGGCGCGAGGGAAGAGCGTGACCGGTCACGCCTTCGCCCAGGCACCCCTGACCGCATCGCTGATCGTTCTCTGCGCGCTGATCTTCTTTGCCATGGGCACTTTCGACCATGCCATCGTTCGGGCGCTCAGTATCGTGCCGCTGGAAGTGGTGGGGGACCGGGTCATGGCGGGTGATCTCGGGCATACCTTCGCCAGTGGCCAGCTGTGGCGGTTGGTGACACCGGCCCTGCTCCACTTTGGCTGGATGCACATCGTCTTCAATATGCTGTGGCTATGGTATTTCGGCCGCCAGATCGAGGCGATTCAGGGTTGGCGCTGGCTGGCGCCGATCGTGCTGGTTGCCGCCGTCGGCTCCAATCTCGCGCAGTACGCGACCGGTACGGTGCTCTTCGGCGGCATGTCCGGCGTCGACTATGCCCTGCTGGGCTACGTCTGGCTGCTGTCGCGGCTGCGGCCCGGTAGCGGCTATTTCGTGCCGCAGATGCTGGTGGTCTTCATGCTGATCTGGATGGTCTTCACGATGACGGACATGGCGGGCGCGGTCGGCTTCGGCAACGTTGCCAACGAGGCGCATCTGGGCGGCCTGCTGGTGGGGCTGGTGGTCGGCGGCATTGCCAGTCGATTCGTCGGCGGCCGCCGGACCTGACGTCTCGCCCCAAGCGCCGTTAGCCAAGGCGTGAGAGACGAGGGCGGCCCGTGCGCGCCCGGCCGGCAACGATCGCCGGGCGATCGAGCGTCGTGGCGTCCAGGTCGACGACTGTCGGTCAACCACATCAGCGCGCTGGGATGAGATCGCAAAGCTGAGATCGCAAAACTGAGATCGTAGCGATGGGATCGCAGAGATAGGATCGTAGAGAGGGGCGTCTGATCGCCCGCCCAAGAGGAGAGTGGTAATGAACGACAAGAGTTTCGATCAGATGGTCGCGCAGATGACCGCCGAAATGTACGCGAGTTTCAAGCAGGCGATCCAGCTGCGCAAATGGCCGGATGGGCGCCGGCTGAGTGCCGAGCAGACCGAGCTCTGCCTGGAAGCGGTGATCAAGTATGAAGTGATCCACGACGTGCCGGCCGCGGATCGGGTGGGATATCTCGAGCGGAACGAGTGCGCCTCCGGCGACGCGTCGTCCGCGGATGAAGCTGCCATCAAATGGATCAATTGAGCCACCCATGGCGGATCTGATCTCGTCTGACAGCGCCGCGGCGATCGGTGGCTCGCTGCGCAAGCTGGATATTCGGTTACCGGATGCCGGGGTGGCGGACTACCGCCTGCAGGCGGGTGATACGACACTGGCACTCAACGATCGGCTCGGCGAGCGGCTGCGCCTTCGCTACGTCGGCGAGATCCACTGCATCCACTGCGGGCGCAAGACGCGCAAGAGCTTTGCTCAGGGCCACTGCTACCCGTGCTTCAGTACGCTGGCGCAGTGTGATCTTTGCATCGTGCGCCCGGAGACCTGCCACTATTTCCAGGGCACCTGCCGAGATCCCGAGTGGGGCGAACGGCACTGCTTTCGCCCGCACATCGTCTATCTGGCCAACGCCTCGGGTCTCAAGGTCGGCATCACCCGGGGCACCAATACGCCGGGGCGCTGGCTCGATCAGGGCGCGATACAGGCACTGCCGATTTTCGAGGTGGCGACGCGCCAGCAGTCCGGTCTGGTGGAGACGCTGTTCAAGTCGCACGTCTCCGACCGCACCAACTGGCGGGCGATGCTCAAGCACGCCGTGACGCCGCTGGACCTGCAGGCCGAGCGCGACCGCCTCGTCAGTGCCGTCGGCGATGAGCTGGAAGTGCTGCAGGCACGCTTCGGCGCCGAGGCGATACAGCCACTGGCGGCACCTGCGGTGTCGATCGATT
The DNA here is from genome assembly GCF_003206645.1 of Salinicola aestuarinus. Lineage (GTDB taxonomy): Bacteria > Pseudomonadota > Gammaproteobacteria > Pseudomonadales > Halomonadaceae > Salinicola > Salinicola aestuarinus. The sequence continues at coordinate 190,484 of NZ_PZJP01000017.1, read as the reverse complement.
ATCCCTCGCTCGGCTGGCCGAGCAAGATCGTCTCGTTCAATTTCGACAAGACGCCGTTCGTCGAAGGCACGCTGATGGCGCTCAAGGGCCAGTATCTGATCCTCGATACGGGGGTGATCAATCTTCGCAAGTTCGCCGGGTATCGGGTCGAGGTCGACGCGGCCTAGCGCCTTCTTATCCCTTTCACGGCTCGCGAGCGGCCGGTGTGGCTGCCAGAGAAGATGCCGGCGCCGCCAACGGGCGGGTGTCGCCGCGTCCCGGCGCCAGCTGGCGCTCCATGCGCTGGAGAAAAACCCGCATCACGCGGGTGTAAAGCGCCTCCTTGAGCACCACATCCTCGACGCCGGCGTCCAGATTGGGGTTGTCGTTGACCTCGATCACCACCACGCGTTCGCCGATCTGCTTGAGGTCCACGCCGTAGAGACCGTTGCCGATGAGCCGGGTGGCGCGTAGTGCCGCCTTGACGACCGCGGCCGGAACGTCGGCGGGATCATGGGTCGTGAAGCCGCCGCTGCGGGTCTTGCCGCTCGAATGATCGTAGATCTGCCAGTGACCCCGGGCCATGAAGTAGCGGCTGGCGAAGAGCACTTCGCCGTCGAGGACGCCGATACGCCAGTCGAAGTCGGTGGGCAGCCACTCCTGCAGCAGCAGCAGCGCGGAGGATTCGAACAGCTTGGGGGCCTCGGCCTCGAGCTCCTCGCGCGAGCGAATCTTGACCACGCCCTGGGAAAAGGCGCCATCCGGTATCTTGAGCACCAGCGGATAGTCGAGAGTGGCGAGCCGTTCGTCGAGGTGTTCCATGTCGCGGCGGTGCAGCAACTGGCCTCGCGGCGCCGGTATCTTGTGAGAGCCCAGCAGGGCGTGCAGATAGATCTTGTTGGTGCAGCGCAGGATCGACTGGGGGTCGTCGATGACCACGAGCCCCTCGTGTTCCGCCTGCTTCGCCATGCGGTAGGTGTGGTGATCGAGCCGCGTGGTCTCGCGGATGAACAGTGCGTCGAACTCCGCCAGACGTCCCGCATCCCGATGGGTGATCAGACTGACGTCGATCCCGAGACGGCGGCCGGCACGGATAAAGTGGCGCAGCGCGATCTTGTTGCTGGGTGCCAGCCTCTCCTCCGGGTCGACCAGAATCGCCAGATCGAAGCGGTAGCGTCGCCGCGCCCGCGGCGTGCGCCAGACCTTGGTCGAGTGCCGGTTGAGCGCGGCGGCGAACAGGTCCTGCTCGTCGTCGGCCAGTGCACTCAAGCCCTGCGGTGAGAGAGCGGTCAGTCGCCAGGCGCCGTCGCGCTTGGTGAGCGTCGCCTCCAGAATCGGATGCGGCAAGCGCTCGAACAGGCGGCGGGCGAGCTTCGCCAGTAGCGGTTCGCGGCACTCGCCGAAGATGACCCGAAACGTCTGGGGCTCGACGGCGAGCGCGCGGCGGCGATCGAGCTCCTGCAGCAGTGGCTCGATCGCCGCCAGCTGCAGGTCGATCAGCGTCTGGCGCGACAGCTGGTTGAGAATCTCGACGCTCGGCAGGACGCGCTGACGACGGGCCTCCGCCAGCAGCGACACGTAGTAACCGGTTTCGAGATAGTCGAGATCGCCGCAGAGGTTGATGACGTGGGTCGCTTCCTCTGGCGCGGCGGCACCGTCGAGCGCGAGAAAGTCTTCGGCGGTGATGAGGTCGTCCGAGGGGTAGTAGGGCGTCCAGTCGGACAGCCGGTCGACCACGATGCGCAGACGAGACATGTTGCGGTGACTCCTTTCGGGTAAGAACGACCTCGGTCAGGCCGACGAGACTAGGCGCAAGAATGCGACGACTCATGAGGAGCGACAAGCGGCCATCTGCGTGAAATAATTTCATCCCGCTTCGGGGCGGGCCCAGGAGACCATCAAGGCCCGTCGCGCTCGGCCATTCATCCCGTCAATCGCCGTGCGAACTGGCCCGACCCCGGTGCCACCGTGTCATCGATCAACCCAGCGAGTCCCTCATGCGCTTTACCTTGCGACAAGGCCAGCCCACCGATCGCGATGCGCTTCTCGCGCTGGAAGCGCGCGCCTTCGAAGGCGATCGTTTCAATCGGCGCCAGCTTGGCCACCTGTTGACGCGGGCCAATGCCGCCACGCTCGTCGCGGTCGACGCCGACGACGCGGTCATCGGCTACGCCACGCTGCTGTTTCGTCGCAACAGTGGCACGGCGCGGCTCTATTCGTTCTGCGTCGATCCCGAGCGTCGCGGCCTGGGCCTGGGGCGGCGTCTGCTCGACGCGATCGAGCAAGTCGCAGTGGCGCGTGATGCACAGCGCGTGCTGCTGGAGGTGCGCGCCGACAACCGCGTCGCCATGCGGCTCTATCGCCACACCGGATACGTCGCCCACCGCTGGCTCGACGACTACTACGAAGACGGCTGCGCGGCCTGGCGCATGGACAAGTCACTCGACAGTGATGCGCCGACCGAGCCCGTCACCGAATCCTGATACAGCACCCGCGCATCGGCGCGGGCGACCGGAGAACTGCAATGCCCTCTTTCGACATCGTTTCCGAATTCGACCGCCACGAGGCGACCAATGCCGTCGACCAGGCCAACCGCGAGATTCAGACCCGCTTTGACTTCCGCGGCGTCGATGCCAGCTTCGCGCTCGAAGGCGATACCGTCTCGCTCGAGGCGGACGCCGAGTTTCAGCTCCAGCAGATGCTGGACGTCCTGCGCGCCAAGCTGATCGGCCGCGGTATCGATGCGCGCTGCATGGAGATCGAAGACGCCCAGACCGCTGGCGTGAAGGCGCGCCAGCAGGTCAATCTCAAGCAGGGGCTGGAGCAGGCCGATGCCAAGGCGATCGTCAAGCAGCTCAAGGATGCCAAGCTCAAGGTGCAGGCGGCGATTCAGGGGGACAAGGTCCGCGTCAGCGGCAAGAAGCGCGATGACCTGCAGCAGGCGATCGCGCTGTTGAAGGGAGAGACCGGACCGGATCTGGCGCTGCAGTACAATAATTTTCGCGACTGATTGGCATTCTGGTCACCCCGGCGGCGTGCTAGCCGGCGCGAGAGGCGAGCAGCGCATCGCTGCCAAGCGCCAGCATGCTGAGATTGCCATACATGAAGCTTTCGTGAAGCGTCGTCAGCGGCGCGCCGGCCATGGCCCCGACACTCATCATGAGCGGCAGGAAGTGTTCCGGCGTGGGGTGGGTATGCCGCGCTCTGGGGGCCGTCTGCTCCCACTGCGCGAGCGTCTGGCGGTCACCGTGGGCAGCGACGTCGATGACCCAGTCGTGAAAGGCTTTTGCCCACGCATCCGGCGCGTCGTGTCGGGCGTGGCGGTCGCCCAGATTGTGGGTCGCCGCCCCCGAGCCGATCAGCATCATTTCGTGGGTGTCGACCCAGCGCCCGAGGGCGTCGGCGATGTCGAGGCGGCTGGCATTGTCGAGCTGCATGGGCACGCTGACCGGTATCAGCGGTACGTCCGCCTCGGGCCAGAGCAGCGACAGCGGCGACCAGATACCGTGATCCAGCGGTCTGTCGGGGTCGATGTGGGCGTCGATCCCGTCGGCGGCCAGGTCGTTTGCCAGCTCGCGAGCAAGGGCCGGCAGGCCCGGCGCTGGATACTGCAGCGCGTAGAGCGCGTCGGGGAAACCGTGGAAGTCGTGCCAGGTCCGCGGCTGTGGCGCAACGCCTAGCGTCAGTCCGGCAGTCTCGAAGTGCGCCGAGATCACCAGCGCGCCGCGCGGTTTGGGCAGGCGCTGCCCCAGCGCCTGGAGAAAATCTCGAGCGGGGTGATCGCTCAGCGTGAGATCGGGCGACCCGTGTGAGAGGTAGAGCACCTTGCTTTGTGGGGTCTCGCGTTGTGTCGTCTGGCGTTGTGGGGTCTCGCGTTGTGTCATGTTGCACTCCATCGGTCGGGCAATGGGCACAAGTCTACGCCTGGCCGTGCGCGGCACTAGCGGGCATCTGGCGAATGGACCTTTTCCCGATGGGCGTTAATCTTCCGGGGTTTCGGGGTCTCTCGCACGTCGCTGTGACAGGTCTGGCGCCGGCCCGATTGGAGCGCACGCCTCACGGTGGTTTACACTCTTTGAATGAACCGCGAGACGCGATTGGGCGGGGCGGTGTACCGGTTAAGGGAGGTCGGCATGCGTAATGCCATTTACGTCACACTGGCGGCCATCAGCTTTGCCCTGGGGTTCATCGGCCTGTTCCTGCCGATCATGCCGACGACCTGCTTCATGCTGGCGGCGGTCTGGCTCGCCTCGCGTGGCTCGCCTCGGTTTGCCAGCTGGATTCGTAACCACCCGCGCTTCGGTCCGCCGATCCAGGCCTGGGAGCGCGAACGTGCCATCCCCAAGCACGCGAAGATCATGGCGGTCGGCATGCTGACCGTCTCCTGCCTGATCATCGCCTTGACCGTTTCCATTCTGGCACTGAAGCTTGCGCTGATTGCCGGACTGTCGCTGCTGGCGGTGTGGATCGTGACCCGGCCACTGCCCAGCCTGCGCTGTCCCGTGCGCGAGCTCTGGCCCGAGGAGTCCTCTGCCGAGCGCCGCTGACGGTCGCTAGGCCTGAAGCAGCCCCCCCTTTCCATGGCCTCGGGCGCAAGCCGCGTGCGCCAATCTTTCGATGCTGCCCGACACCCTGGCCTTCACCGCTGAATGGCGCCGGTACCGTCACCCCTGAGCTCGAGATGAAGGTCCTCGACGGCTTCGGTGGCTGAGGCAGACAGGGTGTCAGCGCACGCCGGTTCGATATCGATCCCGTCAGCCGGGTAGAATGGCGAGTGTACTCGGCTCCGGCACCCCCTTTGCCGGGCTCGACTCTCATCCCACAAGGAGCGTCTTCATGTCGGCAATGCAAGCGACCTACCTCGAGAACTATCGGCCGCCGGCCTTTCGTGTGACTCACACCGAGCTCACGTTTGACCTTCACCCCTCGGCGACTCGGGTCAAGGCGCGACTGCGCATGGAGCGCCATCCCGATGCCGCTGTCGACGCTCCGCTGGAACTCGACGGTGATGGCTTGCGTCTGATCGACATTGCCATCGACGGGCAGACGCTGGCGCCAGGCGAGTACGTCACGAGTGACAGCGGCCTCAGCGTCGCGAGCGCACCGGCGCAGTTCCAACTCGATACCGAAGTCGAAATCGCTCCGGACGCCAATACCGCTCTCGAAGGGCTCTATCGCTCCAACGGCATGTTCTGCACGCAGTGCGAGCCGGAAGGGTTCCGACGCATTACCTTTTATCCCGACCGTCCGGACGTGATGGCGACGTTCTCCACCACGGTGATCGGCGATGCCGAGTCGCTGCCGGTGCTGCTCTCCAACGGGAACCCGGTGGAGCGGGGGGAGCTTCCCAATGGGCGCCACTTCGTCACCTGGGAAGATCCGCATCCCAAGCCGAGCTATCTGTTTGCGCTGGTCGCCGGTTCTCTGGAGAAGGTCGAGGACCACTACACCACGACGAGCGGGCGGGAAGTGCTGCTGCAGATCTGGGTCGAGGCGGAGAACCTGGACAAGACCGAGCACGCGATGGCGTCGCTGAAGCGCTCGATGGCTTGGGACGAGCAGACCTATGGCCGCGAATATGACCTCGACCGCTTCATGATCGTCGCCGTCAACGACTTCAACATGGGGGCGATGGAGAACAAAGGGCTCAACATCTTTAATTCGTCGGCGGTGCTGACGCACCCTCAGACCGCCACCGACGCTGCGTTCCAGCGCGTCGAGGGAATCGTCGCGCACGAGTATTTCCACAACTGGTCGGGTAACCGGGTGACCTGCCGCGACTGGTTCCAGCTGTCGCTGAAAGAGGGCTTCACGGTCTTTCGCGACCAGACCTTCTCGGCGGACGTGAACTCGGCCCCGGTCAAGCGCATCGAGGACGTGTCGTTCTTTCGCACGGCGCAGTTTGCCGAGGATGCCGGTCCGACGGCGCATCCCATCCGTCCTGACCACTACATCGAGATCTCCAACTTCTACACCCTGACCATTTACGAGAAGGGGGCGGAAGTCGTGCGCATGCTGCGTCATCTGCTCGGCTGGGAGGATTTCCGTCGCGGCAGCGACCTCTACTTCTCGCGCTTTGATGGTCAGGCCGTGACCATCGAAGATTTCGTCGACTGCATGGCGGAGGTCTCAGGGCTCGATCTGACGCAGTTCATGCGCTGGTACGCCCAGGCGGGGACGCCGGAAATCGACGCCCACGGCGAATACGACTACGCCACGGGCGAGTACCGGCTGCGCCTGGCCCAGCGCACACCGGCCACACCGGGGCAGAGCGAGAAGTTGGCGCTCCACATTCCGGTACGGCTGGGACTGGTCGGCACCAAGTCCGGCCACGACCTCACACTCAAACTTCAGGGTGAGGATGGCGAGCGTGAAACGCTCGGCAAGGATGCGGTGATCCACTTGCGCGACGCCGAGCAGACGTTCGTGTTCAGCGATGTCGAAGAGGCCCCGGTGCCGTCACTATTGCGCGGTTTTTCCGCGCCGGTGAAGCTTCGCTATCCGTACTCCCGCGAGGAGCTTGCGTTCCTGCTGACTCACGACAGTGATGGCTTCAACCGCTGGGATGCGGGCCAGCGACTGACCCTGCTGGCCCTCGACGACCTGATTGCTGCGCATCGCAATGGCGTCGAGAAGGTGATGGATGCGCGACTCGTCGATGCCTACCGCAGCCTGCTCAGCGAGCCCACCGACGACAAGGCCGTGCTGGCGGAAATGCTGACACTGCCGTCGGAGGCTTATATCGCTGAGCAGCAGCCGGTGGTCGACGTGGACGCGATCCACGCCGCCCGCGAGTTCGTGCGGCAATCACTGGCGTGGCAGCTGCGTGACTCGTTCCTCAAGGTCTATCGCGACAATCAGAGCGATGAAACCTATGCGCCGAGCCCGGAGCAGATCGCGCAGCGCAAGCTCAAGAATACAGCGCTTGCCTACCTGATGAGCATTGCCGACGATGAGGCGACGGCGCTTGCCGAGACCCAGTTCGAGCAGGGCGGCAACATGACCGACGTTCGCGCCGCGCTGACGCTGCTGGCGCACAGCGACCGGACGGAGCTTGCCGAGCCGGCGCTCAAGCGCTTCGGCGAGAAGTGGGCGCACGACCCGCTGGTCATGGATCAGTGGTTCTCGATCCAGGTCACCCGCCCGCAGGCGGACGTGCTCGAGCGCGTGCGGTTTCTGATGCAGCATCCCTTGTTCTCGCTGAAAAACCCCAACAAGGTGCGCGCGCTGATCGGTGCCTTTGCCCAGAACCGGGTCAACTTTCACCGGCTCGATGGCGCTGGCTACAAGCTGCTGGCCGATGTGGTGATCGAGCTCAACCGGCTCAATCCGGAAATCGCCGCGCGTATCATCACGCCGCTGACCCGCTGGCAGCGCTTCGACGAACAGCGTCAGGCGTTGATGAAGGCGGAGCTGGAGCGCATTCGTGCTGAAGATCTCTCGCCCAATGTCTACGAGATGGTCGAGCGGGCCCTGGCAGATGCCTGATAATCCCGCATCCTAGTCGTGCCGATCGAAGCCGCTCACCTCGAGCGGCTTCGTCACGTTAATGACGGCGAGTCACGCATCGGAGGATGCGATGAAGTCATCGAACGCTCATTTCTTCACGTCGTTGCTGATCTCGCGCCTCTCGGATCAGATGTTGCTATTTCTGGTCCCGCTGGTGATCTATCAGCTGACCGGCAGTGTCGCCTGGTCCGGTCTGGCGTTCTTTTTCGAGACCTTGCCGCGTTTTCTGGCGTTTCCCGTCTGCGGTCAGCTTTGCGATCGGTATCGCAACGATTGGCTACTCAGGTTGAGTCAACGCTGGCGCCTGGCAGCGTGCGTGGCCGCTATTCTGGGATATCTGGCGCTACCCGACGTAGCGTGGTTGATCGGGCTGGCAGCGTCGGTCGGCGTGTTGTCGACCCAGGGCGTCATGGCACGAGAAATGCTATTGGTGCAGGCCTTCGGTGCGGCTCGCTACGAGCGACTCATCTCGCAGGCGCAACTGTTCGATCAGGCGGGAACGGTACTGGGCCCGCTGGTGGCGGCGTCGCTGCTGGCGCGACTCGAGTGGGAGACCGTGGTAGTGGTGATCGCGCTCGGGTTCGCGGCGAGCGATCTCGCCGTCTGGCGTTGGCAGCGCGTGGTCAGGCCAGTGCTGCCGGTGCCACGCGCTAACGCCGCCAACGGGTATCGGGCGCTGCGGATCGCGGCTCGTCATCTCCGTGCGAGCCCCGCGCTGCCGGCATCGATCGGACTGGCAATGGCCGTCAATCTGCTGCTGGGGACGCTGCTGGCGACGGCGCCCGCCGTCGTGACAGGCGTTCAGGACCACGGCGAGGTCTACTATGGCATGTTGCAGGCGGGCGGTGCGCTGGCCACGGTCGGGGTGTTGCTGTTCACCGCAAGGTCGCTGATACCGCCGGACCGGTTGGGGCTGGTGGCCTACGTGGCGATGGCGTTGGGCGGTCTGATGGCGAGCGTGACGACGCTCTCGTCTCTCTATGCGCTCGGCTTTTTGCTGGTGATGGGTTTCGACAAGATGTTCAGTGTGTCGATTCGCAGCCTGCGCCGGCGGGTCATCCCGGCGGACGATTTCGGCAAGACGACCGGGCTGGTAATGATGCTCAACAACCTGACCCAGCCGCTGGGCGGGTTGATCGTCAGCGCGACGGCGGGGGGCATGGCGACCGGTTCGATCCTGCTGGCGGTCGCTCTCGTCATGGTCGTTGCCGGTGGGTTCATCGTCTGGGGTTGGCGAGCCCACTTGCTGCCCTCGCTGACTGGCCGTTGACAAGGGCCGCCATTGGCGGCCCGTCGGACAACAAGGAAGGCGCCTCCCGTGGCGGTTTCCGTCGGCGATGAGGCGGCAACGGCCGGTCGATGTGAAAAGGCCGCCGGGGCAAACCTCAGGTGAGGCTTTGGCTCAGCGCATCCACGGCGACCAGCGCATCGGCGATCTCCTCGGCGGTCAGGGTCGGGTCGAGATTCTTCAGCGTGTCGCCATCGCTATTGGCGAGTTTTCCGATGCGAACCAGCCGGTCGCGTTCGACCGTCTCGAGATGCATCTCGGCAAGCGTCGTCGGCATGCCGATGGCGCGATAGAAGCGCACGTAACGGGCGATCTCGGTGTCCGATCGCTGTTCCAGCACCATCTGCGTGAGCGTGCCGTAGGCGACCTTCTCGCCGTGGGTGAGATGGTGGATGTCACCGTCGATCGCGGTAAACCCGTTGTGAATGGCGTGGGCGCCGGCGAGTCCGGCGTTCTCGAATCCCAGGCCGGAAAGCAACGTATTGGCCTCCACCACGGCTTCCACGGCGGGTGTGACGACCTGGCGCTTGACCGCTTCGCAGGCGCTCAGCCCCCAGGTTAGCAGCGTTGTCTCGCAGGCTTCGGCAATCGCCATGCCGGCGATGGTCGGCGCGCCGCCGACCATCGATTCGGCGTGAGAGCGTTTGACCGCCTGTGCCTCGACGAAGGTGGCGAGGCCATCGGCGATACCGGAGGCAAACAGTCTGATCGGTGCCCGGGCGCAGACGAGCGTATCGACCAGCACCAGGTCAGGGTTGCGCTTGTAGAAGCGGTAGCTCTCGAAGACGCCGGCATCGGTATAGATGACCGAGAGCGCACTGCACGGCGCATCGGTGGAGGCGATCGTCGGCACGATCACCACGGGCTGATCGAGTTCGTCGGCGACTGCCTTGGCGGTGTCCAGAGTCTTGCCGCCGCCGAGGCCGATGACCAGCCGTGATCCCGCCTCCCGGGCCTGATCGGCCAGCCGCTGGATCTCGTTGTTGGAGGACTCCCCGTTGAAAAGCGCCTGGTGATAGCGAATGCCGGCGCTATCCATCGTCCGGCTCGTGCGATCGCCGATCAGCTTCCAGACTCGATCGTCGGCGATCAGAAAGGCGCTGTCGCCGAGTTCAGCCACCTGAGGACCGAGCTGGTCGAGTACGCCCGCCCCCTGAACGTATTTGCGCGGTGAGGCGTAGATGAACTGGCTCATGGTGACACTCCTTGTGAGAGGGGAGGACTTCACTATGAAGGGCAACCGCCGGCGACAGCCATCGATTCGGATGCGACGTTTCGACGCCGGTGGCCGGTCCGGCCAAGCGTTCTGCCAGGGGAAGCGATGAAAAAAGCCCGACGCGAGGGCGTCGGGCCTTGGCTATTTTCCAGATCGGGCGTAGGCGAGATCAGCCGTGATGCACGTACATCGTCTTGCTCTTCACATAGGCTTCGAGCCCGTACTTGCCGTCCTCGCCGCCGAGACCGCTGTTGCGATAGCCCTTGTGGAAACCCTGAACCGACTCGCCGCCGCCGCGATTGACGTAGATTTCGCCGAAGTCGAGCTCTCGCGTCAGCGCCATCAACTGTTTCACGTTCTGCGTGAAGACGTAGGCGGAAAGCCCATACTCCGAGGCATTGGCGTAGGTCATCGCCTGCTCGAAGCTCTCGACTTTCATGATCGGTGCCACCGGGCCGAAGATCTCTTCCTTCATGATGTCCATGTCGTTATCGACACCGGTGAGTATCGTCGGGGCATAGAAGTTGCCCTCATCGTACTCGCCGCCGGTCAGGCGGTGGCCACCGGTCAGCAGCTCTGCTCCCTGCTGCTGCGCGTGCTGGACCATGTCGTGGATCTTGTCGAGCTCGTCGGCGTTGATCTTTGGCCCCATGTCGACGTCTTCGTCGGTGAGCGGATTGCCGACCTTGAGGGCCTCGACACGCTGCTTGAAGCGTTCCAGGAACTGATCATAGATACCGGCCTGGACGTACATGCGCTCGTTGCAGGTGCAGATCTGGCCGCAATTGTTGAAGCGAGAGGTGATCGCCGCATCGACGGCCGGGTCGAGGTCGGCGTCGTCCATGACGATGAACGGTGCCTTGCCGCCGAGCTCGAGGCGCACGATCTTCAGGTGCTCGGCGGCGGCCTTGTTGATCTCGCGGCCACCGCGCACGCTACCGGTCATCGAAATCAGCTGCGTGATGGGGCTCTGGATCAAATGATTGCCGACATCCCGCCCGCGGCCATTGACCAGGTTGATCACCCCCTTGGGGATCCCGGCTTGACGTGCCAGCTCGACGATTTCGAGAGCGGTGAGCGGCGTCTCCTCGGAGGGCTTGAGCACAATGGTGTTGCCCGCGGCGAGCGCCGGGCCGAGCTTGCGGCCGATCAGCGCCGCCGGAAAATTCCACGCGGTGATGCCAACGACCACACCGTGGGGCACCTTCTGGATCCAGATCTGCTCGTCCAGGTCGTCGGCAGGGATGATGTCGCCCTCGAGACGGCGAGTGTTCTCCGCGGCGAAACGGATCAGGTCGCAGCACATGCCGACATCGGCGTCGGACTCTCCGAGCGGTTTGCCCTGCTCGGTAGTGATCAAGCGCGCCAGTCGGTCGCGGTTTTCCTGAATCAGATCCACCAGTTTGTAGAGATGGTTCGCACGCTCGACGGCTGTCTTGCGCGACCACGCGGGAAATGCGGCCTGCGCGGCGTTCAAGGCGCGGTCGGCCAGCGCCTCGTCGGCAAGAGAGACTCGCGCGATGGTGTCGCCGGTCGCAGGGTTGTGTATGTCCAGAGGTTCACCGCCGCCGGTTGTCCATTCACCGTCGATGAACTGGTTATAGAGATCGACGCCGTCCTGTTGGGATTTCATCGATGCAGCCATGGGTGGCCTCCTTGCTGTCGCGTCCCCTTGAGTCAGCGCTCAGGGGGCGGGTGATGCTCGCCGATCGGGCCGGCACTGCCTCGATCGGCGATTCATGGGGTTACAAAAATGGTAGACGCGCGCCACTCTCGCAAGTCGTGAGGCCAATGCCGATGGTAGGGGGCCTGTCGTCGGGGAAAGGTAAGCGGTTCGTCGCGGCGGAGGCAGTGTGAGCGCGGGCGCCAGCCGATGGTGCGCGCGGCGCGTGAGTCGGCGTGTGGAAGCGCGAGTGCCGAGGCAGTGATCGTACCAAGGCAGCGATGGAACTCAGGCAGCGATAATCCCGAAGGAGGAGGGGCGCTGTATCGAGCGCGGGGCTAGCGAATCAGCCAGCTCAGCACCAGCAGGCCGAGAAGCAGGCCGATGACACCGCCAATGATGCCGCCGCGAAACAGCGAACGAATGCCGTTGATCAGTAGCAGCACCCCGATGACCAGCACTGCGATGCTGAAGAGGGAGTCACTGATTCCGAGGGCCCCGGTGAGGCCATCGACGAAGCCGTCCATCGATTCCCATAGCCCCCCGAAAAGGCCATTGAGGGCTTCGACGATCGTGCGGATCACATTGCCGATGGCTTCGCCGAGCCAGTTGAAAAAGTCAGTCATCGTTTGCGTTCCTGTCGCTTGTTAGCAATCGCTAGGGTTGGCCGCCCTGCATCCTGCGGGCGGTTGTCGTGTCTGGCGCGATCAGCGGCGCGGGCTGTCCCATCGCCTCCCGAACCACTAAAGAGGAGCGGCATGCTGCTGATCCCGCAGCCACTGGATCTCCTCGGCCCAGATAGCGGGGTCGACGGTTTCGAGTATCAGAGGGATGTCATCGGTACGCGCGTCCTGCATCAGCGCGGTAAAGCCCGGGAGACCGATATTGCCCTGGCCGAGGCTGTGATGGCGATCGACGCGGCTGGCGAGGGCGCTCTTGGCGTCGTTGAGATGCATGCCGCGAAGAAAGCGCCGGCCCACCACCGCATCGAACGCATCGAGCATCGCCACCGCATCGTCGCCGGTTCGCAGATCATAACCTGCCGCGAAGGCATGGCAGGTATCGATACAGGCACCGACGCGGTCCTTGTTCTCCACCTGCTCGATGATTTCCGCGAGCTGCTCGAAGCGAAAGCCGAGGTTCGAGCCCTGTCCGGCGGTATTCTCGATGACGGCGACCACGGAATGGGTGGCGGCGTGCGTTTCATTGATCGACTCGGCGATCCTCGCTAGACAGTCGCTTTCGCTGATCTTGCGAAGGTGGCTTCCCGGGTGGAAGTTGAGCAGCTCCAGCCCGAGCTGCTCGCAGCGCTGACACTCATCGAGAAATGCCGCACGGGATTTCTCGAGTCCCTCGCGTTCGGGGTGGCCAAGATTGATCAGGTAGCTGTCGTGGGGAAGGATCTGTCCCGGGCCAAATCCCTGTTCTCGGCAGGCCGCCTTGAACGCGGCGATGGTGGTCTCGTCCAGAGGTTTGGCACGCCATTGGCGCTGATTCTTGGTGAACAGGGCAAAGGCGTTGGCACCGATCTCGACGGCTCGGCCGATGGCTTGGTCGACGCCACCTGCCGCGCTGACATGCGCTCCGATGGTTTTCATCTCACGATCCGCTAGTAATGGCGGCGCTCAGTCTAGCAGGCGGTGAACGCTGTCGTCGTGACGCGGCGCCCTCCGTCAAGGCTCAAGGGGCGGCGTTCACGAGCCGATAGTTAATTAAGATAAGAGGGGGCCACTCTCTGCCGGCTCTCTGTCTCACGATAATGCGGCCACCCGTCGCCACCCTGCCCCGAGAGGACAATCATGTATTCGCGCGTCTCCCGACGCGAGTTGCTGGGCGACATTTACCGCCGAGCCAACCGCGTGATGCAGTGTCTACTGGGACTGCTGCTGCTCATCTCCCTGGCGATGGCATCGATCCACGGCTTCTGGGGCGCGGCGCTGGTCATCGGTCTGCCGGCGACGCTGGTCCCCATGATGTTGATGCGCTGGCAGCCGACGCATCTTTTGACTCGGCTGATGGTCGCCGTGGGGCTCATGCTTCACGCGGGGTTACAGATCCATCTCCTGCTGGGGATGATCGAGGGCCATTTCGTCATCTTCGTGCTGCTCTCGGCGCTGCTGGCCTACCGGGACTGGCGACCGTTGGTGGCTGCCGCCGCCACCATCAGCGTGCATCATCTTCTCTTCTGCTACCTCCAGAGTCAGGGTCTCGGCATCTATGTCATGCCGGACTCCCACATGCATGCGTACCTGCCGATGGTGCTTATCCACGCGGCCTATGTGGTTGCCCAGACAGCGATTCTCTCATTGCTTGCCAAGCAGATAGAACGCGATGCCATCAGTGGGCAGGAGTTGGCGCGCTTGAGTACGCACATCGGGCGCCGCAAGGGGACGTTCGATCTGGGCTTTGACGATGCGCCGATGCGAAGCCGAGTGGGTGACGGCTTCAAACGCACCATGCAGGCAGTGCGCGCGACGCTCGGACGGGTGGGGACGACCCTGCATGAGGTAACGGCGGTGGCCCAAACCCTGCGGCAGGGCAACGATGAGCTCGCCTGTCGTAACCGCCGCCAGGAGGCAGCGCTGGAACGTACGCAGCAAAAGCTCGAGACGCTTGTCCGCTCCGTTCACGACAACAGCGAACGCTCGGGGCAGGCTAACGCCCTGGCCGCGGAGTCGGGCCAGGTCGCCGAGGACGGCGAAGCGCTTACCGCGTCACTCACTGACGCGATGCAGCGACTCGAGGAGGGGTCCCGGCGGGTCGCGGAGATTACCGACTTGATCGACAGTATCGCGTTCCAGACCAATATCCTGGCGCTGAATGCCTCGGTCGAGGCTGCTCGGGCGGGGGAGAGCGGACGTGGCTTTGCCGTGGTGGCCAGTGAAGTACAGGCGCTGGCGGCGCGCAGTGCCAGCGCATCCCGCGATATTCGAGAGCAGACTGAAATATCGCAACGTCAGATCGTCGAAGGGGCCGGCAGAGCTGGCGACGTTGCCCGGAATATGGCAGAGACGCTTGCCAGAGCCCGCACGCTGGCGGCCCTCATCGATCAGATCAGCCTGGCCAGCCGGGAGCAGGCGACCGATCTGGGAGCCGTCAGCGATGACATCGCGGATATTGGCCAGGGCACTCAGCAAAACGGTTCGCTGGCCGAGCGGGTGTCACAGGCGTCGGAAAAGCTGCAGCAGCAGGCACTTTCGCTACAGTCCGGTCTTGCGACATTCGAGCTCGGTGACCAGTCGATGCCCGACCCGCAAGTCCAGAGGGCGTCGCTAGACGGTCACACGCCGCGAGACGAACGCCGTCTGGGTGCTGCATGATGACGGGGCATCTATTGAGTCCTTCCGGGGTGAACCCTCGGGGTAAAGTCGGCGAGCGCCTCTGCCGATACTTCCAGAGCGGGATTGAACACGTTTGATCTCTGTTTTCCCACTCAGGAGTCCGCCATGGATACCGCTGTGAACGCTGTGGTCAGCAATGCGCTGGCGATGCAAAGTTTCAACCAAGGGCAGGAAGCGCAGAACAACCTGCTGAAACAGGCGCTAGACGGCAAAGAGGCGCATATGGATCAGCTGTTGTCGTCCGTCGAGATGCAGCCTTCGCTGGCATCGTCCGGTTCAGTGGGCACGCAGATCAACACCTTCGCTTGATCCCACCGCTCCCGCGGGCGCACCGCCCGTCGGGGGCATTTCCCCTCAATCAGTCTTGACCCCATTCCCCTTGGTCAGTCTCGACCCCGGGCTATCTGGCGAGTGGCCATGCGCCTCTCTGCGCTCTTTCATAACGATGGCACGGGTTTTTCGACAGTCCACTTCGCCGACAAATCATCGTGTCGCGTCATGGCGAAACCTGCGGGTCAGCTAAAGGGGGCGTTGGTACGACCGACTCGTTGTTGAAGGCGCTCAGCCAATACTGAAAACGGAGTGACTTCTCTTCCCAAAGTCGTCCGTCCCGGATTGACGCTCTGTCACGGTTCGCTTTAAATCAAAGTGTCGCTGAGTCACTGGGCTACGATCGACGGTATTCATCGTTGGTGCCCTGTTTTAAACCCCTCAAAGGTTGGCCCTCTCACCGATGGGGAGTGATAGTGATGATTCGACGATGGCCGCTATCGCGGGAAAAATCCGGCGA
This sequence comes from Salinicola aestuarinus, assembly GCF_003206645.1. GTDB lineage: Bacteria > Pseudomonadota > Gammaproteobacteria > Pseudomonadales > Halomonadaceae > Salinicola > Salinicola aestuarinus. Next base: position 174,698 of record NZ_PZJP01000017.1, on the reverse strand, counting down.
AACGCGCTTTTAAACGCTTCAGGGAGACCGATGAAATTCCAGCGCCCGATGTCACGAGGTCTCGTCAATACCGCGAATCATCGCGGTATGCGAGTTCGTGTGTGGGTGCGCGCTGGGAATTGAATCGACAACTTGGCCGCGACACGCTTCGCGGCCGATATCGGAAACTTCCTTTCTCATTATCTGCTGCAATGCCTGTCCGGCCTCCTTAATAACGGAGATCGGTATCATGAGAGTCAACACACTCTTTGCACGGCTTGCGACAGGGGTTAAATCTCGCCGAATGGGTCGAGATAATCACATGCCCGTTTCCCAACTTAATGACTATTGGCTTCGAGATATCGGTCTGCGCCGAGAAGCACATGGGGTCGTTTCCCGCTTCGGCACCGAGTTTCAATCTGCGCTCGACAAAAACGATGAAGGTCGTGCAGCGAGAAACCTGGAGGTCGTGACGGCTCCGGCGGCGGCGCGCCAATCCGCGATACGGTGTCCACGCTGTGGAGCCGTCGTGACTTAGCCGGGCCCCGGCCACAGGAAGTGGTCGGGGCTTTTTCGTTCAAGTGAAGGCTGGAGAGATTGGGGTGGCGAAAGTGGGACGTGTCCGTAGGGCGTCGTCGTCAAACGGATCGGGTCAGTACCCTGGGCCAGGTTTCGATTTTGCCGGCAGGTCATTTTTGTATCGAGCGATCGTCTCGTGCGCCGCCTGGCAGAACATCGAGACGTCGATACCCACGGCAATGAAATCGAAACCCCATTCGGCGTAGCGTCTGGCATCGGCTTCCGCCGGGGCGAGAATGCCGGCGCGCTTGCCGGCGCCATGCGTGGCTCGCAGCACGCGGCGAATCATCGCTTGAACGTCGGGGTGGCTGGGATTGCCGACATGACCCGCATCGGTCGAGAGATCCATCGGGCCGACAAATACGGCGTCCACCCCGGGGGTCGCGGCGATCGCCTCGGCATTCTCCACACCGTTGCGCGATTCGATCTGAGGGATCAGACAGAGTGCCTCGTGGGCGTGAGCCATATAGTCGGTCACGCTGTCCCAGCGTGTCGCGCGAGTGAGACCTCCGCCCACACCACGGATACCCTGCGGCGGATAGCGGGTCGCCGCGACGAGGCGAGCGGCCTGTTCGGCGTTATCCACCATCGGGATCATCAAGGTCTGGGCGCCGATGTCGAGCAGCCGCTTGATCAGCGCGGGATCCTGGCTGACGGCACGTACTACCGGGGCGCAGGGGTAGGGCGCGACGGCTTGAAGCTGTGCCAGGATGCTCTGCACCGTATTCGGCGCGTGCTCCCCATCGATGAGCAGCCAGTCGAAGCCTGTCGTCGCGAGAATTTCCGTGGCGTAGCCGGTGGCGAAGCCGGCCCAGCAGCCGTATCGAGTCTCGCCGTCCAGCGAGGCGGTGAAAAGATTGGCGGGAAGTTGCACGAATGAAATCCTCGATGGCAGAGCGTTGCGCCCGGCGGGATCGCCACGCCGGGCCGGCACCGCTGACCGGGTTAACGGGCGAGATTCATCTCGCCCATGATGTTGCCGAACTTGGCGTCGTCTTCGGCCATCAAGGCGGCGAAGTCGTCGGCATCTCGCCATACGACACCGTAGCCCTGTTTCGCCATGAATGCCTGATAGTCATCGCTGTCGTAGGCCGTTTTTAGCGCGTCCTGCAGTGTCGCGACGACTTCGTCCTCCATGCCCTGAGGGCCGACGATGCCGCGCCACGCGCCGAGCGTGAAATCGCTGCCGATCTGCTCCTGCAGTGTCGCGACGTCGGGAAAGTTCTCGAGTCGTTCGGGGGTCATGACGCCAAGACTGCGGATTTTGCCGGCATCGATCATCGCCCGCGCCTCCGGCAGTGACGATGCCACCAGATCGACGCTACCCGAGGCGAGCTCGGTCATCGCCGGCGCCGAGCCCTGGCTGGGAATCCAGGTGATCTTGCCGGCCTCGATGCCCTGATCCATCAGCAGGCCATTCAGGGCCACGTGCCAGATGCCACCGAGGCCGGTGCCGGACGCGGTGTAGGTGCCCGGCGGCTCGCTTCGCACAGCCTCGAGAAACGCCTCCATGCCGTCGTAGTCGGCGTCGTTCTCGACCGAGAGGCTGGCGGAGTCGAAATTGATCTGCGCGATCGGCGTGAAGTCCTCGTAGGTTAGGTCGGTCAGGCCCTGCCAGTGCATCATCGCGACTTCCACCGTCGCCAGGCCAAGGGTGTAACCGTCGGGTCGGGCGTTGGCGATGGCGGTGTGGCCGACCACGCCGCTGCCGCCGGTGCGGTTGACGACGTTGATCGTCTGTCCGAGCTCGGCCTCGAGTGACGAGGCGATGATGCGGGCCGTGGCATCGGTGCCGCCACCGGCCGACCAGGGCACGATCAGCGTAATCGGTTTTTCCGGATAGTCGGCCCAGGCCGGGAGGGGCAGGCTGCAGGTGGCGAGCAACAGAAGCGTAGGCAGGCGTTTGATCAGCATCGGGGCACGACCTCGAGGGCAGAGCTGGCGCCGTTCGGCAGCGATCGTCGCCAGTGGAGTGGACAAGCCTCTTCTCTCTTAACAACTGCCGGGATTCGCCACAATTGCGCCATCGTCTAACGTGCCCCGCTACCGGGTGGATTGTGTCGGCACCGGCCGGTGTTCGAACACCCGCCGGAGCACAAAGCTGGTGTGCGCGCCCGTCACGCCCTCGATTCGGTTGATGACATGGAGTAGTAGGTGCTGGTAATCGTCCATGTCCCGCACCAGAATCTTGAGCTGAAAGTCTGCGGCCTGCCCGGTAATGATCAGGCACTCGACGATGGCGGGGATATCGCGAACCTGACGTTCGAAATTGTCGAACCTCTCTGCCGTGTGCAGATCCATTGAGATGTGCAGCAAGGCCATCAGGTCGTAGCCCAGCGGGCGAGAGTCGACCACGGCGCGGTAGCCGAGTATCAGTCCGTTGTCCTCAAGCGCCTTGACGCGACGAAGACAAGGCGAGGGCGAGAGGCCGATACGCTCGGCGAGTGCCTGGTTACTGATGCGGCCATCGCGCTGGACGATATCGAGGATGGCGCGATCGAAACGATCGAGTGTTAGCGGCTGCGGGGCGGGCATAAGCAGTCTCTGCCTGAGCAAATGGGTTCGGCGACATTTTATGCCAACTAACGCGCTTGGCGAGCCGAATTCGCAAGATACTATCGCCGCCGAGCCGATATACTGAACCCACTGCCACAAGCAGCCCGGCGTCGTCAGCGCTACCCCGCTGGCCGCGCCCTTGCTTCGCCGCCATAAGCCGGCGCTGGAATCGAATCCTCAATACTCAGGAATTTTTGCCATGTCTGCCTTCGATCATCGCAAGTACCGTCCGGCACCCCGCGTTCCCGCTTTCGACCGCCAGTGGCCGGATCGTGATCTCGATCACGCGCCCATCTGGGTCAGCGAAGACCTGCGCGACGGTAATCAGGCGCTACTCGAACCGATGAGCGTCGAGCAGAAAAAGCGTTTTTGGCATCAGATCGTCAAGGTCGGTATCAAGGAGGTCATGGTCGGCTTCCCCTCGGCCAGCCAGCCGGATTTCGATTTCGTGCGCTGGCTGATCGAGGAAGAGCAGATTCCCGACGACGTGACCATTGCGGTCCTGGTGCAGTGCCGCGAGCATCTCATCGGAAAGACCTTCGAAGCTCTGGTCGGCGCCAAGCGCGCCATCGTGCATCTCTACAACTCGACCTCCACCACGCAGCGCGAACGCGTGTTCGAGATGGACCGGGGCGGCATCATCGATATCGCCGTGCAGGGGGCGACCTGGGTCAAGACCTACGCCGAGCGATATCCGGACGTTGAGTGGCGCTTCGAGTACACGCCGGAAAGCTTCTCCAGCACCGAGATCGATTTCTCGCTGGCGATCTGCGAGGCCGTCATGGACGTGTGGCAGCCCACGCCGACGCAGAAATGCATTCTCAACCTGCCGACGACGGTCGAGGTCGCGGGGCCTCACCACCATGCCGATCAGATCGAGTATTTCTGTCAGAACATCAGTCGTCGGGACAGCGTGATCATCTCCGTTCACACGCACAACGACCGGGGGGGCGCAGCAGCCTCCGCCGAGCTTGCACTGCTGGCCGGCGCCGAGCGGGTCGAGGGCACACTGCTGGGTAACGGCGAACGCACCGGCAACATGGATATCGTCACGCTGGCGATGAACCTCTACAGCCAGGGCATCGATCCGGCACTCGATCTCTCCAACCCCGACGAGATCATTCAGGTTGTGCAGGAGTGCACCGGTATCGCCATGCACCCGCGGCATCCCTGGGTCGGCGAGATGGTCTACACCGCCTTCTCCGGCAGCCACCAGGATGCGATCCGCAAGTCGCTCAAGAAACAGCAGCCCGACGAGCCGTGGCAGGTGGCTTACCTGCCGATCGACCCGCGAGACATCGGCCGTGATTATCAGGCGGTGATTCGTGTCAACAGCCAGTCAGGGAAGGGGGGCATGGCGTTCCTGCTCGAGCGGGATTACGGCATCAGTCTGCCGCGCTGGATGATGCTGGCACTGGCGCCCTACGTTCAGCAGGAGAGTGAAAAGCGAGCCAGCGAGATTTCCAGTGAGATCGTGCGCCAGGTGATGTTCGATAACTTCCAGCGTGAGGCACCGCTGTCGCTGGCGGACTACCGCATTTCGAAAGGCCGGGAAGAGGGGATCGAGGTCACGCTGTGGCAGGGCACCGAGACGCTGCGGCTGTCGGGAAGTGGCAACGGCGCGATGTCCTCTTTCACCGACGCCTGGCAAAAGCACTCCGGCATGAGTGTCGGCATTGTCGACTACAGCGAACATTCGCTCGGCGGCGACAGCGAAGCCAACGCGATCGCCTTCGTCCAGCTCAACGTCGCCGGCCAGCGCATCTGCGCGGTCGCCGAGGACAGCGACACGGTCAGCGCTTCCCTGAAAGCGGTGATTTCGGGCATCAACCTGGCCAACGCGCAGACGGCAAGCACGATGCGGGAGCTCGAAACGAGCGAGTAACGCGTGACGCATCGAGTCGACTGTCAACCGGGAGGCAGAGCCCGGCAGAGGTCAGTCAGCCTCGATGATCAAGCAACGACACCAACACGGCGCCTTCGGGCGCCGTGTTGCGTTACAGGCTTGCTGCGGGTTTCAGAACGCCGCCAACGCAATGACAGCGGTGATGATTGGCTAGGGGTAACTGCCTGGCAGTAACACCCGCAGATCGGTCGTCAGCGGCAGCTCGAAGCTGGTGGCGCCCAGGATGGATCGATCATCGATCCGAACGAGTCGTGCGTTGACGAACAGACGGTCCTGCGCCTGGGCGTAAGTGCCGACGAGAACCGAACTGGCATCGTAATCCTGTCCCAGCCGCTGGACGTTGCGTGACAGGATCAGCTCGCCGGTATTCTCCTCGATATAGAGGCTGTCGCGCAGTTTGACCTCGATGACGTGCAGGTCAGAAGTGACCAGACGCGAGACGAACATTTCGCTCACCGTCCGCCCCAGCGTGGAGGATTGCTCGAGACGGTCGACGTCAACGAACGTTGTGGCGACGATTGGCGTCAGGTCATCGCTATGGCCGTGGATGTTGTCGATCAACGCTGCCGCGGCGACGTCGACGCGCTCCAGGGTGGTCGGTGGCGGCTGGCGGCTGGTCGACTCCAGCATCGAGCAGCCGGCCAGGGCCAGCATCAGCAGCAGCAGCGGCGCGACTCGTCGACCGGCGGTCAAAACGGACATGGCGGAACTCTCTATTCGGGCTTTTACCATTGTGACGACACGCCTAGACGCCCCCGGCGATCATCCTGACCGTACTGATCACTGTCGCCGGGGTTGATGTAATAAAGGTTGGACGACGAGTAGAGCAACGTCTGATATTCGTCTGCCTGGACCGTGATAATCACCTCTCGGTTGCTCTCCGAGGTCCAGCTACCGCTGAAGAGATCGACCAGTCCGGCGGCCGGGATCAAACCCAGCGCCGGCTCTGACCAGTGATTGAAGGGAACGGTCGCGACCGCGATCCCGGCTGCCAGCGTGGTCAGTGCGCCCTGGGGCGGACGAATCGGCTGACGATCTCGGTGCGTGACGACCTGGACATCGAACGTCACCGCAATGGCGGCATCGGCGGTCGTGCGCACGACGGCGCCTTGCCTGACCAGCTCGCTGGTCAGCAGTGAGCGAAAACCTTGCGCGAAAGCGGTCTCGGTTTCCGGCGGCTGAATGTAGAGCGCGCGCTGACGAAGCTGGCGGTCGGCGATGATGGCCTTGGCCTCATGCCGGGCTAGCACCTCCCAGTGGTGGGCGGCCTGCATGCGCTGCTGCGTGGTCGCTGGATAGGTTGTCGCCAGCGGCGCCTGGGAGGTGTTGATGCCGAAGCAGCCGCCCAGCAGCGGCAGGCCGCAAAGCAGTGCCCAAGTTTTCAATGACATGTCTAATGAGGTCCCGTCCGATCATCGGTGCATCTTTATATTCTTGGCCATCGGGGGTTATCGGCTGGCGCCTCCTTGGCTTGAGCACGATGTGCACGCGCTGGCTCTCCCGACGACGCGGACAAGGTGTCGAGTCGGTGCCGGAGTGAGGTGTCAGGCCCAGGGGCAGGGCGAGTTTTGCGTCGATCAGGAATCGCGGGCGCGCAGACGGTCAGTCTCGGTGGGCGACGATCGATAACGACACGGCGCCCCGAGAGGCGCCGTGTCGCGTCGGATAACGCCGGGTTGTCAGCTGTCGCTGCGGATCTGCGCGTGGCTGATCAGAGCGAAGATGAAGGTGCCTCCAACGACATTGCCGGCCAGTGTCGGCAGCCCGAATCGAAACAAGTAGTCCCCCCAGCTCGCCTGCCCCGAGAAAACCATGTAGAGAACTTCGGTAGAGCCAACGATGATGTGGGTGAACTCGCCGATGGCCACGAGGTAGGTGACGATCAAAATCACCCAGATCTTGGCGTGGCCGGCGGAGGGCAGTAACCAGACCATGGTCGCGATCATCCAGCCGGCGATGATGCCCTTGGCAAACATCTCGGTGGGCGTATTCTCGAGCACGTGCTCGCCGAGCGTGATGAAGGCTTCGTGCGTCGGCGTCGAGAAGATCGGCAGGGCGAGGATCGCCCAGGCGGAGATCGCCACGCCGACGAGGTTGCCGATCAGTACCACACCCCAGAGGCGCAGAAGCTGCATCAGTCGAATGACACGCGGGCGGCTCATGACCGGGATCACCGCCGTGACCGTGTTTTCGGTGAACAGCTGCTGGCGGGCCATGATCACGACCAGAAATCCCACCGTATAGCCCAGCGACTCGACGAGGAAGCCGATATCGCTGTCCGGCAGGTGCGCATGCAGGATGCCCTTGGCCAACATCGAAAAGCTCATCGATAGACCGGCTGCCATGGCCGACCAGAAAAGCGCTGAGATCGTACGCTCCAGCTCCTTCTCACCCTCCTCGCGAATCGATTTGTGGACGGCGGCGGCGTGGGAGGGGAGCTCTCCCTCGTCGTGCTTGAGGTCGTGTTCGTCCTGGTCCTGGTTTGGGTCTTTCACCCGGCTGGGTGGCGTAAGATTGTCGACTGGTGACAAGTGAGCTTCCTTATTCTGACCAAAGTCCGTTGAGTGGCAGTGCCATTGTCGGGGCAGACCGGTGACGACGATGCTGGCGATCAACGACGGTTGCTCGCTAGGCTCATCTGGCGGCCTTGGACATACGGCTTGGGTGCGGTCGAATGCGACATCCGGGGTGGCAGGATCGAGTCATCACCCACTGGTGACGAGCGACGGATGACGCTAACTATGCTGAACATAGACTGAATATTAGTCACTTGATAGGGAATGGAGATGCCGGATGAGTGGGAAGTCATGTTGCTGCATCTCGGGCTGGCCTGGGGAGCCGGCAGCCTGATCGGGCTTGAACGCACCTTTCATGGTCGGCCTGCGGGTTTCCGGACGCACGCGCTGGTCTGCATCTCCTCGGCGCTATTGATGATGGTCACGGTCTATCAGTGGCAGTGGCTGGGCACTGACGTGCCGGAAACGACGATCCGTACGGATCCGACGCGCATGGCTCAGGGGATCATGACGGGTATCGGCTTTCTCGGCGCCGGTGTGATCTTCAAGGAGGGGCTTACCGTTCGTGGACTGACCACGGCGGCGTCGATCTGGATTACCTCGGCGCTCGGCATTCTCTACGGCATCGGGTTTCTCTTTCCGGCAGGGGTCGCCACGATCGCCACGCTGCTGACGCTATCGCTGTTCCGGCTGATCGAGAGGCGGATTCCCGCGCGCCTCTTTGCGCGTTGCACGCTGCGTTTCGCCGAGAAGGAGGCCATGGCGGAACCCGAGATTCATGCGCTGATGCGATCTCAGGGTTTCCACGTCGACAACATGAGCTACCGCGCCCGCGACAGTGGCCAACTCTTTGAGTACATCCTCATCATGCGCACCCATGATCGGGCCTATCTGGCATCGCTGGCCGTTGCGTTGAGAGCCTTGCCAGCCTTGCGTGAGTTTCAGCTCACACCGATGAGTGAATGATGTCGACAACGCTTGTCATCGCGGTATCAGGCGCTAGAGTGGGCGCTTCCCACAGGGTCCTCGAGGTTGTGATGCAGGTCGGAAAACGCCCGCCATTCTGGATATTGATGGGGGCGATCATGCTTTCGCCGCTTGCCATCGACATCTATCTGCCCGCCTTGACCGCCATGGCGCGTGAGTTCGAGCGCCCCTTTGCGGCGCTGCAGATCACGATCACCCTGTTTCTCCTGAGCGTGGGGCTCGGGCAGATACTGGTCGGCCCGCTGGCCGATCGCTACGGGCGGCGACCGGTGCTGCTCTCGGGCGCTCTGCTCTACTTCGCCGGGGCGCTGACCGGGCTTCTGGCGCCGAGCATCGAGGTGCTCTACCTCGCCCGCGTGCTGCAGGGGTTTGGCGCTTGCGCCGCGATCACCGTCGCGTTCGCCGCCATCCGCGACAGCTACTCGCCGGAGCAGGGCGCAAGGCTCTACAGCTATCTCAACGGGTCGCTGACGTTGATTCCCTCGGTGGCGCCGATTCTTGGCGGCGCGTTGACGGTCGCGTTCGGCTGGCGGAGCAATTTTGCCTTCATGATGGGATTCGCGGCGCTGCTGGCCCTCGGGGCGTGGCGAGTCTTTACCGAGACGCGGCCAATGGATACACCCATTCAGCCGCGGCTCTACCAGTGGCGCCGCTACCGGCCGGTGCTGTTCAACTCGGGCTTTCTCTACCATGCGATCATGGTCAGCGCGATGATGGCGGCGATTCTGGTCTATGTGTCGGCGGCACCGGTGATCGTCATGGACCGGCTCGGCCACCCCGAGTGGGTGTTCAGTCTCTGGTTCGGGGCCAATGCCCTGGTCAGCACCGTCGCGTTCTTCATCGTGCCCCGGCTCATGGCACGTTGGGGGCGTGAACGGACCATTCGTCGGGGGTTACTGGTCGTCAGCGCTGGCGGTGGGCTCATCGCGCTGCTCTACTTCACGCTGCCGCTCTCGGTTGTCGTCTTCATGGCGCCGGTCGCACTACTTTCCGTGGGCTTTTCGATGGTGCTGGGCGCGGCGGCGAGCCTGGCGCTCGAGCCATTCGCGGACCGGGCCGGCACAGCAGCCGCGCTGCTTGGCGCGGTTCAGCTCGGCGGTGGGGCGACCGTCGCAACGTTGATGTTGGCTACGCCGCTACCGCCACAGCTGGCCCTGACCCTGATCTGTACGGGCGGGGGGCTGTGGCTCTGGAGGTTGAGAGCGCGCTACCAGGGCGAGATTCGCTCTCATTGAGCCGGCGGGCCGGTAGCTTGGCAGACGTGGGTCGTCTCAAGGCGATGCGCCTGCCGCCTGAGTCGGCGACGCCCCTGGACTAGACTGGAGGTCGCTGAGTCGCGACGCCGGGTTCAGTCACGAAAACGCAGCGATGGAACCCATCGTTGGCCCGAGACAGGGCACAGCTCCAGAAAGGAAGCGATCGATATGGCCAATCATGGCAAGGAAAGCACCTGGTTGATACTCAACGGGAAATCGGCCCAGCAGCCTGAGATTCGGCAGGCGGTCGACGCGCTGCGCGAGGCGGGCCACGAGCTGACCGTCCGGGTGACCTGGGAAGGGGGGGATGGCCTCTGGCTGGTCGAGGAAGCGGTGAAGATGGGGGCCAAGCGAGTCATCGCCGGTGGTGGTGATGGTTCCATCAATGAAGTCGGTGCCGGCATCATGCGCCTGCCACCCGAGAAGCGGCCCGACATGGCCATCCTGCCACTGGGCAGCGCAAACGACTTCGCCAACGGGCTGCGACTGCCGATGGAGCCTTATCCCGCTCTCGAACTCGCGGTGACCGGTCAGGCGCGGGCCATCGATGTCGGCATGCTCGACGACGAGCCCTTCGTCAACGTCGCCTCCGGCGGATTCGGCGCGGAGATCACGACCTCTACCCCGGTGGCGCTCAAACGCCTGCTCGGCGGCGGCGCGTATTCGTTGATGGGCATGCTCAAGGCATGGAACTACCAGCCTTATGAAGGCCATATCCGGTGGCCGGAAGGCGAGGCGCGGGTGCCTCTTTTCATGCTGGCGATCGGCAATGGCTGTCAGGCAGGCGGTGGCCAGCGATTGGCGCCGTTGGCGAAACTCGACGACGGGTTGCTGGAGCTGCTTTTCGTGCGCCACTTCAACTCGCTCGGCGAGCTCAAACAGATCATCGACGAGCTGGAGAACCTGCCCGAGGACGGCGAGTTCGTGCGCTATCTTCGCGTGCCGTGGGTCGAGTTCGAAAGTGATGGCGCCTTCCCGCTCAACCTCGATGGCGAACCTCGTCGGTTTCGGCACTTTCGGGCGTCGCTTGACCACAATGCGTTATCGCTGGTCGCGCCCGCTGACTGCGAGCTCTTCAACCGCATCTAACGACAAGTTTGTTCAAACGGAGGAATCAGATGGATCCATTCATGCAGGCAGCGATCGACGAAGCGACCGCTGGGCTCGACGAGGGCGGCGTTCCCATCGGTTCGGTGCTGGTGCATCGCGGCGAGATCATCGGGCGGGGACATAATCGGCGTCAGCAGCAGTCCAGCGCGATCTTGCACGGCGAGATGGATGCACTGGAGCGTGCCGGCCGGCAACCGGCTTCGGTCTATCGCGAGTCGGTGCTCTATACGACACTCTCGCCCTGTTCGATGTGCAGCGGGGCGATTCTGCTCTATGGCATTCCAAAGGTCGTGGTCGGGGAAAACCAGACGTTCATGGGAGAGGAAGCCCACCTGCGCGCGCGCGGCGTCGAAGTGGAAGTGCTCGATGACCCAACGTGCCAGGGGCTGATGGCGAGCTTTATCGAGGCCCACCCCGATGTCTGGAACGAAGACATCGGCGAGCCCTGAACGGCTCTCGCCGGTGCGCTGCGTCACTGCGGTGAGCGTCTGACGAGCAGGCAATAAAAAGCCCACCGCAAGGGTGGGCTTCGCTCAAGGGCGTATGGCGTTTAGCCGTTGACCTTGATGTTTGCGGCCTGAAGGCCTTTTTTGCCCTGAGTGACGTCGAAGGAAACCTTCTGTCCGTCCTGGAGGGTTTTGAAGCCTTCCGCCTGAATTTCGGAGAAGTGCGCGAACAGATCATCACCGCCGTCGTCCGGAGAGATGAAGCCGTAGCCTTTAGTGTCGTTGAACCATTTGACAGTGCCAGTTGCCATTGTCGATTTCCTTAACTTGCCTATTGATGTAGCTGGGCGATTCCGGAGAAAAGCCCGAATTGCGCGGTCAGGCGAGGAAGGGAATGCGCAAGAGAAGTTCGACAAGATCGACTACCAGCTAACGCTATTCTACCTGCAAACCTACGCAGCGATGCTGCATGTGACGCTCGGAGCAGGTCAAGCCATGTGGACCTGACGTTGCAGCGTGCGTCTCTGCATCTCGCTCTGAAACCTTAGATGGAAAATCGAGCGACGTCTACAGGCCGGAAGCCGCTTTTTTTCGGGGGGATCGCGACGCCGAGTATGGTTTTATTCACCCTTTCCGAGAAGATGGGCGTTATCTGAGAAAACCATCCCTTCGGGGCGCGAGGCAGCGTTTTACACCGCCGAGTCGACCGATATCGGTAAACGTTACCGCCGGGCGTCGCTTGCGTAGAATACTCGCTTGCGACGAGCCGCCCGTCGGCGCCGGCGCCCCCCCATCGACTAACGACAGCTCAGGAGCTCGGCGTGACGCATCAGGAAGTCGTCATCAACGACACTCACAGCAAGATCATAGGCTACATACTCTGGGTGTTCGGCTTCACCGGCGCCCACCGTTTCTACTATGGTAAACCCGTGACCGGCACCATCTGGTTTTTGACCCTGGGCCTGTTCGGCATCGGCTGGCTGATCGATCTGTTCTTGATCCCCGCGATGGATCGCCAGGCGGACCTTCGCTTCCGCGCCGGGTCGACCAGCTACACGCTGGCCTGGGTATTGCTCACGTTCCTCGGTGTATTCGGTGTTCATCGCCTGTATATGGGCAAGTGGGTCACCGGCATCATCTATCTCTTCACCGGCGGGCTTTTTCTGGTCGGCGTCCTCTATGACTTCTGGACCCTCAACGACCAGATCTCATTGAAGCACGCGCGGCGCGGTCTCTAGCCGGCCGGATGACTCGTCACACGGAGGTGACACTTGTCCGATAAGTTGAATCTGACCGACATTCTCGAAACGCTGGATGAGCGCGTCGAGGATGACACCATTACCCTTGGCGACATCGTCGAGACCTTCGATTCACGCGGCTTCGGCCCGGTGTTTCTGCTGCCGGCGTTGATCGCGGCGTTGCCTACCGGTGGCGTCCCGGGCGTGCCGAGTCTCTGTGGCATCTTCATCGCGTTGATGGCGATCCAGCTGGTGTTGGGCCGGCGAAGCCCCTGGTTGCCCAGGATGCTCAGCGAACGCGGCATCAGCCATGACCGCTGGCATCGAGTCACCGAACGCATCAAGCCGTGGACGCGGCGCGTCGACAAACTGCTCAAGCCGCGCCTGGAGTGGTTGATGGGCGAGGTGGCTCAGCGCCTGCTCGCGCTGCTGCTGGTGGTCCTGGGGCTCGGCATGATTCCGCTCGAGCTCCTGCCGTTCGCGGCAGCCATTCCGGCGCTCGCCATCGTCAGTATGGCGCTGGGGCTGACGGCGGGTGATGGCCTGCTGATGCTGATCGGTCTGCTGGTGACGCTGAGTGGGGCGGCCGGGCTCGCTTTCGGAGTGCTGTAGGGCGCGATGGTCGATGGGCCGGTAATCCTGCCCTGACGGTGAGACGCCACGCTGAGAGCATCAGCGTGGCATCGTCGTTTCGGCACCTGGCTTCGACCGGGGGCCGTGCCGTGCGGGATCAGTTTCTGGCGATGAGCGTTGCGTCGTAACGGCCCTGGCGTTCGGTCGGCGAAAGCATGGCGACGCCCTGGGTATCACCCTGTTTGGCCAGGCTCTCGAAGATCACGCGATAGGCCAATACCGCCTGCACGTAGTCGCGGGTTTCCCGAAACGGGATGCTTTCGACGAAACGGTCGAACTCGCTCGGGGCGCTTTTCAGCCAGCGGTCGACGCGGCCGGGCCCGGCATTATAGGCCGCTGTGGCGGCGATACGATTGCCACGGTAGCGCTCGAGCATCGACTGGATGTAGTGACTGCCCAGTTGAATGTTGAGCTGCGGGTCGAACAGCGCCGACGTCGCCGGCGCGCTGATGCCGAGGTCTCTGGCGACGTGATTGGCGGTACCCGGCATCAGTTGCATCAGACCGCGGGCGCCGACCGGCGACATCGCCTCGGGATTGAAGGCACTCTCACGTCGGGCGATACCCATCAGCAGATAGGGGTCGACCTGATTGTGATCACCCCACTGCAGGAAGGCGTCGCGGTAGGCGGCCGGGAAGCGCCACGGCAGGGCATCCCACTGCTTGGCGGCAATCGTCGTCTGCACGGCCATGGCGTACCAACCCTGGCGAATGGCGTAATCCGCCAGAGCCTCGGCTTGCTCCTCGCTGTCCCGGGCCGCTGCGGTGTACCACTCGCTGCGCGCAAGACCTTCTTCGCCGATACGCATCAGCGCTTCGGTGCGCTTCACCACGGGCAGCATCGAGGTCAGCTCCTGCTGCAGCGTGCTCACTTGGGTGTTGGCCATCTGCAGGTGATAGGGCTCTCCCAAACGGTCGGCGGCGGCGAAGCCGAAAAAGTTGCGCGCTTCGGCGGCGATAGCATAAGCCTGTTGGGCCCTTGCATCGTCACCCATCGCCTCACGGGCACGGCCAAGCCAGTACTGCCAGTGGGCATCCTGACGGGCCTCCGGCGTCAACGTCTCGACCCAGCGCACCACGGTCGGCCAGTGCCCTTCGGTGACGGCGTTACGGATCCGCAGCTCGATGAGATCCGTATCCGCCAGTCGTGGCAGCGTCTCGTCCACCCAGCCCTGATTGTTGTTCACGTCACGAACCATCGAGTAAAAGGCGAGGTCGTGCTCGATCTCGTTGCGTCGCTCCGCTGTCAGATTCACGTGCGGCGCCATCTTGCGCCACGCCTCCAGTGCGGCCTCGGTGTCCGCTCGGGTAAATGCGTGAAACGTCGCCGCGATCAAGGCGCCGCTGGCCTGGCCATCGGGGCCGAGTGTCAGCGGAATATCAGTGACGCCGGCGTAGTTGCCGTGAACGCGTTCGTAGCTGGCGATGGCCGGCTGCCAGCTCGATGGCAGCTGATCCTGCAGATAGCTGACGAGTCGACCCTGACCGCTCTGCCAGGCCAGCATCATCCGCGCCCAGGTATCCTCGTCGGTCAGAACACCACGGCGGCTGAGCGTCCCGAACAGCGTATCGCAGGCGTCGGGCTGCGAGCTGCCCACGTGCCAGAGTGCGTCGCCGCCTTCGGCGGCCCGGCCCGGGTCGCGCTCGAGCAGGGCGGTGTAGTAGTAGCACTGGCGTATCGTCCCCGACGGCTCGCCATCGCTGATCGCGAGGAGGTCGTCGAAGCGACCGAGCTGGCCGAAACGCGTCTGCGCGGTGCCGCGCATCCAGATCGCGAGCGGGGAGTCCCCGTAGCGCACGATAAAATCGTTGACCTCGTCAGCCGACGCTGAAGACAGCCGGGCTTTCAACCGGTGATACTCGACGTAGCCGGCGAGCACGTGGTTCTGGATCGCGCCTTGATCGATATCACCAAAGCGGTGATCGCGGGCCGCGTCCAGCGCGCGCTTCATGACGCGATCCTCTTGGGTGGCGCCAGTCGTTGCCGCCTGTAGCGTCAGACTCACGCCACAGGCAGTCAGACTCAAGGCACCGGCAAGGCACCAGCGCAACCAGCGTTGACGCGTGAACATCGGGGGCATGGCTCTACTCTCTATCGTCGTCTTCAGTCGTCGTCTTTATCGGCCAGCGCTGCACTCAAGCGGCGATACGCCATCGGTTCTCGATACGCCATCTATTCTAGTAGTCACTGCGGCCATCTCGGGCTCATGCCCATCCGCTGGCGACCCAGCGACTTTCGTTCCCGGCACTCTCCGGGCTCGATTCGGTGCGCAGGGAGTGGGGAGGCACCCAGTGTGGCATCTTCGCAGCGAGATGGAATCTTGTCGCTGTCGTCTCCCTATCTCGACTATCTTGCGGCGATGATGCGTTGAGCGTTACCACCACTGGAGTTACCTATCATGAATCCCTTGCGTCTGTTCTCGCAGTTCTCGCGACTCAAGCAGCGCGGCGGCGCGCTGGCCCGGATCGGCCGTGCCTTTCGGATCTTCGGGCCGATGACCGTCGATGTCGTCAAGGGCCGCTATCGTCCCGTCCCCTGGTCGGCGTTCGCCTGGATGGCACTCGCGCTCGTCTACTTGGTCTCGCCGTTCGATCTGATCCCCGACTTCCTGATGATCATCGGCGTCATCGACGACATCTTCATCGTCGGCTGGCTGCTCACCCGTGTCGACCGGGCGTTGGCGGGTTATCGCCGCTGGAAGGGCATCGAGGTCGACTTCGAGGAAGACTCGGACGGCGCCAAGTGACTGTCCTCGACGCTGTCGTCGTCATTGCCTTTCCTCCCGGTGTGGCTGGCCATCTCACCGCCGCTCGGGGCGGGAGTGGCGATTGGGGGCGCCGGCAGCCAGCGAGGAACTCGGCACGGCGGCGCCCTAGCGACGGTTGAAATCCATCGGCCCAGCCCCATATCCCTTGTCGTCTTCATTTCGTTCAAGCTTTATTTCGAAATCGCGTCAAGAGGCCCGTCAATGACTACCGCCACCCATCAAGAAGAAACGCTCGGCTTCCAGACAGAGGTCAAGCAGCTGTTGCATCTGATGATTCACTCCCTGTACTCCAACCGGGAGATTTTTCTACGCGAGTTGATCTCCAACTCGGCGGATGCCTGCGACAAGCTGCGCTACGAAGCGTTGGAAAACGACGCCCTCTACGGTAGTGATGCCGAGCTCCGCGTCGAGATCGAGCACGATGCCGAGGCCGGCACGGTGACGGTTCGCGATACCGGTATCGGTATGAGCCGCGAGGAAGTGATCCAGAACCTGGGTACCATCGCCAAGAGTGGGACTTCGGAGTTCCTCAAGCAGCTTTCCGGCGAGAAGCAGAAAGACGCCAAGCTCATTGGTCAGTTCGGTGTCGGTTTCTACTCGGGCTTCATCGTTGCCGACGAGATGGTCGTCCGTACCCGGCGCGCTGACGCCGAGCAGGGTGTTGAGTGGCGCTCCAAGGGCGAGGGTGAGTTCACGATCGGGGAGATCGACCGTCCTGAGCGCGGCACCGAGATCGTCCTGCACCTGAAAGAGGATGCCAAGGAGTTCGCCGACGACTTTCGCCTCAAGAATCTGGTTCGCAAATACTCCGATCACATCGATGTGCCGGTGCGCATGCCCAAGGTCGAAAAGGCCCAGGATGACGAGGGCAACGAGATCGAAGGCAGCGAGACCGTTAGCTGGGAGACCGTCAACGAAGCGACTGCGCTCTGGGTACGCCCGAAAGCGGAGATCAGCGACGACGAGTACAAGACGTTCTACAAGCACATCTCCCACGACTTCAATGATCCGCTCACGTGGAGCCACAACAAGGTCGAGGGCAAGCTCGAGTACACCAGCCTGCTGTATCTGCCGGCTCAGGCTCCGTTCGATCTCTATCAGCGCGACGGTGTCCGCGGCCTGAAGCTCTACGTTCAGCGCGTCTTCATCATGGACGACGCCGAGGCGTTCCTGCCGCTCTACCTGCGCTTCGTGAAGGGCGTGCTCGACTCCAAGGATCTGCCGCTCAACGTCTCCCGCGAGCTGCTGCAGAAGTCACCGCAGGTCGATTCGATGAAGTCCGCGCTGACCAAGCGTGCACTCGACATGCTCAAGAAGCTGGCCAAGGACAAGGACGCCTACCAGACGTTCTGGAACACCTTCGGCAGCGTGCTCAAGGAAGGCCCGGCGGAAGACTACGCCAACCGTGACAAGATCGCCGAGCTGCTGCGTTTCTCCACGACGCATACCGACAGCACGACTCAGGATCAGTCGCTGGCCGACTACGTGTCGCGCATGAAGGACGGTCAGCAGAAGATCTACTACATCGTCGCTGACAGCTTCAATGCCGCGAGCCATAGCCCGCACCTCGAGATCTTCCGCAAGAAGGGGATCGAAGTGGTGTTGCTGCATGATCGCATCGACGAGTGGCTCATGAGCCATCTCACCGAGTTCGATGGCAAGTCGCTGGCCGACGTCGCCAAGGGCGACCTCGATCTCGACGATATGGCCGACGAGCAGGAGAAACAGGCGCAGGAAGAGACCGCGAAAGCCAAGGAAGATCTGGTCAAGCGCGTCAAGCAGGCGCTGGGTGAGGACGTTCAGGAAGTGCGGGTGACGCATCGGCTGACCGATTCGCCGGCCTGCGTGGTGCTGCCCGAGCATGAGATGGGCTTCCAGATGCGCCGCCTGATGGAAGCCGCAGGTCAGGAGCTGCCGGAAGTGAAGCCCATTCTCGAGCTCAACCCGGAGCACGCGCTGGTTAGCCGGCTCGAGCAGACCGATAGCGGCAGCTTCGACGACCTGGCACGTATTCTGCTCGACCAGGCAGTGATTGCCGAAGGCGGCCATCTCGATGACCCGGCAGCCTACGTCAAGCGGCTGAACACGCTACTCAGCGTGTAAATGCTCGCCGTCCCCCCCGAGCGGCCATCACGTCGGCTCGATCACCGGCCGGTCCCCTGGGGCCGGCCGGTTCGTTTTATAAGGGCGAACGCTTGCACGGTTTTTCCTCAAGTGCCGCCGCGTTCGCTGTTAACCTGCTGCCACTATGGCAAAGAGGGAGCGGAAATGTCGCGATCCTCCGTTAAGTTCTCACTGATTCGTGGAAGTGCCGAACGTCTTTCGGGGCGACGCGCGAGCGGCTCACCTCGCCTCGCTGACCGTGGCCGGCAACTGGCATTGGCTCTGGGGCTGGCAGTGGCCCTCGGTAGTGTGTCGTTTCCCGCGCTGGCAGAAGCCGGGTCGCCCGCGGAAACCGCCCCGGTACTGAACGGAGAGGTTCAGCTTCCGGCACTCGACCCGGTCGATACACTGCCGGACCTGCGCGACGTCAAAGCCGGCCCCAAGCGCAAGGCCGCCTTTCTCGAGCTGATGGTGCCCTTGGTGCAGGCCGAGAACGCGCGTATCCAGGCAGATCGGAACTGGCTGGTCGGCATCGCGACCCGGGTGAACCCGCTGCGGCATGACGAGAAGCGCCGGCTGGCGACGCTCTGCAACGACTACGGCGTCGACTATGATGGCGGCGCGGTGCCCCGCGAACTGCTCGCGCGGGTGAATACCGTGCCGCTGGAGATGGTCGTCATTCAGTCCGTGGAAGAGTCCGGCTGGGGCACGTCGCGCATCGCGCGCCAGAGCAATAACGTCTTTGGCATGCGCTGTTTCAGCGACGGCTGTGGCATCGCCCAGCAGGGCACGTCGCGGCGCTTTCAGGTCTTCGACACGGTTCGAGACGGCGTGCGCGCCTACCTGCACAACCTCAACACGCACCGGGCCTACGCCCAGTTACGCCGCGAGCGCAACCGGCTGGCGCTGCAGGGCAAGTCGATCTCTGCCGAGCGCCTGATCGATACCCTGCACAATTACTCCACGTCGCCGGACTATCAGAGTCAGCTACTCGGCCTGTTGCGAACCAATGGTGATCTCATTCGTCGCCATGGTGTCGAAAGCGGCCAGGCGCCTGCGTTCTCTCATCGCCCGGTCTGACATGCCGAGATACAGCAAGCGGTGACTTTTCGACTCCTCGCCGGTTTACGTTAGACTCAAAGTCTTTCACGCACGCCGAGGAGATCGCCATGGCTCGTGACTCATCTTTCGAGTCGTTGACCTTCGACAACGTCTGGTCCCGCTTTCCCGATGACTTCTTCGCTCGCGTTGCGCCCACCGCCCGAGTGGACACCCAGTTGCTCGATGTCAGCCCCACCGGTGCCCGCGCCCTCGGTCTCGAGGCTGACGCGCTCGGTGGCGAGACCCTGACCGCGCTGCTTAGCGGCGAACGGCTCCTGCCCGGGATGGACCCGCTGGCGCAAAAGTACACCGGGCATCAGTTCGGCACCTACAACCCGGCACTCGGCGACGGCCGCGGACTGCTGCTGGGCGAGGCGATCACCCCCAACGGCCCGATGGATCTGCACCTCAAGGGCGCGGGTCAGACCCCTTACTCCCGCTTCGGCGACGGCCGAGCAGTGCTGCGCTCGTCGATTCGCGAGTATCTCGCCGGCGAGGCGATGGCGGGGCTGAAAATTCCCACCACGCTGGCCCTGGCGGTGGCGGTCAATGGCGAGAAAGTGATGCGCGAGCGGGTCGAGCCAGGCGCCACACTGCTGCGTCTGGCCCAGAGTCACGTTCGCTTTGGCCACTTCGAGTGGCTCTATCAGCAGCAGCGCACCGAGGATCTGGAGTGCCTGCTTCGGCATGTCATCGACCGCCACCGTCCCGACCTGGCTCAGCACGAGGCGCCGTTCGAGTCGATGTTCCAGGACGTGGTGACGCGGACAGCCGAGCTGATCGCTCGCTGGCAGGCTTACGGCTTCGTGCACGCCGTGATGAATACCGACAACATGTCGATACTCGGGCTGACGCTCGACTACGGTCCCTACGCCTTCATGGACCGCTTCGAACGCGATCTCACGCCGAATCACACCGACGCTACCGGACGCTACGCCTTCGATCAGCAGCCGGGGGTCGCCTTGTGGAACCTCAGCGTGCTCGGTCAGTCGCTGACGCCATTGATTGCCACCGAGCGACTGCGCGAGATTCTCGACACCTACGAGCCAACACTGCAGTCCGCCTACGCGATCCTGATGCGCGGCCGCCTGGGGCTAGAGACCGCTCAGGACGATGACGGTGAGTTGATCGATAGCTGGCTCTCGCTGCTCGAGACGTCGCGCGCGGATTTTCATCGCAGCTTCCGTGCCTTGAGCGATCAGGATGTCGCCGGTGGTGTGTCGCTGACAGAAGAGATTCCACACGCCGACCGCGATGCCTGGCTTGACCGCTACCGTGAGCGGCTCGCGTCGGAGAATCGGAGCGACACCGAGCGCCTGGCGGCCATGCGTCGCGTCAATCCGCTCTACGTGCTGCGCACGCACCTCGCCCAGCAGGTGATCGAATCCGCGGCTGAAGGGGATGCCGGGCCGCTGCGCACCTTTCGCACCCTACTGGCATCGCCCTTCGAGGCGCGGCCCGGTATGGAGGTCTGGGCCGAGGCGCCGGCAGCCAGCGCGCCACCCGTGGTGCTCTCCTGCTCATCGTGAGTCGCGAAACGCCGCGCGTCGCGGCTGGCGCTTCCTGCGATCGCGCGAACCTGAGTCGCCCGGGCCGCAAGGCGAGGGCGTGAAGGGCGTGCCTCGCTCTGCTGCGCGGATGACGCGGCATTGAAAGGAGCGGGGAAAAATCGAGCGATAAGCTTTACGTTATGCCGATGATAACCGGACCGAGAGGTTCGGTTATTTCGTTTATGGTCAGTAGGTTAGAGGCATTATGATGCATAACCGCTGGCTTATGCTGATCATAAAATATTGATCAGGTTGGTTTTTCTCCCTGTCGCTTGATCCTCGACTGCGCTTTCCTAAAGATTGCTCCCACTAACCCCGACGTTGACACGACACGGGCCAACACGCCCGTCGGTCCGAGAGGTTCCCCTGTCCCGATAGGTCATCGCGGGCCGATGGACACTCGGAACGTCGGTTACGAGCTACAGGAGCCCAAGGGCATGACGCAACGCGAGCGATTATTAGCAGGAACAGGCGGGTCGGAGCCATCGGCGATGACGGTGCCCGCCGGTCGATTCAAGGAGGCGGCAGCATGAAGATCGGCGCACCCAAGGAGCTTGCCCGGGGAGAGGCACGCGTCGCGATGACGCCAGAGAGTGCCAGCCAGATTCAAAAGCTCGGGCACGAATGTTCAGTGGAGCAGGGCGCCGGCGCGCTCGCTGGCTTCACGGATGACGCCTACCGTCAGGCAGGCGTTACCGTGGTCGAAGACGCCGAGACGTTGTGGTCACACGCCGACGTGGTGATCAAGGTGCGTGAGCCGGTCGACGAAGAGATCAGCCGTCTACGCACGGGACAGACGCTGATCGCTTTTTTCTGGCCGGCGCAGAATGAAGCGCGCCTCGAGGCATGCCGCGCCACGGGTGCCACCGTTCTCGCCATGGACATGGTGCCGCGTATCTCTCGCGCTCAGAAGATGGATGCGCTCTCGAGCACCGCCAACATTGCCGGCTATCGCGCGGTGATCGAGGCGGGGAATCAGTTCGGCCGCTTCTTCACCGGCCAGGTGACGGCCGCCGGCAAGGTGCCCCCCGCCAAGGTGCTGGTGATCGGTGCCGGAGTGGCGGGGCTGGCGGCGATCGGCACGGCCACCAGCCTCGGTGCGGTCGTGCGCGCCTTCGACGTGCGCCCGGAGGTCGCCGAACAGATCGAGTCGATGGGGGCAGAGTTTCTGTTTCTCGATTTCGAGGAGAGCCAGGATGGTGCCGGGAGTGGCGGCTATGCCTCGCCGTCGAGCCCGGAGTTCCGGGAGAAGCAGTTAGCGCTCTTCCGAGAGCAGGCCGCGGAGGTCGATATCGTCATCACCACGGCGCTCATCCCGGGGCGGCCGGCGCCGAAGCTCTGGCTCGACGATATGGTCGCCGCGATGAAACCCGGCTCGGTCATCGTCGATCTTGCGGCTGAGCGGGGCGGTAACTGCGACGCTACGGTGATGGACGAGCGCATCGTCACCGACAATGGTGTCGTCGTCGTGGGCTATACCGACTTTCCCTCGCGCATGGCGACCCAGGCATCGCTGCTCTACGCCACCAATGTTCGCCACCTGTTGAGTGATCTCACGCCGGAGAAGGATGGGCAGCTCGTTCACGACATGGAGGACGATGTGATCCGCGGGGTGACCGTGGTTCGCGAGTCGGCAGTGACCTTTCCGCCACCGCCCCCCAAGGTGAAAGCGATTGGCGCGGCCAAACCCAAGGAACGCGTCAAGGCGCCGACGCCAGAGGAGAAGCGTGCCGCGGAGCACTCGAGCTTCGTCGCCCAAACCCGGCGGCAGGTGGGTCTGCTCGGCGCCGGCGCAGTGACCATGTGGCTGCTCGGCATGGTGGCGCCGGCGTCGTTCATGCAGCACTTCATTGTCTTCATACTGGCCTGCTTCATCGGCTTTCAGGTGATCTGGAGCGTGAGCCATTCGCTGCACACCCCACTGATGGCGGTCACCAACGCGATCTCGGGGATCGTCATCCTGGGCGCGGTTCTTCAGATCGGTTCGGGTAGCGGGCTGGTGGTGCTGCTTGCGGGCATCTCGGTGCTCATTGCGTCGATCAATATCGTGGGTGGCTTCCTGGTCACTCGTCGCATGCTCGCCATGTTCCAGAAGTCCTGATCCGCGGAGAATCGAGATGTTGCAACATGAGTTCGTTTCCGCCGCGGCGATCGCGGCCAGTGTGCTGTTCATTCTGTCGTTGGGAGGCTTGAGCAATCAGGAAAAAGCCAAACGAGCGGTCTGGTATGGCATTGCCGGCATGGGCATCGCCGTGGTGTCGACCATACTCGGCCCCCATATCGGTGGCTTCGGCTGGCTGATTCCGATGATGCTGGTCGGCGGGGCGGTTGGCGCCTGGCTGGCACGGCGCGTTGAAATGACCGAGATGCCGCAGCTGGTGGCGGCGCTGCATAGCTTTGTCGGCCTGGCGGCAGTCTTCATCGGCTGGAACGCCGAGATGGAGCGGGCCCGCGTGGTGGGCCTGCAGAGCGCCGGGGTCGTGAGAGACGATCTCTCCGCCTTCGCCGCGACGCTGGCAACCAAGACACCGCTGGAGCTGACGTTCCTGCAGGTCGAGGTGGTGCTGGGCGTGTTCATCGGTGCGGTGACCTTTACCGGTTCGGTGGTCGCGTTCGCCAAGCTGGCCGGCAAGATCGGGGGCAAGCCGCACAAGCTTCCCGGGGGGCATGCGCTCAACGCTGGGGCAGCATTGGCCTGCCTGCTCCTCGCCATCGCCTATTTCAACGGCGCCGGCATGTGGGCGCTGGTGCTGCTGGCGCTGCTGGCATTCTTCATCGGCTGGCACCTGATCATGGGCATCGGCGGGGCGGACATGCCGGTGGTGGTCTCCATGCTCAACAGCTACTCCGGCTGGGCGGCAGCGGCGATCGGTTTCACGCTCTCCAACGACCTGCTGATCGTGACCGGCGCGCTGGTCGGCTCCTCCGGGGCGATTCTCTCCTACATCATGTGCAAGGCGATGAACCGTCAGTTCGTCAGCGTGATTCTCGGCGGCTTTGGGGCGACCCAGAGTGTTGCGGCGGAGATCGAGGGCGAGCAGGTGGCCATCGACACCAATGGGGTGGCCAGTGCGCTCAACGACGCCGACAGCGTGATCATCGTTCCCGGTTACGGCATGGCGGTGGCGCAGGCGCAGAGTGCGGTGAGTGACTTGGTCCGCAAGCTTCGCGACGCCGGCAAGACCGTGCGCTTCGGCATTCATCCGGTCGCCGGGCGGTTGCCTGGGCACATGAACGTACTGCTCGCCGAAGCGCGTGTCCCCTACGACATCGTGTTGGAAATGGACGAGATCAACGACGATTTCGCCAGCACGGACGTGGTGATCGTTATTGGCTCCAATGACATCGTCAATCCCGCGGCGCAGGAAGATCCGGGCAGCCCGATCGCCGGTATGCCGGTGCTCAAGGTGTGGGAGTCCAAGCAGGTGGTGGTCTGCAAGCGTGGTCAGGGAACCGGCTATTCCGGGATCGAGAACCCGCTGTTCTTCAAGGAGAACACGCGGATGCTCTACGGGGATGCCAAATCCAGCATCGACGCTCTGGTGCCGATGCTCGATTGATTCGGCGCCGGCCACACCGGGCCTCCTGAAGCGCACACCCCGATGCCCAAGGCATCGGGGTGTTTCTCGTTTCGGGCTTGAATGACGATGTCCATGAGCGATGGGGCTCGACGATGTCCACGGGTGGTGTTGACCGACGATGCCTACGGACGATGTTTCGCTACAATGGGCATACCCTTCACTGCGCGTAGGTAGACAATGTCAGAGCAAGGTTCGCAGGATCGCATCGACAGCGCGATGCAAGTTGCCGTCCTCGGCGGCGGGAGTTTCGGCACCGCCATTGCCAGTATCGCCGCGGATAACGGTGCCACTGTGCGCCAGTGGCTGCGCGACGAGGCGCTGGTCGACCAGATCAACCGGGAGCATCGCAACGGGCGTTACCTTCCGGACTATCCGATCAACGAGAGCGTCGTTGCTTCGACGGATCTGGCCGCGACGATCGATGGCGCGGCGGTCGTCTTCATTGCCATACCCTCCAAGGCGTTTCGCGACGTACTGCGTCAGGCGCGCGGCCACCTGCGTCCCGAGCAGATACTCGTGAGCACCACCAAGGGCATTCAGGCTGAAGGCTTCAAGCTGATGAGCCAGCTGATCGAGGAGGAGACCGGCTCTTCTCACATCGGCGTGCTCTCGGGGCCGAATCTGGCCGCGGAGATTGCCCAGAAGCAGCTGACGGCCACCGTCATCGCCAGTGACGATGCGGTGACGCGGGCCTACGTGCAGGCGGCGCTCGGCTGTCGCTATTTCCGCGTGTACGCGGGTAACGATCGCTATGGCGCCGAGCTCGGCGGTTCGCTGAAGAACATCTATGCCATCGCCTCGGGAATGGCCGCGGCGCTCGGGATGGGAGAAAACACTCGCGCCATGCTCATGACCCGGGCGCTGGCGGAGATGGGGCGCTTTGCCGAAGCCCTCGGCGCCAACCCGATGACCTTTCTGGGCCTTTCCGGCGTCGGCGATCTGATCGTGACCTGCTCATCCGAACTCTCACGCAACTATCGCATCGGCTACGCCCTGGGTGAGGGGCGCGACCTGGATCAGGCGATCGACGCATTGGGGCAGGTCGCCGAGGGGGTGAACACGGTCAAGCTGGTCTGCGAGAAAGCCCGCGAAGAGGGCATCTACATGCCGCTGGCGCAGGGCCTCAATCAGGTCATGTTCGAGAACGTGCCGGTGCGTGACATGGCCAAGGCACTGATGGAGAGCGAGCAGAGCAGTGACGTCGAGTTCATGCTCTCCCGCGAGGCGGTCTCCGAGGCGCATCGACTGGGACCGGAGGCGTGATGAGACATCTGGCGATCGTTCGCCATGGCGAGGCGGGCTTTGGCTCGCCCGACCCCGAACGCCAGCTGACGCCCACCGGGCAGGATGAGGCTGGCAGCGCTGCGACCTGGCTCGCCGAATGTCCCGAGCTTGCCGGGGCGCAGGTGTGGGCGAGCCCGTTTCATCGCGCCCAGCAGACGGCGAGCGTCATCGCCGCAAGGCTCGGCGCAACCGTCGAGACGGTCGATGGGCTGACGCCGGAAGACGACCCGCAGGCGTTGATCGAGCGGCTGCTGACTGACGAACCGACGCAGGCCGTGATCCTGATCAGTCATATGCCGTTTGTGGGTGAGCTCACCGCGCAGCTGGTCGAGGGACGGGCGAGCGGTGTCACGTTTCCCACCGCTGGCATTGCGCTGCTCGACGCCGAGGTATGGGCGGCGGGCTGTGCCACGCTGCAGGCGTTCGTGGGGCCGCCGCACGTCAGCTCGACGGGATGACTCACCGTTTTGAGTGACGATAACGACAAACCTCGTGCCAAGCGCTCGAGCGGTAGCGCGAGACTCACCGACGTGGCGCGCGTGGCCGGGGTGGCGCCGATGACGGTCTCCCGGGCGCTCAATCGGCCGGAGCTGGTGACCGATAGCACGCGCCGGAAAGTGCAGCAGGCGGTTCTCGAGACGGGCTACGTGCCCAATCGGGTTGCCGGTGCGCTGGCGACCAGCCGCAGCGGGCTGGTGGCGTTGCTCGTGCCGACGGTCGCCCACGCGCTCTTTGCCGAGGTCGTGCAGGCGGTGATGGGTGAGCTCGCACCGCGGGGCTATCAGGTCATGCTGGGCCTCGTCGGCTACACGCCGGCGCAGGAAGAGGTGGTCATCGAGACCGTGCTCAGCCGCCGCCCCGATGCCATCGTGCTGACCGGGTGTCGGCATTCGCCGCTCACCCGCGAGCGCCTGCAGCGAGCGCAGGTGCCGCTGGTCGAGATCTGGGACATGAGCGACGACCCGCTCGACATGCTGATCGGCTTCTCTCATCACGCGGTGGGTCTCGCGGTGGCCGCGCATCTGCTGGAGCGCGGGTGCCGCCGGTTCGGGATCATCACCGCGGATGACGCCCGTGCCGCCCGGCGTGTCGAGGGCTTTTTGGAAGGTATCGACAAGGTGGCCGGCAGCGCCTGTCTCGTTCGCGAGGTGGGCACGCCGTCGAGCATGCCCTGGGGGCGGGAGAAGGGCGCCGAGCTGTTGGACACGGGCTCGATCGACGCCATTGTCTGCAGTTCCGACATTCTCGCTCTCGGCGTGATCGCGGAAGCTCAGAGTCGCGGACTCGCGATCCCCGACGAACTGGCGATCATGGGATTCGGCGACAGTAGCTATGCCGGGGCGAGCCATCCTGCGCTCAGTACGGTCCGCATCGACGGCGCGTCTATCGGTCGTGCCGCCGCGACCCATCTGCTGAGGCGCCTTGATCAGAGCGTTTTCTCCCGCTCCGGGGAGGTCCTCGACGTCGGCTTCACGCTGATCGATCGGGATACCACCTGAACCCGATTGCTACAGGTCGGGGCTCTAGTCCTTTGGTCGTAATTACGCTATCGATGCTTTGTCGGACAACTGGCTGGGGCTAGTATCGCCATTCAGACGCTACTGCCAGCCGCCAAATGATAGCGCAATCATTTTGTTGATCGTTCGCTTTGCAGGCTTTCGCAAGCGCGCGCTCGAGACCGACGAGGTAACTCATGAACAACGATGCCATTAGTTGGATTCGCTTCTCCCACGTGCTGCTCCCGCTGGCCACACCCATCAGCGATGCCAAGGTGCTGACCGGTCGTCAGAAGCCGATGACGGAGGTCTCGTTCCTGTTTACCGAGATCGAGACCCGGGATGGCCACAAGGGCATCGGTTTCAGTTACTCCAAGCGCGCCGGCGGCTATGCGCAATACGCTCACGCCTGCGAGATTGCCCCGGCGATCCTGGGTGAAGACCCCAATGACACTGCCAAGCTCTGGCAGAAACTGGTGTGGGCCGGCGCCTCGGTGGGCCGCAGTGGTGTGTCCACCCAGGCGATCGCCTCGGTCGACGTCGGTCTCTGGGATCTCAAGGCCAAGCGCGCGGGTCTGCCCCTGGCCAAGTTGATCGGCGCCCATCGCGATTCGGTCCAGTGCTACAACACCTCCGGCGGTTTCCTGCATACCCCGATCGAAGAGGTGAAGGAGAACGCCAGTCGATCGCTGGACAATGGCATCAAAGGGGTGAAGATCAAGGTTGGCCAACCGGATATGAAGGTCGATCTGCAGCGCGTGGATGCCGTGCGTAAACACCTCGGCGACGACGTGCCGTTGATGATCGATGCCAACCAGCAGTGGGACCGCGCGACCGCGCTTCGCTTCGGTCGGGCCATGGAACCTTACAACCTCGTCTGGATCGAGGAGCCGCTGGACGCCTATGACGCGGAAGGGCATGCGGCGCTCGCGAGTGCGCTCGATACGCCAATCGCCACGGGCGAGATGCTGGCAAGCGTCGGCGAGCACATGGAACTGA
The DNA here is from genome assembly GCF_003206645.1 of Salinicola aestuarinus. Lineage (GTDB taxonomy): Bacteria > Pseudomonadota > Gammaproteobacteria > Pseudomonadales > Halomonadaceae > Salinicola > Salinicola aestuarinus. The sequence goes on along the minus strand of NZ_PZJP01000017.1, from coordinate 146,611 downwards.
TCAAGCACCGTAGCGCCGATATCATCCAGCCGGATGCGCCGCGCATCGGCGGTATTACCCAATTCCTGAAGCTCGCCGCGGCGGCGGACGCCGCCGGGCTACAGTTGGCACCGCACTTCGCCATGGAGATTCACCTCCACCTGGCCGCGGCTTACCCCTCAGAGCCTTGGGTCGAGCACTTCGACTGGTTGGAGCCACTATTCAACGAGCGCCTGGAAACCCGGGACGGCCGCATGCTAGTGCCGGACCGTCCGGGCCTCGGCATCACCCTGACCGAACAGGCGCGTCGATGGACCGTCAATTCGGCTGAGTTCGGCCAGCGCGGCTGACACCGACGCCCACACCGCACCCGATACGCTTCTCATTCGATCGAGGACTTTGCCATGAGCTTCCCGAAAGTCACCAAGATGACCGTCATGCCGGTGGCCGGCTACGACAGCTTTCTACTCAACCTGAGCGGCGGGCACGCCCCCTGGTTCATCCGCTGCCTACTGATTCTGGAAGACGATGCCGGCAATCAGGGCGTCGGCGAGATTCCCTCCAGCGAGGGCATCATCAAGGGGCTGGAGCAGTGCCGCTCGCTGGTCGAGGGCGCGCCGGTCAATGAAGTGAAGCAGACGCTCAATCGCTCGCGTCTGCTATTGGCCAGCAATGGCCGCGAAGAGCGGGGGCGCCAGACGTTCGACCTGCGCGTCGCCGTCCATGTGCTCACGGCGATCGAATCCGCGCTCTTTGATCTCTACGGTCAGGCGCTGGGGCAGCCGGTGGCCGATCTGCTCGGCCGCTATGGCCGTCAGCGTGACGAAGTCGAAGCGCTGGGCTATCTCTTCCTGCTGGGCGACCCGGAGAAGACCGACCTGCCGTACCCGAAAGCCGAGAATCCGGTCGACGCCTGGGATGAGGTGCGTCGACGCGAGGCGCTGACGCCAGACGCCGTCGCCAACCTGGCTAAGGCCGCCTACGACCGCTACGGCTTCAAGGACTTCAAGCTCAAGGGCGGCGTGCTGCGAGGGGAGGAGGAAGCGGACTGCATTCGTGCGCTACACGAGGCGTTCCCCGAGGCGCGCCTGACGCTCGATCCCAACGGCGCCTGGAAGCTCGACGAGGCGGTCCGGGTGCTCGATCCGATCAAGCACATCCTCAGCTACGCCGAGGACCCCTGTGGTCAGGAAGAGAGCTGGTCGGGTCGCGAGACCATGGCCGAGTTCAAGAAGCGCACCGGCCTCAAGACCGCCACCAACATGATCGCCACCGACTTCAAGCAGTTGCAGTATGCGGTTGCGCTCAACGCGGTCGACATTCCCCTGGCGGATTGCCACTTCTGGACCATGCAGGGGGCGGTCATGGTGGGTGAGCTGTGTGACGAGTGGGGCATGACCTGGGGTTCGCACTCCAATAACCACTTCGATGTCTCGCTGGCGATGATGACCCATGTGGCTGCCGCCTGCCCGGGTGAGATCACCGCCATTGATACGCACTGGATCTGGCAAGACGGCCAGCACCTCACCGAGCAGCCGTATCAGATTCGTGACGGCAAGATCAGCGTGCCCAAGGCACCGGGTCTCGGGATCAAGCTGAACATGGCTGAGGTCGAAAAGGCCCACGCGCTCTACAAGTCGCTTGATGTGCGCAGCCGTAACGATGCCATGGCGATGCAGTATCTGGTCGATGGCTGGTCCTTCGATCCCAAGCGACCCGCGCTGGTGCGCTGAGCCAGCAACCGGATCCACGCCGTACCGCTACGCCGCGTCTTCGACGATCGAAGACGCGGCGTTTTGGTGTCATGGAGACTTAGGATTCTCCGCCTCCTGCTGAAGAGTCCTGCCTGCCTTATCAGACCAATGTCGACTTCAAAAACCTCCCTGATCCGGTAGTTTGTATGATGTAAGACATAACCAGCGACGGAGCGGGCAATGAAGATGAAAAAATCGACAATCATTGGTGCATTGATCGTTAGCGCGGTGCCATTCATTTCCATGAGTCCGGCCTTCGCCGACTTCCCGGACGGCGACATCGATTTCATCGCTCCGGCCTCCGTGGGTGGCGGCTCAGATTATCTCATTCGCTCTCTCCAGCCGGCTCTGGAGGAGAATCTCGACGTCAGCGTCGTGCCGCGGTACCTCGCGGGCGGTGGGGGCGCTATTGGGTTCATGAAAGCGGCCAATTCGAGGCCCGATGGTCAGACGGTCGTCGCCATCGATAACAAGATATTCACGCAGCAGGGGCTGGGTAATGTGCCCCTCAAGTACACGGATTTCGACTATCTTGCCAGCCTTTACTCTGTCCCTTATGTCCTGGCGCTCAGCAGCGATCTGGAGATCGATGATCTGGAATCATTCCTCGCGGATGAGAATAACCAGGACTTGCGAATCGCCTACGCCGGTACGGGTTCGTCGACCAATATCATGGCCATTCTGATCTCTCAGAAACTCGGCGTGGACTACCAGAAGGTTTCTTATCCCGGTGCGCCGGAAGCGGTAGCCGCGGTCATGGGGGGGCACATCGACGGCATGGTCATGGACCCCATGGATCTGCGCGGGGCGCTCGAGTCGGGAGACGTGACGCCGATTCTGGTGACCTCTGGCGAGCGCAGCGATGCGCTACCCGACGTGCCGACGATGAAAGAGAAAGGCTACGACGTCGACATCAGCAACTGGCGGGGTGTTGCCGCGCCGGCCGGGCTGGATGAAGACACCAAGGCGCGCTGGGTCGAAGCGCTTCGCGTGGCCTCGGAAGACCCGCGATTCGTCAAACGTATCGAAGATCTCGGGCTCGAGGTCAATTTCCAGGCGGGACCCTCCTTCGACGAGTACGTCGAGAATCTCTCCGAGTCAGTCATCCCCGTCGCCGAGTCGGTCGCCAACGATAGCTGAGTGTAGGAGGTTGAGATGTCCAGCTATTCCCAAGAGATGATTTTCAGTTTTTTGTTGGTGGTTTTGAGCCTGGCTCTTGGCGCGATGGCGACGCAGATAGGCGGAGGCGCGAATGGCTCTATCGCACCGTCGACGTTCCCGAGTGTCATCGCTTTTGTCATGGCTGGACTCTCGCTGATCAATGCATTGAAGTGTGGCTGGTGCCTGGTGAAAGAGCGGGAATCTCCGCACGCTAGAATTGAAGGTGTCGCGGCTCTCGGGGTGATCGGTTTTCTCGTGATTGCCACGTTATATGTCGTCGGTATCGCGTTCGTAGGCTTCGAGATTTCAACGCTCGCTTTTCTGTTCGTCACGACGCTCTATTTGCAACTGTTGCGAGTCCATAGCCGGCAACGTTTGACGGCCAAAAAGGTCATGACCGGCCTGGTCTTTGCGGTCGTCGCTTCGCTTTCGATCTATCTCGTTTTCGTCGAGTTCCTGAGCGTCAGATTCTGAGAAGGAGGTAAGCCATGCAGACGCTCATCGAAGCCTTTGCGCAATTTGGTCCGCTATCGCTAATCGCCATTCTGGTCGGCACGTTTTTGGGCATCATACTGGGGGCGCTGCCCGGGTTATCGGCGGCAATGGCGATTGCGCTGCTGCTTCCGCTGACTTATGGCCTGGATACGATGTCGGGTATCGGGCTGTTGCTCGGTGCGTTCTGCGGTGCGGTGGCGGGCGGCTCCGTCCCCGCCATTCTGCTCAACATGCCCGGTACCCCCGGCTCCATCGCCACCACGTTCGATGCTTATCCCATGGCTCGCGCCGGGCAGGCGGGCAAAGCGCTGGGGCTCTCTGTCGCCGCCTCCGCGCTGGGCGGTCTCATCAGTGCCGTCATTCTGATTCTCGTTTCGCCGTTGATTGCGGCCGTCGCGCTCAAGTTCGGTCCGGCGGAGTACTTCTCGCTTAGCGTGCTGGGATTGATGATCATCGTGTCCGTCTCCGGCAACTCCGTGATCAAGGGGTTGATCGTCGGGCTCTGCGGCATGCTGATTTCGACCGTCGGGGCCGATCAGGTGACCGGCGTGCTGCGGTTGACGTTTGGGGAGATGTCGCTGCTGACCGGTGTCAATCTGCTGGCGGTCATCGTGGGCATCTTTGCGGTGTCGCAGCTTTTGATCGACGTCGAGAAGATGCGCTCGCCCAAGCCCGACATGGAGAATACACAGAGCCTGGAGCGGGCCTTCCCGAGGGTTCGAGAAGTCCTGTCGCGTTATCGGCTGTTGCTCTCCTCGTCGCTGATCGGCGTGGGTGTCGGCGCCGTCCCCGGTGCTGGGGGGAGCGTCGCCTCACTGCTCGCCTACGATCAGGCGAAACGCTTTTCCAAGAACGCCAAGGATTTCGGAACTGGGTCGCCCGACGGCGTCGTGGCCTCGGAGTCGGCGAACAACGCGATGGTCGGCGGAGCGCTCATTCCCATGCTGACGCTGGGCATACCGGGCGAGGGCGCCACGGCGGTTCTTGTCGGCGGGTTGATGATCCAGGGAATCCAGCCGGGACCGACGCTTTTCGATACGCAGCCTGCGCTCATCTACGGCATCTTTGCGGCTTTCCTGCTGGCGAACGTCGCGATGTTCTTCATCCAGTGGTTAGGCATTCGACTGTTCGTCAATATTCTGAAAATTCCGCAGACCTATCTGATTCCGCTGATCTTCGTGTTCTGCGCGGTGGGTGTCTACAGCATCAACAGCGATCTGTTCGACGTTTATCTCATGCTGGGGATCGGTGTCATGGGGTACCTCTTCTCGCGGTTCGGCTTCGGTGTCGCCCCCGTGGTGATCGGACTCATTCTCGGCGGCGTGGCGGAAACCAATCTGCGTCGGGGACTACAGACGTTCGGGGGGAGCTGGGAGCCGTTCGTGACGCGTCCCATCAGCCTGGGACTGCTGATGCTCGCGCTCGTCTTCCTCGCCTATTCGCTGAAAAGTGTCTGGAAGAAGAGCTAGCGAAGGAGGTGCGGCGAGAGCGTCCCGGACGTCAGCTGCCGCGTCAAAGGGCGCGGGTGGCGCTCTGCCTCTGCCCTGGGCCGCAGGGAAGGGGCCGGGCGCCGCTGACAGCGGGGTCGTTGCCGCCGGGGTAGCGGCAAAATCGCGTCGAAACGCTGTCGACTTACATTTTGTTTCCTTAGACTGTGAGTCCTCGATGATCGGGAACTCATCATGCGTCCGCTTGGCCTTCCGGCTTTTCTCGCTTTGCTTCTGATTCCAGGCCTTTTCATCGCGATTGGGCTGCCGTATACGCTCGGCCCGGATTCACCGGCCTCGTCGCCGATGGGCTGGCAGTATCGTTGGGGAGATTCAGCGGTCGATGAGGAGGGGGTCCCGCTCTGGCTGACGCAAGACTCGCCCGATTGGCATGACATCGCTTTTCCCGCCAACCCGCCCGGTCGTGAAGGCCGGGAAAAGGTCTGGTTTCGTACCACACTGCCTGCTGGAGAGTGGGTCGACCCAATCCTCTACATCACCAGTATCGATCTCGTGGCCCAGATCTATCTGGATGAGCAGCGGATCTACCAGCACGGTGACTTCGATGGCACCGGCGCGATCCGATTCGTTGGCTGGCCGTGGCATATGGTCTCATTGCCCCAGGATGCCGCCGGCCATCGGTTATCGATCCGAGTGTTCTCCAACTACTCCAGTATCGGGTTGTGGGGCGAGGTGGGGGTGATGGAGCGCGGCGAGGCCCTGCAACGCATCATTCAGCGCTCGGCCTGGGATATCGCGGTGAGTGCGTTGGCGCTAGCGCTGGCGTTATTCGCGGCCATTTTTGCGGTCACCGGTGTCGAGCGCCGGGGGTTCGGTGCCATTGCCCTTTTCGCCGGCGCCTCCGGACTCATGCTGCTCGCCGAGGTGCCCGCCAGACAGCTGATCGTCAGCCATGCGATGGCCTGGGAGTGGCTGCGCGCCCTCAGTTATTACGTGTTGCCGGTGGCCGTCGGGCTGATTCTGGCGCATTGGCTGGAGGGCAGGGCAAAGCGATGGATGACGGCGTTCTGGGCGTTGCACCTGGTCTACATTCTGTCCGTTGTGGGGCTTGTGCAGGCCGGGCTGGTCAGCTTGTGTTTCACGTTCCCGGTCTTCGATTCTCTGTTGATGGTATCGCTGCCAATCATGGTGGTGCTGGCGCTGCGCCAATGGCGGCGCCTGGATCGCGCCCAGCGTACGATCGTCTTCAGCTTCGCCGCCTTCGCGCCGCTGCTACTCGTCGATATTCTGGTGGCTCACTCTTTTCTTCCCTGGCAGCCGATTCCCCTGAGCTACGGGGCGCTCGCCTTCTCTCTTGCCTGTGTCGCCATATCCCTTCGGCACTACCACCAGGTTCATCGTCAGCTGGCGCAATCCCACGAGACGCTGGAACAGGAAGTGGCCTCTCGAACAGAGATGCTTGCCCAGTTGGTCGAGGAGCTGGAAGGCCTTTCCTACCGAGACGCCTTGACGGGAATTCATAATCGACGGCATTTCGACCGCGTGTTCGAGACCACGTGTCTTGTAACGACTGCCAGCAACGCGAGCCTCTCGCTATTGATTCTGGACATCGATCATTTCAAACGCGTCAACGATGTCTTCGGTCACGACGCCGGCGATGCGGTGCTCATCGAAGTCGCAACCCTGTTGCGTGCGCACTTTCGGGATAATGAAGTGGTCTGCCGGTTCGGCGGGGAAGAGTTCGTGGTGCTCATGCCCAATGCCGTCTCGGGGGAGGCGAAGGCCAAACTGGATGACCTCTTGCCCAGGCTGGCTTCGATGACAATGAGAGATCGGGGGCGGACGCTGGGCCGTATCACGCTATCGGGGGGAATTGCTTCCTGCCCGGAGCATTCACTCGATCCGGGGGAATTGTTGAATCTGGCGGATCAGGCGCTGTATCGAGCGAAGCGCCAGGGACGCAACCAGAGTGTCATCGCCACAACGAGCGAGTGCGACGTACTGGATCACCCAGCCACATAGAATCGGTCCTCAGGTGGCTCGAGATCAGAAGATCGGGAACGGACGGTCAGCTTAGAAAGGCTTGGCATTGATGTCGTGAAAAGTCGGCAAAATGATCGATTGTGACGGTAGCGGTGCCTGCCAAAGTCTAATGGGGCCCAAGTATGATGTATGGCAACCTTGCTCGCGATAACAAGCAAGCGTCCTCAAACATCAAGGAGCGCCATATGTTCAAGGTTTCCAATGTCGGCAAGAACACCGGCAGACATGCATCCGCCGCTCGCTGGGTCACCTTCGCCGCCGCTGGGGTGTTGCTGGGTAGCAGCCTGGGAGCGCAGGCCGATACCTGGCGCGGTTGGAACGTGCATCCCGACGGTTACCCCAATTCCCTGGCGCTCAAGTCCTTTGCCGACGAAGTCGCCGACAAGACGGACGGGCGCGTCGAGCCTCGGGTCTACAACAATGCCGTACTCGGCGATCAGCCCGATGCCATTGATCAGACTCGCAATGGCGCGCTGGATTTCGGCAACTTCAACATGGGCCCGATGGGTCCGATCGTGCCGGAAACGGACGTGCTTTCGCTGCCATTTCTTTTCAATGGCGTCGATCAGATGTATCGCGTGATGGATGGCGAGATCGGCCAGCGGTTTGCCGACGCCCTGGCAGAGAAGAACCTGGTCGTTCTCTCCTGGTTCGGCTCCGGCGCCCGCAGCTTCTATGACACCGATCACCCGATCAAGACGCCGGATGACGTGCAGGGTCTGAAGCTGCGTGTCATGAATAACGACCTCTACGTGCAGATGGTCGATGCGCTCGGCGGCAACGCCACGCCGATGTCCTACGGCGAAGTCTTCCAGTCGCTCAAGACCGGTGTCATCGATGGCGCCGAGAACAACTTTCCCTCCTTCGAGTCGAGCAATCACTACGAGGTGGCGAAGTACTTCTCCGAGACCGAGCACCTGATCATCCCCGAGTGTCTGTGCGTCGCCTCATCCAGCTGGGATGCGCTCTCCGAAGAGGATCAGACGATCGTGCGCGCCGCTGCCCAGAATGCCGCCGATGAGCAGCGCCAGCTATGGGATGAGCGCGTCGAGGAGAGCCGCAACGTGGTCGAGGCGTCAGGCGTCGAGATCAACACCATCGACGACAAGCAGGCATTTCAGGATCGCATGGAGCCGATATACCAGGCATTCATCGACGAGCATCCGGAGATGGAAAGTCTCATCGACGATATCCGCAACACCCCCTGAGACTGATTCGACCGGCCCTTGGTGGGCCGGTCGACCCTTCACCGTTCATCGCAGGAATGCAACGTGAACAACAGTACCGATTCGACGGTCACCGGCACCCGCTTGGACGGGCTGCTGGATTGGCTGGCCCGCGCCTGTCTGATCGTGGCCGGGGTGCTACTCGTTTTTCTGATTCTATCGTTCGGCTGGCTGGTCTTCGGTCGCTACATCCTCAATGACACACCCACCTGGATCGAGCAGTCATCCCTGTTGATCGTGGTTTACATCACGTGTCTGGGGACGGCGGCCGGCGTGCGGTTCAACTCCCACCTGAGTATCGACTTTCTGCGTGAAGGCGCGCCGCCGGCGCTGCGGGCGGTCATGCACGCGCTGTCCGACGCCTTCGTGCTGGGGTTCGGCGCCATCATGGCGTGGCAGGGCTGGCTGATGATGATGAACAACGCCGGCCGGCCGATCCCGATGATCGGGCTCTCCGAGAGCTGGCGTGCCGCGCCACTGGTCGTCTGCGGCGTCCTGCTGGTGGTCTTCACGCTAGCCAGCGCCTTGCAACGCCTGACCGCCGGTCAGCGCACCACCGCGACTCGACGTACGGAGAGCTGATCATGGGTCTTGCCATACTATTCGGCGTCTTTTTGCTGGGGCTGATCGTGGGGGCGCCGATCGCCTTTGCCGTCGGCCTGGCGGCGATCGTCACCTTTCTCTACGAGGGGCTGCCGCTCTTCGTCGGCTTTCAGCGCATCGTCTCCGGTATCTCGGTGTTCTCGCTGCTGGCGATTCCCTTTTTCATCTTCGCCGGCGAGCTGATGCTCCACGGCGGTATCTCCCGGCGTCTGGTGAAGTTCGCCTCCGCGGCGGTCGGGCGGGTTCGGGGCGGCCTCGGGATGGTCAACGTCTTCTCGTCGATGCTTTTCGGCGGTATCTCCGGCTCGGCCGTGGCCGACACCTCGGCACTCGGTTCGATCCTGATCCCCGTCATGAAGGAGAAAGGCTATGACACGGACTACGCCGTCAATGTGACGGTGACATCTTCGATCGCCGGTGTCGTGATCCCGCCGAGCCACAACATGATCCTCTACGCGGTGGCCGCCGGTGGCGGCATCTCGGTGACCCAGCTGTTCGTGGCCGGCATCGTGCCCGGTGTCCTGATGTGCCTGTCTCTGGCCCTGGCCGCCTATCTCGTCGCGGTCAAGCGCGGCTACGGCGGCGAAGCGTTTCCGGGCTGGGAAGCCCTGGTGATCAGCTTCTTCGCCTCGCTGCCGGGGCTGCTGACCGCCGTGATCATCGTTGGCGGCGTGCTCTCCGGCATTCTTACCGTGACCGAGTCAGGCGCATTCGGCGCGATCTACGCCATCGTCATCACTGGCCTGGTGTATCGCGAACTGCGCTGGGAACCGTTCAAGAAGGCGGTCTATCAGTCGGTCAAGACGACGGCGCTGGTCATGATTCTGGTCGGCTGCGCCTCGGCATTCTCTTATCTGTTGGCGCTCTACAACGTCCCCGAGCTGCTGGTGAACGGACTGACCTCCATCTCCGATAACCCCATCGTCGTGCTGCTGATGCTCAATCTGCTGCTTCTGGGACTGGGGATGATCATGGACATGGCGCCGCTGATTCTGATCTGTACGCCGATCTTCCTGCCGGTGGCCCAGCAGTTCGGCATGGATCCGACCCAGTTCGGCATCATGATGATGATGAACCTGGGTATCGGACTCTGCACGCCGCCCGTCGGGGGCTGTCTGTTTGTGGGGAGTGCCATCGGCGGGATCAAGATCGAGCAAACGGTGAAGACGATCTGGCCTTTCTATATCGCGCTATTTGCGGTGCTGATGCTGGTCACCTACGTGCCGGCGGTGTCGCTCGCGCTACCCAACTGGTTAGGGTAATGCAAACCGTTTCGTTCTCGACTTGGGTTTCACTTCCACGACAACACATTCAAAGGAGCAGGCAATGCTGAATCGACTTCTGGTCACCGGAGCGGCGGGGGGCGTGGGTCGCGCCATTCGGCCGCATCTTTCCCATCTGGCGCGACAGGTGCGGCTGTCCGATATCAGCGAAATCGGTGACGCGGCGGCGCATGAGGAGATCGTCTCTTGCGAGCTCTCCGACGCGTCCGCGGTGCGGCGTCTGGTCGCCGGATGTGACGGGGTACTGCATCTCGGCGGCATCTCGGTCGAGAAGCCCTGGGAGGGGATTCTCCAGGCCAATATCATCGGTGCCTACAATCTTTACGAAGCCGTGCGTCACGAGGGCAAACCCCGCGTGATCTTCGCCAGTTCCAATCACACCATCGGCTATCACCCGCGGACCACGCGTATCGACACGCAGGTGCCTCGCCGGCCGGACTCGCTCTACGGCGTGTCCAAATGCTTCGGGGAAGATCTGGCGAGCCTCTATCACGACAAGTTCGGAGTCGAGACCCTGAGCGTGCGCATCGGGTCCTGTTTTCCGAAGCCGCAGGACACCCGGATGCTGGCAACCTGGCTGGGTCTCGAGGATTTCGTCGCGCTCCTGGTGCGCGCCTTTCAGGCCCCCAAGCTCGGCTACACCGTGATCTACGGTGTCTCGGACAATGACGAGACGTGGTGGGACAACCGCCACGCCGAGTTTCTCGGCTGGCGGCCGACGCAGAGTTCCGCGCCATGGCGCGAAGAGGTCGAAGCCGCGGCGGGGCCGCTCGATCCCAACGACCCCGAGGTCGTCTTTCAGGGCGGAAAATTCACGGCGATAGGCCATCCCGACGACAGCTAATGCTGCACGTGGCGACCAAGCTGTTAGGCTTGGCCGCCTCATGTCACATCACGATGTCGCCCGGCCGCCGGTCGGCCGAAACAGGACATCGCCAGCGAGGTAGTCGAGACGATGGAGCCGATTCAGGCATGGAGCGTAAAGCGCATTTCAATGCAGGAGAGTCTGTCGCGGCAGATTGCCCAGCAGCTCGAGGGATTGATTACCCAGGGCAAGATCGCCGTCGGTGACAAGCTGCCCACCGAGAGTCAGCTCTGCGAGATGTTTGGCGTGAGCCGAACCGCGGTGCGCGAGGCGATCGCCCATCTCAAGTCGATGGGCCTGGTGGAAACGCGTCGCGGCATCGGCACGCGCGTGCTGCGTGCAGAGCCGGAGGGGCAGTTCCCTGCCCGGCGGATCAGTGCAACGACGGTAGAAGACATCCTGCATGTGCTGGAGCTGCGCCTGACGCTCGATGCTCAGGCCGCCGCCCTGGCGGCGACGCGACACACACCCACTGACGTCGATGCGCTTCAGGCCGCCCACCGGGCCTTTCTCGCTGCCTGCAGCGGTGACAGTCAGGCGCGCCATGAGGATTACGTTTTCCATCGGGCGATCGTCAACGCCACTCATAATCCGTTCTTCGTGGCGCTCTACGATCAGCTCCACGAGGGGGCGATTCCGCGTACCAAGCTGCTCGCCGTCGAACTCGACACCGCCGCCGTCGATGCCTATCTCGCCCGCGTCGCCCGGGAGCACGCCGAGATTCTCGACGCGATCATCGCGGGGGAGAGCCAGGCTGCCCACGACAGCATGTATCGCCATCTCAAACGGGCCTACGACAATTACGCGGGATACCAGTAGCCGAGTCCCGCCACCAGCCCCGCCGTCGAACCGCCTGCAATCCATGACTAGCGGGCTTTAGCGGCGGCACAGGTCAGTCAGCTAAAACCGAACCATTTCAGCGTGATCATGCCGAGGCTCAGTGTGAGCATCGAGCCGAAAGTCGTGATCACGATGATGTTGGCGGCGAGTTTGTCGTTGGCGTGAAAGGCCTTGGCCATGACGAAACTCGCTGCCGCCCCGGGGGAGCCGAGGAACAGTAGCAGCACGCCGAGCCCCGGACCGCGAATGCCAACCGCCAGTGCCCCGAGCACGCCGAAAAGCGGTACCCATACCAGCTTCCAGAGACTCGCATCGAGTGCGATCGTGCTGCTGCGCTTGAAGGCCGACACCGATAGGGTGCCGCCAATGCAGATAAGCCCGAGCGGCAGCGACATCGCGCCGAGGTAGCCGCCGGACGTCCTCAGCCAGCCCGGCAGATCGATATCGAAGAACGCCACCGGTATCGCGAACACCACGCTGAGAATCAGCGGATTCTTGGCCAGATTGCTCAGTAGCGAACGCATGTCGGTCGCGGCCCGTTCGCTATAGATCGACAATACGATGACCGAGAGGATGTTGTAGATCACGATGACCGCGCCGGCGAAGATGCCGCCGACCGACAGGCCATAATCCCCAAACTGACTGGCAGCCAGCGCCAGTCCCACGATGCCGTTGTTGGCGCGAAACGCCCCCTGCGTAAAAATACCGCGCTCGACGAACGGGTGCCGCCAGGCCGCCCAGCCCCAGGCGAGAAAGAAGCTGAGTACGGTGTAGCCGAGAAAGTAGCCGATCAGCGTGGGCTGCAGTGCGCGATCGAGATCGGCGTTGACGATACTCAGAAACAGCAGTGCCGGCATCGTCACCTTGAACACCAGCATCGAGGCGGTGGTGATGAAGTGGGAATCGATCCAGCCGATGCGTTTCAAACCGAGCCCGAGAAAGACCATCAGGAAGACGGGCAGGGTGATTTCGAGGGTATGCGTGAAAGCGGCGAGCAGCCCCATAAATCAGTCTGCCCCCACGAACCAGAAGCCGACGGCGAGTGCGGCAATGAGCACGGCCCAGAAGAGACGGTTTCGCAGGCGTGTGTCGCGGTGGGAACCTTGGCGGGGCACGGTACAATCCTTGAATCAGCGAACGAATGGATACCCCCGGCCCCCCGTGGTGTGGCGAGACGACAGGCGTCTTGCAGAAACCGGGGGCGGTGGGTATTCGACGAAAGGCGACAGTTTACGGGAATCTGCCAACCGATGCGTCCATCTCTGGTCTTCGCCCACGCCAACGGCTTCACCGGGGCGAGCTATCGCACGCTGCTGGATCCGCTGGCCGAGCGCTTCTCGCTCTATCCGCTGGATTGCCTCGCGCACGACCCCGCCTTCCCGGTCGATCGCAACTGGTCGTCGCTCTGTGATGAGTATCTCGACCAGACACAAGGCATCCCCGCGCCGTTCATCGGCGTCGGTCACTCCATGGGTGGCGTGCTCTCGATCATGGCGGCAGTGCGGGCGCCGTCCCGGTTCCGCGCCGTCGTCGCACTCGACCCGCCGCTGCTGCTCGGGCGTGACGCGCTGGCGCTCAAGCTCGCCAAGTTGACCGGCTTTGCCGACCGCATGACGCCGGCGCGAAAAGCCCTGCGGCGCCGCGACCAGTGGCCGAGCGGCGAGGTGATGAGTCGCTCGCTGCGCCAGCGCGCCCTCTTTCGGGACTTCACCGATGAGGCGATGGCGGACTATGTCGCCGGCGCCACCGAACCGGCGTCCGCGGGGGCCGTGAGGCTGCGCTTCAGGCCGCGAGCCGAAGCGGCGGTGTTCCGCCATCTCCCGGATCATCTCGGTGGCGTGCTCAAGCGCCTCGAGGTGCCGTTGATCGTGCTCGCCGGTGATCGCTCGGCGCTTCTCACGCCGCCAAGGCGTCGCGCGCTCTCGCGCCTCGGGGTGACCGTCCACGAGGTGCCCGGTGGCCACATGTTTCCTTTCGAGCATCCCGAGGCCACCCGCGCGGGGATTGTCGATGCGCTCGCCTCGCTCGAGGCGCTTTCCCATGTCGGCTGAGGCGCTATCGCTGAACGGGGGGCGCCATGCGGCGCTCTGCTGGGGACGGCGTGATGCGCCGATCTGGCTGGCGCTTCACGGCTGGCTCGACAATGCCGCGAGCTTCACGCGGGTCGCCCCGCTATTGGTCCGGGAGCTTGATATTCGACTGGTCGCGGTGGATCTGCCGGGTCATGGCCATTCCGCAGCGCGGGGAGAGGGGGCGGACTATCCGATGCTGGGCTATCTGCCGGACGTGGTCGACGTTCTCGATGCGCTCGCCCTTGAGTCGGTGACGCTGCTGGGGCACTCGCTCGGTGCGAGCATCGCCACCCAACTGGCGGCCGCGCTACCGGAGCGGGTCGAGCGCCTGGTGCTGATCGACGGTTTGATCGGCACCACCGTCGAGGTCGAAGAGGGCATGGACCAGTTGCGCCTGGCGCTGCAGTCGCGCCGGCGCGTCCGTGCCGAGAGTCGCGGGTTCGACAGCGTCGAGGCGGCCGTCGCGGCCAGGGTAAGCGGGGGGGTAACGCGGCTGGACGAAGCGTCGGCGCGTCCCATCGTCGAGCGTAATCTCGCCCGAGATGCCAATGGCCGTTTCCAGTGGCGCACCGATCGCCGCCTGACCTGGCCGTCGCTGTCGCGACTCACGCCGGCACAGGCGCTGCACACGGTCGAGCGGGTGGTGGCGCCGGCCCTGTTGGTGCAGGCGACCCAGGGGGTGCTGGCGGGACAAGCGCTCGCCGCGACAGCGCGTCAGCGCATGCCACAGCTCACCCGTCGCGTTCTAGCGGGCGGTCATCACCTGCATCTGGAGCGGCTGCAGGTTGCGGCCGTCGCGGCAGAGATCGTCGCCTGGACCCGACGCCAGATGGCGGCTGCCGGCTGACAGTGAGCGAAAGCCGTCGGCGAGGGCTTGCGGGAATCGCAGTCGGTGCGGAGCGAACCGTGCGGGGGTGGATGAATGCGGAGCGTCAGAGCGTGTCGCAATCAGCGCTCGTCACGGTCGTCGCGCGTGCGCAGCAGGACGTAGACCGCGCCCGTGCCGCCGTCGACGTCACTGGCCGAGCAGAACGCCAGCACTCGGGACCAGTGCTTGAGCCAGGCGTTGACGTGGCTCTTGATCACCGGATAGTCGACGCCGCTGGCGCGGGTGCCCCGGGCCTTGCCGTGAACCACCAGTACGCAGCGTGCGCGGGTGGCGAGGGCGTCATCGATGAACGCCTCCAGCTCGAGCCGGGCTTCGTCGATGGTGTAGCCGTGGAGATCGAGACCGCCTTCCCAGCCGATCTGGCCGCGCTTGAGCTTGGCGAAGGTCCGCGCGGGCAGATCGGGAATCGCAAATTCGAGTCGCTGATGCGGCGTGACCGCCTCGACACCGCCATCGGAGAGCTGCGAGCGGGCGGCCGTCGTGGCCTGCGTCGCCGCCGCCCGGCGCGCCGCGGCGCCGGGCGGCGTCTTGCGGGGACGGCCGACGTTGGCGCGGTTGGTTTTCAGCTTGCGCACGCCGGCGGCTTCCAGCGCCTGACGAAAGGCGTTGTGGTCGTCATCGTCATCGGGAAACTGGGTCATCGCGGCCTGCCTCTATACCTGCCGAGTGGATTGCTGAAAGCGTCGGGTTGCGCCGAGGGCCGTGTGCCATGGGCGACCCAAGGCGGGCATTGTGATCTCGAAGGCGCCTAGGGTAATCGGTTCCGGGCGGATTTGCCTTGTCAGTGTCACCGCGGGGAGGGCGCAAGCGTCTCCCGGTGCCATGTAGCGCAACATGCAGGTACAATCGGGCTCCGTTTTTCGCCCCACGAGCCTTTTCCCATGTCTTCGATGCCGTCGAGCCTTGCGCTCAGCGACGATGCCCTCGCCACCGACCTGATCAGCATTCGCGACTGCCTGCGCTGGTCCACCAGTGAATTTCACGCGCACCGACTGCATTTCGGTCACGGCACCGACAGTGCCTGGGACGAGTCGGTCGCGCTGGTCCTCGGCGCGCTGCATCTCCCGTGGGACGTCGATCCGGCGGTGCTCGATGCTCGCTTGCTGGCCTCCGAACGCCAGCGCATCGTCGGGCTGGTGCGTCAACGCGTCGAATCGCGCCTGCCGCTGCCGTATCTGCTGGGCGAGTCGTTCTTTGCCGGCTTCCCCTTCGAAGTCGACGAGCGTGTGCTGATCCCGCGCTCGCCCATCGCGGAGCTGATCGAGCAGGGCTTCGCGCCCTGGTTCGAGATGCCGCCGGCGCGGGTGCTCGACCTCTGCACGGGCTCGGGGTGTATCGGCATTGCCACCGCCCTCTACCTGCCGACCGCCGAGGTGGATCTGGTCGACCTGAGCGTGGACGCGCTGGATGTTGCCAAGGCCAATATCGTGCGTCACGACGTGGGGCGCCGGGTGCGGGCCGTCGCTTCCGATCTCTTCGATGGGGTGGCGGGTCAGCGCTACGACCTGATCGTCAGCAATCCGCCCTACGTCGACGCGCGGGATCTCTCCGCGATGCCGGCGGAGTATCGCCACGAACCGGACCTGGCGCTCGGGGCCGGTCGCGACGGCCTGGACATCGTGCGACGCATCCTGCGCGAGGCGCGAACCTACCTCAACGATGGCGGCGTACTGATCGTCGAAGTCGGCAACTCCCAGCGTCATCTCGAGGCCGCCTTTCCCGAGGTCGAATTTCTATGGCTCGAGTTCGAGCGCGGCGGCGAGGGGGTTTTTGCCCTCTCCGCCGAGGCGCTGGACGCGCATGCCGACACCTTTGCCGCCGAGCCGGTCTGAGACCGTCGGCACTCGTCACGCACTCATTCGACGCATCGAACGGCCAGCGTCAGCGGGCCGACCGTCACCCCCCATCATCGAGGATCGCGCATGTCCGGCAATACCTTCGGCAAGCTGTTCACCGTCACGACGTTCGGTGAGAGTCACGGCCCCGCGCTTGGCGCCATCGTCGACGGCTGCCCGCCGGGGCTAGTGCTCGATGAGTCGATGCTGCAGCGAGATCTCGATCGCCGTCGCCCCGGGTCATCGCGGCACACCACCCAGCGCCGCGAGCCGGATGCCGTGCGCATTCTCTCGGGTGTCTTCGAGGGGAAAACCACCGGAACACCGATCGGGCTGATGATCGAGAATACCGATCAGCGCTCCAAGGACTATTCGAAGATCAAGGATCAGTTCCGCCCGGCGCATGCAGACTATACCTATCACCACAAATACGGCGTTCGTGACTATCGCGGCGGGGGCCGCTCGAGCGCCCGCGAAACGGCGATGCGGGTTGCCGCGGGCGCCATCGCCAAGGCGTGGCTGGCCACCCGGGGCGTCAGCGTTCGCGGCTACATGAGCCAGCTCGGCCCCCTCGAGATCGACTTCAAGAGCTGGGAGGGCGTCGACGACAACCCCTTCTTCTGCCCGGACCCGGAGAGGTTGCCGGCGCTCGAAGCCTACATGGATCAGCTACGCCGCGACCAGGACAGCGTCGGCGCCAGGATCACGGTCGTCGCCGAGGGCGTGCCGGTGGGGCTTGGCGAGCCAGTGTTCGACCGCCTCGATGCGGATCTGGCGCATGGCCTGATGGGGATCAACGCGGTCAAGGGAGTAGAGATCGGCGACGGCTTCGCGACGGTCTCGCAGCGCGGCAGCGAGCATCGCGACGAGATGACGCCGGAAGGCTTTCTCTCCAACCACGCCGGGGGGGTGCTCGGCGGGCTCTCCAGCGGCCAGCCGATCGTTGCCCATCTGGCGCTCAAGCCGACCTCGAGCATTACCCAGCCCGGGCGCTCCATCGATGTCGACGGCCATGCGACGGAAGTCGTCACCAAGGGCCGCCATGACCCCTGCGTCGGGATTCGCGCTACGCCCATCGCCGAGGCGATGATGGCGCTGACGCTGATGGATCACTGGCTGCGTCACCGCGGCCAGAACGCCGACGTTCACGTCGATACGCCTCAGCTCGGTCAGCGTTGAGGCGGCCCGACGTCTCTACTGTCATGACGAAAGGCCCCGAGAGGGGCCTTTCGTCGTTAGGGGGCGCGGAGAACGGCACCGGCGACGAGAGTAGGGTCAATCGAGCGACAGACGGGCCGTCTCCAGCTCGGCGATCATCGCGCGACCGGCATTGGAAAGCGTGCGTTCGGTGTGAACCAGATAGCCCAGTCGGCGAACGATCGCCGGGTGTGCCACCTCGAGCGCCACGATCTCGCCATCGATCATGCGCTGGGGCAGCACGCTCCAGCCGAGCCCGATGCTCGCCATCATCTTGAGCGTCTCCAGATAGTTGGTCGATAGCGCCACCTCGACGGCGAGCCCCGCCCGGGTGAAGGCGTCGACGACGATATCCCGGGTGAACGTCAGCGGCCCGGGCAGGACTGCCGGGTAGTCGACCAGGTCGGCAAGCGAAAGCGAACCGCGCCCGGCGAGCGGGTGCTCAGGGGCGCAGACGAAGCGGAGCTGGTCGACCCATATGGGAATCGACTCCACCTGCGGGTTCGGCTGCGGCGCAAGCGTCACCACGGCCAGCTCGATCTCCCCGGAGAGCACGCCATGATAGGCCTGCTCGGAGTCCAGAAAGCGCAGGTTGAGCTCAACGTCCGGGTAGGCCTGAGTGAACGCCTTGAGCACCGGGGGCAGTCGATGCAGCCCGACGTGGTGACTGGTGGCCAGCGTCAGACTGCCGCGCACCTCGCCGCTCAAGTTGGTGAGCTGGCGCCGGCTGTCCTCGACCAGCTGCAGAATCTGCCGCGCCCGGGGTAGCAGTAGCCGGCCCGCCTCGGTGAGCCCGACGCGGCGGTTGATCCGATCGAAGAGCTTGGCGCCGGTCTGCGACTCCAGCGTGGCGATACGCTTGCTGATGGCGGGCTGGGTGAGATGAAGCTGCTCACCGGCGAGCGAAAACGAGTGCAGGTCCGCCACCGCGATAAAGGCCTGAAGGCTCTGCGTATCCATGAAGGCTCCCGTGGTGGTGCGAGCGGTCGCGACAGGCGAGGGTGACTGTCGCCGACATTCCTTTAAGGAATTCAAAGCATGATAAAGATGAATTGTCTTTATGCGAACGAAAACCGTAAGGTGGCATCACGATCCCGGGCGCGGCAGCGCCGGATGCGGGAGGCGGCGCCGTGCCGCCTTCCCCGGATAACCAGGTCGACGACGCCGCGCAGACGGCGAGCGACGGAGGAGAGAACCGATGGCAGCCCAGACACTTTACGACAAGCTGTGGACGCAGCATTTGGTGACCAGCCGCGACGACGGCTCGGCGCTGATCTATATCGATCGCCACCTGCTGCACGAAGTCACCTCGCCGCAGGCCTTTGAGGGGCTGCGTCTGGCGGGACGCAAGCCGTGGCGGCGTGATGCCAACCTGGCGACGCCGGACCACAACGTGCCGACCACGCGCAAGGAGCGCTCGGCGGGCAATGCCGGCATCCTCGACGACGTCTCGCGGATTCAGGTCGAGACCTTGGACGCGAACTGCGAAAGCTTCGATATCGAAGAGTTTCGCATCAACGACGAGCGGCAGGGCATCGTCCACGTGGTCGGGCCGGAGCAGGGCGCGACGCTGCCCGGGATGACCGTCGTCTGTGGCGACTCCCACACCGCCACCCACGGCGCCTTCGCCGCGCTCTCGCACGGTATCGGCACCTCCGAGGTCGAGCACGTGCTGGCGACCCAGTGCCTGATCGCGCAGAAAATGAAGAACATGCAGGTGCGAGTGGAGGGTGAGCTCGGCCTCGGCGTCACGGCCAAGGACATCGTGCTGGCGGTGATCGGTCGCATCGGCACCGCCGGCGGTACCGGCTATGCCATCGAGTTCGCCGGCAGCGCGATTCGCGAGCTCTCCATGGAAGGGCGCATGACCATCTGCAACATGGCGATCGAGGCCGGCGCTCGTGTCGGTCTGGTCGCGGTGGACGACAACACGATCGAGTATCTGCGCGGTCGCCCTTACGCGCCGAGCGCCGAGCAGTGGCCGGCAGCGGTCGACGCGTGGCGCGAGCTGGTCTCCGACGCTGACGCTCCCTTCGACAAGGTGGTCGAGCTCGACGCCGCGGAGATCGAACCGCAGGTGACCTGGGGCACCAGCCCGGAGATGGTGGTCAACGTCTCGGCCAACGTGCCGGATCCGGCCGCTGCCGAGGACGAGACTGTCGGCCGCGGCATGACTCGCGCGCTCGACTACATGGGCCTCGAGGCCGGGCAGAAGATCACCGACATCCGCCTCGACAAGATCTTCATCGGCTCCTGCACCAACTCGCGCATCGAGGATCTGCGCGAAGCGGCCAAGGTCGCCCAGGGTCGCAAGATCGCAGCCAATATCCAGCTTGCGATGGTGGTGCCGGGCTCGGGACTGGTGAAGCGTCTCGCCGAGGCCGAGGGGCTCGACAAGATCTTTACCGAAGCCGGCTTCGAGTGGCGCGAGCCCGGCTGCTCGATGTGTCTGGCGATGAACGCAGACAAGCTGGGCGCCGGCGAGCGCTGCGCCTCCACGTCGAATCGCAACTTCGAGGGCCGTCAGGGTTACGGCGGGCGCACGCACCTGGTGAGCCCGGCGATGGCCGCGGCGGCAGCGATCGAAGGGCACTTCGTTGACGTGCGTGACTACGACTACGCCCCGACCGATGCGCTGAGCGCCTGAGGAGAAGCACCATGAAAAAGTTCGAACGCCTGCAGGGGCTCGTTGCGCCGTTGGATCGTGCCAACGTCGATACCGACCTGATCATTCCCAAGCAGTTTTTGAAATCGATCAAGCGTACCGGCTTCGGCCCGAACCTGTTCGACGAGCTCCGCTATCTCGACGAAGGCTATCCGGGCCAGGATGCATCGCAGCGACCGCTCAATCCGGAGTTCGTGCTCAACCGCCCGCGCTACCAGGGTGCCGAGGTGCTGCTGGCGCGGCGTAACTTCGGCTGCGGTAGCTCCCGCGAGCACGCTCCCTGGGCGCTGGATGACTTCGGCTTCCGCGTGGTCATCGCCCCGAGCTTTGCCGACATCTTCTACAACAACTCGTTCAAGAACGGCATCCTGCTGATTCCCATGGCGGAAGAGACCGTCGAACGGCTGTTCCAGGCAACCGAGGCCCACGAGGGATACCGGCTGGATATCGATCTTGCCAAGCAGCGCGTTATCACCCCGAGCGGTGAAGAGATTCCGTTCGACGTCGATCCCTTTCGCAAGCACTGCCTGCTTGAGGGGCTCGACGACATCGGCCTGACGCTGGAGCAGGGCGGGGCTATCGCCGAGTTCGAATCGCGCCACCGCGCCGCGCAGCCCTGGCTGTTTCGAGATGTCTGAGGCCCCGGCGAAGAACGATCACGGTGCGGTGGTCGAGCGCCAGTTCGGCGCTCAGGCGAGTGCCTACCTCAGCAGCAGCGTGCACGCCCAGGGACAGGAGTTCGCGCAGCTGCGGGAACGGGTCGGCGCGATCGCCGAGGCGCGCGTGCTGGATCTTGGCTGTGGTGCCGGTCACGTCAGTTTCCAGGTGGCCGAGCTGGCTCAGCATGTCGTCGCCTACGATCTGTCACCGCGGATGCTCGAGGTGGTGGCCGGCGCCGCTGCCGAACGGGGCCTGGACGCGATTGAAACCGTGCAGGGCGTTGCCGAGTCGCTGCCGTTCGCGGACAACAGCTTTGACGTGGTGTGCAGCCGCTTCTCCGCGCATCACTGGCGTGACGTCGGGCTGGCGCTGCGTGAGGTGCGACGCGTCCTGAAGCCGGGCGGGCTGGCCGCATTCATTGACGTGACGGCGTCGGAACAGCCGCTTTTCGATAGCTTTCTGCAAAGCGTCGAGATGCTCCGCGACACCAGCCATGTGCGCGACTACACCCCCAGCGAGTGGGCACAGATGGTTGGCGAAGCCGGGCTGGTGATGACCGCCAGTTCGCGACAGCGTCTTCGCCTGGATTTCGGCACTTGGATTGCCCGCATGCGCACGCCGGACGTGATGCGCGACGCGATTCTCCATTTACAGCGTCAGGTCGGTCAGGAGGTGCGCGACGCCTTCGAGATCGCCGACGACGGCTCCTTCACGACCGATATGCTGGTGTTGTGGGCGACCAAAGAACACGCTTGAGGAAAATGCATGAGCAAGAAGATTCTGGTGCTGCCGGGTGACGGTATCGGTCCGGAGATCACCACCGAAGCGGTCAAGATTTTGAACGCCTGCCGCGATGCGGGGCTCGACGTCGAGCTCGAGCAGGCGCTGGTCGGCGGGGCGGGCTATGACGCCGAGGGCGATCCGCTGCCGGCCGCCACGCTCGACAAGGCAAGGAACGCCGATGCGATTCTGCTTGGTGCCGTCGGCGGGCCACAGTGGGACACGCTGGAGGATCTTTCCAAGCGCCCGGAAAAGGGGCTGCTGGGGCTGCGCAAGAATCTGAACCTGTTCGCCAACCTGCGACCGGCGTTGCTCTATCCGCAGCTCGCCGAGGCGTCGACGCTGAAGCCGGAGGTGGTTTCCGGGCTCGACATCATGATCGTGCGCGAGTTGACCGGCGGCATTTACTTCGGCCAGCCCCGTGGCATCGAAGAACGCGACGGCGAACGCGTCGGCTACAACACCTATGTCTACTCGGAGTCGGAGATCGAGCGTATCGGCCGCGTCGCCTTCGAAATGGCGCAGAAACGTGGCGGCAAGCTCTGCTCGGTGGACAAGGCCAACGTGCTCGAGGTCACTATCCTCTGGCGTGAGGTGATGAACCGTCTGGCGCCGGAGTATCCGGATGTCGAGCTGTCGCACATGTACGTCGATAACGCCGCCATGCAGCTGGTTCGCGCGCCCAAGCAGTTCGACGTGGTGGTGACCGGGAACATGTTCGGCGACATCCTCTCCGACGCCGCGGCCATGCTCACCGGCTCCATCGGCATGCTGCCGTCGGCGTCGCTCAACGAGCACCAGCAGGGCATGTACGAGCCGTGTCACGGCAGCGCGCCGGATATCGCGGGCCAGGGCCTGGCCAACCCGCTGGCGACGATACTGTCTGTGGCGATGATGCTGCGCTATTCGCTGGGCCAGGCCGAGCTTGCCGCACGCATCGAGCGCGCCGTGGGACAGGTGCTCGACGACGGTCTGCGCACGGCGGACATCGCCTACCCCGGGACGCGCCAGGTTTCGACCCGCGAGATGGGTGATGCCGTGCTGGCGGCCTTTCTCGAGGCGTGAGCCGAGGTCGTAGCCGAGGTACGCTAGACTCACATCGGCGGCCGCCTGCGGCGGCCTCGAACCCTATTCAATTTCAACGTATCGCGGGGTAGTTCAACGATGCTGAAAGTCGGATTCGTCGGTTGGCGCGGAATGGTCGGTTCCGTGCTGATGCAGCGCATGCTGGATGACAACGATTTCGCCGGGATCGAGCCGGTCTTCTTCTCCACCTCCCAGACCGGCCAGCCCGGTCCGGACATCGGGGTCGAAGTGCCGCCGCTCAAGGACGCCAACGATATCGATCAGCTGCGGGCGATGGACGTCATCCTCAGCTGTCAGGGCGGAGACTACACCGGCGCGGTCTATCAGAATCTGCGGAAAGCCGGCTGGCAGGGCTACTGGATCGATGCGGCGAGCACTCTGCGCATGGCCGACGACGCGACCATCGTGCTCGACCCGGTCAACCGTGGGGTCATCGACGCCCAGCTCGACCGCGGCGCCAAAACCTTCGTTGGCGGCAACTGCACCGTCAGTCTGATGCTGATGGGACTGGGCGGTCTGTTCGAGGCGAACATGGTCGAGTGGATGACCTCCATGACCTATCAGGCCGCCTCCGGCTCCGGTGCCAAGCACATGCGTGAGCTGCTCAACCAGATGGGCGCGCTCCATGCCTCGGTGGCCGGCGATCTGGCCACGCCCTCGAGTGCGATTCTGGATATCGACCGCGACGTCACGGCCAACATGCGTGGCGGTGATTTTCCGGTCGACAACTTCGGAGCGCCGCTGGCCGGTAGCCTGCTGCCGTGGATCGACAAGGCAATGGAGAACGGCCAGAGCAAGGAAGAGTGGAAAGGCGGTGTCGAGACCAACAAGATTCTCGCCACCGGCGACAGCCCCATTCCCATCGACGGCCTTTGCGTGCGTATCGGCGCGATGCGCTCGCACAGTCAGGCGTTCACCATCAAGCTGAAGCAGGATGTGCCGCTTGACGAGATCGAAGACCGTCTGGCGCGTCACAACCCCTGGGTCAAGGTCGTGCCCAACACCCCCGAGGCGACGCTACGGCAGCTGACCCCGTCGGCGGTCAGCGGCACCATGGACGTGCCGGTAGGGCGGCTGCGCAAGCTGGCGATGGGCGGGGAGTACCTGACGGCCTTCAGCGTCGGCGACCAGCTGCTCTGGGGGGCGGCAGAGCCGCTCAAACGCATGCTCGGTATCCTTCGCGAACGCGTCTGACTCAAGGCCTGACGTGTTGTCATTCGAGGCCCCGGGGATCCCTTCCCGGGGCCTTTTGCGGTCGGGCCGTCAAGTTTGCCCTGTCCGCCGCCGATGAACGTATCGATTCGCTGAACGTAGTTACCCATTCCGACGTTCACTCCATCGTCACGTTCACGAGGCTTCGATGCGCCACCGGCTCTCTCTCCCACTCGGCGTGTGGCTTTTCGCGCTGACGCCACTCGTGCATGCCCTGGGGCTTGCCGAGCCCACCGACACTTCCGCGCTCAATCGCCCGCTCCATGTCGTGCTGCCGCTGACCGATAGCGACGCTGTGTCGATGGCTGACATCAGTGTCCGCGTCGCCGATGCCGACGCCTATCGCCGTGCCGGGCTGGTGCCGACAGCGCTGAGCGACACGCTGGCCGCACAGGTCGAGTCGGTAGGCGGTCGCCCCTCCATCGTGCTCGACAGTCCGCGGCGAGTTCGCGACCCTTTCGTCGACCTGCTGCTGGTGATCACCTGGCCCCAGGGACAGTGGCAGCGGCAGGTATCGCTGCTGTTCGACCCCGTCGACTACGCCCAGGCCCCCCCGCTTCTGGAGAACGCTGGTGAATCGGTGGGTCGCGACTCGACCCCGCCGCCAACCGGCCAGTCCGAGTCCTTGCGTGCTGGCGCGGCATCGCCCGCGGTCACGCGGCCGCGCAGCGGGCGTGAGCGCCGCTGGCCCACCTCGCTGCGCGTGCGCCCCGGGAGTACGTTATCGAGCCTTGCGGAGACGCTGGGCGAGCAGGGCGTGGCGCGGCGCTCGGCAATGCTCGCACTCTATCGTGCCAATCCCTCGGCGTTCGTTGCCGGCGACAGGGACCGGCTACGCGCCGGGGTGACGCTCAGCGTCCCTGCGAAGTCAGCTGTCGCGGCGATCTACATGTCACAAGCGCTCGGTGACTGGGCCGAGGCCTCGAATGGCGAAGCCTCGAAGCCGGCCGTTGAGGAAGCACTTGACGACACCCAGGGGAGCGACGTGTCGCTGGCGGCACTACGTCAGCGCGTCGCAGCGCTGGACGCCCAAGCGGCGCGCCAGCGGGAGACGATCGCCGCGCTGACGGCCGAACGCGATCGGCTACAGGCACGCGTCGGCCACGCTGGCGAGGCAGGCTTGGTGGGGCAAGCGCTCGCGGCGGTGCCGATCGCCGAGTCCGTTGTCCTGGGGCACTCGGCAGGGTCATCGCCGCCTGATACCGGTGGGGCGTCGATGCCGGCCGGCAAGGGCGGAAACGACATCGAGGCATCGCCCGAGGGTCAGTCGGGCATGGCGACGGATGCGTCGCCGGCTTCAGACGGCGTCGTCGATTCGGTCGGCGATGCCGTGGGCGATGTCGTGGGTGATGACCCATCGCTGAGTCATGGCGTCGCGCCGGACGTTGCGGCCAGCGACACGCCATCGTCGGCGGCGGCGTCGCCAGCGATGGGCTTGCTCGTCGAACAGGGGCGGTGGTTGGCCGCCGCGCTCCTGCTGCCGCTGTTCTATGTCGCCTGGCGACGCCGTCAGCGTCGGCATCGTGTCAGCGAGCCGGCGGCGGCGTCCGTCGAGGTGCCATCGGCGGCCGACAGGGGCGGTTCGCGAGACGAGACGAGGGAGGCCGATAGCGCCTCGATCAGCCAGGCGGACATCTTCATCGCCTATGGCCGCTATGCCGAGGCGCGGGAGTGGTTGCAGCCGCGACTCGCCACGCAGGAAGACGCCAAGCAGCGTTTGGCGTTGATTCGGGTCCATGGCGAGCTCAGAGAGATGGAGGCGATGGAGCAGGCATTTCGCGAGCTGCCGGATGACGCGCCTCGGGCCCAGCGCCAGCAGGCGCAGTCGCTGGTCGATCACTATCGGGCACGCTACGTCGATGAGAGCTGGGCAGAGGCCACGGCCGGCGAGGTGTCGAGTGAGCCCACGCCGGAGGCCGCCAGCTCCCCGACCGCTACCGGTGACGCCGCGATGGCTTCTGCTGCCGGCTCCGTGACGGCCAGCGAAGCAGTGGACTCGCTGTTCGAGTCGGCTGCCGGCGCTGACGCGAGCGGCCGTGACGTGCCCCGAGCTGACATGGCCGTCGATGACGCCGCGCCCGATCGGATCGATGCCGAACGATATCCCAACGACGGGGTTTCGGTGACGAGCGACGCGGGCGAAGTCTCGTCATTCAGTGCCCTCTCTGCCAGTGTGGCTGCGGCCGTCGGCCCCCTGCCAAGGCAAGCGGTGGCGCCTGATGCGCCGGTTCGCGGTCGACCGTCGACCACCATCGAGTATGTGCCGCCGCCGCTTGAGCGCGAACCCCACACTGATCTCGTGCCGGACGATGACTCGACTGGCGCTGGCGGAATCCGCCTGCCCACGGTGTCGTTCCCGTCGCTCTCCAGCGGGTCTACCGCCGCCGGCACCCAGGCTCACGCCCCGCTCGGCTGCCAGGACGAATCGGCGCCGCAGCAGACGCCGGGGGCCAGCAGTCACGCGCCGCAGTCCGGCTCGGGCGCCGGGGAGTTGGCATCGAGTGACCGTGGCCACCCTTTAGCGGCCTCCGGGGCGCTAAAGGGTGGAACGATCCCCGCCGAGTGGGAGGTAGAGGAGGTGGAATTCGAGCGGCCGCATCGGGATAATAGCCGCCTCTAACGATTTCCCCGACGCAAGTCTCGACTCCACGCAGGTTCCGATGGCGTTTTTTACTCGGCAGGATGACAACCGGCCACTCAGCGGTAGGCTGGCCATGGGGATCGAGTACGACGGTACTCGCTACTGCGGCTGGCAGCGCCTGAGCCACGCCGACTCCGTGCAGGGCGCGCTGGAAAAGGCGCTGTCCACCATCGCCGCGACGCCGGTTCGCGTGTTCTGCAGCGGACGCACCGATAGTGGCGTCCATGCGACGCGTCAGATCGTCCACTTCGATGCGCCGGTCGCGCGCACGCAGAAAGCGTGGGTCTTTGGTACCAACGCCAAACTTCCCCGCGATATCGCCATTCGCTGGCTCAAGCCCGTGTCGGATGAATTCCACTCGCGCTTCTCCGCGCTGGCGCGTCGCTATCGCTATGTCATCATCAACCAGCCGACGCGGCCAGTGCTCGAGCGCCACAACGTGACCTGGTGCCGAGATCCGCTGGACGCCGAGCGCATGCACCGCGCTGCCCAGGTGCTGGTCGGCGAGCATGATTTCTCGAGCTACCGCGCGGCCGGCTGTCAGTCGAACACGCCCATTCGTCATCTCCACTTCATCGAGGTGCGCCGCCATGGTCCCCTGGTGGTGATCGATGTGCAGGCCAACGCCTTTCTTCACCACATGATACGCAACATCGCCGGCGTGCTGATGGCCGTCGGGCGCGGCAGTGAAAGCGAGTCCTACCCGGCGAAACTCCTGGCGCTGCGCGACCGTACGCTGGGCAACGTCACCGCGCCAGCCAGTGGACTGCACTTCGTCGATGTGCGCTTCGACGAGCGTTTCGCGCTGCCGGAAGAGCCCCTCGGGCCGCAGATGCTGGCATTTCTGGGTGACTGGACCGGTGATCGGGATGTCATTCCAGACACTCTGCTGATGCGCCGGCGTCGAGTGTGGCCGCGCTGGATCGACGCCGATGGGAACGTCGTCGATCACAATCCCAACGTCCCGCTCGAGAAGGCGACACCATGAGCCGCGTGCGCATCAAGATCTGTGGGATGACGCGAACCTGTGATGTCACCGCGGCGGTCGATGCCGGTGCCGACGCGCTCGGGTTCGTGCTCTGGGCCGGTAGCGCGCGGGCGATCTCTGCCGACACGCTGGGCGAGCTGGCCGCTGTTGCCAGCCCCTTCGTCACGCGGGTGGGGCTATTCGTCGACCCGACGGCTGCCGAGGTCGAGGCCGCACGGGATCACCTCGATCTTCTGCAGTTCCACGGCGACGAATCGCCCGAGTTCTGTGCCGGATTCGGCCGGCCCTGGATCAAGGCGCTACGGATGCGCGAGGGTATCGACCTGCCCCGCGCCGCCGAGCGCTACGCCGGTGCCGGGGCGCTGCTGCTGGACGCTTTTCGCCCGGGGGTGCCGGGGGGGACGGGGGAAACCTTCGACTGGGCGCGCATTCCCGGCGATCTGGCAAAACCTGTTATTCTGGCGGGAGGTCTGACACCCGACAACGTCGCCGAGGCCGTCGCGCAGGTTCAGCCCTATGCCGTCGACGTTTCCGGCGGCGTCGAGGGGCAGTCCCAAGTGACCGACGGTCGCCGTGGCATCAAGGATCCCGCCGCCGTCCGCGCTTTCTGCGAGCAGGTGCGCGTTGCCAACGCCAAGCGCTCGCCGCACCACTTAACGACACCATGAGAGGCCTTACGTGAGCCGATTCTTCGATCTGACGCAGCTGCCGGACGCTCGCGGCCATTTTGGCGCCTACGGCGGCCGCTTCGTCTCCGAGACGCTGAGCTTTGCCCTCGAGGAACTCGAGTCCATCTACGCCGAGCTCAAGAACGATCCCGCCTTCCAGGCAGAGTTTGACCGTGACCTCACGCACTACGTGGGTCGCCCGTCGCCGCTCTATCATGCCGAGCGCTGGTCGCGTGACATCGGCGGGGCGCAGATCTGGCTCAAGCGTGAGGATCTCAACCACACCGGCGCCCACAAGGTGAACAACACCATCGGCCAGGCGCTGCTGGCGAAGAAGGCCGGCAAGCCGCGGGTCATCGCCGAGACCGGCGCCGGCCAGCACGGGGTGGCGACCGCCACCGTGGCGGCGCGACTGGGGCTCGAATGCGAGGTCTACATGGGCGCCGAAGACGTGCAGCGTCAGAAGCTCAACGTCTATCGGATGCGCCTGCTTGGCGCCAAGGTCGTGCCGGTCGAGTCCGGCTCGCGCACGCTCAAGGACGCCATGAACGAAGCGCTGCGTGACTGGGTCACCAACGTCGACAACACCTTCTACATCATTGGCACCGTGGCCGGGCCGCATCCCTATCCGATGATCGTCCGCGACTTCAGCGCGGTGGTCGGGCGCGAGGCGCGCCGCCAGTCGCTGGAGCAGATCGGCCGGCTGCCGGATGCCCTGGTCGCCTGCGTCGGCGGTGGCTCCAATGCGATGGGCCTGTTCTACCCGTTCGTCCAGGACGACGAGGTTCGCATGGTGGGCGTCGAAGCGGGCGGCGAGGGTCTGGCCAGCGGCCGCCACGCGGCACCGTTGACCGCCAACGCCCCGCGCGGCGTGCTTCATGGCAACCGCACCTATCTCATGTCCGACGAGGGCGGTCAGATCGCCGATACCCACTCCGTCTCGGCAGGCCTCGACTACCCCGGTGTGGGCCCGGAGCATGCGCTGTGGAAAGACGTCGGTCGCGTCGACTACGTCGCTGCCAATGACGACGAAGTCCTGGCGGCATTCCGCGAACTGACCTGCGTCGAAGGCATCATGCCGGCGCTGGAAACCGCCCACGCGCTGGCGCACGCCAAGAAGATGGCCGCCGAGATGCGCACCGATCAGCACATCATCGTCAATCTCTCCGGTCGCGGCGACAAGGACATTCACACCGTCGCCCAGATCGACGGCATCGAATTTTGAATCAGGGGCCGACATGAACAGCAGTGACACCAATCGCATCGATCGGCGTTTTGCCGCGCTCAAGTCCCAGGGGCGCACGGCACTGATTCCCTTTATCACGGCCGGTGACCCGGGGCCGACCCATACCGTCGGCTTCATGCACGCCTGCGTCGAGGCGGGCGCGGATCTGATCGAACTCGGGGTGCCGTTCTCCGATCCGATGGCTGACGGCCCGGTGATCCAGAAAGCGTGCGAGCGAGCGCTGGTCCACGGCACCCGGCTGACTCACGTGCTCGAAATGGTCGCCGAGTTTCGCCAGCAGGATACCGAGACACCGGTGGTGCTGATGGGCTATCTCAACCCGGTCGAGCGTATGGGGTACGCCAATTTCGCGCGTCAGGCCAAGGCGAGCGGCGTCGACGGTTTTCTCGCCGTCGATATGCCCCCGGAGGAGATCGACGACAACGCCGCGCTTTTCGCCGAGCAGGGATTGCAGTCGATCTTTCTGCTGGCCCCGACCACGTCCGAGGCGCGGGCACGCTCGATCTGCCATCACGGCCAGGGCTATCTCTATTACGTGTCGCTCAAGGGCGTGACCGGCGCCGCGACGCTCGACGCCGATGCGGTCGGCGAGCAGCTCGCCAGGCTGCGGGAGCTGACCACGCTGCCGCTCTGTGTCGGCTTCGGTATTCGCGATGGCGAAAGCGCCGCCGCCGTTGGCAGGTTCGCGGACGGCGTGATCGTGGGCAGCGCACTGGTTGGCCGCATTGCCGAGCGTGCCGAGTCACCGGAGACTATCCCCGAGGCACTCAAGGCGATCCTGAGCGAGATGCGACAGGCGATGGATCGCAACGCCAAGGCCTGATCCCCGAAGGCGGCTTTGGTATCATCGCCTCCTTCACGCGTGACGGGGGCGGCATCATCCCCCGCGTCGCGCGCTTTTTTTTCGTAACCACGTCCTAGATAACCATGGGGAAGCGTTTTTGACATGAGCTGGCTAGACAAGATCGTCCCGTCGATGAGCCGTACCCAGCGTAACGACCGTCGTGCCAGCGTGCCCGATGGCCTCTGGCGCAAGTGTCCGAGTTGTGAAGCGGTTCTCTATCTTCCCGAGCTCGAGAAGCATCAGAACGTCTGCCCCAAGTGCGAACATCACCTGCGGCTGACGGCGCGCAAGCGTCTCAACTGGTTCCTCGACGCCGAAGGGCGCGAGGAGATCGACGCTGACCTTCAGCCAACCGATCGCCTCAAGTTTCGTGACTCCAAGAAGTACAAGGATCGTCTCGCCGCGGCGCAGAAATCGACCGACGAGAACGATGCCCTCATCAGCATGCGCGGCACGCTCGACGGTCTGCCGGTCATTGCCGTCGCCTTCGAGTTTTCCTTCATGGGCGGCTCCATGGGTGCCATCGTCGGCGAGAAGTTCGTGCGCGCGGCAACGCTCGCCCGGGAGGAGGGAATTCCGCTGATCTGCTTTGCCGCTTCCGGCGGGGCGCGCATGCAGGAAGCGCTCTTCTCGCTGATGCAGATGGCCAAGACGTCGGCGGCGCTCGAGAAGTTGAAGCAGGCGGGCATTCCCTATATCTCCGTACTCACCGATCCGGTGTTCGGCGGGGTCTCCGCGTCGCTCGCGATGCTCGGCGACCTCAATGTGGCCGAGCCCAATGCACTGATCGGTTTCGCCGGCCCCCGCGTCATCGAACAGACGGTGCGCGAGACACTGCCGGAAGGGTTCCAGCGCAGCGAGTTTCTGCTCGAGCACGGTACGGTCGACATGATCATCGCACGTCCCGAAATGCGCGAGCGTCTGGGTCGCGTGCTGCGTCAGCTGACGCATCAGCCGGCGATCGGCAAGCCGGATGAGTCGGACTACTCACCGTTGGGTGACGATTCCGAGCTCAGCGCGACGACGCGCTGAGTTGTCGCGGCGGAATGTGTCGAATGACCCAAGATGACAGCCAGACTGTGACGCTCGACGACTGGCTCCTGCGGCTCGAGCGCCAGCATCCGGTCGCCATCGACATGGGGCTCGAGCGGGTTGCCCGTGTCGCCGAGCGGCTGGGCCTGAGTGCCTCGGCCCTGGGCGGCCGGGTGGTCACCGTCGCGGGCACCAACGGCAAGGGCTCGACGGTCGCGATGATCGAACGTCTGGCTCGCGCTCACGGCCTGTCGACCGCGGCGTACACCTCGCCCCATCTGATCCGTTACAACGAGCGGCTGAGCGTCGACGGCGAGCCGGTAGACGACGCTACGCTCATCGATGGCTTCGAACAGGTCGAGGCGGCGCGGCTCAGCGACGACCCGATCAGTCTCAGCTACTTCGAGGCGGGTACGCTCGCCGCCATGGTGGGGATGGCAAAGCGGCAGCCGGACATCGCAATCCTCGAGGTCGGCCTGGGTGGACGACTCGATGCGGTCAACGTCGTCGATGCCGATGTCGCGGTGATCACCACCATCGCCCACGACCACGCCGATTTCCTGGGCAGTGATCTCGACGGTATCGGCCGCGAGAAGGCGGGCATTCTGCGTCCCGGCCGCCCGGCGGTTCTGGGGTCGCGCGCGCTGCCGGTAAGTATCGGTGAGCGGCTCTCGTCGCTGGGCTGTCCGAGCTACTGGCTGGGGCAGGCTTTCGATCACCGTTCGGCGGTCGGCAACCACGGGCGCTGGCACTGGCACGGCGCCAGCCAGAAGGGCCCGGAAATGACCGGCCATGAACTTGAGACTCTGCCCGACCCGGGGCTGCCGCTGGATAATGCGGCGGCCGCGCTGCAGGCGCTGGTGCTCTGCGGCGTCGAACTTGAGGCGAGCGCGGTTCGCACCGCCTTCGAGACGGTCTCGCTGACGGGCCGGCTACAGTGGCACGGGCGCTGGTGCCTCGATGTGGCGCACAATCAACACGCGGCGAGCTATGTGGCCGAGCGGCTTGCCTCTCGGCCCCGTCCGTCGCGCCGCATCGGTTTGATCGGTGTGCTGGCGGACAAGGACGCCGAGGCGTTAGTGACAGCGCTGAAGCCGGTCGTGGATACCTGGGTGGCTGTGGGGCTCGCCGGGCCGCGCGGTAGAAGCGGGGCGGCGCTCGCGGATTGCCTGGAGCGTCAGGGCCTCGCCCTCGATGCGATATGCGATTCGCCCGCGGCCGGCGTCGCGTGGCTGGCCCCGCGGCTCTCGGCAGATGACGAGGTGCTGGTCTGTGGGTCGTTTTACACCGTCGGCGAGGCGCTCGCCGCGCTCGATGATGCAAATGAATGAATGGCATGCGGCGTCCGCCGCCGAGCATGGCTCGATCAAGGAGGTTGTATGAAGTACGGATGGCGTGAACGGATCATCGGTGCAGTCATTCTCGTCGCGCTCGGCGCGCTCTTTCTTCCCATGCTGTTCGATGAGCCGGCACCGCGTGAGCAGGAGCCGGAGCCGGTCATGGTGATCGAACAGCCGGTCGACGGCGGCGAAGCCCGTCAACGGATTATCGAATCGCCCCAGCCGCCGGCATCGGTCGCGACCGGCCAGTCCGGCCAGCCGAACACCGCGGTGCCTGAACCTGACACGTCCGGCCAGCTCAGCGGGGGTAACGGGGGCTTCGGCCAGTCCAGTGACGGCGATGACGTCGCTTCCGACGACGGCCAGAGCGGCTCGTCGGCCACGCAGCCGCGTACCGACCCGATCGCCGAGATCGCCGAATCCGAAACGTCGTCGAGCGCACCCGCCGAGAGTGCCCCGGCTGCCAGCGAGGACTCGGCGCCGGCCGAGAGTGGCTCGCGCACGCCGGCGACCCCCGACGGTGGCTGGGTGGTCCAGGTCGGCAGCTTTGGCCAGGCCGGCAACGCCGAACGGCTGACGGCCGATCTCAAGTCGCAGGGCTTTCCCGCCTATTCGCAGCCGCGGGACAACGACCTGACCACGGTTTATGTCGGTCCCTACGGCTCGTCCGATGCGGGCGAGTCGGCGCGCGGCGAGCTCAAGCAGGCGGCCAATATTCAGGGACTCCTGATTCGCAATCCGGGTAACTGATGCCTCTGACGTGGCTGGATTACGCCTTCCTGCTGGCATTGACGATCTCCATGCTGGCAGGCTTTTTGCGTGGCCTGGTGCGAGAGGCGCTGGGCCTCGGCGCCTGGATCGCCGCGCTGCTGGCAGCGCGCGTGTTCGCCCAGCCGATCGGCGATCTGCTGGAGCCTTACATCGACCACCCGGATGTCCGGCTGGTGCTGGGGTTCATCATTGTCATCCTGGTCGTCGTCATTGCTTGTGGCGTGGTCATCCGCGTGCTGACCGCGGCGATCGAGTGGGTCGGCCTGGGCTTCTTCAACCGGCTGGCGGGGGCGGCGTTCGGCCTTGCCCGTGGCGCGGCGATTCTGGTCATCGCCACGGTGGTCATCGGTCTCACGCCACTGTCGCAGATTCAGGCGTGGCGAGACGCCCAGCTACGCCCCTCCTTCGAGTCGCTGCGGGACTGGGCGGTGGTTCAGCTTCAGAGCTGGGACGTCGACCCGTCGCGGGCGCAAGAGGCAATGCGGCAATTGCCGCTGGGGATTCCCGGCGGCCCAACATCTTCATACCAGCGGGAGGAGGAGGCGGCGTCCGAGCCCCCGAACTCCCGACCGGCCCCTTGAGCGGGTGCAACAAGCGAGGTAAGGCGGAATGTGCGGTATCGTAGGCCTCATGGCCAATGAAGCGGTCAATCAGTCGATCTATGACGCGCTGACGGTTTTGCAACACCGCGGACAGGACGCCGCCGGCATGATGACCTGGGACGATGGTCGCTTTCTGTTGCGCAAGAACAACGGCCTGGTGCGCGATGTATTCCATACACGCCACATGAAACGGCTGACGGGCGGGCTCGGCATCGGTCACGTTCGCTACCCGACCGCGGGGACGGCCAGCGAAGCCGAGTCGCAACCGTTCTATGTGAACTCCCCCTACGGCATCACGCTGGCCCACAACGGCAATCTGACCAACTCCGACCAGCTCAAGCAGGAGCTCTTCTCCTCGGATCTGCGTCACATCAACACAAGCTCGGACTCCGAAGTGCTGCTCAATGTCTTCGCCCACGAGCTGGGCAAGCAGGGGCACACCCTAACGCCTGAAGATATCTTCGATGCCGTACGCCGGGTCCATCGGCGCTGCCGCGGCGGCTACGCGGCGGTGGCTATCATCAACGGATTTGGACTGGTGGCGTTTCGCGATCCGCACGGCATTCGCCCCGTGGTCTACGGCACGCGCGACGAAGGGGCCACGCCAGACGTGATGATCGCCTCCGAATCGGTCGCTCTCGACGTCGGTGGTTTCGAACTCGAGCGCGATCTGGCCCCGGGTGAAGCGATCTTCGTCGATATGGACAAGACCGTGCACACCCAGCAGTGCGTCGATCAACCGCGACTCACACCGTGCATCTTCGAGCATGTCTATCTGGCGCGTCCGGACTCGATGCTCGACGGTGCCTACGTCTACGGCACGCGGATGCAGATGGGCCGCAAGCTCGGTGATCGCATTCAGCGCGAGTGGCCGGATCACGACATCGACGTGGTCATTCCGATTCCCGACACCTCACGGACCACAGCGCTCGAGCTTGCCCAGCATATCGGCGTCACGTTCCGTGAAGGCTTCATGAAGAACCGCTACATCGGCCGGACCTTCATCATGCCTGGGCAGACGCAGCGCAAGAAGTCGGTGCGGCAGAAGCTCAACGCCATCGCCAGCGAGTTCGCCGGCAAGAACGTGATGCTGGTGGACGACTCCATCGTGCGTGGCACGACTTGCAGTCAGATCATCCAGATGGCGCGGGATGCCGGCGCCAACAAGGTCTACTTTGCGTCTGCCGCACCGGCGGTGCGCTACCCCAACGTCTACGGCATCGACATGCCGGTGGCGAGCGAGCTGGTGGCGCACGGTCGTAGCGACGCCGAGGTGGGCGAGCTGATTGGCGCGGACCGCCTGATCTATCAGGATCTCGAGGATCTCAAGGCTGCCTGTCGCGAGGTCAATCCGGCGCTGGACGACTTCGACTGCTCCGTGTTCGATGGCAGCTATGTCACCGGCGACGTCGACGACGCCTATCTCGCGGCGTTGGAAGCGGCGCGCAACGATGCCGCCAAGTCGGAGAGTGACAGCCTTAACGCCGTCGTCGATCTGCATAACGACAGCGAAGACGACTGAGCCGAAATGACCCAGCCGCGGCCGCCAGGCCGGTTGCCGCGGACAAGGAGTGCAGAGATGACACACGATCCCTCTCAGGACGAGCCCTTCGACGAGTCGACGCTGGCCCTCGAGACGCTGGCGCTGCGGGCAGGCCACGAGCGCACCCATGAACAGGAGCATGGCGAGCCTATCTTTCCGACCTCGAGCTTTGTCTACGGAAGTGCCGCCGAGGCAGCGCGCAAGTTCAAGGGCGAGGAGCCGGGCAACGTCTACTCGCGTTTTACCAACCCCACGGTGCGCAACTTCGAGAAACGTCTGGCGGTGATGGAGGGTGGCGAGCGCTGTGTGGCCACCAGCTCCGGCATGGCAGCGATACTTTCTACGGTGCTGGCGCTGCTCGAAGCCGGTGATGAGGTGGTCGTCTCGCGTTCGGTTTTCGGCTCGACCGTCGCGCTGTTCGACAAGTACCTCTCCAAGTTCGGGATCACGCCGCGTTATGTCGAGCTCGACGATCTGCAGGCGTGGGAGGCGGCGATCACCGCGAAGACTCGGCTGCTGTTTGCCGAGACGCCGTCGAATCCGCTCAATGGTCTGGTCGATATTCAGGCGCTGGCCGAGCTCGCCCATCGCCACGGTGCCTGGTTGGCGATCGACAACTGCTTTTTGACCCCCGCGCTGCAGCGCCCCCTCGCGCTGGGGGCGGATCTGGTGATCCACTCGGCGACCAAGTATCTCGATGGGCAGGGGCGGGCGATCGGCGGGGCCGTCGTTGGCCGTGACGCCGAACTCGAGAAGCTCTATGGCGTCGTTCGGACCTGCGGCCCTTGCATGAGCCCGTTCAACGCCTGGATCTTTCTCAAGGGTCTGGAGACGCTCGACCTGCGCATGCAGGCCCACAGCCGCAACGCGAAAGCGCTGGCGCAGTGGCTCGAAGCGCAGCCGGCGGTAGCGCGAGTGCACTACTCGGGGCTCGAAAGCCACCCGCAGCATGCACTGGCCAAGCGTCAGCAGCGCGACTTCGGTGCGGTGATGGGCGTCGAGATCAAGGGCGGACAACCCGCCGCGTGGCACGTGATCGACAGCACCCGCGTCCTGTCGATCACCGGCAACCTGGGTGACGTCAAGACCACCATCACGCATCCCGCGACCACCACCCACGGGCGTCTCAGCGACGCTCAGCGCGCCGATGCCGGCATCAGCGAAGGGCTGGTGCGTATTGCCGTCGGACTCGAGGCGCTCGAAGATCTCAAGGCGGACCTGCAACGCGGCCTGAGCACGCTGTAGCGAGCTCGGGCAGCGCGGCGCACTCTGGCATCGCCATACTGGACAGCCAACGTTGTTCCAAAACCCGCCCTCGGCGGGTTTTTTCGTTCCTGCCGGGGCCGTAGCCCGCAAGGCGCGGCCCAATATGTCGTCGCGGTCACTAATCCTGGGTCGTTAGGCCGCGATTGTTTCCCTATCGTGAATGATTGAGTGACGCGCGTCGCGCTAGTGATCGCCGACAGAGCCCGTATGCTAGACGTCACGAGCCGACAGAGAAGACGCCATGTGGAGCAACTCCAAAAACGGATGGGGACGTATCAGCATCGGCGTGCATTGGCTGAGTGCGCTGACTGTCTTCGGTCTCTTCGCGCTGGGGTGGTGGATGACCGGTCTTGGCTACTATGACGCCTGGTACAAGATGGCGCCGTGGTGGCATAAATCGATCGGTATCGTACTGCTCGCCCTGAGCCTCTTTCGCGTGGCCTGGCGTGTCCTGCAGCCAACCCCCGCGGCTCACGGCAGCTCAAGGAAGCGGCTGGCGGCGCATCTGGGGCACGGCCTGATCTATCTGACACTGTTCGTCGTGATGGTCTCGGGATATCTGATCTCGACCGCCGAAGGTGAAGGAATCAGCGTCTTTGGCCTGTTCGCGGTGCCGGCGCTGGTGACCGGCTTGCCACACCAGGCGGTCATCGCCGGCGACATTCACTGGTACGCCGCCTGGTCGCTGGTCGTGCTCGCCGTGGGGCACGGGCTAGCGGCACTGAAGCATCACTTCGTCGACCGCACCGATACCCTCACGCGAATGCTGACGACGCGCCCGTCCAGGCGCCACTGAAATCGAACGCGCGGCGAAGAAGAACCCCGCCGCGCGGACTGCAACGCTCGTGACACCGTCATTCAAGGAGTAAGACCATGTTGAAGAAAACCGCTCTCGCCGCGTTGATTGCTGCGCTGCCGCTCTCCGTGGTGCAGGCCGCCGACTACCAGGTCGACGCAGAGGGCCAGCACGCCTTCGTTCAGTTCAAGATCAGCCACCTCGGCTACTCCTACATCCTGGGAGATTTCAAACAGTTCGACGGCAGCTTCAGCTACGACCCGGAGGCGCCGGAAGACGCCAGCGTCAACATGACGGTCGACGTGGATAGCCTCGACACCCACCACGCCGAGCGCAACAAGCATCTGCTGAGTGGCGATTTTCTGAACGCTAGCGAGTACCCACAGGCGACGTTCGAGTCCACCAGCTTCGCGATCGACGAGGACGGTGAAGAGGGCGAAATGACCGGTGACCTGACACTGCACGGCGTCACCCGCTCGGTCACCTTCGATGTCGATCACATCGGCGGCGGTGATGATCCCTGGGGCGGCTACCGTCAGGGCTTCGAAGCGGAAACCACGCTCGATCTCGCCGACTTCGATATCGACATGAGCGACTTCCCCGACGCGATGCACAGCGTTGATCTCTACGTCGTACTGGAAGGTATCCGACAGTAACGGCTAGCCGACATCAGTGCCATCACCCGGCGCTGTCGACCTGCGATCCCGGCTCAAGGCCGGGATCGTCGTTTGAATGGTGGGAGAAGCCTAGGCCGGCGAGACGTAACCTGAGGCGAGCGCCTCGTCCCGGCACGGTTCCCCGAGGGTGAGGCTCAACCTCCGCCGCGGAAGTGATCCACCTCGGCGCGATCT
Source organism: Salinicola aestuarinus (assembly GCF_003206645.1). Classification (GTDB taxonomy): domain Bacteria; phylum Pseudomonadota; class Gammaproteobacteria; order Pseudomonadales; family Halomonadaceae; genus Salinicola; species Salinicola aestuarinus. The sequence continues at coordinate 107,930 of NZ_PZJP01000017.1, read as the reverse complement.
CGTCGGTGCTTGAGTCGACGCACCCAGCGGCCGCGGCACCATAGCCTGCCGCGCCAAGCGATGTCGCGCAGGTCCCCCAGGTTGAGCGCCTGCCAGCGGGCGCTGGCAGGCGAGCGGGGGGCGTCGGGAGCGCCGTCGGCCAGCGCGTTTTGCAGCCGGTCAATGAGCAGTGCCGCGCGTTCCCGGGCCGGCAGCGGGAGCGCCTCGTCGGAATCGTCGCCGGTAACGAGGCGATCATGAACCGCCGGGTCGCGCGGCGACGCCCGTTCGCCGAAAGACGGCTCGTCCCCGGTTGGCGTGAGGGTCTGAGGGGCGTGACGGTGAGAATCAACGACCAGCAGGCGATCGGCGGCAACCCAGCTGCCATCGTCGAGCACCAGTTGGCCGTCTTCATAACGCGTGACGTTGGCGACCAGCTCGAGCTGCAGGCCACGCTGGTCGAGCCGACGCGCCAGCCAGCGATTGGCGCGGTCGCACGCGCCGGGCAGCGCCCGACGGTGGGTCTCGATCAGTGCCACCGGCAGGCGGCGACCGTAGCGCTCCCCCAGGGCAAGCAGATTGGCGGCGTACTCGACGCCGGGGGGGCCACCGCCGAGGACGACGACGTTGGGTAGCGTCGCCTCGGCGTCGGCGAGGTGTGTTTCCAGCACCTGCCGCAGACCCCAGAGCGACTCGACGCGGGTATCGTGGACGGCCTGAGCCGTGTAGAAACCCGGCACGGTCTGGGGGTCGACCCTTGCCGGTCGATCCAGCGACAGCCAGTCGTAGTCGAGCTGGCTCCCGTCATCGAGGGTGAGTCGATGCCCCTCGAGATCGATTCGCGTCACCTCGGCGCGACGAAACTCACCCCCATGGCGTTCGATATGCGCCGGATCGAGCAGTACGTCGTTGCGTTGCCACTCACCGCCCAGCATCCCGCCGAGCCAATCGGGGAAGGCAAACGGCTCACGCGTGACCAGGGTGACGCGGGCGCCGGCACGCGTCAGCCGGGCGCACTGGGCTGCCACGTAGAAGTGGGTCGCGCCGCTGCCGACGAGTACCACGTGTGCGTGGTGGGGCGAGCGGGGCGTCGTCGAGGGCGAGGCGTCGTAAGCCTTTGGCATGCCGAGATCCGGGCGAGAATTCACGCTGAAGTCTAGCATGGGGGGAGAGCGCCGCCCGTCGCCCACCCGGGTTGCGCGTTTCATCGTCATCAACAGGCCATCGAAGAGGAGTCAGTCATGCGTGATCACATTCTGCCCCAGCCGGGTTTGGGGACCTATCGTCTCAAGGAACAGGCGGTGATCGATTCCGTCACGTCAGCGCTGGAACTCGGCTACCGCCATCTCGACAGCGCCAAGATGTACGGCAACGAGACCGCCGTGGGCAAGGCGATCCAGCAGAGCGGTCTCGACCGCAGCGAACTCTTCCTCACCACCAAGATCTGGTGGGACCAGCTGGAGCCGGAGGCGCTGACCGCAAGCGTCGAGCAGAGCCTCGAGAATTTCGGCGTCGAGTGGCTCGATCTCGTCTTGATTCACTGGCCGTCGCCGGATGCGCAGGTGCCGATGGCGGACTATCTCGAGGCGCTGGCCCAGTGTCGCCGGCGCGGGTTGACCCGTCATATCGGCGTCTCTAACTTCACCATCGCGCAGATCGACGAAGCCTTGGCGCTACCGGGCGGTGATCAGATCATCACCAACCAGATCGAGGTACATCCGTTTCTCGCCAACCGTCAGCTGGTCGAGCACTGTCAGGCCAAAGGCATCGAGGTTACCGCCTACATGCCGTTGGCGGTGGGGCGCGTCATGGAAGACGCCACGCTCAAGCGTATTGCCGACGCGCATGACGCCACACCCGCGCAGATTGCGCTCGCCTGGATCGTCGCGCGTGACATCATCGTGATTCCCTCGTCGACGAAAGCCGAGCATCAGAAGGCCAATCTCGCGGCCCTCGACATTCGCCTCAGCGATGAGGAGATGCGGGAGATCGATGGCCTCGATCGCGGCGAGCGCGTTGCCAACCCGGATTTCGCCCCCGTCTGGGATCAGTAGAACGAGTCGCGGCGATGTGAGGGTGTCAGGGAATGTTTGTCTCAAGCCTCGGTCCAATGCTCGACCGATCTTGGAGAAGCTGCATGACTAACCCCAATGCCTTTCGTCTAATGCTCTGCGCGCTGGGCCTGACCCTGGTGCTGCCCGTCAGTGCCCAGGAGGCGCCCGACAATCCGGATTCCGGCCTCCAGGTGCACGAGAGCGACGGTGAAGTCGAGGCGCCGGCCAACGCCTCTCAGGTCGATCACGACTCTATCGAGCGCGCCGGTGGCGTGGGTCGGGAGAACGCCGGTTTTACCGACGGCGGTGCGCAGACGCCGGTCGATCAGCGGCCCAACGCTCTGAGCTTCGATCAGCTCGATGTCGACGGTGACGGCGTCATTGATGAGCAGGAGGCGCTCAGCGCCGAACAGGAGACGCTCTTTCGCCAGCTCAACGATGACCAGGCCGGCGGCGTGACGCGAGAGCGCTTCGAGCAGGCGGTGGGGTCGCAGACGCTCACGCCCTGAGCACCAGCCTGCCGGTCGACCCGCAAGCGTCACCAACCGATAGACGAAAAAAGCCCCGCCAAGGCGGGGCTTTCGTGGCCGGGCGTGCCGGCATGCGTCACGCGGGCTTAGTCGACGACGGCGGCGATCGCCTTGGCGACATAGGGCAGGTTCTCGCCGGTGAAGCCGGCCACGTTGGCGCGTCCGGAGCCGACCATGTAGATGCTGTACTCCTCGCGCAGGCGTTTGACCTGAGCGGTCGTGAGACCGGTGTAGGAGAACATGCCGCGCTGCTGGGCGACGTGGGCGAAACGCTGATCCAGGCCGTAGGGCTTGAGCGACTCGACCAGATCGGTACGCAGGCCGTTGATGCGTGCGCACATCTCGGTGAGCTCTGCGCGCCAGACGCTGGCGAGCTCCGCCGACTCGAGGATCTCTGTGACCACGGCAGCACCGTGAGAGGGCGGATTGGAGTAGTTCTCCCTCGCGACGATCGCCATCTGCGAGCGTACGTTCTCCATCTGCTCGGCGTTCCTGGCGATCACCATCAGCCCGCCGGTACGCTCGCGATAAAGACCGAAGTTCTTCGAGCAGGAGCTGGTGATCAGCACCTCGTCGAGGTTCTCCGCCATCAGGCGTACGCCAAATGCATCGGGTTCGAGGCCGTCGCCAAAGCCCTGATAGGCGAAGTCGACCAGCGGCAGCAGCCCGCGTGACTTGACCACTTCCAGTACCTGGTGCCACTGATCCTGGTTCAGGTCGAAGCCGGAGGGGTTGTGACAGCAGGCGTGAAGCAGGACCACGTCCCCTTCAGGGATCGTCTTCAGCGTTGCCAGCATGCCGTCGAAGTCGAGCTGGTTGTCGGCGCTGACATACGGATAGCGGTGCATCGCGATACCCGCCGCTTCGAAGATCCCCAGATGGTTCGGCCACGTCGGGTCGGAGAGCCACAGGCTCTTGCCCGGTAGATTGGACTTGATGAAGTCCGCGGCCAGGCGAAGGGCGCCGGTGCCGCCCGGCGCCTGGGTCACGCTGACGCGGTTGGCAGCGATGACCGCAGAGCCGGTGCCGAGCACCAGATCGGCGACGACGCGACCGTAGCGCGGATCGCCATGGGAGCCGATATAGCTCTTGGTCGCTTCGGTCTCGAGAAGGTGCGCTTCCGCCTGCTTCACCGCCTGCATGATCGGGGTATGACCGTTGACGTCACGATAGACGCCGACGCCGAGGTCGACCTTCTGCGGGTTGGGGTCCTGATTGTAGGCCTCGATCAGGCCGAGGATGGCGTCTCCGGGGACGCGCTCGATCTTCTCAAACATGGGGTTCCTTAACCTGGCTCGCCGAGGCTGACCGGGGCTCTCGCGACTTCACTCGGGCGCGAGGGCCTCGTCGGTTCGGGCGGCCATGATGAAATCGTTGGCGTGGAGTCCTCGAATACGGTGCGTCCACCAGCTTACCGTCGTTCGTCCCCACTCGGTGAGGATCGCCGGGTGATGGCCCTGCGATTCGGCAAGCTCTCCGACGGTGAGTGTGAAGGCCAGGGCCTTCGCGAAGTCGGGGAAAGCGAACGTTCGCTCCAGACGCATGATGCCATCGCGCTCGACGATCCGCCACTTGGGCAGCTCGGCGGCAAGGTGCGCGATCTCGGCGTCGTCGAGTGCGGATGCGTCGCCGCGGCACGGGGTACAGGGACGTTGCGCGAGAGATGTCATGACGGTCTCCGAGGGGAGGTTGGCGGTCACGCGGGTGGGCGAGGCTCAAGTGCGCTCACGCGAAGCCCACCACCTCATGGGGCACGTAGGGCGCTTCCAGCGTGGCGATCTCGTCGTCGCTCAGCGTGAGCTCGAGCGCAGCGAGTGCCTCGTCGAGATGGCGCATCTTGCTGGCACCGACGATAGGCGCGGTGATGCCCGGTTTCTGCAGCAGCCACGCCAGCGCGACCTGCGCCGACGAAGCGCCCCGAGCCGCGGCGACGCCGTGGAGCGCATCGATCACCGGCGCGTCGCGCTCGTCCCCGAGTTTCCAGTTGCGCATCTGCGCGTCGCTCTTCGCCCGCGTGGTGCTGCCTTCCTCGCCCACCGGCTTGCTGCCGGCCAGGATGCCGCGCGCGAGTGGACTCCAGGGGATCACACCGACGCCCTGGTCACGGCACTGGGGAATCATCTCTCGCTCCTCTTCTCGATAGATCAGGTTGACCATCGGCTGCATCGTGGAAAAGGGCGTCCATCCGTGGCTCCGGGCCACGTGTTGCGCTTTGGCAAACTGCCAGGCGTACATGCTGGAGGCGCCCAGGTAGCGCGCCTTGCCGGCTTTCACGACCTCATGGAGCGCTTCCATCGTCTCTTCGATCGGCGTGTCGTAATCCCAGCGGTGGGTCTGATAAAGGTCCACGTAGTCCATCCCCAGACGCGACAGCGAGGCGTCGATGGCGTGATGGATGTGCTTGCGTGAGAGGCCGCGCTCGTTGGGCGACTTCGCGCCGGTGGGGTTATAGACCTTGGTCGCCACGACGACCGCTTCGCGGCGGGCGAAATCGTTGAGGGCGCGGCCGACGACCTCTTCAGAGGCGCCGTCGGAGTACATGTCGGCGGTGTCGAAGAAGTTGATCCCCGCCTCCAGTGCACGCTGGATGAACGGCCGGCTCTGTGGCTCGTCGAGTACCCAGTCTCGCCACTCGGGCGACCCGTAGGTCATGGTGCCGAGACAGAGTGGTGACACCTTGAGTCCGGTGTGGCCGAGGCGACGATATTGCATGGTTCACTCCCGATGACAGAGGGTAGAGAGGCACTCTCACCATAGCAGTCACCCGGCGGCTGAACGGAAACGGCTCACCATGACCCGGAGCGGTAACCTTGGCATAATGCGCGGCTTCGAAAAGCGCCTCTCGAGCTCGGCGAGGTGTGCGGCAACCGCCGACACCAAAACCCGCCTCGGGGCGCTTCCGCGTTTTTCCGTCGTCTTCCGGAGCCGCCATGACCGCCTGGAACAAGCTGCTCACCGCAACGACCCGGCTGCTCGACCTGCACGACAGCGCCCATGAGCCAGGATCGCCGTTCGTTCAGGTCACGCAGGAGCAGCGTCGCGGCCTGCGCGATGGCTACTGGCTGGACCTGGGGTGTCTGCTGCTCGACTATCTGCTGGAGGTGGATTTTGCCACCAACAGCGCGTTCGTCACGCAGCGTCGCTGCCTCGCCCAGCTTCGCGGCGACTATCCCGACCTCCCCGCCGATGATCTCAGTTTCGTCGTCAACCTGCTCGCGACGCCCAGCGAAGTGCACTATCGCGAGCGAGACGCCGCGCTGGATGACGACATGTCCGAGACCTCGTCCACCGCGCGAGGCGGACGCAGTACCAAGCGTACCGCGCTGATCGAAAAACAGGGTCAGACCGGGCAGGTGCGACTGACCCCCAGCGGCCGTCAGGCAGTGACGCTGGCGAGCCAGGTCGAGGATCTTCTCTACTCCGAATACGACGCCGCCAAGGTCGTCGCCGCGCTCTCCCGCGGCGACTACGCCCGCGTGCCCGATATCACCCAGCAGATCCTGATGGCCATCCGCGCACTGACCCAGGAGCTACGCCGGGTGCGCGAGAACCCGACCCATGAGGGCAAGCTCGCCGCGCTGCTCGATAACGAGCGCCACTACCATAATGCCCTGAGCACCATTCAGAGCACGCTGCTCAGTGCCCGTGCCCAGATGTCGACACCGACGCTGATCGATCACTTCGAGCAGTGGGCGGAGCGACAAACGGACGAGGAGTGGGATCTGCGCATGCTCTCCGGTGCCATCGGCCGGGTGCTCAACGCCATCGAGAACCTGTCGCGTCGACTCTCCGAGCTGCTGTCGGATATCGCCGAGGGGCGCATCCAGTCGATGGGCGTGATCGACTTCGCCGGGCTCGCCCATCAGCTGCTGGTCGCGCCGCCGCCGGCGCGGCTGCAGGAGGCGGTGGTGGCGCGGATGATGCCGCTGACGCCCGATATCAGTCTGCCGCGCACCGAAACGCTGGCGCCGCTGGTCGAGACCCGGCGCGCCGAACGCAGCGGTGCCGCGCTGGTGTTTGACGAGGCCCGTGACCGGCCCGCCGCCGATCCGCTGCTGGCGCGGTTTCTGCGCGCCCGCGGGCCGTCGCTGCGAAAGCGTGTGGACCGTGCGCCGATGTCTCTGCCCGATGCCATCGCCGAAGGCTGGCACCACTTCGACGCCCAGGACTGCCTGGCGCAGCTGCTGAATACCTTCGTCGATACCCAGCTGCTCGGCGACGCGCTGAGTGTGGGGATCGACGAGACTCCCTTTGCAATCGAACTTCCCGACGGCCGCCGGATCGAAGGCGCCGTTACCCCATCGCTGCGACGACAGGCGGCAGCGACGGTCGAGACACAGGACGTTGACTCATGAACATGATGGAAATGGGCGAAGTCGTCGCCTACCTGCTGCGCTATCGCACCGCCGAGCGCGTGCCCAGCGGCGGGCGCAAGCGCCGGGCGGCACGGGAGGGGCAACTCTCCGAGCGCGATGTCTGCGCGCTGATCGACGACGCCCAGGAGGCCGAGCGCGAAGCGCTGCGCGATTTTCTTGCCGGCCAGGGGCTGCGCCTCAAGGCCTTCGAGGCCGGTGACTATCCCGGTATCGCGCCCGGATCGCGGTTCTTCGCCCTGTTGCCGGACCCCGAGCTCGAGCAGCCGCCGCTGTTCACTCGCGAGCCGGTGTTCGAGGCGCTCAAGCTGCGCCAGGAGAGTCGCAACGAGCTGGCGCTCTGGTATCTACAGCTGTGGTTGCTGCTGCATACGTTGATCTATACCCGACTCAACCGCGCTCTCTCCGACGTCAGCCGCTACCAGGAAGCGACCTTCGTGACTCGCGAGCTGGTCGATCTGGTGCGCAACCAGCTGGAGACACTGCGTGGCCTCGGCGACCGCGCCCCCGAGAACAGCCGGGTGCTGCTCGACGAACGCGGCGAGGATATCCCGCGCCGCGTGCGTGCCTTCATCGATCTGCTCGGCCGCGCCGGTCATCTCGACACGGTGCGTGATGCCGGAGACGAGGAAGTTTGGCAACAGACGCTGCTCGGCGCGCTGGAAGCCGAGCAGATCGGCGTCCATCACCTGACCCATCTGATCGAACTCACCTCCGGCGAGCACGATGAGGCGGCCGACAACGCCGCCGTGACTGCCTCGAACGGGCAGCAGGACACGCCGCCCGAAGACGGCGCGTCACGCTCCGAGACGCCCGCGCAGGATGGGGCAGAGGGGATGTCAGAGGGCGCGCCGACCGACTCGGCGACGACCGACGCCGGTGAGTCGACGCCAGGGCCGTCGGACACGTCGACGGAACCGACATCCGCAGAGACGTCGCTCGATGAAGACAGCACGTCGAGCGAGATGCAGGACGAGGGAGAAGCGCGGCGATGAGCGTCATCAACCGAATCGAAATCGCCAACCTGCTCAACAAGCACGGCGACATTGCCTCCCCCTGGGAGGCAAAAATGCGCCATCTGCTGCTCGATCTGCGCGGTCAGTCCAGCGCCATCAGCATGGAAAATGGCTTCGGCAAGACCACGCTGGCGGAAGCGCTGATCGGCATGCTCTCCCGTGATCGTCAGCTGCTGACCCGGACCCGGCGCAAGTGCTCGCCGTCGAAGGTCAACGGCGAGAGCCGCAGCTGGACGCATCTGCGAGTCGAGTTCCGCGCGCGTACCGACGCCGCCCAGGAGGACATGCTCGCCGCTGCCGGTGACGAGGTGGCTGGCGAGACCTTCGTCTTCGGCATGTATGGCTACAGCGACGGTAGCGGGCTGGTTTTCTACCACTATGCCGGCAAGCTTGCTGACGTGCCGGTGCATCACGTCACCCGCGACGGCAAGCTCGCCCTTTACGCCAACGCCGATGTCCAGAGCGGGATGCGCGAAAAGGGCGTGACTCGGGCCCACAATCGCGAAGAGTGGCTCGAAGCGGTCGGCGCGCATATCTCCCGGCGGGAGCTTGCCCAGCTTGCGGCGTTCCAGAAGGAGGGGGGCGCCGACAAGAGTCAGATCTTCAACGCCATCCGCCCGCGGGCCGGGGAGAAGGCGGATCAGGCGTTCTTCTATGAGGTCCTCGCGCCGCAGATCCTCTCCGGGGCGACCCGCGGCGAGACGGACGAGGAAGAGGAGCTGATCGAAGATGTCATCCTCAACTCCGGCACGCGCATTACCGAACTGCGCCACCGTCTGGCGGAGGCGGAGAGTGACCAGCAGCGCGCCGGTGACAAGGTCGCGCGACTGAGCACCTTGAATGACGAGGGCGAGAGTCTGCTCGCGTCGCGCGGGGCGCTGGCGGCCCTCGATGCCTCGCTGCTCGACGCCGAACGGTTGCTCGGCGGACGGGCGCTGGCGCCAATGGCCGGTCTACCGGGCGATACCGAGTCATCACGCGATACGCACAGCGCCGCCGCGAGTGATGCGAGCGGGCTAGCGTGGGCGCCCGGCGACACCGAGCGGCCGCGGGTCTCCACCTGGTTGCTGGCGACGCTCAGCGGCCAGCGCGAGCGCAACGTGCGCCAGGCCCTCTCCGAGCGGGGCGCGCGCGTCGATACCCACCGTCGCTTGGTGCACCTGCCGACGGCGAACTGGGTCGGTGCCCGCGATCTGGGTCACGTCGCCTTCGAACAGGCGCGCGCGTGGCTCGCCGACAGCCACGCCTTTGCCGACGACTCCGCGCGTTACCGCGCGCTGGGGCGGCTCGATGACGCCGCCGAGGCGCTCGAGGGGCTCGATGGCAACCGCTTCCGCGAGGAGGTGATCGCCGATCGCGAGTATCGCCGCTCGCTGAAGCTCGATGCGGAGGCGCTCGACGAAGAGATCGAACGCCTCGAGCACGAGCGCGAGCAGCTGGAGTCCCGGCAGCGCGACTTCATCGACAACCAGAGTGTCTACACCCAGGCGCTTGGCGAGGGGCTGTTCACGGAAGCCGAACTCGAGACCCCGGAGTCGACCCGAGCGCGTGCGACCGCCGAGCTCGACGCGGCCCGGCGTGCCCACGCGGACCATCTCGGGCGAATGGGTGAGTTCAAACAGCCCGCCGAAGCGTTCGAGGCGTTCTCGCACGAGTATCCCGACACCACGCCGGCGGCACTGCTGGCAGAAAAGCAGGAACGCTTCGAGACACTCGGCCAGCAGCTCGCCGAGTGGGACGACGAGGCGCAGACGCTGCAAGGCCAGCTGGCGAGCGTGCGCGAAGCGCTCCAGCGCCATCGTGAGCGGCGCCAGCGACTGGAAGGCGAGCTCGCGCCGCTGACGGCCGGGCGCGAGGCGTGGCAACAGTTCGCCGAAGGCTGGCCGGAGCGCTCGCCGGTCGGCTTCTGGCGCGAGCAGCAGAACGCGTTGACGACCCTCGAGCAAACGCTCTCCCAGTCCCAGCGCGAGCGTGACGATATCGATGCCGAACTCGCCCGGCTTGCGCCGCTGGAGGACGCCCCGGCCCGCTTCCGTGAGTTTCACGGCGATGCGTCGCCGGTTCATCTTCGCGACACCCTCTACCGCGAGTCCCGCGAGCATCAGGACCACCTGCGTGACATCGAGCAGCAGCGCGAGCGGCTCGTTGAACTGACCACTGCGCTGACGACGTTTCGCGATCTCGGCGTCGACGCGCCCGATAGCTGGCTACAGGATGCCAAGACGCGTTACCCGCGCCTGCTGCGCGAGCGCGAGGCACTGGTGGAGGCGGTCGAGTCTCGCCAGGGCTATCTCGAGAGCCTCGCGGGTGATCCGCTAGCCCGACTCGAGGCCGAGACGCAGGCGCAGCGTCTGCTCGAGGCCGAATCGATCGCCTTCACCTCGCTGCACGCGGTGCTCTCCGCTTTCGATGCCGACAGCCAGCGCCGCGGCGAATGGCTCGCTCAGGCCGCGGGTCAGTTGTTCGCGCCGGTGGTCGAGGGCGAGGCCGTGGCGGCGCAGGCGGCGCAGTGTCTGATCGACGCCGGCTGCGGCGTGCCGGTCATCGAGGCGGGTCGGCTTTCGGCCGCGCTCTCCCGCGGGGAGGCGCCGCTCGGGGCGGTGCAGGGCGTAGAGACGCTGGCGGTGAAGGCCGCGCTCGACCCTGCGCATCTCACCGCGCTGCGGGACGAGACCCAGCGGCGGCTGGATATCGACCGGGAGCGTGCTGCCGCCCTGGAAGAGGAGCTGGCGCGACTCGATCCCCACGGCGAGCGTTTCGCCCTCGCGCTGCGGGCCAGCGAGGCGATCGAGCAGCAGGCCGAGAAACAGGTTGCGGCACTCGAGGCCGAGCGGGATCGCGTTGCCACTGCGCTCGAGGCGCTGTCACCGCGGCTCGCCGAGCCGGCGTTGAAGGCGATCGATGACTACCAGCGGTATCTCGAGGTGGGCGGCGATCAGGCGCTGAAGACCGCTCGCGCCCGCCGCGCCACGCTGGCGTCCCAGCTCGAGGAATGGCAGACCCAGCGCGATACGGCCGCTGACGCGCTCGAACGTCACGGTGATCTCTGGCTGGCGGCCGAGCGCTTCGCCGCCGCCGGCGGTATCGAGCGTCTGACGGCCATCGACGAGGAGATCGCGAGCCTCGCCGAAGAGAGTGCGGAGCTGGACGAGCGCGCCGCGGAGATCGAGCTGGCCAGCGAGACCCTGACCGCGCGTCGGGAAGAGTATCGCGGGCAGATGAACGCGCTTTTCGCCGACGGCGAGCGCGCCCGCCTGCAGCAACTGAGCGAGTTCGTCGAGGCGGGCGGCCCCGAATTCATGCGTGATGCCCTGACGCGGGAGGCGACGCTCCAGACCGCGGTGAGCGAAGCCGGGCGGCGCGCCGATTTCGATTTCGACCGCATCCGCGCCTATCTGCAGGTCCGCGACGAGAAGGGTGGCAAGCGCACCCTGGAGCGTGATCTGGGCCGTTTGAAACAATCCCTGCGCGACGCGCGCGAGCGGCGCAAGGCCAACGCCGGCGAGCAGGGCGATGTCGACACCCGGCTGGCGCGCCATCAGCAGGCACTGGACCGGGTCGATCAGCTGGCCGTGGCCTGGCTCGAGGTGCTGCGCCAACTCCCCGACGGATGGGCGACGCGCAGCGTGCCCGACATCGACGCGCCCTGGCCGCAGGATCACGACGGAGCGGCGCGCTTCGATGCCGCGCTGGTGAGCTGGCAGCGCTGGCTCACCGCGCCCCTCACCGAGGCAGAGGCGTCCGACGACAGCGAACGGTTCGATATCGAGGCCTTCGAGACCTGTCAGCAAACCCTGCTGGAGGGGCTCAGCGGGCTCAATCTCGGCGAACGCGCGCGGAATCGTGACCGTCAGGCGAAAGACGTGGCCGCCCGCGAGAAAGCCCTCGGCGATTCGCTGGAAGCCGCCAGTGCCAGCCGGCTCTTCAACGACACCGAGCGCGCCCGCCTGGGAACGCTCGAGGGAGTGAGCCAGGAGACGCTGGATTCGCTCCGCGGCCTGCATCGTCAGCTATCGAGTCAGCTCGAGGAGCACCGCGGTCGCGTCTCGCGTCTGCACGCCTCCCGCGAGCAGATCGAGGACACTCTGGTCGAGCGACTGAGTTCGATCATCATCGACGCTGCAGGCAATCTCGGCGTGCTCAAGCGCGTCGCCGCGCGTGCCAGCGAAGGCGGGGCCTACTTCGAGGTCAAGGCGGAGCTGATCGCCGATGACGCCGTGCGGGAGCTCATCCAGCAGCTACTCGGCGATATCGATGCCCACCTCGCGGTGCAGCAGCGACGTCTCGAACAGTCCGGCGAGCCGGCCAAGGGCAAGCGGGGCGACGACGAGCTGGCGCGACAGATTCGCCGTCGGATCTATCGCGGGCTCTTCCGCGAGGTGGTCATCCGGCTACGGCACGATGCCATTCGTCCCCACGGGCGACTCTTTTCGCTCAACGAGGACATGTCGGAAGGTCAGCGTGAGGCCGTATCGCTGATGTGGCTGGTGAAACTCTCCGAATTCGCCATCGAGCGCGAACTGCGCGAGCTGCCGAGTCAGCACCGGCGCAGTGCCCGTGCCAGCCGCGAGAGCGTCATCCTCCTCGACGGGCTTTTCTCCAAGCTCTCCCACCGCCGACTGATTCAGGACTCGCTGGAGTCGCTGCGCAATACCCGCGGCCGCTTCCAGATGATCGGACTGATCCACAATCCGAACTACGAAAACGATCCGAGCATCTTCCCCACGTATCTGGTCGGCAGTGTCATCGGCGGCCAGCAGGGGCAGGGCGGACACGTGATGGTGCGCGAGGGTCGATTGGTCAGCCCCGAAGAGACCGGGCGTGGCAGTGGCGAGGCGAGCCTTTTCGGCATTCACGTCACCCCGGCGCCGGTGGAGTAGCGTTCCCGCCTGCGGTGAATGGCCAAGGGTAACCGCTCAAGGGCTCGCTTCGGCGGGCCCTTGAGCGCCGGGTCATGGACTTTTGATGAGCGCCGAGCGCCGCGAGTCGGCCGGGCAGCGGTTTCGATCAACGGGGCGTGTGGTAGCGGCTGTCAAGGGCACTGAAGACGATCATGAGTTGAATATGGGGTGAAAAAGGCGCCGCGTGGGTGTCCGGCGGCGGGCGTTGTCGAAGTGCTAGTCTGACAACGTGGCCATCACCGATAGCGAGGAAGAGATCATGCACGTCATTGTGGATCTATGTGTCGTACCGCTGGGTGTCGGCGTGTCGGTGTCGGCGTACGTCACCGAGTGCCAGCGCGTGATCGAGGCGTCGGGCCTGGATTACGCCATGCACGCCTACGGCACCAATATCGAGGGGCCATGGGACGAAGTGATGGCGGTGGTCAAGGCGTGTCACGAGCGGGTGCATGAGCAAGGGGCGCCGCGGATTACCACCACACTCAAGATGGGCACCCGAACGGATCGGGAGCAGCGCATGGCAGACAAGGTCACTAGCGTCGAGGCGCATCTGGCACGTTGAGACGAGCCCGAAGCGCCAGGGCGAGGCCGGAAACGACGACGCCCCGCCACGGTAGCGCGTGGCGGGGCGTCATTGCAGCGCCGAAGGCGGCGTCACGGCTCAGCGGCAGCGAATCGTCCAGGTCGCCTTGTAACCGTCGCCTTCCTGCGTGGCCGCCTGGAGCTCGGTGTCCTCGTTGACGGTCGCCCCCTCCAACTGCTCGTTGACGCCGGCACGCTTCAGGCCGTCATCGTTCGGACCCATCATGCGCTGCTCGACGATCACGAACTCCTCGCGATCCTGCTCTTCGCACTGCTCCAGTGAGCGTTCCTTCGCGTTTTCGATGGCGCCATCCCGGTCGTCACCCAGACCGGTGATCACGTAGTCGCTGGCGTCTTTCTCCATCGAGCTGCTGTCGCTGGCACAGCCGGCGAGCGCAGTGAGTGCGAGTGCACCGGTAAGCGCCAGCCAGAGCGGACGTCGGCGTTGATCGATCATGGGGCAATCTCCCTGTCAGCAAATGATGGTCGGCCTGGGCATCATTGCCGGCCAACGCTGAGTGGGAGTCTAGAACCTGACGCTGATTTCGCAAGCTGCCGCCGACGTTGAAAAAAGTCGCGTGAGTGCGACAGCTGTCCGAGGTTCAGGCAGCGTCGGTCGGCATCAGCCAGCCGTCGCTGGCGCTCAGCAGATGCGCCGTCAGCGCCTCCAGCAGCTCGCCTCCGTGACGCCAGTAGTGCCAGTAGAGCGGCACATCGATCGGCTGCTGCGGATCGAGATCGATCAGCCTGCCGGATTCGAGCGCCTCGCGGGCCTGACCCTCGGGAATCAGTGCGTAGCCGATGCCGGCGAGGGTCATGTGCAGGACGCCCTCCGACGACGGGCAGAGGTGGTGGGGAAACGGCTCACGGAAGCCGCGGACGTCCATGTAGCGCTGGTGCAGTCGGTCGTCGGCGCCGTAGAGCACCGCGGGCGCGGTTCCCAGACTGCGCTCGGTGATGCCGTCGCCGAAGTACTGCTCGGTGAAGCCGGGGGTCGCCACCAGGCGGTAACGCATCGCCCCCAGCGCGCGTGCCCGGCCGCCCTGCACCGGACGGGCGGTGGCGCAGATACAGCCGGCGACCTCACCGTCACGCATGCGCCGCAACGCGATCTCCTGATCGTCGACGACCAGATCGAGTAGCACCCCACGACGATGACAGAAGTCACCCATGGTCGGCGCCCACCAGGTGGCCAGGCTGTCCGCGTTGATGGCGAGGCGCAGGCGCTGAGTCCCCTCGCCGAGGGCTGGGATCTTGTCCAGCAGGTCGTGTTCGAGCAGGCGCACCTGCTGCGCGTGATTGAGCAGCCGCTGCCCCAATGGTGTGGGAAGCAGGCGCGGCGTACGGACGACTACCGGCTGCCCGAGCCGGGCTTCCAGCAGCTTGATACGCTGAGAAACGGCAGACTGCGTCAGGTTGAGCTGCTGGGCGCCGCGCTCGAATCCGCCCTGGTCGACAATGGCCGCGAGCGCTTCGAGTAGCTTGTAGTCGAGCATCGAAATCTCTAATGAGCGATTAGGAAAATTGCTTTCTCTAATGAAGCGTAGCACGGCACTTTAAGGATGCATTGGATCGAGATCATTGAACGCCTTGAAGGAACGACCGGTATGGCGCTATCCAGTCTGCAGGGTTTCGGCGTCGGCCTTGGGCTGATCGTCGCCATCGGCGCCCAGAACGCCTTTGTGCTTCGCGAGGGGCTGCGAGGCGAACACGGCTGGCGAGTGGCGAGCGTTTGTGTGGTGTGCGATGCCGCACTCATTGTTGCCGGCGTCGGCGGGCTGGCACCGCTGCTTCAGTCGAGCTCGCTGGCGGTCGAGCTGGCCCGATGGGGCGGTGCCGCTTGGCTGCTGTGGCAGGCGGCAAGCGCTCTGCGGCGTGCGCGGCAGCCCAGCGTGCTCGCCATTCAGACGGGCGCGCGCAGTGCCGGGCGTGCGGTTGCTGCCACCCTCGCCATCACACTGCTCAACCCGCACGTCTATCTCGATACCGTCGTGATGCTCGGGGCGATCGGAGCCCAGCAGACCCGACCGTGGGCCTTCGCCGCGGGTGCGGTGGCGGCATCCGTGTGCTGGTTCTATACGCTGGTCGCTGCGGCCGGGTGGCTCGCGCCTCGGCTTCGCGATCCGCGCTGGTGGCAGGGAATCGACCTTCTGGTCGCCGTCGTGCTGACGCTGGTGGCGCTGCGGCTGATCCTGATGCCGCTTTGAACGGGTGCCTCAGCCGATTTGAATCTCTCCCTTGGCGTAGCGCACGCCACGGTGCTGCCGCGTCGCCAGGAAATAACCCACCGACAGCGGGCCGACGCGGCCGAGCAGCATGGTGATCCCCAGCAGCAGTTGGCCGGGGAGCGAAAGATCGCTGGTGATTCCTCGGGACAGCCCCACGGTGCCGAAGGCGGAAACCGTCTCGAAGGCGAGGTCTAGAAACGCCTCGTCGCGTTCGGTGATGGTCAGACCGAACAGCGCCAGAAACACCAGCAGCACGCCGGCCAGCGCCACGGTGATCGCCTTGATCACGGTCTCCTGCGGAATCGCGCGGCCGAAGGCGGTGGGATGCTCGGTCGAGCGGTAGAACGCGCGGGCGGTCAGCAGCAACACCACAAAGGTGGTGATCTTGATACCGCTGGCGGTCGAGCTCGAGCCGGCGCCGATGAACATCAGAAGCATGGTCAAGAGCGTCGTCGGGTCGGTCAGCGCCGAGGTGTCCAGCGTGTTGAACCCCGCCGTGCGCGGTGTCACGGCCTGGAACCAGGCGGCCTGCAGTCGGTCCGACATGTGCGCCATGCCGCCGAGGGTGTCCGGGTTGTGCCACTCGAGCGCGAGCAGCAGCGCCATCGCGACCCCGTTGAGCCAAAAGGTGGCAAGCAGCACGACCTTGGTCTGCATCATCAGCCGCGACCAGCGCCGCCGCCGGTAGAGGTCGTTGACAATCATGAAGCCCAGACCGCCGACGATGAACAGCGCACTGACGGTGATGTTGATCAGCGGATCGTCCACTTCGGCCATCAGGCTGTTGGCGAACGTCGAAAAGCCTGCGTTGTTGAACGCCGACACGGCGTGGAACAGGGCGTGCCAGAGTCCCGCCTTGACCCCAAATTCGGGAATCCACTGCAGTGCCATCAACAGCGTGCCGAGGCTCTCGACGATCAGCGCGAAGGCCATCACCAGTTTGACCAGATGGCGAACATCGCTGAAGGCGATCTCGCCGAGCGCTTCGCGCACCAGGTTCTGCTGATTCAGCGGCAGACGCACGCCGAGCAGCAGTACGGTCAGGGCGGCAAAGGTCATGAAACCGAGCCCACCGATCTGGATCAGGACCATGATGACGAGCTGGCCGACGAAGGTCAGGTCCTGTCCCACGTCGATCACCGACAGCCCCGTGACCGTGACGGCGGAGGTGGCGGTGAACAATGCCTCGTGCCAGGCAAGCGGGCGGGTGGCGCTCCCCGGCAGCCACAGCGCCAGCGCGCCGAGTGCGCACAGCAGGCTAAAGCCGATGAGCAAGAGTTCCGGCGGTGAGAGTCGGATGACGCTACCGTGAGGGGCGCGGCGCAGCGGCCGTCTGAAGCGCTGCCAGCGTCTCATGAGAGACCGCGGCACCGACACACGGATAGGGAGTCGGTCGCCTGGCGCGCCGCAGGCCGATCAACGCGCCTCATAGCTGCCTGCCGATTTCGCGCAGGGCTTCCAGATCGCCCATCAGTACCAGGTTGTCGCCGGCCTCCAGCGCGGTGTCGTCCTGCGGGTTGTGAATGACCCTGTCGCCCCGCTTGATGGCGACCAGCGTCAGCGCCTCCTGGTCGATTGCCAGCTTCGACACGCTGGCGCACTGGCCGACCAGACGTTCGGTGGTCTCGATCTCGACGATGAACTGCCGCTCGCCCAGGCGAATGAAGTCGACCATGGCGTGGTAGTTGAGACTCTCGGCCACGCGGATGCCGACATCGTACTCCGGGTAGATGACATGATCCGCACCGAGTCGCTTGAGCAGCTTGAAGTGCGCATCGCTGTGCGCCTTGGCCCACACTTCCTTCGCCCCGAGCTCCTTGACGTGCAGCGTACAGATCACGCTGGATTCCAGATCGCCGTCGACGTCGATCACCACGGCGTCGTAGGCATCGAGGGAGAGCTCCTCCAGCGCTTTTTCATCGGTGAGCTCGGCGATGACCGCGTGATCGAGCACGCTGGAGAGCGCATTGACCCGCGTCTCGTCGTGATCCACGCCCAGTACCTGATTACCGTGTCGCTTGAGCTCACGGGCGACCGTGGTGCCGAAGTAGCCCAGCCCGAGGATGGCGAATTGCCGAGACATCGGAAACTCCTGACCGGTTGGCCCGCGCGCGGGCAGATGACGTCGCCAAGCTTTGCATAACCCGTGCATTCTCACCAATGCCCGGGGCGGCACTGTCCTGTGCGCAAGCCATCCGTGCCCGGGCGTTGCGGTCGCGGTCGCCACCCGCGGGGGACGAAGGTACAATCCCGGCCCGACGCGCCCACGGTCGATCCTTTCGCGGAAAGGGCGCGTTGCAGTCACCCTGCGGCTTCACGCCGCCCCATGCAGGTTTTCGCGTCGCGAGCGCACCTCGCGACACGGACGCCTATCGGTTCCGATCCGGTGCCGCCGCGCCGGTGTTGAGTGTCAGAGGCAACATGACCGCATCCGCTAGACCCCAAACCCTTTGGCTTGGCCGCTGGGGCTTCGTTCTCGCTGCGACCGGCTCCTCCGTCGGTCTCGGCAATATCTGGAAATTCCCCTATATGACCGGCGAGTACGGCGGCGGCGCCTTCGTGCTGGTCTATCTGTTATGCATCGCGCTTATCGGTGTGCCGATCATGATGGCGGAGATCGCCGTAGGCCGGCGGGGCCGCGCCAACCCGGTGGAAGCCGTGCGACAGGTCGCGCGGGAGTCGGGCCGCAGCCGCCTGTGGTCGGGCCTCGGCTGGATGTCGATGATCTGCGGTTTCATGATCCTGTCGTTCTACGTCGTGGTGGCGGGGTGGTCGATCTCGTATCTGTGGAAATCCGTCAGCGGCGGACTCCACGCTGACTCGGTCGCCGGCATGGCAGCGATCTTCAAGGCCAATAACGCCAACCCCTGGAATCTCGGCTTCTGGAGCACCCTGGTGACGATCGTGACCATGCTGATCGTCGGCAAGGGCGTGCAGGCGGGGATCGAGCGAAGCGTGCGCTGGATGATGCCGGGGCTGGTGATCATGCTGGCGCTGATGATCGTCTACGCCATCGTCAGTGCCGACTTCGAGGCGGGTTTCCATTTCCTTTTCGCCTTCAACCTCGACAACCTGACCGGTGAGGCGGTACTGGCGGCCATGGGACATGCGTTCTTCACGCTGTCGCTTGCGGCCGGCGCGATCATCGCCTACGGCGCTTATCTCCCGGCGAATCAGTCGATTGTGCGCACCACGCTCACCGTCGCCATCTGCGACACACTGGTCGCCTTGATGGCCGGGCTGGCGATCTTTCCGGTCATCTTTGCCAATGGCATGGACCCTGACTCCGGCCCCGGACTGATCTTCATGAGTCTGCCGCTGGCGTTCCAGGCCATGCCCTTCGGTGGCGTGATGGCGGCGGTGTTCTTCCTCATGCTGACGGTGGCAGCGCTGACTTCGTCGATATCGATGATCGAGGCGACAGTGGCCTGGCTCAATCAGAGCCACGGGCTGAGCCGTCGGCGCGCTTCCTGGGGCGTGGGCATCGTGCTGTGGCTGGTCAGCACGCTGGCGATGCTCTCTTTCAACGTGGGCGCCGACTGGACGCTGGCCGGCAAGCACTTCTTCGACTGGCTCGACTTTTTGACATCGCGGCTGATGATGCCGCTGGGTGGGCTCGGCATGGCGATCCTGACGGGCTTCTTCCTGCGTCGCCATATCGTGCGTGAGGAACTCGCCATGCCGACCTGGCTCTTCGCGCTGTGGCAGTTCGCGCTGCGCTACGTCTGCCCGATTGCCATCGTTCTGGTCTTTCTCGATGCGCTCGGCTGGTTGGGCTCCGGTCTCGACTGGCGTTGGCTGGCGGGTATGTTGGTCGTGGGACTGCTGGTAGAACTCGGTCTGCGCGCGCGCGCGTCCATCCGAGACAGGGCGCCCGTGCGCTGAGAGAGATCGGACGTCGCAACAACGCTCCTATGAGCGCAAGGAACGAGCGCGGGCGGCCCCATGGGCCGCCCGCGCTGTTTCGATCGTCTGCCGGGTTGGCCCGTCAGTCGTCGATCTCCCAGGTCACGTTCACGCCCGCTTCGATGGAGATCTCGCCGCTTCGATACGCCGGGGTCGCACTATCGTTCATTTTCGCGCTGTGCATCACCATCGGCTGATAGCGTGGAGCGGTCGTCTCCTCGACGCTTACGACATCGCCGAGCTCGACGCCGAGCGTGGTCGCCATTAGCTGCGCCTTATCGCGGGCGCGCTCGAGCGCCTTCTGGAGCGCTTCGTCATCGGCGTCATCGCTTGTCTGGAGGCCGTAGCTGACGCCGTCGAGGGAGTCGACGCCGGCTGCCGTCAGGGCATCGAGGACCTGGGGCAGACGATCGAGTTGATCCAGTGTCAGCGACACCGGGCGTTCGACCTGAGTCCGAACCTGGGCGGGGTCGCCCTCGTTGCCGCCGGACTGGATGATGTCGGGGCGGACGCTGAGGGACCCGGCACGGATCTTCGCCGCCGGCACACCGGCATCCTCGAGAGTCCGAATCAACGCGTCGACGCGGGACTCGAGCCGCGCGCGCGCGTCCCCCACCGCTTCGCTGTCGCCGCTCGGGGCCTCGCCCTGAGGGCGAGTCGGCGTGCGCTCCCAGAGTCGCGCATTCAGCGTGGCGGTGTCGGGGGCCTTCTCCAGTGTGGCACTGGCCTGGACACGAATCTGTGGTGGCGTCGGTTCAGCCAGCGCAGGGGCGCTCATCACAATGCTGGAGAGCAGGGCCGCGGAAGCCGTCAGGACGGCGAACCGGGGGAGCGGGCGTTGGCTAGCGGGCGTCTTGGCGTGCGGGGATGTCATGGCGAATCCTTTCAGTGGAGACAGGCAGCGTCTCGTCAGCCGGGGCGTGAAAAGTCCTCTCGAGCGCGGCGTCCGCTGCAAGCGCGCGTCGGCCTGGTGGCGCGAGCGTCGGCAAGGCGGTGTTGGCCAGCGCATCGAGCCCCCATGCTATGCTCGCGGCTTGTATCTCCCCAAGCATTCGAGTGCCAGATGCGTGATCTTTCCCCAATGCCAGGGCGATATCGTCCGGCGCTGACGCTTGTCCTGGCCCTCTGCCTGGGCGCTGCCGCGACCGCTACCTCTGCCGAAGCGACGATGTCGGCGTCGGACAGTGGGCCGCGCACTGGCCCTCGCGACACCCCCTCGAGTGATGGCGCGGCGTCGGCGCGCTATCGCGTCGTCGACGATAGTGGCGACACCGTGACGCTTGCGCATCCCGCGCGGCGCATCGTTGCGCTATCACCCCATCTGGTTGAGATCGCCTACGCCGCCGGCGCGGGATCGGCACTGGTCGGGACCGTGGAGGGAAGCGATGCCCCGGCCGCGGCGCAGTCGTTGCCGCGGGTTGGCAGCTATCGCGGTATCTCGGTGGAGGCGATCGTCGCGCTTGAACCGGATCTCATCCTTGCCTGGGGCAGCGGCACGCCCCCAGAGACGCTGGAGAAGCTCGAATCGCTGGGCATGGCGGTCTACCGCAGCGAGCCCAGGGCACTCGACGATATCGCCGCCACGATTGCCGCGGTCGGGCGGCTAAGCGGGCATGCGACGGCAGGGCGCCGCGCCGCCGACGCGTTCGAGCGGGGCCTTGCCGAGACCGAGCAGACGCTCGACCCCGCGCCGCGGGTCTTCTATCAGCTCGGCCACGAGCCGTTGACTACCCTCGCCAAGGGGCAGATCGTCACGCAGGTGATTCGCCATTGTGGGGGCGAGCCACTCTTCGATGATTCGCCGGTGATAGTGCCGCAGATCGATCGCGAGTCGCTGGTGCTGGCGGCGCCGCAGGTCATTCTCGCCGCCGGGAAGAGCGATGACTGGAAAGCGCAGTGGCAGGGCCAGGAAGCGGTGCCGGCGGTGCGTGACGGCAATCTCTATACGCTCTCGCCGGATGCCATCAGTCGTCCCGGGCCACGCATGCTCGACGCGGTAGACGAGGTCTGCCAGGCGTTGAGCGGCGCGGCCGCAAAGGGCACTGACTAGTCGTCGACGCCGTCTAGCCGTCGGCACGGCTTAGAGGTCGGTACGGCTTGGACGTCGCTATGGCTTAGTCGCTATGGCTTAGAAGTCGATACCGCGCCGCGCCTGAATCCCCGAGTCGAAGGCGTGCTTGACGACATCCATCTCGGTGACGGTGTCCGCCATATCGATGAGCGTGCGGTGGGCATTGCGCCCGGTAACGATCACGCTCTGCTCGGGCGGGCGCGCGTTGAGGGTGTCGACGACCTCGTCGATGTCGAGATAGCCGAACTTCAGCATGTAGGTGATCTCGTCGAGGACCACCAGATAGACGGTGGGATCGGCGAGCAATCGCTTGGCGTCCTCCCACACCTCGGCGCAGGCGGCGGTGTCGCTCTCCCGGTTCTGGGTCTCCCAGGTAAAGCCGGTCGCCATGACATGGACTGTCAGGTTGGCGTCGTCGACCAGCCGCTCGCGCTCGCCACACTCCCACAGTCCCTTGATGAACTGAATGACGCCCACCCGATAGCCGTAGCCCAGCGCGCGCGTGACGGTACCCCAGGCGGCAGTGGTCTTGCCTTTGCCGTTGCCGGTGAAGACCAGCAGCAGACCGCGCTGCTCGCTGGCGGCGGCGACCTTGTCGTCGACGTGGCTTTTGAGTTTCTGCATCGCGCGCTGGTGACGGGCGTTTCTGTCACTGGGGTTGCTGTCTTTCGTTGCGTCGTCGCTCACGCTGGGCTCCGCTGATTCGTTGACAAAAGTGAGGTTCGAGCAGGCCGCTCTAAGTGCTACGCGTTGGGCTGGGGGTAGCCGAGTGCGCCGGCAAGGCTGAAGGCGTTGGCTGCGACCCAACTGGCATCGATAGGCCCCCAGTCGCGAACGACGTAGCGGCCGATATGGTGACGTTCGCCCTGTGTCTGCTCGAAGACACAGACGATGTCCAGCTCCGCCAGCGCGCTCAGGGTGTCCTGGGCGGTGCGCCGCGGCATGCCCGTGGCCTCCACGATGGCGGGGACGCTCACGGCTCGCTCACTGGCGATGAGGTGCGCCACATAGAGCCGACGATAGAAGCTGGTGCGGGTCTTGCTGAGAGTCATGGGGCACTCGTTAGGAGGTTTGTCGTCATCCTACGGGAAGCGGCTAATCCACACGAGCGTTCGCCAGCGGGTGAGCGTTCGACAGCGGGTGAGCGTTCGACAGCGGGTGAGCGTTCGACAGCGGGTGAGCCGCCCGATGGAGACAAGCGTCACGGGATTGTGACCCGAGGCGTGGCAGGAAAGGTCAACGCGCGATGGAGGCTGCCTTGTGTACACCACGGTTGGGTGTTTTCAGTCAAAAAGCGAAGTTCACTGAAGATTACCGATCAGTTTCGTAATTAAATGTTATCGTACAGCGTTGAAGTGTCATTTCGTATCGACTTGGCGTGTTATCTCATCTCCAATAAATAGGGCTCGTTCAGCGTCAGCTCTCTGACGCCGGTGCATGGCGCCATTGTTCGAGGCCGTGCCGAGTTTCCAACTGGAGACGAGGCATCATGAAAACTTCGTCTTGTTAAAGGAAAGAGAATGACATCAACCGTGTACCGCACGGCCGGCGCCGTCGTCACTGTCACCGTAGGCATTCTTCTGGGATGGACGGCCGCCTATCAGTTACCCGGTAGCGAAAAAGCCGCCGAGAATGGTTCGTCATCGGAGCCGCTGGCGATCGGTGACGCGATGAAGGGCGAGTTGACCTCCGCCAGTCAGGTCAATGCCAAGGACGGCAGCCGATACGTGCGAATCCCGGTCCAGCTCGAGGCTGACACCTTCGTGCAGTTCGAGCTCGACGGCTCGCTCGGCGGCACCCTGAGTCTGCTCGACAGCGATAATCAGTGGCTGGCTTCGTCATCCAATGTGGCTACGACTTCCAATCTCGCCAGCAATGGCGGAACGGTCAGCGTCGGCGCCGATATCGACAAGGCCGGCACCTACTGGCTGGCCGTCAGTGGCATCGATAGCGACAGCTATGGCCCCTTCGAGGTCGAGAGCCGTACGATCGACGTACGTAACGACGGCGACCTGGCCACCGACGAAGACGTCAAGGGCTTCATCACCGACGATCCCAACACCTATACGCTGAATGTCGAGGAAGCCGGGCTGTATCGCTTCACCATGCGCAGTGACGTGGTGGACTCCTATCTGCATCTCACCGGTCAGGGCGTCGACGCCAGCGATGACGATTCCGGCGACGGAACCACCGGTCTGGATGCCCAGTTGAGCGCCTACCTCGAGCCCGGCGACTATCAGCTCGAGGCGAGCGCCTACGGGACCGTGAAGAACGGTATGTACTCGCTGGTCGCCGAGCCGCAGCCGCTGCCGACAGGCGATACCCTTCGCAACGACGGAGAGATCACAAGCGGTGACGAGCTGACCGGCTACATGAGCGGCGGGGAGCGCGAGTACACGCTGAACGTCGATGAGCCTGGCAGCTACACGATCGACATGGGCGCCGACGATCTCGACTCTTTCCTCGACTTGACGGGGCCGGACGTTGACCTCAGCGACGACGACAGCGGCGGTGGTTACGATGCGCGCATCCAGACTGTTCTGCAGCCGGGTACGTACACCATTCACGCGTCGAGCTATGACGACGGCAAGACCGGCCTGTTTACCCTCGGGGTCACGTCCTCGGAAACCACCGTGCTGTCCGCTGATGAGCGTCGTCTTGAAGGTGCCGGGCAGCTCGAGGACATGCTGATGCCGAACGCCGACACCGACTACGCCTGGCATGTCGACGAGGCCGGTCACTATGCCGTGACCATGCGCTCCAGTGATCTGGATGCATTCCTGATGCTCTCGGGCGGCGCCGGTGTCGATCTCTCCGACGACGACAGCGGCGGCGGCTATGATGCGCGCATCGAGACCGACCTGGCGCCGGGTGATTACACCATCAACGCCAGCGCCTACGGCGACGGTTCGGGCAACTTCGAGCTGCAGACCGAAAAGCTCGACTGATCCGCTAAAGCGCCGCTGTACCCTGACAACGCCTCGCAGNNGCGAGGCGTTGTCGTTTCTACCAAGGCGTTGGGGTTTCTTGCGAGGCGTTGGGGTTTCTTGCGAGGCGTCGGCGCATGGCGGGGCGAACGGCGGCGTGCGAAGCGATCGCGCCCGGCATCCCTCGTCGCTGGCTTTACGTGTCCTCTTCAGGCGAAGAGATCCGGCTGGCGGCGGGGTGGACAAAAGCCTGCGGTCTCCAGGCCCATGTCGGCGCGGCGGCCGAGTCCGAGCTTTCGCGCGCTGCGCGCGAAGCGCTGACCGATCATGTCGACGAACAATCCCTCGCCATGCATCCGCTGGCCAAAGCGGCTGTCGTTGGTGGCGCCGCCTCGGGACTGGCGGATCAAACTCATTACCTTGCCGGCCCGCTCGGGATAGTGCGCCTCGAGCCACGCTTCGAACATCGGCGAGACCTCCCGCGGCAGGCGCAGCAGCGTCCAGCTCGCGCTCGCCGCGCCCGCCTCGGCGGCGCGAGTGAGGATCGACTCGATCTCGCGGTCGTTGATCGCGGGAATCACCGGTGCGACCAGTACGCCCACGGGAATTCCCGCCTCATGCAACTCGCGAACCACCCGGAGCCGCGCCGCCGGAGAGGCAGTACGCGGCTCCAGCGTGCGCTTCAGGTCGTTGTCGAGCGTGGTGAGACTGACAAACACACGGACCAGACGGTGCCGCGCCATCTCGGCGAGCAGCGTGGTGTCACGCAGGATCAGCGCGCTTTTGGTCACCAGGGTCACCGGGTGACGGCACTCGAGCAGCAGTTCGAGCAGCGAGCGGGTGCTGGCGTAGTCCGCCTCGATAGGCTGGTAGGCGTCGGTATTGCCCGAGAGATTGATCGGGCGGCAGACGTAGCCCGGTCGGCATAACTCCTCACGCAGGCGCTCGACCATGCCGGTCTTGGCGATCAGGCGCGTCTCGAAGTCGAGTCCCGGCGAGTAGTCCCAGTAGGCGTGGCTGGGACGGGCGTAGCAGTAGATGCAGCCGTGTTCGCAGCCGCGGTAGGGGTTGAGCGAACGGTCGAATCCGAGATCCGGTGACTGGTTCCAGGAGAGCGCGCTCTTCGGCGCCTCTTCGATTACCTGAGTGTCGATGCGCTCGGCGGCCTGCTCCCACCACCAGCCGTCTGACTCAGACTCGACACGGCTCGCCTGGAAGCGGTTGTCCGGGTTATAGGTCGCACCGCGCCCTTTGCGCGACTGGGGTTCGGCCGTCATGGATCGCGTCTCCTGGTATGACGCTCACTGTCAGTGGGCGAAGCGTGGGCAGGGACAGCCCTCAGGGAGAGAGCGTCGGTGTCGGCTTACATAGACTGTCCAAATATACAGTATTCGATGTCTGCCTGCCCGACCTTAAGCGTTTTCTCATGTGGGGGTATGAGCGACATCATGCCCGATGTCGCTGCCGTGGCTGTCGACTCTCAGCTTTTGCCGTGACGGCCATTTTCGTATGGGCGTCGGGCGATGAACTGCGTATACCTGTTGTCCGCTGAGCCTCGCTGACGGCTGTCGTCGGGGCGTCATGGGTTCCTGTTCGTCGGCCCGACGGTCGATGTGAGAGAGGCAGTGATGCAAGTGATCGAAGTCGCCGCACAGTGGTACGGGGAAGAGGCCAGTACACCCGGGCCTGTCGAGTATGTGGAGTTCGAATCGCCTTACTGTGAAGCCTACGACGAGCGGGTCATCGCGCCGGCAACGGATGCCGATTTCCAGAGCGCCTATTTCAGTCGTGTCGCAGCCAGTGCCGACGGCCTCTGGTCCCGCCGCGTGGCCCGAGTCCGCGACGCGCTGGTCTTCGGCCAGGCCTGCGTGATCTATCTTCCCCGGTCGAAAGGCTATCTCGCTGGTCACGGGATCAACTGGTCGCCGGCGCGGCTGACGCAAGCGGTGCGCGACAACCGGCTCGAGCGCCCAGAGGACTTCACCGTGCTGGAGGAGGCGATCCTGCTTCACGGCCCCGGTATCCACGTCTACGGGCACTGGATTCTCGACTATGTGTCGAGACTGTTGAGTATTCGGCGTCTTGAGCAGAAGACCGGCGCGCGGCGGGATATTCTGATCAAGAACATGCCCGGATGGGCACTCGCATTCATCGAGGCGGCAGGACTAGGCAATCGCGTGGTGCGCTACGACAAGTCGGACTATGTGATGGTCAAATCGCTGTGGGTGCCGGTGATCGGCAAGAATGGACTGACGCTCTGTACGCACCAGCTTCGCGAAAGCTTCGGGTTTCTGCGTGAGTGCCACGCCGAGGGGGTACCGCAAGACGGTCCGCGTCCCCGCAAGCTTGTGCTCCTGCGTCGCCACTCGCCGCGTGTGAAGAATCAGGAAGAGATCGAGACGTTCTTCACGCGGCGCGGATTTTCGCCGTTCTACCCGGAGGATCACTCGCTGGCCGAACAGATTGCCTATTTCGAAACCGCCCGGTTTATTGCGGGGGAGGATGGCTCGGCGTTGCACAACGTCGGCTTCTGCCGGGCGGGCGCACGGGTGCTGATCTGGTCCCGCGGCCCGCGCAACAACTTCTGGCATGCCTCGGTCGCCATGGCCGCCGAGGCTCAGATCACTTACCTGAAAACGGCCGGCAACGACCGCGACTATCACTTCGACCTCGACGCCTGTGCCGAGGCTATCGAGGCGTTTCTGGCCCCGTCTGTCGAGGAGAAGCGCGACACCGACGCCAAACGCCCCGATGTGCTGCGCGAATCGCCAGGCCTGTTGTAGCCGTCAGTCCGCCAGACCCTGACGTATCTCGGGCACGAATGACCGGCGGTGCCCCAGCGAGGCACCGCCGACGCGGTGTTGCCATTCGCCACCTTATCGGCAGCGACGTTTCAGTAGGTCAGCCTGACGCCCGCTTCGAAGTAGCGTCCCTGGGTGTTGTAGCCGTCGACGAGCTGGTAATCACGATCGAAGGCGTTATCCAGTTTGGCCAGCAGGGTCACCGCGGGCGTCACGCTCCAGGAACCGCGCAGATCCACCACGCCGTAGCCGGCGGTATGCGTCTGGCCGGGGGAGGCGACCTTAACGTCGCGGCGATCGCCCGCACTTCTCAGCGTGGCCCCGAGGTCGTAGGCGGCAAACGCGTAATCGGCATCCAGCCGGCCGTAGGTCCGCGCCCGGCGCAGCAGACGCTGGTCGGCCGCGCGATCCTCCGGGTTCTGGTGCGTCAGCGAGGCGTCGAGGCTCAGACCGCCGGACTGCCAGCCAGTCGTGAGCTCGACCCCGCGAATGCGGGCGCGGTCGACGTTGATCGGCGCGAAATTCGGACCGGTATAGCTGATCAGGTCGTCGATGTGGGTGTCGAACGCCGTCAAGCCAAGATGCCAGCGCTCGGCATTCAACCGCCAGAAGACTTCCGTGGTCTCCGACTCTTCGGCATCGAGGTCCGGGTTGTTGCCGTAGGGACCGTAAAGCTCGAGGAAACTCGGTGCCTTGAACGCGGTGGCGTAACTCGCTCCGACCTGCTGACGCGTGGTCAGGTCGAAAGCATAGGCAACGTTGCCGGTCGTGGCATCGCCAAAGCGCTGATCGTCGTCGTAGCGCGCCCCGGCGGAGAGGGCATGACGCCCGTAGCGTTGATGCGTATTGGCATAGAGGCCGTAGTTCTCCCGCGCGTCTCGCGGGTAGCTGCTGGCGCCGTCGGTCAGCGCTTCGTGGCGATAGTCGACGCCCAGTGCGGCGCCGCCAGCGTCGAGCTGGAAACGGTGGGCAATGCCGAAGTCGTCGCGCCGGGTGGCGGTTCGGCCGGTGCTATCGCCATCGACGATTTGGCGCCGCGACTCTCGCGATTGTCCGGCGGTGACGACCATGTCCCAGGTCTCGGACAGGTGGCTGGTGAGGGCGGCGTTGGCGAGAAGCTGCTCGCCCTTGCCGCGGCAGTCGTCGGAGCCGGAACAGTCGTCGTAGTCGTAGCGAGTTTTCGAGCGCAGCAGGGAGACATCGAGATCGGCCGCCTCGCCGAAGGCGTGGGAGAGCGATAGCTGGCCGGTGTTCTGCGCGAAACCATCATCGTCGCTGCCGTCGTCTCGCGCGGAGAACCCGTCGCTTTTGTCATGGTCGATCAGCGCCGAGAAACGCGTGTCGCCCTGGACCGAGGAGAACCAGCCGGTCTGCTGCTGGTGACTCTCTTCGCCCGCCCGCAGTTCGAGCGTTGCGTGCTGGCCGGGATCAGTGGCGTGGCGTGTGAAAACGTTGATCACGCCGCCGATGGCGTCGGCGCCGTAGGCCGAGGCGCGTGGGCCGCGCACGATCTCGATGCGCTCGATGGCGGCGACCGGGAGGAACTCCCAGTTGATTGAGCCGTCGGTGGGCGAGGCGATGCGCTGACCGTCGACCAGCACCAGCGTGTGATTGGAGTTGGTGCCGCGCATGAAGAGACTGGTGGTATTGCCGCGTCCGCCGTTGCGAGCGAGCTCGATGCCGGCGCGCCCCTGGAGCAGTTCGACCAGGCTCGAAGCCTGGCTACGCTCGATGTCGGCGCGCTCGATGACGGACGTGCTTGCAAGCACCTCTGTCTGTGTCTGGACGAGACGGTTGGCCGTGACCTGAATGTCATCGAGACGTTGCTGCGCAGCGACGGCGCCGCTGGCGGTGGCGATCGTCACCGCCAGCGTGCCGACGAGGGCAGGGCGCGCGGGCGCGATGCGGGCGCGGCGAGTGTCGTGATACGTCATGTTTGCGGTGATCCCCAGGCGCGATGGGTAGCCTTTCGAGATGTAGTGGCTACCTCTGAGCGAAATCGCGATGGGAGGACGCTGTGACACGCACGTCGCTCGGCACCGAGCGTGCGCGGGCCGAACCGGGCGGCAGGTTAGCGCGCACCGGTGCATTACGACGACGCTTGAGCGTCGTCGTGCCGAGAGACGTGTCGCCACTGGATGAGGCCCTCCGCACCAGCCAGTGTAGAGAGCGACGCCGGTCTCCGGACTCTCGCGTGACGGGCGTCGTCGGAAGCGATGCCTCCTCGGATTGGCCGTCGGCACTGGCGCCTTCCCATGTCCCGGTACGTTCCCTTGAATACCGTTTCACAGTGGCCGGATGCGATCCTTGCCGGTGCCTGCGCGATTACCGTTGCGGGGGCAGTACGGGGTTTTCACCCGTTTCCCGAACACGTCGCTCTCGACGCGCCGGATTGTCGCAGCTTCCCTATAAAAGGCAAACGCCGGGGCGACGCGGGACAACCGCCGGTTCCCCTTCTCCCGCGGGGGGGGGGCGGGGCCCGGGGTCAAGGCGTCAGTTCAAGGCGTGAGTTCAGGGCGTCGTCGCGCCGCGGGGGTTCTGCAGCACGATCTCGACCCGGCGGTTGCGCGAGCGGCCTGCCACGGTGTCGTTATCCGCCAAGGGTTCGACGTCGGCGTAGCCGGTGGCCCGCAGCCGATCGGCGGGAACGCCGGCCTGGCGTAGCGCCCTGACCACCGCCGAGGCGCGCGCCGCCGAGAGCTCCCAGTTGGAAGGGAAGCGATCCGTGGAGATCGGTACGCTGTCGGTATGCCCCTCCACCGAGATGGTGCCGTCGAACTGCTCCACTAGCGGAAGCAGCCGCTCGACGAGCTGCTGACCGTTGCCGCTGACGGCGACGGCGCTGCTGTCGAACAACAGATGATCCTCGATGCGCAGGTTGTAGCCGCGGGGGATCGCCGTGACCTCGACGCCATCGATTCGCGGAAGCTCGGCCGCGGGGGGGGCGATCTCGAACAGGGGAACCGAGTAGGCCAGCCGAGCGGGCTCTGGCGCAGGCGCGACGATGGGGCTAGCCGACGACGCTCGGGGCGCGTAGAAGCCGACATCAGTGGCGACGGGCGCCGGGGCCAGGCGTTTGGGGGGGCGATAGAACGCCAACGGCAATTGGCCCGCCTTCGACGCGGCGGGTCTTGCGCTCGTCGACTCTTGCGCCGGCGCTCGCGCGGGCAGCGCTGGCGGAAACGCGGGGGGCGCGGTGACCAGCGCCACCGCCACGGGCAGTCGAGGCGCGTCCGAGAACAGCGATGGCTCGGTTGCCGCGGGGCGCCCGGCATACAGCGCGAGCATCAGCACGAAGAAGGTGATGAGCAACATCAGCAGGTCGAGATAGCTCATCAGCCACGAGTCACTCTCCGCGCTCTGGTCGAGAACGTCGAAGAGCGGCTCGTCGAGCAGCGCGTCGCCAAGGGGGCCGCGGGGTGTCGGGGTCGCGAGCGCGCTCATGCCGGGCGCGACGTCTCTGGCGTCTCGGGCGTTTCCGGCGTCGCCGTCGCCGGGCTGTCACGCATTTCGTCGCGATACTCGGCGCGGTAGGTGCCGAGCGCCTCTTCGATGAAGGCGGGCAGGCGGCGTTTGCTGACCATGGTCACGCCCTCGAGCAGCAGCGTCATGGCGATCAGGCGCGCCTCGGTGCGGCGCTCGAGTTTCACCGCCACCGGCTTGAACGCCAGATTGGCGAGCAGAATGCCGTAGAAGGTCGACATCAAAGCGACCGCGAGGCGCGGGCCGATGATCGCGATATCGCCGGCCTGGATGACCTCCAGCATGTTGATCAGCCCCACCAGCGTGCCGAGCATGCCGAAGGCGGGCGCGTACACCGCCATGGTGCGCAGGATCTGCGCGTCGGCCCGCTCGCGGGTCTTGAGCCGCATCATCCGCCAGCGCAGCATCTCGCGGATCTCTTCTTCGCGGCTGTTGGCGATCACCATCTGCATGCCGGTGCGCAGAAACGGGTTGGTGGTGCTGGCGAGCACGCTCTCGACGGCGCGAATGTTGCCGCGGTTCCAGTGGCGGGCCATCTCGATGAGCTGATCCAGGTCGGCGTCGAGTTCGCGCTGGGCCGTTTCGCGGCGAAACACCACGTGGACCTGATGGGCGAGTCGTCGCAGTTCCTCCAGCGGGTAGCTGATGAAGCTGGCGGCGAGGGTGCCGGTGACGACGATCGCCAGCCCCGGCAGATTGAGAAAGCTGCCCGGGGCGTGGGCTGAGAAGAGCACGACGGTCGCCAGCAGAAGGGCGCTGGTGATCACGCCGATAAGCGTCGAGGGATTCATGAACGGCTCGCTGCGTGGGAGACGGTAACGGCTAGCCATGGTAATGGCAGGCGGGGCGAGCCAAAGAGGCTATTTGGCGACGGTTGTGGGCGCTATTCGCGGTCTTTGGCCGTAGGGGCCCTGGCGGCGTGGACGACGAATCGGGTGGGATCGTCGCTGATCACGCCGTCGACCCCCCAATCCCAGAGCTTGTCGAAGGGGCCAGGGTCATTGGCGGTATAGCAGAAGAGTTTGACGGCCTCGTCGACGATCTCGTGGGCGCGCTTCACTTTCAACTTGCGCCAGTCCAGATGAAGGCTATAAGCCGAAAGGCGCTCGGTTTCTCGCCACCATAGCTTGGGCGCCTTGTCGTCGAGCACGCCGAGACGCAGACGATCGGCGTCGGGCTCGAGCGCGCGGGCGGCGGTCAGCGCGTGACGATCGAAGGAGGAGACGATAAGCCGCTCGGGAGGAAGCGCCTCGAGCACCGGCGGCAGCGCGGTGCGCGCAAGCTCGATGGGGTTACGACCGCGGCACACCTTGAGTTCGAGATTGAGCCCCATGTCGAGTTCGACGATCAGCGCGAGCATCTGCTCGAGCGTCGCCATTCGCTCGCCGCGAAACGCTTCGCTGAACCATGCGCCGACGTCGAGCTGGGCGGCACGCGGCGCATCCAGGTTCAGCAACTTGCCGCGGCCGTCGGAGCAGCGTTTGAGACCGGCGTCGTGCCACAGGACCGGTGTGGCGTCGCCCAGTAGCTGCACGTCGAGTTCGACCCAGTCGCAGCCCGCCGCGTGTGCGGCGCGCACTGCGGCGAGGGTGTTCTCCGGCGCCTGCGCCGAGAGGCCCCGGTGAGCGATATAGCGCGGCGCACCATTGCGGGAGGGGGCATCGGGTGAAGAAGCACTCTGACTCATGCGTCGACGATCTCCGGCGAGCGATAACGATGATGCGAGCTCTGGTCGAAGACAGGCGCCGCGCACATCAGACAATGGATGGAGCCGCTTCGCGGCCAGCGTCTGACCTTCGTCCACCCGAGGCGTGGCGTCAAGGCGAAGGGGTGTCGTTAGCGCCGCTGGCGACGCGCGCGTCGTTGAGCCAGCGGTTCGCCATGAACACACGACGAAGTCTAGCCACTGAAGGTTGCCGTGCAGTGACATTCGCCGCGGGCGTCATCCGGGGGCAGCGGCGGCTGTGCTACCCTGCGCGCCTTTGCCAACGCCTTCCCGCCGCGTCCGACAGCGCGATCGTCGGGGAGGCGATCCGAGACCGATGAAGCGGAGAGTTCGATGAAAGTCGTGCATGTGAAAGACCCCGACAGTCGCGAGGCGTGCCTGGCACAGCTTTGTGCCGACGTCTACGGCCAGGACGCGGGCCTGACGCCCCTGGTTACCTTTGCGGGTACGCTCGGCGTGCTGTTCGAGCAGCAGGCGGCGCGGCTGTTCGCGCTGACCGGTGACGAGGGCCAGACGCTGGCGATGGCGCTGCTCTCTTCCGATCTGGACGGTAAAACCATGGAGCTGGCGATGCTCTCCACGCCTCAGGGTGATGGCGTCCAGACCCACGGCCGGGAGCTGGTCAAACAGCTCGCCGCCAAGGCACCGCTCCGGGTTCTGGCTCAGGACGAAGCCGGAGAGGCGTTTTTCAAGAGCGCCAAGATCGAACGCTGGATCGACGCCGAGGGGGGCACCCGGGTCGGACTCGGACCCTGCCATCCCGAGCCCGCTAACGGTGCGCTGCCGAAAATGGTACGTTTTGACGGCGACGGGATCGTGAAGACCTTCAAGCAGCAGCCGGAGACTTTCGAGACCTACAAAACGCGTTTTCTCGAAGCGCTGGAGCGCTACCCCCGCATCACGCTGTGACGCGGGCAGCGTGTCGAGGGTGGCCCTCGGGTTGACCCGGTGCGCGGAAGGCGCTTCGATGAACAGTGTTCACTTGCCGGGTGGCATGCGTGTCCCCCTCTTCGCGGCAGGGTCAATCAACAATAGGAGCAGTCCATGGCCAAGCGTATCCAGTTCTCCCGCACCGGCGGGCCGGAAGTCCTCGAGATCGTCGACGTCGAGCCGGCCGCGCCCGGGCCCGGGGAGGTTCGCGTCCGGAACCACGCCATCGGGCTCAACTTCATCGATATCTACTTTCGCACCGGGCTCTATCCGGCGCCGTCGATGCCATCGGGGCTCGGCACCGAAGGGGCGGGTGTGATCGATGCCCTGGGTGAGGGCGTCGATCATCTCAAAGTGGGCGATCGCGTGGCCTACGCGCAGGGCCCGTTGGGTTCCTACACCGAACTGCACGTGCTGCCGAGTGACAAGGTGATCAAGCTGCCCGAAGAGATCGATTTCGAGGCTGCCGCCGCGGTGATGCTCAAGGGGCTGACCGTACAGTATCTGCTGCGTCAGACGTTTCCGCTGGAAGGGGGCGAGACGATCCTGTTCCATGCCGCCGCCGGCGGTGTCGGCTCGATCGCCTGCCAGTGGGCCAACGCGCTCGGCGTCAAGGTGATCGCGACCGTCGGGTCATCGGAGAAGGCCGAGATCGCCAAGCGCAACGGTGCCTGGGCGACGATCAACTACCGCCAAGAGAACGTGGTCGAGCGGGTTCGCGAACTCACCGACGGTGCCATGGTGCCGGTGGTCTACGACTCGGTAGGCAAGGACACTTGGGAGATTTCGCTCGACTGTCTCGCCCCGCGGGGTCTCATGGTGAGTTTCGGCAATGCCTCCGGCGCGGTCGAGGGCATCGACGTCGGGATTCTCAACAGGAAAGGGTCGCTGTATCTGACGCGCCCCAGCCTCAATGGCTACGCTGACACTCGCGAGCGTTTCGAGGAGATGTGCCTGGACCTGTTCGACATGCTGGAGAGCGGCAAGGTGCGCGTCGACGTTGCCCAGCGATTCTCGCTCGAGGACGCGGGCAAGGCGCAGGAGACGCTCGCGTCCCGCGGAACCACAGGGTCGACCGTTCTCATTCCCTGAGTTGCGGACGCTTCCCTTGTGAAGCCGCGCCCTGAGGCGGGGGGATCATCCGCCTCAGGGACGCGGGCAATTGATCCAGGCTAGCCAGGCCGGCGTCGCGACTTCGCGGCGCCGGCTTTTTCGATGCCGCTCGGGGAATATCGAGCCGCGTCGGTCAGCGATCTCAACGCGGCGGGAGAAGCGGCATGCAGGAGGCGTACGCGGTATTCGCGATACTCGCGCTCACCTTGGTGGGTTTCGTCTGGGGACGGTTTCGTTACGATCTGGTGGCGATGGCGGCGCTGCTGGCGAGCGTGCTGCTTGGCGTCGTACCGGCTGACGAGGCGTTTGCCGGCTTCGGCCACCCGGCGGTGATTACGGTTGCCGCGGTGCTGGTGCTGAGTCGCGGCTTCGAGCATGCCGGTCTGGTCGACTGGATCGCCGAGAAGACGCTGGCGGCGGGCAGTAATCCTCTCTGGCAAATGGCCGTGCTCACCGCCACGGTCATCGTGCTCTCGGCGGTCATGAACAACGTCGGTGCGCTGGCGCTCCTGCTGCCGGTGGCGGTGCGGGTGGCGCGCGAGCACGACACCTCACCGTCGATGTTGCTGATGCCGCTGGCGTTCGGCTCGCTGCTCGGCGGGCTGATCACACTGATCGGCACGCCGCCCAATATCATCATCAGCGCGTTTCGCGCGAGCCAGGGCGACGGGCCGTTTCGCATGTTCGACTTTGCGCCTGTCGGTGGGCTGGTGGCGCTCGCCGGCTTGGCCTTCATGCTGCTGATCGGCTGGCGCTTCATCCCTTACCGCAAGGGGCAGTCCTCGGCGGACGCGCTATTCGAGACCTCGGCGTACCTGAGCGAGCTCACGGTCGGTGAGGAGGCGAAGGCGATCGGTTGGACACTGCGTCAGGTGCGTGAGGTGTGCAGCGAACCGGTGCCCGTTCTCGCCGTGCTCCGCGGCGATACCCAGCACCCCGGTCACCGTTTCTACGGCACGCTGCAGGCCGGTGATGTCCTGCTGCTGGAGGCGAGTACCGATGATCTGCAGCAGCTCGAGGACAAAGCGGGGCTGACCCTGGGCGGGGCCGAGCCAGAGGCCGCGGCAGGGGACGACAACGCCACCACCGACCGTGCCGTCGAGACCGTGGAGGCCGCGTCGGGACGGTCGAAACCCGAACTCGATGCCGAGGACCTGCAGCTGGTCGAAGCCGTGGTGCGAGCGGACTCGATACTGATCAACCGGACCGTTGCCCAACTGCGTCTGCTCAATCAGCACGGGCTCCATCTGGTGGCGGTCTCCCGCGACGGCGCGCGGCTGAAACAGCGGCTGCGCGAGGTGCGCTTCAAGACCGGCGACGTGTTGCTGCTCCAGGGGGATGAAGGCGGTCTCGGCGAGAGTCTCGCCGAGCTTGGCTGTCTGCCGCTCGCTAGCCGCAAACTGGCCCTGGGACGGCCACGTCAGCTACTGCTGGCGCTGAGTGTCTTCGCCCTCGCTATCGGCGCGATGCTGTTCGACCTGCTGCCGGCGGCGGTCGCCCTATCACTCGCTGCGCTTGTGACGCTGGCGCTGGGCGTGCTGCCGCTACGCGAGGGGTATGACGCGATCGAGGGGCCGGTGATCGTGCTGCTGGCGGCGATGCTGCCGGTAGGACAGGCGCTGGATACCAGCGGCGGTGCCGCGATGATCGCCGATGCCATGCTCACGTTCGGCAGCGGCTGGCCACCGATACTCACGCTCTGCGCACTGTTCGTGTTGACCCTGCTGCTCTCCAACGTGGTCAACAACGCCGCGGCTGCGCTGCTCATGGCGCCCATCGCGGCGAGCCTCGCCAACGGCTTCTCGCTGTCGCTGGATCCATTTCTGATGGCCGTCGCCGTGAGCGCCTCCAGTGCCTTCCTGACGCCGATCGGCCACCAGTCCAACACCCTGGTGATGGGCCCCGGTGGCTATCGGTTTCGCGACTACTGGAAGCTTGGGCTACCACTGTCGGCTGTCGTCATGGCGGTGGCAATTCCTTCGATTTTGCTTTTTTGGCCGCTTTCCTGACGCGTTCATCGGTTATCATGCGCCGATCGCCTCGACGACGACCGTGTTCGGTCGGCCTAGGGCCCGCCTTGGATCCACGCGACGCCATGATCATGGACAACCACACCGTTTCATCGACGACCCTGTCGCCGCGCCGCAGAGGGGCGGCATTACTCGCCGGGCTCTGCGCGGCGCTGATACTCGCCGGCTGCGTCACGACCTCAACGCCGCATGAACGCTCGGGTTCCCCGGCCCCGGGTGCCACGGCCCCGGCCAAGCCCACCACCAAGTCGGTTCCCAAACGCAAGACGTCGGGCCCGGTGGTGGACGAGGCGCCAAGCCCGATCGCGCCTGTCGAAAGCCCGGTGGCCGATCAGCGCCGCCGGGTTGGCGAGGCAACCTACTACGCCAGCGACTTTCAGGGCCGGCCTACCGCCAGCGGAGAGCCCTACGACGGCCAGGCGATGACGGCGGCCCACAAGACGCTGCCGTTCGGCACCCGGGTTCGCGTCACGCTCCTGGATTCCGGTGACACCGCCGTGGTGAGGATCAACGACCGCGGGCCTTTTGTGCCCGGCCGGATCATCGATGTCTCCGAGCGCGCCGCAGAACAGCTCGGGCTGGTCGATGCGGGTACGGCCGAAGTCCGGCTGCAGGTACTCGAGTAGACCCCGGAAGCGCCTCGAGAGAGCCAAATCGAAAGAGGTGAATGAAGACGCCCCGTCTACCAAAGGTGAACGGGGCGTCGTCGTTGGTCTTGCCGTTGTGGTCTGTGGTGAACCTGACCGTTGTGGTGAGGGCTGAGATGTGTCGTGAGGCTGAGACGGGCGACGGGGGCGCCAGCGCTTGGCCGGCGCCCCGAACGAGTGGGTGTCAGGCGTCCCTGCTATCGTCGCGGTGGGTGCCGCTATCGGTCTCCGTTGCGGTCTCCGATGTGCGGGTCGAGCGCGCGGGCTGAGGGCCTGCAGCGTTCTGCTCGGCCGGCTCGCTGAGCATCGTCGAGGCACCGTGACGGTCGGTAGCGTCTCGAGCAGGCGCTTTCTCGTTGCTCGCAGGGCGCAGGGCGAAGGCGTCGAAGTCGAAATCGTCGACCGTCAGCATCTCCAGCACCTCGGCTTCGTGGGCGCGCATGAAGGCTGCATCCTCTTCACTGAGCAGGCCGGACTCCTGTGCGGCATCGATCCACTGCTCCGGGTGCAACGCCACTTCCGGCAGCTCCTTCTTCACGCGCGCCTTGCCCAGCGTGCGGTAGATTGCCTCGGCGCGTTCGGCATTGGCGAGCAGGGCGTCGTAGCGAACCATCGGGTTTTCCTGCTGGCCCGCTTCCCAGGTGTTCCAGGTGTTGCGGGTCAGCTTGTGACGCAGGGCGCTGTCGGTCGAGATGGCGCGCGCGATTTCGCGGGTCAGCCGGTCCTGCGGCTTGTGCCAGCGCCGGCCGAGGGGCATCGTCACCACCGACAGCGTGTTGGCCAGCGCGCGATTGGGCAGGTTGTCGAAAAGATCGATCATCGCCTGTTCGGCACGGTTGAGCAGCATCCGGCAGCTGTAGTGGAAAAGAGCAGCCTCACCGTCGACGCGATCGGTCTCGCGCCAGTGCTTGAGCACCATCGACAGCAGGTAGAGGTTGGAGAGCACGTCGCCCAGGCGAGCGGAGATCATCTCGCGCTGCTTCAGCTTGGAGCCGAGGCTCGCCATCGCGGCATCGGCGCAGAGGCCGAACGCCGAGGAGAGTCGCGCGGCATCCTTGGCATAGGGCGCGGCGGTGGCGTCGAACGGTACGTCGGCCCTGCCGATGCCGAATGCTTCGGTGAAGGCGCGGGCGGCGTTGCCGAAGATCAGCCCGATGTGGCGGAAGAAGAGGCCATCGAAGGCGTTGGCGTCGTTACTGTCCTTCGCCGCCAGTTCGTCGAGCACGTAAGGATGGCAGCGGATCGCGCCCTGACCGAAGATCATCAGGTTGCGGGTCATGATGTTGGCGCCCTCGACGGTGATCGACACCGGCGTGGCGCTGAAGCCGATCCCCAGATAGTTGCGCGGTCCGAGCGTCACGGTACGGCCGCCGTGGACGTCCATGGCGTCGGTCATGATCTCGCGCTGGAATTCGGTCAACTGACTTTTCAGGATCGCCGACGGCACCGCCGGCTTGACGCCGTGGTCGATGGTGTTGGCGGTCTGCATCACGGCCGCCTGCGAGATGTAGGACTTGGCGGCGATGCGCGCCAGCGGCTCCTGCACCCCCTCCATGTCGGCGATGGCGAGGTTGAACTGGCGACGAATGCGGGCGAAGCCGCCGGTCCAGCCGGTGGCGTAGCGCCCGGTGCCGGCCGCGCCTGAGGGCAGGGTGATGCAACGACCCACGGAGAGACACTCGACCAGCATGCGCCAGCCCTGGCCCGCCATCTCCAGCCCGCCGATCAGGTAATCCAGCGGAATGAAGACCTCATCGCCCTTGATCGGACCGTTCATGAACGGGCTGCCGATGGGATGGTGGCGCCGGCCGATCTGCATGCCCTGGGTGTCACGCGGAATCAGCGCACAGCTGATGCCGATGTCACTCTCGCCGCGTTCGAGCAGGTTGTCAGGGTCGAACATGCGAAACGCCAGCCCGACGACGGTGGCGATAGGGGCGAGGGTGATCCAGCGCTTCTCGAAGGTGAGCTTCAGCCCCAGCACTTCCCGGCCCTCGAACGTGCCGCGACAGACGATGCCGACATCGGGAATGGAGGTGGCATCACTGCCGGCGCGGGGACCGGTCAGCGCAAAGCACGGGATCTCCCGGCCGTCTGCCAAGCGCGGCAGGTAGTGGTTCTTCTGCTCGTCAGTGCCGTATTTCAGCAGCAGCTCGCCCGGGCCTAGCGAGTTGGGTACGCCGACGGTACTCATCAGCGTCTCGTTGAAGGAGAGCTTCTGCAGCACCGCGGACTGCGCCTTGGCCGAGAACTCGAGGCCACCGTAGGCCTTGGGGATGATCATCCCGAAGAAGCGTTCCTTCTTCAGGTAGTCCCACAGCGCCTCGGGCATGTCGGCGCGTTCGCGAGCAATCTCCCAGGCATTGCACATGCCGGCGGCGACCGAGCACTGATGGTCGACGAACGCTTGTTCTTCCTCGGTCAGGCCGGGGTTGTCGAACGCGATCAGCTTGTGCCAGTCGGGACGACCGCTGAAGAGCTCGCCGTCCCAGGCGACGGTGCCGGCATCCAGCGCCACGCGCTCGGTCTCGGAGACCTTCGGCGCGACCTTCTTGAACATGGCGAACAGTTTGGGCGAGAGCCACAGCCGACGGATCGGCTTGAGACCGCAGACGGCAACGCCGATGGCAGCGATCAGCAGCAGCACGCCGATGACCTCGGCATCCAGGACGAGACCGAGCAGGCCGAGAACGGCAAGCACGCCCAGGGCGGGCGCCGCACCCGCCTCTCGGCGCATGACGACGAGACAGCCGACGATGGCGGCAACCAGAAGCAGCAGTGTGATCATGGCGAACTCCGGAGAGGAAACGACAATTCAGACGAGCGTTTGAATTTGACTTTCAGACTAGCGGAATGCGTGTCGAGTGACTAGCGGGCATGGCCTCATCCTTTGGGCTAGTCGGGAAGCCGGTTTCAGGCGATGGGCAAAGCGGCGGGAGTGCAGAAAGACGTCAGAGGAGAGCGACGTCAGAGGAGCCACTCACCGGCCGCGGCGAAAACGCCGGGGCCGGGAAGGGGAATAGTGAGACGGTTCAGCACCAGGGGCTTGCAGGCGCTGAACCGCTCAGACGCTGGGCTGGGTCTCGGCCAGGCGACGCGGCCGCAACCGGCGGTGCAGACGGTCCAGGTAGAGATAGACCACCGGGGTGGTGTAGAGGGTCAGAATCTGACTGACGATCAGTCCCCCAATGATGGTGATTCCCAGCGGGGCGCGCAACGCGGCGTTCTCGTCGGTGCCGAGCAGCAGCGGCATTGCCCCGAGCAGCGCGGCAAGGGTGGTCATCATGATCGGTCGAAAGCGCACCAGCGCGGCATGGCGGATCGCCTCCAGAGGCGCCATGTCGTGGTCGCGTTCGCAGATCACCGCGAAGTCCACCAGCATGATGGCGTTCTTCTTCACCACCCCGATGAGCAGGATGATGCCGATCAGCGCGATCAGTGTGAATGGCGTATCCAGTGCCATCAGCGCCAGCAGCGCACCGACGCCGGCGGACGGGAGCGTCGAGAGAATCGTCAGCGGGTGGATATAACTCTCGTAGAGCACACCCAGCACCAGATAGACGGTGACCAGCGCGGCCAGAATCAGCCAGGGCATGGCCTCGACGCCACTCTGGAACTGCCCGGCGCTGCCCTCGAAGTCGACCTGGACGTCGGTCGGCAGGCGCAGATCGTCGACGGCGTCACGGATTCGCGCGGTCGCCTCACCGAGCGAGACGCCGTCCTCCAGGTTGAAGGAGACCGTGGAGGCGGCGAACTGCCCCTGGTGATTGACGCTGACCGGCAGCGTCGAGCGCTCGATATGGCTGAACGCCGAGATCGGCACCATCTCGTCGTCACGACCGCTGACGTAGAGCTCGGTGATTGCCTCTGGGGTCTGCCGGTAGGGCGCGGCGACCTCCATCACGACATAGCGCTGCTCGTCGGCCTCATACAGGCTCACCACCGGGCTCTGGGCGAAGGCGCTGCCGAGCGTGGAGTCGATAGTGTTCATCTCGACGCCTAGCCGGGAGGCCGTGTCGCGATCCACCACCAGCTTCACCGCCTGTCCCTCGCCACGGCTGTCGCTGTCGATACCGGTAATACCGTCGACGCTCTCCATCGCTTCGGCCACGCGTTGCGACCACTCGTCGAGCAGCGCAAGGCTGTCGCTTTTCAGCGTGATTTCGTATTCGGAGCCACTGCTCGAGCGGCCACCGACGCGGATATCCTGCAGCGGAAACATGTAGGTGTTGACCCCGACCAGATCGCCGAGGCTGGCCATCAGCCGGTTGCCGATCGTCTGGGTCGAGCCGCTACGATCGGGCTTGAGCGTAATGAACAGGGTCGCCGACGAGCCGCCGCGTCCCGGGCCACCACTGCCCATGAAACCCAGCACGCTGTTGACGGCCGGATCGGCAGTGAGTCGTTCGCGCACCTGGCGCAGCTTGTCGGACGCGGCATCGAATGACATTCCCTGATCGACGCGCATCGTGCCAAGAAGTCGCCCGGTGTCCTGATCGGGCACGAAGCCCTTGTCTACGGCCGTATACAGATAGCCGTTGAGCACGATCACCGCGAGCAGCGAGAGCAGCGTCAGGCGGCGATGCTTGAGGGCGATGTCCAGTGTCACCGCGTACGCCTTGACGAAACCGCGGCCGATCTTGGTCAGGCCGCGTTCCCAGGCCGGCTCGCGCTCGCGGTGAGCCTGCGGCTTGAGCCAGCGGGCGCAGAGCATCGGCGTCAGCGTCAGTGACACCAGCAGCGAGACCATGATCGCCAGCGACAGCGTCACGGCGAATTCGTGGAAGAGTCGACCGACGAAGCCGCCGAGCAGTAGCAGCGGGATGAACACGGCCACCAGCGACACGCTCATGGCGGTGACGGTGAATCCCACTTCCTTGGCGCCGAGGAGTGCGGCGGGAAAGGGCTTCATGCCCGCCTCGATATGGCGGGCGATGTTCTCCACCACCACGATGGCGTCGTCGACCAGAAAGCCGATGGAGACGATCAGCGCCATCAGCGACAGCGTATCCAGCGAAAAATCTAACACCCACATCATTGCGAAGGTGCCGACCAGCGAGACCGGGATCGCCACGCTCGGAATGATCGTCGCCCGCGCATTGCGCAGGAACAGAAACACCACCAGCACCACCAGGACGATCGCCAGGATCAGCGTGAGCTGGGTCTCATGGAGCGAGGCGCGAATCCCCGGCGCGCGGTCGAGTTCGACGCTGAGCGTCGCCTTGGCCGGCAGCAGGCTGCGAATCTCGTCGAGTCGTTCGCGCACGCCGGCGATGGTCTCGATGATATTGGCGCCGCTGGTAGGGCTGACGACCAGCAGCACCGCCGGCAGATGGTTCTGAAAGCCGACGTTGTAGCGATCCTCGACGCCATCGGTGAC
The DNA here is from genome assembly GCF_003206645.1 of Salinicola aestuarinus. GTDB lineage: Bacteria > Pseudomonadota > Gammaproteobacteria > Pseudomonadales > Halomonadaceae > Salinicola > Salinicola aestuarinus. The sequence continues at coordinate 65,253 of NZ_PZJP01000017.1, read as the reverse complement.
TTCGGCGACGTCGCTGAGGCGCAGCAGCGACCCGTCATCGTCGCGAGCGATCACGACCTGACTGTAGTCACTCGCCTCGAGCAGTTGGGAGTCGGTGTCGACCTCCCAGCGATGTTCGATGTTCTGCACGAAACCGGTCGGCGACTGCGTGGTCGCGGCCCGCAGGGCGCCCGCGACGCCATCCAGGGTGATGCCGGCATGGTTGAGCCGGCGTGGATCGAGAGCGACGCGAATCGCCGGCGACGAACTGCCGCCGACACCGACGTCGCCGACCCCCTGCACCTGCGCGATGGGCGGGGCGATCTGGCGGTCGGCGAGGCGATAGAGCTCGCTGGTGGGCAGCGTGTCTGACGTGAGCGAGAGGATCAGTACCGGGGCCGACGCTGGATTGAGCTTGCGATAGCGCGGTCGGCTGGTCATGGCGCTGGGCAAGAGAGGCTGGGCATCGTTGATTGCCGCCTGGACCTCCTGGGCGGCAACGTCGATGTTCTTGTCGAGATCGAACTGCACCACGATGCTGCTGGCACTGTCGCTGCTCGATGAGGTCATCTGGCTGATGCCGGGAATTCGGCCCAGCGAGCGCTCCAGCGGCGTTGCCACGTTCGACGCCATTGTCTCCGGGTTGGCCCCGGCGAGACTCGCGGTGACCATGATGGTGGGGAAGGAGACGTTGGGCAGCGGCGCCACCGGCAGGCGATCGTAGGCCAGTGTCCCCAGCAGCAGGATCGCCATCGCCAGCAGAAGGGTGGCGACCGGGCGGCGGATGAAAGGGGCGGAGACATTCACGGCCGGGCCCCTCCCTGCTCGCCACCGCGGTCGCCCTCGGGGTCCGACTCGAGCCGTGGCGCGTCATCCTGCGTGCGGCCAAGACGCGTCGCCAGACGGTCGAAGAACAGATAGATCACCGGCGTGGTGAACAGCGTAAGCAACTGGCTCAGCACCAGCCCGCCGACCATCGCCATGCCCAGCGGCACGCGCAGTTCGGCGCCGTAGCCGCTGGCGAACATCAGCGGTAGCGCGCCGAGCAGTGCGGCGAAGGTGGTCATCATGATCGGACGAAAACGCAACAGCGCCGCACTGTGGATGGCCTGGACCGCATTCATCCCGCGCTCGCGCTGCGCCTCGAGGGCGAAGTCGATCATCATGATGGCGTTCTTCTTGACGATACCGATCAGCAGAATGATGCCGATGACCGCCACGAGTCCCAGCGAGTTGCCGCTCAGATTGAGCGCCAGCAGTGCGCCGATCGCCGCCGAGGGCAGCGTCGAGAGGATGGTCAGCGGATGAACGTAGCTCTCGTAGAGCACGCCGAGGACGATGTACATGGTGACGACCGCGGCCAGGATCAGCCAGAGCGTGTCGCTGGTGGAGTCGGTGTAGGCCAGCGCCGCGCCGCGATACGCCAGACGGGTCTGATCGCTTAGCGTCTCGCTCGCGGCGCTGTCCACCGCGTCGAACGCTTGTGACAGCGAATGGCCATCCGCCACCGCGAACGACATCAGCGCCGACGGGAACTGGTTCTGACGCTGGAGCGAGAGCGGCGTCTGGCGCTCTTCGAGCGTCACCAGGCTCGAGAGCGGCACCATGGCGTCGTTGTCGCCCTCGACGTAGAGCCGGGCGAGCGCGTCGGGTCCGCTGCTATCCGCGGCGTTGGCCGCGAGCACCACCCGGTACTGGCTCGCCTGCGTGAAGATGGTCGAAATCAGGCGCTGGCCGAACGCATCGTAGAGCGCATCGTCAATGTCGGCGACGCTGACGCCGAGCCGTCCCGCGCGGGCGCGATCGATGGTGATCGCCAGCTTGCGGCCGTCGTTCTGCACGTCGCTTGCCACGCTGGCGATGGCCGGTGACTGTCGCAATCGTGCCAGCAGGCGCTCGACGTCGCCGTTGAGGACGTCGCGATCCCCCTGGGTGAGAGCGAGCTGGTACGGATAGCGGCTGATGGTGTCCTCGAGGGTCAGATCCTGAACCGGCGACAGAGCCAGCGTGAGGCCGGGAATCTCCGCGTCGGCCTGGCGCAGGCGAGCGAGCACCGTATCCAGATCGTCGCGCTCGCCGAGCGGGGCGAGATTGATCGACACACGGCCCCCATTGAGCGTGGTGTTGGTGCCGTCGATGCCCACGCTGGAGGAGAGACTCGCGACCGCCGGGTCGTCGAGCAGCGTGTCGACCAGACGTTGCTGACGCGCCGACATCGCCTCGAAAGACGTCGACTGGGTCGCGGTGGTGATGCCGCGGATCACGCCGGTGTCCTGCACCGGGAAGAGCCCCTTCGGGGTGGCGACGAACAGCAGCGCCGTCACCGCGAGCGAGCCCGCCGCGACCAGCAGCGTCAGCGTCTGATGGCGAAGCACCCAGTCGAGCGCGCGCTCATAGCCACGGGTGACGCGGCCGAAGAGCCCCCGACGGTTGCGTACCATCGCCTCGTCATCGCTTTCGCCGACCGCGTCCGGGCGATGCTTGAGCCAGCGCGCGCAGAGCATCGGCGTCAGCGTCAGCGAGACGAATGCCGAGATCAGAATCGAGATCGCCAGGGTCAGCGCGAACTCGCGGAACAGCACGCCCACGACGCCGCTCATGAAGACCAGCGGAATCAGCACCGCGAGCAGCGAGACGGTCAGCGAGACAATGGTGAAAGCGATCTGGCGCGAGCCCTTGAGCGCGGCCGCCAGGGGTTTTTCCCCTTTCTCGACGTAGCGGGTGATGTTCTCCAGCACCACGATGGCATCGTCGATGACGAAACCGGTGGCGATGGTCAGGGCCATGAGGGTGAGGTTGTTGAGGCTGAAGCCTGCCAGGTGCATGGCGCCGAAGGTACCGACCAGCGAGAGCGGCACGGCCAGGCTGGGGATCAGCGTCGCCGGTAGGTTGCGCAGAAACAGGAACGTCACCATGACCACCAGCGAGATCGCCAGCAGCAGCTCGAACTGAACGTCCTTGACCGCGGCGCGAATCGTCGTGGTGCGGTCGGTGAGCATGTCGACGTCCACGGACGCCGGCAGCGTGTTTTCGAGACCCGGCAGCGCCTGCTTGATCGCATCGGCAACGCCCACCACGTTGGCGCCGGGCTGACGCAGCACATCGACCAGGATCGCGCCGCGCCGGTTGGCCCAAGCGGCCAGGTAGGCGTTCTCGGCGCCGTCCTCGACGTTTGCCACATCGGAAAGCCGCAGTACGCTGTCGTCGTCAGACTCGAGAATCAGGTCGCGATAGCCCTCGGCGGTGAGCAGCTGGTCGTTGGCGTCGATGGTGTAGGTGCGATAGGGGCCGTAGATCGTGCCCTTGGCCTGATTGACGTTGGCGGCGTCGACGGCGCTGCGCACCGCTGCCATGTCGAGACCGTGGGCCGCGAGCTTGCGTGAGTCCACCGTGATTCGGACGGCCGGCTCCTGCCCGCCGGCCAGCTTGACCTGACCCACGCCGCTGATCTGGGCGATACGCTGCGCCATGCGCGTATCAACGAGATCGTAGACGTCGGTGAGCGGCAGCGTGTCGGAGCTGACCGCCAGCGTCACGATGGGCGTATCCGCCGGGTTGACCTTGGAGTAGCTGGGCGGACGCGGCAGATCGTCGGGGAGCAGCGTCTCGGCCTGATTGAGTGCCGCCTGCACCTCCTGCTCCGCCACCCCCAGGTCCGCGTTCAGCGAGAAACGCAGCGTGATCAGCGAGGCGCCACCGGTGCTGGTCGAACTCATGTCCTCGAGCCCGGAGATCTCGCCGAGCTGATCCTCCAGCGGGGCGGTGACGTGAGAGAGCATTACGTCCGGCCCGGCGCCGGGGTAGAGCGTGGTCACCTGGATGGTGGGGAAGTCGACCTCCGGCAGTGAGGAGATCGGTAGCAGGCGATAGGCCAGGGCGCCGGCGATAAGAATCGCCAGCATGATCAGCGAGGTGGCGACCGGCCGCAGGATGAAGAGGCGAGACGGATTCATGAGGTGCTGGCGTCTTTGCCGGTGCTGGCTGCGGCGCTGTCGGATTGTCCGCTGCGCGTTTCGGCGTCATCTGGCGTGGCGCTGCCGGTGTCAGCTTCCTCGCCCGGCAGGGCGTCGCTGATCACCCGCACCTTGGCGCCGTCGCGCAGGTTGTCAACGCCATCGATGACCACTCGCTCACCCGGCTCCACGTCGCCGCGAATCGCGCTCTGATGATTCTGATTGGCGACGAGTTGGACACTGCGCTGGCTGACGCTGTCGTCGGCGTTGACGACATAGACATAGTTGCCGTCCTGACCGGTCTGCACCGCCGGCTCCGGGACGATGAGCTGATCGCGCAGGATCTGTGACACCAGGCTGACGTCGACATAGGCGTTGGGATAGAGCGCGCCATCGGGGTTGTCGAGCGTTGCGCGCATTCGCAGCGTCCCGGTGGTGCTGTTGATGTTGCTGTCGACGCTGGTGAGCTCGCCGGTATAGGTGCCACCACTGCCGGTCGTCACGCTGACGGCAGGATGGTCGCCCTCGGCCAGGCGCGTGCGCAGGGTGTCGACGTAGCGGCTCGGCAGCGAAAAGATCACCGAGATCGGATCGAGCTGGGTGATGGTGACGATCGGGTCGTCATTGCCGAGCTGGACGATGTTGCCGGCGTCGACATTGCGGATGCCGACGACGCCGGTAATGGGGGCAGTGATCCGGGTGTAGTCGAGCTGGACATTGGCGCTATCGAGGCTCGCCTGATCGCTGGCCACCGTGCCCTCATACTGACGGACCAGTTGGCGCTGCTGCTCGAGCTCCTGCCGCGACACGTAGTTGGTGTCGATCAGCTTGTTGTAACGCGCGAGATCCTCTTTCGCCGAGGCGAGCTGAGCCTGATCCTGGGAGAGCTGGCCCTGCGCCTGGGCCCGCTGGGCTTCGTAGTCGCGGGGATCGATCCGCGCGAGCACCTGACCTTTCTCGACCCTCTGACCTTCCTCGAAGGAGACGTCGGTGAGCTCGCCCTCCACCCGGGGTCTGACCTCCACACTGGCAAGCGCGCGAACCGTACCCAGCGCCGTCAGTCGAATCGGCAGGTCGCGGCGGCTGGCGGCGACGGCGGCGACCGCCGATGCCGGGCGAGCGTTTGCCGCCGCATCGGCCGGCTCCGGCGAGGCATCCGCCCCATCGTCGAGCAGGAAGCGGTAGGCGACGACCGCCACGATGACGAGTGCGACGGCAGTCAGCGCCCAGCGCAGCAGGCGGCGGGAGCGAGTGGAAGAAGATGAAGACATAGACGAACTCGGTCCTTGAAGGTCACGGCGGTAGAAAGTCGGCGATCAATAGCGTGCGATGTCAGTGCCCGGAGACGGCGCGGATGACACGCGACTCATGCTAGACAGATTCGCAGTCTAACGGAACGGCGTTCGCTAAATGCGCAAGGAGTACGCAATCGAACGGTGAGGCGATGCCGGAGATCCCGCGGGGAGACAGGCGCATCAGCGGAGCGGAAGAACAGCGCGGACGTCATTTGCGGGGAGCGGAGTATCGTTGGGTGTGCCGCTGTCGGTGTGAAGGGAGAAGGATCGACACTCGCGGGCGAAGACGCTGTCTCGCCCGCGATGCAGAATTCACCGGATATCGATACCGTCTTAGCGGTTTGCGGCGGCTTTTTGTGGCGCCTGGCGCGCCGGCGCGCCGTTGGCGACATAATACGCCGTCGTCGACGGCGGCAGGGGGTCGAGACCTCGGACGCAGTCGGCGAGCTTCTCGGCGATCATGATCGTGGTGGCATTGAGGTTGCCGGTCACGATCTGCGGCATGATCGAGGCGTCGATCACCCGCAGGGCACTGACGCCGTGAACGCGACCTTCCTCATCCACTACCGCATCCTCGCCGTGGCCCATGCGACAGGTGCCGCAGGGGTGATAGGCGGTCTCGGCGTGCTGACGGACGAAGGCGTCGAGTTCTTCATCCGTCTGCACGTCCGGTCCCGGTGAGATCTCGCGGCCACGGTAGGCATCCATCGCCGGCTGCTCGATGATCTCCCGCGTAATACGGATCGCGGCACGAAACTCTTCCCAATCGCGGGCATGCGACATGTAGTTGAAGAGGATGCTCGGCGCACTTCTCGGGTCACGGTCGGTGAGGTGCACCCGGCCGCGACTCATCGACCGCATCGACCCCACGTGGGCCTGAAAGCCGTGAGCCTGAACCGCGCTCTTGCCGTTGTAGCTGATCGCGATGGGCAGGAAGTGATACTGGATGTTGGGCCAGCGCTCTTCGTCGTTGGTCCGGATGAAGCCGCCGGCCTCGAACTGGTTGCTGGCACCAATTCCCTTACCTGCGAACATCCACTCCGCGCCGATCTTCGGCTGATTGTGCAGCTTCAACGCGGGGTAGAGCGACACCGGTTCCTTGCACTCGTACTGTATGTACATCTCCAGGTGGTCTTGAAGGTTTTCGCCCACCCCCTTGAGATCGTGCACCACGGGCACGCCGTGCTTGTCGAGCAGGGCCGGGTCACCGATACCGGAGCGCTGCAGGATCTGCGGCGATGCGATGGCGCCCCCGCAGAGCAGGACCTCGCGCCGCGCCAGTGCCTGCTTCGGCTGCGACTTTTCCAGATAGCTCACCCCGACGGCACGCTTCTCTTCGAACAGGATACGATCGGTCGTCGCATGGGTGACGATCGTCAGATTCTCGCGCTGCTTGGCGATGTCCAGGTAGCCCCGAGCGGTAGAGGAGCGGCGCCCGTTCTGCGTGGTGGTACGGTCCATCGGACCGAACCCTTCCTGCTGGTAGCCGTTGAGATCGTCGGTGCGCGGATAGCCTGCCTGGACGCCAGCTTCGATGAAGGCGTGATAGAGCGGGTTGTTGCCCGCCTTCGGCGTGGCGACGCTGAGCGGCCCCTCGCTGCCGTGGAAATCATTAGGCCCGATATCGCGGGTTTCCGCTCTCCTGTAGTAGGGCAGGCATGCCAGGTAATTCCAGTTTTCCAGTCCTGGCGCTTGCGCCCAGTAGTCCAGATCCATGGCGTTGCCGCGGATGTAGCACATGCCGTTGATCAATGAAGAGCCGCCGAGCCCCTTGCCGCGACCGCACTCCATGCGGCGGTCGTCCATGTAGGGTTCAGGGTCGGTCTCGAAGGCCCAGTTGTAACGCTTGCCCTGAAGCGGGTAGGCCAGCGCTGCCGGCATCTGGGTGCGAAAGTCCACCCGGTAGTCGGGGCCGCCCGCTTCCAGCAGCAGCACCGAGACGCTTGGGTCCTCGGTCAGCCGGGTCGCGAGGACGTTGCCCGCGGAGCCGGCGCCGATGATGATGTAGTCGAATTCACGAGCCTGATCCATGCGCTTGCCCCTGGTTAAGCAGAAAGAGAGTCGAGCCGAGAGGTCGCTCGGACGAATGACGTGCCCGAACGAGTGAAGCGCGAATCGTCAGAAAACCGACTCGAACGGCCCCATCTCGATCTGTACCGACTTCGTTTGCGTGTAGTGAGAGAGCGTCTCCATCCCGTTCTCGCGACCAATACCGGACTGCTTGTAGCCACCGACTGGCATTTCGGCGGGGGAGTCGCCCCAGGTGTTGATCCAGCAGATACCGGCTTCGAGCTGATGGACCACGCGGTGGGCGCGATTGAGCCCTTCGGTGAACAGCCCGGCGGCCAGGCCATACTCCGTGTCATTGGCGCGGCGGATCACTTCCTCTTCATCGTCAAAGGTGAGCAGCGACAGGATCGGGCCGAAGATCTCCTCGCGGACGATGCGCATGTCATCGTCGCAGTCGGTGTAGACGGTCGGCGCGATCCAGGCGCCCTTGGCGAACTCACCCTCTTTCATACGTTGACCGCCGACCAGCAGACGCGCGCCATCCTGCCGCGCGATCTCCAGATAGCTTTCGACCTTCTCCAGATGCTCGAAGCTGACCAGGGGACCGAAATTCGTCTCCGGTGCCAGCGGGTCGCCCGCCTTGACGCGTTCGACGCGTTCGACGAGTTTCTTCTCGAACGCCGTCTTCACCGAGCGGTGCACGAATACGCGCGTGCCGTTAGTACAGACCTGCCCGCTGGAGTAGAAGTTGGCCATCATCGCGGCATCGGCGGCGCGGTCGAGATCGGCATCGTCGAAGACGATCAGCGGAGACTTGCCGCCAAGCTCCATGGTGACGTCCTTGAGCGTCGAGCCGGCAGCGGCGGACATCACCTTCTTGCCGGTGCCGACTTCGCCGGTGAAGCTGATCTTGGCGATGCCGGCGTGCTCGGTCAGCATCGCGCCCACCCGGCCGTCGCCGTGGACGACGTTGAAAAGGCCGTCCGGCAGCCCGGCTTCGGTGAAAATCTCTGCCAGCTTCATGGCGGTCAGCGGCGTGACTTCGCTGGGTTTGAAGACGACGGCGTTACCTGCCGCCAGTGCCGGCGCCGCCTTCCAGCAAGCGATCTGCACGGGGTAGTTCCAGGCGCCGATGGCGCCAACGACCCCCAGCGGTTCGCGCCGGGTATAGACGAAGGAGTCTTCGCGCAGCGGAATCTGGGTGCCCTCGATCGCGGGGGCCAGGCCGGCGAAGTACTCGAGCGCATCCGCGCCGGTGACGATGTCGACGCTCGCGGTTTCGCTGAACGGCTTTCCGGTGTTGAGCGTCTCCAGCTCGGCGAGCTCGTTGTTGCGCTCGCGTAGCAGCGCGACCGCCTTGAGCAGGATGCGCGAGCGTTCCATGCCGCTCATCGCGGCCCACTGGCGCTGGGCGCGGCTGGCGCTTTCGACCGCGGCGTCGATATCGGCGGCGCTCGCCTGCTGAATACTCGCCAGCGTCTCACCATTGGCTGGATTGACCACATCGAAGGTTTCATCGCTGGTCGCCGGCTGGCGGCGGCCGTCGATGTAAAGCGTCTGGGTCTCGAGTCGTGCCATGGTGCTTCTCCTTGAATAGCCGGTTGAACGCGCGGCTGTCGTCATTGCGCCGCCATTGAAATCGGTTCGCGCGGGTCAGAGCGCCCTTATAGGCGCCGGGCGGCCCTCAGTGGGACTGGGCGCCGCTGCGTTGTCGTGGGGCCGCCTGGGCTGACCGCTCCTCCGGGGTTTCGACCCGGGCCAGCTGTTCGCGCACGTAGTCGTAGGCCAGTCGCCGCGCCCGTTCCACATTGAGCCCTTCCGGTGCCAGCGCTCCTCGCAGCCACAGGCCGTCGATCAACGCTGCCAGTCCGCGTGCCGCATCGCGCGCCTGATGCTTGGGCATCACGCGATGAAACTGGGCGCACAGGTTCGAGTAGAGTCGCCGGTCGTTGACCCGCTGCAGCGTCTGCAGCGGCCGGTGATGCATGCTGCTGGCCCAGAACGCGAGCCAGGTCTTCATCACCGAGCGACTGGTCTGACTGCGATCGAAGTTGCCGTCGATGATCGCGTGCAGATGCGCTCGGGGCGGCGCATCGCCCAGCAGGGTACGGCGCTCGCTCACGGCCGTGCCCAGGTCCGTCAGAATGTGACGCATAGTCGCTTCCAGCAGGCCGTCGCGACCGTTGAAATAGTGGCTGATGATGCCGGTGGAAACGCCGGCACGCTTGGCGATGCGCGAGATGGTGGCGTCCGCCAGGCCGAACTCGTCGATAGTCGCCAGCGTCGCTTCGATGAGCTGGCGGCGGCGGATGGGTTGCATGCCGACCTTGGGCAAAGCGCGACTCCTTAATCTTGCTGTGATCCCGCGAGGGATCTTCTGTCTACCGGGCATTTCGCCGGGTCGCCCCGGGGGCCCGCTAACCAATGGTTGAATCTCACGCCCGATGTCGCAGCGCGTGCTCACCGTCTTATCGTAGTCGTTGCCTGGCACGCGTGACGATTGACGACAGGGCACTTGGCATCATCCTCAGCCTAGTCTTATTATGTAAATTCTTTATTGAACGGTCAATCAATAAAGAATCGATCATTTCTGTGTAAGATGCGAAAGGGGTTTTGAGATAACCCAGGTTTATTCTCGCGCCGATCGCTGGTGTGATCGGACGTGCCATCAACGACAAACAACCACAGGCGATATCGAGATGATGCAACGACAGGACAATCAATCCGTAGCCCCGAAGCGCCACGCGACCCCACGCCTGGGCTCGGGTGTCATGGGCACCACACTGCTTGGCGCCTCGCTGGCGATCGGCGTCGTCGGCTCGGCGCAGGCTGACGTGCCGGAAAGCTGCCGCACGGTGCATTTCGCCGAGGTCGGCTGGACCGATATCCAGTCGACCACGGCGCTGACCAGCGTGGTTCTCGAGGGGCTGGGCTACGAGGTGGATTCCGACACGGTATCCGTGCCGGTCGCCTACGCCGGGATGAAAAACGGTGACTTCGATGTGTTTCTGGGTAACTGGATGCCCTCCATGGCGTCGATCAGTGATCCCTACATCGAAGAGGGCGTCGTGGATCGCCCGCGGGCCAATCTCGAAGGTGCCAAGTACACGCTCGCCGTTCCCCAGTACGTGCTCGATGCTGGCGTGACGTCCGTGGCCGACCTCGACGACCACGCCGAAGAGTTCGAGCACAAGCTGTTCGGCATCGAAGCGGGTAACGATGGCAACATGATCATTCAACAGATGATCGACGACGACGCCTTTGGCCTCGGCGACTGGACGTTGGTGGACTCCAGCGAAGCGGGCATGCTTTCCGAAGCCAAGGCTCGCACCCGCGGTGATCAAAAGTGGATGGTGTTCCTGGGCTGGGCGCCGCACCCGATGAACACCGACCTGGACATGGGGTATCTCTCCGGCGCAGACGACTACTTCGGCCCGGATTTCGGGGGGGCTACGGTCTATACCAACACCCGCGCAGGCTATGTCGACGAGTGCGGCAACGTCGGCGGACTGCTCGAGAACCTCACCTTCACCCTGGATATGGAAAACGAAGTGATGGCCGCCATCATGAACGACGGGGAGGACGCCAAGCCCGCCGCTCGAGCCTGGCTCTCCAATCACCCCGAGACGCTGGATGCCTGGCTTGAGGGTGTTGAGACCGTCGATGGGGAACCCGGGCTGACCGCCGTGCGCGATTCGCTCGATCTCTAACGAGAAAAACTGTCTGGCGGGCTTGTGGTAGCACGAGCCCGTCGGTATAGTGCGCCCCCGTTGCCCTGGTGGTTCTCCCCGAACCCTCTCTTCAGGCATCGCTGGATGGCTACGTAGCTCAGCTGGTTAGAGCACATCACTCATAATGATGGGGTCCCCTGTTCGAATCAGGGCGTAGCCACCAATCCAGAGTTTTCCCCTCGCTTCCCGGTTCTTGCCGCTTGCCAGCATGCGTCTTCGATACAACGTTTCTCGTCGGTGTGTTGCGTTCCATGCGCAAAAATCGCTCAGATCGAACCCTCGTTGCTTGACGCCTTTTCGGCGTCCCGCTCGCGCAATCGACGCACGCTAGGCCGCCGTCCTAGGCTGGCGCTTCCACGACGCCGGATTGCTGTCGAGGTTCGTGCGGCAAGGACTATTCAGCGGTACCGCTTCTCGATCCCTAAGCGTGACTCGAAACGCGGGCGGGCTGATCGACTTGTGCAGCCCAGGGCCCGCGACTGGCGCGCGTTCGCCAGACCAGGGCGGCGCAGTGCATTGATTGTGGGCGAGATTTTGGCATGCGTTCAGAAATTGAAATGCCGTTGGGGCTTGACGCCTGAAAACGAGTACGTATAATTCGCCGCGTGTTGAAGACGGTCCCCGATAGCTCAGTTGGTAGAGCAAATGACTGTTAATCATTGGGTCACAGGTTCGAGTCCTGTTCGGGGAGCCAACGAATTCAACACACGGTGAGTCCGATCCCCGATAGCTCAGTTGGTAGAGCAAATGACTGTTAATCATTGGGTCACAGGTTCGAGTCCTGTTCGGGGAGCCATCGTTATCATCGTGACGAGAGATCGCTGCATCGATCCCTGATAGCTCAGTTGGTAGAGCAAGCGACTGTTAATCGCTGGGTCGCAGGTTCGAGTCCTGCTCAGGGAGCCAGTGACAGTCCAACGAAATTTTCATGCTCGATAGTCGCAGCCTCTGCACTCATTCCATTCACTATTGGATGAGGTGCAGCTATGCGTGTTTCAGCAACGGTTTGCTCCAAGGGCGGCGTCGGCAAGACGACTACGACAGCCAACCTGGGCGGCCTCCTGGCAGATGCCGGTCTTCGAGTCCTTCTCATAGATCTGGATTCACAGCCAACCCTTTCTTCCTATTATGAGCTGTCGCAGCCGGCCCCCGGCGGCGTGTACGAGCTACTCGCGACAGAGCTGGTCGACCTCGACCAGATCATCTCCCACACCGTTGTTCCTAGCCTCGATATCATTGTCTCCAACGACTATCGGAATCAGTTACAGCAGCTGCTGCTCAACGCTCCGAATGGTCGCTTCCGCCTGATCGATCTCCTTGATCGCTTCGCCGACCGATACGACGCCATCCTCATTGATACCCAGGGCGCGCGCTCCGTCGTCCTGGAGATGGCCGTGATGGCCGCCGATCAACTGATCTCTCCTATCGTTCCCGAACTGCTCACCGCCCGCGAATTCGTGCGTGGCACCCAGGGCATGCTCAACGAGCTACGCGAGCTGGCACGTTATACCCGTTTCGAGGTGCCGCCGGTCTCCATCCTGCTCAACAAGATGACCGACCAGCTTCGCGACGCCCGCGACATCGCCGACAGCATTCGCACCATGTATGCCGAGGTCGAAGATCATGGCATCAGCGTGCTCAAGACCCCACTGGTCAATCTCTCCGCCTATCGTTCGGCTGCGCTGCAGGGCTTGCCCGTCCATCGGGTCGAGCCGCGCAAGCCATACAGTCGCAAGGCACCGGCCTGTGCCGACCAACTCAAGGCCGTGGCCATCGATCTCTATCCCGAGTGGGTCGATGCCATCCGCGCAGTAGGCACGGTCACGCCTAACGGCAAACCGGGCACAGGTAAATCGGGGGCGGGTCATGTCCATTGAGGCCGCATCCCCGGCATCCGCAGACGCAGAGACCATGGGGCTTCTGCCACCGCATAGCATCGAGGCCGAGCAGTCCACGCTGGGCGCGTTGATGCTCGACAACACAAAGTGGGATGACATCTGCGAAATCGTCGATGCCGGCGCGTTTTATCACTACCCGCATCGGCTGATCTTCAAGGCGATGGAAGCGCTATCCCTTGACGAAAAGCCGCTGGATGTGGTGACGCTCTCCGAGGTGTTGGAGCGCGATGGTAATCTCGAGACCTGCGGCGGCTTGTCCTACCTGGCCGAGCTGGCCCGTAACACGCCGTCGGTAACCAATGTGGTCGCCTATGCCGGCATCGTTCGCGAGCATCAGCGTCGCCGGCAGCTGGTCAACATGGGGCGTGATCTCAGTCAGCGGGCGCTGGATGGACAGCAGCTCAGTCAGGCGTTGGTCGAAGCCACCGAGCGTCAACTGTTTGAGCTGGCCGAAAATCGGCAGAGCAAGGAAACCGGCATACGTCCAGCGTTGACCGCAGCGATCGATACTATTGATCGTGCCTTCAACGCCAAGGATGGCATTACCGGCACACCCACCGGTTACCAGGACCTCGACGCGCTCACCTGTGGCTGGCAGGCCTCGGACCTGATCGTCATCGCCGGTCGCCCATCGATGGGCAAGACCACGCTGGGGATGAACCTCGTCGAGAATGCGCTGGTTGCCACGGCGGGTCGCACCGAATTGGCCACCGCACCGATCTTCGTCTTCTCGCTCGAGATGCCCGAGGAGCAGCTGATGCTGCGTCTGATGGCGAGCATGGGGCGGCTGGACCTGAGCAAACTCCGCTCTGGCCAGTTGGACGACGGGGGCTGGGAGAAGCTGACCTCCGCCACGAATCGCATATCACCCATCTGCATGGCGACCATTCCGGTGGCTTGATCGTCGATGACAAGAAAGTGTTCCCGAACGCCGAAGTTTACGCAAGCCAGGCGGATTTTGATTACTTCCTGGATCCCGACAATGGCGCGGAGAGCGAAGGGCTCGAGGCCGTGAATTTTTCGGCCGCGAAGAAGACATTTTCGATTTACGAGGATCGAATCGAATCGTTCGAGGCGCCAGCTCAAATCATGCCTGGGATCCGTGCGATTCCGGCATCCGGCCACTCACCGGGGCATACCGTATTCATGGTCGAAAGCGAAGGCCAGAAACTATTGCTGATGGGCGATCTGGTGCACGTTCCTCAAATGCAGTTCGCGCACCCGGAGTACTCGATGGAGTTCGACCTTAATGAGGACCAAGGTGAAGTTACGCGTAAGACTCTGCTAGATGATGCCGCCGAGCAGCATTTTTGGGTAGCAGGCGCGCATCTGCCCTTCCCAGCGACTGGCCACATTCAGTCGAAGGGAACAGGCTTCGTGTATCTGCCGGCCGAGTCTGCCGCCAGTAAACCGTAGCCGGGCATCCACTTCATTCGTGCGGTCCAGACTCATGGTCTCGACCGCACATGTTTCTCTAAAAGTTTTTTTCCAAATGACGCTCGAAGCGTCCGAGATCCGCCTCGATATCGGGGTTCTTCAGCACGTCGTAGATCACGTAGGTCGGCATCGGCTCAAGGCCGATCCACTTGAAGTTGAGATGCATCGGGCGCATGAGCTCGTCTTCGCTCAATCCATCGAAGAACGTTTCTTGCGGATTGCTGAACGCCTCGCGTGGGGCATTGGCTGTCAGGGACATCATGTATTTGCCGCTGAGCTTCGGCCCCAGTCCGTAGTTGGACTTGGGATTCCTGGATGACCGGCCATCGCCGTCTGACAGATCGCCCCTCATGCCAGCGGTCCATACGTCATCGATATACTTCTTCATTCCCCAGCTCACGCCCATCCAGTTGATCGGCGACTGCAAGAGCACGACATCCGCCCACTTCAGCTTTTCGATCTCAGCGTCGATATTGTAATCGTCGGCGGTTGCCGTCTTGCGGACGTCATCACCGCGGCGCTGGAAGAAAGCCTCTGCGCGCTCCACGAAAGTCGCGTTGAGCGTGCCGGGGGAAACGGGGTGCGGTTGATGACCGTTGATCAAAAAGACGTTAGCCATATCTGATTCCTGCTGAGTGACTGAAGGTGACATCGTGGCGCTTCGTCAACCAGGCCGATGTGCTCAAACCCAGATGCGAGTTCTGAACCCCAGTATGAGACCCAATGCCTGGCGCACGCTTGCTAAAAGCGCTTCAATGATTGCCTGATTCGATCGGCTGCGATCGGTATTAGATCCGATCATTCGTCGGCCATGATAGGCTGAAATCTCGTCAATCAGGGCCTTGAGGCGAATTTTACGCAGTCTTCTGGAGGGTGTGCGGCAATGGCTCGACGACATTCCATGCTTGATGAGCTCGCGACGCTGGTCGCGGAAATTGCCCAAAACGATGGCGATTGCAGCACTCCGATTCCGGCGTTGAAGCTGAGCCGTTGCAGCACGACGACGGATCCCGTGCCTTGTATCTATGACATGGGCCTTGGGCTGATCGTTCAGGGAGGCAAGCAGGTCTCATTGGGCGACGAGATCCACGACTACGGCGCCGGACACTCGTTGATAACGACCCTGGATTTACCCGTTGTCTCCTATATCACGCATGCCAGCCATGAGGTGCCATATCTTGGCGTATGGCTGGCACTGGATGCACATGATATTGCCCAGTTGGCTGTCGAGCCCGCGCCCGCGGCTTTACCTCCGACGGCAGCGTTGAGAGCGATGTCAGTCGAGACCCTGGACGAAGGTACGATACTGGCACTCACTCGACTGCTTCGGCTGTCGTTCGAACCACAGCTGATGCCCCAGCTCGCCCCCTTGATTCACAAAGAAATCGTTATCCGCTTGCTGAATGGCGATCATGGCCCCTACTTGCGCCGGCTCGTGGCGACCGGCTCCCCGAACCAGCATATCGCCAAGGTCGTCGCCTGGCTGAAGCGCCACTACGCGCAGGACCTCTCCATGAGCGAGCTCGCGGCCAAGGCCCATATGAGCCCATCGACCTTTCGCCGCCATTTCCGGACAGTCGCCGGCATGAGTCCCCTGCAGTACGTAAAGAATCTGCGATTGCAGGATGCTCGCCAATTGATGCTCCACGACGATCTGGATGCTGGCAGCGCCGCGTTACGTGTCGGGTACGAAAGTGCCTCGCAGTTCAGCCGGGAGTACAGCCGGCTCTTTGGTGTGCCGCCGAGTCGCGACCGCAGAGAGATGAGGCAATCGATACAGGGAGGGAAAGGGCACCGCTACTGATGGGCCAGAGCGCCTGTCCAAGCACTGCGGGCACTGCCGATGCTCGACGAGGTGACTCTCTTACCGGCAGCATGCCGCGCCGGTTAGCAGTACACGGCAATCAGGTGACGACCTATGGTTATAGTCACCATTCGGGCTATGCTAAGCTGACTGGTTTTCAGAACCCGCACTCGGAAGGCGCTTTGCCCATGTCTCAGCCAATTTCTCCCGACGCGGCGCGTGGCCCGGCGGAACACGACGTCCGCGATCAGATCGTAGCAGCAGCGCAGGCGCACTTCAGCCGGCATGGCTATGACCGGACGACCGTCTCGGAGCTGGCCAAGGTGATCGGCATATCCAAGGCGTACATCTACAAGTTCTTTGCTTCCAAGCGTGCCATTGGCGAGGTGATCTGCAGCGAGTGTCTGCAGCAGATCGATCGGGATATCAGCGCCGCGGTGACTTCCACCGATCACCCGCCGGAACAGCTCCGGCGCCTGTTCCAGACGTTGGTGCACTCGAGTCTGCGGCTCTTCTCCGAAGACCGAAACCTCTACGAGATCGCCGCCGCTGCGGCATCCGAGCAGTGGCTGCCGGTCGAACGCTACGAGGCTCGCGTCAGGACGCTGGTCGAAGCGATTCTCGTCGCCGGGCGACGAAGCGGCGACTTCGAGCGCAAGACGCCGCTCGACGAAGTCACGGCGTCGGTTTGTCTGGTCATCCGCCCCTACATGCATCCCGTCATCCTGAAGCAAAGCCTCGAACACGTCGGCTCGGCTCCCGGCCTGCTCTCCAGTTTCATCCTACGCAGTCTCGCCCCCTGATTGCTTGCGGGTGTGGCCCTCTCGCTTGCAGGTCTGACTCTCTCGATTGTGGCTGTGATCATATCGATTGTGGCTGTGACTATTTTGCAATATAGTCACGCCAACATAATTTGGATGTAGCGATCACCATGACGGGTCTGCGACGAATGACCAGGCGCTCCAGGGTTTTGACGACGGCGGCCGCGTTTCTGCTGCTGACGACCACCGGCTGTCAACGGGACGAGCTCGCGGACCCGCGAACCGAGCCGCCGCTGGTGCGCGTGGCGACGGTCACGCCGGCCGAGCCCGGCGTGCGAGTCTTCACTGGCATCATCGCGGCGAGGGTCGAGAGCAACATCGGCTTTCGGGTCGATGGCAAGGTCCTGTCACGGCTGGTGGACGTGGGCGAGCAGGTCAAGCAGGGCGAACCGTTGGCGCGGCTCGATCCCGTGGATTTGACCCTGAGCGCGGAATCGGCGGCTCAGGCGGTGTCCGCCGCTCGGGCGCGTGCCAAGCAGACCGAGGATGACGAGCGTCGTTATCGCACGCTGCGCGATCGTGGTGTCATTGCGGTATCACGCTACGATGAAGCCAAGGCGGCGGCCGACGCGGCGCAGGCCGATCTCGAGGCGGCCATCGCGCAAGCGGAGGTCGCCCGCAACGCGACTCTGTATTCGACCCTCTTGGCCGACGCCGACGGCGTGATCACGGAGACGCTCGCCGAGCCCGGCCAGGTCGTCGCCGCCGGGCAGACCGTGATCCGACTCGCCCACGCAGGCCCTCGTGAAGCGCTCATCGCGCTGCCCGAAACACGACGCCCGCCGCTCGGGTCGATGGCGCAGGCCACCCTCTACGGCGAGACGGCCAGCGGGCCCGCCACGCTGCGCGAACTATCGGCCTCCTCGAATACGCTCACGCGCACGTTCGATGCCCGCTACGTGCTGGGCGATGAATTTGCCAGCGCGCCGCTGGGCGCGACGGTCAGCGTTCGGTTGACGACGAACCAGGCCAAGGAGGGGGGGCTGAAGGTTCCCCTCGGCGCCATTCATGACGCCGGTGCCGGTGCCGGCGCCGGCGTCTGGGTCGTCGATGGCGAGCCTGCCACGGTGCGCTGGCAGCCCGTCGACCTTCTCAGCGTCAGTGACGAGCAGGCCCGCGTGCAGGGTGCGCTCGAGCCCGGCGCGCGTGTCGTGGCGATGGGAGCACACCTGCTGCGCGAAGGAGAGACGGTGCGTCCCGCTGCAACGGGCTCTGCGGCAGGGCAGGAGTCGCTGCCATGAGCCGATCCCGCTTCAATCTCTCGGCGCTCGCGGTGCGCGAGAAATCCGTCACCCTATTCCTCATCGTGCTGATCTCGCTGGGTGGCGCACTGGCGTTCGTCGATCTCGGGCGCGAGGAAGATCCCGCCTTCACGGTCAAGGTCATGACGGTCATCACCGCCTGGCCCGGGGCGACGGCCCAGGAGATGCAGGATCAGGTCGCCGATAAAATCGAGAAGCGCATGCAGGAGCTGCGCTGGTACGACAACACCGAGACCTACACGCGACCTGGGTTGGCCTTCACCAAAGTGACGCTGATGGACAGCACCCCTCCCTCCCAGGTCCAGGAGCAGTTCTATCAAGCACGCAAAAAGATTGATGATGAAACGCCCAATCTACCCAGCGGCGTCATCGGCCCCATGGTCAACGATGAATATTCGGATGTGACCTTCGCGCTCTATGCGCTCAAGTCCCGCGATGAAGCGCAGCGGGTTCTGGTCCGAGATGCTGAGAAGCTGCGTCAACGAATGCTTCAGGTGCCGGGCGTCAAGAAGATCAACATCATCGGCGAACAGCCCGAGCGCATCTTCGTCGAGTTCTCCCACGAGCGCCTGGCAACGCTCGGTATCGGCACGGCGCAGATTTTTGAAGCGCTCGATGGCCAGAACGCCTTGACGCCGGCGGGGTCGGTCGAAACCGACGGGCCGCAGATCGTGATTCGCCTCGACGGCGGGTTCGATTCACTGGCGGCGATTCGCGACACGCCGATCACCGCGCAGGGGAATGCGCTGAAGCTTTCGGATATCGCGACCATCAGGCGCGGCTACGAAGACCCGGCAACCTTTCTGGTTCGCCACGATGGCGAGCCCGCGCTGCTGCTGGGCGTGATCATGCGCGAAGGGTGGAACGGTCTCGACCTCGGCGAGGCGCTCGAGCAGGAGGTCGGTGCGATTAATGACGCGCTGCCGCTGGGCATCAGTCTGAGCAAGGTCTCGGACCAGGCCGTGATTATCGATGCCGCCGTCGGCGAGTTCATGATGAAATTCTTCGCGGCGCTGCTGGTGGTGATGCTGGTGAGCTTCGTCAGCATGGGCTGGCGCGCCGGTATCGTCGTCGCGGCCGCCGTACCGCTGACACTGGCGCTGGTGTTCATTGTCATGCAGGCCACCGGCAAAAACTTCGATCGCATCACGCTGGGCTCGTTGATTCTGGCGCTGGGGCTTCTGGTCGATGACGCCATCATCGCCATCGAGATGATGGTGGTGAAGATGGAAGAGGGCTACAAGCGTGCCGCCGCCGCGGCCTACGCCTGGAGCCATACCGCGGCACCGATGCTGTCGGGAACGCTGGTCACCGCGATTGGCTTCATGCCCAACGGTTTCGCCCAATCTGCCGCGGGCGAGTACACCAGCAACATGTTCTGGATCGTCGGCATCGCGCTGATCGCCTCCTGGATCGTGGCGGTGGTGTTCACACCCTATCTCGGCGTCAAGCTCTTGCCTGAGATGGAGACGCTCGAGGGTGGCCAGGCCTCGATCTACGACACGCCGCGCTATCATCGCCTGCGGCGTGCGCTGGCCTGGGTCATCGCGCGCAAGTGGTGGGTCGGCGGGGGCGTCGTGGCGTCATTCGTCGTCGCCGTCATGGGCATGGGGCTGGTCAAGAAGCAGTTCTTCCCGATATCCGATCGTCCCGAAGTCCTGGTCGAGGTCCAAATGCCCTATGGCACCTCGATCGAGCGAACCAGCGACGCCACGGCGAAAGTGGAGCGCTGGCTGGCCGAGCAGCCCGAAGCCGATAGTGTCACCACCTATATTGGCCAGGGAGCGCCGCGCTTTTACTTCGCGATGGGGCAGGAGCTACCTGATCCCTCCTTTGCCAAGATGGTCGTGCTCACCGATGACCAGCAGGCCCGCGATGCGCTGCAGCACCGGCTGAGACAGGCGATCGCCGACGGTCTCGCGCCCGAGGCGAGAGTTCGAGCGACGCACCTAGTCTTCGGACCCTATTCCCCATTCCCCGTGGCCTATCGCGTTTCCGGCCCCGACCCCGACACGCTTCGCGATCTCGCCCGCCAGGTGGAAGACATCATGGTCGCAAGCCCACTGACGCGTACGGTGAATACCGACTGGGGCGAGCGCGTACCGACGCTGCATCTCGAACTGAATCAGGACCGGCTGCGTGCTATGGGGCTCTCGTCGCGCTCGGCATCCCAGCAGCTGCAGTTTATGCTCAGTGGCGTCTCGATGACCGAAGTGCGCGAAGACATTCGCACCGTGCAAGTCATGGGCCGCGCCGCAGGGGATGTGCGGCTCGACCCCGCGAAAGTGGCCGATCTCACCCTCATCGGCGAGCAGGGTCAGCGGATACCGCTGTCTCAGGTCGGCGAGATAGACGTGCGCATGGAGGATCCGATACTGCGTCGCCGCGATCGTACGCCGACCATTACAGTAGGGAGCGACGTCGCTCCTGGGCTGCAGCCGCCGGATGTCTCGACGGCCATCACCGCCGAGCTCCAGCCGCTCATCGACTCGCTCCCGCCCGGTTACCAAGTCGACGAGGGCGGCTCGATCGAAGAGTCCGGCAAGGCCCTGCAGGCGATGCTGCCGCTGTTCCCCATAATGATCGCACTGACCCTGCTGGTCATCATCCTGCAGGTGCGTTCGATCTCGGCGATGATCATGGTCTTTCTGACCAGCCCGCTGGGGCTGATCGGCGTCGTGCCGACGCTGCTGCTGTTCAATCAGCCGTTCGGCATCAATGCGCTGGTCGGGCTGATCGCGCTTTCCGGCATCCTGATGCGCAATACGCTGATTCTCATCGGGCAGATCAGTCAGAACCGCAAGGAGGGACTGGCGCCATTCGATGCCGTGATCGAGGCGACGGTTCAGCGCTCACGTCCCGTGCTGCTGACGGCGCTGGCGGCGGTGCTGGCGTTCATCCCGCTCACGTTCTCGGTGTTCTGGGGCACCCTCGCCTACACGTTGATTGGCGGAACCATCGCTGGGACGTTGCTGACGCTGCTGTTTTTGCCGGCTATGTACGCGATCTGGTACAAAATCACGCCCCGTGGAGCGGAGTCTGTCGTGCTTGAGAGGGAAGGTTAATCGTGATCAATGCTCAACTGTAAAAACCTACGTGGTTGGCCTTAACGTTTCGGCTTCCTCTTTTTGGGATCTCCTGTCAAACCTGATATCTGGACAACGCGACAGGAACCCCGAATGCTACGACGCTTCTTTACGCGATCGAGCCAGAAAATCAGGCAATCGGAATTCTTTACGCACCCTATTCCTAGTAAAGAACTGCTCGATACTCCGCGCCGCCAGCAGATGGTCAAGATGCTGTGGGACACGACGTCGCTGACCCACAGCGTTTTCGATGAGTTCTTATTGGGCCCTATCAGACGTTATGCAGAGCTAGTTCAGCTGCTCCCGGCATCGGAATCACATCACCACGCCTATTTGGGTGGCATGCTGGATCATGCGCTCGAGACAGCCTGCTACGGATTGCGCCTGCGTCAACAGCATCTCCTGCCTCCCAATGCAAAGCCCGAAGACCAAAGTTCAGCAGGTGAGCTTTGGAGTGCTGCAGTTATTTATGGAGCACTTATGCACGACGCCGCCAAAACGCTGGTCGACGTTGAGATTCATCTCGAGGGTGGGCGTGAGTGGAGGCTGTGGCACGGTCCTATCCCAGCTCCCTATCGTGTTCGGTACCGATCGGGTCGGGAGTATCACCTCCACTCTGTGATCAACCCATTACTGTGCGAGCGCGTCCTTGGGGTCAGTGTTCTCGACTGGATGATGACTCAACCCAAGCTCTTCTCACTGTTCATGTACACCATCTCTGGACACAGCGAGCGTGGCGGGATTATTGCTGAACTTGTCCATCAGGCGGACCGCGCTAGCGTCGCGAAGGCGCTGGGCGGAGATCCAGTGCGAGCACTATCGGCTCCTGTGGAATCAATACAGCGCAAGCTGTCCGAGGGGCTGAGGTACATGGTCAAGGAGCACTTCAAACTCAATCAGAAGGGCGGCGTCGCGTGGCTAACAGACGAATCTCTCTGGCTTGTGTCACCAAGAGCGGTCAATGAGCTAAAGACCCATCTGTACGCTCAAGGTATCAAGAGCATTCCCGCTGATCTCAATCGACTCTACGGCGAGCTAATGGCACACGGGTTGATCGAGGAAATTAGCGAGGGCAAGTCTGTCTGGAAATGTGAGATATCGGAGGGTGATTGGAAGCAGAGCTTCAATATGATCAAAGTGCTACCGACGCTGGTATGGGGGATGGAGGATAGACCAGCCTCATTCAGCGGCAAGCTTGTCATTCAGGAAGAACGGGCGCCGGATAAAGATGAATCGGTAGCCGACATGTTGGCACTTGAGAAGGAGGCTCTTCAATCTGACGGTCAGGCGGGCCAGCGCAACGCAAATCTTTCTAGTGAAAAGCCCGCACAGCCGCAGACGAAGGCAGCAGGCCCTACGCGCGGTGAGACTATCGACGAAGATATCATTGCTTTATTTCCTGAAGTAGAGGCCAAACAGCCGTCTGAATCTCAATTTAAACGTTTTGTTACGCCCGGGTTGCAAAATACACATACTTCTACTTTAGTTGTATCTGATAAAAAGGAGGGCGCGCGACAAAAGTCGGGCACGCATGAAATAAATAATAATTCGGATCTCGGGAAACGGTTCTGGCATTGGTTGAAGTTGGGTCTCGCTGATCATTCCATCGTAATCAATGACACCAAAGCGCCCGTTCATGTCGTGGGTGGCACTTATTTCCTTGTCAGCCCTGGCATCTTCAAACGCTTCAGCACGGAAGTGCTGAGTAATGAAGACCAATGGAAAGTGGTTCAAAAGCGCTTTCAGAAACTGGATATGCACATCAGAACGCAGGGACAAAATATCCATAGCGTTTCCGTCGAAGGGCCAAGCAAGACTGGGCTGTTGAAGGGCTATTTGGTCAAAGACCCGTACGAAGTGAGTCAAGAAATACCTCCTGACAATTGGGTGTTGACTCTTCTAAAAACCCAAAGTGAGAAGGATCATTCTGATGAATGATGTGTCATTTATGGAGTTGCTTAGTCGGTATTGCGCCGATACACATCTGCAGCCTAAATCGGTTGATAGCTACGCTGCTGCGGTCAGAGCGGCGCGTAGATATTTCGGCAAAGATGCGTTCCCTAGCATGATATCCCGTGAGAGCGTGTGCGCGTGGCGAAAAAGGGTCCTTCGCTCAAAAGATAACCCGAAAGGCATCGTCGAAGTAAGCTGGAATAATTATGTGAGGCATCTGGCTGCGCTATATAATTTTGGTATCAAGCATAGACTCATAATGGTTGAAGAGAATCCATTCAATGAAGTGCGTGTCAGGGAGCCTCGAAAACCGAAAAAAAACTTTGCAGCCGCTTGCTGTAAGGTATGTACGTGAAGTCATGGGCGTATGTCGTAGATTTGAAACCGCGCAAGATGACCCGTCGAAGCTCTATCCAGCATGGTTTTGGGAGGCAGTAATTGAGACCTTCTATTTCACAGGTATTAGGCTAAATCAATTGCTACACATTAAAGCTAAGGACGTTGATCTTAAAAGAATGATCCTGGTAACTTCGTTTGAAGGATCCAAAACTTATTCTGAGTCCGTGGTGCCGATCGCAGATGGATTGTATCCTTACATTGCAAAACTGATGCTTGCAGCTCATCGTGGAGGTTTCAAACGTGAAGATCAGCTGTTTAATGTAAACCGCTTTTCACGTAGGCATCGACGCAAGGAGATGGACATAAATCAGGTCGAGCATTTCTTTAAGAGGCTGTCAGGGTTTTGTGGCACGCGGGTCACACCTCATCGATTCAGGCACACTCTCGGGACCGATCTCATGGAAGATCCTGATCGTAACATCCGAGTCACACAAATGATCCTTGACCACTCAAGTATGCGTACAACTATGGAATACGTTCATCCTAGCGTTGACTCCATGAGGAAGGCGCTGAATCAACGTCGATGCCCCTAGATTTTAGGCGAGCGATGGGCGGCCAAGAGGCGGCCGCTCATTCTCGCTACGGCCAGCTTGACAATGATGATCTCGGAATTCAAGATCATGCATGCCAATGTAGTGCAGGTGCGGTAGGCAATAAGCCAGCACATCATATCAGGCATGTTTTTTTCTTAAGCGGCTGAAATTAGGGTGGTTTTCCGACTCAAATAGTCCAACTGACTGTTAATCATTGGGTCACAGGTTCGAGTCCTGTTCGGGGAGCCAACGATGTCCTGCCTCTCGGCCGACCGGCCAATCGTTACGATAAAATCTGAGCCAAGTCATCAAATCGCCGCTGGCGGTTTTTTTTGTGTCTGCGACATGTGCAGCGCCTTTGTCCCGCTTCCGGGCCATTTGAGTGTGGCGACGTATTCCGCCGCTTCGGTCCCAGTTTCCTCTAGCTGTATAGCATCGACATCGCCGACATCATGTAGGGGTAGAGCACTAAGCGCAGGGGGCGACTGGAGTTTTCGAAAAGGCTCTGCGTAGAATGCCGCACTCGATCCCGAGGATACACAGGTTCTTCGGGATCCTTCATGCGCTCAGTCAGGAACGAGCGCCGTGGCACACGTCAGGGATGATCATGGGAATCGACGCTTGGCTGAGTATGGCGACTGTCGTCGCTGTTTTGGGCACGCTGGTGATGACGCGCATCGCTCCCGACGCCGTCGTCGTTGCCGCGATGGTGTTTCTCATATTCACCGGTGTGCTGACCCCTAGTGAGGCGCTGGCGGGGTTCTCCAACACCGGTGTGATGACCATCGCTGCCCTCTACGTTGTCGCCGCCGCTCTCAAGGAAACGGGCGCCATCAAGTGGGTTGCGGGGCGCCTGCTCGGTCAGCCTGCAACGCTCCGTCGCGCGCAGTGGCGGGTGATGCTACCAGCGTCACTACTCAGCGCGTTCATGAACAACACCGCCGTCGTCGCCATGTTCATTCCGGCGATTCAGGACTGGTCGAAACGCCTGCGGCTTCCGCCTTCCAAATTACTGCTACCGCTCAGCTACATTTCTATTCTTGGGGGCACCTGCACCCTGATCGGCACCAGCACGAACCTGGTGGTCGATGGGTTGCTACGTGATCGCTTGGGCGTGTCGCTCGGCATGTTCGAGCTCGCCTGGGTCGGTCTGCCGCTGGTGATCATCGGCGGAGGCTTTATCCTCCTCTTGGCTAAATGGTTACTTCCTCGGCGTGACGCCATCGATGCCCGGCTAGAAGAAACGCGCGAATATCGCGTCGAAGTGATCGTCGAGTCGGGTGGGCCACTGGTTGGGCGTCGCATCGATGACGCCGGTCTTCGTAACCTGCAGTTCGGTCATCTCGCCGCCATTGAGAGTAGTCAGAATGTCGACGACGAGATTCCCGTCGAGACCCGTCTGAATGGCGGCGATACCCTCATCTTCGTAGGGACGCCGGAGTGTGCGAGAGAGTTGCGTGAGATGCGGGGCTTGAGTCCGGCCAACGGCAACGTTGGTAAGCTCGGTGTCGCGCCGCAGCATCGTTGCCTGGTCGAAGCCGTGATCAGTCCAGACTTCACTGGTATCGGTACCACGGTGCGAGAAAGCCGCTTTCGCTCGCGTTTTCAAGCCAACATTCTTTCGATTTCTCGGCGGGGTCGCCGGCTCGACGGTAAAGTCGGTGATATCGAGCTTCAGATGGGCGACACGTTGCTGCTGGAGACGGACCGCGACTTTGTCGATCAGTACCGCTACCGCAAGGATTTTCTGCTGGTCAGTCAGCTTAATGACTCCACGCCGCCCAACTTCGAGAAAGCACCGCTGTCGCTGGGTATTCTGGGCGTCATGGTCGTGTTGAGCGCCTCTAATCTGCTTTCGATCCTCGAGGCCGCCTTTCTTGCTGCTGGACTGATGCTGATGACTCGTTGTCTAAGCATGAGTACCGCGCGGCGCTATATCGATCTCTCTGTGCTGGTGGTGATCGCCGCCTCTTTCTCACTCGGTGCGGCGATGACTCAGTCCGGTGCGGCCCAAGCTATCGCCGAGCTTGTCGTTCTGCACATTGACTCACCTTGGGTGGCACTGGCATTCGTCTACGCGATGACGGTGCTGTTTACCGAGATGATCACCAATAACGCTGCCGCCGTGCTCATGTTCCCCATTGCGCTCGCCGTCGCTGGCCAGCTCGATGTGGACTACATGCCGTACGTCATCGCTATTGCGGTCGCAGCGTCGGCGAGCTTCATGACTGCGCTGGGTTACCAGACCAACTTGATGGTGATGGGGCCGGGGGGATACCGCATGCACGACTATTTCAAACTCGGTGCGCCGCTGAGTGTGATTGTCGGCATGATCGCGGTGTCGCTGATTCCTCAGATTTGGCCGTTCTAATCTACTGTTCGGCGTTGTTGACGAGGCCTCCGCGATCGACGGTGGGGCCAGTTGTCGTCAAGCGAAGCTCACTTCCTGAATGTGGGCGTTGGGAGGGGGCGCATCGCGACTCGCCCAAGCTAAAACCACGGATTCCGTAGGAAATTTGCCATTACGGGATCAAATTCCTAATGTGTGAAATGTTACGTACGTTAACCATTTCGAGCGCGCCGCTTGCCATATCCGTGGTGTGAAAGGTAGGCATCTCGCGGAGAGCACCATACAATCGTTGTGTTTCACACCATCGATTCAGCCGAATCAAGGTACCACCATGACAGCGCTCGAGGGTCTCTGCCGTCTTCTCCCTTCCTCTCGTCTTCCGTACCGATTCGAAGTCCACGGCGTCACGCCATTGGCGGGTATGTCAGTCCGCTCGGCGTCGAGGTGCACACGTCGGGCGTCGCCATTTGGCCTCCGGGGTTGCTACGGTTCATGGACAAAAGAGCAAGGTCGGCGTGCTTTTTTCACCCATCAGGTTGAACAAACAGATCAGGTTGAATACACAAGATGTCTAACGTTCTCGACGGGGTTTCCGGCAGTGTTGGCCGGCTTACGAAGTGGCTCCAGATGGGCCTTGTTGTCGCAGCCGTGACCGGCTGTGCATCTCAGAATCATTATGGCGGTAACAATGTCGGTGCCATGCCCGGTGCCGCGGCTGTCGGCCCGGAGATCTCCTCTTTTCTGGACAATGCCACGCCCGGCACCATCGGCGCTTTCCCCAAGAGCCCATGGGGCTCCAATGTCTCAGTCATCGTCAATGAGCGTTACTTCGCCGGCAGTGGGCGACTCTGCGCCCATCTGGACGTCTCGCGCAGCATCGGCGCTCAGGATGTGAGCCAAGCCAAGGTCGCCTGTCTGGTCGAAGGTCAGGGTTGGTACTCCCAGCGTCTCGTTACGCAAGTGCTGACGGGTCCCAGCAATCCGTAACCAAATTCGGATCCTTTTTTGACCCGCGCTGCGTGTAGAGTTTCTGGCGGCGAGGGTCGCGCTGGAGTCGAAGGGGGCCTTGCGCTTTTTTACCCTTGGCTCGTTTGGCGCGCTTCATTGGAACTGCCACATTCACTTTGTAGTTGGCCCACGTGGTGGCGCCAGTCGCGATAACACAACAGGAAGTCTTGCATGAAACATGCAGCATCGTTCTTCCGGGCCGGGTGCCTGGTGGCGGTAGCGTGCCTGAACGCGCCCTTGGCAGGCGCGCAGACCTTCGGCGGCAGTATCTTGCCCCAGGATCAGCAGGCCCAATCGATGACCAGCCAAACACAGGAGCAGGGCGCGAGCGGCGAGCAAACGGGGCAGGGTGTTGACGATACCCCCCGGGCCAACTGGAACAGTGCCAATTATGGGCCTATTGACCCCAACGTGGCGCCTATCGATCCCAACAGGCTGCCGCCGTTCGGCGCGAGTCTCTTCTCCGGTGGTTTTCGCGGTGTGATGGCAGACGGCCTGAACCCCGGATACACCATCAAGCCGGGCGATCAGGTCAACCTTCGCGTCTGGGGCGGCACCGAGCTGCAGAGCGTGCTCACCGTCGATTCCCAGGGGAACATTTTCCTGCCGGGGATCGGCCCTCTCAACGTACAGGGCACCTCCAACAGCGAGCTCAATTCCCGGGTGACCTCAGCGATCAAAACGGTCTATCCGGAGAACGTGGAGGTTTACACCAATCTGCAGGGCGTGCAGCCCGTGGGCGTTTTCGTCACGGGGTATGTCACCAACCCCGGGCGCTATTCGGGGACGCCTAGCGACTCGGTACTCTACTTTCTCGACCAGGCCGGCGGCATCGATCAGGCGCTCGGCAGCTATCGCCAGATCGTGGTCAAGCGTAACGGCCGCACAATCGAGACCGTCGATCTCTACGACTTCCTGATCAACGGCGACATGCCGCAGACCCAGTTCCGCGATGGCGACACCGTCGTCGTCGAAGAGCGTGGCCCGGCAATTGCCGTGGTCGGTGACGTCCAGAAGCCGTTCCGCTACGAGCTGGCCGGCGAACGTCTTACCGGCGGTGATGTCAGCGATCTCGCTCGCCTGCGTTCCGGCGTTTCTCACGTGTTGCTGCGCGGCGACCGCCCCGAAGGCCCGGTAGCGCGATATCTCACGTTGAACGAGTTTCGTGACGCCGATGTGCAGCGCGGCGATGAAGTCGTCTACAGCTCGGATCAGCGCAGCGAAAGCATCGTCGTCCAGGTCGAAGGCAGCTATTACGGCCCGTCTCGCTACGTACTGCCAAGGGATGCGCATCTCGGCGAGTTCCTCAACGCTATTAGCGTGCCCAGCAACATGACTAGCTACCAGGACGTCTCGATTCGCCGCGACAGCGTTGCCGAGCAGCAGCAAGAATCGCTCAATGAGAGTCTGGACCGGCTGGAACAGACCTATCTGGGCTATCCCTCGCGTACCGCTAAAGAGGGTGAAATTCAGGTGCGTCAGGCTGAGCTGATCCAGCAGTTCGTTCAGAAAGCGCGCCAGACCCAACCGACCGGCCGGCTGGTCGTTGCTCGCGGTGACAGCGTTGCCGATATCCGTCTGCAGGATGGCGACGTGGTCACTATTCCGGAAAGCTCGGATTCCGTGCTGCTGAGCGGCGAAGTGACGATCCCTCAAGCGATGGTCTTTACCCCGGGAATGAGCGCAGAGGATTACATTCGGTCTGCCGGTGGCTTTACTCCGCGAGCCGACGACGATCAGGTGCTGGTGGTCCACCGGAATGGCGCCGTCATTCGCGCAGGTGATACCGATGTTCGCGCCGGTGATGAGATCCTCGTGTTGCCCGCCGCGCCAACCAGCAACATCGAACTGGCGACCAGCATCACGCAGATTCTTTATCAGGTAGCGGTGGCGACCAAGGTCGCGCTGGACCTGTAAGTGTCTCTTCAAGTCAAGCAGTGTATGAGCGCCTGCCCGGCTAAGTGTCGGCAGGCGCGGGAACGTTAAATGGCGCCAAATACGGAACACATTCATGATTCCACCCGTCATCCCATGCGGGTCGCTTGGGATGTTTGGTCAGCGATGTATCTCCGAGAAATGATTGCGAGAACCATGGCGGATCGCATGGCCTGGTTCTGGATGATCTTCGAACCGGTTGCGACGATCGCCGTGATGATTTTTATCCGTGCCTACATTCGGGGTGGCCAAAACATTACAGGGGCAGAATTTATTCCCTGGATGATTGTTGGGTTAATGGGTTTCTATTTGTTCAGAGAAGCCATGATTCGACCTATGGGCGCAGTGGAATCTAATAAGGGGCTCTTTACCTATCGTCAAATCTTACCAATTGATCCTGTGTTGATACGGTGCTTTGTAGAGGGGATGATTCGCAGTTTTATTTTTCTACTATTCATAGTTATTGGCTCTTTGCTAAAGATCAATATGATTCCGGATCACGCTTTTGGGGTGATGATGGACTGGCTCTCGCTCTGGATGCTGGGTGTCGGGCTTGGCGTTTTGCTTTCAGTCGCCTCAGGTTTGATTCCAGAAGTTGGACGTATCGTGAAAATCATCACTTTGCCGCTACTGCTGATATCCGGTGTCATCTTCCCGGTCACTTATGTGCCCGCACAGTATCAGCAGTACCTGCTCTGGAACCCGATCGTGCATGGCATCGAGAGCATGCGGTTGAGTTTCTTCGATAGCTACCACTCGATCCCCGGAATCGACATGACCTATCTCTGGTTCTGGGCGCTTTCGACACTCTCATTAGGACTGGTCATGCATGTCCGTTTTGCATCGCGTTTGAAGGCAATATGAGCTCATGATCGAAATCCGGAATCTCTACAAACGCTACCACGGGCCTCACGGTGGTGACTGGGTACTAAAGGACGTCAATCTGGTCATTCCCAATGGGGTTAGCGTCGGCGTGGTGGGCCGAAACGGGGCGGGAAAGTCAACGCTGCTACGCCTGATCGGCGGTATGGATACACCGGATAAGGGCCGCGTTATTCGTAAGGGACGCGTCTCCTGGCCAATCGGCTTGGCTGGCGGCTTCAAGGGCTCCATGACCGGCCGCCAGAACGTCAAGTTCGTCGCTCGCGTTCACGGCATCAAGAAAAGCCTTCAAAAGTTGATCCAAGAGGTCCAGGACTTCGCCGACATCGGTAAGGCTTTTGATGACCCTGTCACGACCTATTCTTCAGGCATGCGAGCGCGTCTCGCCTTTGGGCTCTCGCTTGCGTTCGATTTCGATATCTATATATCGGACGAGGCGACCGCCGTGGGTGATCGTGCGTTCAAGGCGAAGGCGAGGGAGGCATTTCAGCAGCGTGTGGATCATGCCAGCCTCATCATGGTCTCTCACGGTGAAGGCACCCTGAAACAGATGTGCCAAGCCGGCATCTTCGTCGATCAGGGCCATGCCCAGTGGTTTGATCGCATAGAAGACGCCATTGGCGCATACCATCTCTCTACGGGCGTGATGACTGATGTTGCAGACGAAGACGACGAAGAAGAAACACCAGTCGAGCAATTGGATGCCACCAGCCTTAAAGCTCAGCTTCGCTCCCTTAGGCAAGAAATAACCACACTTCACAAGCAGCACATTATCTCGGAGTATCGGCTGGAGACGGCCACTGACGAAGATGAGGCGGCCATCTTGCAGGAAGAAACCGAATTGCTGCATCGCAAACATCGATTGGCGAGAAAGCGGTTCTCAGAGCTTAAACAGCATGAGCAAGCATCGGCCGGAAGATAAGGCCAGTACTTAGCTCCGGATTTAAAGAAGCGAATTTAATGAAATTTTTAGTAAAGCAAAAGTTGAAAAGGCATCTTCACTGGGTTCTCTGCCTAGTCGCTATCGTGCTCGTTAGTCTCTACTGGGCCGTATGGGCCAGTGACCGCTACGTATCGCATGCCCACGTGGTATTGGAAAGCCCACAGCTCTCATCGCCGGACTTGAGCTTCAGCAGTCTGCTTTCTGGCGGCGGAGGTGCCAACAACGCGGATATGCTGCTGCTGAGGGACTATCTCCGTTCGGTCGACATGCTGCAGTACCTGGTGGAGAATGCCAATTTCCGCGAGCACTACGCCGACGGTGGTGGTGACTTCTTCAGCCGCCTGAGCGATGAAGCGGCACCGTTAGAAGAGCTGCACGACTATTACCTCAAGCGTGTCTCGGTCGAGCTCGACGAATATGCCGGCGTTCTGCGTGTCGACGTCGAGGCGTTCAACCCAAAAGAGGCCAACTTGATCGCCAATCTTCTGCTTGAGCGTGGTGAGCAGCATATGAACGATATGGGCCGGCGCTTGGCAGAAGAGCAAGTTAAGTTTCTCCAGCAGCAGGTCGATCAGCTCCAGACGACTTTCGAGCAGACTCGTCAAGCGCTGGTGAATTACCAGAACGAAAACGGGCTGGTATCGCCTACGGGGACTGTCGAGAGTTTGAGCAGTGTCGTGTCGACGCTAGAAGGCCAGCTAGCAAGCCTGAAAGCGCAGAGAACCGCATTGAGCAGTTTCCAGAGCGCGAGCTCTCCGGAAGTCGTGCGGGTCAAGAGCCAGATCAATGCACTGGAAGGCCAGATTGAGGAAGAAAAGCAGCGGCTGGCGGCTCAGTCAGGGGATGCGCTGAACTCGCTCTCCTCGGAATATCAGCGATTACAGTTGCAGGCAAAATTCGCCCAGGAAAGCTACTCCGGCGCGTTGGCTGCATTGCAGAGCACGCAGGTCGAGGCGGCGCGGAAACTCAAGCAGCTCTCTACGCTGCAATCCCCGACGATGCCGCAGTATCCGGAACAGCCGGAACGTCTGTACAACATTGTCGTGTTTGCCGTTATTGCGCTATTTATCGCGTTAATCGCCAACATGCTCATTTTGATTGTCAAAGATCATAGAGATTAAAACCGAGACGAATATGGAAGCTCAAATACACTCTGACAAGGATCAGTCATTGGAAGTGGCTCGCAACGTGTTCTGGGAGCAGGCCAAATCGTTACAAACCATTGGCGAATCGCTGAATGGCGAAGTCTCGTTAGCAGTCAATCTCATGCACAAGTGCACTGGGAAGGTCATTATCTCGGGAATGGGAAAATCCGGGATTATCGGAAAAAAAATCGCCGCTACGTTGGCATCGACCGGTACTCCTAGCTTTTTCGTACATCCGGGTGAAGCTTACCATGGCGATCTCGGCATGATCGGGGCAGACGATCTAGTCGTACTGATCTCCTATAGTGGTGAAACCGACGAGGTGGTGAAGCTGCTGCCTTACATTCGCCACATTCAGGCAAAGAGCATCGCGATCACGGGCAATAGTGACTCGACGCTTGCCATTGCCGCAGACGTCCATCTCGATGTCTCCGTGGAACGTGAAGCCTGTCCTAACAATCTAGCGCCGACCACTTCAACCACTGCAACGCTGGTGATGGGAGATGCGCTTGCCGTTGCGTTGATGGATCGCAGAGGCTTCATGCCGGTCGATTTCGCCCGATTCCACCCGGGCGGGTCGCTGGGCCGTAAACTGTTGACCCAGGTCCAGGAAGTCATGCACCCCGTGCCCTCCATCCAGGAGGACGCTTCGTTTGCGAATGTGGTTCACCAGATCAGCGAGGGTGGTAAAGGTATCGTCTGCATTCTTTCTCAGGCCGGTGATTTGGTAGGGGTCGTTACCGATGGTGACTTGCGTCGAGCCATAGAAAAGCACGGGAATACCGAATCTCTCATTGCCCAGGACATCATGGGCAAAATGCCAACGACCGTACCCAAAGGCGCCAATCTCTATGAGTGTGAGGGATTGATGCGTGAAAAAAGATTGACCTCGCTAGTTGTCGTAAACGATCAGCTAAAACCGGCTGGCGTTATCAAAAGTTTCGATGCTTGATAGTTAAGGAATAAACGAATGAGCAAGGTCACCAAGTTAATCAAGCATCCAGTCAAGTTTTTTGAAGATGCCGCAAAGAAAAAAAAAGAGATTGCTAAATTGTCCGGCGTAAAGAATCCGGTCTTTGCGTTTAGGATAAACGATTGGAAAAGGCCAATAATTGAGGCCTGGATGCCGGATAAGACCTTTATCTATGTTCCCTTCAAAGCCAACCAAGTCGAGCTGGAAAAAAAATGGTTGCCACTCATTGAAAAAACAACAGATGCAGAAATACTTGTTTGGGGCATGAATCTCCCTAAAGCAATTTCAAATACTACCAAGCCTATAAAGTATGTCGAAGACGGATTTATACGTTCAGTAGAGTTGGGGTCCAAGCATACTCCACCATTGTCGCTGAATTTTGATTCTAAAACTCCATATTTTGATGCGACGAAAGAGTCTGACTTAGAGTGTATTCTTTCCAGCTACGATTTTGAGTCAGATGCAGAGTTAATGGCTCGCGCAGAAAAAAACATCCAAAATATTCTGACGCTGGGTATAAGCAAATATAATAATGGGCGTCGAAAATCTCCTGAAGATATTTACCCTACTAAAGGCGGCAAGAAAAGAATTCTTGTGATTGGGCAGGTAGAAGATGATGCTTCAATTATCTATGGCTGCTCGGAAAATTATAACAACAATGATCTGGTAAAACTAGCTGCTTATGAAAATCCTGAAGCGGATATTTATTATAAGCCACATCCAGATGTGCTACATAATCGTCGGGAAATGCTCTCAAACCCGAATGAAGTTAAGAATATCTGCGAGTTAATCACAGATAATATTGCAATAGCTGATGTTCTTTCAAGCGTTGATCATGTATATACCATTACTTCTCAAGTTGGTTTTGAGGCTCTCTTGAGGGGTATAAAGGTTACAACCTTGGGCTGCCCATTTTATGCCGGTTGGGGGTTGACCGATGATAGACAGAAAAACAAGAGACGCACGCGGAAATTAACAGTAGAGCAAGTGTTCGCAGCTTCATATATTTTATATCCTCAGTATTTTGATCCAATACACAAGAAATATACTACTTTAGAGAAGACTGTTGAATATATACAAAAGCTGATCGAAATCGCTGAGCATCGAAAACCTGTTAAAAGTATTAAAAAGGATAAAAGCGCCAGTGCTAGCACTGGTGCTGAGAAAAAAATTACTGCATCGAAGTTAACCGGTCCTTCCGTACCGGATTGGTACAATGCTGAAATGGGATACGAGTTGGCGAAAGCGTTTGAGTCTCCTAAGCCAATGTATTTGTTTATTCCATGGATCTCTGAACACTCCAACTCTTTAATCAAAAATATATCTTCCGATGACTACGATATAGCACCACTTGACTTCGTAAAAGATTTGTCTTCCAATCGCAGAAATGTATTAAAGTTCGCCAGAGAAAATCCAGATGTATATAGGCGAATGATTGTGAGGAGACTTATACCACTTCGGCATAAGTTGGTGGGAGTAATTTTTACTTTTGACTGGGCACCAGTTATGAGGATAATCTCGCATGTTTGCGAGGAGCTAAATATTCCTCGTATTCTTATACCCCACGAATCAGTGTTTGTAGATCAGAATAAGTATTACTGGGATCCAAAGTCATTTGCTTCTCAACCTTTGGCTGATATCACGCTTGGTTGGGGAGGGTTGCAGAAAGCTATTTTCACAAGTCGCGGTTATCCACAAGATAGGTTTGTTAGCGTTGGTGCGCCTAAGTTTGACAAGTATGTTGACTACAAACCTAAGCTAGAAAGGGCTCAGTTTTATCGGTTGTTTGGTTTGGATCCGGGTGTTAAAACTATCCTTTTTGCTTCTCAACCCTTGGATTCCCAGCTAGATATGCGCATCGCTCGTGAATCTCAGCGTAAAGCAATATCAGATTTGTTACTACTCTGCGAAGACCTGGAGTTGCAATTAATTGTGCGCCTCCCGCCATCCAAAGATAATATCTTAGGAGAAGATCTTGATAGTAAGCTAAAAGTGTCAAGTGTCTCTGCTATAGACGATGCGTTGTGCTACATGGTCGCTCCGGAAGAAGCTATTTATCATTGTGACATTGTTTCCTCTGTGAATAGTACTATGCTTTTTGAAGGCTTTTTGATGGGGAGGATGCCTCTTTCTACTAAATACGTTGAATTTGATCAAATTTGGGATAATTGCAACTTTCCGATTGCTAAAAATCATAAAGAAGTAAGACTGTGCCTTGAGGAATATTTAAATAACGGTTTTATTCCTGATCCAAAGGGTTTGGCTTGGGCGGCAGATATGTTTTCTAATGGCGCCTTTGATGGCCAGTCAAATGTTAGAATTAAAAACTATCTGATGTCCTGGTCAACTTTAAGCAATAGATCACTTCAAAGTTCCTCCCTTGAAAAAATCTTTAACCAAGAAAGGGTGGATATTGTTGGCATTCCTTCGGGCGAAAGTACTTGGACTGGTACCCAAAAATATTTATTACCCATGTTGAACGCAAACCAGCGTGTACAATCCGCTAAAGGATTAGAAACAATTTCGGAGCTAGCCTCGGTAGACGTTTTTGTTCAATGGGGAATTACAGAACGTACGGAAAAGAAAAAACAGGTTGAGGTTAAGAAAGCTTTAGGAAGACACCTGATTTATGTCGAGGACGGGTTTATTCGATCATTAAGGTTAGGTTTGTCTGGGGAGCCAGGATTATCGATTATACTTGATGATACAACATCTTATTATGACGCGACCAAAATATCTCGCTTAGAGCGACTGCTGGAGCATGGGCCAGATTTAGACCCTGTGGAGTTGGAGCGGTCTAAAGACTTAATTGACAATATTATAGTTAACCGCATTTCAAAATATAATCATGCGCCAGATCTTAAGTTGGATATAGGCAGCCCAGATAGACCTAAACTTCTCTTGATCGATCAACGTTATGGAGATCAGTCAGTAATATCGGGGATGGCTGACGAAACAAGTTTCAGCAAGATGCTTCATGATGCAATAAACGACTATCCGGATTACGATATACTGATCAAACAGCATCCGGATGCTATAACCGGAGGGAAAACGAGCTATTTCAACAATGACTTTTTGTCTTGTACTAAGTTCTGTGACAATGTCTATATTGTTGACTTTGATGTAAACCCTCATGTCTTATTTGATACTGTGGACGA
The DNA here is from genome assembly GCF_003206645.1 of Salinicola aestuarinus. GTDB lineage: Bacteria > Pseudomonadota > Gammaproteobacteria > Pseudomonadales > Halomonadaceae > Salinicola > Salinicola aestuarinus. The sequence continues at coordinate 28,698 of NZ_PZJP01000017.1, read as the reverse complement.
GGTGTTCGTTGCCACTTCCGGGATGGGTTTTGAAGCACTGATGAGAGGTAAAAAAGTTCACTGTTACGGAGTTCCTTTTTACTCTGGTTGGGGGATAACAGAAGATAAAAAAACAATAGCGCGTAGGACACGCCGAAGATCGGTATATGAGATCTTTCATTTCGCCTATGTCGTTTTAAGTAGATACTACGACCCAAGCCAAAATAAAAGATGCGAAATTGAATCTTTAATAAAATACATATCAAATAATAGGTAGTGACTATGGACTGGCAGAAAAATCCTATTAAATATAACCCCAGATTGATCAAAGGGGTCGTAACCTCCGAAGCGCCTTGTTCAATCGCAGGTGCTATGCATGGAACTTGCAAACTTGGTTACATGTCATACGTGGGGAGAGGTTCGGAAATCTATAATACGACCATCGACCGCTATTGTTCTATAGCTCCAAACGTATGTGTGGGCCCTACCGATCATCCAACTGATAGATTATCCACTCATCTTTTTGCTTTTAATAACAGTGGTCCTTTCACGGGTAACCCGTTATTTGAAAATATCAGATCAAAGAAGGGGTTGGAGAACAGGGCGGCGAGGAACCACATTGGTAACGACGTCTGGATAGGTCGTAATGTTATAATTCGTAGAGGAATTACCATCGGGGATGGCGCTATTATTGGATCCGGATCTGTGGTGGTTAAAGATGTCGAACCTTATTCTATAGTCGGTGGAGTGCCGGCGACGCTTATAAAATATCGTTTTTCCCCGGCTCTAATAGTTGAGTTGAGTGAGGTTAAGTGGTGGGATTACGATTTTTCATCTTTGATTCAAGAGAAAAATGATCTGAGTGACGTGGCCTCTTGCTGTCGAATTATTAAAGAAAAACGGCTGCCGCAGCTTAAACCTCGAGTTTTTGAACTGACCATGGAAGCTATTAACGAAATTGGGTGATGGAGATTATGTACGATTCAAAGCGAATAGCAGTTTGTTTGTCAGGGCATCCCCGAACATTTAATGAAACTGCTGTTGAGTTTGAAAAATTATTCGGCAGTAGAGTCGATTTTTATTTTTCTACGTGGTCTCACCCTGAGGCCTTTGGGCTCGAAAAAATTTTTAGCGAGAATGGTCTCAGGCTGGTTGGATACGAGTATGTCGCCGAACCTGATTATTCGCGTAGTGAAAGGTTGATTCTCGAAAAATTTTGTGACACTTATCCAGATTTTTTTATCTTTAATCAATGGTTTGGTGTTAAACGTGCCATCCAGTTGATGGCCAATTACGAAGAAGTAATTGGACGGAAATATGATATTGTTTTTCGTGCAAGATTCGATCTGTCTTTCGATACTTCTATTGAGTCGATTTTCAAGAAGTCGGATCAAGAGTCTATAAATTATCTTGAGGCCGTTTCAAAGGGCAGTGATCAATTCATGTTTTCTACGAGAGACAACATGATGATTTTTACCAAGTTTGAGGAGTGGTTGCAAAACTATCCCAATAAATATGGTGCGAAATATGGTTTTTATGCTAGCCCTCTAGTTAAAGCCTTTGCTTTAGATTCTGGTTTTTCGATAAACAAAATTGATGAAAAAATGACTGTGGTCAGAGATAAACCTGGCTCTGCGAGATTGCGCCGTGAACAAAGAAGTAAAGATTATATCGCGGCTAAATTTCCAGATTTGTCAGGCCGAGTATGGACAGGAGACAGAGCAGTCAAGGGTCTGGCCTCGCCGGCACCATGGGATCAAGGATACTATGCAAATCCTGAAGCTTTATTTTTGTTAAACGGGTTAAGGTCTAAATGAAAAGATTGATTGTTGATCTGGATGATACGGTTTCATTTACCACAAAGGGTGATTATGTTAACTCCAGTCCCAATCAACCTTTGATAAGGAGGTTAAAAGATTATAAAAAGGTTGGTTTCGAAATTGTCATAAATACTAGCCGAAATGTGAGGACCTATTCGGGAAATCTTGGCAAGATAAACGCCAATACATTGCCTGTTATTATTGAATGGCTTGACAAACATGACGTTCCATACGATGAGGTTTATGTTGGCAAGCCATGGTGCGGTCATGAAGGATTTCATGTCGACGACAAAGCTGTCAGGCCAGACGAATTTATTAATCTATCTTACGAAGAACTCAGAGCGTTGACGAGTAAGCCTAATGATCCTGATTAACTCAGCGGGCTACGTCGTTCCAGAATTACAGGTCGAGTATGGAAAAGTACCAGCTTGCATGCTGCCTCTTGGCAATCGGTTATTGCTACAACACCAATTACAAATTGTCGAAGAAAGCGCGCTAAGTGATCAACGAATTATCCTGTCTTTGCCAGCCAGCTATTCTATCAGCAGCCCGGATAGAGCGTTTTTTGATTCCAAAAATATACTTGTCGTTCGCGTTCCTGACGAATTCACTCTTGGTGAATCCGTTCTTTATGTTTTGAACTCGTCGGGTACTGTGGATGAAGAGTTGTATATGCTTCATGGCGACACCTATTTGCAACATTTTCCTGATGATCTGGACGTTGTCGGTGTCAGTCAAACTACGGAGAACTATAATTGGCAATTGGAAGAGATTAGCGAGGATAGCGAGCTGATGGCTGTCGAGGACGACGGCGAAAATGATGTAAGTTATAGTTTGGAATACCTGACGCTTCCTCCGCTTAATGAAGTTTATGTTTACGGGCTCAATCCGTCGTTTTATTGGAAAAAAATATTCTCATTGGTAGGTACTATACTCACGGATTTTCGTAGTCAAATGCCTGACTCGGAAGTGCTTCATAATTCGGTAAAATCGGATTTTGAAGTACTCATTCGAGATAAAACCTTCAAGAGGCTATCTCAATTTGCTCAATCCGGAATCTATACTCTGGACACTCCGGTACGCTATAATAACGAGCCTCTTGGCACTTTGAAAGAAATAGCCTCACGCTGTATTGATAAGACGCTTTTATTGCCTCGGCTACCCGCTTGGATCCACGGCGATATGTGCTTCAGTAACATGCTGTTTGATTCTCGTGCCGATAATTTAAAGCTCATTGACCCGCGGGGGATCAATGACCGGGGCGAGCTTACCGTATATGGTGATCAGTGCTACGACTTGGCTAAACTCTTTCATTCGGTCGTAGGCATGTACGATTATATTATTGCCGGGCGGTACCGTCTTGAGATGCTCGATGCCTTCAACATGAATATCGAATTCGATGTTAGCGATCGTCTGCGTACTATACAGAAGCTTTTTTTAGATGCCGAGTTTATCCCCGGTTTATCCACTCGTGACGTTCAGCCGCTTGTCGTTTTGTTGTTTCTATCAATGTTGCCTTTGCATTCCGACAGGCCGGACCGTCAAGAGGCGATGCTCGCGAATGCACTACGGCTGTATGCAGAGATCAAGGAGACGCATTCATGATTGTCATTCCTATGGTAGGTGCCAGTAGTCGTTTTTTTAAAGCGGGATACGACAAGCCTAAGTATCAGCTCCCACTTTGGGGCGAGACCGTTTTCTATTGGGTAATGCGCTCATTTTCCAGGTATTTTAATCAGCAACCTTTTTTATTTATTCTCCGGGATGATTACCAGGCTAGGGAGTTTGTCCAGGCTGAAGCTTCGCGGCTGGGGATTTCCGATTTTTCGATTGTCGTCCTCGAGGCTATGACACAAGGCCAAGCAGATACCGTCGCGCAGGGCCTGCGTGAAGTTGCTGACGAAGAACCAATTACTATTTTTAATATAGATACACTACGGTATGAATTTGACCTGCCTGACTTCGTCAAAGATAGTGACGGCTACTTGGAAGTCTTTCACGGGGAAGGTGATCATTGGTCTTTCGTGAGGCCGGGAGATGACTTCACAGTTTTGCAGACCACGGAGAAAGATAGAATTTCCGATTTGTGCAGCAATGGACTCTACCATTTTGCGTCAAAGAAGTTGTTTTTATCAGCCTTTGAAAACGCCATCGACAACGACATCAAATCAAAAGGGGAGTTTTATGTCGCTCCTTTGTACAACTTTTTAGTTCAAGACGGCAAAGATATTCGCTATTTAGAAGTGTCTTTGCTCAATATCGATTTCTGCGGTACGCCAGAAGAGTATCAGGCGCTCGTTGATCGTGGGCCTGTAGTAGACTAAGAGGAAGTGAAGTTGAGCAACGAACTCATGATTGACCGTTTAAATAACCGTTCACCATTCACACTGTTCGGTGGCATCAACGTTCTCGAATCTCGCGATATGGCCCTGAAGGCCTGCGAGCATTACGTCGAGGTCACCAACAAGCTCTCCATCCCCTACGTATTCAAGGCGAGCTTCGACAAGGCCAATCGCTCTTCGATTCATTCCTACCGCGGTCCGGGCATGGAAGAGGGGCTCCGGATTTTTGAAGCCGTCAAATCCGAATTCGGCGTTCCCGTCATTACCGATGTCCATGAAACGTGGCAGGCCGCACCAGTGGCCGAAGTGGCGGATATTATCCAGTTGCCGGCGTTCCTGGCGCGTCAGACGGATCTGGTCGTTGCCATGGCAAAGACCGGCAAGCCGGTCAATATCAAGAAGCCGCAGTTCCTGAGCCCGGCACAGGTGCTGAACATCGTCGAGAAGTTCAAGGAAGCAGGCAATTCCCAGCTGATGCTGTGTGATCGCGGCACTTGTTTCGGCTATGACAACCTGGTGGTCGATATGCTGGGCTTCGGTGTCATGAAGAAGGTCTCTGGCGATCTGCCTATCATCTTCGACGTGACTCACGCTCTGCAGCAGCGTGACCCCGGTGGTGCCGCGTCCGGTGGTCGCCGACAGCAGGTCGTCGAGTTGGCAAGTGCCGGCATGGCGACTGGGCTTGCCGGGTTGTTCCTGGAAGCGCATCCCGATCCCGATAACGCCAAGTGCGATGGCCCAAGTGCATTACCGTTGCATCTACTCGAACCGTTTTTGACGCACATCAAGGCGATCGATGACACGGTGAAGTCACTGCCCAAACTTCAAATTGACTGAACCGGTTGTCTCCCATGAAAACTGTCATTGTGATTCCTGCCCGTTACGGCTCCAGCCGCTTGCCGGGCAAGCCGCTCGCCGATATCGTCGGCAAGCCAATGATCCAGCACGTCTACGAGCGTGCCAGCGCTGTAAGCAACGTGGATGCGGTATGGGTCGCCACTGACGACCAGCGGGTCATGGATTGTGTTGCCGGCTTCGGCGGAAATGCGGTCATGACCTCTCCCGATCATGTTTCGGGCACCGACCGTCTGGTCGAGGTGATGCAACAGGTCGAGGCCGATCTCTACATCAACGTGCAGGGCGACGAGCCTTTGATTCGCTCGGGCGACCTCGAAAATCTGGCTGCGACGATGCAAGACGTCGGGCCGGACGTTCACGTCGGTACGCTATGCCATCCGATCTCTCATGAGGAAGCGCAGAGCCCGAACAGCGTCAAGGTCGTGCTCAAGGAAAACGGTGACGCGCTCTATTTCAGCCGCTCGCCGATTCCGTTTCCTCGAGAGCCGGCCGAAGCGAGCTTTTTGAAGCACGTCGGCGTTTACGCCTATCGTCGCGACGTGCTGGAGCAGTACGGTCGTCTTGCTTCACCGATGCTGGAGCGATCCGAGGTGCTGGAGCAGTTGCGCCTGCTATACGCGGGCATGACGATCCGCGCCGTCACAGTCGAACCGACGGGGCCGGGTGTGGATACGCCGGAGTGTCTCGAGCGCGTGCGCGCCCATTTCCTGGGCCAGGAGTACGCGCCGGCGAATCCGCTGGCCGGTGTCCGGCTGGTCATTACCGATGTCGATGGCATCCTGACCGATGGCCGTTTGCACTACACCGAAGCCGGTGAGACGACGAAGACGTTCCATGTCCGCGATGGCTTGGGTATCAAGATGTTGATGGCGTGTGGTGTGCAGGTGGCCATACTGTCCGGTCGTGATTCCCAGACATTGAGAAAGCGTGCCGCGGACCTGGGTATCGAGCACGTGCTTTTCGGGGTCAAGGACAAGGCGGCCGCCTGTCGCGCCCTGCAGGAGCAAGCCGGGGTTTCCCGCAAAGAGACCGCATGTCTCGGGGACGATTCGATAGATCTACCCGCGTTTGGCGCGTGTGGATTGAGTTTCACGGTGAGCGATGCCCCGGACTATATCGCCAGCGCGGCCACCGGCGTGCTGCCGGTCGCGGGGGGAGCGGGCGCCTTACGCTGTCTGAGTGACAGAATTCTGGAAGCTCAAGGGAATGCTGATGTGTTCCGATCCATAGAGGGCTACAGTCGGGTCATGAACGTGATGGCGCAGTAACGGGAAACGGCGTAGTTAAAACTAACAGGGGAGAGCCGCCATGAAGCGAGTGTTTCAATATCCTATTTGGCTGGGCGAGCTTTTCACCGGTGCCAAGTCTTTCAAGGCTAACCCGCTGCTGGGTAGCGAGCGGCTCAATCGCTACGGCTTGCATGCAGCTCGCGTTTGGTCGGCGTACTGGATGACTCGGTTGCGTATGGTGACGCTGGCTCCTGGCGTGCCCAAGGCCGATCGTGAACAGTTCCAGCGTTACGGTTACGTACTCAAGGAAAACTATCTTTCCGATCAGCAGTTTCAAGCGCTGGTCGGGGAGATTGGTGCCTTTGAGGGCGAGATCCGCGAGTGTTGCCAGGGCGATACCAACACGCACCGGATTCTTCTTGCGCCGAAGGTCATCGATCAACTGCCGACCGTCAAAGCAGTACTGGAAGATTCCAAATTGAAGCGGCTGTTCCGTTACTGCGCAGGGCATGCCCGCTTACCGATCTGTCATATCGAGAACGTGCACAACGGTAGCCGAGATAGCATGACGGAGCGCGATCCGCAGAAGAACCTGCACGTCGATACGTTCCAGCCGACCATGAAGTTCTGGCTCTACCTCGAAGATGTCACAGACGACAATGGCCCATTCGTGTTCGTGCCCGGTTCCAATCATCCCCATCGCGAGCGTTTGAAGTGGGAATATCAGATGAGCCTGCGGGCGAAGGAACATGCGGATCGCTACACGGCGCGGGGCTCGTTTCGGGTAAGCCAGGAAGAGGCTGAGCGATTGGGCGAGGGCGGGCCAAAGCCGTTTCGGGTCAAGGCCAATACGTTGCTGATCGCCAATACCTTTGGCGTGCACGCTCGGGGCAACGCTGAACCGGGGAGTTCTCGCCTGGCACTATGGGGTATGAGCCGGACTAATCCTTTCCTCCCGTTACCGGGGTTGGGGTTCGGTTACTTCAACCGACTGCAGTATCGCGTGCTTCAGCGCATGCGTCAGCAGGAAGATGCCAAGGCTGCAGCCAAGGGTGGGCAGTCATCCTGGCATGTGATCGATAGAAAGAAACTGTAGCCCTCATTCCACTGGCTTGTCGGGTGCAATTGAAAAGGCAGTGGAGTCCTGATTTGGTTTTTAGATAGATGGATATGTTGTCTTAAATGAAAAAACGGTTTTTAACATTTTTGCGCTCGATGATTTCCAGCGATATTAAAACACCTGTTCAGAATGCTAGAGAAGCAAGCCCTCTCCCTGACGGTGCCATTAGCCGCTCTACGGGATTGCCAAATTTCAAGATTGAAGCCGATGCCGAATCCAATATCATCAACTTGGAGGGTCTTGATAAGGCACGTGGGAGCCTAAGGATCGGTGGGGTGGGTAATGAGATTTCAGTTGGTAAGCGCGTCTCCCTGAATTGTCACATCCGGATTCAGGGTAAAGGGAATCGCCTCCATATTGGTGATGACTGCAACCTGAGGGGCCAGATACTGATCAAAGGAAATTCCCAAACGGTGAGTATTGGCGATTCGACGACCTTCCAGACGGTTTATCTGCTTTGTCAGGAAGGGTGCAATATTACAGTTGGCCGACATTGCATGTTTTCACGAGAAATCGAAGTTCGGACCACTGATGCTCACTCACTCGTAGACATATCATCGGGAGCCCGTCTCAATAAGCCTCAGTCGATAGTCATCGGTGATCACGTGTGGGTGGGACTGCGTGCTTTGATCAATAAAGGGGCATTCATCCCGGATGACTCGATCGTAGGTGCGGCTGCCTTCGTCAACTCGGCTCACGAGGAATCGCATACCGTGCTGGCAGGGGTTCCTGCAAAAGTCGTGAGGCGGGGTGTCACTTGGAATCGTGGTCGTAAAGAGAGTTTTACCGAAGCAGAGCTATTAGATTGGTGATGGCCGGGTCAATCGAACGAGGATTGTGTCTCCTGAATTCACGACCAATTATTGTCCAGTCGTCGATCGATGTGGTGGTTGATATGTAATATTTAGATGTATTTTATTTATTAAAGAAATATTTGTTGTTAGCTTTGATTCTCCTTGGTTGACTCGCCGTAAGCTTCGATTTGACTTGAAGTGTCGACACTGTATTAGGCTTCCCTACTGCGCTTAGACCAAAATACTCAAAGTATGCTTAAAACGACCTAGTGCTTCCTCCAAGCTTGGTTTTGGTAGCTCAAGACCAACTCTAGACGAGTCTGTTAGAATGGTGCATCGTTCAAAATGCGCTTGGTCCAGAAAGCGCGACTAAATGAATCAGGTCGTAAGGCGGGAAGTGGTGCGCCCGCTACAATTACATGGAGAGGCGTGAGTATGAAAATTGCAGTCGCCGGGACGGGCTACGTTGGACTCTCCAACGCCATGCTGTTGGCCCAGCATCACGAAGTGGTCGCTGTCGATATCGTCGCTGCGAAAGTGCAGATGCTCAACGACGGCATGGCGCCTATCGAGGATGCTGAGATTTCGGCCTTCCTGGCACGAGAGGATCTTCGGTTTTCGGCGACACTGGATGCAGAGTCCGCCTATCGTGACGCCGAGTTTGTCATCATCGCCACACCGACGGACTATGACCCGGTAACCAATTATTTCAATACGACAAGTGTTGAAGCGGTCATACAGCAGGTCATGGATGTCAATCCCGTGGCCACGATGGTCATCAAATCGACGGTGCCCGTGGGTTATACGGTGGAAGCGTCGACTCGTTTTGGGACAGAAAACCTCATTTTTTCTCCTGAGTTTCTTCGGGAGGGGAAGGCGCTATATGACAACTTGCATCCTTCTCGCATTATCGTGGGTGAGCGCTCTGCACGTGCCGAAACTTTTGCGGAGATGCTGAAGCAGGGGGCAGTCAAGCAGGAGATTGATGTTCTTCTAACCAATAGTACTGAAGCCGAAGCCATCAAGTTGTTTGCCAATACCTACCTTGCCATGCGGGTGGCGTACTTCAATGAGCTGGATACGTATTCTCAGACGCTAGGGCTGGATGCCAAGCAGATCATTCAGGGGGTCGGGCTGGACCCGCGTATTGGTCAGCACTACAACAATCCCAGCTTCGGGTACGGCGGCTATTGCCTGCCGAAGGACACCAAGCAGCTTCTCGCCAATTACGAAAACGTCCCCAACAATCTGATTGGGGCCATCGTCGATGCCAACCGAACACGTAAGGATTTCATCGCGGAAACGGTAGTCGCTCGCAACCCCAAGGTGGTGGGCGTTTACCGTTTGATTATGAAATCGGGGTCCGATAATTTTCGAGCCAGCGCCATGCAGGGTGTCATGAAGCGCATCAAGGCCAAGGGCATTGAGGTCGTCGTCTACGAACCGGTGCTCAAGGCGTCGCACTTCTTCAACTCCGAGGTTTTCGCGGATCTTGAAGCCTTCAAGAATCGCTGTGATGTCATTCTCGCTAACCGGTTGACCGAAGAGCTGGCCGATGTCAGTGACAAGGTCTATACGCGAGATCTGTTTGGCGGTGATTGATCGTTTATACGCTCGCTATAGCGACTGAAAAGCCACCTTCGGGTGGTTTTTTTGTTTATTGGCAAGCTCTTTCTATCGACGCAGTGGTGACTACGACGTCGTCCTCTGCGCTTGGAGAGTCGGTGGTGCCGGTAAGTCCGAAGCAGATAGGAGGTAAATCGAAGGAGTGGCCGTGGAAGAACGCATGGTAAACGGCTGCTTTGGTATGCACCGAAGAAGGTACTTGAACCTGCCGAGAAGCCGGGTGCCGACCGCTTGGGTACCGGCGAGACGACTCAGATTAACTCTGAGCTTGTCGTTATGAGCCATCATGGACGGCTATGGCGATCTCTCCAGGCAAGCGATGATACGCCGCTATCCCCAGCGGGCTGCTTCTGGGCCGCTACGAATTCTGTGCTGCGATGACTCGGCCGACACTGGCCACACGGTAGGGGGATGAGTCTGCCGACAACGCCCTCCTCGGTGCCACGCATAGCCAAAAAAACCGCCCGGAGAGGCGGTTTTCTATGTCGGGGTGATCATCCGATCGAGGGCCGGCTCACTGCGTGCGTGCTTGCCACTCGGTCTCCAGCGCATTCAGCACGTGGTCGACTTGCAGTCGGGTGTGGTCGCAATTGAGGAAAAAGCGCAGCCGCGCACTCTTTTCCGGCACCGCCGGATGCAGTATCGGCTGGACGTTGATGTCGTGCGACAGCAGCGCATCCGATAGCCCCGCGGCGAGTACGGAGCTGCCCACGATGATTGGCACCACGGCGACGCCGATGCTGTCGCCGACGTCGAAGCCGCGGGCCTTGGCCTGTTCGAGGAAGTAGCCGGAGATCGCGTGCAGCCGGTGTAGTCGCTCCGGCTCGTCTTTCATCACCGCCAGTGCGGCCAGCGAGGGGCCGGCGACTTGAGCCGGCATGCCAACGCTGTAGAGAAAGCCCGGCGCGAAGTAACGCAGCATCTCGATCAGCTCGCGGCAGCCGGCGATGTAACCGCCGCACCCCGACATCGTCTTCGACAACGTTCCCATCCAGATATCGACATCCGTTGACGGCACATTGCAGTGTTCACGAAGACCCAGCCCGCGCTCGCCGAGCACGGCGAACGAGTGCGCCTCGTCCACCATCAACCAAGCCTGATGGCGCGACTTGATTTCGACAAATCGCCCGAGGTCTGGGGCATCGCCATCCATGCTGTAGAGCCCTTCGATGACCACGAGAACCCGCTCGAACTGATGGCGGTGCCTGGCCAGCAGGGCGTCTAGCGCCTCCGGGTCGTTGTGCGAGAAGCTCATCCGGCGCGCGCCGGAAAGCTGGGCGCCGACCACGGTGCTGTTGTGGATGTACTCGTCGTGAAGCAGCAGGTCCTTCGGTCCGAGCAGATACCCTAGCGTCGAAACGTTCGTCGCGTGGCCGCTGACGAATACCACCGCCTCTTCAACCTCGTAGGTATCGGCGAGAGATCGCTCCAGCGCCTGATGAATCGGACGTTCACCGGAGACGGGGCGGCTGGCGGAGACCGAGCTGCCATAGCGGTTGAGTGCGTCGATGCCGGCCTGAACCACTCGTGGATGGTGCGCCAGGCTCAGATAGTTGTAGCTGGCGAAGTTGAGCCGCTCACGCCCCGCGATCGTCGTAGTGGCGCCCGCGGTGCCCTCATGGACCTTGAAGAACGGATCGGGAATACCGAGTCGCTGGCCGCCTTCGCGCATCATCTTGAGCTGCTGGTAGCCAGGGTGGCGATCGAACCGCGTGAACCGCTCATCGACGCCCGGCCCGGCAGGGCTCGGGGTTTGTGACTCGTCTGGGCGATCTTGACGCCGCTGGCGGGCCTGCTGGAGCAGGCGTTGCTTTAGCGTCTCTCTGGATTGACTCAAGACCGGGCCTCCCCGGTCGGATTACCGCTTGGCAATTCGTTGACTCCATGTTGGGCCGCGAGGTTCTCGAGCGCGTCGTCCTCGCCGTGCTCCTCGCCGTCGCCGCCGAGCTTGAGCATCAGGTAGTCGCAGAGCTTGGCGAGCGTTCCCGCTTCGCTCAGCACCATGACCGGTACCTGGATGCCGAGTCGAGACTCCAGCGCTGTGACCAGCTCCACGCCCATCAGCGAATCGAAGCCCATGTCATAAACCGACTTGTGGATGTCGATCTTCTCCTCGTCGATCAGCAGGATCTTCGCCAGTTCCTTGCGCAGCACGCTGATCAGTGTGTCGAACAGCGCCTCCGGGGCGAGACTGGCCAGCAGACGCTGCAGATCGTCGTCGCCTTCGTCGCCGCCATCGTCTGGCGCCGTCCGCGCGATCTCGCGATACCGCGGGGCGCTCGCTGTCGGCAAGAACTTCGCGAGCGCTCGCCAGTCGAGCTCGAGCACGCCGAGCGAGGGAACGTCGGCAACCAGCATACGCTCGAGCACATCGAGGGCATCGGCGGCGGTGAGGGCCTGGCCACCAAGCCGCTCCTGCAGGCTGTCGCGGGTCTGGGCGTTGCGCGCGAGGAAACCGACATCCTCGATCGCGCCCCAGCGGACAACCGTCCCCGGGCGACCGACAGCGCGCCGCCGCGCGCCGAAGGCTTCCAGCCAGTGGTTGGCGGCGACGTAGCTTGCCTGTCCAGGGTTACCGAACAGCGTCGTCGCCGAGGAGTAGACGACGAAGAAGTCGAGCGTGTCATCGGCGGTGAGCGCATCCAGGTGGCGAGCGCCGTCGATCTTTGGCGCCATGGCGCTGCGAATTCGCGCCTCGTCGAGATTGCGGATGAGACCGTCATCGATGACCGTGGCGGCGTGGACGATGCCCTTGACCGGCCCCGCAGCGCGAGCCTCGGCCAGCACGGTTTCCAGTGCGGCGGGATCGGTGACGTCGCAGGCACGGGCAAGTACGTCGACGCCCTGTGCCTCGAGCCGCGCAACGCCCTCGCGTGCCTCTTCGGTGGTGGCACCGCGGCGCCCCACCAGCAGGAGGTGGCGCGCGCCCTTGGCCGCGAGCCACTCGGCGGTGGCCAGCCCGAAGCCACCGAGGCCGCCGGTGACGACGTAGCTCGCCTCACTGTCCAGCGTCAGTGCCTGCGGCGCTGTTGGCGCCGGCGCCACCTGGGGCGGGCGCTCGTACGTCACCACCACCTTGCCGATCTGACGAGCCTGCTGCATATAGCGGAAGGCTTCGACCACGCGGTCGCTGCCGAAGGCCGTGTACGGCAGCGGCGAGAGCGTGCCATCGGCGAATAGCGCCATCATCTCGCCAAAGAGTGTGCCGGTGAGGCGGGGTAGCTCTCGCATCAGCTGGTCGGAGTCGACACCGAAGTAGCTCAGGTTATTGCGGAACGGACGCAGCCCGACGCGTGTGTTCTCGTAGAAATCGCGCTTGCCCAGCTCGACGAAACGGCCGAACGGGTTGAGCACGCGGAGGTTCTGATTGATCGCTTCGCCGGCCAGTGAGTTGAGAATGACGTCGACCCCGTCGCGGCCATCGTCGGCTCCGCCAAGGGCGTGTCGCTCGCTGGCGAAATCGTGAAGGATCTCTTCGGCGAAGGTGAGACTCCGTGAGTCGTAGAGGCGCTCGACACCCATCAGCCGCAGGAAGTCGCGCTTCTCCGACGAGCCGACGGTAGCGACGATATCGGCGCCCAGCCAACGGCCGATCTGGATCGCCGCCAGGCCCACGCCGCCGGCAGCGCCGTGAATCAGCAGTCGCTCGCCAGGCTGTAGCCGCGCCAGATGCTTGAGCGAGTAGTAGACGGTAAAGAAAGTCGTCGGAATCGTTGCCGCCGCTGCAAAGCCGATCTCCGCCGGAATAGGGGCGACAGCGTTGATATCGGCGATGAGCCGGTCGCTGAAGCTGGCCGGACCGAAGCCAACGACCGCATCGCCGGGTTTGAGCGTGGAATCGCCGTCGCCGACGCGGACCACCTCACCGGCGAACTCCAGACCCAGCGTCGGGCCGGCGAAGCCGTTCTCGATCGCTTCGTCGGAAAGCAGACCGAGCGCGTACATGACGTCCCGGAAGTTGAGACCGGTCGCCTTGACGGCGATCTCGACCTGACCCGCCTGCGGCGCTGCCAGATCGTGGGCCATCCAGCGCAGATGCCGGAGCTGGCCCGGCAGTTCGAAGCCAAGACTGACGGCACGGCCCTCAGCGCTTTCGAACGACTCGTGACGTGTCGGTGCGGCAACCCCCGGTGCGGCCTCGAGCCCCAGACGCGGCACCCAGCGGTGGCCGGCGGTATCGAGCACGATCTCCGTTTCGCTATCCGGGGCGCCCAGCTCGAGCGTTAGCGCCTCGAGCAGCGCCGCGGTGGGCTCGCCCATCGGCAGATCGAGCAGCGTGACGCGACGCGCGCCCGCCTCATTCTGCAGCGAGCGGCCGAAGCCCCATACGGCGGCGTCCTCGGAGAGCGAAGTGAGAGCCGCGACGTTCTCGGGTAAGGATTGGGCCGACGCGGTGTCGTCATTCGCCGACGACGAGGTCAGCGCGTGGCTACCGAGTGCACCCACCGCGGCGGCACCGACGGAGAGGGCAACGACATCGACGGTCTCATCGGCCAGTGTGGCGGCGACACCCTGAGTGAGAATCCAGAGCGCCGCATCGCTACCGGTGGTGTCGAGCTGTTGCAGCCACTCGGCCGCCAGCACACAGCGCGACTCCGCATCCTGCCCGAGACCGCGGAGGTCGATGACGTGGCTCGCGCTAGGCGTCTCTGCCTCGGGCCCGACAAGCGCAGCGGGCCGCATGGCGCCTTTGACCGTTCGGCAGGTCTCGCCGAGCTGTTCCAGGTGTTCGCAGAGTGTCCTGGTGAGGGCCTGCGTGGCATCATCACCCACCAGCAACCAGTGACCTGCCTCGATCGAGCCGTCGTCTTCGTGTTCGCGGCGCGCCCCTACGGGAGCCTCGGTGGTGATCAGTTTGAGACCGCCATGATCGCTCTCCAGGTCGTGGATGACGGTCTGACGGTATCCCAGCGCCTCCAGCTGGCGTTGGGTGGCGCCGAGCGTCGCCGGGACGCATTCAGGCGCCGCTGCCAGCGTCAGGAAACGCTGCCAGTCGGCGCGGCTCGGCGCCAGTAGCGCAATCTGCGCATCGGCGGCGAGACGTTCCGGCAGCCAGCGGAGCAGCGAGTCGATCTCCTGCTGGGTGGCATCGAGGGTGATCAAGGCCACGTTGGCGCCCATCGTAGCTGCAGCGTCGTCAGTCGGCGTTACCAGTTCGACGCGGGCATCGTCCTCGGCGAGCGACTGAGCTTCGTGTAGCGCTCCGGGACGCAGTCCGACGAAGGCGAGCGCTGTACGATCGCCCTCCAGCTCGCCCATCAACCGCTCGCCAAGCTGCGGGCGATAGGCCGAGGCCTCCAGGACTCTGAGTCGCTGATGCGGCGCTAGCAGATCCAGGGTGAGACGGTATTGGCCGCGCCAGGTGTCGGCGAGGGCGTACCAGCCACGTTCACCCACCGTGGCCTGGGTCAGTCGGGTAAACCGCTCGGCGTCCAGGCCGAGAGCGTCGCTCTCCAGCGCGTCATCCAGCCAGTCA
This sequence comes from Salinicola aestuarinus, assembly GCF_003206645.1. Taxonomy (GTDB): domain Bacteria; phylum Pseudomonadota; class Gammaproteobacteria; order Pseudomonadales; family Halomonadaceae; genus Salinicola; species Salinicola aestuarinus. The sequence continues at coordinate 13,454 of NZ_PZJP01000017.1, read as the reverse complement.
TCGAGGTGCAGCCCCAAACGACCGACACTGTGTGTCAGAGCGGCGTAGTCCGGGTAGTCGCGAATCAGCAGATTCCAGACGGTGGCGGCATCGATCTCCGGCGGTGCATTGAGCTGCCAGCCGGCGTCGGTCGCCTCGACGATATCGATGGCGTCGGCCAGCTCCACCAGCGCGCGACGGCGTTGGCGCTGCTCGACGCTGCCACCCTCGAATTGACCGGCGGCAATCTGACCATCGGCGTCCGCATGGGCGCGCAGCGACTGGTCGATGAACGCGCCGATGAGGGTATCCAGCAGCGGTTCGACCTCGTCGGCGTAGCGGCTGCCGGTCACCTCGCGGTAGTGCGAGACCAGCTCACTCAGGGCGATTTCCGCGGTGGCGTCATCGAGGGCGAGCTCGGCGTCCTCGCGCGGGGCCGGCACCAATCGATGATCCAGATAGCTCAGGCGATGCTGGGGTGCGTGGCGCAGTCGGGCAGCCTTGAAACGCGCGCCTTCGACGACGGCGATGGCGTTGCCATCGGCATCGAAGATCGCAACGTCCGCGCACAGAGAATGCGGGGCTCGGCTGGTCAGGCGGACTTCCATCGTCGCCGGTTGGCCGGTGTCGGGGCGAACCTGCAGTCGCTCGAGCCTGACGGGGACAAAAGCGAGACCGCCGGCCGCCTTGAGCTCGTCGGCAAGTAACGGAATGAAGAGCTGGAAGGCGCTGTCCAGAATTCCCGGCGCCAACAGGCAGTCGCGCTGATCCTCGGCGATGGCATCGGGCAGGGCGATACGGCCGATGGCACTGTCGCCTTCGATCCAGATATCGCTGACTGCCTGGAAGCCGGGGCCGTACTCGAGCCCGACGTGGGCAGCCATGGCCAGGTGCGTCTCACGGTCGAAGTCCGCCGGACGGGAGGGCAGACCGGCACCGCGGCGGGTGAGTAACAGCCCGCGGCTCTGGGTGGCGACCCGTGCGCGGGCGTTGAGCGACCAGGGGTCGTCACTTGCCGGCTCGCGGGTCTTGATGGCCACGCTGCCGTCGCTGTCATCGAGGGTGAGTCGCAGTTTCTTGCCGTGTACGGCGTCGAGCAGCAGCGGGCTCAGAATCTCCAGCGCTTCGATATCGAGTAACGGCGCTTGCTTCCAGGCGCTGGCCGCGGCCAGCGTCAGCTCGGCGAAACCGGCGCCGGGGAACACGGTGGCGCCGCCGACTCGGTGGTCGGCAAGCCAGGGTAGCCGATGAGCGTCCAGCTGGCTCTCCCACGCCAATCCCTGTTGCGCCAGGCGATAGCCGAGCAGCGGATGTTCGTAGTGCCGAGCCATCAGGCCCTGGGCGTCGCCGGTGGCCGAGGTCCAAAAGCGTTCATGCTGCCACGGGTAGTGGGGCAGATCGACGAAACGTCCGGTGACCGGGAACCATGCCGCGGGCGATACCGCACCGCTGACCAGGGTGGCGGCGAGCGTGTGCTCGACGGCATCGAGTCCCGAATTGTCACGCGCGAGCGTGCCGGTCACGCTGCCTTCGACGTTCTGGGACGCGAGGGCTTCGGTCAGATAGCGGCGCAGAATCGGCTGGGCACCGAGTTCCACGAAGGTGCGAGCGCCTGCTGTGATCAGAGCGTCGACCGCGGGGGCGAACTGTACCGGCTCGCGGATATTGAGCCACCAGTACTCGGCGCCGAGCTCGGTGCCGGCGATTTCCTGTCCGGCAACGGTCGAGTAAAACGGAATGTCGCTCGGGCGCGGCTGTAGATGGGCTAGCGCGTCGATCACCGGTTCGTGGATCGCGTCCATCGCCGGGCTGTGGAAGGCGTAGTCGAGCGCGAGACGCTTGGCGAAGACCCGCGCGTCCTGTAGCGCTTGCTCGAGCTGGGTAAGCGCCTCCACGGGGCCCGCCAGCGTGACGCCCTTGTCGCTATTGACGCCCGCCACGACGATGGCCGAGTAGGCCGGGTCGTCGAGCCAGGTGCGCATCGCTTCGTTACCGAGGCCGACGGCGGTCATGCCACCACTGCCGCGGGTGCGACCCTGACCGGCGCTGCGGTGAAAAATCACGCTGACAGCGTCGTCGAGGGTCAGCGCGCCGCAGGCCCAGGCGGCAGCGACTTCGCCGACGCTGTGGCCGGTAACGGCAGCGGGGCGAACGCCCTCGGCGGCAAGCAGACGGGTCAGGCCGACCTGCAGCGCGAAGAGCGCAGGCTGAGCGATCTCGGTGCGTTGCAGCCGGTCGCCGCTGCTCGCCTGCTCGAACCGCTGGTTGGCGCCGGCGAGTTCGTCCCGCAGGGAGAAGTCGGCGTGACGCTGAAACAGCGCATCGACCTCGTCGACGGCAGCAGCGAACACTGGCGAAGTCTCGAGCAGCGCTTCGCCCATGGCGGTCCACTGACAGCCGTTACCGGTGTAGACGAAGACGGGGCCCAGGCCGTGAGCGTCTTCCTTTTCATGATGTCGTTCTACGCCCTCACCGATGGCAGCGCCGGCGACGGTTTCACCGGCTGCCAGGGCATCAAGGCGCGTGATCGCCTCCGCCGAGCTATCGCTGAAGAGCACGGCCCGGTGGGGGTGGGTGTCACGGCGAAAGACCAGGCTGTAGGCCGTATCAAACAGGGAGGCATCGCCTTCGGTCAGGCGGTGGCTGATACGCCCTGCGAGCTCGCGCAGCGCGTCCGGCGAGCGGGCGCTCAGCATCAGCGGCAGACGCTCGCCGGATGCTTGTGAATCGGGTGACGTGGTCGTTGCCGTAACGGGCGGCGCCGATTGGAGCAGCACGTGGGCATTGGCCCCGCCAAAGCCAAACGAGTTGACCCCTACGTTGAGCGTGCCCTCGGTCTTGAGAGGGCGGGCGCTGTCGACGATATCCAGATTCCAGCCGTCAAGATCGATCCGAGGATTGATCTTGCGAATGCCGATGGTCGCTGGCACCTCGCGCTCTCGCAGCGCATAGAGCGCCTTGGCGAGGCCGGCGACGCCAGAGGCGGTTTCGAGGTGGCCGAGGTTCGACTTGACCGACCCGATGGGCAGACGGTCTTTGCGCTTTTGTCCGAGCGCCTCGCCAATGGCGCGTGTCTCGAGGGGATCACCGACCGCGGTGCCGGTGCCATGGGCCTCGAGATAGTCGAGATCGTCAGGCGTCAGACCTGCACGCTCAAGGGTCTGCGTCATCAGCGCGACCTGGGCGTCGGCATTGGGGACGGTCAGGCCTTTCTTGTGGCCGTCGGTGTTGACCCCGCTGCCGGTCACGACGGCAAGAATGCGGTCGCCGTCGGCGACCGCCTTGTCGTAATCCTTGAGCAGGAAGACGCCGCCGCCCTCGGAGCGTACGTAGCCGTCGCCGTCGGCGTCGAAGACGCGGCAGCGACCGTTGGGCGAGAGCATGCTCGCCTTGGAGAAAATGATGAAGCCAAAGGGGTGCAGATGGAGGCTGATGCCGCCGGCCAGCGCCATTTCCGTCTCGCCGCTGCGGATCGACTGGCACGCCTGATGGAAGGCCACCAGTGAAGATGAGCAGGCGGTATCCATCGACATGCTAGGGCCGTGCAGATCGAACACGTATGAGATGCGGTTGGAGACGATGCTGGAGGTATTGCCGGTGGCCGTCGAGGTGTCGATCGAGGCCATGTCGTCGGCCATGCGATAGGAGTAGTCAAGACTGGCGACACCGATGTAGACGCCACAATGGCTCCCGCGAAGCGTCTGCGGCGGAACGCCGGCGTCTTCCATCGCTTCCCAGGTCATTTCCAGCATCAGGCGCTGCTGGGGATCCATTTGCGCGGCTTCACGCGGCGAGATGCCAAAAAAGGCGGCATCGAACCCGGAGATGTCGCCAAGGCTGCCGGCGGCGAACGTGTAGCTGGTCCCTGGATGCTGCTTGTCCGGATGGCCGAAGGCGTCATGCCCCCAGCGGTCCTCGGCGACCGAGGTGACGAGGTCCTCTCCGGTCTTGAGCGCTTGCCAGAAACGTTGAGAAGTCGGGGCGCTCGGAAACCGGTGAGCCGCACCGATGATGGCAACGCGTTGGGTCATTGGGACTCCTTGCTCCGTAGCTCAAGGGCTACGCCTTGCTTTGTTCGCATCGTATTCAGAGGGAGCTCGTCCAGAATTCAGGGGAGGGAGCGGGACAGCGCCCGAATCCGCGGTCGGACGCCATGCAAGGCCGTCCTCGGCTGTTGCTCTCTATCCACCTGTCTCTTGAATCGCCTCTCACGCTCGGCCGATGATTCTGTCGTAAATGGTTGTGCCCAGCTTATCGGCTGACAGGGTCCTGCGCACGTTATCGCCGCAAAGCGAGTGGCTCTGCCAGATGAAATAATTGGTGAGACCGTCCGGCTCACCGTGACGGGCATAGACTTTCGGCATGATTGGCACGTGGTCGCCGTAAAACGCCAGTATCCCATCGCGGTCGCTCGCCAGCAGGGAGGTCTTGAGCGCTGCCAGCATACTATCGGTATTGCCTAGATGCCTCAGATAAACCGTGAGGTCTTCGCAACCCTCGGTAACGCCGCCTTCCAGCCACCGCTCGGCGACCGCCGGATCGGGTGTTTCCAGATGCAGCGGTCCATGGTTTTCCATGCTGATGACGAAGACGAACAGTGGCGCATCGGTTGCCTCCAACTGTTCGTGAACCTTCCTGGCGAGCGCGAGATCGCCAATGTACTGTCCATCCCGGTCCTTGTCGTCGAAAGCGGCAATGTCGATGAATTCGTCGAAGCCGAGTCGGGGGTAGACCCTGTCCCGCAAATAGAACGTGCCGGGATAAGGATGCAGGCAGACAGTGCGATAGCCAAGTGACTTCAGCGCGCGCGCGAGGTTGTTGACCTCTAGCTGCGAGAGCTGATGGTACGGATTGAAACGATGGGCGCCCAGCGCCTGGGCGGTGAGGCCGGTGAGCACGGCGGACTCGGTACGCACCGTGTTCGCCCCCCAGGCGGGGACTTCGAGACGGCCGCTTTGAACCGAGTCGGCCATCATGGCATCGAAGGTTTCCAGCACGTCGTGCCGAATCGACGAAAGCCATTCTCGGGGGTCGAAGAATGACTCGCTCTGCACCAATACCAGGTGAGGCAGTGCCGTCGGCGTCGTGAAGGGCGTCGGGAACGCTTCGCGATTATCGGAAAGATCGATGGGCGCGCGGGTCATCAACCCGTAGGCCCACAGGTAAGGATAGAGGCCGAAGCGTTCGAGGTCGGTGAACGGCTCCAGCGTGCAGCGAGGCAGGCGCGGCAGGCAGAGTGCCAACGTCGTCACGGCGCTCGCGACAATGGCGAACGTGACAAAAAGACTCCACGGTCCTTGCTCGCGCCCGAAGAGCGAGGGTTCGAGCCAGAATCCGATACCGATCGCGATGGCTCCGGCAATCAGCGAAGCGATGGTCAGTCCCACGCCAAAGAAAGGAATGTAGAGCCTCGGATGGCGCACCGCATCGAGGAAATACTCGAAGTCCTGGCACAGGAAGGGCTCGCGCAGTGACGCCGACTTGGTGTTGTTGACCTGGATGACCACCATCTGCAACGAGGCCGCGATGACCACGGCGAACCCCGGGCGCTGAACGATCAGCAGCCAGAAGGCGAAGTGCAGCACGGTGGTCGCCAGATGCACCGCGATCGCCGGGCGCTCGCGTCGCCAGAGCAGGCGAGGGCGAGGTTTGAGCAGCGTCTCGAACAGGGTCGTCACTGCGAGTGTGGCGACGATAGCCATTAGCAGGTCAGTCATGTGGGCGCTCTTGCCGTGGAGACGAGGCGTCGCGTGTTGCCGCCGGCGGTGCGTAATCAAGCCAGGCCAGCAGGCGTTGCGACACTGCGGCGGGCAGGACCGCCAGCCACCAGCAGCCGAAGTCCAGTGGAAACGGGAAGCTCACCCGGGCACGGTTGCGCGCTGCACCCGCGGCGATGCGCCGGGCGGCACGTGCCGGCTGCCACAGGAAGGGCTTGGGCCCCGGCATGTCGTGGCACATCTTCGAACTCACATACCCGGGCATGACCACCGTGACGCCGACACCGCTGGGGGCGAGCCAACCGCGTAGCCCCTCGGCGTAGGCTTTGACGCCGGCCTTGCTGGCGCTGTAGCTCGGCGTCAGCGCCAGGCCGTGGTAGGCGGCGAGTGAACTCATGAAGACCAGCTGACCGTGGCCCGTTGCCCGCATGCGCTTGCCGAGTTGGTTGCCCATCGCCATCGGCACGCGCAGGTTGATCTCGAGCAGACGGCTCGCATCATCCCACGCTTCGCCTTCGCCGAACTCGCCGATGTTGATGTTCATCCCCGCGTTGACGATCACCAGATCCGGTGGTGAAGGCTCGCACAGTGTATCGAGCCAAGCGTGCAGCGAGACGTCGTCGGTGAGATCGACACACGAGAGCGTAACGTCGGCACCCCGCTCACGGCACTGGCTGGCGACATCGTCCAGCACCGCCTCGCGGCGGCCGTGCAGCGTCAGATGATTACCCGGCACGGCGTAGTGCTGGGCCAATGCGGCACCAATGGCACCGGTTGCCCCGGTGATCACGATTCTTGTCATGAAGTCATGTCAGCCATGCGGTTCCCGGTGTGAGTCATGAAGGTGTGCGGTGTCATCGGTGCAACGTTCCTATTTCGTCCATGAGCTGCTCCAGCGGCGAGCGGTCGCGCTGCATCGACTGCAGCGCGTTCTCGGCGGCAAGCTCGATACCCGGCCGGCAGTAGAAACCGCCATTGATCTGCACGGTCTGCGCGACCGTGCGCCGGTAGGCCCGGAAGAGTTCCGGATCGGGTTTTGAGGCATTCTGCCAGAATGTGTCGAGCTTGCCTTGATGCGTCAGGCCCGGCATGTCGTAGATCGGTGATGCGAGCGTGTACGTGGGGCAGTTGAAGCCGAGCGCTACGTTGCCCGCGGTGCTGTTGACCGTGACCAGGCCGCTGGCGCGTTGGAGCATCTGTTCCAGGTTGCCGCCCTCGAGATAGACCAGGCGGTCGCCCAGATCGTACTCGCGGTTGAGTACCTCGATCAGCCGTGCATAGTGCGCAAGGCCCATGTCGAGCGGGTGGTTCTTGATCACCAGCCGCGCGTTGGCGGGGGCGTGGAAGGCGAACGAGGCCGCTACCTTGCCAATCACCTCCTGCATGTTCTTGAAGTCGGAGTGATAACGAATCTGGGCGTCGCTCTTGAGCTGCAGCGGCAGTAGGTAAAACGGCGCGTCGTCGGCGAGCAGCGCTTCCATCCGCCGTTGATCGCGACGTCTGAGATACGGCATGCGCGCCTCGCGCAGCAAAAAACCCGCGTACTCCAGAGGGGCGGTGACCAGCGCGTGGTTACGATAGTAGGGGTGCAGAAAGGGGTTGGCCGCGCCGGCGAGATGGTAGAGCACATCGTGGCGAGCGCGGGTCTTGAACTGGTTGGGGAACGCCTGCGGGCGGCCCACGCTCGGCAGCCGCTTGCCTGCCTCGCGGTACCAATCCGGGTCTTTGGGCAGCAGTGAGTGGGCGTTGACGCCTTCCCGCTCCAGCGTGACCCAGTAAGGGCGAAAGTAGCCCTCCTCGAAGACATGATTGCGAATGCCTCGCTGGCGCGCCGCGACGACCGCACGTCGGTGAACCGGGCGGCGATCACCGAACACCACCTGGTCGGTGATGCCCTCACGCTCCCAGAGTCTTGCCAGGTAGCCTGGGATGTCCTCGATATGGCCGCGATAGGTCCGCGTGCCGCCGAGATGCCAGTAAAGGCTGTCGCCAGCAGTGAAATTGACCTTAGTGACCCGATGCCCAGCCGCGATCAGACGCTCGCCCAGACGGTTGAAAAACGGCGAGCAGACGCCCTGCAGCAGCAGGAAATGCTTGCGCGATGATGATGGCGTTTGGGCAGTAGCAACCACTCACACCCTCCCTGAAAACAGGTTGCGGTAAAGCCGGTAGAAGCGAACGCGTGCGGACAGCCCGCGCCGGCGTGAACGCTGCTGATGAACGAGCTCGATGGCGGTGTCGGCGTTGCAGAATTCGCCGCTGGTCGGGTCGACGTAGGTCGGGTAGAGCAGCAGGGCCCCGGCGATGAGCGCATCCAGCGAGAGTGTGCGTTGACGGCGGGGCGCTTTGAGGCGGTCACTGGTCAGCCCCCAGCCGGCATAGAAAGGCAAGCCGTGGGTGTGGACTTCGACACCGCGCATCAGGCCCTCGAAGCCAGTCAGAGAGCACATGGTGTGGATCTCGTCGGCCGCGTCGATGAGATCGATGATATCCGCATCCCTGGCCTCGCGATCGAAGAGTCGGCGGGCGTCGTCATCGATCACGCCGACCCGCGCGCCGGAAACGACGTCCGGATGCGGCTTGTAAATGATGAAGGCATCGGGGCGCTCGGCGCGTACCGCTTCCAGCAGCGCGCGGTTCGTGCGCACCACCGGCGACCCCTGAGCGATGGAGGCGTCGGTTTCCACCTGGCCTGGCACCAGCACGACTCGCCGCGCGCCGAGGGTCTCGCGGCTAGGCAGACTCGCGCCGGCGGCGGCCACGTTGTACTTGGAGAGCTTGAGCGCGATCAGTCGTTCCCGGAGCGTAGCGGCGCGAGCCAACAGGGCCGTGTCGAACTCGGCGTTACCGAGTAGCCACTCGAGATCGCTTTCGTGATTGGCATCGTAGTAGAGCCCGCGGGCGTCAAATGCCAGCGATAGCGGCCGGGTCAGATCCACGCCCAGGCCCACCGAGCGGATGAAGCCATCCTCCATCCGCCAGAGGCGCAGGTTGTGCCGTCGACAGTAGTGCCGTAGGGCGTCGTCCGCTTTCTGTCCCCACACGACCAGACTGTCGCACGCCTGAGCTTCTTCATCGGTGGGGCAGGCGTGGGAGGTGAAGCGCACGCTGGACGCTGGGCCCAGAAAATCGCGAATGAAAGCCCGCTTCCAGCTCGAGAAACCCACCGCGAGCCAGTGGCCGGCGAGTCGATCGCGCTGGCGCTTCTGGTCGCCGATCAGGTCGATCGTTGCCTCGAGCGTCGAGACTTGGCCGGTATAGGGGTTGGCGTAGCGGCAGTATCGCAGATAAGCCGCGGCGAAGAGCTCGTCGCGGCTACGCGTTCGCCGTCGACGTTCGCATGTCTGGGTGTCTCGTGTCAGCCCCCAGCCGGCGTAAAACGGCAGGCCAAAGCATGAGACCGGTTTGTCAGCCATCAGCGCCTCGAAGCCAAGCTGACTGGTCACGACATAGACTGCATCGACCGCGTCTATCAAGGCCCAGGGGTTGAGGTCCTCGCCGATGAGGCGACAGCGCGGGTGGGCTGCGGCATCGGTGAGATAGCCCTGCTTGCGCCCGGCGATGACGTCCGGATGGGTCTTGATCAGAATCTCGGCGTCGGGGTGCTCATCGATCGCGCGGTCGAGCATCGTCTGGAATGCCGCAGCGTCGGCAAGACCGTGGGTGATCGACGCGTCGTCCCGGGTCTGGTCCACGACCAGCACTCGCGAGTGCTCTGCGGTTGCCAATGGCCGGTCGGGCGCATGGTTGTACTTCGACAGTCTCAGCGCACGAATGCGCGCGATGGCGGCGGCGGCGCGCTCGAGCTCGGCGTCATCGAAGATCGCTTCGTTAAGCAGTTGCTCGAGGTCGGACGGACGCGTGGCATCGTAATAGATTCCGCTATGGTCGACCACCAGACTCTGCGGCTGAGAGTAGTGAACGCCGAGGCCGAGCGAGCGCAGAAAGCCGTCTTCAATGGCGACATAGGGTACACGGCGCTGGGTCGCCAGACGCCGGGCCTTGACCGAGGTAGGTTTGAGGCCCCAGCCGAGAATGGCATCGACAGCGTGCTTTCGGCCCGGGGTCAGGCGGACCTGACGATCGAACTCCGGCAGCAGGCAGGCAATGATATGCCAGCGTTCCAGGCCCTTCGATAGATAGCCGGCCACACGGGGGGATGACGATCGCGGCGCGGTCGAGTCGTTAGGCATGGGAGAAGAGGCGGCGTTGTCCGGTCGGTCGGCGAAAGGGATGGCTAAGCTACTCAAGTTCAGGGTTTTAGGCAATCGGCCTTCCAGTATACCGCACGCGGGCCGACCGGTTTTAGCGTCCTGGACGCGCGTCGCCACAAGTCGTTTTGCATTGCGTTACGTCGAAGACCCTCCGTGGCTGCCAATGTAAGCAATCATTTCTTTGTAGCAACTTCGCAAGCTCGGGTATGACAAAGCTGCGACTCGGGACCCGTTGAGACGAGGATTTAAATCAGGGTCCTAACGACTCCCGCATGATGAATCCCCGCAATCGCAGTGGGCCAATTCTCCACGTGAGGGTTGAGTTTGCCGCATCCCCGATACGTCTGCACGCCCGCCATTTCGTCGTTTTGGCGAATAAAAAGCCTTCATTTCAGCGATTTGCCGGCCATCAGGATTTTCATGACGTGATGCGCCGCAAGACTGACGGCGTTCCCTTTCGAAGCAGCAACGCCGGGCGAATGATGAGTTACAAAAAGACACAAACGACGAATTTAGCGTTTGACTCACCGACCCGAACCAGTCGAAAAAGAGCCTCGAGAGCACCGGTCGGCGCTTCAGCAAGCTCGTGCACAGTGGTCGTGACTCGAACTTGTTGGCTTTTGGTTAAGCGCCAAAAAAACACGCCAATCCCGTCAGCATGAGCGGCGTCACGCTGGCGGGTGGGCGATACGTTTTGGCCAGGCCATCGGTTTTCGGGACAGGCCATAGGTTTCAGGGAAACAGGGGGCGCGATGGAGTCGGCAACGATGACGATGGGGATGGACGCTTGGCTTAGCGTGGCATGTGTGTTCGCCGTGCTCGCCGCGCTGATGCTCACGCGCATCGCCTCCGACGCCATTCTGATGGCCGCAATGACCTTCCTGATCGCGACGCAGGTGCTCACGCCCGGCGAGGCGCTAGCGGGCTTCGCCAATACCGGGGTCATGACCATCGCCGCGCTTTACGTGGTCGCTGCCGCGTTGAAAGAGACCGGTGCGATCAACTGGGTGGCGACGCAGCTGCTCGGCCAGCCCGGCACGTTGCGCCGTGCCTACTGGCGGGTACTGCTGCCGGTATCGTTTCTGAGCGCGTTTCTCAACAACACGACCGTGGTCGCGATGTTTATTCCTGCGATTCAGGACTGGTCGAAGCGGCTCAAACTGTCGCCGTCGAAGCTGTTACTGCCCCTGAGCTACGTCGCGATCCTCGGCGGCACCTGCACACTGATCGGCACCAGTACCAATCTGGTGGTGGACGGACTGCTGCAGAGTCAGTGGAATCGCTCGCTAGGGATGTTCGAGCTTACCGCGATCGGACTGCCGCTGTTGCTCGTGGGCGGCGCCTTTCTGCTGCTGTTTGCCGACCGGCTGCTCCCCAAGCGCGAAGGCGTGGCCGAGCAGCTCGACCAGGTGCGCGAATACGGTGTCGAGGTAATGGTCGACAGCGGCGGCCCGCTGGTCGGCAAGCGCATTGCCGACGCGGGGTTGCGCCATCTTCAGTACGGCTATCTCGCCGACATCCAGCGTGGACACGATCTACTGACCGCTGTGCCACCGGAGACGCGATTGGAAGCCGGTGACATTCTGGTCTTTATCGGTGCGCCGGCCTGCGCTCGTGAGCTTCGGCAGATTCGCGGTCTGACGCCAGCCAACGGCAGCGTCGACAAGCTCGCGGTGGCGACACACCGCCGTTGTCTTGTCGAGGCCGTGATCGGTCCTGACTTCGCCGGTATCAATCAAAGCGTGCGCGACAGCCGCTTCCGGTCGCGCTTTCAGGCGGTGATCCTGTCGATCTCACGAGGCGGGCGGCGTCTCTCCGGCAAGCTGGGCGATGTCCGTCTGCAGATCGGCGATACGCTGCTGCTGGAAACCGGTGAGGCGTTCGTGGCGCAGTACCGCTATCGCAAGGATTTTCTGCTGGTCAGCGCGCTCAACGACTCCACTCCGCCGAACTTTCACAAGGCGCCGCTGGCCATCGCCATTCTCTGCCTGATGGTCGGCGTCAATACCCTGGGGCTCGTCTCGATTCTCGAAGCCGCGCTTGGCGCCGCTGGTGCGATGCTCGCTACCGGCTGCCTCACCATGGGCAAGGCCAGACGCTATCTGGACCTCTCCGTACTGATCGTCATCGCCTCGTCGTTCGCGCTGGGGATCGCCATGACCAAGACCGGCGCCGCTGAGCAGATAGCGGTTTGGCTGGTCGGCGGGGTGGTCTCGCCGGTCGTCGGGCTCGCCCTGGTCTACGGCCTCACCGTCTTCTTCACCGAAGTCATAACCAACAATGCTGCCGCGGTGCTGATGTTTCCCATCGCGATCTCCGTCTCGCAGCAGCTCGGTGTGGATCTGATGCCCTTCGTGATCGCGGTCACCATTGCCGCCTCTGCCAGCTTCATTACCCCGCTGGGGTATCAGACGAATCTGATGGTGCTTGGCCCTGGGGGCTATCGCATCACTGACTACCTGCGTCTGGGGCTGCCGCTGAGCCTGCTGACTGCGGTGACCACGCTCTCGCTGGTGCCGCTGATCTGGCCCTTTCATCCATGACAGGCAGCCCGGTTCGCCAGGCCACCGAGCGTGCCCGCTCTCGACCTACGACAGGAATCCGACATGTGGAATGACGCAACGCGACAGACGCTGCTCGACGGTGTGAAAACCGCGGGGGACATCGTGCTCGACATCTATCACCGCGACTTCGATGTCGAGACCAAGGCCGACGCCAGCCCATTGACCGAGGCGGATCTCGCCGCGCATCGCGCACTGGTGACACTGCTCGAGACGGTCGAGCCGTCGCTGCCGCTGCTGTCGGAAGAGTCGGAAAGCGTCGATTACGCCGAGCGCGCCAGCTGGTCGCGCTACTGGCTGATCGATCCGCTCGATGGCACCAAGGAGTTCATCAAGCGCAACGGTGAATTCACCCTCAACGTGGCGCTGATCGAGGACGGCGTGCCGATCTTTGGCATCGTGCACGCGCCGGTGCTCGGCATCACCTGGTGGGGTGAGCAGGGCGTGGGGGCCTGGAAATCCATTGACGGTGAACGCCTGCCGATCGCGCCGCGGCCGCTACCCGTAGCGGACGGTGATACCTGGCGCGTGGTAGGTAGCCGTTCCCACGGCTCCGAGGCGTTCGAGGCGTTCTGCGCTGGGCTGCCGGCCCATGAGCGGGTGTCGATGGGCAGCTCGATCAAGCTCTGTCTGGTGGCCGAGGGGCAGGCGGACCTCTACCCGCGGCTGGCCCCCACCTGTGAGTGGGATACGGCTGCCGCGCAGGCGGTGGTGACCGCCTCGGGTGGCGAGGTGCTCGATGCCAACACCCTGGCCCCGCTTCGCTGCAACCGCGGCGAAAGCCTGCTCAACCCGTTTTTCATCGTCTGCTCACGGCGCGACTCGCGTTGGGAGTCGGCGCTTGCCTCGGCGCTGAACTGATGTCGATGGCGCGAAATTCCCCTGACCTTTCATTCGGAGACTGCGGCATGTCGGAACTCGTTCCCACCCGTCAGACCCACCTCAAACAGCTCGAGGCGGAGTCGATTCATATCATCCGCGAG
>NZ_PZJP01000016.1 GCF_003206645.1 Salinicola aestuarinus | reverse complement strand
AGACGCTGATGGCCCAGCCGGCTGCAGGATGGCGTGAACTCGATCTCAAACACGGTGCCGTGACCACGGCCGAGCCTAATCCTGCGAGCAGCATTCGTCTCGATGACCGACAGACACAAATGCTACTCGATATGAACCGTATCGATGCGTTGATCGACGGGTTACGTCGTAACGAGTCAGCGCTGCATGACGCTTTTGAAACGCCATGCCGACGCTACCAGTGGATTGTCAGCGTGCTGGACGGCGCTGCTTTACTGAAAGCAGATTATCCAGATCAGGTGCAGTGCTGCAGAGATTCGGCAATGAAAGAGGGATGGTTGACTTGAGTTAGGAGCGAATCCGCTAGGCCACGATCGATAATAAAGATGGCCCCTCAGAGGGTGTCTTTCTAGATATTCCAAAAGACTGAAGAGGATGCTGTTAAATGCGCCAAGCTACTCAAATTTTGATGGGTTTGGTAATGCTAGCGTCGTTATCGGCCTGTGGCTCGGGTGACGATACTGCCGATCTCAATGTCACGGGCGTGGATTATGCCGGAAGCGGCATCGGTGGGTTTTACGTTATCGATCCGAACAATGAGAAAAATCGAGGCAATGGTGAATCTTTGACCCCCTATAGCGCGGGTGGTACTCGCTGTTGCTATCAAATGCCCCAAGAGTGGCATGAAGGGTTGAAGGTCGATGTGGTCGTAAGATACCCGCTGGAAGGCGAGACGGGCGATGAAATTTCAGCGTCTCTTGCCAGGCGTCAAGCGGAAGGGACATTGACAGAAACGATTCACGTCGATGTGCCGAAATACGAAACGCCGGCGAGCGGCACACTGTGGGTTCAGTTTTTGCCGGACAAGAAAGCCAATGTGGTTGTCAGCGATCTGTCACCACCGCATGAAGATTTTCCAGGTGAGGTCAAGGGATGGCCGGTGGCTTCTGATCAGTACAAAAGTAAAGTAATCGATAAAAAAATAGCAGTGGTCGAGAATCGCCTGGAGCGAGATCGGCGTGGTTTAACGAAGTTTAATCATGATCGCGAAAATGCGCTCAATGAATATTGGGAATTGTTTGAAAGAGTTCGGGCGGCTGATGTTCTGGATAGGTTTTCCGGGCCGGGTGATTCTCGGTTTGAGTCTTTTTTAGAAGGCTACTTAAAGAGTAATCTCGAGTCTGATGAACATGAGATGCAGGTGCTGAAGGATGCGAGGCCATGAGTGCAAGGTTGATAGCTCCGATAGCTAGAGTTTATGAAAAACCTTCAGAGAAAAATACATTCTTTTCTGAGCAAGATAATCAAGATTTACGTTACTTTGAGAGTAGAGAGCGCCCTCAAAATGGTCTACGGCCATGTGACGCGAGTTTATTTTTTGGTATTTTTTTTGATGGCACAGGCAATAACTACGCCGATAGCCTAGACCGAGATGACGATAGTCAGTCGAACGTGGCACGGCTCTACAGTGCCTTTCCCGGACAGAGCGTGCCAGGCGTTCTCCCACCACAAACCGATTGGCAAACCAACCTTTCTGATTACGACAACTTTTTCCGCATCTACGCACCCGGTGTCGGCACACGATTTGAGGCAGTTGGCGATTCTGGTGAGGGGTTCTGGGATGAAACCTTGGGTGGCGGTACGGGGCGACTAGGACAGATTAGAATCCTTTGGGGCCTTGCCCAGGTAGTCAATTCCATAAGCCGTTATTTTCTCAATCGATCTTTAATATACAACAATGAGGTGCGGCGAGTCAGTGTTGTCGGTGAAATGACGGCTTATTCGCTACGAAGAGATCCCCTGTCTTCATTGGGGGCCGCTGATATGATGGACTCTTCCTTAAAGATACCTAGGGCGTTAGTTCGCTGGTTGGAGCAGTTGCACCAAGCGATACGGCCCCATATGGCGGGCGCTTCCGGTGAGCCGCCACAGAATAAAGACCCAGGCATCGTCAAAAACATTTATCTATCGGCCTTCGGGTTTTCACGTGGAGCCGCTCTGTCGCGTGTCTTTGCGAATTGGTTGATCAGGCTCTGTCGACTCGACGCAAGCTTGACGAACAGTAATGGCCTTACCTTGGCGGGATTTCCGGTCACTTTCGATTTTCTGGGATTGTTCGATACCGTCGCTTCAGTGGGTCTTGCGCATCTATTGCCTATCAGTGATGGACACGCGGGCTGGTCTGACGCAGAGGAGTCACTGGCGATCCCACCGGAGGTTGCCCGTTGCCTACATCTCGTCTCTGCGCATGAAAACCGAAGATTATTCCCTCTAGATTCTATCTACAATGATCGCTCCATTGCCAATAACGGAGAGGAGTTGGTATTTCCCGGCGTTCATTCCGACTTGGGGGGCGGCTACAGGCCGGGTAGTCAAGGGAAAGGGGTAGACGCCATTGGCCGAGATATGATTTCTCGTGTTCCGCTTGCCGTCATGTATCGGGATGCCCGGCTATCGGGTGTGCCATTTAAACTTGAGCAAGCCTTGCCGGAACATCAAGTTGGCTTTGAGATGTCGTCTCTGTTAATCACCGATTTCAATAACTATATTGACCAGTTTGCGGTAAAGTCAGGTGAGACCGGGACGATTATTCGCGAGCACTGGCGTCGAAATATTGAATGGCGCCTGGATAACCACAAAAAAGGGGGTGTATCACTTCTGCAAAGTTATCAGCGTGCCTCCCAGTATGAGAAAAATAACTTATTGAGTAGCTATAGCCAATTTTGTGAAGAGCTGGAAAGGTTTGCTCATTGGGAAGATGTATCGAATAGAGGTTTTTGGAGGCAGGCTAGCCATGCTGTGCAAGATTACCTAGTGATGGGGTCTGGGTGGATCATCAAGGAAAGAGGGTTCGATCCCTCAGTGCTCGATGATTGGCGCAGGATTTCAGAGTTCAAGTCTAGCCTGGGCGCGCCGCCAGAGGCCGTATCTACCATGATGGATTTGTATGTGCATGACTCGATTGCGGGTTTTCTGAGTGAGTGGGAGAGTCGAGATGAAGCCATTGCTTACCTTCGAGCCTTGGTGGAACGAAAGCACATGATAGATAATCACCAGAATCATTATGTTAGAAGTTATATTTCTATGACATCGGAGGAGCGTCAAAGAGCGGAGTTTTATGAAAGGACAGGACAGATTCCGCCCATGGATAATTTGGGAGGGATCTCGAAGCCACCGCC
>NZ_PZJP01000015.1 GCF_003206645.1 Salinicola aestuarinus | reverse complement strand
ATCAAACGCTTGGCTCACTTCCCGCTGACCCCGAAAACCTGTCTCGTCGTCAGCGGATGCGTACTTTACGGACCCAACGCCGGCTTGGCAAGCGTTGATTCACAAAAAAGTGACAGCGGCATGTCACCCAACCAGCAGACGCGACGGCCCGATACGACGACGCCCGCACATGGCGGGCGTCGTGGCTCGGTGGCAGCGAGTCGTTAGTGCTGCCGCGGGCCGCTCTCTCCGGTTCCGGTCTCCTGACTCGCGGCGTTATGCGCCTCTGTTTCCTGGCTTGTCGCCTCCGAGGTCGTTGCCTGCTGGCGCTTTTGCTTTTGCGTCTGACGCAGACGCCCCAGCGCGAAGAGCGGCCCGGAGATGACATAGGCGCCGAACAGCGTCAGCAGCATGACGGAGGGCTCGATCGAGATCAGCACGAACAGCAGCACGATCGCCAGCAGAAAGACGAAGGGCACCGGCCCTTTGAAATCGATCTCCTTGAAGCTGTGATAGCGCACGTTACTCACCATCAGCACCCCGGCTGCGGCCACGACGACGGTCATCAGGATCTTGAAGCCGAGCGACTCGGCATCGAAGGTATGGAAGACCCATACCGCGCCTGCCACCAGGGCTGCCGCCGAGGGGCTAGGCAGGCCCACGAACCACTTCTTGTCGGTACTGCCGATCTGAACGTTGAATCGTGCCAGTCGCAACGCCCCCCCAGCCACGAAGATGAACGCGGCGATCCAGCCGATCTTGCCGATGTCCTGGAGAATCCAGGTAAAGGCGACCAACGCCGGCGCCAGACCGAAGGAGATCATGTCGGCGAGACTGTCGAACTCCGCCCCGAAGGCACTCTGCGTGTTGGTGAGTCGTGCCACCCGGCCGTCGAGTCCGTCGAGCACCATGGCGATGAAGATCGCGATGGCCGCCTTGGCGTAGTCGCCGTTGATTGCCGCGACGATGGAGTAGAAGCCGGCGAAGAGCGCCGACAGCGTGAACAGGTTGGGCAACAGATAGATTCCGCGGCGACGGATTCGCTTGCCGTTCTCGACCGTCTCTTCGATGACCTCGTCTTCATCGTCAAAGAGAGGAGAGGTCGCACCGATGGTAATGGTCTCGGGCTCCTGCTCGTGGTGGCGATCTTCCTGCGTCATGGCATCAATCCTTTAGAAGCGTTTTCGCTCGAGCGTGTCGGCCGAGTCATTCTACAGCCTAGCGGTAATGACGACAGATGACCGCACGCATGGCGATATCCTTCCCCACAACGACCACGGGGCGCGACTCGCGTCGCGCCCCGTGGGGAGACTACTGCAAGCGAATGATCAGTTCTTGCTCTTGTCGACCAGCTGGTTGGCCGCGATCCACGGCATCATGCCGCGCAGCTTGGCACCGACCTGCTCGATGTCATGCTCGGCGTTCAGACGACGGCGCGCGGTCATCGACGGGTAGTTCGAGTTACCCTCGCTGATGAACATCTTGGCGTATTCGCCGGTCTGGATGCGCTTGAGCGCGTTGCGCATCGCTTCGCGAGACTGCTCGTTGATCACCTCGGTGCCGGTCACGTACTCGCCGTACTCCGCATTGTTGGAGATCGAGTAGTTCATGTTGGCGATGCCGCCTTCGTACATCAGGTCGACGATCAGCTTGAGCTCGTGCAGGCACTCGAAGTAGGCCATTTCCGGAGCGTAGCCCGCTTCGGTCAGCGTCTCGAAGCCCGCTTTGACGAGCTCGACCGCGCCGCCACACAGGACTGCCTGCTCGCCGAAGAGATCGGTTTCGGTCTCGTCCTGGAAGGTGGTCTCGATGATCCCGCTGCGTCCACCGCCGATGGCCGCGGCATAGGAGAGTGCGATCTCCTTGGCCTGCCCCGAGGCGTCCTGATGCATCGCGATCAGATCCGGGATGCCGCCGCCTTTGACGAACTCGGAGCGAACGGTATGGCCCGGCGCTTTCGGCGCGATCATGATGACGTCGAGATCCTGGCGCGGCTCGATCTGGTTGTAGTGGATATTGAAACCGTGGGCGAAGGCCAGCGTGGCGCCCTCTTTGAGATTCGGCTCGATGTCGCGCTCGTAGATCGCCTTCTGATTCTCGTCCGGCGCCAGCACCATCACCACGTCAGCGGTTTGGCAGGCTTCCGGCACGCTGGCGACGGCGAGCCCTGCCGCTTCGGCCTTGGCGGCGGACGAAGAGCCCTGGCGCAGCGCCACGGTGACATCGACGCCGGACTCTTTCAGGTTGTTTGCGTGGGCGTGCCCCTGAGAGCCGTAACCCACGATGGTGACTTTCTTGGCCTGGATGAGAGAGAGGTCGCAATCTTTGTCGTAATAGACGTGCATGACGGGCTCCGAATTCGATACTGAGGATGTCGTGTCGCGAGCCGTCGAATCGCGTCAGCGCTCGACGACAGGCCATGGCGCTACGGTATGTCAGGCGAATCGTTGCGTAAAACGCTATATTTGCAACGCGACATTTCATAAATCAAAACGACGACCGCCATGGACTACCGCCCGCTCACCCACTTCCTGGCGCTGGCCGAGCAGCTGCACTTCGGCCGCGCCAGCGACGCCTGCCATATCAGCCCCTCGACACTCTCCCGCTCGATCCGCCAGCTCGAGGAGAGCCTCGGCGTTACGCTGTTCGAACGGGACAACCGGCACGTCGCACTGACGCGTCAGGGCCAGCGCTTTCATACCTACGCCCGCGAGACACTCGAGCAGTGGCAATCGGTCCAGCGCACCCTGATGGAGGAGACCCGAGAGCTCGTCGGCGAGATCAGCATCTACTGCTCGGTGACCGCCAGCTACAGCTTCCTCTACCAGCTCCTCAGCGAATTCCGCCAGCGCCATCCGCGGATCGAGATCAAGCTGCATACCGGTGATCCGGCCGATGCCATCGCCCGCGTGCAGAGCGAGAGCGAGGATATCGCGATCACCGCGCGGCCCCGCAGCCTGCCCGATTCGCTCGCCTTCAAGCCGCTGACCACCTCGCCGCTGGTCTTCATCGCCCCGCGGGACGGCGGTGAATGGCTGCCTCGCACACCGCAGACGCCGACACCCTCGCAGTGGCGCGACGTGCCGATGATCCTCTCCGAAGCCGGCCTGTCGCGGGATCACGCCGACACCTGGTTCCGCGCACTCGGTATCAGCCCGACCATCTACGCGCAGGTTGCCGGGAACGAAGCGATCGTCAGCATGGTGGGGCTCGGATTCGGCGTCGGTATCGTGCCGCGGATCGTGCTCGACAACAGCCCGCTCAACGACCGTGTCAGCGTCCTGCCGGTCAAGCCGGAACTGCCCCACTACGACGTCGGCCTCTGCGTGCTCAAGCGCCGCGTCAAGAGTGCGCTGATCGAGGCGCTCTGGTCCCAGCTGCCGAGCTGACCCGCTGCGCGAACTCGACGATGGCCACCCCCTTCGTCACCCAAAACGACGACGCCCGGCGNNCGGGCGTCGTCGAGACGGGGCCGAAGCCCGTCGAGTCGCCTACCGTCTAGAGAGAGAGCAGCTTGTCACCGCGGGCGATGCCCGACACCCCGGTTCGCGCCACTTCGAGAATGCCGATCGGCGCCATCGCCTGAATGAAGGCGTCGAGCTTGCCGCCATCACCGGTGATCTGCACCGTATAGACGCTCGGCGTCACGTCGACGACCTGCGCCCGGAAGATATCCGCGGTCCGCTTGACCTCGTCTCGCGCGGCGCCAAGCGCCTTGACCTTGACCAGCATCAGCTCGCGCTCGATGTGATTCCCCTCGGTCAGATCGACCAGCTTCACCACATCGACCAGCTTGTTGAGATGCTTGGTGATCTGCTCAATCACTCGGTCATCCCCTACCGTGGTCACGGTCAGTCGAGAGAGCGACGGATCTTCCGTCGGCGCGACGTTGAGAGTTTCGATGTTGAAGTTGCGTTGAGAGAAGAGCCCCACCACGCGAGAGAGCGCACCGGGTTCGTTCTCCAGCAGGATCGAGATGATATGACGCATCAGGTCCGCTCCGTCTTCGAAAGCAGCATGTCACGCATGGAGCCGAGCGGCACCTGCATCGGATAGACGTGTTCGAAGGGGTCGACGTAGATGTCGAGGAACACGAGCTCGTTGGTGTCGGCGAAGGCGCGCTCGAGCGCCGGCGCCAGCTCCTCATGGGTGCGCACCGTGATCGCCGTGAAGCCGTAGGCCTCGATCAGCTTGGCGAAGTCCGGCAGCGACTCCATGTAGGAGTGCGCGTGGCGGGACTTGTAGTTCAGATCCTGCCACTGGCGCACCATGCCGAGCGACTGGTTGTTGAGGTTGACGATCTTCACGCCGACCTCGAACTGCTTACACGTCGAGAGCTCCTGCATCATCATCTGGAAGCTGCCCTCACCGGTGAAGCAGACCACGTCATCCTGCGGGTAGCCGAGCTTCACGCCCATCGCCGCCGGGAAGCCAAAGCCCATGGTGCCGAGCCCGCCGGAGGTGATGAAGCGATTGGGTTTGGCGAACTTGTAGTACTGCGCCGCGAACATCTGATGCTGGCCCACGTCCGTGGTCACGAACGCCTCGCCGCGGGTGACGCGATGCACGGCCTCGATCACCTCCTGCGGCTTGAGCGCCTCGCCGGACTTGGAGGGTTCGTAGAGCTTGCCCTCGCGCTCGGCGCGCCAACCGTCGATGCTCTGCCACCACTCGGCGAGTGCTTCGGGACTGGCCGCCTCGCGCCCCTGCACCAGGCTGATCATCTCGTTGATGACGCTACCGGCCGCACCGACGATCGGCACGTCCGCCCGCACGGTCTTGGAGATCGAGCTGGGGTCGATGTCGACGTGGACGATCTTCGCCGTGGGGCAGAACTTAGAGGTGTTGTTGGTGACACGATCGTCAAAGCGAGCCCCGATGGCGATGATCAGATCCGCGTGGTGCATCGCCATGTTGGCTTCGTAACTGCCATGCATGCCGAGCCAGCCGAGCGACTGATTATCGGTCTGCGGGTAGGCGCCGATCCCCATCAGCGTGGTGGTGATCGGAAAACCGAGCCGCTGGACCAGATCGGTGAGGGCTTCCGACGCCCCGCCGGTGACGATACCGCCGCCGGTATAGAAGACCGGCCGACGCGCCTTGAGCATCATGTCGACCGCTTTCTTGATCTGGCCGGTGTGCCCGCGGGTGACCGGGTTGTAGGAGCGAATCTTGACCTTTTTCGGGTAGACGTACTCGTAGCGCTCGGTGGGTGCCGTCATATCCTTGGGGATATCGACCACCACCGGCCCGGGGCGACCGGTCGCGGCGAGATAAAACGCCTTCTTCAGTACCTCGGGGATCTCGCTGGGGTGGCGGATCGAGAAGCTGTGCTTCACCACCGGCCGAGTGACACCGACGATGTCGGTCTCCTGGAAGGCATCCTCGCCGATCAGATGGCTCGCCACCTGGCCGCAGAGCACCACCATCGGGATCGAATCCATGTAGGCGGTGGCAATCCCGGTGACCGCATTGGTGGCACCGGGGCCCGAGGTGACCAACACCACGCCGGGCTTGCCGGAAGCGCGGGCGTAGCCGTCGGCGGCGTGGGTCGCGGCCTGTTCGTGACGAACGAGAATGTGCTGGACGCTGTCCTGGCGGAAGAGGGCGTCGTAGATGTGCAGTGCCGCCCCGCCGGGATAGCCGTAGATCCGCTCGACGCCTTCGTCTTTCAGAAAGCGGGCGATCATGTCGGCGCCGGAAAGTAATTCCACTGGTGAGTCTCCCCTGGAGGTTCGAGTGCCGCTCCGGCTGTCGATAGCGCGAAGCTTAAACGCGGCGGTATGCCGCTGCCGACGTCACGTCGACACCTGATGCCATGATCCTGGCCTGGGCCCGGGGTGGGGACCCGCACTCATAGGCATCAACGAACCGGGGCTCGCGCGATGCCTGATACGGCAGATCGCCGTATCGGGGTTGGCGGGAACAGGCGGTCGGCCCGTACCCCTCTTTCCTGAGAAAGATTTCCTTCGACAGGCGGGTAGAGGTCACTGAGAACCTACCCTTCACGCGGCGGTCGGGGATCGCCCGCAAATGCCGCGCCCGCAATCAGGAGCCGCCTAGATTCTCCCAGCGTCGCGGGGCTGTCAACCGCGCCGGCGCGCCACGCTCGCCGTGACTTTCTTGCCACCAAAGTTCGACGTCGCATCCCGGCAGGAAGACACGATGGCTGCTGTACTGAGCACCAGGTTCGGCGCACGCCCGACGCGAGTGTCTCCACGCCGTTCACAGCCCACGGCCGCGCGATCGATAACGATAACGACAGCGATAACGACAACCCCAATTAGGAGCGCTCGATGTCCCCGCTTTTCCAATGGTCCATTTTCGTCGCCATGGCCGGGTTTCTCTTCGGCTTCGATACCGCGGTGATCTCCGGCGCGGACCGACCGGTGCAGGCGCTCTGGGGGCTGAGCGACCTCCAGCACGGGCTGTTCATCATGTCGATGGCACTGTGGGGGACGGTGCTCGGTGCGATCTTCGGCAGCTACCCCGCCGACCGTCTCGGCCGGCGCGCCACCCTGATGGTGATCGGGGTGCTCTATCTCGTGTCGGCATTAGGCTCGGCGCTCGCCACCGCCCCGTTCTGGTTCTCGTTCTTCCGTCTGATCGGCGGCTTCGGTGTCGGCATGTCGTCGGTGGCCGCACCGGCCTACATTTCGGAGATCGCTCCCGCCGAGCGCCGTGGCAATCTGGTCGCCCTGTATCAGTTCAACGTCGTGTTCGGCATCTTCATGGCCTATGTCTCGAATGCGATCTTCGGCACCCTGCTTGGCGCGGATGCCTGGCGCTGGATGCTGGGGATCGAGGTGGTGCCGGCACTGATCTATACCCTGGCGCTGCTCAAGGTGCCGGAAAGTCCGCGCTGGCTCATCCTCGCCCGGGGCGATACCCGCACCGCCGCCGACACGCTACGCAAGATCGATGCCCACGGTGACATCGACACCCAGATCGAAGAGATTCAGGCAGCCGATCGCGAGGATGACAAAACGCAGTCGCGCTTCTTTTCACGCCGTCTGCGTCTGCCGATCACGCTGGCGTTTCTGATCGCCTTCTTCAATCAGTTCACCGGCATCAACTTCGTGCTCTATTACGCCCCGCGGATTCTCGAGTCTGCCGAGCTCGGTGCCAGCGCCGCACTCCTCTCCACTGCCGGCATCGGTCTGATCATGGTGCTGTTCACGCTGCTCGGCATGGCCCTGATCGACCGACTCGGCCGCCGCACGCTACTGCTGATCGGTTCGGTGGGCTACATCGTCTCGCTGGCGATTATCTCCCATGCCTTCTTCACCGAGAATCTGGGTGGAGTCCTGATTCCGCTACAGCTTTGTCTGTTCGTGGCCGCTCACGGCATCAGCCAGGGCACGGTGATCTGGGTCTATATCTCGGAGATCTTTCCCAATCGCGAACGCGCCCGCGGACAGTCCCTCGGCAGCTTTACCCACTGGTTCTTCGCCGCCGTCATTACCCTGGTCACGCCCTGGGTGCTGGGCGTGTTCAACGGCGGACCGGTGTTCGCCTTCTTCAGCGTGATGATGGTCCTGCAGGTGGTGTTCGTGCTCTTTTTCATGCCGGAAACCAAGGGTGTCTCGCTGGAAGCGCTTCAGCGCAAGCTGGCGCCCGCCGCCCGACGGGAGTGATCGCGGGCAGCGCGCCCCCGACGCGGCGACCCGCCTCGAATCGCTGACACAAAAAACCCGCGGCGCCAGGCGCCGCGGGGAGAAAAACGGTCAGGACGCGACCGCGTGAGAGATCATTGACGTCGCCGCGCCGTGAGCGCGACGACACCGCTACTTGCTGAAGACCAGACGATCCGCTTCGGCACGCACGTGGATGGTGTCGCCCGGGACGAATTCGCCGGCGAGCAGATCCTGCGCCAGCGGGTTCTCGATCCGATTCTGGATCGCACGCTTGAGCGGCCGCGCACCGTACACCGGGTCGAAGCCGGCCACGGCGAGCTGGGCCATGGCGTCGTCACTGACCTCGAGCTTGAGATCGCGCTCCGCCAGCCGAGCCCGCAGCCGCTCGAGCTGGATGCCGGCAATCGCCTGAATCTGGGACTGACCCAGGGCGTGGAAGACCACCACCTCATCGATCCGGTTGATCAGTTCGGGACGGAAATGGTCGCCGACCACCGTCATCACCGCATCGCGCATGGCGACATAGTCGGTCTCTTCGCCGCCCATGCGCTGGATGACATCCGACCCGAGGTTGGAGGTCATCACGATCACGGTATTGCGAAAGTCCACCGTACGCCCCTGGCCATCGGTCAGGCGGCCATCTTCCAGCACCTGAAGCAGGATGTTGAAGACATCCGGGTGGGCCTTCTCCACTTCGTCGAGCAGGAGTACCGAATAGGGCTTGCGGCGCACCGCCTCGGTCAGATAGCCGCCCTCTTCATAGCCGACATAGCCCGGGGGCGCCCCGATCAGCCGAGCCACGGAGTGCTTCTCCATGAACTCGGACATGTCGACGCGCACCATTGCCTCCTCGGTATCGAACAGGAAGTTCGCCAGCGATTTGCAGAGTTCGGTCTTGCCGACGCCGGTCGGACCGAGGAACAGAAACGAGCCGTTGGGCCGATGGGGGTCAGAGAGCCCGGCCCGCGAACGGCGTACCGCGTTGGCCACGGCATTGACCGCCTCGTGCTGGCCGATCACTCGCTCGTGCAGCGCGTCCTCCATTCGCAGCAGCTTGTCGCGCTCGCCCTCGAGCATCTTGGCCACCGGAATGCCGGTCCAGCGCGACACCACCTCGGCAATCTCCTCCTCGGTGACGTTGGAGCGCAGGAGTTGATGCACGACCGCCTCGTCACCCTCGCTGTCGCTACTTTCCGCGATCTGACGCTCGAGCTTGGGGATCACGCCGTACTGCAGCTCCGACATCCGCCCCAGATCGCCCTGACGCCGGGCGGCATCGAGATCGATCCGCGCCTGCTCGAGCTCGGCCTTGTACTGCGCCGCCCCCTGGATGCTCGCCTTCTCCGCTTTCCACACCTCTTCGAGATCGGCGTACTCGCGGCCGAGCTCGTCGATCAACGCTTCCAGCTTGTCGAGACGCTTGCGCGAGGCTTCATCGGTCTCCTTCTTCAGCGCTTCCCGCTCCATCTTGAGCTGGATCAGGCGGCGGTCGAGACGGTCCATCGCTTCGGGCTTGGAGTCGAGCTCCATACGAATCCGTGACGCGGCCTCGTCGATCAGGTCGATCGCCTTGTCGGGCAACTGCCGATCGGTGATGTAGCGGGTCGAGAGCTTGGCCGCGGCGATGATCGCCGAGTCGGTGATATCGACGCCGTGGTGAACCTCGTAGCGCTCCTTGAGACCGCGCAGGATGGCGATGGTGTCGGATTCGCTTGGCTCGTCGACCAGCACCTTCTGGAAGCGGCGCTCGAGCGCCGCATCCTTCTCGATGTACTGACGGTACTCGTCGAGCGTGGTCGCGCCGACGCAGTGCAGTTCGCCACGGGCCAGCGCCGGCTTGAGCATGTTGCCAGCGTCCATGGCGCCATCCGCCTTGCCGGCGCCGACCATGGTATGGAGCTCATCGATGAAGAGGATGACTCGCCCCTCTTCCTTCGACAGCTCATTGAGTACGGCCTTGAGGCGCTCCTCGAAGTCACCGCGGAACTTCGCCCCGGCGAGCAGTGCGCCCATGTCCAGCGACAGCACGCGCTTGTCCTTGAGCCCCTCCGGCACCTCGCCGTTGACGATGCGCTGCGCCAGCCCCTCGACGATGGCAGTCTTGCCCACGCCAGGCTCGCCGATCAGGACCGGGTTGTTCTTGGTGCGCCGCTGCAGCACCTGGATGGTGCGACGAATCTCGTCATCGCGGCCGATCACCGGGTCGAGCTTGCCGTCGGTCGCCCGTGCAGTGAGGTCGAGCGTGTATTTCTCCAGCGCCTCGCGCTTCTCCTCGGCGTTGGCGTCATCGACGTTGGCGCCGCCGCGCAGCTCGCTGATCGCGCCCGCCAGTTGCTTGCGCTCGAGGCCTGCCTGGGTGAGCGCCTTGGCCACACCGCCTTTCATGTCGAGCGCGGCGAGCAGAATCAGCTCGATGGCGATGTACTGGTCGCCGCGACTCTGCGCTTCGCGGTCGGCGAGATTGAACAGCCGCGACAGCTCCTGGCTCATGCCGACGTTGCCGTCGAACTCGCCAACCTCGGGCAGCTTGTCGAGTTGACCGCTGAGTCCTTCACGCAGCCGCTGAACGTCGCCGCCGGCTTTCTGCACCAGCCCCTTGAGGCCGCTGTCACGCATCTCGAGCAGCGCCATCAGCAGGTGCGCGGGGGCGAGCTGGTTGTGCCCGCGCCCCACCGCCAGCGACTGCGCGTCGGCCAGTGCGTTTTGAAGTTTCGTGGTGATGCGATCCATACGCATGCTTGTACCTCCCAGTGCCGCCGGGGGACGGCGGCCAGCGATTTCATTAGTTGACACTAAAATGGAGGTATGTTGAGGCTTTTCAAGTCAGGCGCATGAAAAAAAGGCGGATTCGCGGCATCAGTGGCGAATTTTATTCATGGGCAATGACAGGCCCGAAGGGCAGAACGCATCGGGTTAGCCAACGGCGGCGGCGGCCAAGGTGGGACGCCTCTTTTCAGTCCATCGCTTTTCAGTCCATCGTGCAGCCCGCCGTGCCGTCAGTCGCGGGAAGCGGAATCAGCGCAGCCAGATCACACTGGCCATGTGGCCGGTGCGCCCGTTGTCGCGGCGGTAGGAGTAGAAGCGCTTGTCGTCGCAGGCGGTGCAGAAGTGCCCACCGCCGATCGAGCCGACGCCGAGCCGCTCCAGACGCAGGCGCGCCAGCTTGTAGATGTCGCCCATGTAGTGCCCCAGTCGATAGGGGCTGGGCTCGAAGGCACTCTTGGCCTCGGGCTGAAAGGCGGCGAAAGCGGCGAGCACCTCCGGACCGACCTCGAACTGAGCGTTGGAGATCGCCGGGCCAAACCAGGCGAGAAGCTCGTCAGGCTCGACCCCCAGCGCTGCCACCGTCGCCTCCAGCACGCCACCGGCAAGGCCCCGCCAGCCGGCATGGGCGACGCCGACACGGGTGCCCGCGCGGTCACAGAAGAACACCGGCAGACAGTCGGCGGTCAGCACCACGCAGGCGTGGCCGCGATCGAACGCCACCGCCGCGTCCGCTTCCGGCGGCGTCTCGATTTCCCTGTCGCCGTAGTGACGGATCACCCGCGCCCCGTGAACCTGCTTGAGCCAGGCCAAGGGGCGACCGTCGCCCACCGCCTCGCCGATCAGCGCCCGACAGCGTGCCACGCTCTCGGGATCGTCGCCCTTGAATCCCTTGGGATTGAAAGCCGCGAAGTCACCTTGGCTCGGTCCCGTCTCCCGGGTGGTAACGAAAGCCCCGACCGTGCTCGGCGCCACCCAATCGGGCACGATCAGCGTCGGCGCGTCGGCGGCCAGCGGCGTGGGATCCGGGGTTGCCTCGAAGGCAGGCTCGCGCGGGGCTTTCGACGTCATGAGGCCGCCTTGTCGTCGTCGCGCAGCGCATCCAGCAGCAGGTAGAGATCGTCGGGCAGCGGCGCCTCGCACTCCACCGGCTTGCCGGTCACCGGATGATCGAAGCGCAGCTTGTGCGCATGCAGTGCCTGTCGCGGGAAGTCACGCAGCACGGTCTTCAGCGTGTCGCCGGCGCCGGCGGGCAGCTTCAGCCGGCCGCCGTAGACGGGATCACCGATCAGCGGATAGCGCGCATGCGCCATGTGCACCCGGATCTGGTGCGTGCGGCCTGTCTCCAGCCGACAGCGGACGTGGGTATGAGCGCGAAAGCGCTCCTTCACCCGGTAGTGGGTCACCGCCGGTTTGCCGGCGGCGTTCACCGCCTGGCGCTGACGATCCTTGGGGTGGCGGCCGATCGGCGCATCCACGGTACCGCCGGCCGTCATCGCCCCGACGACCACGGCGTCATACTGCCGGGAAACGGTGCGCGCCTGAAGCTGCTCGACCAGCGCCGTCTGCGCCTCGAGGGTGCGCGCGATCATCATCAGTCCGGTGGTCTCCTTGTCGAGACGATGGACGATGCCCGCTCGGGGAATCCCGGCCAGCTTCGGGTAGTGATACAGCAGCGCATTGAGCAGCGTACCGTCGGGATTGCCCGCTGCGGGATGCACGACCAGGCCGGCGGGCTTGTCGATCACCAGCACGTCGTCGTCCTCGAAGACGACCGACAGCGGTATCGCCTGGGGCTCCCAGCGCGTCTCTTCGGCCAGTTGCGTGTCGAGCGCTAGCCGCTCGCCGCCGTTGATCTTATCCTTGGGCCGCGCCGTTTGACCGTCGAGGGTGAGCTCGCCCTGCTGAATCCAGCTTTTCAGCCGCTCTCGCGAGAATTCAGGGAACATTTCGGCGGCGGCCTGGTCGAGACGTCGTCCAGCCAGATGATCGGGTATGCGCTCGTCACGCTGTAGGATGTCGGCCATACGTGGAGTTGGATTCCGTGTCGCCGGTGCAGAAAGAGACGAAAAGACCGAACGCGCTCGCGTGCCACCGGGGCCCGCGTAGGCATACGCGCGGTCTTTCCTTTATAGTGGATCGGATTCGGCGGATTTTAGCACGACCGCCCAAGATTGGTTGATACGAGGATGACGATGCGATTTTTAGCGCGATTCCCCGCAATGGGCGCCCTGCTGCTCTCGGGTGCCCTGCTTGCCGGTTGCGCCAGCAACGAACCTGCGCCCGACCTGCAGGAGCAGGAGCTCTACCAGCAGGCGCAGAGTTCACTGGACTCCGGGCGTTATACGGCAGCGGTCTCGCAGCTGGAGACGCTCGACACCCGCTTCCCGTTTGGCCGCTACGCCGAGCAGGCCCAGCTCGAGCTGATCTACGCCTACTACCGGACGGAAAACTGGGAGCAGACCCGCGCCGCGGCGAGCCGTTTCATCCGCCTGCACCCGGATCATCCGCAGGTCGACTACGCCTACTACATGCGCGGTCTGGGGGCCTATCAGGCCGGTCGTTTCAGCCTCGAAAGCCTCGAGCTGATCGACATTTCCAAGCGAGATCTGGGCGCCTCGCGTGACGCCTACGTCGACTTCGGCGAGCTGGTGCGCCGCTTCCCGGACAGTGCCTACGCGCCCGACGCCCGTCAGCGCATCATCTACCTGCGTAACGTCATCGCACGTCACGAACTCCAGGTCGCCGACTTCTACCTGCGCAAGGGCGCCTATGTCGCCGCCGTGCAGCGTGGGCGCTGGGTGATCGAGCACTACCCCAAGTCCACGGCGACACGCGACGCGCTGGCGACCATGGTCGAGGGCTATCTGGGCCTCGACATGCGTGACCGTGCCCAGGACGTGCTGCAGACGCTGATCGACAACGACCCGGACAGCGACCAGCTGGATGGCAACACCTTCGTGCCCAAGCACGTGCAGGTGGACACGCCGCTCACCGCGCAGGGCTGAACGCGCCGCCGGAACGCCCCCAGCCAGGCCGCAAGACAAAACGCCAGCGACACTCGTCGCTGGCGTTTCTCGTTTCGGCGCTGTCACGAGACGCCCGGGGGACGGCGCCGGCCTCTACAGCGCCATGAGGATGGCGCTGATAGCCCCCAAACCCGGCGCTATTCGCCGGGTTTCCAGCCGTTGACGATCGGATAGCGTCGATCGCGGCCGAAGCCTCTGAGCGTCACGCGGACGCCCACCGGCGCCTGGCGACGCTTGTACTCGTTGCGATCGACCAGTTTGACCACCCGATAGACATCCTCGGCCTCGAACCCGGCCGCCACGATCGCTTCGGCGCTCATGTCGCCCTCGATATAGCGCTCGAGGATACCGTCGAGCACGTCGTAACCCGGCAGCGAGTCGCTATCCTGCTGATCCGGGGCCAGCTCCGCCGACGGCGGGCGCGTGATGACGCGTTCGGGGATGGCGGGCTCCTGGAGATTGCGCCAGCGTGCCAGGCGATAGACCCAGCTTTTGTAGACATCCTTGAGCGCGTTGTAGCCACCCACCATGTCGCCGTAGAGCGTGGCGTAGCCCACCGCCATCTCGCTCTTGTTGCCAGTGGTCTGGACCATCAGGCCCTTCTTGTTGGAGATTGCCATCAGCAGTACGCCGCGCACGCGGGACTGCAGGTTCTCCTCGGTGGTATCGGCGTCGAGGCCGTCGAAGCTTTCGGCGAGCGTCGCGCTGAAAGCCTCGACCATCGGCGCGATCGGCATCACTTCATAACCCACCCCGAGCATCCGCGCCTGCTCGGCGGCGTCCGCCTGCGAGATCTCGGCGGTGTAGTGGTAGGGCATCATCACCGCGTGGACCCGATCCGGGCCCAGTGCATCGACGGCAATCGCCAGTGACAGCGCCGAGTCGATACCGCCGGAAAGCCCCATCACCACGCCTTGAAAGCCGCTCTTGTTGACGTAGTCGCGCAGCCCGGTCACCAGCGCGCAGTAGAGGTTCTCCTCGCTCTCGGGCAGCGGTTCGCGCTCCCCGGCCTGCGGCCGCCATTGGCCATTCGCCGGCGTGAAACGCACCGGCATCAGCCCCGCCTGCCAGAACGGCGCCCTCACCGCGACCTCACCGCTGGCTTCCAGCACCAGCGAACCGCCGTCGAAGACCAGCTCATCCTGACCGCCGATGGCGTTGACGTAGACCAACGGTTTGGCGACCTCGCGGGCGCGCTCGGCGAAGAGGCGCTCACGCTCGGCTGGCTTGTCGAGATGAAACGGCGAGGCGTTGAGCGTGACCAGAATATCCGCGTCTGCCGCTGCGGCCTGGCGCACCGGCGCACCGTCCCAGAGATCCTCACAGATCAGGACACCGAGGCGGGCCCCCTGATGCTCGATCACCAGCGGCGTCCCACCCGGCTCGAAGTAGCGATCCTCGTCGAACACTTGATAGTTGGGCAGGGCCTGCTTGGCGTACTCTCCGAGCCAGTGCCCGCCCAGCAGCGCGCCGGCGAGATTGTAGCGCTGGCCGTCGCGCATGCCGGGATAGCCGATCAGCACCAGCGTCTCGGGGGCGAACCTGGCGATCTTATCGGCCATCCGTGTCAGCGCCTGCTGGAGTCGCGACTCCATTGCGCTGCGCAGCAGCAGATCCTCCGGCGGGTAGCCGGTCAGGAACAGCTCGCTGAAGACGACCACATCGGCGCCGTGCTCGATGCGCGCCTCGCGTACGGCTTCGATGGCGGCCGCGGCGTTACCGTCGATATCGCCGACCAGCGGATCGAGCTGTGCCATTACCAGAGTGAGATCTTGCATGGGACGATTCGTCTCCCGGCTAAGGATCGTTGTAGGCCTTGAAGGCACCCATTTTCGCGCAAGGGCCCCAGCGTGGCAAAACGGGACGGCTAGATCGGCGAGGACCCCGCCAGCGCCCGCTGATAAGGCAGGGGATCGACGATGGGCTCGCACCCGATGAGCTGGTCGACGAGCAGCCGGGTCGAGGCCGGTGCCAGCACGAGGCCATTGCGGTAGTGCCCGGCATTGACGTGCAGCCCCTCGAGACCCGGCACGGCACCGATCATCGGCACGCCGTCGGGTGAACCCGGGCGCAGCCCGGCCCAGTGGTGCTCCACCTCGCACTCGGCGAGCCCGGGAACGATCGACAGGGCGCTGGCGTACAGCGAATCCCGCGCCTCGCGGGTGGTGCGCTTGTCGAACCCGACCTCCTCGAGCGTCGACCCCGCCAGCACCCGGCCATCACCCCGCGGAATCACGTAGCGGCCATCCTTGAGGATCACCCGCTCGACCAGTCCCGGCGGCGTCCTGAAGAGGATCATCTGGCCCCGGACCGGGCGTATCGGCAGCGCCACGCCAACGCTCTCCAGCAGCGACCGTGACCACGCCCCGGCGCAGACCACCGTCTGCCCGCCCAGGACGGGCCCACCGGCGGTGTCGACGCCGATGACGCGTTCACCCTCGCGCAAGAGCCCGCGGACCTCTCGCCCCTCGAGACACTCGACGCCGGGCATCGTCGCGAGGCGCGCCCGCAGGGCTTTGCCCAGCCGCGGATTGCGGATACTGCCGAGCGTCGGCATCCAGAGCGCACTGTCGAACCCCGGTGCGGCGTTAGGCGCCTTGGCATAAAGCGTTCTGGCGTCGACCCGCGACAGCGGCTTGGCGACCTCTCTGGCCCAGGCGAGCGCGTCGCCGACGTCGTCCACCCGCAGATAGAGCAGCCCCTTCTGGCGAAACTCCGGGTCGATGCCGGTCTCTTCGAGCAGGCGACCGGCCAGCTCGGGGTAGCGGCCTTCCGACCAGCTGGAGAGCGCCGAGATCGGGCGGCTGTAGCGCCAGGGGTAGAGGGGCGAAACGATACCGCCGCCCGCCCAGGAGGCCTCCCGACCGCACACGCCGCGCTCGATCAGCGTGACCGTATGGCCGGCATCACCCAGCTGAAGCGCCGTCATCATGCCGATCACGCCGCCACCCACGATCAAGAAATCCTGCATACCGTCGATATCCCTGCAAATGTATGAGTTTATCACTCGTCCCTGCCCCGGACCTCGACATGCCCTGCGACAGCGCCGCGCGCCCCACGCCTCGACTCTCTTTGCGCCCCACGCGCCGCCTCTCTTGGCGCCCTGAGCACCAACTCTTTGCGCCCTCCGGTTGCGCCCGCGGGCGCTCGATGCGCGTCGCCCCCGGTGCCCGGTGTCGCGTTCCCGTCCGCGGCCAGCAAGGCTTTACGCTGATGGAGATGCTGGTCGTCGTGGCCATTCTGGCGATCGTCTCGATGATCGGTTTCTCGACCTATGGCTGGATCGACAGGGAGCGCCTGGAAAGCGAGACGGTGGCACTCCAGCAGCGTCTGGAAGCCGTCAAGCAGCTCACCACGAGTACGCGCCGCGGCTGGCGGCTCTGCGCCCTCGACGCGCAACAGCAGGCGTGTGCCAGCGAGTGGAGCCAGGGTTACTACTGGAATGTCGCACAGGGCGACTCACGGCGACTCAAGGGGAGCCACCGCGTCTTTGGCGTGTCGATAGACTGGAACCGGGGCAGCTCGATCACCTTCAGCCCCGAACCCTGGAAGATGCATACGCTGCTGGGCACGTTCACCCTTTGCAACGACGCCGGCCGCAATACGTTGACGATCAGCGACAGCGGCCGCGTCAAGCTCACCCGCGACGTCGAGCCCGATACCGACTGCGCGATCTAGCGCCGGGTCTCCCGATCGGCCTGTCGCGCCGCGGGCGTCGGGAAGGGGCGATCGATGTCTCGACACGTCTCCACCCGACTGCCCGGGCGTTCGCGATCCAGATAACGTTGCATCGCCTCGGGCGCCTCAGCCGCCCGCTCGAGCTGGATATGGCGGACCTCGAGCGTGCCGTCAGCCCGGGTGATCAGACATTTCTGCGCCGCGGCCTGGGCGGTCAACGCCACACTCCAGAGACCCAAAGCCCAGACCGCCATCACTCTCGTCGTCATGGCTGCATCTCCGTGCCATTGAGAATCCGCCCGCTCTCGCCGGCATCGTCGAGCCATAGCACGCCATCGCGAACCTGAACCGTCCCTTCGCGCGGCGTGGCCGTCAGTCGTAGCGTTTGTGCCCCCGCATCACCGCAGCCCGCCTGCGTGCCACAGCGCGCCAACTGGTAGAAGTCGTTGCCGGTCTCGACGCCGAGCGCCTCGAGGCTGCCGCTGTGGTACTGCAGGTACTGCCCGTAGTAGGCCTGCTGACGGGCCATCGCACCGTGCAGCAGCGCCATGCCGTCGGCGCGCCGCGTGCGCTGCAGATACTGCTGATACAACGGGATGGCGATCGACGCCAGGATCCCCACGATGGCGACCACGATAATCAGCTCGATCAGCGTCATGCCTGTCTGTCGTCTCACGTCCCTGCCTCCGTCGTCTCGTACCAGTAACTTCGCGTCGCCCGGAAGGGAAACGACAGCCCGTTGCCCTCACCCCGCTGCGAGGGGTCGACCAGCGCTTCGAGATCCGCCGCGCCGATCCCCTGCAGATAGAGCTCGCTGCCGCGAATCAACAACGCGGGCCGCCCCAGCAGATAGGCGCCTGCCTCCACGGCGCGCCCCTCACGGACATCGTCGACGTCGCGGCTGACATAGCGCCCGGCCGCCGCGGTGCGCAGATCGACCCCGAAGAGATAGCTTCGCCCCACCACCGGGATACAGATCGACTCGGGCTCGTCGGGCACATAGGCCGAGAAGTAGGCGACGCCGTCGAGGGTGACGCTCGCCGACAGCACCTTCGCCCCCGGGAGATCCAGCGTGTAGCCGCCGTTAAGGAAGAGCTTCCAGCCCGCGGCGTCAGCCCAGACGTTGCGGCATGCCGTGGCGGCATTCGGCTCGGCATCGCGCTCGCAGAAGGCGTCGGACGTGACATCGCTGAGCCACTTGGCCTGGATGACCGATGCCTCGATGCCCCGGTCGCGGACCGCGAAGAAGGCGTCCGCGACCGGGGCGCTCTGGGCCCCCTCACCGCCGGCCTTCGGGTTGGCCCGGTCGCCGCTGCCCACCAGCAGCAGATCGACGACCTCGCCGCCGTCAGCCAGGGTGACGAAATCGACGCTGTTGAAGAAGCGTCGATTGTTGACGCCCTGACCACCGAGTTCGGCCACCTTTTGGATCTTCCAGCCATCGGCGGCAACGCTCGGGTCGAGATCGAGCCGCCACAGATCGCCGCCAACGTCCGCGAGATAGATGCGGTCGGCGATGCCATCACTGTCGTCGTCGACCACCGTCGGCGAGGCGGCAATGGCGTGCGGGAACGGTGTCTGGCGAAAGTGCGCGGGGGTCGTCGGGTCGGCGCGAAACACAAGCGCCCCGGTCAACGCATCGACGATGTAGAGCGCACGGCCCTGATCGTCGCCGACGTGACTGCCCCGCGCGGGGTCGTCGCGACCGGGGTCGTAGCCGCCGGCGATGACGAAGACGGGGCCCTCGTGGCCGGGCACCCGCGTCGGCATCGGCGTCCCCCAGGTCTGGCCCAGCTCGGTGAAGGCCCCCTCCGGCGAGAGCGTCCACGCCAGTGTCGGCGTCTCGGGATCGGTCACGTCGAGCGCGTAGTAGTGCCGGCCGCCGCGGCGCTGGCCAAAGACCAGCAGCATGCGATCCCCATCGGCGCCGCGAATGCGTCCGTCGCGGTTGGCATCGATTCGCACATAGGCGGGTGGCGAGTCGAGGCCGTAGGGGTGCTGCAGCGTCTCCTCGGAGGCGGTGACCGGCACGTTCTCGCGCAGGGTCCGGTGCAGCGCGGTCAGCGACTCCGGCGTAAAGCTCCACTGCTCCTCGCCGCTATCGCCATCGACGAAATGCAGAAACCCCGCGTTGGTGCCGAATGCCAGGTAGAGCTTGCCATCGCCGGTCGCCTCGGCGTCGGTGGTTGCCCCGTAATTGAGTGCGATCGGGTCGGCATGGAGGATGTCGCCCATCAGCCAGGGGCGGGCCTCCTGACGCACCTCGTTGCCGTTCTCGTCGTCGCGATCGGCGCCTCGCGCCCAGCGGATGAGATCCGTGATCGAGGCGTCATCGCTGTCGGCGGGCAGCCCCCATTTCTCCGGTGGCTCTACGGCCAGGTCGGCGTCGAACGGCGTCAGCCGGCCCTGACGATCGGTGAAGATTCGCCGACCGTCACTGCCGCCCGCTTTCAGCGCCTCGTCGACACGCTGGCGCAGCAGGCCACCGATGCCGCCGGCCTCGACGTCGTTACCATCCGGGGCGTCCAACGCCTGCGCGTCACTCCACCAGGTAAAGGCGCTGTCGCGAATATCGCCGGTCGTGGCATTGAAGGCGGGATTGCCGCGCACGTCGCGCCACTGCTGCTGGGCGACGAACTGCAGCCGCTTGACGTTGCCACTCCAGCGCGGCTCGTTGCGGGGCAGAAAACGCGGCAGATAGAGCCGGTCGAGACTCTGGGCGTTGGTGGTGAAGGCCGCCGACACCGCTGGCGCCGAGAAGGTGGTGCTCCGCGACAGAATGTCGTCGATCGCCACCTGGAAGGCGCTCTGTAGCTGTTCAGCGTCGTCGGCGGTGAAGTAGCCGACACAGGCGTCGTCACCATGAAAGCGAGTGCGGTGGCGCGTCACCGGGCATTGCTGTGAGCCGATATTCAACGGCGAGGCGGTATCGACGAGCAGCTGCTGATCGGTATCGAAGCCGATGGTGTAGGTCGTGACCGGGCCCTGCTCCACCTCGCGCCCTGCACTGTCACGACCGCTGAACGTCCCGAGCTGGCTCAGGTAGTACGCCAGCTCGGGCATGCAGTTCTGCGCTTCCCCCGACAGGGTGTCGGCCGCCGAATACCGTTGACACGCCGCGTTGCCATCCCGCTCCCCGCGCACAAGGTCACGGATCGCGTCGTTGGCGGCGGTGTCGAAGTTGGGCGTGCCATCGGTCATGTAGATGAGATAGAGCGGCTCGCAGGGCCGTAGCGGGGAGACATACTCCCCGTCGGCGATCGCCTCCGGGCTGTAACCGAGATTGCGGTCGTTGCGGCTCTGAGGTTTCGTGCCGTATAGCGGTGGCAAACCCTTGAAATAGCGAAAGACCTCATAGTAGGTCTCGCATAACGGCGTCGTGGTCACCGGGCGCAGGGCTGCCAGCGTATCGAGCAGCGCCTGGCGCTGCGTCTCGGTGCCGGCCCCCCGCTTGCCGGGCAAGGGATAGACGATGCGGCCGCCGTCCGGCGCGGTTTCATAGTTGTCGTTGAAGATCGACAGGCCAAAATCGACCTGCGGGTTGCCGCTCACCAGGTTGGCAATGACCGAGCGGGCAATATCGATCTTCGTCGTCTCGACGCCATCCTCGGAGATGACATCCTGCATGCTGACGGAAGTATCGAAGATGATCATCACCTGGGGCTGGCCGCTGCGACTCTCGATATCGTAGAGACTGCGGTAGATATCGGTATCGTCGCCGAGTGCCGCGGTCGCCAGCAGCAGAAGCACGAGAGACGCAACCGGGCACAGACGCCTACGCAGCCACTGGAAAGTCGCGTTCATGGAAACACGCCCGCCCGGCCGTCACCGCCGGAGACGATGTTGGGCGTCTCGATCAGCAGACCATAGACCTGTTGGCTGGCGCTGGTCTCAGCCGTCGCCTCGGTGGCATCGCCCTCGGCCGCCCAACCACGAAGCTCAATCGCAAAGCAGCTACCGCTGGAGAACCCGGTAACCTGACAGGCGTATCCGGCCCGCAGCAGCGCCGTCTCCAGGCAGAGACTCGAGGACACACCGCCGCCGGCACGGCGGCAGCTCTTGTCACTGTCGATATCGCCACCGTTGGGGTTGGCCATACCCGCCTCGGCGTCGCCTGGCGGGGCCGAGTCGAGCAGGGTCGCGAACAGCGAGTCGCGATCGCGCGAGGCC
The DNA here is from genome assembly GCF_003206645.1 of Salinicola aestuarinus. Taxonomy (GTDB): domain Bacteria; phylum Pseudomonadota; class Gammaproteobacteria; order Pseudomonadales; family Halomonadaceae; genus Salinicola; species Salinicola aestuarinus. The sequence goes on along the minus strand of NZ_PZJP01000015.1, from coordinate 81,773 downwards.
TCGAGCAGGACGCCGTTGACCGCCTGGAACTGTTGCCGGGCGTGCTGATAGCCGGCGCTTTCACGACTCTGAGCGCCGATCAGGGCACCGACACCGGCTGCCATGACGCCCAGCAGCAGCAGAAAGACGAGACTCATCAGCAGCACGGCGCCGCGCTGGTTCGTCGGCCCGACGTCGGTTGGGTATCGCGGGGTCGCTTCAGTCATCGATCACTCCGCTGAGGTGCATCTCCAACGGCACCAGAAAGCGGATCGTGCGATAGCGCCGTCCGGGGCGCGTCTCGATCTGGCGTCCGTCGATAAGGGGGTAGCGTCGCGCGTCGCGGTAGCCGGCCGGTGCACTCGTCGATACCAGCGCGTCGACCTCGATGCCGGCCACGCTCGGCATATCGCCCGGGAGGAGTTCGTCGATTGCCGCCGTGCCTTCGGCGCTGCCGTCCCGGTCGGTATCGACGGCCCAGCGGAAGGCGAGCGCCTCGACGCCCTTGAGCACTTCATGGCTTTTGGTCAAACCGCCGCCCAGCAGCACCCGCCGCCACAGGGCGGGTTCGCCATCGTCGTCGTGGCGCAAATAGTAGAGGCTGCCGCCGTAGCGCCAGCGATCTCGCGCAGGGTCGGCATTGACCGGCCCCTCGGCGCCCAGCGCCTCACCGAACACGATGGTCGGATAGAAGCTCTCGATCACTGGCTTGCCACTGCAGTCAGCGGCGGCGCAGTTCTCGGCAGCATAGCGAACGGCCAGGTAGGTCTGATCCGCCAGCGCCTCGTCGAGGCTGCAGCCCTGGGGAGGTTGCATCGAGGCCCAGATCCCGCGCGGCTGATCCGGTGGGGCGTCTGCAGTACGCCCGAACGCGAAAGCCCCGTCGCAGTCGCCGTCGATGGCGACCTTACCGCTTCGCGGGGCGTCGGCAGGGACCCGGCCCCAGAAGTCGGCGCGGCGAAGCTCGTAATCGAGATGGTCGTGCAGCAACCGCACGCAGTCGACGAGCGCCGTGCGGTCACGGTAGTCACGCACGCCGCTGGCAGCGGCGAGATAGACCCGCGAGATCGCGAGAATCATGATCGAGCCGATGGCGAGTGCGATCAGCAGCTCGATGAGCGTCATGCCCCGCTGTGCCCGTCGCCCACGGGCCCCGCCAAGCCTCATTCGGCCACCGGCGAGGTCAAGCGGACCCAGCGACGATACGCCGGACCGTCACTGTCGCCCGCGCCGTCGGTCACGCAGGCGGGCACGCTGTCGGGCGTGGGCAGTGCCATCCGCACGCGCCAGACCACCGTCACCGACGCCGTCGGGGGGCTGATATCGGTGCAGACGCTCAGCCCGGGAATCGCGTAGCGCGAGTACCAGTCGTCGCCCCACCCTTCGAGTGACAGCCGGGTGTCGCCGCTCGCACCGCCAGCGCCCACGTCACCTGCGACACCGCCAGGGGCATAGTGACCCGCCAGGGCGTGGCGCTCGGCACTGTCCCGCAGCTTGATTCGCTCGAGCAGATCCTCCGCCATGATCACGGCCAGTGAGCGGTAGCCCGCTTCGGCGCCGAGGCGCGCCTGCTGTGCCAGCAGGGTTGCCGTGCCGAGCAGGCCAACGCTGAACACCACGAGGGCGACGAGCACTTCGATCAGGGAGAGGCCGCGCTGATGGATTGGGCCAGAACGACACTGGGACACACCTGGCTCCGCCAAGGGCCGCCCAGAAGAAGACGGCCGACCGGGTCGAACCGCCGGGCAGCGCCCGGCGGTTACATTTAATTACCCTGTATCGGCCATAGAGGAGAGGAGTTTAGGACGGGATCACACTTCGCTGACGATGACCTGCTCGCGCAGCTCCCGCGGCATGGAGAACGTGATGGTTTCCGGGCGGCCGTCGAGCTCTTCGGGCGGGGCAGCGCCGAGGGATTCGAGCTTGGCGATGACCCCCTTCACCAGCACCTCGGGCGCGCTGGCGCCGGCGGTGATGCCGATGCGCTGAATCCCCGCCAGCCAGTCGGCCTCGATCTGCTCGGCGTCATCGATCAGATAGGCCGGCGTGCCCATCCGCTCGGAGAGCTCGCGCAGCCGATTGGAGTTGGAGCTGTTGACGCTACCGACGACCAGCACCACATCGGCGCTGTCGGCGAGCTCACGCACCGCATCCTGACGGTTCTGCGTGGCGTAGCAGATGTCGTCCTTGCGCGGCCCCTGAATCTCGGGGAAGTGCTCGCGCAGCGTGTCGATCACCTTGGCGGTGTCATCCATGGAGAGCGTGGTCTGGGTGACGAAAGCCAGCCGGGACGGATCGCGCACCTGGAGATTCGCGGCGTCTTCCTCGTCCTCGACGAGATAGATGGCACCGCCATGGCGGGTGTCGTAGCGCCCCATGGTGCCCTCGACCTCAGGGTGTCCGGCGTGGCCGATCAGGATGCACTCCTGCCCGCGCTTGGCGTAGCGCAGAACTTCCATGTGGACCTTGGTCACCAGCGGGCAGGTGGCGTCGAAGATCTTCAGCCCTCGCCGCTCGGCCTCCTCTTCGACTGCCTGGGAGACACCATGAGCGGAGAAGATCACGAGCACATCGTCCGGCACCTCGTCGAGCTCCTCGACGAAGATGGCGCCACGCTCGCGCAGGCTGTCGACGACGAAACGGTTGTGGACAACTTCATGGCGCACGTAGACCGGCGGCCCGAAAACATCGAGCGCGCGGTTGACGATGTCGATGGCGCGATCGACGCCGGCGCAGAAACCGCGCGGGTTGGCCAGCTTGATTTGCAGAGGGGCGGACATAGGAACCTCGCGCTTGGCGCTGCTCAGTGTGTGGTTGCCGGGCGCACGTCGATGATCTCGACTTCGAAGGTCAGGGTACGCCCCGCCAGCGGATGATTGAAGTCCACATCGACGTGACGCTCGTCGACGCTTGCGATCACGCCGGGCAGTTCGCCGCCGGCGGGGTCGGCGAACGACATCATCGTGCCGGGCTCGACCGTCTCTTCGAAACTGTCCCGCGGCAGGCGCTGCACGTTCTGCGGGTTGTGCTGGCCGAAGGCGTGCTCCGGCGTAATGTCGTAGCTGCCCTGCTCGCCGGCAGCCAGGCCCTTCATCGGCGCCTCGAAACCCGGCGGCAGGTTGCCGTCGCCGACCTGAAACGTCGCCGGCTGTTTGTCACGGGTCGAGTCGACGACTTCGCCATCCTCGAGCTTGACGGTGAAGTGGAGCGTCACCTCCATGCCGTCGTCGACGCGATACGTCTCGTTCGTCTCGTCAGTGTTCATGGCTGCTCCTCATGCGCCGCGCGCTGCCTGTCGCGGCGCGACTCGAATAGTGACTGCAGGATCAGGCCGACGGCGCCCAGCGTAATGGCGGTGTCGGCCAGATTGAAGGCGGGAAAGTAGTAGCCGCCCCAGTGAAACGACAGATAGTCGACCACGTAGCCGTGGGCGAGGCGATCGTACAGATTGCCGATAGCCCCACCGATGACCAGCGCCAGCGATACCGCGGCCAGGGTCTCGCCGCGTCTGAGTCGGGTCAGCCATACCGTCAGGCCAACGCTCGCGCCGATGGCGATAAGCGCGAAGAACCAGCGCTGCCAGCCGGCGTGCTCGGCGAGAAAGCTGAACGCCGCACCGGTATTGTGCAAAAGCGTCAGGTTGAAGACCGGCAGCACCTCGAGCGGCCTGGCGTAGGTCAGGTTGGCGCTCGCCAGCCCCTTGAACCCGAGATCGAGCACGATCACCGCCAGCGAGAGCAGCAGCCACCGCAGCGGCTGGCGCATCGGCGGCTCGCCCTCGGCGCCACGCTGCGCATCGATATCAGGCAAAGCGGCGCACCTCTCCCGGGCCATCCGGCAGGTTGGCAATGGAGCGCGCGGAGAGCGTCGGATGCTCGGCATCGGCCCCCACGTCCGGACGCCGCTCCCAGCTACGCTCGTCTTTATCATACGGACTCAGTCGCACGGCCACCTTCAGCCCCTCGAACTCGGTCTCCTTGGCGTCTTGCGCCTCGGCGAGCGGCGCCAGGCGCGCCTCCGAGGTAATCAGCACAAAGCGCAACTCGTCCTCGAAGCGCGACAGCAGCGCGTGCAGCGCGTCGCTGACGTAGAGGGTCACTTCGCTGTCCAGCGCACCCTTGATGACCCCCTCGTTACGTGCGGCCTCCAGCCGGCCGTTGACCGCGTGCTTGACCTCGATCACGCGATCCCAGAATTCGCGGCCCATGGCGGCGTCTTCCGGCAGGGTCGAGAGACCGTCGTAATAGGTTTCGAGCAGCACGCTCTCGCCGCGCTCGCCGGGGATGTTCTCGAAGATCTCTTCGGCCGTGAACGAGAGGATCGGGGCGATCCAGCGGGAGAGCGCCTCGACGATATGGTAAAGCGCCGTCTGGCAGCTGCGCCGCGCCAGCGAGTCCGACTGGGTCGTGTACTGACGGTCCTTGATGATGTCGAGATAGAACCCGCCCATGTCGCGGGCGCAGAAGTCGTGCACCTGCTGGTAGACGTCGCGGAAGCGGTAGTCGGCGTAGGCGCGTTCGATACGCGCCTGGAGTACCGCGGCACGATCCACCGCCCAGCGGTCCAGCGCCAGCATGTCGTCGAAGGCGACGCTGTGGCTCGCCGGGTCGAAGCCGGTGAGGTTGCCGAGCAGAAAGCGCGACGTGTTGCGAATCCGCCGGTAGACATCCGCGGTGCGCTTCAGGATCTCGTCCGACACCGCCATCTCGCCGGAGTAGTCAGTGGAAGCGACCCACAGGCGAAGGATGTCGGCACCGAGCTTGTCCATCACCTGCTGCGGCGCGACCACGTTGCCGAGCGACTTGGACATCTTGCGGCCCTTCTCATCGACGGTGAAGCCGTGGGTGAGCAGCGCCTTGTAGGGCGGGTGGCCGTCGATGGCGCTGCCGGTCAGCAGCGACGAATGGAACCAGCCGCGATGCTGATCCGAGCCCTCGAGGTAGAGATCCGCGCGGGGACCGGTGTCGTGGCCGAGCGAATGCGAGCCGCGCAGCACGTGCCAGTGGGTGGTGCCGGAGTCGAACCAGACATCCAGGGTATCGCTGACCTTCTCGTAGTCGGCCGCCTCGTCGCCCAGCAGCTCGCTGGGATCGAGATCGAACCAGGCGTCGATGCCGCGCTGTTCGACACGCTCGGCGACGGCTTCCATCAGCTCGACGGTGCGAGGATGCAGCTCGCCGCTCGCCCGATGCAGGAAGAACGGAATCGGCACGCCCCAGTTGCGCTGGCGCGAGATGCACCAGTCCGGACGATTGGCGATCATCGAGTGCAGTCGCGCCTTGCCCCAGGCCGGAATGAAGTCGGTCGCCTCGACGCCGGCCAGTGCCGTTTCACGCAGCGTACGCCCGTCTTCACCCTTACGATCCATGCCGACGAACCACTGGGCGGTGGCGCGATAGATGACCGGTGACTTGTGTCGCCAGCAGTGCATGTAGCTGTGGTTGATCCGCTCGTGGCCGAGCAGCGCGTTCGCGTCATTCAGCGCGGTCACGATCTGCGGATTGGCCTTCCAGATCATCTGCCCGCCGAAAAGTGCCAGGTCATCGGCGTAGACGCCGTTGCTCTGCACCGGGTTGAGGATCTCATCGAAGCTCATGCCGTAGGCGCGGCAGGTGACGAAGTCATCCTCACCGTAGGCCGGCGCCGAGTGGACGATACCGGTACCCGCGCCGAGCTCGACGTAGTCGGCGAGATAGACCGGCGAGCGCCGATCGAAACCAGCGTCGCTCACGGCGAGCGGGTGGCGAAAGGCCAGTCGTTCGAGCGCGGTGCCCGGGGCGGTGGCGACGACGGTGCCGCTCAGCTCGAAGCGCTCGAGGCAGCTTTCGACCAGCTCTTCGGCGAGCAGCAGCAGGCGCTCGCCGGTATCGACCAGCGCGTAGGTGAATTCCGGGTGGACGTTGAGCGCCTGGTTGGCGGGGATCGTCCAGGGCGTGGTGGTCCAGATCACCGCGGCGGCGGGCTGGGTCAGCGCCTCGAGACCGAAGGCCGCAGCGAGCCCGGCGTCATCCGCACTGGGGAACGCCACGTCGATGGCATCGGACTGCTTGTCCTGATACTCGACTTCGGCTTCCGCCAGCGCGGAACCGCAATCGAAGCACCAGTTGACCGGCTTTAACCCCTTGAAGACGAAGCCGCCCTTGACCATCTCCGCCAGCGCCCGGATTTCGCCGGCCTCGTTGGCGAAGTTCATGGTCAGGTAGGGGTGATCCCAGTCGCCCTGGACGCCGAGCCGCACGAACCCTTCCTTCTGCACCTCGACCTGGGCGCTGGCGTAGTCGCGGCAGAGCGCCCGCGCCTCGCCCGCCGGCAGATGCTTGCCGTGGGTCGTCTCGACCTTGTGCTCGATCGGCAGGCCATGGCAGTCCCAGCCCGGCACGTAGGGCGCGTCGAAGCCGGCGAGGTTCTTGGACTTGACGATGAAGTCCTTGAGCAACTTGTTGACCGCGTGGCCGATGTGAATGCTGCCGTTGGCGTACGGAGGGCCGTCGTGGAGCACGAACCGCTCACGCCCGGCGCGAGATTCACGCAGCCGGGCGTAGAGGTTCATGTCGTTCCACTGGGCGATCCGGCCCGGCTCCCGCGCCGGCAGATTGCCGCGCATGGGAAAGTCGGTGGAAGGCAGATTCAGCGTGTGCTTGTAGTCGCTCATGATGTTTTCGATTCGCTCAAGGCTGTTGTCGTCGGTCCGCTCGGGGCTCTCGCCAGCGGCCCGCTCAAGGCTGTTGTCGTCGACTCGCGCGACGCCGCGGTCATTCGCTCGGCGCCAAATCCGAATGAGACGTGTCAAAGGCGAGCGGCGCCGAGGCGAGCGGGAAGCGCGCCAGCGGGTAGCTCGGCAGTCGCGGCTCGTGACGTGCGGCGGCGTCGTCCGCTGCCGCGATCGGATCGCCCGACGGCGACACGCAAGCGTCGGACAGCGCTGCCGGATCATGCGGCGAGCCGCTGGCCTCGGCGAAGTAACGCCGGGCGTCGTCGAGGTCGCGGTGAATCTGATCGACGAGGGCATCGAAGGCGTCGAACTTCACCTCGCCACGCAGTCGCGCGCAGGGAACGACCGTCAATGACTCGCCGTAGAGTTCGACCCGGCGGTCGAGCAGGTGCACTTCCAGCAGCGCCCGCTCGGCGCCCACCGTGGGACGCCAGCCGATATTGGCCACGCCCGCCGCCCACTCGCCATCGGGCAGGCGCGTGGCACAGGCGAAGACCCCGCGCATCGCCAGCGGCCAGCGCGGCAGCGGCACGTTCGCCGTCGGCACGCCGATGGTGCGACCGAGCTGCTGATCGCGCACCACCCGGCCGCGATAGGCGTAGGGTCGGCCCAGCATCCGCGCGGCCTGGCGGAAATTGCCGCTCGCCAGCAGGGTCCGCACCCGAGTACTCGAGACCCGCTCGTCGTCGATGGCAAACGTCCGCGTGTGCTCCACGGCAAAGCCGCTCTCGCGACCGACCGTCTGCAGCAACGCGAAGTCACCGGCACGATCGCAGCCGAAGCGAAAGTCATCGCCGACCACCAGATGGCGGACTCGCAGGCCGTCGATCAGTACCCGCTGGATGAACTCTCGCGCGGTCAGACTACGCAGGGCATCGTTGAACGGCAGGCAGAGCACACGATCGGCACCGAAGGCGTCGAGAAGCTCGACCTTGTCGCGCAGCCGCGTCAGCCGAGGCGGCGCCTGCTCGCCGGCGAAATACTCCCGCGGCTGCGGCTCGAAGATGACCACCGTCAATGGGAGATCGGCCGCGCGGGAGAGCGCCTTGAGCTGCTCGAGAATCGCCTGATGACCGAGATGCACGCCATCGAAATTGCCGATGGTCGCCACGCAGCCGCCGCGCGGCAGTGCCGTCTCGGGGGATGCACTGCTCAGATTGTGCAGGCCTCGGATCAGTTCCATACCGACTCGCCGTAGGTAAAGTCCAACAGTATAACCAAGGCGCTCTCCCCTATCAGCCGCCGCGACGCGTCGTTCGCACGGCACGCACAGTATCGTTCGCTACGTTGTTGACGGCGGTATCAGCCGCGCAGGCTGAAGTGTCGCAGACGGACGCCACTCGCCGCGAGCCAGGCGAAGTAGAGACTCGCCCCACCGACGACCAGCGCGAGCAGCACGCCGACGCGCTCGAGCGCGCCCCACGCGAGCCACTGGTGCCATTCGGGACAGAACCACCAGAGGCCGGCCCCCATCAACGCACAGCCGCCCAGCACCTGGATCGCGTAGCGCCCCCAGCCCGGCTGGAACTGCAGCACGCCCTCGCGACGCAGTCCGGCCGCCAGCAGCCCCGCGTTGAGAAACGCCGACAGCGCCGTCGCCAGCGCCAGCCCAGCGTGGGCCAGCGGGACGATCAGCGCCAGGTTCATCACCATGTTGGCGAACATCGCCACGATGCCGATCTTCACCGGCGTCTTGGTGTCCTGACGCGCGAAGAACCCCGGCGCCAGCACCTTGATCAGCATGAACGCCAGCAGTCCCAGGGCGTAGGCCCGCAGGCTACGCGCTGCCATCACCACATCGTGATCGGTCATCGCGCCGTAGTGGAACAGACTCACCAGTAGGGGCTCAGCGAGCAGCATCAGCGCCAGCGCCGCCGGCAGGCCGATCAGCAGCACCATCCGCAGCGCCCAGTCGAGCATTCGCCCGAAGTGCTCGCGGGACTGCTCGGCGTGGCGCTTGGAAAGCGCCGGCAGGATCACCGTGGCGATGGCGATACCAAAGACCCCGAGCGGCAGCTCCACCAGACGATCGGAGTAATAGAGCCAGGAGACGCTGCCCGAGACCAGAAAGGAGGCGAGTACGGTGTCCAGCAGCAGATTGATCTGCGACACCGAGACACCGAAGAGCGCTGGCGTCATCAGCCTCAGAATTCGCCGCACGCCGGGGTGCTGGAAGTTCGGCCATGGCCGCGGCGCCAGGCCGAGACGCACCAGAAACGGGAGCTGAAACACCAGCTGCGCCGCGCCGGCGATCAGCACGCCCCAGGCGAGCCCCAGCGCCGGATCGCTCATCTGCGGTGTTAGCCAGAGCGCCGCGCCGATCAGGCTGATGTTCAGCAGGACCGGCGTAAAGGCCGGGATCGCGAAGCGCTCCCAGGTATTGAGCACGCTCCCGGCGAAAGCGGTCAGCGAGATCAGCAGCAGATAGGGGAAGGTGAGCCTGAGCATGTCCGCCGTCAGTGCCAGCTTCCCGGGATCGGACTGAAACCCCGGCGCGAAGAGCCACACCAGCCACGGCGCGGCGGCGATGGCGGCGGCGGTGATGAGTGCCAGCACCACCGCGAGGCTGCCGGAGACGGCGTCGAGCAGCTCACGCACCTCGGCGCGGGTGCGGTTCGTGGCGTATTCCGAGAGGACCGGCACAAAGGCCTGGTTGAACGCGCCCTCGGCGAAGAGCCGACGCATGAAGTTGGGGATCTTGAAGGCCACGAAGAACGCATCCGCGCCGCTGCCCGCGCCGAGCAGCGCGGCGATCACCACGTCCCGCGCCAGCCCCAGCACTCGCGACAGCAGGGTCATCGTGCTGACCACCATGCCGGAGCGCAGCAGGCCGCTGCGGCTCACCGGCGTCGCGGAACCGCCGGTGCCCGCCTCGGCGACGGCGTCGCGCTTGGCGGTATTCTCGCTCATGGCGCCGCTCGACTCGCGGTCATCGCCCGACTCTTTCATATCCTGCGCCTTCCCCCGTCTCGCGCCGCCAGTGACGGTCATCACCGTCTCGGTCTGTATCGTCGAACGTCAAGACGCCTCGCCGCACGCGACTACGGCGCGAGAATGACGGATACAAAAAAACCGGCCGAAGCCGGTTTTTTCATCAAACGCGTCCGGCTTAGGCAGCCAGCGCCTTGATGCGCTTGTTCAGACGGCTCTTGATGCGGGCCGCCTTGCGCTTGGAGAGCGCGTCCTTGTCGGCGATGCGGTCGATGACCGGCTGCGCGGCCTTGAACTCGCTGTTGGCCTGAGCCTGGTCGCCGGATTGGATCGCCTTGATCACGCGCTTGATGTAAGTGCGGACCATGGAACGCTGACTTGCGTTGTGAACGCGACGCTCTTCTGCCTGACGTGCGCGCTTACGCGCCTGCTTGGTATTCGCCACCGTCGACTCCTTGGAGATGTTGACAGTAATTCTGTAAGTTAAATCACCCGAGCCGCTCGAAACCGCTACCGGGCGCTCTGAATGATGAGGCCGAATCTTCCTATCGCGCCTGAAAACGCAACGAATTCAAGTCGCGACGACCGTCGCCTGCGGGACAGATCACCCCGGGCAGAACAGTCTTTTACGGGCCGTGTCTGAGAGGATGCCGGATTCTATCACAGCCGATCGCGCCAAAACCAGTGGTGGCGCGCCTTGCGCCGCCACCGCGGGCCGCGACTCAGAGCACGACCAGGTTGTCGCGATGGATCAGCTCGGCGGCCTCGACATAGCCGAGGATCTCGCCGATACGCTGACTCGGCTGGCCCAGCAGGCGAGCCGTATCTCGGCTGTCGTAATTGACCAGTCCCTTGGCGACGCGCGCGCCCTGCTCATCGACACAGAGCACCATGTCACCCCGCTTGAACTCACCCTGAACGCCCCTCACGCCCACCGGCAGCAGACTCGACCCCTGGGATCGCAGCACCTCGACGGCGCCGGCATCGAGGGTGAGCGTACCGCGCACCTGCAGCTGCCCGGCGAGCCAGCGCTTGCGCGCCGCCATCGGCGCATGGTCGGGATGCAGTAGCGTGCCGAGGGTTTCACCGTCGAGCAGACGTGTCATCACGTCCTTCTGCCGCCCGCTGGCGATGGTCGTCAACGCCCCGGAGCGAGCGGCGAGACGGGCAGCGCGCAGCTTGGTGGCCATGCCACCACGACCGAGCGCACCGCCACCGCCCGCCACTGCATCGAGCGTGGTGTCGTCGGCGCGGGCCTGAGGTATCAGGCGCGCATCGGGATTGCCGCGGGGATCGGCATCGAAGAGGCCTTCCTGATCGGTGAGGATCAGCAGCGCGTCCGCTTCGAGCAGATTGGCGACCAGCGCGCCGAGGGTGTCGTTGTCGCCGAAACGGATCTCGTCGGTCACCACGGTGTCGTTTTCGTTGATCACCGGGACCACGCCCAGCGACATCAGCGTGCGCAGTGCCGAGCGGGCGTTGAGATAGCGCTTGCGGTTGGAGAGGTCGTCGTGGGTCAGCAGTATCTGAGCGCTACGCAGCCCGTGACGGGCAAAGTGCGTCTCGTAGCACTGGGAGAGGCCGCTCTGGCCCACGGCAGCGGCGGCCTGGAGCTCGTGGACCGAGCTCGGCCGCGTGTGCCAGCCGAGTCGTACCATGCCCTCGGCGATCGACCCGGAGGAGACCAGCACCACTTCGATGCCGTGCCGGTGCAGCGCCGCCATCTGGTCCACCCAGGCCCCGATCGCCGCGTCGTCGAGCCCGCGACCGTCGTTGGTCAGCAGCGCACTGCCGATCTTGACCACAACGCGCTTCGCGCGCGCCAGCACCTGCCTTTCCCACGCCGCTTCCACCGTCATGTCGTCCTCTTCGCTCAACCGCCCGCTTCGCGCCATCGCCCCGCGCCACCGATGCTGCCATCCGCCGCTAGCGGGTGTACTCGACCTCGACATCGTGATCGTCGTCATCGTCGTCGAGCTCGTCCTCGACCACTTCGCCGCGCTTGACCCGCAGCCGCGCCTGGTGCGCCTCGACGCGGGCGACGGATTCCGACTCCATCCGCTCGCGCATCTCGCGCTCGTACTCGGCGACCGCCTCGTCGTCGTGTTCGAGCTGACGACGCTCAGTAAGCCAGCGGTGGGCCGCCTGACTCAGCACATCGGTCCCGTCACCGGAAATTGCCGAAATGCGAAAGACCGGGCCCTGCCAGTCGAGTCGCTCGAGTATGTCGGCGACGCGCGCTTCCCGCTCGGCCTCGGGGATCAGATCGAGCTTGTTGATCACCAGCCAGCGCGGCAGCTCGGCGAGCGTCTCCGAGAACCCTTCGAGCTCGCCGGCAATGGCCTCGACGGCGGCAACCGGGTCGGATTCATCGAAGGGCGCGGCGTCGACCACGTGAAGCAGCAGCCGCGTGCGCGTCAGGTGCTTGAGAAAGCGAAGCCCCAGGCCGGCGCCATCCGAGGCGCCCTCGATCAGCCCGGGCACATCGGCCATCACGAAGTGCTCGTGAGTTCCCAGCTTCACCACCCCAAGGTTCGGCACCAGCGTGGTGAAGGGGTAGTTGGCGACCTTGGGCTTGGCCGCGGAGACCGCGCGAATCAGCGTCGACTTGCCCGCATTGGGCATGCCCAGCAGACCGACGTCAGCCATCACCTTCATCTCCAGGCGCAGCCGGCGGCGCTCACCGTCGGTCCCCGTCGTGGTGCGACGCGGCGAACGGTTGGTCGAGGACTTGAAGTGAATATTGCCGAGCCCGCGGCGACCGCCCTGAGCGACCAGCACGACCTGACCCTCGGCGGTGACATCGGCGATCACCTCCAGCGTGTCCTCGTCGATGACGGTGGTACCCACCGGCACTTTGACGTGGAGATCCTCGCCCATGCGGCCGCTCATCTGGCGGCCCTGGCCGGGCTGGCCGTTCGGCGCCTTGTAGAAGCGCTGGAACTTGAAGTCGATCAGCGTGTTCAGCGACTCGTCGCCGATCAGGTAGACGCTGCCCCCGTGGCCGCCGTCGCCGCCATCGGGGCCGCCACGCGGCACGAACTTCTCACGCCGAAAACTGAGGCAACCATTGCCACCCCGGCCGGCTTCGACGGTAATCGATGTTTCGTCGACGAACTGCATGTCTCTCTCCCGGCGGCGGCTGGCCGCTCGTGTCAGACCTGGCGATGGTCGCGCTGACGCGAGCATCGAAGAGCCGAACGCTCACGCAGGGCTCGGCTTGCGGTGAGCCCTGCCGAATCGCGTCGCGATCCACGCCGACTCACGATCGACCTTCTGGATACGAAAAAGCCCCGCCTGAGCGGGGCTTTTTCAAGCACTGTTCGTAAGGTCTCAGGCGGAGACTACGCTCACGAACTTGCGGTTCTTCGGACCTTTCTGTTCGAACTTGATGACGCCGTCATTCAGGGCGAACAGGGTGTGGTCCTTGCCGATGCCAACGCCAGCGCCGGCGTGGAACTTGGTGCCACGCTGACGAACGATGATGTTGCCGGCGATGGCTTTCTGTCCACCGAACAGCTTGACACCTAGGCGTTTTGACTCGGAATCGCGACCATTACGCGTACTACCGGCGGCCTTCTTGTGAGCCATGCTGAAACCCTCTCTGTCTGGGGAATGTCCCGCTTACGCGGAGATTCCGGTGATCTTGACTTCAGTGAACCACTGGCGGTGGCCCTGACGCTTCATCGAGTGCTTGCGGCGACGGAACTTGATGATGTGAACCTTTTCGCCACGGCCGTGAGATACGATCTCAGCGGACACTTTTGCACCTTCCAACAGCGGCGCGCCAAGCTTGACGTCGTCACCGTCGGCAACCAGCAGAACCTGGTCAAATTCCAGGGTCTCACCGGTCGCGATCTCGAGCTTCTCGAGCTTGAGAGTCTGGCCTTCCTGAACGCGGTACTGCTTACCGCCACTCTTGATTACAGCGTACATAACCGTCTCCGGGAGCTCATCGGGGTTGGTGCTCTTCGTCGGCCTGCGGCGAGTGGTGCCCCTTTTGGCAACCATCTGACAGGGAGCGTGACGAGCTGGGTCGCGGATTATAGCGATAGACGCAAACCAAGGCAAGCCGCGACTGGCGCCGGCTTGACGCACTTTGAGCCGCCACCTAGCATAGCTTGTTCGGACCGCCCCGCGCGTTTTCGAATCACTTCGCGCCACTACCGCCTTCTGCGGCCCCGGCCGGTATCGAGCCGCCCACCCGATTCTGTGACAAGCCGACCATGCAATCCAACGCTGAATCCCTTCATGCATCGGTGGCTGAAGATTTCGCCGCCGTCAATCGCACGATCCTCGATCAACTGGCGTCGCGCATTCCTCTGGTCGAAACCATCGGACAGTACATCATCGAGAGCGGGGGCAAGCGCCTGCGGCCGCTACTGGTACTGCTGGCGGCCCGCGCGCTCGGCTATCCCGACGCGTCGGATACGTCGGGCGACAAGCACATCCGGCTCGCCACGCTGATCGAGTTCATGCACACCTCGACGCTGCTGCACGACGACGTCGTCGACGAGTCCAGCCGCCGTCGCGGCAAGGCGACCGCCAACGACACCTGGGGCAACGCACCCTCGGTGCTGGTGGGCGACTTTCTCTACTCGCGGTCGTTCCAGATGATGGTCGAGGTCGGCTCGATGCCGATCATGGAGGTGCTTTCCGGCGCCACTTGCCTCATCGCCGAGGGCGAGGTCCAGCAGCTGACCAATATCGGCAACGCGGATATCGAGGAGTCGGACTACTTCGACACCATCCAGGGCAAGACGGCGATGCTGTTCGAAGCGGCCTCCCACTGCGGGGCCATCCTCGCCGGCGCCAGCGCCGAGCAGGAGGAAGCGCTCAAGCTCTACGGGCGTTATCTCGGCATGGCGTTCCAGCTCATCGACGACCTGCTCGACTATCAGGGCGACGCCAAGGCGATGGGCAAGAACGTGGGTGACGATCTCGCCGAGGGCAAGCCGACGCTGCCGCTGATCCATGCCATGCGTCACGGGACGCCGGCGCAGGCGACGCTGATCCGGCAGGCGATCGCCGATGGCGGGCTCGACAACCTCGAGGAGGTGCTCGCCGTGGTCCGCGAGACCGGCGCGCTCGAGTACACGCAGCGTCGCGCCGAAGAGATGGCCGAGCTCGCCCGTGCCCAGCTCGAGACCCTCGCGCCGAGCGCCTACCGTGACAGCATGGAGACACTGACTCGCGCGGCCGTCGATCGCCGCGTCTGATCGCCAAGCCAGGGGGTGCGGAAATCACGCTTGCACACGCCGATTTCATCCGTATAATTCACCCCCGTCGAGTCACCGAGACCGACGAATCGGAATATAGCTCAGCTTGGTAGAGCGCTGCCTTCGGGAGGCAGAGGTCGTAGGTTCGAATCCTGCTATTCCGACCACCGAATCGATAAAAACGCCCGTTTGGCCACAGCCAGACGGGCGTTTTTTTTGGCCGGGCTCCCTTGGCAGGGCTGCTGAGGCCGGCATGCGCCGAGCGCCTGACAGAGCGCTCGAAAGCGCCGATATCCCCAAAGACCAATGGGCCAATGGGCGCAGGCGCACTAGAGTCAAACCAGATGGCGCCATCGCGAGTCGACGCCTCACCGCACCGAGCCTGCGGCGGCCCTGGCCTGTTCATCCCACGCCACGCCACCCCTCGTCAGGCCCGCATCGAATGCAGGGAGACATGCCATGGCCACTTCGTTTCGCGCCGCTTGCCTTTCGCGCCGGCAGCCACGCTGCCTGGCTTGGCTGACACAGCGCCCGCCGGCGCTCGCATTGCCCCGACGTGCCTGGCCGCTGATTGCGCTGCTGCTCGGCCTGCTGATTGCCGGCGGTGCCGCCGCGCAGGACGCGCCGGCGTCACCGGATCAACCCGCCCCCTGGCCTGCCGCAGACATCGAGCAGTCCCAGCGCCAGTGCCGTGCCAACCTGACGGCCACCGGCATCGAAGGCCCCAAGGTCGAGCGCTACTGCAGCTGTGTCAGCGAGTCGCTGGAGGCGCGCTTCACCCCGGCAGAGGTCCGAAAGATGCAGCGCGAGCACGACCCCGGTGATGACGAGGAGACGCGTCCCCCCAAGCTCGCCAAGGCGCTCAATCAGTGCGCCGCGGTGCTCGAATCCCAGTGACACTGCCGTTAATGTCGAGTGAAAACCGAGACCTGCATCCAGCCGCCGGCAGGCCACGTAGTTCAAGGACGGTCACCGCACTGGCAAACGCGGCGTCACCGGCGGACAGGCCCCCGCGCCGCGCCGGGCGACATCCACTGTCCTAGGCGTGGTATCCGCCAGTTGGTACGCTCTGAGCCACCGCCGGTAAGCCGTGGGCGCCAGCGCGTCCGGCAGGGCCGAAAGACACCGATGAGCCAGGGATGGGTTGCTCGACGCCACCGGCGCCGAGGTGTACCGCTACATCGCGCCACCAGGAAGTGATCATGACCGCTTCAATTCAAGACCCGATTGCTGCACCGGACGACGAACTCACGTCGCTCAAGCAGACGCTGCAGCACCGTCTCGACCAGCTGATTCCGGCCGGTGGTGAACGCGATCTCGTCAGCGCCGCCATGCGCGACGGCGCCCTCGCTCCCGGCAAGCGCATTCGCCCCCTGCTGCTGATTCTCACCGCGCGCGATCTGGGATGCGATACCCATCACCCGGGTCTGCTCGATCTCGCCTGCGCCGTCGAGATGGTCCACGCCGCCTCATTGATGCTCGACGACATCCCCTGCATGGACGACGCTCAGCTTCGTCGCGGCCGACCCACGGTCCATCGTCAGTTCGGCGAGCACGTGGCGATCCTCGCGGCAGTGGCGCTTCTCAGCAACGCCTTCGGCGTGGTCTCTGCCGCCGAAGGCGTCGCGAGCGCCTCACGCAACGAAGCCGTCGCCGAGCTCTCTGCGGCCGTCGGTCTGCAGGGGCTGGTGCGCGGGCAGTTCCTGGATCTCAGCGAAGGCGAGGCGCCCCGCGACGAAGCGGACATCGCCAACACCAACGAGCTCAAGACCAGCATGCTCTTCAGCGCCACGCTGCAGATTGCTGCCATCGCCGCGGAGGCCTCACCCATGGTGCGCCAGCGCCTGCGGCATGTGGCCAAGGATCTGGGGCAGGCGTTCCAACTGCTCGACGACCTTGCCGACGGCCACACCGGCACCGGCAAGGACATCGATCAGGACCTCGGTAAATCCACGCTGGTCGCGACCCTCGGCGTCGACGCGGTTCACCAACGTCTGCGCGAGCATCTCGAGAGCGCCGATGACCACTTCCAGCACGCCTGCGGGCAGCGGGGCGCAACCCAGCGCTTCATGCACGCCTGGTTCGATCAGCAGCTGGCGAAATTGCACTAGATAGCCGATTCGGCGTCGTGTTGCTTGCGACCGATGCCACTCGCGCCGTCCCACCCGAACCTCGTCGAGGAGACGTCATGAGCGGCGACCTCTTGCAGCGCAAGAACGACCATCTGGATATCGTGCTCGATGCCACCCGGGCGACGAGCGGCGTCCAGTCCGGCTTCGAACGCTTCCGCTTCGTCCACTGCGCCCTGCCCGAACTCGACCTCGACGCAATCGACCTCTCGACGACTCTGTTCGGCCGTCCGCTCGCCGCCCCGCTGCTGATCAGCTCCATGACCGGCGGCGCCGAGCGTGCCCTGACCATCAATCGCCACCTCGCCGAGGCCGCCCAGCGACTGGGGCTGGCGATGGGCGTCGGCTCGCAGCGTATCGCCCTGGAGAGTGACGACCGCGTCGGCCTCGACCGTACCCTTCGCGACATCGCCCCGAACGTGCCGCTGCTGGCCAATCTCGGCGCTGCTCAGCTCCAGGGGGCGAGCGGCATCGACGCCGCCCGGCGGGCGGTGGAGATGATCGATGCCGATGCCCTGATCGTGCACCTCAACCCGCTCCAGGAAGCGCTGCAGCACGGGGGGGACCGCGACTGGCGCGGCACGCTGGAAGCCATTACGGCCGTCGTCGCGGCGCTGCCGGTGCCGGTGGTGGTCAAGGAGGTCGGCGCGGGACTCTCCGCCGAGGTCGCCCGCCAGCTTGCCGAAGCGGGGGTCGGAATGCTCGACGTCGCCGGCGCCGGCGGCACTTCCTGGGCCGCGGTGGAGGGTGAGCGCGCAGTGAGCGCTCACCAGCGGGCGGTGGCGATGGCCTTCGCCGACTGGGGCATTCCCACCGCCGAGGCCGTTCGCGAGGTGCGCCGGGCGCTGCCGAGCGTGCCGCTGATCGCCTCCGGCGGCATCCGGGACGGGATCGACGTCGCCAAGGCGCTGGCCCTCGGCGCCGACCTGGTCGGTCAGGCGGCGGCGACCCTGGCCGGGGCGACGACATCGAGCGACGCCGTGGTCGCGCATTTTCAGGTGGTGATCGAGCAGCTTCGGGTCGCCTGTTTCTGCACCGGCAGCGCGGACATCGCCGCACTGCGACACGCCACGCTGACGCCCGCCTCGACGCCCGCCTCGACAGTCGCCGGAGCGGCACGCCGGTGAGTCACTACGCCATCGTCGCCCCGGCGCTCTACAGCCATTTCCAGGCTCTGCAGGCGCTGGCCGGGGCGCTGATCGCACGCGGCCACCGCGTGACCGTTTTTCATCAGATCGACGCGCGCGCGCTCGTCACCGATGCCCGTATCGGCTTCGCCGCGGTGGGCGGCGACACCCATCCGGCCGGTGCTCTGGCGCGGACGCACCGACTCGCGGCCAACCCTTCCGGCCTGGCCATCCGGCGACTGATCGCCGACATGGCCGCCACCACCGACATGCTGTGTCGCACGCTGCCGGCGGCGTTTCAGCGGTTCGGCATCGATGGCGTCATCGCAGACCAGATGGAAGCCGCCGGGGGACTGGTCGCCGAGGGGCTGAATCTGCCCTTCGTCTCCGTCGCCTGCGCCCTGCCGGTGGAGCGCGAGGCGGGGCTGCCGCTGCCGGTGATGCCGTTTCGCTACGCCGCCGACGCCCGCTCACTGAAGATGTATGCCGCCAGCGAGACGATCTACGACCGCCTGATGCGCCCCCATGCTCGCGTCATTGCCGCCCACGCCGAGGCGTTGGGGCTGACGCCCAGGCGCGCACTGCACGACTGCCTCTCGCCGCTGGCACGCCTCAGTCAGATGCCGGCCGCACTGGACTTTCCCCGCCGCGACTGGCCCGCCCATGGCCACACTGTGGGGCCACTCCGAACGCCGACGGGCGAACGCCCCCGCGCCGGCAAGTGGCCGGCCGAGCCCAAGCGCCCGCTGGTCTTCGCGTCGCTCGGCACGCTCCAGGGTCACCGCTACCGGCTGTTCGCCAGAATCGCCAGGGCCTGCCGACGGCTGGGCGCCACGTTGGTGATCGCTCACTGCGGCGGTTTGTCCCCGGAACGGGCGGCGCGCCTCGAGCGGCTGGGCACCACCTTCGTCACCGACTTTGCCGACCAGCGCGCCACCCTCGCCCAGGCGGATGCCGTCATTACCCATGGCGGACTCAATACCGTCGTCGACGCCATCGTCGCCGACACACCGATCCTGGTGATACCCCTGGCGTTCGATCAGCCCGGGGTGGCGGCGCGGGTGGCGTATCATGGCGTCGGAGAGACACTCTCGCGCTTTGCCGGCCACCGGCGCATCGCGGGAGCGCTTGCCGCTCTGCTCGCCTCGCCGAGCTACCGTCAGCGGCTGGCCGCTGTCCGACGTGAGCTGACCCCGGCGGACGGCGCGACCCAGGCTGCCGCCATCGTCGAGCGCGCGATCGCGACCGGCAGGCCACAGACGAACGCCACCCTGCGACCCGAGGAGACGCCCATGACCCCAGCACGCGTACCGTCTCGCCCCGCCGCTGACCGGCAGGACGTGGCAGCGGAGTCCGCGCCATGAGTCAGCGCTGGGATCTGATTCTCGTCGGCGGCGGGCTCGCCAACGGCCTGATCGCCTGGCGTCTCAAGCAGCGCTGTCCCGACCTCAGCGTGCTGATGCTGGAGGCCGGCGAGCGCGCCGGCGGCAACCACACCTGGTCGTTTCACCAGAGCGACCTGGACGCCACACAGCTCGCGAGCATCGACGCCCTGGTGGCACACCGCTGGTCCGGCTATGACGTGCGCTTTCCCGAGCGACGGCGCACGCTGCCGGGTGGCTATCTGAGCGTCACCGCCGAGCGCTTCGCGGCCGGCCTCGAGGCCGCGCTCGGTGACGACCTGCGCACGCAGACCGCCGTCGCCGAGGTCGCCCCGGATCACGTCACCCTCGACAGCGGGGAGGCGCTCAGCGCCACGGCGGTGATCGACGGCCGCGGCTATCGGCCGTCGCCGCATCTCACCGTCGGCTTTCAGGCATTCCTGGGCCAGCAGTGGCGGCTTGCCGCGCCCCACGGGCTCGAGCGGCCCATCCTGATGGACGCCACCGTCGATCAACAGCGTGGCTACCGCTTCGTCTATAGCCTGCCGCTCTCGCCGACGGAGCTGCTGATCGAGGACACCCACTACGTCGATGACGCCAGCCTCGACGGCGACCGCGCGCGTGACAACATTCAGCACTACGCCGCCGCGCAGGGGTGGTCGCTCGACTCGCTCATGCGCGAGGAGCGCGGCAGTCTGCCGATCACGCTGGCGGGGGATTTCGAGGCCTTCTGGGCGCCACTGGCCGGTCAGCCGACGAGCGGGCTGCGCGCCGGGCTCTTCCATGCCACCACCGGCTATTCACTGCCGGCGGCGCTCACGCTGGCCGACCGCCTCAGCGAACGCATGCCGCTGGCCGCCCCCGACCTCGCCGCCCTGATCCGGCAATTCGCCGCGGCACAGTGGCGTGAGCAGGGTTTCTTTCGCATGCTCAACCGCATGCTGTTTCTTGCCGGCCGCCCCGACGAGCGCTTCCAGGTCATGCAGCGCTTCTACGGACTCGACACGGGGCTGATCGAACGCTTCTACGCCGGCCACCCGCGGCTTGCCGACAAGGCCCGCGTGCTCATCGGCAAGCCGCCGGTGCCGGTGGGCGAAGCGCTGCAGGCGGTCCTCAAGCGATCGCCACGGCTAAAGCATTTCCAATGACGCGCTCAAGGGCCTATTGATGAAACGAACGATCGTTATCGGCGCCGGTTTCGGCGGCCTGGCACTGGCCATCCGGCTGCAGGCGGCGGGCATTCCCACGCTGCTGCTGGAGAGCCGCGACAAGCCCGGGGGTCGCGCCTACGTCTACGAGGACGAGGGGTTCACCTTTGATGCCGGGCCCACGGTGATCACCGACCCGAGCGCACTGGAGGCGCTGTTCACCCTTGCCGGCAAGCGGTTCGAGGATTACGTCGAGCTGATGCCGGTGACCCCCTTCTACCGGCTCTGCTGGGAGAACGGCGTGGTCTTCGATTACGTCAACGATCAGGCGTCGCTGGAATCCCAGATCGGCAAGCTCAACCCGGCGGACGTCGACGGCTATCGACGCTTTCTCGACTACTCCCGAGCGGTCTTCGAGGAGGGCTATCTCAAGCTCGGCGCCAAGCCCTTCCTGTCGTTTCGTGACATGCTCAAGGCCGCGCCGCAGCTGACACGACTCAAGGCATGGCGCAGCGTTTACAGCATGGTGTCGAGTTTCGTCGAGGACGAGCACCTGCGTCAGGCGTTCTCGTTCCACTCGCTACTGGTGGGCGGCAATCCCTTCTCGACCTCCTCGATCTATACCCTGATCCATGCGCTCGAGCGCGAGTGGGGCGTCTGGTTCCCCCGTGGCGGCACCGGTGCGCTGGTGGCTGGCATGGTCCGGCTTTTCACCGACATCGGCGGCGAGATCGAATTGAACGCGCCGGTCGCGCGGCTGGAGACCGAGGGCGACCGCCTCACCGGCGTGACGCTCGACGATGGCCGCCGCCTCGAAGCGCGCGCCGTGGCGTCCAACGCCGACGTGGTGCACACCTATGCCGGGCTTCTCGGCCACCACCCGCGGGGGCAGAAGGCGAGCGCGAGCCTAAAGCGCAAGCGCATGAGCAACTCGCTGTTCGTGCTCTACTTCGGTCTCGATCACAACCACACCCAGCTCGCCCACCACACCGTCTGTTTCGGCCCCCGCTATCGCGAGCTGATCGACGAGATCTTCAACAAGGATGCGCTGGCAGACGACTTTTCGCTCTATCTCCACGCCCCCTGTGTCACCGATCCGTCGCTCGCACCGCCGGGCTGCGGCGCCTACTACGTGCTGGCGCCGGTCCCGCACCTGGGTACCGCGGATCTCGACTGGGCGGTCGAAGGCCCCCGACTCCGTGAGCGCATCTTCGACTACCTGGAGGCGCACTACATGCCGGGGCTGCGCAGCCAGCTGGTGACCCATCGGCACATCACGCCGTTCGATTTTCGCGACACGCTCAACGCCTATCAGGGCTCGGCGTTCTCGGTGGAGCCGATCCTCACCCAGAGCGCCTGGTTCCGCCCCCACAATCGCGACAGCCAGATCGACAACCTCTATCTGGTGGGGGCCGGCACCCACCCCGGCGCGGGCATCCCCGGGGTCATCGGCTCCGCCCAAGCCACGGCCGGGCTGATGATCCAGGATCTCGGTGACCCAGAGACGCCGGCATGAGCGAGGCGCTGCTCGACCACGCCACCCAGACCATGGCGGTGGGCTCCAAGAGCTTCGCCACCGCGGCGAGGCTCTTCGATCCCGCCACGCGGCGCAGCGCGCTGATGCTCTACGCCTGGTGTCGTCACTGCGACGATGTGATCGACGGCCAGACGCTGGGCTTTGCCACGGACTCGCCCGGCCGCGATACCCCGGCGGCGCGTCTCGAGCGGCTGCGCGAATCGACTCGCCTGGCCTACACCGACGAGCCCCTGCGGGAGCCGGCCTTCGCCGCCTTTCAGGAGGTCGCCCGCCGCCACGAGATTCCGCCGTCGCAGGCCTTCGATCACCTCGAGGGTTACGCCATGGACGTGCGCGAGGAGACCTATCCGCATCTGCCGGATACGCTGCGCTACTGCTATCACGTGGCGGGGGTGGTGGGGCTGATGATGGCGCGGGTGATGGGCGTACGCGACGAGGCCGTGCTGGATCGCGCCTGCGATCTGGGTCTCGCCTTTCAGCTCACCAATATCGCCCGCGACATTCTCGACGACGCCCGCATCGGTCGCTGCTATCTGCCGCTGGCGTGGCTCGAGGCGTTCGAGGTCCCGCTCGACGAGCTTGCCGAGCCGCGTCACCGACCGGCGCTTGCCGAGATGGCCAAGCGACTGGTGGCGGTGGCCGAGCCCTACTATGACTCGGCGCGAGAGGGGCTGCCGGCGCTGCCGCTGCGCTCGGCGTGGGCCATCGCCACGGCGCGGGGCGTCTATCGCCGGATCGGCGTCAAGGTGTCACGCGCCGGCGAGGACGCGCTCGAGCAGCGTCAGGGGACCAGCAAGGCGGAGAAGATCGGACTCTTGATGCAGGGCGCGGGGATGGCGCTCAGCGCCCGCGGGCATCGACCGGGCCGACGTCCCGATGACCTGTGGCAGCGTCCGCGCTAGCCGGCTCGGCCTGACGGCGGCGTAGCTCCTCGCGCAGCGTTTCGGTCGGCGGCGCATAAAGAAAGCCGAAGGAGAGTCCACGCTCTTTCGTCTTCACCGCGTGGTGCAGCCGGTGGGCAAGATAGAGCCGCTTGAGATAGCCGCGCCGCGGGATGTAGCGGAACGGCCAGCGCTTGTGCACCAGCCCGTCGTGGACGACGAAGTAGAGCAGGCCGTAGGTCGTCATGCCGGCGCCGATCCACTGCAGCGGCCAGGCGCCGGCGGTGCCGAGCGCGATCAGCACGATGGCGATGGCGGCGAACACCACGGCATAAAGATCGTTGAGCTCGAAACGTTGCTGGTGCGGCTCGTGGTGGGAGCGGTGCCAACGCCAGCCGAAGCCGTGCATGACGTAACGATGGATCAGCGCCGCGGCGATCTCCATCCCCGCCACGGTGAGAATCAGTACCAGTATATTCAGCAGCACGTCGCGCTCCGGATGAGCCTGTTTAGCGTCCAGCTTAAAGCATCTGTCGGCGGATGCCATCGGCGCCTGGCGCCGTGGCGTTCGACCGCAACCGAACTATAGTGAAACCTCATGGCAGCCGCGGAAACCGAGGCCTGCCGCTCGCTTCCGCTGGCGCTTTCCGGAGACCGCAACGTGGCGATAAACCGCTCTGCCAATGCCGCGCCCGCCAAGCCGCGGCGACGTCATCCCGGCCCGGTGCGAATCTGGCACTGGCTCAACCTCTGGTTTCTTATCGTCATGCTGATGAGTGGCCTGCAGATCTTCAACGCGCACCCCGCACTCTACTGGGGTAGCGCCTCCGACTTCGACGCCCCCTGGCTCGAGATGTACGCCATTCGCGACAGCGAGGGGGGTATCCTCGGCCAGACCGCGCTCGGCCCGTGGACGTTCGATACCACCGGCGTACTCGGCTACTCCCAGGTGGGCGAGCGCGGCGCGGTCCGTGGCTTTCCCGCCTGGTCGACGCTACCGAGCTATCAGTTCCTCAGCATGGGGCGGCTGTGGCACTTCTTCTTCGCCTGGCTGTTCGCCGGCGCCGGGGCGCTGTTCGTACTCTACGCCCTGTTCAGCGGCCATCTGAAACGCGATCTATGGCTCAGCGGGCCTGAGTGGCGTGGCCTCGGCCGTGATCTGCTCGGGCATCTCCGGTTTCGATTCCCTTCCGGATCGGGCTACAACGGGTTGCAGAAGCTGAGCTATCTCGGGGTGCTGCTGGTGGCGCTCCCGCTGATGGTCGTCACCGGGCTCTGCATGTCGCCGACCTTCAACGCGGCCGCGCCCTGGCTGCTCGATCTCTTCGGCGGCCGCCAGAGCGCGCGTTCGATCCACTTTCTCGTC
Source organism: Salinicola aestuarinus (assembly GCF_003206645.1). Classification (GTDB taxonomy): domain Bacteria; phylum Pseudomonadota; class Gammaproteobacteria; order Pseudomonadales; family Halomonadaceae; genus Salinicola; species Salinicola aestuarinus. Next base: position 57,362 of record NZ_PZJP01000015.1, on the reverse strand, counting down.
GCCGCTGCGCTGGTGCTCTTTTTCGTGGTGCACATCGCCATGGTGCTTCTGAGCGGCCCGTGGCGCCAGGTTCGCGACATGATGACGGGTGGCCGGCGCGAGACGTCGGCCTCCTCCCAGCGGAGGCACGACGATGACACGGCGTAGTGACGACAGCGTGGCGCGCTCGACGCGGCGACGTTTTTTACAACGCGCGGCCCTCGGCGCGGCGACGCTGGGGCTTGCCGGCTGCGACCGGCTGTCACAGAACGAGCGCGTCATCGGCACGCTCAGCCTGGCCGAGACGCTCAACCTGCGGGTGCAGCGCTTTCTGGCCGGCGCACGCGGCATGGCGCCGGAGTATCCGGCCTCGATGATCGACGCCCCCTTTCGCCCCAACGGCTCGACGGACCCGCAGGCATCGCGCTATCGCGAGCTGGCGGCGAACGACTTCGCCGAGTGGCGGCTCAGCGTCGATGGGCTGGTGGAGACGCCACTGTCGCTGTCGCTCGCCGAGCTTCGCGCGCTGCCGGCGAGAACGCAGATCACGCGTCATGACTGCGTCGAGGGCTGGAGCGCCATAGGCCAGTGGCAGGGGCCGGTGCTCGCCGACCTGCTCGATCGCGCCGGGGTCCGCGACGAGGCCCGCTACGTGGTCTTTCACTGCATGGATCAGCTCGGTGACGAGGACTTCTACTACGAGAGCCTGGATCTCGCGGAGGCCCGTCATCCGCAGACGATTCTCGCCTACTCGCTCAACGGCGAGACGCTTCCCGTTGCCAACGGCGCGCCGCTGCGGCTGCGTGCCGAGCGCCAGCTGGGCTACAAGATGGCCAAGTATCTCTCGGGCATCACGCTCGTCACCGACTTCGATGCCATCGGCGGCGGTCGGGGCGGCTACTGGGAGGACCGGGGCTACACCTGGTACGCGGGCATCTGATTGTCCGCCGGCGAGCGCCTGACCGATCGTTGCGATAGACTCTTCTTCCCCGCAAGCCAGCCCGCTCTCTTCATCGGCTTTCGGCCACTATGTTCACAGGAGTTTGTCATGTCACACGCGTTCGGCCTTTCTCGCCCCCTTCGGTGCAGCGCCCTTTTCTTCGTCATCAGCTGCCTCGCCGCAGGAATCGCTCAGGCCAGCGACACCCCCAAGGGCCTGCGAGGCACCATTACCGAGGTGAGCGATAACAGCATGGCCGTCGAATCTCTTACCGACGGCCGTACCCGCCGCGTGATTTTCAATGACCACTCCCTCTTTTTCGGCGCTTCCGAGGCCAGCCTGGATGCGATCAAGGACGGTGCCTACGTGAATACCGTCGAACGTAGCGACGAGGGTGGCGGGCCCCCGACTGCCGTCGCGGTGAACGTCTTTTCCGATGCGATCACCAAAAAGCCCTTTGGCTATTACACCTGGGAGACGCCGCGCAGCGCGCTGAGCGAGAGCGATGCCGGCGCCGACGCTGACACGGCGTGGACCCTGACCAGTGGCACGGTCGTTGAGTCGGCTCGCGACGGCGGGACGCTGACCGTGACCGTCGACTATCAAGACGGCAGCAATAAGATTCGAGTGCCCGATGACGTCGCGACGGTCGCGATGAGCCCGGCCACACGCGACGCGCTGAAACCTGGAGCATCGGTCTTCGTCGGCGGCGACGTCAGTGAGGATCCGATGACCGCCATGGGCACCTTCGTCAGTCTGGATGGCACCCCGCCGCCGATGTAACGACAAGCCGTTTCGCGCCGCGCCGACGGGCCAGTGCCTGTCGGGATCGCGGCGAGATTGGGTTCGCGGGCAGACAGGTCCGATTTCGACCTTCGTCTCCCGCGAGTTGGCTTGACTTCCTGCCGCAATCGACTGGACTCAAGGTGTTGCCCCGAGCGCTCGATGCGCCTCGGGTTCACGCCATCAGGAGCCCATCATGCCGCGTTTCCTCCCGCTTTCCCGCCCGTTCTCGCGCACTGCACTGGTGCTGGCCATCGGCTGTCTCACCGCCAGTCTCGCCCAGGCGCAGACTGGTGATACGCCGCAGCATCTTCGCGGCACGATCACCGACGTCAGCGACGGCGGCTTTCAGGTCGAGTCCGCCAGCGACGCCAGCACCTACCGCGTTACCTACGACGACGACACCCGGCTTGCCGGTGTCTCGGAGAGCAGCCTCGACGAGATCGAGGAAGGCACTTTCATCGGCACCGCCAATCGCCCCGGCGAGAACGGTGGAGCCTCGACGGCGCTGGAGATGGTGATCTTTCCCGATTCGATGAGAGGTACCGGCGAAGGCGACTACCCCTGGGATACGCCCCGCGGCGCGACGATGAACGCGGACGGCGGCACTCAAGACGTGGGCGGCGAGAAACTCGGCGGCAGCGGTTCGGGCGCTGCCATGACCAACGGCACCGTCACTGCGACCGGCGGCGATAGCGGTACCGGCAGCGAGAAGCTCGGTGGCAGCAGCAGCGGATCGAGCATGACCAACGGCACCGTCGACAGCGCCCAGAGCGAAGGCGACATGATGACGCTGACGGTGGACTACGGTGACGGCAGCAAGGAGATCCAGGTGCCGAGCGACGTGCCCACGGTCAAGGTGAGCCAGGCGACGAGCGATGATCTCGAATCGGGAGCCGCCGTCTTCGTCGCAGGCGACATGGCGCAGGACCCGATACCCGCCAAGGTGGTGATCGTCGGACTCGATGGCACCATTCCGCCGATGTGATCCCGGCGCTGGCCTGGCAGCCGATACGCTCCCGGATCGATTGCCCCCAACGCTACTCTGCGCCCCTAGACGCCGCCGAGGGCTTCATGGCGGCGTCATTCGTCGTCGAGTGGCGCCTCACGCAGCCGCCGGTTGCGGCGATAGCGCCGCGCCAGGGCGAGCAGCGCCGCAGCCGCCAGCATCAACCCCAGCGTCACGCCCTGCCACGGACGCGCCGCGTCGCCGAGCCAGGTCTCCAGCGCGATGATCGTGATGAACCCCGCCGCCTGACTCGCGATTGCCACCCGCCGCAGCGGATCGCTCTGTCCTCTTGCCATGCCTCTGGCCCCTCTGTTCATCGAGCGGGCAGTGTAGCCTTCAACGCCGGCATCTTCGAACCGCGCAACGGCGCTTAAGGCGACCTGCGCTTTACGCTAGAATGCCTCGCCCAAGCGTCCCCGCAGCGACAACACCACCGAGGCACCATGAGCGATTTCTTTCCCGGCCAGCGCTGGATCAGTGACGGCGAGACCGAGCTGGGACTAGGCACCATTCTGAGCGCCGACGCCCGCAGCGTGACCGTGCTCTTTACCGCCAGCCAGGAGACCCGCACCTACAGCGTGCGCGATGCACCGCTGACCCGTGTGGTCTTCGCCGAGGGCGATCGCATCCTCTCCGCAGACGGCGTCGAACTGACGGTGGAGTCAACCGACACCCAGGCGGGCTGCGTCATCTATCGCGGGCGGCGAGACGATGGCGAGGCGACCTCGCTGAGTGAAGCCAAGCTCTCCGACAGCATGCGCTTTCATCAGGCGCAGGATCGACTGCTCACGGGCCAGGTGGATCGCAACGACTGGTTCGAGCTGCGCTATCGTTCGCTGCACCACCATCAGCGCACCGCCAAGAGTCCGGCCCTTGGCCTTGCCGGCCCGCGCATCGATCTGCTGCCACACCAGCTCTACATCGCGGACGAGGTCTCCCGCCGTCATGCTCCGCGGGTGTTGCTGGCCGACGAGGTCGGCCTGGGCAAGACCATCGAGGCGGGCCTGATTCTGCACCGGCTGCTGCTCACCGGCCGTGCCAGCCGAGCGCTGATCCTGGTGCCGGCGAGCCTCACCCACCAGTGGCTGATCGAACTGTTGCGGCGTTTCTCGCTGTCGGTAACGCTGCTCGACGAATCCCAGAGCGAGGCGTGGGGCGACGAGAACCCGTTCGAGAGCGGTCAGTGCATTCTGGCGAGCCAGGAGTGGCTGTTCGCCAACCCGCGCCGCCAGCATCAGGCCGAGGCGTGTGAGTGGGACCTGATGATCGTCGATGAGGCACACCACCTCGACTGGTCTGCCGAGGCCGAAGGCCCCGGCTACGCCTGCGTCGAGCGCCTGTCCCGCCTGAGCAAGGGGTTGCTGCTGCTCACCGCGACGCCGGAACAGATGGGCCTGGAGAGCCATTTCGCTCGCCTGCGCCTGCTCGACCCCGACCGCTATCACGATCTCGAGCGCTTCCGCGAGGAGGAGACGGGCTACACCGCCGTCGCCGACGCGGTGGACGCACTGGAGAGAGTGCCAGGTTCCGAAGACGCCGCGGCGACGGTGCGCGCGGTGATCGACGACGGCGATTCCCGCGCCCTGCTCGAGACACTGATAGACGCCGAGAGCGACGAGGCTCAGCGGGCCAGTGCCCGACGCCAATTGCGCGATCAACTGCTGGACCGCCACGGTACCGGGCGCGTGATGTTTCGTAATAGCCGCCGTCATGTCGGCGGCTTTCCCGAGCGCCACCTGCACGTCTCGACGCTGCCCCAGCCCGAGGCCTACGCCGAGCAGTTCGCGTCGCTGGCGCTGGAAGACGAAGCGCTGCTGGGGATCCTCGGCACCCAGGGACTGGGCAGCCGCGAGGCGCGTCTCTATCCGGAAGCGACCTATCGCGCCGGCGTCGACGACGACCTCCAGCGGGAGACGCCGTGGTGGCGGATCGACCCCCGCGTGACCTGGCTGATCGAACAGCTCGAGGCGCGGAGTGGCGACAAGATGTTGGTGATCGCTCACTTTCGCCAGACAGCGCTGGATCTCGCCGAGGCACTCCGGGTCCGTGCCGGTATTCACGCGCCGGTGTTCCATGAGGGGATGAGCCTGGTCGAGCGCGATCGCGCCGCCGCTGCCTTTGCCGACGACGAGGGCGGCACCCAACTACTGATCTGCTCGGAGATCGGCTCCGAGGGCCGCAACTTCCAGTTCTGCCATCATCTGGTGATGTTCGATCTGCCGTGGCACCCGGACCTGCTCGAGCAGCGCATCGGACGCCTGGATCGGATCGGCCAACTGCATCCTATCGACATTCATGTCCCGGTGATCGAAGAGAGCCCAACGGCGGCGCTGCTGCGCTGGTACCGCGACGGTCTGGACGCCTTCGATGCCCCGCACGCCGCCGGCGGTGACGTACTGGCAGCCTTCGGCGATTCGCTGCTGGAGAGTCTCGATGACATCGGCGGTCTCGACGACCTGATCGATGAGACCCGCACCTTCAACGACGCCCGGCTCGCGGAGCGCGATGCCGGTCGCAATCGCCTGCTGGAGTGGAACGCCTGCCGCCACGAGCGCGCCGACGCCGTCGTGCGCGAAGTGATCGAGCAGGATAACGACACGGCCCTGCCCCGTTACGTTGACCAGGCGCTGGATATCTTCGGCGTCGAAAGCCGCGAGCTCGGCAACGGCTTGACCCATCTCGCCCCGGGCTCGCACATGCTCGATAGCCTGCCTGGACTCAATCAGGGCGACGAAGGGTTCACCGCGACCTACTCGCGAGCCCGAGCGCTGGCACGCGACGATGTGCAGCGGCTCTCCTGGGAACATCCGATGGTGTCGGCGATACTCGAGCGCGTGCTGCAGTCGAGTCTTGGCAACACGGCACTGGCGCTGCTCCGGCACCCCAGCATTCCCGGCGGTCGGCTGATGGTCGAGCTGATCTATCGCACCCACTGTCCGGCACCGAAGGCGCTGCAACTTTCACGCTTTCTGCCGGATACCGGCGTTCGCGTGCTGCTCGACGAAAGCGGCGCCAACCTTTCCGACAAGGTGAAGTTCAGCGGGCTGTCGCGCAATCTGCAACGGGTCAAGAAGGGCGTGGCTCGGGAGCTGCTGAAGTCGCGTCACGATCAGCTCAGGGGGCTTCTGCGCAGCGGCGAGCAGGAGGCGCTGCGAGAGCTGCCTACGCTGGTGGAACAGGCGCAGCAGCGCATGCGTGACACCCTCGATACCGAGCTCTCACGCCTCGAGGCACTGGCTCGGCACAACGACGTGGTCCGCGACGACGAACTCGCCGCGCTCCGCGAAGAGCGTCACGCCCTCGACGCTGCGATCGAGAGCGCATCGCTACGCCTCGATGCGGTCAGAGTGATCGTGACGGTCGACAACGACCAGCGCTGAGGGCGTCGCGCCGCGGGTCGACGCTCGTCCGGGCCAGGAAGCGACCGCCCCTGACCCGCGTGCGCGTCGCATCGTGGCTAGTCGCCGAAGATGGCCGCCAGGGCGTCGTCCAGGGTGGGATAGCGAAACTCGAAACCGGCGTTCTCCAGGCGCCTGGGGCGCATGCAGGCGCCGGTCAGCAGCAGCCGTGACATCTCGCCAAGCGCCGCCTTGAGCAACGGGCCAGGGATGAAAAATAGCGTGGGCCGGTGCAGATGACGCCCCATGGCGCGGGTGAAACCGGCATTGGTGACCGGGTTGGGCGCACTCGCGTTGATCGCCCCGGCGAGATCGTCACGGACGAGCAGGAACTCGATGATCCGCACCAGATCCTCGCGATGGATCCACGGCATGTACTGACGACCATCGCCGATCTTGCCGCCCAGCCCCAGCTTGAAAGGCGGCGCCATCTTGGCCAGCGTGCCGCCGCCCGCGTCGAGCACCAGGCCGATGCGGATGCAGGCGACGCGCGTGCCGAAGGCTTCGGCCTGGTGCGCCTCGTGCTCCCACATTTCGCACAATCGATGCGCGAACTCGTCGTGGGGGGGTGTCTGCTCGGTGACTTCGCGGTCGCCCTGATCGCCGTAGTAGCCCATCGCCGAACCGGAAACGAGCACGCCCGGCGCCGCGTTCTGCGCGGCAAGCTGTTCGCAGAGTGCGACCACTTCTCGCGTGGCATGGCGCCGCGATTCGAGCAGACGCGTCTTCTGCGAGTCGCTCCAGCGTCGATCCGCGATCGGCTCACCGGCAAGGTTGACGATCGCTTCAGGCTTGTCGTCGACGAAGGCGCCAGCGCTATCGCGCACCGTGACCTCGCTGCCAAGGGTTTCCCGTGCGGCAACGGGATCTCGCGACACCACCATCACCTGGTGGCCGTCGGCGATAGCGCGTTCGACCAGCCGCCTGCCGACGAAGCCGGTTCCGCCTGTGATGAGTAAGCGCATGCTCGTGCCCTCCGTTATACCCAGGTTGTACAATACGCCACACCATAGCAGGCGTGACTGACAGCGTCGTTTTGTCGCGGCAGCCGGCGTTGCCCTCCCCCTGCGACACGTGAGGCGAGGCGGCCTAGGCGGCTGCCGCGATTCACGTAGCGCTTGGCCGCCAGCGGTGACCGCTGGCGCCAAGCGTGACAGCGATACCCTTTTAGCTTGCGCGGAAACTCGCCGCCCCTGATCCAGGCACTTGGCTAAGGCATTGACCGCGCAGGACTTCAGGGACGTCGACATCGGACGATCACGGCTTTCAACCAGCCAGGGCCGCCGCGCGGATCGAGACGGCAGCCCCACCGCTTGTCGATTGCGGCGCCGTGATCAGAGACACTCCGGCGAGCGTCGAGTGGCGTCAAACCTCCGATCCTGCATTACATACGAGTTGTACAAGCATCTTGAAATGTACAACCTCATCGGCCATCCTTGGCCCACTGAATTCGTTGCACCACGCGCCATTCCCGCATTTCAGCCCCGCATTACCCAGGTTGCCAGCAGCGAGACTTTGCGTGGCGAAGGCGACGGTTACCCAGTGACAGGGCCGTTCAATACGTTTGGCGCGCGGCGCCCATTCCCCGATAGCCGCCGTCTCGGTGATGACTTCATTACATCTTCTTGGCCACCGATTCGACGATTCGGCGCACGCATAGACCTCGCAGGAGGACTTGCATGACTCATAACGCTATGGATTCCACGGCAGCTCCGCTCTACCCCATCCGTGAAGTGTCCCGCCTGACCGGGGTCAACTCGGTGACGTTGCGCGCGTGGGAGCGGCGTTACGGTCTCATCCGTCCACAGCGCACACCAAAAGGTCACCGTCTCTACGCTCGCGACGATATCGAACGCGTCGAGCGCATACTGCAGTGGCTGAATCGCGGCGTGCCGGTGAGTCAGGTGCGGGAACTCCTGGACCAGCCCGAGAATGCCGAAACCCCGGCGCCCCAGATGGGCGACTGGGTCAGCCAGCGTCAACATCTGATCCATGCCGTCGATAGCCTCGATCTCGGACGGATCGAAACGTTGTTCAATCAGAGTCTGGCACTTTATCCGGTCGGTCTGTGCGTCACCGAACTCTGGCAGCCGACGATCGAGCAGCTGGAAGAGCGCTGGGGCGACCAGTTCGGCGCTTCTCTGCAGCGTCGCCTGCTGGAAACCTTCCTGCGCACGCGGATCGGGACGCGGATCTACCACGCCAACCAGCTCAGCAACGCCGAAGAGATCCTGGTCGCCAAGCTGCCCGAGGACCCCAGCGGGTTTTGGACACTGCTCACCGGACTCGCCGCCTCGGGGGCGGGTTATCGCGTTCAGCTCATCGATGGCGAGCTGCCGTTCAGTGAGTTCCCCATGGCGGTGGATCGTCTCGGCGTCAAAGCGCTACTGCTGGCCAGTGGTCAGGCGGAGCGCAGTGATGTCATCCGCCGCCAGCTACCGCGTCTGGCGGAGCAGTCCGGTGTACCGGTGTGTCTGGCCGGGCCGGTGGCGCGAATCCGCGCCAGTGATTTCGAGAACACCGACGTCGATATTCTCGGCGAAGACATGAATCAGGCGCTCAGTCGCCTGCGCTCGCTCATTGATAGATCTCCCCGCTGACGCGCACGGGGTCGCTTCCCGGCATCCCTGACGGATCGCCAGCGCCCCGGGTCAGCGGCCACAAGGATGTGCCCATGCCCCCGCTTCAACTGGTCTGGTTTCGCAACGACCTGCGTACGATCGACAACACCGCACTGACCGCCGCTGCGCAGAAAGGCCCCGTTATCGGGGTCTTTCTCGCGACGCGCCGTCAATGGCGCGATCACGGCCACGGCGCCGGCAAGATATCCTTCATTCACCGCGGTGTTGCCGAGCTCTCAAGGGCGCTCGACGCGCTGAATATCCCTCTGCTCTATCGAGATATCGAGGATTTCGACGCTGCCCCCGAGGCACTTCTCGAGATCGCCCGGGAGCACGAGGTCCAGACGCTGCACTTCAATCGTGAATACGTGCTCAACGAACGGCGGCGTGACGAGGCGGTGACGGATCATTGTCAGCAGGCGGGGATCACCGTGCATGATTACACCGACCTGATCGCCTTCGATCCCGGGACGCTACTGACCGGCAAGGATGAGTACTACAAGGTCTTCACGCCATTCTCCAAGGCGTGGCACCAGAAAGTGACCGCCGAACAACTGCTGCTGCGAGAAGTCCCGGACAAGCAGCAAAAGCCCGGGGTACAGGGCGACAGGATTCCGGCACTGCCGAAGAAGGATCAATCGTCGATCGTCGGTGACGAGCGCTGGCCGGTGGGCGAGGAAGCCGCTGCCGACCGGCTCGAGCGCTTCCTTCAGGCGCGGGGCAAACGCTACGAGGAGGACCGCAACTTCCCGGCGATCGCCGGTACCAGCGAGCTCTCCGCCTATCTATCGACCGGCATGATCTCCTATCGTCAGTGCTGTCAGGCAGTGATGGCGAACAACGGCGGGCATCTGGCGGACGGCGACGCGGGCCTGACAAGCTGGGTCAATGAGCTGGTATGGCGCGAGTTCTACCAGCACATCGCGTTCGGGTTCCCACGCGTGGTGATTGGGCGGCCCTTCCAGCTCGAGACCGAAAACCTGAAGTGGCACCAGAACGATGAGGCCTTCGACGCCTGGTGCAAGGGCAAGACGGGCTACCCGTTGGTGGATGCCGCGATGCGCCAACTAATCGCTACCGGCTGGATGCACAATCGTCTGAGGATGGTGACGGCGATGTTCCTCTCCAAGCATCTGCTGATCGACTGGCGTCGTGGGGAGCAGTTCTTCCTCGATCATCTCGTCGATGGCGACTTTGCGTCCAATAACGGGGGCTGGCAGTGGGCCGCGTCCACCGGCACCGACGCCTCGCCCTATTTCCGCATCTTCAACCCCACCACGCAGTCACAGCGCTTTGACCCGGACGGCGCCTTCATCGCCGAGTGGGTGCCCGAACTGGCCGAGCTGCCGAGCAAGTCCCGCCACCAGCCAAGCGACAACGAGCGACGAAGCACCGGCTATCCGCAAGCGATCGTCGATCACAAGCGCGCCCGCGAGCGCGCGCTCGAAGCGTTCAAGAACCTGAGCTGAGACCGCCCCGGCGGCCTTGAGGTCACAGGCCGGCCGGGGCGGCAGCCGAGAGGCGTGCGACACGCCCCACGCTCAGGCGTGCACGGAGCTGCCGCGCTTGCTGAGCCTCTCCTCGACGAGATTCGCGGGTTCGGGCCGCGCGTAGAGGAAACCCTGCACGTGGCGACAGCCGCGAGCCAACAGAAAATCACGCTGTTCGACCGTTTCGACTCCCTCCGCAATCACGTCGAGATGCAGCCCCTGCGCCATGGCCAGTACCGCCGAGGTGATGGCCGCATCGGCATGATCGAACGGCAGCGCACGGATGAATTCGCGGTCGAGTTTCAACTTGTCCACCGGCAGACGTTTCAGATAGGCCATCGACGAGTAGCCGGTCCCGAAGTCGTCGATGGCGATCTGCAGCCCCTCACGCCGCAGCGCTTCCAGTCGCGGCGACACATCGCCGGCGCGCTCGTCGAGCAGCACCGACTCGGTCAGCTCCAGGCCGAGCAGCACAGCCGGCACCCGGTACTGATTGAGCGTCGCCAGCAGTCGCGACTCCAGGTCGCCCTGAATCAGCTGCAGCGCCGAGATATTGACCCATACCGGCACCATCGCGATACCGAGTGCGCGCCAGTTGGCGATCTGGGCGATCACCTGATCGAGCACCCAGTTGCCGAGCGCCGGCATCAGGCCGTGGCGCTCCGCCAGCGCGATGAAATCGGCCGGAGAGACCTGTCCGTAATCGGGATGACGCCAGCGCAGCAGCGCCTCCATGCCGACCATCTCACCGTCGTCGAGGCGGTGCTGGGTCTGATAGTGAACCTCGAGCTGCGTATTGTTGACGATCGCCTGGTGCAGTTCGTTGACCATCGTCAACTGGCGGTCGTCATCGGCTTCGAGGGAGGGCCGAAAGCGTCGATCGTGATTGCGGCCGTGGCGCTTGGCACTGTAGAGCGCGGACTCCAGCCGCTGGAAGAGCACGCCCGCGTCATTACCATCCTCGGGGGCGCGGCAGCTGCCGATGGTCAGCCCCAGTCGCAGCGAGTTGCCTTCGATCTCGAACGGCTCGCTCAGGTGCTGGCGAAGTCCCGCTACCCACGCTTCGTGGTCTTCGAAGGTCGTGGTGCGAATGACCATGAACTCGTCGCCGCCGAGGCGACCGACAATCCCCCCGGCGACCTGAGCGGCAAGCCGCTGCCCGAATCGAGCCAGCAGCCGGTCGCCGCAGTCGACGCCGAGCCCGTCGTTGATCGACTTGAAGCCGTCGATGTCGATCAGCGCCAGATCGAGGCCCTCGCCCGCCCGCAGATGACGCAGTCGTGAAGCGAGCAGATCATGCAGTCGGCGGCGGTTGGGAAGCCCTGTCAGCGGGTCCTCGAAGCCAATGCGTCGGAGATCGTGCTCACGCGCCTTGTGCCGGCTGATATCGGTGAAGAGCCCGATATAGTGCGTCGCCCGGCCGCGGCCGTCGTAGCACGCCCGCACCCTTAGCCACTCGGGGAACTGGTCGCCATGCTTGCGCTGATTCCAGATCTCGCCTTCCCAGCGGCCGGTCGACTTGAGGGTCTGCCAGTAGCGATCGTAGAAGCTGCGATCGTGGCGGCCCGAGGAGAGCGCGGCCGGATTGAGACCGGCGACGTCCTCTAACTGATAGCCGGTAATCTGCGTGAAGGCAGGGTTGATCGTCACGATGCGATTATCGGCATTGGTGATCATCAGCCCGTCCTGCGAGAGCTCGAGCGCCTGCTCTGCCAGCACGCGTCGACCGTGCTCGGCTCGGATCTGACGCCACAGGTCGATCATGGCGATCGCCACGATCGTGAGCGCCGCCGCTCTCAGTGCCATCAACGGCAGGAGTACCGCCGCGGAGAGCCCGGCAAGACCGAGCCACGCCAGCGGTCGGTTCAGCGAAAACGAAGGCCACATAAGGGGTTGGTTACCGTCTTTTGTATCGTTTATCGTCTTTTGGCGATTCGAGCCGCATACGGGCTCGACCCCATTGCTCTGAGTTCCCTTGCACCGCGCATCATGCCCCGGGGCCATCGAGCGGGCAAGTTCGACCCTGATGAGGGGCCGGCATCTCGCCGCCGGGCGGCGTGCATTCAGTTCGCTCAGCCAGTAGACTGGCCGCGCCTTGAAGACCGCGGGCACACTCTCTTCGATTCTCGGAACGATCTAGTGACCAGACAGCACTCTTTCAGCCACGACGATCTGCTGAAATGCAGCCGGGGCGAACTGTTCGGCCCCGGTAACGCCCAACTGCCGGCACCCAACATGCTGATGCTTGATCGCATCACGCAGATCAACGAGGACGGGGGCAAGTACCAGAAGGGCGAAATCATCGCCGAACTGGATATTCACCCCGACCTCTGGTTCTTCCAGTGCCATTTCCCTGGCGATCCGGTGATGCCGGGCTGCCTCGGCCTCGATGCCATGTGGCAGCTGGTAGGCTTCCATCTCGGCTGGCTCGGCAATCCCGGCCGCGGCCGGGCACTGGGATGCGGCGAGGTCAAATTCTCGGGGCAGATCCTGCCCAACGCAGGCCAGGTCTCCTACCATATCGAGATCAAGCGCGTGATTACGCGCCGACTGGTTCTGGGTATCGCCGACGGTACGCTCTCGGTGGATGGCCAGGACATCTATCAGGCCAAGGACTTGCGGGTCGGCCTGTTCACCAATACAGAGAATTTCTGAGCGGGAGGCTTCCATGAAACGAGTGGTAGTCACCGGCCTGGGCGTCGTCTCCTGCCTAGGCAACGACGCCCAGCAGGTGCTCGACTCACTGCGCCAGGGGCGCTCCGGCATCCGTTACAAGCCGGAGTACGCCGAGCTCGGCTTTCGCAGCCACTTGGCAGGCAGTGTCGATATCGACATCGAGGCGCTGGTGGATCGCAAGCAGCTGCGTTTCATGGGCGATGCGGCGGCCTACGCCTACATCGCCATGCAGCAGGCGATCGACGACGCCGGCCTCACGGCCGAAGAGGTGTCCAATCCCCGGACCGGCTTGATTGCCGGCTCCGGCGGCGCCTCCAGTGCCAACCAGGTCGAAGCGGCTGACGTCATGCGTGACAAGGGCCTGCGGCGTGTCGGCCCCTACCGGGTCACCCGGACCATGGGCAGCACGGTGTCGGCGTGCCTGGCGACGCCGTTCAAGATCCAGGGTATCAACTACTCGATCTCCTCGGCCTGCGCCACCTCTGCCCACTGTATCGGCAGTGCCGTCGAGCAGATTCAGCTCGGCAAGCAGGACGTCGTCTTCGCCGGCGGCGGCGAGGAGGAGCACTGGACACTGTCGTGTCTGTTCGACGCCATGGGTGCCCTCAGCACGCACTACAACGACACGCCGGAGAAAGCCTCGCGTCCCTATGACGTCGATCGCGACGGTTTCATCATTGCCGGCGGTGGCGGCATGCTGGTGGTCGAGGAGCTCGAGCACGCCAAGGCGCGCGGGGCCACGATCTATGCCGAGATCACCGGCTACGGCGCGACCTCTGACGGCCACGACATGGTGGCACCGTCCGGTGAAGGCGCAGCGCGCTGCATGCGCCAGGCTCTCGCCGGGCTCGAGGGGCCGGTCGACTACGTCAACACCCATGGCACCTCGACGCCGGTGGGCGATGTCGCCGAGCTCAAGGCGATTCGCGAGGTCTTCGGCGATACCACCCCGGCGATGAGCTCGACCAAGTCGCTGACCGGCCACTCGCTGGGCGCGACCGGGGTGCAGGAGGCCATCTACTCCTTGCTGATGATGAAGCATCGCTTCATCTGCGCTTCCGCCAACGTCGACAACCTCGACGAGCAGGCGAACGGATTCGATATCGTTCGCACGCGGCGTGACGACGTTGACGTCAAGCGGGTGCTCTCCAATAGCTTCGGCTTTGGCGGCACCAACGCCTGCCTGGTCCTCGACCGCTACGACGGCTGACACGCTCGCCGAGTCGTCGCTGCACGCAAAAGGCGCCCCGAGGGGCGCCTTTTTTGCGTTGGTCGTCATCTGTCACGAGGCCACCTGCGGGTGACGAGGCCCGCTCTCCCAAAGGGCCCCCCGCCGGACCAGAGGGCACCGCGGACTAAGAGGGCGCCCTTGCCGCAGGCGCTTTCTCCGGCAGTGGCGGCCGCGGCACGTCGGAGATCTCGCCGAGCGTCTGCTCGATCCAGCGCTCCACCTCTTCGAGAATCGCCTCCGGTTTGCGCCCCGTTGTCTCGATCGGCTCGCCGACGACCACGTTGAGCGTGCCCGGCTGCTTGATCCAGTGCCTTCCCCAGTGCTCGCCGGCGTTATGCGCCACCGGCAGCACCGGCACACCTGCCCGGCAGGCAATCACGATGCCGCTTTTGTTGAAGCGTCGGCGCTCTCCCGGGGCGACGCGTGTGCCTTCCGGAAAGATCAGCACCGACAGCCCCTCCTCGAGACGCTGCTTGCCGTGAGAGAGCACCTGGCGCATGGCATTGGACGGCCGCGAACGATCCAGCGGAATCGGCTTGAGCAGGCGCACTCCCCAGCCGAACAGCGGGATACTGAGAAGCTCCTTCTTGAGCACCGTACAGATCGGCGTCTTGAGCAGCTGCAGAAAGACCGTTTCCCACTCGCTCTGATGATTGGCCAGGACGACACAGGGCCCCTCGGGCACGTTCTCGCGCCCCTGAATCCGGTAGCGAATGGCACAGGTGAGCGAGAGCCATTTCATGATGAACCGGTTGTGGCAGTTGAAAAGCTTGAACCGGGCACGTAACGGCAGCATCAGCCCGATGGGCAGCATCAGCAGGCCGGAAACGAAAATGGCCAGAAAATAGCCGGCGTAAAACAAAAGAGTACGGATAGCTTTCATGCGTCGGCTGCTTCCTCGTGGCTGCCGGATGGATGACCGCCGGCGACGAGATCGTCGCGCGACCACGCGTCGAGCATCAGGTCGAGCTCGGTCCGCCAGGATTTCTGATGTACGCCGAACACGTCGAGCAGGCGACGGCAGTCGAGCACCCGGCGCAGGGGACTGTCGTGATGCTGGTTGAGCGCACGCAGCTCACCCAGTTGGCTGGTCCTGCCCGCCCCTTCGATACGCGTTGCCAGCTGGGTGCGCACCACGGAGGTGAAGGTGTAGACGCTCACGGGCTCTCCTCCCGCGAGATGGTAGGTGCCCCAGCCGCTGGCGCCGCTGTCGAGCTGCAGCAGCATGCCGAGCAGCGCCCGCGCCGCGGCGGCGACCGAGGTCGGGCAGAGAATGACGTCCTGGGGCACCGCCACGCGCTCGCCCTGCATCAGCGTCTCGATCAATGGGCCGAGCCAGGCGTCGCTCCCTTTCAGCGCGAACAGCGGCCCCAGACGCAGCACGACATGTCTCGGCTGACGCCGGCACTGTTCGCCGGCCTGCACCAGCCGTCGCAGCGCCTCGTCACGCGGCGATGGCATGGCGGTCTCGTCGATCACCCCCTCGGCACCATCCTCGAACGTGGCATCCGAAACGCACCAGACCAGCGGCACATCCCGCATCCGGCACGCTTCGGCCAGGGCTTCGACCTGGTCGCAGTGGGCATACACCTCGGCCGGCTCGCGCTGCTCCGGGTGCGCCAGCGGCGGCACGACCACCGCCCTGGGTGCCCGTGCAAACACCGCCTCGATGTCAAGCGTGGTCGAGCCCGAGGGGGTCACGCTGTCGAAACGGATGTCACTCCGTGTCGCGGCGAGTCTGGTCAGCGCCAGACTCAAGCAGTGATCGGAATGGGTCAGCACACAGTTCACATCGACTCTCCGCTGCGCTTCATCGTCATTCGCTCTCCTTGCGCGGTCATCTCCGCGTCGTTTGCCTCGCGAGTTCGCGGTCAGCGCGATCGTCTCTCACGTCCGGCTTCCCCTTCTCGGCGACGGTCGGGCGGCGCCCCTTCTGGCGCCCCCCGCTGTGGAGGGTTACCCATGCGAACGACGGCGCTATGATGAAGGCCTCGATCTCATGCACCGCGTGTCGAAGGGGAACGCTTCATGTCTAAGAATGCTCTGTCCACGAATTCCGTCTCGGAGGCGGCGAGCGTCGTCTGGGAAGTGGACGCGACGCTCGGCGAGGGGCCGGTCTGGTCACCGGCTCTCGCCTCGCTGCTGTTC
The DNA here is from genome assembly GCF_003206645.1 of Salinicola aestuarinus. Classification (GTDB taxonomy): domain Bacteria; phylum Pseudomonadota; class Gammaproteobacteria; order Pseudomonadales; family Halomonadaceae; genus Salinicola; species Salinicola aestuarinus. The sequence continues at coordinate 41,087 of NZ_PZJP01000015.1, read as the reverse complement.
GTCGATATCCGCAAGGCCCAGCTTCACGCCTGGCGCCCCGCTGACGACGCGCGCCAGAGCTGGACGCTGGAGGAGGCCTGTTGCTGGATCCTGCCCCGCGCGGGCGGTGGCTTCGTTGCCGGGCTCCAGTCGGGCATCGTCGAAATGTCACTCGACGACCAGGGCCCTCACGTCGGCAAGCGTCTCACGCCGATCGAGTGGCTAGCCGACGGCGACCGTCTCAACGATGCCAAGAGTGACACCTGCGGCCGGCTCTGGTTCGGCTCGATGGACAACGACGAAGTTCACTCCCGGGGCTATCTGTATCGTCTCGACGGCCGGGGCGTGGTCGAGATGGATAGCGAATACCACGTCACCAACGGCCCCGCATTCTCCCCCGGCGGGGGCACACTCTATCATAACGATAGTGCGCGCCAGGTCGTTCTCGCCTTCGACGTCGACGCCGACGGCAACCTGTCGAACCGGCGTGAACACATCCGCTTCGGCGACGGCGAGGGCTACCCCGACGGCATGACCTGCGACCGGGATGGCGGTCTCTGGGTCGCGCTCTGGGACGGCGGCAGGGTGGCGCGCTTCCGCCCCGATGGCCAGCTCGACCGTGACATCGCACTGCCGGTGTCTCGGCCGACCTCCTGTGCCTTCGGGGGTGAGGCGCTCGACCGGCTGTTCGTGACCTCGGCAGCGACCGGCTGCGACAACGAGCCGCTCGCCGGGGCGCTGTTCGAGATCGCCACCCCGATCGGCGGTTTCGCCGCCACCGAGGTGGAGCTGCCGGTGGCCAACGCCGACTGAGGCGTCCGAGGACGCGTCTCGGGTCGCTAGCCGCGCGGCTCGGCGACCACGCGTCGGTAGAAGCCGACGCACACGGCAACGAACGCCGCCAGCCCCAGCCACTGCGCGGTGGCGGCGAAGTCGTCTCCCACCAGTGCCAGCGGGGCCGTCGTACCACTGAGTCCGATGACGCCCGCCAGCAGCACCCCTACCAGACTCTCGCCGACGATCAGGCCGGAGGCGAGCAGCACGCCGCGGCGGCGCGGGCGCTCTGCCGCGGCTTCGACGTCGAGCCCACGTCGACTGGCGCGTTGGCGCAGACGCCGGTCGATGACCCAGCCCAGAATCGCGCCGATCACCAACGGCATGATGATGCTGGGCGGTAGATAGATGCCGATGCCGACGGCCAGCGTCGGCAGGCGTGCGGCACCGCCCCGCTTGGCCAGCCACTGGTCGATCAGAATCAGCACGCCCCCCAGCGCCAGGCCGATGCCGATCATGCTCCACTCGAGATCGTGGGCGAAGACGCCGCGCACGATCGCCGTCATCAAGGATGCCTGCGGGGCGCCGAGCGCCTGGCTGGGATCCATGCCCTCTCGAGGCATGGCGCCGGCGAAGCCATAGGCGTTGTACAGCAGCGAGAGCACCGGGGGGATCACCAGCGCGCCCACCAGACAGCCGATAATCAGTGCCACCTGCTGGCGCCAGGGTGTCGCGCCCACCAGATAGCCGGTCTTGAGATCCTGCAGGTTGTCATTGGAGATCGCGGCGACGGCGAGAATCACGGAGGTGATGAATAGCGCCAGTGCCGTCGGCAGCTGCCGTGCCACGGCCGGGTCGAGCGCATCCAGCGAGTCGCTGAGCGCGGTAAACCCCAGCAGCATCAGCGAGACCAGGATGATACCGACGATCCCGATGCCGGAGATCGGACTGCTCGAGGATCCCACCAACCCGGCCATGTAGCCGCAGGCCGCCGCGATCAGAAAGCCGAACACGCCGGCGAAGAGCACGCTGCCCAGCGTCAGCGTCCAGAAGGCACCCGCGGCGAGTGACGGCGCCGCCCCGTGAAGGAAGAGACCGAAGACCACCGCCAGCAGGGCCAGCAGCACCAGCGTCAGCGAGAGAATGACACTGGCGGGCAGGTCACGCTCGGTGCGTACCTGGGTGTGAAACCGGCCCTGCTCGCCACGTATCGCGCCGAAAGAGGTGCGAATACCGACCACCATCGGCTTGAACAGCGTCGCGAGTGTCCACACCGCGGCGATACCGATGGTCCCGGCACCGATGAAACGGACCTTGTCGGCCCACAGCATCATCGCCGCCTCGCTCAGCGTCTGCCCCGCGGCTGCTGGGGTGACGCTGGTCAGCCACGGCACCGCCACGCCCCACGCGATCAGCGTGCCGATCAGCATCGCGACGCCGCCGACGATGCCCACGAGGTAGCCGGCGCCAACCAGCGCCAACGAAAAGCCAGTGGAGAGCTGAAAGGCGGCGCGTCCGGCGCTGAACCAGACGCTGACGCTTTCGGCGAGCAACCGCAGGCCACCGGCGGCGAACGAAAAGAGCGCTGCCACGCCCGCACCGATGGCGATCTCCTTCGCCCCCGGCTCGGCCCCCTCGTCCGGTCGCGGCGTCGATGACTCGGGATAGGCCGAGTCACCACCCGCCTTACGGCTGCCGACGTCGAGGATCTCGGCGGCGGCGATCCCTTCCGGGTAGGGCAGATCGCTCTGCACCACCATCACCCGGCGCAGCGGTATGGTATAGAGCACACCCAAAATGCCGCCGATGGCGCAGATCGCCGTCGTCTGCCAGAACGGAAAACCCTGCCAGTAGCCGATCATCAGCAGCCCCGGCAGCACGAAGATGATCGCCGAGAGGGTGCCCGCGGCGGAGGCCTGGGTCTGCACCATATTGTTTTCGAGCTTGTTGGCGCCCTTGAGCCGGCGAAGTACTGCCATCGAGATCACGGCCGCAGGTATCGCCGACGCAAAGGTCAGTCCGACCTTGAGCCCGAGATAGACGTTGGAGGCGGTAAACAGCAGCGTGATGAGCGCGCCAAGAACGACGCCACGCAGCGTCAGCTCCGGCAGGCGGGCGTCATCGGGAATCGGTGTCGACATGCAGAATTTCTCTTACGCACCGCAGGCGGACTGCGGCAGTACGGCGGAATCCGCGCAGCGGGAAGCGCGGACAGTGGACGAACGGTTCGCGCGGCTCGACGACGCAACGTCGATGAGCGGCAAAATCGTTAGATGGCTATTGGCGCGCCATTCTAGGCACTGGGGCGAAGAGCGTCGAGTGTCACGAGTCGGCTGACGAGGGGCCGCGCCAAGCCCTCGACGGCGTAAAGGCTCACCCTGCAACCGCCACGCCGCGAAAAGCCCCGGTGCGAAAAGTCCGGCCATGAAAAAGCCCCGCCGAGGCGGGGCTGAATCAGCAGAGGCGTCAGACGCTCGACTCAGAACGGAATTTCGTCGTCGAAGTCGTCGAAGCTGCCCGGATTGGGCGCGCCGTAGTTCGGGTTCTGCTGGTTGGGCTGCTGCTGCGGCGGCTGGTTCTGCGGCGGACGCTGCGCATGGCCGGGATTGCCACCGCCCTGCTGGGGCTGAGGCTGGGGTTGCTGCGGCTGACCGCCGTAGTTGCCCTGCGGCGCACCGCCATACTGGTTCTGCGGCTGCGACTGCGGGTAGTCGCCTCCGCCCTGACCGCTGCGGGAATCGAGCATCTGCATGTCGTTACCCACGATTTCCGTGGAGTAGCGATCCTGACCGTCCTGCCCCTGCCACTTGCGGGTCTGCAGACGGCCTTCAATGTAGATGCGCGACCCTTTCTTCACGTACTGCTGGGCGATCTCCGCGAGCTTGTTGAACAGCACGACGCTGTGCCATTCGGTGCGCTCCTGGCGCTGCCCGCTCTGACGATCGGTCCAGGTATCGGTGGTCGCGATGCGCAGGTTGCACACCGGATTGCCCGACGGCAGGAAGCGGACTTCCGGATCCTGTCCCAGATTGCCGATCAGGATGACTTTGTTCACACCTCGGGCCATCGTATTCTCCTCGCCTTCCTGCATTGCGACGCGCTCACGCGTCGGTTCGTTGCCATTGATTGCCTGCGATTCGCGTCAACGCCTCGGCATCCAGGCGCTGACGGTCGACCTTGAGATAGGCGACGCGCTCGTCGGGGACCACCATGACATCCTCGACCCCCGCCACTTCGGCGAAACGTTCGAGTAGTGTATCGAGCCTATCCATCGATTGCTCGTCGAGGGCGATGATCTCGCTCGAGAGGTGACGGGGTGCCGGCATGCGCCAGATCACCGCCAGCCAGAGAGCACCGACCAACGCCGACCCGAGGAAGACGCTCTCGATCCCGTAGCCCTGTGACAGCGCGCCGCCGAGCGTGCCGCCGAGAAACGCCCCAAAGAACTGACTGGTCGAATAGATGCCCATCGCCGTGCCCTTGGCGCCGGCCGGGGCGAGCTTGCTGATCATCGAGGGCAGCGTCGCTTCGAGCAGATTGAAGACGACAAAGAAGCCCCACAGTAGCGCCAGCAGCGAGACACGGTCATCCCCCAGTTCGCCGAAGCCGAGCAGGATCAGCGTCATCGCGGCGACGGCGCCGAAGAAGACCGGCTTCATCTTGCGGTACTTCTCGGCCACGATCACCAGCGGAATCATGCCGATGAAGGCCAGCGCCATCACTGGCAGATAGACCCAGCCATGGTGGGCCGCCGAGAAGCCCAGCGCCTCGAGCTTGAACGGCAAGGCGGTGAAGCAGGCCGTGAGAATCAGGTGCAGCGCGAAGATGGAGAAATCCAGCCGCAGCAAGTTGCCCTGGGTCAGCGTGGCGCGAAGCTGCGCCCGGTCGAGACCCACGTCGCGATGACGCAGCCGCCGAGGGGCGCTGGGCACCAGCTTCCACAGCACCAGCAGCGCGGCGGTAGTAAGCGCGGCAGTGAACCAGAACACCCCGGCGAGGCCGGCGATATCCGCGACCAGCGGGCCAACGACCATGGCGATGGCAAAGGCGACCCCGATCGACAGGCCGATGGTGGCCATGGCCGCGGTGCGAATCTCTTCGCGGGTCTGATCCGCCAGTAGCGCCATGATGGCGCCGGCGACGGCACCGCTGCCCTGCAGGCAGCGGCCGATGATAATGCCGGTAATCGTGGTGGCGTTGGCGGCGATGACGCTGCCGATGATGAACAGCACAAGCCCGCCGGCGATCACCGTCTTGCGGCCGATACGATCGGAGAGCAGGCCGAATGGAATTTGCAGAATGGCCTGGGTCAGGCCGTAACCGCCGAGTGCCAGACCCACGAGAAAAGGAGTAGCGCCATCGAGCTGGTCGGCGTAGAGCGCCAGCACGGGGAGGACCATGAACAGCCCGAGCATGCGCGAGGCATACAGACTGGCCAGGCCCACGATGGCGCGCCGTTCGGTAACGAGAAAGCGAGACGTCATGGTGAAAATCACGGCTGTTGGGGAGAGAACTCGGCGAGCGCCGAGGATGAATGGGGAACCCGCCATTTTACCCCCCGGCCGGATGGAGTGAAAGCGAGTCGAAAGGCGGCGCCCGGGACACGGACGCGTAACTCCCCGTGTGCTGATCGCGGCCGGCGTCGCTGGACGGGTTCGTGAGGGCGGCGCCGGACGAGCAACGAAAAGTGCCAGCTTTTGCGGCAGGATCGGCGAGCCAACTATACTGATCGATTCCCCGTCGCATCACGAGGTAGTTATGGACAGCATTCTGGTACGGGGCGCACGTACCCACAACCTGAAGAACATCGATGTCGAACTGCCACGTGACAAGCTGATCGTGGTCACCGGCCTTTCCGGCTCCGGCAAATCCTCGCTGGCGTTCGATACCCTCTATGCCGAGGGGCAGCGCCGCTACGTCGAGTCACTCTCCACCTACGCGCGACAATTCCTGTCGATGATGGAGAAGCCCGATGTCGATCACATCGAGGGGCTGTCGCCGGCGATCTCCATCGAGCAGAAGTCGACGTCGCACAACCCGCGCTCCACGGTCGGCACGATCACCGAGATCTACGACTACCTGCGCCTGCTGTTCGCGCGCGCCGGTACGCCGCGCTGTCCGGATCACGACGAAGAGCTCGAGGCGCAGACCGTCTCGCAGATGGTCGATCAGGTGCTCGAACTGCCGGAGGGTAGCCGCCTGATGCTGCTGGCACCGGTGGTCAAGGGGCGCAAGGGCGAGCACCTGCAGCTACTCAGCGAGCTGCGGGCGCAGGGCTTCGTGCGCGCGGTCATTGACGGCGAGACGGTTGAGCTCGACGACGTGCCGACCCTGGACAAGAAGCGCAAGCACGACATCAGCGTCGTGGTGGACCGCATCAAGGTACGCGACGATCTCCAGCAACGGCTCGCCGAATCCTTCGAGACCGCGCTCAATCTGGCCGACGGCACGGCGATCATCCACTTCATGGATGGCGAGCAGGAGAACCTGGCATTCTCGTCACGCTTTGCCTGCCCCATCTGCGGCTATTCGCTTTCCGAACTCGAGCCGCGGCTATTTTCATTCAATAACCCGGCGGGCGCCTGCCCGACCTGCGACGGTCTTGGCGTCCGGCAGTATTTCGATCCAGACAAGTTGATCAGTCATCCCGAGCTCTCCCTCGCCGAAGGGGCGATTAAGGGCTGGGACCGGCGCAGCATCTACTACTTCAGCCAGCTCCAGGCCGTGGCCGAACACTACCGCTTCACGCTGGACACGCCGTGGCACGAGCTGGCGCGCCACGAGCGCGACATCGTGCTCAACGGCAGCGGCAACGACGACGTGGCGTTCAGCTACGTCAACGATCGCGGTCGCAAGGTCACCCGCGAGCACCCCTTCGAAGGGGTGCTGCCCAATCTGGAGCGCCGCTACCGCGAGACCGAGTCCACGATGGTGCGTGACGATCTGGCCAAGTATCTGGCGGTTCGGCCCTGCCCGACGTGTGACGGCAGCCGCCTCAAACGCGAGGCACGCCACGTCTTCGTCGACGGCAACAACATGCCGGCGCTGACCCGAATGCCGGTGGGCGAGGCGTGGAACTACTTCGCCGAGCTGACGCTGCCCGGACGCAAGGGCGAGATCGCGACCAAGATCGTGCACGAGATCCACGCCCGCCTGGAGTTTCTGGTCAACGTCGGGCTCGACTATCTGACCCTCGAGCGCAGCGCCGACACGCTCTCCGGTGGCGAGGCGCAGCGGATTCGCCTCGCGAGCCAGATCGGCGCCGGTCTGGTCGGGGTCATGTACATCCTCGACGAGCCGTCGATCGGACTCCACCAGCGCGACAACGACCGTCTGCTGGCGACACTCACTCGGCTTCGCGATCTCGGCAACACGGTCATCGTGGTCGAGCATGATGAGGATGCCATTCGCGCGGCGGACCACGTTCTCGACATCGGGCCCGGCGCCGGCGTGCACGGCGGTCAGATCATCGCCCAAGGCACCCCCGCCGAGATCGAGGCGGAACCGAAATCGCTCACGGGGCAGTATCTTGCCGGCACCCGGCGCATCGAAGTGCCGCCGCACCGCATTCCGGGAAACCCGGAAAAGCAGCTGCAGCTGAAGGGCGCCAGCGGCAACAACCTGCACGGCGTGGACCTCACGCTGCCGCTGGGGCTTTTCGTCTGCGTCACCGGCGTGTCCGGGTCGGGCAAGTCGACCCTGATCAACTCGACGCTGATGCCGATCGCCGCGCGCGAGCTCAACCGGGCGACCACGCTGACGGCAGCACCCTACCGCTCGATCGAGGGTCTGGATCAGCTCGACAAGGTCATCGACATCGATCAAAGCCCGATCGGGCGCACGCCGCGCTCGAATCCGGCGACCTATACCGGCATCTTCACCCCGATTCGTGAACTCTTCTCCGGCACCCAGGAGGCGCGTGCGCGCGGCTACAAACCGGGCCGGTTCAGCTTCAACGTCAAGGGCGGGCGCTGCGAGGCGTGTCAGGGCGAGGGAATGATCAAGGTGGAGATGCACTTCCTGCCGGACATCTACGTCCCGTGTGATGTCTGCAAGGGCAAGCGCTACAACCGCGAGACCCTGGAGATCCACTACAAGGGCAAGAGCATCCACGAGGTGCTGGAGATGACCATCGAGGAGGCGCTGGCGTTCTTCAGCCCGGTACCGGCGATCGCTCGACGTCTACAGACACTGATGGACGTGGGGCTGTCCTACGTGCGGCTGGGCCAGAGTGCAACGACCCTCTCCGGTGGCGAGGCGCAGCGCGTCAAACTCGCCCGCGAGCTGGCCAAGCGGGATACCGGGCAGACGCTCTACATCCTAGACGAGCCGACCACTGGACTGCATTTCGAGGATATCCGACAGCTACTCGGGGTACTGCACCGGCTGCGCGATCACGGCAATACGGTGGTGGTCATCGAGCATAACCTGGACGTCATCAAGACGGCGGACTGGCTGGTCGATCTCGGCCCCGAGGGAGGCTCCGGTGGCGGTCGCATCATCGCAGAGGGCACGCCGGAGCAGGTCGCGGGGATCGAACAATCCCACACGGGCCGTTTCCTCTCCTCCATGCTGCCCAAGACGGCGAAGGCGCCTTCTCGCAAGCGCGTAAAGGACTCGGACCAGGCCGAGCGGGCCTGATCCGCCACGGCCCGCCTGAGCCGATTCAGCGGGCCGTCGGTCTCACTGCACACAAGACCTTTCGCCTACCCGGGGAGGCTCTGCCACGGCGGCGTCACCCTGAAAAGGCACTGTGACTCGCCTGCTGCCGTGCCAAACATCGAGGTACCCAACATAAGAAAGCCGGCTGCCCGNNCGGGCAGCCGGCTTTGGCGCTGGGAAGCGGTCGGGACTTATTCGTCGCCGACAGCTTCTTCAACGGCAGGACGATCGACCAGCTCTACGTAGGCCATCGGTGCGTTATCGCCAGTGCGGTAGCCGCACTTGAGTACGCGGACGTAGCCGCCCGGGCGATTGACGTAACGCGGACCAAGCTCATTGAAGAGCTTGCCGACGGCTTCCTTGGAGCGGGTGCGGCTGAACGCCAGACGGCGATTCGCCACGCTATCCTGCTTGGCCAGAGTGATCAGCGGCTCGATATGACGACGCAGCTCTTTGGCCTTGGGCAGGGTAGTCTTGATCACTTCATGCTCGACCAGCGACGTGCACATGTTCTTGAACATGGCGTGCCGGTGCGAGCTGGTCCGATTCAGATGACGACCACTCTTACGATGACGCATGATTGCTATTCCTTACCAAACTGGTGATTCGAGTCGGCGCGCCGAGTGAGCACACGGGAAGCGACTCGGGGCTCTCGCCCTCAGGCGGAAGCCTTATCGTCTTTGAGACTCGCCGGCGGCCAGTTCTCGAGACGCATGCCGAGTGAAAGACCGCGCGAAGCCAACACGTCCTTGATCTCGTTCAAGGACTTCTTGCCAAGGTTCGGCGTCTTGAGCAGCTCGACTTCAGTGCGCTGAATCAAATCGCCAATGTAGTAAATATTCTCGGCCTTCAAGCAGTTGGCGCTACGAACCGTGAGTTCGAGATCATCCACGGGGCGCAGAAGGGTCGGATCGATGTGATCCTCTTCCTCTTCGACTTCCTGCTCTCGGTCGGCCTCGAGATCGACGAAGGCGGCCAGCTGTTCCTGAAGAATGGTCGCGCTGCGGCGAATCGCTTCTTCCGGGTCCAGGGTGCCATCGGTTTCGAGATCGATGACCAGCTTGTCCAGGTCGGTGCGCTGCTCGACACGAGCCGCTTCCACCGCATAGGACACGCGGCGAACCGGGCTGAACGTCGCATCCAGCTGCAGACGACCGATGGCGCGAGACTCGTCTTCGTCGGAAAGACGGGCATCGGCAGGCTCGTAGCCACGACCGCGAGCGACCTTGAGCTGCATCTTGAGCTCGGTGCCGCCGTTGAGGTGCGCGATGACGTGATCCGGGTTGACGATCTCGATGTCGTGATCGACGGCGATATCGCCTGCGGTCATGACACCGGGGCCCTGCTTGTTCAGGGTGAGGGTCGCCTCGTCGCGGCCGTGCATCTTGATGGCCACGTCCTTGAGATTCAGCAGAATCTCGATGACGTCTTCCTGAACACCTTCGATGGCGCTGTATTCATGCAGCACGCCGTCGATTTCGGCTTCGACGACGGCACAGCCGGGCATCGAAGAGAGCAGGATGCGACGCAGCGCATTCCCCAGGGTATGGCCGAAGCCACGCTCGAAGGGCTCCAGCACGATCTTGGCGTGATGTGCGTTGACCTCTTCGACCTTGATGTCGCGGGGACGAAGAAATTCTGTCACTGAACGCTGCATATGAACACCTTCTCAGGCTGCCAAACGAATATCGGTACTCCTGGCCGAGTCGGGCCGCATGTGCGACCCGGCTCGAGGCTTACTTGGAGTACAGCTCGACGATCAGGTTTTCGTTGATGTCGGCAGACAGGTCACCGCGTTCCGGGACAGCCTTGAAAGTGCCTTCCATCTTTTTCGAATCGACGTCGATCCAGGTCACGTCACCACGGTTCGCAGCGATGGACAGCGCCAGCTGGATGCGGGCCTGGTTCTTCGCCTTCTCGCGAACGGTAACGACGTCGCCGGGACGCACCTGATAGGACGCCACGTTGACGGTACGGCCATTGACCGCGATCGCCTTGTGGCTGACCAGCTGACGAGACTCGTTACGCGTCGAGCCGAAGCCCATGCGATAAACGACGTTGTCCAGCCGGGATTCCAGCAGCTGCAACAGTACTTCACCCGTCGCGCCTTTCAGGCGGGCGGCTGTCTTGTAATAGTTGCGGAACTGGTTTTCGAGTACGCCATAGATACGACGTACTTTCTGCTTCTCACGAAGCTGCAAGCCGTAGTCGGAAAGACGCTGACGGCGCTGGCCGTGCACACCCGGGATCTGCTCGGATTTGCACTTCTTCTCGAAGGGAGTGACACCGCTCTTCAGAAAGAGGTCGGTACCCTCGCGACGAGACAGCTTACATTTGGGTCCAAGATAACGAGCCATGAGTCTGTCTCCTTAAACGCGGCGTTTCTTCGGCGGACGGCATCCGTTGTGCGGAATCGGCGTCGCGTCAGTAATGCTCTGTACACGGAAGCCGGCGGCATTCAGTGCGCGCACGGCAGACTCACGGCCAGGACCGGGGCCCTTGACCAGCACGTCGACGTTTTTCACACCATACTCGGCTGCAGCGGTCGCTGCACGTTCACTCGCTACTTGAGCTGCGAACGGGGTACTCTTGCGAGAACCACGAAAACCCGAACCACCGGCAGTCGCCCAAGAGAGAGCGTTGCCCTGGCGGTCTGTGATCGTCACGATCGTGTTGTTAAAAGAGGCATGGATATGCGCAACCGCATCCACAACCTGCTTTTTAACCTTTTTTCGGTTACTGCGCGGGTTAGCCATGTTGATGTTTCCTAATATTTAACGCCGGAACGTTAATTACTTACGAATCGGTTTACGCGGTCCCTTACGGGTACGCGCATTGGTCTTGGTACGCTGACCACGCAGCGGTAGACCACGACGATGGCGCAGACCACGATAGCAACCCAGATCCATGAGACGCTTGATGTTCAGCGTCGTGTCACGGCGAAGGTCGCCTTCTACGGTGTACTTACCCACTTCGGTACGCAGCGTGTCGAGCTCTTCGCCAGACAGGTCTTGCACCTTGGTGGTCAGTGCGATGCCAGCAGCGACACAGATATCCTGTGCGCGTGTGTGGCCAATCCCGTAGATGTAGGTCAGCGAGATCGCCGCATGCTTATTGTCCGGGATATTGACGCCTGCAATACGGGCCATCAGCTTACTCCGAATGTTGAGCGGCTTGCTCGTTTAGTCGTCCACAAAGGGCGCAATAGCATACCCCTTGACCTCTCTCGAGGCAAGGGGAATGCCACGGCCCGCTTTCAATCCAGCGTAGGACTCACCCCGAATACGGGGATCAGCCCTGGCGCTGTTTGTGACGCGGTTCCGTGCAGATGACACGGACCGCGCCGTTGCGCCGAATGATCTTGCAGTTACGGCACATTTTCTTAACAGAAGCTCGAACTTTCATCGTTCTCTCCAAATGCTCTATCGCGGAGGCTCAGCGAGTCATGCCGCCGCTACCGTAGCCTTTCAGGTTCGCCTTCTTCATCACCGAGTCATACTGGTGAGACATGAGATGCGACTGCACCTGGGCCATGAAGTCCATGATTACCACGACCACGATCAACAGCGACGTGCCGCCGAAGTAGAACGGTACCTGCCAGGCCACCATCAAAAACTGCGGCATCAACGACACCAGTGTGATGTAGAGCGCACCGAACAGCGTCAGACGCGTCATCACCTTGTCGATGTAGCGCGATGTCTGTTCACCCGGACGAATCCCCGGCAGGAATGCGCCGGATTTCTTCAGGTTGTCCGCAACGTCTCTCGGGTTGAAAACCAACGCCGTGTAGAAGAAGCAGAAAAACAGGACCGCAGCGGCAAACAGAATGATGTAGAGCGGCGCCCCGGGGGCGAGCTGCTGCGAGGCAACCTGCAGCCACTCGAAGCCTTCGCCTTGGCCGACCCACTGCCCGATAGAGCCGGGGAACAGCAGGATGCTGGAAGCGAAGATGGGCGGAATCACACCGGCCATGTTCACCTTCAGCGGCAGATAACTGCTCTGCCCCGCATACATCTTGTTGCCGACCTGTCGACGCGGATAATTGACAGTAATACGTCGCTGTCCGCGTTCAATGAACACGACAAATGCGATGGTCGCGATACCCAGGATGGCGAGTGCCAGAAGCGGCAGCACATTCCAAGCACCGTCGTTACGTGCCAACTCGAAGGACTGCCCGATCGCGCTCGGAAGACCAGCGACAATACCGGCGAAGATCAACAGCGAAATGCCGTTGCCGATCCCCTTCTCGGTAATCTGCTCGCCCAGCCACATCAGGAACACGGCACCGGCAACGAAGGTCACCACCGCCGTGAAATAGAAGGTGAGGCCACTGGTGTAGGCGATACCTTGACTGGCCAGACCAACTGACATACCGCTTGCCTGAATCAGCGCCAGTAGCACCGTGCCGTAGCGGGTGTACTGGTTGATCTTGCGGCGTCCGGCCTCGCCCTCTTTTTTCAACGCTTCGAGCTGAGGTGACACCGCGGTCAGAAGCTGCATGATGATCGATGCGGAGATGTACGGCATGATCCCCAGCGCAAAGATACTCATGCGCTCCAGCGCACCACCCGAAAACATGTTGAACATGCTCAGGATGGTGCCCTGGTTCTCCCGAAACAGGGCAGCCAGCTGATCAGGATTGATGCCGGGTACGGGGATGTGCGCGCCGATCCGGTACACCACGATCGCGATGAAGACGAAGCGCAGGCGGGCCCAGAGTTCACCGAGCCCCCCTCCCGCGTTCGCCGGCATGTTTCCTGACTTAGCCATTTATTCCTCTACTTTGCCGCCGGCTGCTTCGATCGCAGCGCGGGCACCTTTGGTGACCTTGAGGCCACGTACGGTTACCGCTTTGCTCAGCTCGCCGGAGAGAATGACCTTGGCATGCTCGGTAGCGTTCTTGAGCACGTTGGCCTTTTTGAGGCTTTCGAGATCGGCGACATCGCCGTCGACCCTGGCAAGCTCTGCCAGCCGAACTTCTTCGGAGACCATTGCCTTGCGCGAGGTGAAGCCGAACTTCGGCAACCGACGCTGCAACGGCATCTGACCGCCTTCGAAGCCAGGCTTGACCGAGCCACCGGAACGCGACTTCAGACCTTTGTGGCCTCGGCCGCCGGTCTTACCCAGACCGGAGCCAATACCACGGCCGACGCGCTTCTCGGCGTGCTTGGAACCCGGAGCCGGGCTTAGGCTATTGAGTTTCATGGATTACTCTCCCTCGATTCGAACAAGGTAACGTACCTTGTTGATCATGCCGCGGACGGCGGGGGTGTCTTCCAGCTCGATCGAATGCCCGATACGACGCAGACCAAGGCCTTTCATCGTCGCCTTGTGCTTCTGCAGGACACCGATGGTGCTGCGGGTCTGGGTGATCTTGATCGTCTCTGCCATGGTCGCTTACCCCGCCAGTTCTTCGACAGACAGACCGCGCTTGGCGGCCACGTCTTCCGGAGACTGCATGGATGCGAGCCCCTTGATAGTGGCACGCACGACATTCACCGGGTTGGTGGAGCCGTAGCACTTGGCCAGAACGTCATGGACGCCAGCGAGTTCGAGCACCGAGCGCATCGCACCACCGGCGATGATGCCGGTACCTTCGGATGCCGGCTGCATGAACACCTTGGACGCACCGTGACGGGCGCGAACCGGGTACTGCAGCGTGCTGCCGCTGAGGCTGACCTTGACCATGTTACGACGCGCCTGGTCCATGGCTTTCTGGATCGCGACCGGCACTTCACGCGCCTTGCCACGACCGAAACCGACCCGGCCGTTGCCATCGCCAACGACGGTCAGCGCGGTGAAACCGAAGATTCGGCCACCTTTGACCACCTTGGCGACGCGGTTGACCTGCACCAACTTCTCTTGCAGATCACCGCCCTTCTGTTCGTTATTCGCCATCGTAAAACCCTTTAGAATTGCAGACCGCCTTCACGTGCGGCATCCGCCAACGCCTTCACACGCCCGTGGTACTGAAAACCGGCGCGGTCGAAAGCGACCTGAGAGATGCCGGCACCCTTGGCGCGCTCGGCGATCAGAGTGCCCACTTTGGCGGCCGCGTCGGCATTGCCGGTCGCGCCTTCACGCAGGCTGCTGTCCAGCGTGGATGCGCTGGCCAAGACTTTGCCGCCGTCCGGCGAGATGATCTGCGCATAGATGTGACGCGGGGTGCGGTTCACGCACAGACGGTACACACCCAGATCGCGGATCTTGGCGCGTGCGCGGCGGGCACGACGGAGACGGGATTCTTTCTTCGCGTTCATAACCCTGCCTTACTTCTTCTTGGCTTCTTTGCGGCGGACCTGTTCGTCGCCGTACCGAACCCCTTTGCCCTTGTAGGGCTCCGGCGGACGGAAGGCACGAATTTCCGCTGCCACCTGGCCGAGCTTCTGCTTGTCCGCGCTTTTCAGCACGATGATGGTGTTCTTCGGCGTTTCGGCCGTGACACCTTCAGGCAGTTTGTAGTCGATCGGGTGTGAGAAACCGAGTGTAAGATTCAGTGTCTGGCCATTTGCCTGGGCACGATAGCCGACACCATTGATTTCCAGCGAACGGGTGAATCCTTCGGATGCACCAGTGACCATATTCTGGACCAGGGCACGAGTCGTGCCGACCATGGCCCAGTTTTTGGCCTTTTCGCTGGGAGCGAAGCTCAGCTGACCGTCTTCCTGAGTGATCTTCACGTCGGGATGTACGGTCAGTTCTAACGTGCCCTGGCTGCCCGTAACAGACAGCTGGTCGTCGTCGAATTTCGCGTCGACGCCGCTGGGCAATTTAACCGGATACTTGGCTACGCGAGACATTACTCACTCCTAGAATACGGTGCAGATGACTTCACCACCGACACCCGCCTGGCGTGCCGCGCGATCGGTCATGACACCTTGTGAGGTGGTCACGATCGCGATTCCG
Organism: Salinicola aestuarinus; assembly: GCF_003206645.1. Lineage (GTDB taxonomy): Bacteria > Pseudomonadota > Gammaproteobacteria > Pseudomonadales > Halomonadaceae > Salinicola > Salinicola aestuarinus. The sequence continues at coordinate 25,766 of NZ_PZJP01000015.1, read as the reverse complement.
AGACCGTCGGAGACCTTGGGAAGATTGCTCTTGCCCTTGTAGATCCGCAGCGACGGCTTGGAAACACGCTGAAGGTGCTCGATGACCGGCTTGCCCTCGAAATACTTGAGGGTCACGGTCAGTTCGGGCTTGGCGCCTTCGGAGACCGCGAGTTCGGTGATGTAGCCTTCCTGCTTAAGTACGCGGGCCACTTCAACCTTGAGCTTGGAAGACGGCATGGTAACCGTCTCCTTGGTGGCCATCTGCGCATTGCGGATACGGGTACACATATCCGCCAGAGTATCTTGCATGCTCATTACATTGCGCTCCTGAATTCCTCGACGTGGCTTACCAGCTGGACTTCTTCAGTCCAGGGACATCGCCACGCATGGCCGCTTCGCGCAGCTTGTTACGGGCCAGTCCGAACTTGTTGTAGTAACCGTGCGGACGGCCGGTAATGCGGCAGCGGTTGCGAGCGCGGACCGGGCTGGCGTCACGCGGCAGCTGCTGCAGCTTCAGCTGAGCGTCGAAGCGCTCTTCGTCAGAAGCGTTGACGTCATAAATGACGTCCTTGAGCGCGGCGCGCTTGGCAGCGTACTTGGTGACCAGCTTCGCGCGCTTGAGCTCACGCTCAATCATGCTTTTCTTTGCCATGAATCCACCCTTATTGCTTGAACGGGAAGTTCAGCGCGCGAAGTAGCGCACGACCTTCATCGTCGGTGATGGCGCTGGTCGTGATGGTGACATCCAGACCACGAATCCGGTCGATCTTATCATACTCGATCTCCGGAAAGATGATCTGCTCACGTACGCCCATTGAGTAGTTGCCGCGGCCGTCGAAGGACTTCGGATTCAGCCCGCGGAAGTCACGCACGCGAGGAATCGCGATGTTGACCAGGCGGTCCAGGAAGTCCCACATGCGCTCGCGACGCAGTGTCACCTTGACACCGATCGGCCAGCCTTCGCGGACTTTAAAGCCTGCGATGGACTTGCGCGCCTTGGTGACTACCGGCTTTTGACCGGAGAGTTTCTCCAGGTCGCCGACAGCATTGTCGATCAGCTTTTTATCGCTGGTCGCTTCGCCGATGCCCATGTTCAGGGTCACTTTGGTGATCCGGGGCACCTGCATTACGTTGGCGTAGCTGAACTGCTCTCGCAGCTGAGCCACGACCTCGTTCTGATAACGTTCTTTCAAGTTCGCCATTTTGCTACCCGACTCGCGTTAGGCGTCGATCTGCTTTTGCGTCGACTTGTAGATACGTACCTTGGTACCGTCTTCCTTCAGCTGGAAGCCGACGCGATCCGCTTTGCCGGTCTCCGCATTGAAGATGGCCACGTTGGACGCATGGATCGGAGCCTCACGCTCGACGATACCCCCCGGGTTGCCCGCCATGGGATTGGGCTTCGTGTGGCGTTTGATCATGTTCACGCCCGAAACGACATAACGGTCGTTTTCGAGGACGCGCTTGATCGTGCCACGCTTGCCCTTGTCCTTGCCGGCGATGACGATGACTTCGTCGTCACGTTTGATCTTGTGCATATCCGCCTCGCTCCTTACAGCACTTCGGGCGCCAAGGAAATGATCTTCATGAACTTCTCATTGCGAAGCTCACGAGTAACCGGCCCGAAAATACGGGTACCGATCGGCTGTTCGTTGGTGTTGTTCAACAGAACCGCCGCATTCCCATCGAAGCGAATCAGCGAACCGTCGTTACGACGAACACCGCTGCGCGTACGCACGACAACGGCCTTGAGGACCTGGCCTTTTTTGACCTTGCCCCGCGGAATCGCTTCCTTGACCGTTACTTTGATGACGTCACCTACGCGAGCGTAGCGGCGGTGTGAACCGCCTAGCACCTTGATGCACTGCACCCGGCGCGCGCCGCTATTGTCGGCGACATCCAGCATTGTCTGAGTCTGAATCATTGGTTTTCTCCAAACCTAATCTGACTGCACTGGTTCAGAAGGCACGTCGGGCTCAGCCCTTGGCCTGCTCGACCACCTCGACCAACGTCCAGGCTTTCTTCTTGGACAGCGGACGGGACTCCTGAATGGAGACCAGATCGCCAGACCGTGCCTGATTCGCCTCGTCATGGGCGTGCAGCTTGGTGGAGCGCTTCATGTATTTGCCGTAGATCGGATGACGCTCGCGGCGCTCGATCAATACGACAATCGATTTTTCCATCTTGTCGCTCACGACCCTGCCTGTGAGCGTACGAGTAGTCTTCGCTTCAGCCATTATTGGTCACCTGCCTTCTGGTTGAGCACAGTCTTGACGCGAGCGATGTCGCGACGCACCTGCTTGAGCAGATGCGTCTGGCTCAGCTGGCCGGTGGCCTTCTGCATGCGCAGGTTGAACTGCTCACGGAGCAGTTCGAACAGCTGCTCCTGCAGCGCATCGACTGACTTGTCACGCATTTCGTTGGCTTGCATCACATCACCGTCCGTTTCACAAAGGTGGTGGAGATGGGCATCTTCTGAGCGGCCAGGGAGAACGCTTCACGCGCGAGCTCCTCGGAGACGCCCTCGATTTCGTAGAGCACCTTGCCCGGCTGGATCTGGGCGACCCAGTATTCGACGGAACCCTTACCTTTACCCATACGAACCTCGAGAGGTTTGTTGGTGATCGGCTTGTCCGGGAATACGCGGATCCAGATCTTGCCACCACGCTTGACGTGACGGGTGATAGCACGACGACCAGCTTCGATCTGACGCGCGGTGATACGACCGCGATCGGTGGCCTTGAGACCGAAGTCCCCGAAGCTCACCTGGCTGCCGCGATGCGCCAGGCCGCGGTTACGGCCTTTCTGCACCTTGCGGAACTTTGTACGCTTGGGTTGCAACATCGATCAGTCTCCCCTTACCTGGAACCTTTCTTCTTAGAAGCGGGCGCCTGAGCTTGCTGCTTTTGCTTGGCACGCACCTCTTCGATGCCCCCGAGGATTTCGCCCTTGAAGACCCACACTTTTACGCCGATGACGCCGTAAGTGGTGTGAGCTTCGTAGGTGGCGTAGTCGATATCGGCACGCAGCGTATGAAGCGGAACGCGACCTTCGCGATACCACTCGGTACGAGCGATCTCGGCACCACCCAGACGACCGGAAAGCGACACCTTGATACCGCCGGCGCCCAGACGCATAGCGTTCTGAACGGAGCGTTTCATGGCGCGGCGGAACATCACACGACGCTCGAGCTGGCCGGCGATGTTCTGCGCGACGAGTGCGGCATCGAGTTCCGGCTTGCGGACTTCTTCGATGTTGACGTGCACCGGGACACCCATCATGCGGGCGACGTCCTGGCGCAAACGATCGACGTCCTCGCCTTTCTTACCAATCACGATGCCCGGACGAGCGGTGTGAATGGTGATACGGGCGTTGTTAGCCGGACGTTCGATGGTGATGCGGCTCACGGAAGCGTTCTTCAAACGCTCCTCGAGATGGCGACGCACCGCCAGATCGTTATTCAGCTTGTCGGCATAGGCACCGCGTTCTGCGTACCAGACCGACGAATGATCTTTCACGATGCCGAGACGAATCCCGACTGGATTGACTTTCTGACCCATCTGGTCGACTCCTACTTCTCGGCTACCTTGACGGTAATGTGGCAGGTGCGCTTCAGAATGCGATCCGCACGGCCCTTGGCACGCGGCTGAATGCGTTTGAGCGTCATGCCCTCGTCGACACAGATGGTCGAGACACGCAGTTCGTCGATGTCCATGCCGTTATTTTCTTCCGCATTGGCAATCGCGGACTGCAGCACTTTCTTAACCAGCTTGGCCGCCTTCTTGGGGGAGAAGGTCAGCACGTCGAGCGCTTCGGCGACCGGCTTACCGCGCACCTGGTCAGCCACCAAACGGGCCTTCTGGGCGGATAGGCTCGCGCCACGCAACTTAGCAGCGACTTCCATCTCTTATTCCTCTTGGCTCAGCGTTTGGCTTTCTTGTCCGCCGCATGGCCGCGATAGGTGCGGGTAGCAGCGAACTCGCCCAACTTATGGCCGACCATTTCCTCGGAGACGTGCACCGGGACATGCTGGCGACCGTTATGTACCGCGATGGTGAGCCCGACCATGTTCGGCAGGATCATCGAACGACGCGACCAGGTCTTGATCGGTTTGCGATCGTTCTTTTCCGCGGCGACTTCGACCTTCTTCAACAGATGAAGGTCGATAAAGGGACCTTTCTTCAGTGAACGTGGCACAGCCGTTACCTCTTAATGTCTGTTACTTGGACTTGCGGCGACGAACGATGAGCTTGTCGGTACGCTTGTTCTTGCGGGTCTTGTGGCCCTTGGTGGGGATACCCCACGGGCTGACCGGATGACGACCACCGCTGGTACGGCCTTCACCGCCACCGTGCGGGTGATCCACCGGGTTCATCGCGACACCGCGAACGGTCGGGCGCACCCCTCTCCAACGTTTCGCACCCGCCTTGCCGAGTTGACGCAGGCTGTGCTCAGAGTTCCCGACTTCGCCAAGCGTTGCACGACACTCTGCCAGGATGCGACGCATCTCACCGGAGCGCAGACGCAGCGTGGCGTAGTTGCCCTCGCGAGCGACCAGCTGAGCGCTGGCACCGGCGCTACGTGCAATCTGCGCACCTTTACCCGGCTTCAGTTCGATGCAATGCACCGTAGAACCGAGCGGGATGTTGCGCAGCGGCAGCGTGTTGCCGCGCTTGATGGAGGCGTTGACACCGGACTCCAGCACGTCCCCGACCTTGAGGCCTTTGGGCGCGATGATGTAACGGCGCTCGCCATCCATGTACTTCAGCAGCGCGATGTTGGCGCTACGGTTCGGATCGTATTCGATACGTTCCACGGCGGCGTTGACGCCATCCTTGGTACGCTTGAAATCGATCAGACGATAATGCTGACGATGGCCACCGCCCACGTGACGCGTGGTGATGCGGCCATAGTTGTTACGACCACCCGACTTCGATTGCTTTTCGGTCAGCCCGGCGTGCGGACGTCCCTTGTACAGCTCATCGTTGACGACTTTGACGACGTGACGACGACCGGCGGAAGTGGGTTTTGTCTTGACTACTGCCATGATCCGTACTCCTGCCTTACTCGGCGCCAGAGAAGTCTTCGAGCGTCTCGCCCGCAGCCAGGGTCACGTACGCCTTGCGGTAACCCTTGCGCAGGCCGGTGCCGAAGCGAGTGCGTTTGGTCTTGCCCTTGACGTTGAGGACCTGAACGCCGGCAACTTTCTTGCCAAACAGCGTCTCGACGGCCTTCTTGATCTCGGGCTTGGTCGCGTCCTGCGCCACTTTGAACACGTACTGATTGTTCTCAGCGGCACGCGCGGCCTTCTCGGTCATGTGAGGTCCGAGCAGAACCTTGTATACGCGTTCCTGGTTCATCCCAGCTTCTCCTCGAATTTGCGCAGAGCGGAGACGGTCATCAGCACCTTGTCGAAGGCGATCAGGCTGACCGGGTCGGCGGCGGCGGCATCGACGACATCCACGTTGGGAATGTTGCGAGCGGCCAGGAAGAGCTTCTCGTCGACTTCTTCGGTCACGATCAGCGCTTTCTCGAGGTCGAGCTCTTTGAGCTTGCCGACCAGCTGCTTGGTCTTGAGCGTGTCAACAGCGAACTCATTGACCAGAACCAGGCGCTCCTGGCGCACGAGCTCCGACAGGATCGAACGCATCGCCGCGCGGTACATCTTGCGGTTGACCTTCTGGGAGTAGTCCTGCGGACGTGCTGCAAAGGTCACACCACCGGAACGCCACAGCGGAGAACGGATGGTACCGGCACGAGCACGACCGGTGCCCTTCTGGCGCCACGGCTTCTTGCCACCGCCGCGAACGTCGGAACGGTTCTTCTGCGCATGTGTACCCTGACGACCGGCCGCCTGATAGGCAGTGACGACCTGGTGCACGAGCGCTTCGTTGAAATCTTTGCCAAAGGTCTCTTCGGACACTTCGACGGTGCCTTCGGCACCTGCGAGATTCAGATTCATCGGTCTCAGTCCCCTCAGCGAGCTTTCACGGCACTGCGCACAACGACATCGCAGCCGGGTGCACCAGGCACGGCGCCCTTGATCAACAGCAGATTACGCTCGGCGTCGATACGCACCACTTCCAGGCTCTGGACGGTGACACGCTCATTACCCAGCTGACCGGCCATTTTCTTGCCTTTGAAAACGCGACCCGGGGTCTGACACTGGCCGATGGAACCCGGCGCGCGGTGCGACAGCGAGTTACCGTGGCTGTTGTCTTGGGTACGGAAATTCCAGCGCTTGACTGCGCCCTGGAAGCCCTTGCCCTTGGAGGTACCAGTCACGTCAACTTTCTGACCGGCTTCAAAGAGGGATACGGTGAAGGAACCGCCCATTTCCGGAGTTTCATCGTCGTCTGCGAGACGGAACTCCATCAGGGAACGGCCGGCCTCGATACCTGCCTTGGCGTATTGACCAGCAATCGCCTTGGTGAGGTGTTTGGCCTTGCGGGAACCGGTGGTGATCTGAACCGCGCGATAGCCATCAGACTCAACGGTCTTGACGGCAGAAATGCGGTTAGGCTCAACCTCGATTACGGTTACGGGCACGGATGCGCCATCTTCGGTGAAAACGCGAGTCATGCCCGCTTTTTTACCGACTAAACCGATAGTCATGTTCAGTCTCCTATAGTGTACGGGGCTATCACCCGCTATGGCTGCCCTTTCCAGAGCATTCCACTAGCACATTGTATGGCGTCTCACGACGCGGCGGTGACTGTGAACTCAGCGACCGCTTGTGTCTAGTGTTGGTTTCAGTCGAGTTTGATTTGCACGTCGACGCCAGCGGCGAGGTCGAGCTTCATCAATGCGTCGACCGTCTTTTCGGTCGGCTCGACGATGTCGAGAACGCGCTTGTGCGTGCGGATCTCATACTGATCACGCGCGTCTTTGTTGACGTGCGGCGAAATCAGGATGGTGTAACGCTCGCGGTTCGTCGGCAGCGGGATCGGTCCACGCACCTGAGCGCCAGTGCGCTTGGCCGTATCCACGATCTCTTGAGCCGACTGATCGATCAGGCGGTGGTCGAACGCTTTCAGCCGGATGCGAATCTTCTGGTTCTGCATTTACCTTTTGCTCCACTGGATACTGACGGCGCGAGCCGTCGACCCACGCGTTCAAAGGACGCGCATTATATGGTAGCCCTATTTGACTGTCAAATAGGGGCCGTAGAACACCGACAGAAAAAGGGGCGCCGTAGCGCCCCTTCTTTGGCAGACCGGCGAGTAACTTACTCGACGATCTTGGCGACGACGCCGGCGCCGACGGTACGACCGCCTTCACGGATGGCGAAGCGCAGGCCGTCTTCCATGGCGATCGGCGCGATCAGCGTCACGACCATCTGGACGTTGTCGCCCGGCATGACCATCTCGACGCCTTCCGGCAGTTCGCAAGTACCAGTTACGTCAGTGGTACGGAAGTAGAACTGCGGACGATAGCCCTTGAAGAACGGCGTGTGACGACCGCCTTCTTCTTTGGACAGCACGTAGACTTCGGCTTCGAACTTGGTGTGCGGCTTGATGGAGCCCGGCTTGGCCAGAACCTGGCCACGCTCGACGTCATCGCGCTTGGTACCACGAAGCAGTGCACCGATGTTCTCGCCAGCACGACCTTCGTCGAGCAGCTTGCGGAACATCTCGACACCGGTAACGGTTGTCTTGGTGGTGTCGTGGATACCGACGATTTCGACTTCTTCGCCGGACTTGACCAGACCACGCTCGACACGACCGGTAACAACGGTACCGCGACCGGAGATGGAGAAGACGTCTTCGATCGGCATCAGGAACGGCTGATCGATCGCGCGCTCCGGCTCCGGGATGTACTCGTCAAGCGCCTTGATCAGGCTGGAGACGGCAGTCGTACCCATACCGTTGTCGTCCTTGCCTTCCAGCGCCATCAGCGCGGAACCAATGACGATCGGCGTGTCGTCGCCCGGGAAGTCGTACTCGTTGAGGAGTTCACGAACTTCCATTTCGACCAGCTCGAGGAGCTCTTCGTCGTCGACCATGTCCGCTTTGTTCAGGAACACGACGATGTACGGAACGCCGACCTGACGCGACAGCAGGATGTGCTCGCGAGTCTGCGGCATCGGGCCGTCAGCGGCGGAACAGACCAAGATCGCGCCGTCCATCTGCGCAGCACCGGTGATCATGTTCTTGACGTAGTCAGCGTGGCCCGGGCAGTCGACGTGTGCGTAGTGACGCACGTCCGACTGGTACTCAACGTGAGCGGTAGCGATGGTGATACCGCGCTCACGCTCTTCCGGAGCGTTGTCGATGGACGCAAATTCGCGCCAGTCACCGCCGAAAACTTCGGCGGAGACGCGAGTCAGCGCAGCTGTCAGCGTCGTCTTACCATGGTCGACGTGACCGATGGTGCCGACGTTGACGTGCATTTTGGAGCGTTCAAATTTTTCCTTAGCCACTGCTATAACCTCTTTACGTTAGCTAACGGTTAACCGTTCTGATTGATGACGGCATCAACGACGCTGTTGGGCGCCTCTTCGTAGTCCGCAAACTCCATGGTGTAGCTTGCGCGGCCCTGAGTCTGAGAGCGCAGATCGGTTGCATAACCGAACATCTCAGCCAACGGCACCGTGGCACGGATGATCTTACCGGTCGGCGAGTCGTCCATACCCTGAACGAGGCCACGACGACGGTTGAGGTCGCCCATGACGTCACCCATGAAGTCTTCCGGGGTCACGACTTCGACCTTCATCACCGGCTCGAGCAGCACGGCCTTGGCTTTGCGAGCACCCTCTTTGATCGCCATCGAAGAGGCGACCTTGAACGCAGTCTCGTTAGAGTCCACGTCGTGGTAGGAGCCGTCGAACAGCGTGACCTTGACGTCAATCATCGGGTAGCCCGCGATGACACCGTTTTTCAACTGCTCGAAAGCTCCCTTCTCGACGGCGGGCACGTAGTCTTTCGGTACGACACCACCGACGATCTCGGACGCGAACTTGAAGTGAACGTCTTCTTCGTCCTCGCCCTTGTCCGCTTCGGTCAGCGGCTCGATGCGGAGCCAGACGTGACCGTACTGGCCGCGACCGCCCGACTGACGCACGAACTTGCCTTCCTGCTCGACCGACTGACGAATGGTCTCGCGGTAGGCGACCTGCGGCTTACCGATGTTCGCCTCGACCTTGAACTCGCGACGCATGCGGTCGACGAGGATATCGAGGTGAAGCTCACCCATCCCGGAGATGATGGTCTGGCCGGTCTCTTCATCAGTCTGCACGCGGAAGGACGGATCCTCCTGCGCCAGCTTGCCGAGCGCGACGCCCATCTTCTCCTGGTCGGCCTTGGACTTGGGCTCGACGGCAACCGAGATAACCGGCTCCGGGAACTCCATACGCTCGAGGACGATCTTGTCGTTCAGATCGCAGAGCGTGTCACCGGTGGTGACGTCCTTGAGGCCGATACAGGCGGCGATATCACCGGCGTAGACCTCTTTGATCTCCTCGCGGGAGTTGGAGTGCATCTGGACGATACGTCCGACGCGCTCCTTCTTGCTCTTCACGGAGTTGAAGATGCTGTCGCCGGACTTCAGGACGCCGGAGTAGACGCGCATGAAGGTCAGCGTACCGACGAACGGGTCGGTGGCAATCTTGAACGCCAGCGCGGAGAACGGCGCACTGTCGTCGGCCTCACGGGTCGCGATCGTTCCGTCCTTGTCGTCGAGTTCACCTTCGATCGCCTTGACTTCGGTCGGCGACGGCAGGTATTCGATGACGCAGTCGAGAACGGCCTGAACGCCCTTGTTCTTGAACGCCGAACCACAGGTCACGAGCACGATTTCATTGGCAAGCGTGCGGGCACGTAGACCCTGCTTGATCTCCTCGATGGTGAGATCACCCCCTTCGAGGTACTTGTCCATGAGCTCTTCGTTGGCTTCGGCGGCTGCCTCGACCATTTGCTCGCGGTACTTTTGGGCCGTTTCCTGCAGATCTTCCGGGATATCGACGAGATCATAGTTCATGCCGAAGTTGGCTTCGTCCCAGAGAATCGCCTTCATCTGGATCAGGTCGATAACACCCTTGAAGCCGTCTTCCGCACCCCAGTTGATCTGGATAGGAACGACGTTGGCACCGAGGCGCTGCTTGAGCTGGTCGATAACCATGAAGTAGTCGGCGCCGGCACGGTCCATCTTGTTGACGAACACCATGCGCGGAACTTCGTACTTGTTGGCCTGACGCCAAACGGTCTCGGTCTGCGGCTGGACGCCGGAGGAGCCGCACAGCACGACGACCGCACCGTCGAGAACACGCAGGGAACGTTCGACTTCGATCGTGAAGTCGACGTGTCCCGGCGTATCGATGATGTTGATACGGTGCTCGTCGAACTGCTTGCTCATACCCTGCCAGAAGCAGGTGGTCGCCGCAGACGTGATCGTGATGCCACGCTCCTGCTCCTGCTCCATCCAGTCCATGACGGCTGCGCCTTCATGGACTTCGCCGACCTTGTGGGACAGCCCGGTATAGAACAGGACACGCTCGGTGGTCGTCGTCTTGCCAGCATCGACGTGGGCGACGATACCGATATTGCGATAACGCTTGAGTGGTGTCTTGCGTGCCACGATGGAAGTCCCCGTTGTTTAGAAGCGGTAGTGTGAAAAGGCCTTGTTGGCGTCTGCCATGCGGTGCACGTCTTCACGCTTCTTCACGGCAGAACCCTTGCCTTCGGCAGCATCGAGCATTTCGCCGGCAAGACGTTGCGCCATGGTCTTTTCACCACGATTACGAGCCGCGTCGGCAAGCCAGCGCATGGCCAGCGCCTGACGGCGAGAGGGACGAACTTCCACCGGCACCTGGTAGGTGGCGCCGCCCACACGACGAGATTTGACCTCGACCATCGGCTGGATGGCTTCCAGCGCTTTGTCAAAGATGTCCAGCGGCGCTTCGCTATTACGCTCGGCAACCCTGTCCAACGCACCGTAAACGATGCGCTCAGCTACGGACTTCTTGCCGCTGATCATCAGATGATTCATGAACTTGGCCAGGCGCTCACTTCCGAACTTGGGATCCGGAAGGATCTCGCGCTTAGCGACAACTCTTCTTCTTGGCATGATAAGCCCTCGAATATAAGGGTCGTTCAGGTAAACCCGGCACCAAGCGCGCAAAAGACGCGCCGAAGACCGACCTTACTCTTATCGGACCGATAGTGAATGGTGTGGACGACGCCCAGGCATTACGCCTTCGGACGTTTGGTACCGTACTTGGAACGGCCCTGACGACGGTTCTGGACACCGGAGGTGTCGAGCGCGCCGCGAACGGTGTGATAGCGCACACCCGGCAAATCCTTGACGCGGCCGCCACGGATCAGAACAACGGAGTGTTCCTGCAGGTTGTGGCCTTCACCGCCGATATAAGAAGCGACTTCGAAACCGTTGGTCAGGCGCACGCGGCAAACCTTACGCAGGGCCGAGTTCGGCTTCTTCGGGGTAGTGGTGTAGACGCGGGTGCAAACCCCACGACGTTGCGGGCAAGCCTGAAGCGCCGGCACGTCGCTAGTCTCGACGGGGCGCTTGCGCGGCTTGCGCACGAGCTGGTTAATCGTTGCCATAGTCTTTAGCTGACTCCAATGGGTTGCCTTGCCTTATGTTGGGCCGCCCATACACACGGGCTGGAGCACCCCAAACATAAAGGCTGCGCATTCTAATCAGTTGTCGCCAGACCCGTCAAGGCTGCCCGCCCCCTGGGGCGCGGACAGCCTCGGATCTTGGCTTACAGGTCGTCGTCGTCGGCGTCCAGCGCGGTGAGCTGTGCACCGAGCTCCTGCTCGACGTCGAACGCGGAGGGTGCGAGCGTGTGCTCGGACTCTTCACGCTTGCGGCGACGTTCATCGTGGTGCGCGAGCCCCGTACCGGCCGGAATCAGACGCCCAACCACGACGTTCTCCTTCAGGCCGCGCAGGTAGTCGCGCTTGCCGGTTACCGCGGCTTCGGTCAGCACGCGAGTCGTCTCCTGGAACGAAGCCGCGGAGATGAACGACTCGGTGGCGAGCGAGGCCTTGGTGATACCCAGCAGCTGGCGCTCGTACTTGGCCGGGAACTTCTCGTTCTGCTCGAGGCGCACGTTCTCTTCGAGCACGCGAACCAGTTCGACCTGGTCGCCCGGGATGAAGGTGGAGTCACCGGCATCGGTGATCTCGACCTTACGCAGCATCTGACGCACGATCACTTCGATGTGCTTGTCGTTGATGCTGACGCCCTGCAGACGGTAGACGTCCTGGATCTCGACGGTGATGTACTTGGCCAGCTCTGCCACGCCCAGCAGCCGCAGGATGTCGTGCGGGTTGCTCGGGCCGTCGGAGATCACTTCGCCCTTCTCGACGGTCTCGCCTTCGAACACGCCGATCTGACGCCATTTCGGGATCAGCATCTCCAGCGGATCGCCCTCTTCCGGGGTGATCGTCAGACGACGCTTGCCCTTGGTCTCCTTGCCGAAGCTGATCGTACCGCTGATCTCGGCGAGGATGGATGGCTCTTTCGGCTTACGCGCCTCGAACAGATCGGCGACACGCGGCAGACCACCGGTGATGTCCTTGTTACCGGACGCCTCGAGCGGAATACGCGCGATCACCTCACCCACACCGATTTCGGCACCGTTCTCGACGGAGACGATGGCGCGACCCGGCAGCAGGTACTGTACCGGCGTGTTGGAGCCCGGCAGCGTGACATGCTCGCCGCTCTCGCCGACCAGCATGATCATCGGACGCTTGTCGCGGCCGGACGCCGGGCGAGCGGCGGATTCGATCACTTCGATGTTCGACAGACCGGTCATCTCGTCGACCGTGCGGGTCATCGTGACGCCGTCGGTCATGTCGGTGAACTGGGCATTACCCTTCACCTCGGCCACGACCGGGTGGGTGTGCGGATCCCACTTGGCGACGACCTGACCCCCTTCAACGAGATCGCCCTCCTTGACGGAGAGTTCGGCGCCGTAAGGCAGCTTGTAGTACTCACGCTCGCGGCCATGGTCGTCAGCGACGGCCAGTGCACTGGAGCGCGATACCACGATGAGCTTGCCATCGGCACGCTCGACCGACTTGATGTTGTGCAGGCGCACGCTGCCGCCATGCTTGACCTGAACGCTGTCCACGGCCGAGGCACGCGATGCCGCACCACCGATGTGGAACGTACGCATGGTCAGCTGGGTACCCGGCTCGCCGATCGACTGCGCGGCGATGACACCGACCGCTTCACCGACGTTGACCTGGTGCCCGCGGGCCAGATCGCGACCGTAGCAGGAGGAGCAGACGCCGTGAGACGTCTCGCAGCTAATCGGGCTGCGCACGATGATCTCGTCGACACCCATGGTGTCGAGCTCTTCGCACCAGGCTTCGTCGAGCAGCGTGCCCCTGGCGATCAACACCTCTTCGGTCTGCGGATCGATGACGTCCTGCGCGACCACGCGGCCCAGCACACGCTGTGCCAGCGAGACGATGACATCGCCGCCTTCGATCACCGGGTGCAGCGTCAGGCCACGTTCGGTGCCGCAATCGGTCTCGGTGATGACCAGATCCTGCGCCACGTCGACGAGACGACGCGTCAGGTAACCGGAGTTGGCCGTCTTGAGTGCCGTATCCGCGAGACCTTTACGCGCACCGTGGGTCGAGATGAAGTACTGGAGTACGTTCAGACCTTCACGGAAGTTCGCGGTGATCGGCGTCTCGATGATCGAGCCGTCCGGCTTGGCCATCAGGCCACGCATCCCCGCGAGCTGACGAATCTGGGCCGCGCTACCACGGGCACCGGAGTCGGCCATGATGAAGACGCTGTTGAACGAGTCCTGCTCGACCTGGTTGCCTTCGCTATCGGTGACGACTTCTTTCGAGATCACCGACATCATCGCCTTGGCGACCTTGTCGTTGGCCTTGGACCAGATATCGATGACCTTGTTGTACTTCTCGCCCGCGGTCACGAGACCGGAGGAGAACTGGTCTTCGATCTCTTTGACCTCTTCCTCGGCGGCGTCGACGATCTCCGCCTTGGCATCCGGGATGACGAAGTCGTTGACGCCGATGGACGCGCCGGACCAGGTTGCCAGACGGAAGCCGGTGTACATCAGCTGATCGGCAAAGATGACCGCGTCCTTGAGACCGGTACGCCGGTAGACCTCGTTGATCAGCCCGGAGATCGCCTTTTTCTTCATCGGACGATCGACCAGCTCGAACGGCATGCCTTTCGGCAGAATCCGGAACAGCAGGGCACGACCGACGGTCGTCTCCTTGATCGAGGTCGTCTCGGTCAGCTCGGTGATCTCGCCGTCTTTCTCGTCGGAGAGCCACTCGGTCAGACGCACTTTGACCCGCGCATGCAGCGACACGTTCTGGGTCGAGAAGGCGCGATCCAGCTCGTTCAGGTTGGAGAACGCCTTGCCTTCGCCCTGGGCACCGATGCGTTCGCGGGTCATGTAGTAGAGACCCAGCACCACGTCCTGCGACGGCACGATGATCGGCTCGCCGTTGGCCGGTGACAGCACGTTGTTCGTGGACATCATCAGCGTGCGCGCTTCGAGCTGGGATTCCAGCGTCAGCGGCACGTGGACGGCCATCTGGTCACCGTCGAAGTCGGCGTTGTACGCGGCGCAGACCAGCGGGTGCAGCTGGATCGCCTTACCTTCGATCAGCAGCGGCTCGAACGCCTGGATACCCAGACGGTGGAGCGTCGGCGCGCGGTTGAGCAGCACCGGGTGCTCGCGAATGACGTCAGCGAGGATGTCCCACACTTCCGGCAGCTCGCGCTCGACCATCTTCTTGGCGGCCTTGATCGTGGACGCCTGCCCGCTGCCTTGCAGCTTGGAATAGATGAACGGCTTGAACAGCTCCAGCGCCATCTTCTTCGGCAGACCACACTGATGCAGACGCAGAGTCGGGCCGACGGTAATGACGGAACGACCGGAGTAGTCGACGCGCTTACCCAGCAGGTTCTGACGGAAACGTCCCTGCTTGCCCTTGATCATGTCGGCGAGCGACTTGAGCGGGCGCTTGTTGGAGCCGGTGATGGCACGACCGCGACGACCGTTGTCGAGCAGCGCGTCCACCGATTCCTGCAGCATGCGCTTCTCGTTGCGCACGATGATGTCCGGCGCATTGAGGTCGAGCAGCCGCTTGAGGCGGTTGTTGCGGTTGATCACGCGGCGGTACAGATCGTTGAGATCCGACGTCGCGAAACGACCGCCATCCAGCGGCACCAGCGGACGCAGGTCAGGCGGCAGCACCGGCAGCACTTCCATGACCATCCACGCCGGCGCATTGCCGGACTTGTAGAAGGCTTCCAGCAGCTTCAGCCGCTTGGAAAGCTTCTTGATCTTGGTCTCGGAGTTGGTCTGCGGAATCTCTTCGCGCAGCCGCTCGATCTCTTCTTCGAGATCGATGTCCTTGAGCAGCGCCTGAACGGCTTCGGCACCCATGCGGGCATCGAAGTCGTCACCGAACTCTTCGAGCGCTTCGAAATACTGTTCGTCGTTGAGCAGCTGACCGCGTTCGAGCGTGGTCATGCCCGGATCAACGACCACGAAGGATTCAAAGTAGAGCACGCGCTCGATGTCACGCAGGGTCATGTCGAGGAACATGCCGATGCGCGACGGCAACGATTTCAGAAACCAGATGTGGGCAACCGGCGAAGCCAGCTCGATGTGGCCCATGCGCTCACGGCGCACCGCCGCCTTGGTGACTTCGACGCCGCACTTTTCACAGATAATGCCACGGTGCTTCATGCGCTTGTACTTGCCGCAGAGGCACTCGTAATCCTTGACCGGCCCGAAGATCTTGGCGCAGAACAGACCGTCACGCTCAGGCTTGAACGTACGGTAGTTGATGGTCTCCGGCTTTTTGACTTCACCGTATGACCAGGAGCGAATCATTTCCGGCGACGCGAGAGTGATCTTGATCGCGTCGAACTCGTCAGATTGCGCCTGTGACTTTAGGACTTTCACCAAATCTTTCATGGGATCGCTCCGTTGCGGAGTTGTCATGAGCGGGGCCGCGATTCACTCGCCGGCCCCGCAACCCGTCGCTTGCTATCGACTGTGCCGGTCTTAGCTTTCCAATTCGATGTCGATACCCAGCGAACGGACCTCCTTCACCAGCACATTGAAGGATTCCGGCATGCCGGCCTGCATAGTGTGGTCGCCGTCGACGATGCTCTTGTACATCTTGGTACGTCCTTCAACGTCGTCGGACTTCACGGTCAGCATTTCCTGCAGCGTATAGGCGGCACCGTAGGCTTCGAGGGCCCACACCTCCATCTCACCGAAGCGCTGACCACCGAACTGCGCCTTGCCGCCCAGCGGCTGCTGGGTGACCAGCGAGTAGGAGCCGGTGGAGCGTGCGTGCATCTTGTCGTCGACCAGGTGGTTGAGCTTGAGCATGTACATGTAGCCCACGGTCACCGGCCGGTCGAACGACTCGCCTGTACGTCCGTCGAACAGCGTCATCTGACCCGACTCGGGGATGTCCGCAAGCTCGAGCAGGTGCTTGATCTCGTGCTCCTTGGCGCCGTCGAAGACCGGCGTCGCCATCGGCACACCGCCCTTGAGGTTCTTCGCCAGCGCGATGACTTCGTCATCGGTCAGCGAGTCGATATCCTCAAGGCGAGTCCCCGGGGTGTTGTACACCTGACCCAGGAAGTCACGGATCTCCTTGAGCTGCTGGCCACGAGCGTCACGCAGCATCGCATCGATCTTCACACCCAAGCCGCGTGCCGCCATGCCCAGGTGGGTCTCGAGGATCTGCCCCACGTTCATGCGCGACGGCACACCCAGCGGGTTGAGAACCACGTCGACCGGCTCGCCCTTCTCATCGAACGGCATGTCCTCGATCGGCATGATCGCGGAGATGACACCCTTGTTACCGTGACGACCGGCCATCTTGTCGCCCGGCTGGATGCGACGCTTGACGGCCAGGTAGACCTTGACGATCTTGAGCACGCCCGGCGCAAGGTCATCGCCCTGCGTGAGCTTGCGCTTTTTGTCCTCGAAGCGCTCGTCCATCTCCTTGCGGCGATTTTCCAGCTGCTCGTCGGCCTGGGCGAGCAGCTCGTTGAGGCTCTCGTCCTGCATGCGCAGCTTGAACCACTGCTGACGCGGCAGTTCGTCGAGGTATTCCTCGCTCAGCAAGTCGCCTTTCTTGAGCTTGGGACCGCCGTTGACCGGCTGGCCGTCGAGCATCCGCTTGATACGCTCGAAGGTCGCCTCTTCCGCAATACGGAAGGTCTCCTGCAGATCGCGGCGAACCTCGTCGAGCTGCTGCTCTTCGATGGAGAGCGCACGGGAGTCCTTCTCGACGCCATCGCGGGTAAAGACCTGCACGTCGATGACAGTCCCGCGCATGCCGGTCGGCGCGCGCAGCGACGTGTCTTTCACATCGCTGGCTTTCTCGCCAAAGATCGCTCTCAGGAGCTTCTCTTCCGGCGTGAGCTGGGTTTCGCCCTTCGGCGTCACCTTGCCGACCAGAATGTCACCGGCGCCGACTTCCGCCCCGATGTAGACCACGCCCGCTTCATCCAGCTTGGAGAGCGCGGACTCGCCAACGTTGGGAATATCCGACGTGATCTCTTCAGCACCCAGCTTGGTGTCGCGGGAGACGCAGGTCAGTTCCTGGATGTGGATCGTGGTGAAACGGTCGTCCTCAACCACGCGCTCGGAGACGAGGATGGAATCCTCGAAGTTGTAGCCGTTCCACGGCATGAACGCGAGACGCATGTTCTGACCGAGTGCCAGATCACCCATGTCGACGGACGGACCGTCGGCGAGGATGTCACCACGGGCGACGCGGTCGCCCGGGCGGACGATCGGACGCTGGTTCTGGCAGGTGTTCTGGTTCGAACGCACGTACTTGGTCAGATTGTAGATGTCGACACCGGCTTCACCGCCGATGATCTCATCTTCACTGATCCGGACCACAATGCGCTTGGCATCGACGGAGTCGATCACGCCACCGCGGCGGGCCACGGCACAGACACCGGAATCACGGGCGACGAAGCGCTCCATGCCGGTACCGACGAGCGGCTTGTCGGCGCGCAGTGTCGGCACAGCCTGACGCTGCATGTTCGCCCCCATCAGGGCGCGGTTGGCGTCATCGTGCTCGAGGAACGGGATCAGGGCTGCGGCCACCGAGACCACCTGACGCGGGGAGACGTCCATCAGGGTCACCTTGTCCGGTGCCATGAAGGTGGTCTCGCCCTTGTGACGAACCTGGACCAGGTCATCAGCGAGCTTGCCCGCCTCGTCCACCGTGGCCGAGGCCTGAGCGATGATGAAGTCGCCCTCCTCGATCGCCGAGAGGTGAACGACGTCGTCAGTGAGCTGGCTGTCCACGACCTTGCGGTAGGGCGTCTCGAGGAAGCCGTAGCTGTTGGTCTTGGAGTAGGTCGCCAGCGAGTTGATAAGGCCGATGTTCGGGCCTTCCGGCGTCTCGATCGGGCAGAGACGGCCATAGTGCGTGGCGTGAACGTCACGCACCTCGAAACCGGCACGCTCACGGGTCAGACCACCCGGCCCGAGAGCGGATACGCGACGCTTGTGCGTGACCTCGGAGAGCGGGTTGTTCTGGTCCATGAACTGCGAGAGCTGGCTGGAACCGAAGAACTCTTTCACCGCCGCCGCGACGGGCTTGGCGTTGATCAGGTCCTGCGGCATCAGGCCTTCGCTCTCCGCCATGGAGAGACGCTCCTTGACCGCACGCTCGACGCGCACGAGACCGACACGGAACTGGTTCTCTGCCATCTCACCGACACAGCGGATACGACGGTTGCCCAGGTGGTCGATGTCGTCGACTTCGCCAAAGCCGTTACGGATGTTGATCAGCTCTTTGAGGACGTCGAGGATGTCCTGGTTATCGAGCACGCCGGAGCCCGTGTCGCCTTCGCGACGCAGACGGCGGTTGAACTTCATCCGGCCGACGCCCGACAGGTCGTAGCGGTCTTCGGTGAAGAACAGGTTGTGGAACAGCGTCTCGGCCGCTTCCTTGGTGGGCGGCTCGCCGGGACGCATCATGCGATAGATCTCGACCAGCGCTTCCAGCGCCGAACGCGTGGTATCCACCTTCAGCGTGTCGGAGATGAACGAACCGGCGTCCAGATCGTTGGTGTAGAGCGTTTCGAGCTTGGTGACACCGCCCTGGCCCAGCTTCTCGATCAGCTCGGCAGTGATTTCGGTGTTGCACTCGCAGATCAGCTCGCCCGTGTTGGCATCGACCTGATCCTTCGCCAGCGTCTTGCCGAAGAGGTAGTCGAGCGGCACTTGCAGGCGCTCGAGACCGGCGCTCTCCATCTGACGGATGTGCTTCTGCGTGACGCGACGGCCCTCTTCGACGATGACGTTGCCGTCATTGTCCTGAATGTCGAAGGTGGCAGTCTCGCCACGAAGACGCGAAGGCACCAGCTCCACATAGACGCCCTGGGGCTCGATGTGGAAGGTGCTGCTCTCGAAGAAGGTATCGAGAATCTCTTCGGAGCTCATGCCGAGCGCGCGCATCAGCACCGTTGCCGGGAGCTTGCGGCGGCGGTCGATACGCACGTAGACGTTGTCTTTCGGGTCGAACTCGAAATCCAGCCAGGAGCCGCGGTAAGGAATGATGCGCGCGGAATAAAGCAGCTTCCCGGAGGAGTGGCTCTTACCCTTGTCGTGATCAAAGAACACGCCCGGCGAACGGTGGAGCTGGGAGACGATGACGCGCTCGGTGCCGTTGACCACGAACGTACCATTCTCAGTCATCAGGGGGATTTCCCCCATGTAGACTTCCTGCTCCTTGATGTCCTTGATGGCCTTGTTCGACGACTCTTTGTCGTAGATGATCAGGCGGACTTTGACGCGCAGCGGTGCCGAGTAGGTCACGCCGCGCAGCTGGCACTCCTTGACGTCGAACGACGGCGTGCCAAAGCGATAGCTCACGTACTCGAGCGCCGCATTACCCGAAAAGCTCTCGATCGGGAACACGGATTTGAACGCCGCGTTAAGGCCGGTGTCGAGACGCTCTTCCGGCGCCCGGTCCTGCTGGAGGAAGTCGTAATAGGAATCAAGCTGGATGGCCAGCAGGTAGGGCACATCCATTACTTGAGGCAGTTTGCCGAAATCCTTGCGGATGCGTTTTTTCTCAGTGTATGAGTAAGCCATCTGTATTCCCCAGCTTGTTCACCATGGGTGACCGGTGCGTGGTCGGCGCTCCCCAACGGGAGTGACCCCGTTAGGCGCTGACGGCAAGCTCCCAAAGAGAGCTCGCCGTCGGAATTCGTCTAGTGGCTGCAACCCCGTATTGGGGGAACCCAATCCAGGTGGTCTGACGCCAGGCTAGCAAAAACAGAAAAAGGCCGGCAGCGGGGAGGCCCGCCACCAGCCGTGGCGCTTACGCAGCGCGTGGAACCGTTGGCACGGAGTTACTTGAGCTCCACGCTTGCGCCAGCTTCTTCCAGTTTCTTCTTAGCTTCTTCGGCGTCGTCCTTGGACAGACCTTCCTTCAGCGTCGCCGGCGCGCCGTCGACGGCACCCTTGGCTTCTTTCAGGCCGAGACCGGTGATTTCGCGGACGACCTTGATGACGTTGACTTTCTTGTCACCGGCAGCGGTCAGCACGAGAGAGAACTCGGTCTGCTCTTCTTCAGCAGCGGCGTCACCGCCACCCGGGCCAGCGACAACCGCTGCGGCTGCAGACACGCCGAACTTCTCTTCCATTGCAGAAACCAGTTCCGCAACTTCCATCACGGTCATTTCAGCAACGGCGTTGATGATGTCTTCTTGAGAAAGTGCCATTTTCAATTTCCTAAACTTTGCGGCGCCCTGACCGGTTTCGGTCACGCGCTCATTGATTCAAACATCGACTCGATTCGTATCGACAGACCGTCGATCAGGCAGCTTCTTCCTGCTTCTGATCACGAACGGCGGCAATCGTACGAACCAGCTTGCCGGCAGAAGCTTCCTTCATGACGGACATCAGCTTGGCGATCGCTTCATCGTAAGTCGGCAGCGTTGCCAGACGATCGAGCTCAGCGGCCGGGATCATCTCACCTTCGTAGGCCAGCGCTTTGACTTCGAATTCCTTCTGCGTCTTGCCGAATTCCTTGAACAGCCGCGCGGCAGCGCCCGGGTGATCGTAGGAAAAGGCCAGAAGCGTCGGACCTGCGAAGCTATCGTTCAGGCACTCCCAAGAAGTGCCCGACAGCGCGCGGCGTGCCAGCGTGTTGCGAACAACACGAATCTGGACGCCATTCTCGCGTGCCTGTTTGCGCAGATCGGTCATTGCGCTAACAGTCACACCACGAGAATCGGCAACTACGACGGAAAGAGCGTCCTTAGCGGCTTCACTGACCTCGGCAACGATTGCTTTCTTGCCTTCGAGTGCTAGTGGCACAGTGGTTACTCCTTCGTGCCGGGGGCGAAAAATCGCGACCCGGTGGTTACCATCTCTTTCACCCTACAGCGGTGAAAGTCTTGGATGATGGCTGCACACCGTGAACGGCGAGCCACACCATCTGCGCAGGCACCTTACGGCGATTAAGAGGCGCCCTGCCCGGCCACTTGGCCGTCGGGCGCATCACCTGCGGTCTTTGACGGTGCCCCGCCCCACAACGCCCCTTTCGAGGCGGCGCACGGGGACCGCAAAGTTACTGCTCGTTGGTCGATCACACGTAGCTGCTGTGATCGACGGTCAGGCCAGGACCCATGGTGCTCGAGAGGGTCATCTTCTTGAGATAGATGCCTTTCGAGGTGCTGGGCTTGAGGCGCTTGAGATCGTTGACCAGCGCTTCCAGGTTGCCTTTGATGGCATCCGCGGAGAAGTCGACTTGGCCGATCGAGGCATGGATGATGCCGTTCTTGTCCGTACGGAAACGCACCTGACCTGCCTTGGCGTTCTTGACCGCGGTGGCAACGTCGGGCGTCACGGTGCCGACCTTCGGGTTCGGCATCAGGCCGCGCGGGCCCAGGATCTGACCCAGCTGGCCGACGACACGCATAGCATCCGGCGCGGCGACGACGACGTCGAAGTCCAGATTGCCCTTCTTGACTTCTTCGGCCAGGTCGTCCATGCCGACGATATCGGCACCGGCTTCCTTGGCGGCGTCGGCTGCGGCGCCCTGTGCAAACACGGCAACGCGAACGTCACGACCGGTGCCGTTCGGCAGCACGGTAGCGCCACGGACGACCTGGTCGGATTTGCGCGGATCGACACCCAAGTTGATGGCGACCTCGACGGACTCCTTGAACTTGACCGTGGAAACGTCGGACAGCACGGAGACCGCGTCTTCGAGAGAGTAGACCTTACCCAGCTCGACCTTCTCGCGGATCATCTGAGTGCGCTTCGAGAGCTTTGCCATGATCAGAGGCCCTCCACGTTGAGGCCCATACTACGGGCGCTGCCTGCGATGGTGCGAACGGCGGCGTCGAGATCGGCAGCCGTCAGATCCGGCTCCTTGGTCTTGGCGATCTCTTCGAGCTGGTCGCGGGTCACGGTGCCGACCTTGGTCTTGTTCGGCACGCCAGAACCGGATTTGATGCCGGCTGCTTTCTTGAGCAGAACGGCCGCCGGCGGCGTCTTAGTCACGAACGTGAAGCTACGGTCGCTGTAGACAGTGATCACGACCGGGGTCGGCAGACCCACTTCCATTTCCTGCGTGGCGGCATTGAACGCCTTACAGAATTCCATGATGTTCACACCGTGCTGACCCAGCGCGGGGCCGACGGGGGGACTCGGATTTGCCTTACCGGCTGCGACCTGCAGCTTGATGTAGGCTTGAACTTTCTTAGCCATTGAGGACTCCAGTTGGGTAGTAGCGCCTTGCGGCTCCCCGGTTCAGTCGGCACCTGCCGACGACAACAGCGCAACGCCATAGGCGCTGCGCTCTCGTGATATTCAGATAATGCTCAGTCCTTGACGACTTGAGCAAACTCGAGCTCGACCGGCGTGGATCGACCGAAGATCAACACGCTGACCTGCAGCCGGCTCTTTTCGTAGTTCACTTCTTCGACGACCCCATTGAAGTCGGCGAAGGGACCGTCCACCACACGCACCGTCTCGCCCGGCTCGAACAGTGTCTTCGGCCGCGGCTTGTCGGTACCGTCCTGCACACGACGCAGGATGGCGTCCGCTTCCTTTTCTGTGATCGGTGCCGGCTTCTCCGGCGTGCCACCGATGAACCCCATGACGCGTGGCGTTTCATTCACCATGTGCCACGTGCGCTCGCTCATCTCCATCTCGACGAGCACGTAACCCGGGTAGAACTTACGCTCGCTCTTGCGCTTCTTGCCGTCGCGCATCTCGACGACTTCTTCGGTCGGAACCAGGATCTCACCAAACTGATCCTGCAGCTCATAGAGCTTGACGCGCTCATTCAGTGAGCGCATGACCTGTTTTTCGAACCCGGAATAGGCGTGAACAACGTACCAACGCTTGGACATGAAAACTCCTAGCCAATAATTCCGGACATCGCCCAACCGAGGACGGTATCAATGAGCCACAGCAGCAAGCCCACGACCAGCACGGCTGCAAGAACGATCAGAGTCGTTTGAATGGTTTCCTGGCGCGTCGGCCAGACCACACGCTGAATCTCGCGTTTCGACCCTCTCGCAAGCTCCATCAGAGCCTGCCCTTTGGTTGTCGTCAGCGCGATGGCGGCAGCCGCCACACAGATGATTACGACACCCAGCACGCGATACAACAGGGGCTGATCGGCAAACCACGCATTGCCGGCAACCGCGACCGCAAGCATCGCCACCACGACGACCCACTTGGGAATATCGTGACGAGACTCTTGCACCTCGGCGTTGTGCTTCATGAAAACTCCTCAACTCAAGGCGCGGCAAGCAAACATGACAAGCTATCAAACACTAGCCAGTCTGGGGAAGACTGGCAGGCCAGGAGGGAATCGAACCCCCAACCTGCGGTTTTGGAGACCGCTGCTCTGCCAATTGAGCTACTGGCCTGCAACTTTGACCGGGAAGCACCCGGAAATTTGGAGGGCGCTATAATAGCGGGTTTCTGACATGCAACGCAAACTCAGAAACACTTTTTCCACTAAAAAAGCGAGCCATTGCTCGCTTTCTCGTTTCCAAGATCCGAAACAGTGGAGCTCATGGACGGAATTGAACCGTCGACCTCACCCTTACCAAGGGTGTGCTCTACCCCTGAGCTACATGAGCTTATCTTTCACCGACCGCATCAACTGGAGCGGGTAGTGGGAATCGAACCCACACCATCAGCTTGGAAGGCTGAGGTTCTACCATTGAACTATACCCGCCTACCCGCTCTGATTTCGGCTTGCCGAAACAGCGCGGCAACGTCAATCATAAATCTGGTGGAGGGGGAAGGATTCGAACCTTCGAAGCTTTCGCGGCAGATTTACAGTCTGCTCCCTTTGGCCACTCGGGAACCCCTCCGTACCGGCAGCAAATTCTACCTTGCTGCTTCGTCATGTCAAGCCATTGTTTTTACTACTTTAACAATGGACCCAACAGACCGCCTTGCATTCAAGGCGGGGCGCATTATGCCAAAGGAGAGATGCCGATGCAACGATCACGTCGATCTTCTCGATGCTTATCTTGCGTCGCGGCTGGGGCGGATACTGACCTCGCCCCCGGTCAAGGCATGGCGCTGGTCATCGACCAGGACGATCAGGTTGCCTTTGGCATCGACCTCCAGTGCCCTCGCGTCGTACCCCTCACCGCCTTGATGAATATGCACCTCGCGATTCGCGTAGGCATGCCTTCGGTTCCAGGCCGACTGCCAGGCCGCAAAGCCATCGTGCGCAAAGCCCGGGAGCAGCTCGATCAAGGCTTCGATCAGCACAGCCGCCAGTTGATTGCGCGAGGGCTGCGCCTCCAGCACGTCGGTCAATGCCCCTGCGGGCTGCCCGGCAGCTCGTCTCCCCGCCTCGCTCAACCCGACATTGAGGCCGATACCGATCACTACCTCACATGGCCCTTCGACGTCCCCTGTCACCTCAAGCAGGATCCCGGCTAATTTGCGCCACTCCCCCTTCACGTCGATCAGCAGATCGTTGGGCCATTTCAGCCCGGCCTTCACGCCGATGTTTTCCATGACCTCGGCAAGCTTGACGCCGACCGCAAGACTCAACCCTTCAAGGGCAGCGACGCCACCGTCGAATCGCCACCCCATGGAAAGGATAAGACCTCGGCCCCAGGAGGCACTCCAGGCCTTTCCACGACGCCCCCGACCCGCCGTCTGGCTCTCGGCCAGGCAGACTTCCGCGTGCCCTGCCCCCTGCTGGAAACGCTCACGGAGAAAGGTATTGGTCGAATCCACCACGTCTTCGATGAATAAGCGCTTCAAGTGCTGGCGAGGCTCCGCTGCCAGGTGCGAGACGATAGTTGCCCCGTTCAGCGAGTCGACACGATCGACCAGGCGATACCCCCTCCCCTTCACCGCCTCGAGCGGTAGATCCATTGCCTCTAGTTTCTGCAACTGCTTCCAGATAGCCGTTCGCGACACACCGAAGTAATCGCCCAGCTGCTGCCCCGAATGGTAGTGGCCGTCGCCGAGTAAGCGAATGAGATCTCCAATACCCATGCAGCGTCATCCAATGGTCAAAAGCGCATTCTAGCGAAGTTCGCGGGTTGTCGATAACGGTGAAGAGGGATGCCTTCGCGTATTGCAGCAACGTCGTCATATCCGCGATGCCCGCCGCCTCAGCGCCTGTCGGATGCCGTGACGGTAACGATGCCTCCCGCGCGTCGTTAATCGACAACGGCGAAGGCCGCCCGAGAGACACAGGGCGCGCCTCCTGGCGGGCATTTCGGGGGGGGTATGACGGGAAAAATCTCAACGCCAGGGGC
>NZ_PZJP01000014.1 GCF_003206645.1 Salinicola aestuarinus | reverse complement strand
ATATCGACGTGATTCAGCGGTGGCGGCGTATGGACAATGCTGGGGCTGTTGCGGCCTTCGAGCAAGCCGATCATCAGGGGGAAGAGCCTTATTATGCCTCTATCAATATCATGCTTCCTAAAATAGAAAATGTCGCTCTTTATATGGAGGTAGAGCAAAAAAAAGGTGGTGATACAAACCGTCTCGCTACTTTTGCGACAGGAAAAAGTGACAATGATCACCGACAAAGCTCATCAGGTGTTATCGATGGCGGCGGTGAGGAAGGGGGACTCGATGTAATAGAAGTTGAGACAGGGAGTAAATGTTCTGTTTCGCTTGATTTGGAAGGCTTTGCGCAAGCTGTTAGCGTAAGATTGAATGTGACCGTGGCGGGGCGGGCCATAGGCCGAGACAATATATTGATCGAGATTTAACGAGGCCAAAAAATGAGCTTTAAATGCATGCGAAGTTTGCTTTTTTTTGTTGTTTTTTTGCTCCTTTCTGCGTTTTGTCATGCTCAGGAGCTTTATACGGATGTTGGGGATTTTGAAGAAGATTATTCGAGTAGTAGATATGAAAGCCTGGTTCTAAAATCTAAGCAGGGAGATTGTGTTGCAAGTTATTTTTTAGGGCTAGCCTATTTGAATGGGGATAAAGGTAGATCTGAAAATCCAGAAAAAGCCTTTCACTATTTTGAAGAGGCTTATCAAGCAGGTTTCTTCGAAGCTGGTTATTTTTCTGGACTTATGTATTTCAATGGGTACGGTGTTGACAAGGATGTAGATGCGGGAGTATCCAGAATAACTGATGCGGCACAAGCAGGTTATGCCCAAGCAATTAAAAAGCTCGTTGATATTTACATGTTTTCTGATGCAGATTTAGGGCTTGTGGATGATGCGAAAGCAGTGCGCTGGTTAAAGGAGTCAGCAGCCCTAGGAGATGTTCTTGCCATGAGAAATCTTTCGAATAGGTATCGCTTAGGCAAAGGCATTGAGGAAGATGATAATAAGGCTTTTTTGTGGTTGAGGAGAGCATCAGATAATGATGATATTTCGGCTCAAGGTACTTTAGGGGACTTCTACGCCCAAGGCATCGGCACCGATAAAGACCTCGTCCGCGCCTACATGATGTACGACCTCGGCGGCACGGCGTCTTCCGGCAAAAAGGCAGAACTGGCGGAGCAGATGACTCAGGCACAGATCGACGAAGCGGTTTCGCTCTCGCGCCAGTGGCAGGATGAACACAATAGCTACCGCCCCAGTTACCACGGCCTCGAAGCGCAGGGCAGCGACGGCCACTACGAATACCATTGAGCGACGGCTTCGCTCAATATCCCCTCCGATCACGATCGTCACCGGCCTTTAGGGCCGGTGCCCCATGGCTCGGCCAACGTTTGTCGTGCCATGGCGGTAGCCATTTCTGCCGATGATGCTAATGGTGTTCACCGACGTTGGCCGTCGCCAGCCTCGGTGCCGGCCTTGCCTCGGGGCGCTATGAGCGCCGGGCGGCCAGGCAGGGCATCGCCGCTGCCAATCAGTCCCTGGAGACCGCCAAGCGGCTAGCGCGCTTTGGTCAGATCACCGGCG
>NZ_PZJP01000013.1 GCF_003206645.1 Salinicola aestuarinus | reverse complement strand
GCTGTTGCGGCCTTCGAGCAAGCCGATCATCAGGGAGAGGGGCCTTACGCCACTGAGGTGGTTGTTAAATATCCGAATACGGTGTCCGGTAATTGCTTTTCTCTGGTCGTTTATCAAAAGAGTGGAAGCGCCCGAGATCGTTTGAAAGAGGTTGTGATTTATAATGAAGAACGTGACGATGGTGGCGACAAATTCGCCGATATCTATAATGTCGAGGGAGGTGGTGAGAAATTAAAAGCGGTTTTTGAAAATGGGCAGTGCAAGGCTAAACTTCAGTGTTACACCAATGGTTTTCCAGATAGCGTCGAAATAGTTTTGTCTTGTTTGGATGATGGCTCCTTGAAAAGGGCTAGGGATACGTTCGAAGTGGCTATAGTTTAGGGAGGGAGGATGAGCATATATAAGAACCTACTGTGGATTTTTTTGCTAGGGGCTATAGTGTCCGTTTCAGCTAATGCTGAAGCGCTCAAGTCTCAATGTCTTGAAGATAACTATAAAAATATCCGGCTGCAAGAATTGGTTTCGGAAGCCAGCGGCGGTAATGGCCTTTCAAGTTGCTTGACTGCTTTAGTTTACGCCAATGGCGATAAAGGAGAAGAAAAAGATTTTGAAAAAGCTTTCGAGTTCTTCAAGAAATCATACGAACAAGGTTTTTTTGAGGGGGCGTATTACTTGGGGGTTATGTATAAAAATGGATTTGGAGTGGATAAGGATTTTGACCAGTATATCAGGTATATGACAGAAGCTGGAAATGCTGGTTATTTGCCAGCTCAGAAAAAACTGCTGGCCGTATACTTGTTTTCCCGTGAAGGCAAAGCACTCTCCGACGATAAAAAAGCAGCATACTGGCTAAAAAAGGCTGCAGATCTAGGAGATGAGGATTCAATGTACAATCTTTCCGGCTTTTACCTCGATGGTCGTGGTGTTGAGCAAAATGATGATTTGGCGTTCCATTGGATAATGCAGGCGGTTGAAAGAGACGACATCTTATCATTCGAAAGGGCGGGAGACTTCTACTCCCAAGGCATCGGCACCGAACAAGATTGGGTTCGCGCCTACATGATGTACGACCTTGGCGGCACGGCGTCTTCCGGTAAGAAGGCAGAGCTGGCGGAACAGATGACTCAGGAACAGATCAACGAAGCGATTTCGCTCTCGCGCCAGTGGCAGGAAGAACACAACAGCTACCGCCCCAGTTACCACGGCCTCGAAGCCCAGGGCAGCGACGGTCACTACGAATATCACTGAGCGACGGCTTCGCTCGATATCCCCTCCCATCACGATCGTCACCGGCCTTTATGGCCGGTACCCCATGGCTCGGCCAACGTTTGTCGTGCCATGGCGGTAGCCATTTCTGCCGATAATGCTAATGGTGTTCACCGACGTTGGCCGTCGCCAGCCTCGGTGCCGACCTGGCCTCGGGCGCTATGAGCCCCGGGCCGCGTACGCACGACAACGGCCTTGAGGACCTGGCCTTTTTTGACCTTGCCCCGCGGAATCGCGTCCTTGACCGTT
>NZ_PZJP01000012.1 GCF_003206645.1 Salinicola aestuarinus | reverse complement strand
TCGCGTCTGGGTGCGGCGCAGTATCTTCGGCGTCCCAGGCCGCCAGGAAGCCCCCTTCGCCTCGCTTGAAGAAGAGCAGGAATCGCTGGAGATGGTCATTCGCGGGATCTCTGTAGATATCGACGTGATTCAGCGGTGGGGAAAATTAGAGCAGACTGGCGCGCGCGGTGTGGCGGCTCAAATAGAAGGAAGAAACCGTGGGGAAGAGCCTTATTATGTTAATATGAAAATTAACCTCCCTAAGTGTATTGAATCCGATATAGATATTGAGTTTGTTCAAATTTCTAACTCGGCACCTTTGGCGATAGGCCAATTCTCTATCCTCGATTCTGGAGATGAACCCCGCTTGGCTGAAGAAACGTCTTCTGATCGACTTAAGCGTGGGGATGAAGAAAATTCACGTCCTAGTCTAACTATCGAGAATAATGGCGTCCTTGTGGCTTGGAAGGCAGGTCTAGAGGGATTTCCGGAAAAAGCTCGACTTGCTTTGATTTATCGTCCTAACAGCAATTTCTCAGGAGCAAGAGATGTTTTTGAAATCGGTCTATAAAAGTCTGTCTTTTTCCTTCTTTTTTTTGATCTTTCTAGTGCTTCCTTTTTGTGCAAACGCTTCGGTATCTGATCTAGAAAACCGCTTTGAAGAATATGGTCAGAAAGCGTTAGTAGAAGAAGCGGAACATCAAGATGTCTGCTCTCAATATATACTGGGACATGCTTATCTAAATGGCTATGGTGATCTAGAAGTTGATTATCCCAGAGCGTATCACTGGTTTGAAAACGCAGCTGAGAATGGCAGCGACGAAGCCTACTACTATATGGGGTTAATGCTCGCCTATGGCCGCGGAGTTGATAGCGATGTCGAGCAAGGCATGCTCTATCTAGAAAAGTCTGCGGAGAGTGGAGTGTTGGAAGCTCAGAAAGATATAGCTGAAGCATATATGGTAGGGATAAATGGCGACGTTAGCGTAGTGGACGAAAGTAAGGCCGCATATTGGAGTGGGGTCTTGGCGGATAATGGCGATCCTTTAGCAATGCAGAGGATGAGCATCTTTTATAAGTTTGGGCGAGGTGTTGAGAAAAATGAAAATGAAGCTTTTAAATGGATCCGCCGGGCAGTTGATAAAGACTACATTCTAGCTTTCGATCAAGCAGGCGACTTCTACGCCCAGGGCATCGGCACCGATCAAGACCTCGTCCGCGCCTACATGATGTACGACCTCGGCGGCACGGCGTCTTCCGGCAAAAAGGCAGAACTGGCGGAGCAGATGACTCAGGCACAGATCGACGAAGCGGTTTCGCTCTCGCGCCAGTGGCAGGATGAACACAATAGCTACCGCCCCAGTTACCACGGCCTCGAAGCGCAGGGCAGCGACGGCCACTACGAATACCATTGAGCGACGGCTTCGCTCGATATCCCCTCCGATCACGATCGTCACCGGCCTTTAGAGCCGGTGCCCCATGG
>NZ_PZJP01000011.1 GCF_003206645.1 Salinicola aestuarinus | reverse complement strand
GCTGGCCGTGTCGGCGTCACCGGCGTTGATCAGGCCATCGGCATCGTTGCTGGTGAGAGTGGCCAGCGGTGCCGCATCGGCAAGGGTGTCGAGCGTGGCTGTGTCACCGAAGTCCGCCGTGTTACCTGCTTCATCAGTGATGGAGAGGGTGGCGGTGAGAGTGCCGTCGTTGAGACCGGAGAGGTCGGCGAGGGTCGAGAACGTGCCGCCCGTCAGATCGATATCGACACCTTCGATCACGACGGGCTCGCCACCGGCATCGCTGGTGATCGTGAGTGTGTCAATCGATGCGCCGTCCTCGATCTGACCGGTGAGGATCGCGCTATCGGCTTCGTCAGCACTGTAGACGTCGTCGGCGAAGCTGACGGTGTTGTCGCCCTCGGCCGGCGGGGTGGTATCGATCGTTAAGGTGAACGGATCGCTGGGGGTGGAAACGTTGCCGTTGGCATCGGTGGCTGTGGCGCTGAACGTCACTTCGCCGTCAGGGAGTGCCTCGACCGGGAACGACCAGGTGCCGTCATTGCCGGCGGTGGTGGTGCCGACCTCAACGTCGTCCTGGAAAACCGTCACGGTCGAGCCGGCCTCGGCCTGGCCATTGAGGCGTGGCGTGGCATCGTTGGTGCTCGTGCCACTGTCCAGATTGCCGGCGTTCGGGGCAACGTTGTCGGTAGCGCTGTTCAGCGTCGGCGCGACTGGCGGGGTCTGGTCGTCGAAGTCGACATCCACCGTCGCCGTCCCTTCGGGGCCGGTGTTACCGGCGTCGTCGGTGGCCGTTGCGGTGACTGCCGCACCGTCTGCCAATGCGGGCGTGGGCGTGAATGACCAGTTGCCGTTCTCGTCGGCGGGCACGGTGCCAAGCACGTTGTCGTCATCGTCGCGGAGCGTCACCGTGCTGCCGGCTTCGGCGGTGCCGGTGATGGTCTCGCCGTCGGTCGGGTCGATGATCGGGGCGTTGGGGGCGGTGGTATCAATGGTCAGGGTGAACGGATCACTGGCCACCGACTCATTGCCATTAGCATCGGTGGCTGTGGCGCTGAACGTCACTTCGCCGTCAGGGAGTGCCTCGACCGGGAACGACCAGGTGCCGTCATTGCCGGCGGTGGTGGTGCCGATCTCAACGTCGTCCTGGAAGACCGTCACGGTCGAGCCGGCCTCGGCCTGGCCATTGAGGCGTGGTGTGGCATCGTTGGTGCTTGCGCCGCTATCCA
>NZ_PZJP01000010.1 GCF_003206645.1 Salinicola aestuarinus | reverse complement strand
GAGGCGTGGTGTGGCATCGTTGGTGCTTGCGCCGCTATCCACCTCACCGGTGATCGGAGCAACGTCATCGGTGGCGCCATTCAGCGTCGGCGCGACTGGCGGGGTCTGGTCATCGAAGTCGACATCCACCGTCGCCGTTTCTTCGGGGCCGGTGTTACCGGCGGCGTCGGTGGCCGTTGCGGTGACTGGTTCACCGTCTACCAATGCAGGCGTGGGCGTGAATGACCAGTTGCCGTTCTCGTCGGCGGGCGTTGTGCCGAGCACGTTATCGTCGGCGTCGGTCAACGTCACCGTGCTGCCGGCTTCGGCGGTGCCGGTGACGGTCTCGCCGTCGGTCGGGTCGATGATCGGGGCGTCGGGGGCGGTGGTATCAATGGTCAGGGTGAACGGATCACTGGCCACCGACTCATTGCCGTTGGCATCGGTGGCTGTGGCGCTGAAGGTTACTTCACCGTCAGGGAGTGCCTGGACCGGGAACGACCAGGTGCCGTCATTGCCGGCGGTGGTGGTGCCGATCTCAACGTCGTCCTGGAAGATCGTCACGGTCGAGCCGGCCTCGGCCTGGCCATTGAGGCGCGGGGAGGCATCGTTGGTGCTCGCGCCGTTATCCACCTCACCGGCGATCGGAGCAACGTCATCGGTGGCGCCATTCAGCGTCGGCGCGACTGGCGGGGTCTGGTCATCGAAGTCGACATCCACCGTCGCCGTTTCTTCGGGGCCGGTGTTACCGGCGGCGTCGGTGGCCGTTGCGGTGACTGGTTCACCGTCTACCAATGCAGGCGTGGGCGTGAATGACCAGTTGCCGTTCTCGTCGGCAGGCACGGTGCCGAGCACGTTGTCGTCGGCGTCGCGGAGCGTCACCGTGCTGCCGGCTTCGGCGGTGCCGGTGACGGTCTCGCCGTCGGTCGGGTCGATGATCGGGGCGTTGGGGGCGGTGGTATCTAGCGCAAGAGAGAACACGTCACTCGTATCGGATACGAGCCCGTTCTGGCCAATGGAAAAAGCGCGGAAGAGCAGAAGACCCGGGTCGAATCCTTCATCCGGAGAGAATGCAAACCTGCCTTGCGGGTCGGCGACGGTCGTACCCATCACCTCATCATCCATCATGATGACGACGTCGCTATTGGCCTCGGCAAAGCCAAGC
Organism: Salinicola aestuarinus; assembly: GCF_003206645.1. GTDB lineage: Bacteria > Pseudomonadota > Gammaproteobacteria > Pseudomonadales > Halomonadaceae > Salinicola > Salinicola aestuarinus. The sequence continues at coordinate 4,917 of NZ_PZJP01000010.1, read as the reverse complement.
AGCGTCGGCATTGTGTCATTGGTGGCTTCGCCGTCTTCGCGCATGCCCGTCGGGTCGACCTGATCCATCGCGGCCACCAGTTCGGGCGCCGCCGGCCCCGTCGGCTGAGGCAGGTCGGCGTCGGTCGTTACCGAGGCGGGGTCGCTGATGTTGCCCGCTTGGTCAGTGGCAACGGCCTCGACGACGGTCCCGTCGTCCAGCGGCGTTTCCGGGGCGAAAGACCAGTTGCCCTCTGGGCTGGTCGTGGTCGTCCCGAGTGACTCGCCATCGACCGTCAGCTCGATCGTGGCGTTGGGCTCTGCCATGCCGGTGAGGATTTCGCCGTCGGAGGTATCGATAACCGGTGCCGCCGGCGCGACGGTGTCGATAGTGAGGGTGAAGAGGGCACTGGGGTCCGACACATTGCCGTCAGCGTCGGTGGCAGTGGCGGTAAACACGACGCTGCCATCGTCGCGCCCGTCTATCGTGTACGTCCAATTCCCTTGGTTGTCAGCCAGCGCAGTACCGAGGACCTCGTCGTTGGCGTAGATCGTCACTTCGCTACCCGCCTCTGCGCTGCCGGTGAGCGTGGGCGTGGTGTCGTTGGTGAAGTCCTCGTCGTTCAGCCGCCCGGCAACGGGGTCGACGTCATCGGTGGCGAAGGCAATCGTCGGTGCGACGGGCGGGATGACGTCATCGAGGTCAGTGTCGATGACAGTTGTGGCCGGCTCGCTGACATTGCCCGCGCTGTCGGCTGCGGTAGCGGCGACCGTCGTTCCGTCCTGAAGGAGCGGGACGGGCTGGAACGACCAGTTGCCGTTGGCATTGGTCGGTGCCGTGCCGATGGTCTCTCCTTCACCATTCGTCAAGGTGACGAGGCTACCGGGTTCAGCCATCCCCGTGACGGTGGTGCCATCGGTGGGGTCCAGGGTCGGTTCGCCGGGTGCGGTCAGATCAACAACGACGGGTCCCAGGCTGTCGATTGCGCTGACATTGTTTTCGCCATCGCTCTGACGCGCTTGAATGTCGTTGGCATCGTAGCGCCCCGGGGCGAGTTCGAAACTGCCACCCGTGCCGCGGGTCCAGGTCTCCCCACCGTCGGTCGAGTACTCCCAGGTGGCGTCGTCTGCAAGGTTGCCGACGGTGACCGTGGCGTCGTTGGTCATACCATCGGTGGCATCGACCCCGGTGTCATCGGCGAGCGCGATGACCGGCGCATCCGGTGCGGTGTTATCGGGGGCGGTGACGCGGGTGGGGTCGGAATTGTTGCCGGCATCATCGGTGGCGACGACGTCGAGCGCTTCACCATCGTTCTGCGGCGGATCGATGGCAACGTCGAAGCTGCCATCATCGTCCGCGGTATCGCTCCCCAGGGTGTTGCCGTCTTCATCGGTCACCGAGACCGTCGCGTTGGGCTCGGCAGAACCGGTCACGACGGTGCCGTCGTCGTTGATGGCGACATCGGTCGGCGCATCCGGTGCGGTGTTATCGGGGGCGGTGACGCGGGTGGGGTCGGAACTGTTGCCGGCATCATCGGTGGCGACGACGTCGAGCGCCTCACCGTCGTTCTGCGCCGGTTCGATGGCGACGTCGAAGTCGCCATCCTCGTCCGCGGTGTCGCTCCCCAGGGTGTTGCCGTCTTCATCGGTCACCGTGACCGTCGCGCCGGGCTCGGCAGAACCGCTTACGACGGTGCCGTCGGCATTGACGGCGACGGCGGCCGGGGCATCCGGTGCGATATTGTCAGCCGGAGGGGCAGGGGGCGCATCATCGTTGTTGTCATCGTTTCCGCCGCCACCTCCACCGCCGCCACCCGCGACGACGGCACCGGCAGCCAGTGCGCCACCCGCGGCGAGTAGACCCAATGTCCCGAAGCCACCCTCCGATGATTCGCTGGCGAGGGGTTCGAACACGCCGTATTCATCGAGTGGCACGTAATCGGCAGGGACAATGCCATTACTCGCCGCCGATCCCAGATCGGCCAGGATGAGCTGCTGATCTTCGCCCGTCAGGTAGAGTTGGCTGGGCGGCGCTGCCGCGTCACCGTAAAAATTCTCTATCCGAATTATCTCGCCGGTATCGGTCTGCACGACCAGATCATTGCCGTCACGGGTGAGCGAGGTCACATCGTCCGGTGACAGGTTGAGCAGGATGTGGCGCGGCTGAGAGAGGGTGATCGTTCCATCATCGACGGTAATCGCTGGCGTCTCGGAGATGGCTTCCTGAGTTGGTGCGATCTTAGCGGAGATGACCATGATTATTACCCCTGGCGTAAGAAATCCGATTCTTTTTATTCGTCATTAGTGTTGCGTTCCTAAGTATCACTAGGATGGGTAATGAATAGTAACCAGGTCAAAGAAAATTTTGTTAATTTGTTGGTCTTTTGTTATTGAATTCAAAAAACCAAAACAAAACATGGATTTGAGGGTCAATGAGACGGTTAATAAAGCGGATTTTTCTATGGGTATTATCCGCTTTCCATGGCGACTTTTATTGATTAAATCGATTTTTTGACTGTTTTTAAAATGGTCTTCTATATGTAATTTGTATGATGTTTAAGAGATTATTGGCCGCGGCTGTCAGCAATGTCTTACAACAATAGGAGGGTTTTTCTTAGCCAAGTGACTGTTTAAGCGCTAACGAGGTGTTGGCGGGCAGAGCGGCATCGCCCCGCTTGCAGAGAGGCGCATTGCCCAAAACCGGCGACCGCGATTGGTTGGATTGTCCTGTCATCACCCCCATAACATCCGTTTTGTCGGTCCGCTCTGGAGGTAGACTTGAACGAACACCGCTTGCCCTTACCTCGTTATGGCTCCGGCGACGTCCAGCGCCTGGAGACCCAGGAGATCTATTCAGGCTTTTTCTCTCTGGAGAAACGGCGGCTGCGTCACCGCCGCTTCGACGGAGGCTGGAGCGAAGCGATGGATCGCGAGGTGCACGTTCGCCGCGATGCGGTTGGCGTACTAATCTACGACCCAGCTTGCGACGCCGTGGTGCTGGTCGAGCAGATCCGCGCCGGCGCGCTGGATGATCCGCACTCCCCCTGGAAGCTCGAACCGGTGGCCGGTCTTGTCGAAGCCGGCGAAAGCCCGGCCGATGTCGCGCGTCGGGAGTCGATGGAAGAGGCCGGGTGTGAGCTCGGCGAGCTGATCGAGATTCACCGTTATTACCCGAGCCCGGGCGCCAGTACTGAGCAGGTCACACTTTTCTGCGGCCTGGCCGATAGCCGAGGCGTGGGGGGTGTCCATGGGCTCGAAACGGAACACGAGGATATCCAGGTGCACGTGATGTCGTTCTCCCAGGCCTGGGGTCGAATGATGGCGGGGCAGCTGGACAACGCGATGGCGCTGATCGGCTTTCACTGGCTTGCCCGCGAGCGGGCCAGTTTGAGAGCGAGCGCCGAAACACGTTCATGACTGGGCCCATCACAAGTCTGTGGTGAGCCGGAGAGTTCTATGCACAAGACGGCCTACGTCACCGATCTCAAGACACTGCAGACCGAGTGCAGTAGCAACTATCTGCGTCTGCGCCGGTGGGTCATGGATATGGACGCCGGGGAAACTCGGGAAGTGCCACTGGCCGGGGAGCACGCTCGCTTCGGCACACTCTGGATCGAAGTCCTGGAGCAGGCGCCCTATACCACGATCGCGCGGGTGTCCCAGACGGGCGTGCTCGACGGGTTCATCGATACGCCACGCATGACCGTGCACCTTTACCACGACGCCAACATGGCGGAAGTCACCGATTTTCAGCGTCAGCGTCACTTTCAAGGTCGCTATCGTTACCCCAATCCGCGCATGCACCAGCCCGACGAGAAGCTGCAGTTGAACCGATTTCTTGGCGAGTGGCTGCAGCACGGGCAAGCGTACGGCCATGCCGCTGATCTGCCGGAAATTCGCTGATGCGTCTGGTTCAGGTCACCGATACCCACCTGCTCGCGGATCCGGCCGGGCGCTCGCGCAAGGGTGAGCCGCTGCGCCAGCTTCACGCCGTGCTGGCCAGAGCCCATTCGCTCAGGCCCGATGTGGTGCTCATGACCGGCGATGTTGCGCAGGACGAGACGCCCGTGGCCTACCGCCACGCCTGTGATGCCTTCGGTGAGCTTGCGTGCCCCTGGTTCTGGATACCCGGCAATCACGACCAGCCTGAGTTGATGGCGGCGGCGCACCCGCTACTCGAGTCAATCGATCTCGGGTCCTGGAGGGTGTTGTTGCTGAATACCCGTGTCAGTGGTCAGCCGGGTGGGGCCGTTGGGGTCGAGCAGTTGCAGCGCCTCGCCGAGCAGTTGGAAGCCGACGATCGGCCGACGCTGATAGCGCTGCACCATCCGCCGCTCGCCATCGGTTCGGTGTGGATGGATGCGATCGGGCTCGCAGACCGTGATGCCCTGTGGCAGACGCTGGCGCCCTATCCGCAGGTCAAGGCGATGCTGTGCGGTCATATCCATCAGGCGTTCGCCGCGCGGGAAGGCATGGTCGAAGTCTACGGCTGTCCCGCCACCTCGGATCAGTTCCTGCCTCTCAGCCACGAGTTCGCTGTTGACGAGGCTGCGCGTCCCGGGCTGCGCGTCGTGGACTTCACCCATGACTCGCTGCATACCTGGATCGAGCGCGTCGATCTGTGAGCGCATCAGGGGCACGCGTCTGTCGGGTCGCGGGTCCTTTTCCACTATCGGCCAGCCAGCTCGCGGGCTGGGCCGCCAACGGCAAGCGGGGAGTGGGGTTTATATTCTCTTAAAGCCTTTAAAAAGCGTTTTTAATTCTTTGACGTTATTAAAGGCGGGTCGTTAGGGTTTGCCTTTTGAGCGCGACAGTGGCGTCCCGTCGAGTCCACCGCGCGGTGCGATAGCGAGAGTTCTCATGGCAGATCCCCTGGTCAGCAGTCAGCGTCAAACCCACCTCAAGCAGCTCGAGGCGGAGTCGATCCATATCATCCGCG
>NZ_PZJP01000001.1 GCF_003206645.1 Salinicola aestuarinus | reverse complement strand
GCTGTTGCGGCCTTTGAGCAAGCCGATCATCCGGGGGAAGGTCCTTATTCTATTAACGTGATTATTAACTACCCTGATATTCAGGGAAGCAAAGGCTTTGTTGCCGTTGTCTATCAATTGTCAAATAATGTCCCTGAATTGCTCAGGCGATATGTTATCCAAGATCATCGTGATGGCATAAACCAAGATAATGTTTTTACTGATAGTTCTGGCGATATGGCCAATGGGGTGCCGCTGACACCTTCTCTAAAAGAGGGGGGTGGAATGCTCAGCTTCAATGTTATACTAATGGATTTCCAGACAGCATTAGAATAACCTTGTCCTACTTGAGTAGTGGGTCTGCGGGAACTCCTGGGGATACATTTCAGGTGGCTTTGAACTAGGAGGGAGTATGACGTTTATTAAACAGCTCATGGTGGTGTTGTTTCTGTCTTTGATGGTGGTCGAGGGGGGGTATGCTGCAACTCTAGAAGCTCAATGTTTGAAAAAAAACTATGAAAACCAATCCATCCAAAATTTGCTAAAAAAAGCTAATAATAATGATGGCTTGTCAAGCTGTCTTGTTGGATTGGCTTATGCAAGCGGTGATAAAGGAGTTTCTCAGAGTTTCGAAAAGGCCTTTGAATACTTTGAGAATTCTTATGAAGCAGGTTTTTTGGAAGCTGGGTATTATCTGGGTGTCTTATATCAAAATGGATACGGTGTAAATAGAGATTTTGACCAGTACCTCCAAGACATGACTGCCGCGGGAGAAGCTGGATATCTGCCGGCTCAAAAGCAAATGCTGGATGTGTACCTCTATTCAAAAGCAGGGGTGCAGTTTGCGGATGACGATAAAGCAGCATATTGGTTGAAAAAAGCCTCTATGTCTGGAGATTCATTATCCATGTATGCCCTTTCAACTTTTTATATTGAGGGGCGAGGCGTCTCTCAAAATGAAGAAAAAGCGTTTGAATGGATTATGGAGGCAGTCGAAAAAGACGAAATTATTGCTTACGAGAGAGCCGGCGACTTCTACGCCCAAGGCATCGGCACCGAACAGGATTTAGTTCGCGCCTACATGATGTACGACCTCGGCGGCACGGCGTCTTCCGGCAAAAAGGCAGAGCTGGCGGAACAGATGACTCAGGCGCAGATCGACGAAGCGGTTTCGCTCTCGCGCCAGTGGCAGGAAGAACACAACAGCTACCGCCCCAGCTACCACGGCCTGGAAGCCCACGGCAGCGATGGTCACTACGAGTATCAATGAACCACAAAACGGGTCTCTGCTGCCCGTTTTGTGTGTTCGCGCCACGCTTGGCTCAATCCGCGGTGGGAAGCCATGCCCCGGTTGCCGTAAGCCGCACCCTCTTCCTCATCGAGCCTCCACGGGCCTTCTGATTGCCAACCTGTGGCAATGACACAAGCCATTGCTCAGACTCACTCGAAGGCGAGCCAGTCGAATCCGGGGTAGCCGCCGGTCGTCTCGAGGGTAACGGTGTGCTCTCCGGCCGAGAGGGCGATGGGCGTGGTGACCTCGGACCACATATAGACGCCGCCGGTACTGGGTAGCGAGAGCGTCTGTCGCGTTTCTCCATCGACCCGCAGGCGAACGGCGCCGGCCCCGGCGGCGTAGTTGAGCCTCAGCGAGTAGGACCTGTCTTCCGCGGAACGTACCTGAAAGCTCATGCGCTGTTCGCTATCGTCCTGATCGGAGAAGAGCTGAACGACCGGGCGACCTTCGCCATCGGTGGTGGTGCGGTGGTGCATGCCCGTCATGGTGACGGCGTGTTCGGCCTGGATCGTCGCAGGCAGGGTAGTGTAGGTGTCCGGGCCCTGAATGCCCTGATAGAGCGTGCCGAGCGCTGTCCAGTCGCCGTTATCGTCCAGCAGGTCGATGAGGGTCGGCGTCGGATCACCGTCCGGTACCCGCCCCAGAAACCAGGCATAGCGCTCGACATAGTCCTGTTGCTCCATCCAGCGCACCGTTTCCGCCAGAAAGTCCATCTGGCTTTCCGGCGTCTCTGAACCGTCCCCCTGGTTCTGATTCCATTCCGTCACCCAGAGGGGCTTGCCGTAGCGCGTATGGAACTGCTCGATGTAGGGCGTGAGCCATCTCGACTCCCCCATGTAGGCGTGGATGGCGATACCGTCCACACGACAGCCGGCGCAGGCGTCGAAGAACGCGTCCAGATAGGCAAAGGGGTTGCCGTTGTCGTCGGTGCCGGGAATGTCCACATCGCCCGGGCTGTAGTTGACCGCCGGAGAGAGAAGCTTGAGGCCGTAGTCGTTGGCCACTCGTTCCACCGCCGGCCAGGCCTCGGCGGCCGCCTGCGGGGTGAGGTTGGCCTGATCGATGAAGTTGGGCTCGTTGAAGGCGAGCAGGTAGCGGGTCTCGGGGTGCGCATCGAGATAGCTACGCAGCGCCCCCTCGTCGAAGGCGGCATCGTGCGCCATCGGGACGAATTCGACGTGGTCATCCTGAGCTGTCGTCTCGAGGCTGGCGTCAGGTGACGTCGACCAGTTGTACCACCACGCAATGCGGCCGTTCATGGTGGCCAGGTCTGCCGATGCGATGCCGAAAAAGGCGATGCCGCGCTTGTCACTGGGACCCTCGGCGAGCGCTGCGCCGGCGGTCAGGGTGGTCAGGCTCAGCAGCAGCAGTCCGGTCTTGATGCGGTAGCGAGATAGCATGAATCCCTCCTGGGAGCCGCTCGAAGAGCGGAAAAGACGAATCTTTCGTGGCGACCCGTTGCCGGCGAGAGCGCTAGCAGGGCGACTCCGGTTGCCGGGGTCGCATGGTTGTCCTGGCACGACGATGCGGCGCATCGGGGCGGTGGATGGCGGTGGTGGATGGCGGTGGTGAATAGCGGCGACCCATGGCGGCGCGGTGCTATCCACCGTGGTAGCTCTCGGTTTACACCTGCCCGTAGCGGCCGGCTTCGCTGCCGAGCCAGCGACGGATCAGCGGCTCGACGGCATCGGGGGCTTCGGCGAGCAGCGCCTCGGCCAGTGCGGTGACGGTGTCGAGCAGATCGCGGTCACGCTCTAGGTCGGCGATCTTCATCTGCGCCAGCCCGGTCTGTCGGGTGCCGAGCACTTCGCCGGGGCCGCGCAGTTCGAGGTCTCTCTCCGCGACCTTGAAGCCATCGGTGGTGTCGCGGAGGATACCGAGGCGCTCGCGGGAGTAGTGCGACAGCGGCGGGTGGTAGAGCAGCACGCAGTAGCTCTCGACTCGCCCACGCCCGACGCGACCGCGCAGCTGATGCAGCTGCGAGAGCCCCAGTCGCTCCGGGTTCTCGATGATCATCAGGCTGGCATTGGGGACGTCGACGCCGACCTCGATCACTGTGGTCGCGACCAGCAGATCCAGCTCGCCGGCCTTGAAGGCGTCCATCACCTCCGCTTTCTCGGCGGCCTTCATGCGGCCGTGGACCAGACCGATCTCGAGTGCCGGCAGCGCTTCGCCCAGGGTCTCCCGGGTCACTTCCGCTGCCTGACAGGTGAGCGTTTCGGACTCCTCGATCAGCGTGCAGACCCAGTAGGCCTGACGGCCGTCGGCGCAGGCGTTGCGGATGCGCTCGATCACTTCGCCGCGGCGCTCATCGGGCACCGCCACGGTATGCACCGGCGTGCGTCCTGGCGGCAGCTCATCGATCACCGAAAGATCCAGGTCGGCGTAGGCGCTCATCGCCAGCGTACGCGGAATCGGGGTAGCGGTCATGATCAGCTGGTGCGGCGTAAGGCCGCCGTTCTCGCCTTTCTGACGCAGCGCCAGACGCTGATGCACGCCGAAGCGGTGCTGCTCGTCGATCACTGCCAGTCCGAGTCGCTGAAAGCTCACGTCATCCTGGAACAGCGCGTGGGTACCGACCATGACCTGAGCGCGACCATCCGCAATGGCGGCCTTGGCGTCGAGACGCGCCTTGCCCTTGAGCCGGCCGGCGAGCCAGCCGACCTCGATGCCCAGTGGCTCGCACCAGGCGCGAAACTGGCGAAAATGCTGTTCGGCGAGAATCTCGGTAGGCGCCATCACGGCGGCCTGATAGCCACCGGCAACGGCGGACAGTACCGCCATCGCCGCGACCACGGTCTTGCCCGAGCCGACGTCGCCCTGGACGAGGCGCAGCATCGGCACCTCGCGTTCGAGGTCGCGCCCGATCTCGTCGAGCACCCGGCGCTGGGCGCGGGTGAGCGAGAAGGGCAGCTGGGTCAGAAAGCGCGCCTGCAGGTGACCGCTGCCGGCCAGCGCGGGGGCGCCGTCGGTCTGAATGCGCAGGCGAACCTGGCGCAGGCTCAACTGATGCGCGAGCAGCTCCTCGAGCGCCAGGCGGCGCTGGGCCGGGTGGTGACCTTCCGCAAGGCGCTCCTGCGGGGCATCCGGCGGCGGCTCGTGAAGATAGCGCAGCGACTCGATCAGGCTCGGTAGTCGAAAGCGCCCGCGCAGCGCCTCGGGAATCCACTCGCCCAGCGACTCGGGGGCATCGTGCAGCCGCTTCAGGGCCTGCTGGATCAGCGCCCGCAGCCGCGGCTGAGCGAGTCCTTCGGTGGTGGGATAAATGGGCGTGAGATGTTCGTCCACCGGCGCGGCCTCGCTCTGCACCAGCCGATACTCCGGGTGGTAGATCTCAAGGCCGGTGCTCCCGGCGCGGGCCTCGCCGAAGCAGCGGACCTGCACGCCCTTGGTGAACTGCTGCTGCTGGGCCGGCGAGAAATGAAAAAACCGCAGGCTGAGGATGCCGGAGCTGTCCTTGAGGCGAACCAGCAGGCTGCGGCGCCGGCCGCGGACCACCTCCGCGGCGCGCACCTCACCCTCGACCACCGCCTCGACGCCGGCGCGCAGCGTGCCGATCGGGGTGATCCGGGTACGATCCTGATATCGCAGTGGCAGGTGGAAGAGCAGGTCGACAACGCGTTCGACGCGAAGCCGCGCGAGCTTTTCGGCCATCGCCTCGCCGACGCCGCTGAGCTCGGTGACGCTGACGTCGAGCGTCATGCTGCCTCGGTGTCGTGGTCCTGGGCCTGGGCGATCGCCTGGATGAGCGCGTCGATTGCCTTGGGTCGCGGAAAGCTCGCGCGCCAGGCGAGCGCCACGCTACGCGTCGGTGGCGTGCCGGCGAACGGCCGGCTCTCCAGCAGACCGTTCTCGTAGTGGTTGGTGCCGATGGCGAGCCTGGGCAGCACGGTGATGCCGAGCCCGGAGGCGACCATGTGCCGAATCGTCTCGAGCGAGCCGCCCTCGGCGGTCAGGGTATTGTCGGGGTTGTTAAGCTGAGCGCTGATCGCCGGGCAGGCTTCCAGGATCTGGTCGCGGAAGCAGTGGCCCTCGCCGAGCAGAAGAAGCCGCTCAGTCAGCAGATCCTCCTTGGGAATGGCGGCGCGCTCGGTCCAGGGGTGGTCGCTCGGCAGCAGGATCTCGAAGGGCTCCTCGTAGAGCGTCTTGGTCACCACGTCCGGCTCGTTGAAGGGCAGCGCGACGATGATGACGTCGAGCTCGCCGTTGCGCAGCTTGCGCCGCAGCACGCTGGTGAAACTCTCTTCGATGTAGAGTGACATGCGCGGTGCCAGCTGCGTCAGCGCGGGCACGAGATGGGGAAATAGGTACGGGCCGACGGTGTAGATGGCGCCGATCCGTAGCGGACTGACCAGCTGATCCTTGCCTTCGCTGGCCATCTCCTTGATCAGGGCGGCCTGCTCCAGCACGCGCTGCGCCTGTTCGACGATACGCTCGCCGTGCGGCGTGACCTGAACGGTGGACTTGGAGCGCTCGAACAGCGCCAGGCCGAGCTCCTCCTCGAGCTTCTTGACCGCGACCGACAGCGTCGGCTGGGAGACGAAACAGCGCTCCGCCGCGCGGCCGAAATGGCGCTCTTGAGCCAAGGTTACGATATAACGGAGTTCTGTTAGAGTCATGAGGTGGGCCCGAAAAGCTCCCTATCGGAAAGGATCATCGCCAAGCGCGGTGCACGTCTCTCGAGTGTACGCCTTGAGTCCGTCTCTCGTGGGCATTCGCATCGGCCCGGTTTTTGCCGGTCTCGATACGGGTGTAGCAACATGGATGTTTTACCAAGAGGTCAGGTAAAGGTGAAGAAAACGACATTAATTCTCGGCTGCGGCGATATCGGCACGCAGCTCGGCCAGCAGCTGCTCGATGCGGGACACCGCGTCATCGGCGCGCGACGCAACGCCAGCGTGCTCGACGGCACCGGTATCGAGCCGGTATCGCTCGATGTCGCCAATGAAGCGGCAGTGGCGACGTTACCCGATGCGGATTTCATCGTCTACGCGGTCACCGCCGACCGCTTCGAGGAGTCCGCCTACGAAGCGGCTTACCCGCAGGGATTGAAAACGGTCATTGCCGAATTCGCCCAGCGCGACAACCCGCCCAAGCGGCTCTTCTTCGTCTCCTCGACCAGCGTCTACGCCCAACAGGGCGGGGAAGAGGTCGACGAGACCTCGCCGACCGAGGCCAGCGGCTTCTCCGGCAGCCTGATGCGCGACGCCGAGCAGGCGCTGCTGGATTCCGCTCTGCCCGGCACGGTCGTGCGCTTGTCCGGGATTTACGGCCCGGGGCGCGATCGGCTGATCCGCCAGGTCAAGGAAGGACGCATCGCCGCCGCCAACCCGCCGATGTACTCCAACCGCATCCACCGCGACGACTGCGCCGGCGTTCTGGGGCATCTCATTGGCCTGGCGCTCGACGACAAGCCGCTGGAGCCGATCTACCTCGCCAGCGACGGCGCCGCAGCGCCGCTCCACGAGGTAATGGCGTGGATCGCCAAACGGCTCAAGGTGGAGACGCCGGAGGTCATTCAGTCCCCGCTGCGCCGACGCTCGAGCAAGCGCTGCAACAACGCCCGTCTGATCGCATCCGGCTACCGTTTCCACTATCCCACTTTCCGCGAAGGCTACGAAGACGTCCTGCAGCAGGGCGGGTTTCTCGAGGCGCCGTCGAAGCCCCAGGCGAAGCCCAAAGCCAAACCGAAAGCCAAGATCTGAATCTCGTACCGCACGGATGCCCATCCGTGCGGTATCTGCCCTGTCCCGGCGCATCCGGCTCCCGCCGGCCAAGGCCCTACCACCGACGACTCCCCTGCAGGTTTCCATCGCCAGTCCCTGTCCCAAGTCCCAACCCTAGCGATCTTCACCCCACGCGACGCGTTGACTGCAAGGCCGTCGTGTCGTTCTTTCGTCGAACGTTCGAGACGTTGCCGCGCGGCATTGCCCCGTCGAAGCCAGGCGCAGCGCGGCGCGACCTTGCTTCGTCGAAAAACCATTGCCCTGGACACAGTTTTGCAGCTAACGGAAGCGTCACCTAGCTTTAAGTCTGACTCGTGGGTCTCGATACGTTTCAGCACACGAGACACCCGCCAAGGCGGGGGCCGATACCTAGCAAAGGAGTGCTAATCATGCCTGCTTCCGTACAACTCTCATTCATCGTTGGCTGGATCGCCATGCTCGCCGGGGGGGTAGCGTTCTGGGCGATGAGCCGATCATTGCCGATGAGCGAAAAGCGCCACGGCGTCGCCGCCATGTCGATCGTGTTCGTCGCGTTCGCCAACTACTTCGCCATGGCGATCGGCCAGGGCGACATCATGGTCCACGGCAAGACGGTCTTCATCGCGCGCTACACCGACTGGGTCATCACCACGCCGATTCTGTTGGCGAGCCTTGCGATGATGGCGACGCCGGATCTGAGTCGCGTCCGCACGCTGATCGGCGCCCTCATCGTTGCCGATATCTACATGATTCTTACCGGACTGGTGGGCAATCTTTCAGTCGCGCCCAACAACTATTACTGGTGGGGCATCAGCATGGTCGCGTTTCTCGCCGTGCTGGGCATGATCTGGGGGCCACTGCGTACCGAGGCCAACCAGGGTCACACCGCCGGCGAGTACTCCAAGCTCGCGATGATGCTGACCGTGCTGTGGATCGGCTATCCGATCGTCTGGCTCATCGGTAGCTCCGGCTTTGACTGGATCACGTTGACCGTCGAGAGCTGGCTCTATCTGGTACTCGACGTCACCGCGAAAGTCGGCTTCGGCTTCGTCGCACTGGCCGCTGCGCGTCACGTTCGTCACTGATCTCGCCTACCGACGGGGCGATCGTCGCCCCGTCCTCGAGAGCCTCCTTCCATGCCCGCCCCCTCTCTCCGCCTGCGCCTCATCGCCTTGATGGCGGTCGCCATCCTCGTGGCGCTGGCCGGCGCACAGTGGCACCCCGCCACGACGCTGTCGCTCATCGTGCTGGTCATCGGCGTGGCCGTCGTCGGCCTGCCTCACGGTGCCTTCGACCACGTGGTGGGCCTCCAGCTCATCAGACGCTGGGCGCCGTCCCGCGGTGCGCCTGCGCTTTGGCTCGCGCTCTTTCTGTTCGCCTACCTCGCCCTATCGCTCGCCCTGCTATGGGGCTGGCGGTGCTGGCCGACCCTCGGGCTAACGCTGTTTCTGCTGATGTCGGTAGCGCACTTCGGCACCGACTGGCGAAGCCACCACCCGCTATGGCATCGCCTCGGGTGGGGCGCGCTGGTCATCGCGTCACCCATGGTGTTTCGCGGGGGTGAAGTCGGCGAGATATTTCAGGCCCTGGGCGTGCGCGAGCCGGCGGCCCTAATCGCGACAGGTCGGTTGGCGCTGCTGGCCCTGGTGCCGCTGCTGGCCTGGCGACTTCTCGAGCGCCGCGGCGAGGGGCGGGCCATGCTGATCGCGATAGCGGTGCTTCTAGCGGGGGCGGCGCTGCTCAATCCGCTGATCTACTTCGCCTGCTATTTCTGCTGCTTTCATAGCCCGCTGCATCTGAGCGCCATTCGGCGCGAGTTCAGCGTCGAGACGCTTGCCCAGCTGGTCCGTGTCGCGGCCCCCATCGTCATCGTCACCTGGATCGCCGCGAGCCTCGGCTACGCCTGGATGGGGGAGCACGCGGTGGATTCACCGTTGCTGAAAACCACATTCATCGGTCTGGCGTGTCTGACCGTGCCGCACATGATCGTCGAGTGGTTGAGCGCGCGAGCGTCACTCACTCCTGGCTAGGGTGGTGTAGCGGGAGCCACCGTCGCCGAGCTCGGAGGCGACCAGTGCCAGGTGGTCAAAACGCCAGCGGACGGGTTCGCTCAACGTCGTCTCTGGGGGCGGTCGGTCGGCCTGGCGGACCAGGCTGACGTGTGGGGTGAAATCGCGCTGCGGCGGGGGGAAACCGTGGTGAGAGAGCGCCTGCCAGAGATCGGCCTGCAGCGTCAGCAGCGCGGTTTCGGGTGTGAGGCTGCCGGCCCAGACAATGCGCGGCCTGGGGAAGTGGCCCAGGCGGTCGAGCGTCCAGTCACCGCAAGGCGAGGGCCAACGCTGGGTCAGATCGATCAGGGGAGCGATCCGCGCCGTATCGACGCTACCCAGAAACGCCAGCGTGATGTGCAGGTTCTCCGCCGGTAGCGCATCGCCATCGCCACAGCCTGGGGCCAGGCGATGCGCCTCGTCGGCCAGCGCCCGACGACTGACATCGTCGGGCCACAGTGCGAAGAAGAGGCGGCGAGGGGTGTGCACGATATCGGTTTCCGTTGGCGGCAGCGTTCGACCCGACAAGCGGTGTGAGGCTCATGTGCGCTCGCCAGTCGGGGCGTGATCGGTTGTCTCGTCCAGCCTGGTGTGTGCCGGGGCCAACGGCCCTGCCAGTTTGCGCAGTGCGACGTAGAACACCGGGGTGAGGAAAAGCCCGAACAGCGTCACGCCCAGCATGCCGGAAAACACGGCGATCCCCAGCGCCTGGCGGACTTCGGCCCCGGCGCCATGCCCCAGCGCCAGCGGGACTACCGCCGCGGTGAAGGTGATCGAGGTCATGATGATCGGGCGCAGGCGCAGCTGGCACGCTTCCAGCGCCGCCTGCACGATGCCGCGGCCCTGTAACTCGAGTTCGCGGGCAAACTCCACGATCAGGATCGCATTCTTGCAGGCCAGCCCGATCAGTACCACCAGCCCGACCTGGACGAAAACGTTGGTGTCCCCGCCAGAGATGCGCACGCCGATTAGGGCCGAGAGCACACACATCGGCACGATCAGGATGACCGCTAGCGGCAGCGTCCAACTCTCGTAGAGCGCGGCGAGGACCAGAAACACCAGCATCACCGCCAGGGGGAAAACGATCAGCGCGGCGTTGCCCTGGGTCGCCTGCTGGTAGCTGAGATCGGTCCACTCAAAGTCGATGCCGGCCGGCAGCACCTGCTCGCCGAGCTGGGTGAGCGCGGTCATCGCCTGCGGCGAGGAGAGCACGCGGGGGTCGGCCTCGCCGGCCAGATCGGCCGCGGGATAGCCGTTGAAGCGCAGCACCGGATCGGGCCCGAAACTCTCCTCGATCCGGACCATCGAGCCGATCGGCACCATCTCACCCTGGGCATTGCGCGTCCGCAGGCGAGCGATATCGTCAACGCTGGCGCGATAGGGCGCTTCGGCCTGGGCGATGACCTGCCAGGTCCGACCGAACTGATTGAAATCGTTGATGTAGGTCGAGCCTAGATAGGTCTGCAGCGTGTCGAACAGGTCGGTGACGGCAACGCCCTGCGCCTTGGCCTTGAGCCGATCGACGTCGGCATCCAGCTGGGGCACGTTGGCCTGATAACTGGTGATCGGGTAGCTCATCCCCGGGGTCTGCATTATTGCGCCTTGGAAAGCGGTCACGGCTTCCTGCAGCGGGCCGTACCCCACGCCGCCACGATCCTCGACGAACAGTTGATAGCCGGAGCCGTTGCCGAGACCGAGAATCGGTGGCGGCATGAACGAAAAGGCGATCCCCGACTTGAGTGCCGAGATCTTGCCGGCGATCTCGGCATTGATCTGTGCGGCCGTGCGAGTTCGCTCATCGAAGGGCGCCAGCGTCAGAAACGCCAATCCGGTATTGGCGGTATTGGTGAACTGGAGTGCATTGAGACCGGGGAACGAGATGGCATGCTCCACGCCATCGGTCTGCATGGCGATGTCGACGACTTCACGCAGCAATGCATCGGTGCGATTGAGCGAGGCGCCCTCCGGCAGTTTGACGCCGGCGATCAGGTACATCTTGTCCTGCACCGGGATGAAGCCGGGCGGCACGATCTTGAACAGGTAACCCGTCGTCGCGAGCAGAATCAGATAGACGACGAACACCGTGCCACGGCGTTTCAGGCTGCGCGATACCGTGCCCTGGTAGCGCTCGGCGCCCGCATCGAACAGGCGGTTGAACGGGCGAAACAGCCAGCCGAACAGCCAGTCGATGATCCGGGTGAGCCGATCCTTCGGCGCGTCATGGGGCTTGAGCAACTTAGCGGCCAGTGCCGGCGAGAGCGTCAGCGAGTTGATCGTCGAGATGACCGTCGAAATGGCGATGGTCACCGCGAACTGGCGGTAGAACTGGCCGGTGACGCCGGAGAGGAAAGCCATCGGCACGAAGACCGCGCACAGAACCAGGCCAATGGCGACGATGGGGCCCGACACTTCGCGCATTGCCTGGTGGGCCGCGGCCCGTGGCGTCAGCCCCTGGCCGATATTGCGCTCCACGTTCTCGACCACCACGATGGCGTCGTCGACGACGATACCGATCGCCAGCACCAGGCCGAACAGCGTCAGCGTGTTGATCGAGTATCCCAGCAAGAGCAGCACGGCAAAGGTCCCGACGACCGATACCGGCACCGCCAGCAGCGGGATCAGCGAAGCCCGCCATGTCTGCAGGAACAGGGTGACCACCAGCACCACCAGGAGGATCGCTTCCAGCAGCGTCTGAATGACCGAGTGGATCGAGTCGGTGACGAACAGCGTGGTGTCGTAGACGGTGCGATATTCCACGCCGGGCGGGAACTGCGTCGCCAAGTCGTCCATCGTGGCGATGACCTGATCGCGAATGTCCAGCGCATTGGCGCCGGGCGACTGGAAAATACCGATCGCCACGGCATCCTTGCCATCGAGTTGCGCGCGCAGGGTGTAGTCGCCGGCGCCGAGTTCGAGTCTTGCCACATCCTTCAGCCGCAGTATCTCGCCGCCAGCGCCGGCCTTGAGCACGACGTTGCCAAACTCCTCCTCGCTCGTCAGGCGCCCCTTGGCATTGATCAGTGTCAGGAAGTCGCTATCCGGCATCGGCTCGCCGCCGATCTGTCCCGCCGAGACCTGCACGTTCTGCTCGCGAATGGCGGCAACGACGTCGCCAGCGGTCAGGCCGTGGGCCGCGATCCGGTCCGGATTGAGCCAGGCGCGCATGGCGTAATCGCCGCCGCCCAACAGCTGCGCCTCGCCGACGCCCGGAATGCGGGCAAGCTGATCGCGAGCGTGCAGGCGCGCATAGTTACGCAGATAGAGCGTGTCGTAGCTGTCGTCCGGTGAGACGAGGTGGACCACCATCAAGAAGGTAGGGGACTGCTTCTGGGTCGTGACGCCCTGGCGACGAACCGCCTCCGGTAGGCGTGCCAAGGCCTGACTGACCCGGTTCTGTACCCTGACCGTCGCCTGCTCGGCATCGGTGCCGGGACGGAAGGTGATGGTCATCTGCAGCACCCCGTCCGAGCCGGCCACGGACTTGTAGTACATCATGTCCTCGACGCCGGTGATCGCCTCCTCGAGCGGCGTGGCGACGGTCTCGGCAATCTCCTTGGGGTTGGCCCCGGGGTAGGTGGTGCGTACCAGAACCGAGGGCGGCACGACATCCGGGTATTCGCCGATGGGAAGATTGGGGATCGAGATCGCTCCGATCGCCAGCATGATAATCGACAGGACCGCGGCGAAAATGGGTCTGTCGACGAAAAAGCGCGAGACGTTCATGACAATGGGCTCCTGCGCGGCGGGGACGAAGCCCGCCGCTCGTTATCGTTCCCTTGAAGGGGTATGCGGCGTAACGCGCGTCGTGATCTCACTGAGGGCTGAGCGGTGAGCGCCAGGACGCTGCGGCTCAGTGCGTGGCCAGCTCGCTGCCGGAGGCCTCGGGGTGTCTCTCGACCGAGTGCGGGGTAATTGGCATGCCCGCGGCGAAGATCTTCTGGGTGCCGTTGACGACAATGCGGTCACCGGGCGCGAGGCCCTCGCGGATGACCACCCGCTTGTCGACCGTGCGACCGGTTACGATCTGGCGCGGCATCACGGTGTTGTCGTCGGCCACGACGTAGACGAAACGCCGATCCTGATTGGCCAGGATCGCCTTGCGATCGATCAGCAGCGCGCTGTCGAGCGAAGCCGTCGGCATATCGACCCGGGCGAACTGGCCCGGCCGGATGCGCCCCTCGGGGTTGTCCAGCACGGCGCGATACTGCAGAGACCCCGTATTCGGATTGATGCGATTGTCGATGAAGTCGAGCTCCCCCCGGTGGGGAAAGCCGGTCTCGCCGGCCAGCCCGATCTGAACCGGGATCGGTGCATTCTGGCTCGCGCGCGGTCCGCTACCGTTGGCGAGTGTTTCGTTGCTGTCGAAGTAGACGTACAGCGGGTCGACCGACACCAGCATCGTGAGCACCGTCTGGTCGGCACTCGCCAGATTGCCGCGCGTGACCATGGCTCGCCCGGTTCGGGCAGTGACCGGGGCGGTGACACGGGTGTATTCGAGATCCAGCCGGGCGCTGCTCAGCGTGGCCTCGGCTTCTGCCACGCGCGCCCGGGCGTCGAGTGCCGCCGCCTGGCGTTGGTCGTGCTGTTCCCGGGAGATCATCTGCTTGCCCACCAGTTGGCGCGAACGCTCGGCTTCGGCGTTGGCGAGATCACGCTGGCTGCGCGCCTGATCGAGCGCGGCACGGGACGCCGCCACGCGGGCGTCGTAAGGACGCGGATCGATGCGAAAGAGCAGGTCGCCGGCCTCGACCCGCTGACCCTCCTCAAAGGCGATCTCGTCGACGTAGCCACTCACGCGAGGACGGAGCTCGACGGTTTCGGGGGCGACGACGCGCCCGGTGAACGTTTCGTGCAGCGTGACCGGCTCGGCCTGCAGCGTGACCACGTCGACTTCCGGCGGTAAAGGCGCGGCAGCCTCCGCAGGCTCGCTCTGCGCATGGCATCCCCCGAGCAGCAGCGTGGCCAGTAGCCATGGCGTGACCGACAGCGAGCCGGGCAGTCGCCGGGCCAGCCGATGTGACTTTCGGGGAGGGGGAGCGACGCGATGGGTTCCCTGGATGATTCGGCTATTCATGCTTGGCTCCGCAGTGGCGTGATGTCCGCGCCCTTCGTCGATAGGGGCTGTGGATCGCAGCCGGCGAGGCGCGGTCATCGAGAAATGCGGCGGGACAGGAGCGTCACTGTAAGAGGCGGCGCGTCGGGGTCGTTATCAGTTTACTGCCGATTGATTGCCCAATTCTCCAGAGAGATCGAGCGGCTTCCAATTCGGCAACGGCGACGAGCGGGCCCGGCGGCGTGCGGCGCGCCAATCATTGCCGGATTCTTCAAGCGGCTTGCCTAATCCTGCCGAGTTGAGGGGAGCGTCATCAGGTAGACGACAATCGGGCTTACACTCGCGATTTCTCGTTGACGACGCCGTCATCCATTTTTCGGGGAGTGAGTTCGTGATAGCGACACCGTCTGTGCCATGGGAAGCCGAAGCTTCGCTCGACGTGTTGGCGAATACGCTAGCGAGGCGAATTCGGCGACATGCCACTGGTGAGGGATTCATCACGACCGAGATTCCGGGTCTGGAGCTCGCTCGCGCCGATTCCACCACCGACTGCATGGGGTCGCGAGTCTACGATCCCGCACTGTGCCTGGTCGCCCAGGGCGCCAAGACCCTCTGGCTTGGCGACCGGCGTATCGATTACGGGCCGCTCAGCTGCATGGTGTCGGCGGTTCCGCTACCGGTTCTCGGCAAGGTGGTCGAAGCCTCACCGCAAAAGCCCTTTCTCGGCGTCAAGTTCACGGTCGACCCGCAGGAGGTGACGGATCTGGTGCTGGCAATGGGGGCGCCGGGGGTGCCGCAGCGGGAGGACGCCTGTCCGGATGGGGCGTGCGGAATGAGTCGTGTGCTGGCGGATCGGGGGATGGTCGAGGCGATGTCCCGGCTGGTGAGCCTTCTCGATACCCCCCGGGACATCGCTATTCTGGGACCGCTGATCAGGCGCGAGATCCTCTATCGTGCCCTGATCGGGGAGCTGGCGCCCTACATGCGCAAGTTCGTGACGTCCGATAGCCAGACGCATCGCGTGTCGCGTGCGATCGAGGTGCTCAAGGCGCGCTTCACGGAACCGCTGCGTGTCCGCGAGCTCGCTGACATGGTCAACATGAGCGAATCGGCGCTGTTTCACAGCTTCAAGCAGGTGACGCGGATGTCTCCGGTTCAGTTTCAGAAGCGGCTGCGACTGCATGAGGCGAGGCGACTGATGCTGGCCGAGGGGGCGGAAGCGTCGACGGCCGGTTTCCGGGTGGGCTACGGGAGCCCGTCGCACTTCAGTCGCGATTACAGTCGGATGTTCGGCGTGCCACCGCGTACGGATGTCAGCCAGCTGAGAGGCGAGCTACAGCATGCCGCCCCGCACCGTGCGCCCGGATGAGTGACGGGCGCAGCGGCGGTGGGTGTCTCAGTCGCCGATCACCATCACGGCTTCTGCCTCGAGCAGACTCCCCTTAGGCAGCTGCTTGACGCCGACGGCCGCGCGGGCGGGGTAGGGCGCCGAGAAGAACGTTTCCATCACCTGGTTGACCACGCCGAAGTTGTCGAGATCGGTGAGGTAGAGGTTGAGCTTGACGATGTCCTGCAGTGACCCCGCCGCTTCGTGACACACCGCAGACAGATTGGTGAAGACCTGGCGTGCCTGGGCTTCGAATGCGTCGGAGACCATCTCCATGGTCTCGGGGTCGAGCGGAATCTGGCCCGAAATGTAGACGGTGTTACCCGACTTGATGGCCTGCGAGTAGGGACCGATGGCGGCCGGGGCGTTGTCGGTATTGATAACGGCTTTGTTGCTCATGGCGTACCCTCCAGCTTCAGTTGTTTGAGAGGCGACAGTCTTTTTGATGAACCTTGCGTTGGGTCTAGCGCCCGGACGAAAAAAACGACGCCCCGCCGCGGTAGACCACGGCGGGGCAGCATCGAGTGCTTGTTCAGTGTCGAGCGCGAACGATACGCCCGATGTGATTCAGGTTGCGCAGGCGCTTGATGATCCGCGCCAGATGAATGCGACCTTTGACCAGAATGGTCAAATTGACGATCGACAATCGAACGTCGCGCTCCTCGATGCCGATGCGCTCGATATTGGCGTCGGCGTCGGTCACCAGGCTTGCGAGTTCGGCGATCAATCCGCGTCGCGTTTCGATCTCGATGCGCAACGGCACCGGAAAATCCTGCTCGATCTGATTGGACCACGTCAAGGAGACGAGCTTGTCGGGATCGTCGCGCAGCTCCTCGAGGTTACCGCAGTCGTGGCGATGGACGACGATTCCCTTGCCAATCGAGAGGTGGCCGATCACCGGGTCGCCCGGTAGCGGGTAGCAGCAGCGGGCGAAACTGATCGCCATGCTCTCCGAGCCGTTGATCACGATCGGCCCGTTCGACTCCGCCAGACGGCGGAACTCCGCCCGCTCGTTTTCCTCTTCTCGAGGCTCGGTATCCACCAGTCGGCGGGCGGTGGCGTGCGCCAGCCGCGTGCCGAGCCCGATACCTGCCAACAGATCGTCCTCGCTGTTGAGGTCGATCTCGGCCAGCAGCATGGTCAGCCGTCCTTCCGGCAGGGTCTCCAGGCTCGTATCGAATCCCGCCAGCGCCCGGTTGAGCAGGCGTCGGCCGAGCTGGACCGCCTCGCTGCGCTGCTGGTTCTTGAGCGCATGGCGAATCGCCGACCGCGCCTTCGCGGTAATCACGAAATTGAGCCAGGCGAGATTGGGACGCGCGCCAGGCGCGGTAATGATCTCGAGGGTCTGGCCGCTCTCCAGCGGTGTCGACAGCGGCGCCAGGTGGCGGTCGATACGACAGGCGATGCAGCTGTTGCCGATGTCGGTATGCACGCTGTAGGCGAAGTCGACCGCGGTCGCCCCCTGCGGCAGCTCCATGATGTCACCCTTCGGGGTGAAGATGTAGACATCGTCGGGGAAAAGGTCGTTCTTGACGTGTTCGATGAACTCGAGCGAATCCCCGGCGTGGCGCTGCATCTCGAGCAGCCCGCGGACCCATTCACGAGCGCGGGCGTGGCTGCCGACGGCAATGGGCCGCTCGGTCTGGCCGGCCTTGTAGAGCCAGTGCGCGGCGATGCCGTTGTTGGCCATCGCTTCCATTTCGCGAGTGCGTATCTGCACCTCGACGGGCATGCCGCTAGGGCCGAAGAGCGTGGTGTGCAGGCTCTGGTAGCCGTTCGCCTTGGGGATGGCGATATAGTCCTTGAAGCGCCCGGGCACCGGCTTGTAGAGATTGTGAACCGCGCCGAGGATGCGATAGCTGTTGTCGACGCTGTCGGTAATGATGCGAAAGCCGAATACGTCCATGATCTCGGCGAAGGGCTTTCGCTGATCGCGCATCTTGCGATAGATCGACAGCAGGTGCTTCTGCCGGCCGACCACGCTGCCGATGAGATCGTCCTCGTCGAGCCGGCGCTGCAGGCTGTCCTGGATCTGGCGCATGGTCGAGCGGCGATTGCCGCGGGCTCGGGCCACCGCGCGCTTGATCCGCTCGGCGCGCATCGGGTGGATCGCCTGGAAGGAGAGATCCTCGAGCTCGACGCGGATGGTGTTGATGCCCAGCCGCCCGGCGATACGGGCGTAGATCTCCAGCGTCTCGCGCGCGATGCGCCGCTTCTTGTCCGGTCGCAGCGCGCCGAGAGTGCGCATGTTGTGCAGCCGATCGGCGAGCTTGACGATGATCACGCGGATGTCCTGGGACATCGCCATCACCATCTTCTGGAAGTTCTCCGCCTGAGCGACGGCTTTGTCTTCGAAGGTGATCTGGGTCAGCTTCGACACGCCATCGACCAACCCTGCCACCGCTTCGCCGAACTGGGTGGCGACGGCATCACGTGTTACACCGGTGTCCTCGATTACGTCATGCAGCATCGCGGCCATCAGGCTTTGATGGTCCATGTGCATGTTGGCGAGAATATTGGCGACGGCCAGCGGATGGGTGACGTAGGGCTCGCCGGAGCGGCGGGTCTGGCCGTCGTGGGCCTGTTCGGCGTAGTAGAAGGCGCGCCTGACCTGCTGGATCTCCTCCGAGGGTAGATAGCCGCCGAGGCGATCGGCCAGGTCATCGATGGTGAACATGCAGTGCGCCTATATCACTGGAAACCGTATCACTGGGAA
Source organism: Salinicola aestuarinus (assembly GCF_003206645.1). Lineage (GTDB taxonomy): Bacteria > Pseudomonadota > Gammaproteobacteria > Pseudomonadales > Halomonadaceae > Salinicola > Salinicola aestuarinus. Next base: position 462,242 of record NZ_PZJP01000001.1, on the reverse strand, counting down.
TCGTGTCGCTGACCCTGACGGGCGCTCATGGAGTCCACGCGCGCTCGCTATCGGCCAGGTCGGATCATCGCAGGCCAGCTCGAGTCAGTCCCCGACGGAGCAGCGGGGCGCACCTGAGCACGCACTCGCGACCCCGCCGGACGGGGCTGACTCAGATGTCGTAGTCCTGGTTCGGCTGCGGCTCGGGGCGCGGACGCGGCGGCGCGGCTTCGACCGGTTCGTCGAGAATGCTGTCGCCGATCTGGCCGGTCGCGATCTCACGCAGCGCCATCACGGTCGGCTTGTCGTTTTCCCACGGCAGCAGCGCATCGCGGGAGCCGCGAGCGAGCTGACGGGCGCGCCGGGAGGAGATCATCACCAGCTTGAAACGGTTCTCGATGTGGTCCAGACAATCTTCGACGGTCACTCGTGCCATGAGGATAACCCTGCAGCCGGAAAATGGAGGAGGCCGCTGCATGAGCGGTCCTGGGGACCGTGCAGTCTACGCAACGCCCATGTTGTCTGACAAGTGTAGGAATTCTGCCATCGCCCACTCGGCCCCGCGTCGCGCGGATTCCGGCTGGCCGGCGGCGGTCGAGTGGGGAGCGTCTCGGTCTTATTCGCCGGCGTCGAGCAGCTCGTCGAGCAGGGCAGCGTGACGGTGGCGCATCTTGTCGAGCCGCGAGCGACGGGCATGGACGATGCACTCGAATTCGTGGAGCGCGTGCTCGAAGGTGTCGTTGACGATGACGTGCTCGTACTCGTCGTAGTGTGACATTTCGCTGACCGCATCGCGCATGCGTCGCTCGATGACGCTGTCGTCGTCAGTGCCGCGACCGGAGAGCCGCTCGCGCAGGGCGGCGAGCGAGGGCGGCAGTATGAAGATCGACTCCGCTTCCGGTGACTGTGCGCGCACCTGCCGCGCCCCCTGCCAGTCGATCTCGAGAATCACGTCCTCGCCCAGCGCCAGGCGCTTCTCGACTTCGAGGCGGGAGGTCCCGTAGTGGCGATCGAAGACCCAGGCGTGCTCGAAGAACTCGCCCCGAGCGACCATCGCCTCGAAGGTTTCCGGGGTCACGAAGTGATAGTTGACGCCGTCCCGCTCGCCGTCGCGCATGGCACGCGTGGTGTGCGACACCGAGACCCCAATGGCGTCATTGCGCTCCAGCAGGGCGCGCACCAGGCTGGTCTTGCCGGCGCCGGAGGGGGCGGAAACGATGTAGAGCGTGCCCTGTGCAGTAGGCGCGGGCGATGTCGAGTTCGGCGTGGCCGGCGTTGGCGTCTGTGGCATGAGAAAGTCGTCGAGCGATGGATGAGACCGCTCAGTATGTCACAGATGGCGCACCTCTCAGGAGTCCCGCATCGTCGCTGTCCGGGTTCCGAGTCATGTCTTCGCGATGACCGCAATGCGGTCGCCTTCCGCGGGCCGGTCGGTTTGCGACTTTCGCCTTCCTTCACGATGCTACGCTGCCTTCGTTTGCCCTCTTCGCTAGTGACTCAAGGATCGTCATGGCCGCTACCGCTTCCCCCGCGCAGAGCCGCGCCGTCTTTCTCGGTGCCGCTTTCGCTTTCATGATCACCATGCTCGGCGCGACGCTGCCGACGCCGCTCTATCCGCTCTACCGCGACACTTTCGGTTTCTCCCAGCTGATGATCACGGTCATCTTCGCGGTCTACGCCATCGGCGTCATCGGTGCGTTGCTGCTCACCGGCCGCTGGTCGGATCAGCTCGGTCGCCGTCCGCTGCTCTTCGCCGGGCTGCTGCTGTCGGCGGCGAGCGATCTGGTGTTCTGGCAGGCCGATGGCCTCACCCCGGTTCTCGTCGCCCGCGTGCTCTCCGGCATGTCCGCTGGCATCTTCACCGGGACCGCCACCGTCGCCGTGATGGAGCTCGTCCCCGAGCGCTGGACGCGGGTCGGCACCCTTGTCGCGACTGCCGCCAACATGGGCGGGCTCGGCCTCGGACCGATGCTGGCCGGCGGGCTTGCCTGGCTCGCCCCGCTACCGCTGCAGACGACCTATATTGTGCATCTGGTACTGGCGGTGCTGGCCGTGCTCTGCATCTGGCGCGCCCCTGAGACCGTTTCGCGCCCCGAGCGGGTTCGCCTGCGGGTACAGCGGCTCAGCGTGCCGCCCGAGGTGCGCGGCGTCTTCGCGCCCGCGGCGATCGCAGCCTTTGCCGGCTTCATGGTGTGCGGCTTTGCTACCTCGGTGACCCCGGCCTTCGTCGGCGGCGAGCTCGGTTACCACAATCCGGCACTGATCGGCGTCGTCGCCGGCCTGCTGTTCATCGCCTCCACCCTCGGGCAGCTGGTGCAGGGGCGCCTGCCGGAATCGCGGCGCCTGCCGATCGGCTGCGGCGTACTGCTCCTCGGCGTCGGCTTTCTGGCCTGGGGCATTGCGGCCGAAACGCTCGCGGGCTTCTTCCTCGGGCCGGTGATCGCCGGCATTGGCCAGGGCATCTCGTTTCGGGCCGGGCTCGGCGCGGTCGCCGCGGCCAGCCCCGCCGAGCACAAGGCGGCGGTGGTCTCGACCTTCTTCGTGGTCGCCTACGTCGCCATCTCCCTGCCGGTCGTGGGGATCGGGCTGCTGGCCAGCGTGATCGATCTCACGACGACCGGGCTGATCTTCGATGCGCTGGTCGCCCTGCTCTGCGTGGTTGCGCTGGTGCTGCTGCTCAAGCGCCCGTCACGCTGAAACGGGAAGCGCCAAGGTCGGCGCTCGACTCGCGCGCTATGAAGGCGTCGCGCCGGTCGTCGTCCCTGCCGATGCCGGTGCCTGCCAGCGCTGACGATCCCCACGAGGTGAATCGCCGAACAGGCGCCGGTACTCGCGACTGAACTGGGATGGGCTTTCATAGCCCACCTGCCCGGCGATGGCAGTAATGTCCAGCTCACCGCCCAGCAGCAGTCGGCGCGCCTCCTCCAGCCGCACACGCTTTTGAAACTGCAGCGGGCTCATCGAGGTCACCGCCCGGAAATGGTGATGCAGGGTAGAGACGCTCATGTGCACCTCGTCGGCCAGCGTCGCCATGCTCACTGGCTGGTCGAAGCGTGCGCGCAGCAGCGCCGCCGCGGCGCGCACGCGGCCGGCGTGACTGTCGCGCAGGGCAATGCGGCTCAGTGCGGCGCCCCGCTCACCGCTCATCAGACGATAGAGAATCTCGCGCTGCACCATGGGAGCCAGCACCGGGATGTCCTCAGGAGTTTCCAGCAGTCGCAGCAGCCGAAGCACGGCTTCCAGCAGCGGCGCGGTCAGCCGTTCGACGTGCAGGCCGCGCCGGGTGTCTTCCGCTCTCATGGGGGGTGCGGGCATGTCGCACACCAGTTTTTCGAGCATCGCGATGTCCAGATCGAGCCGCAGCCCAAGATAGGGATGATCACCGGTGGCGTCATCGACGCGCGCCATCACCGGCAGATTGACCGCCGAGACCATGTAGTGCATCGGATCGTAGGTGTGTCGGGTCTCGCCCAGCGACAGCTGTTTGTGGCCCTGGGCGATGACGCTGAAGGCCGGCGCCTGAATCACGTGGCGCGGGGGCTGCGGTGCGCTCAGGCGGTTCACGGTCAGGCCGGCGATGGCCGTGGCGTGCTTGCCGTCCCGCCCGTCTGTCAGCCGATCGAGCAGATCGATGAGCTCGATATGCCCAGCCTCTGACGGGTCAAAGGAGGGAAGTGCCGGCGCTTCTGCGCCTGTCAGGGCCGTCATGGTGGGTCTCACAAGTTGGCGGGGCGTACCGCCAGCTTAACGGCCCTCCTGTCATCGAACGAGCCGCTGACAGCATTAGGCAAGTATTCCGGTCTATCGCGCCAGCCCCGTGACAGTGCAACGCGCAAACTGTGGCGGTCATTCAACGACAGGTTTTCACGGGAGAGGACGGAATGCGTTACCGCAAACTGGGCGATACCGGTCTTTTTGTGTCACAGCTCTGCCTGGGGACCATGACCTTCGGCGGTCAGGGCGATTTCTGGCAGCGCATTGGCGATCTGCAGCAGGCGGACGCCGACCGGCTGATGGGCCGAGCGCTGGAGGCGGGCATCAACTTCATCGATACCGCCGACGTCTATTCGCAGGGGCAGTCCGAGGTGATGACCGGCCAGGCGCTGAAAAACCTTGGCGTCAAACGCGACGATGTGGTGGTGGCCACGAAAGTGTTCGGCACCACCGGCGATGGCGATCCCCACGGCGGGGCGGGCGTCAACAATCGCGGCGCCTCGCGCTATCACATCATGGAGGGGGTCAAGGCAAGCCTGAAGCGGCTGCAGCTCGACCATATCGATCTCTATCAGATTCACGGATTCGATCCCGCCACGCCGATCGAGGAGACAGTGCGAGCCCTGCACACGTTGGTGGAACACGGCCACGTGCGCTATATCGGCGTTTCCAACTGGGCCGCCTGGCAGATCATGAAGGCTCAGGGCATCGCTCGACACAATGGCTGGCATCGCTTCGAGTCGCTGCAGGCCTATTACACCCTGGCCGGTCGCGACCTGGAGCGCGAGCTGATCCCCATGCTCGATAGCGAACGGCTCGGCCTGATGGTCTGGAGCCCGCTGGCCGGCGGCCTGCTCAGTGGCAAGTATCGCCGCGACGAGACGACCGGCAATGAAGGGCGACGCAGCGGCTTTGACTTTCCACCGGTCGAGCGCTCACGCGCCTTCGACTGTATCGAGGCGATGGCGCCGATGGCGGAAGCGCGCGGCGTATCAGTGGCGCGTATCGCGCTGGCCTGGCTGCTGCACCAGCCAGCAGTGACCAGTGTGATCGTGGGGGCCAAACGCCTCGAGCAGCTCGACGATAACCTCGGCGCCATCGAGATACAGCTGACCTCCGAGGAGCTTTCGCGCCTCGACGCCGTCAGTGCCCTGCCGGCGGAGTACCCCGGCTGGATGCTGGAACGTCAGGGCGAAACGCGACGCGAGCAGCTGGCCGAGCGAGACTGAAGGGCTGGCCGGGCGGCCGACGCGGTGACTATCGGCGCAGTTGCCGGTGCTCGCCAAAGCGGTGGAGGCCGTCTGGATGAGGGGCTCTGGTATGATGGCGGGCGGATCCTTCCCCACCCGCCGTCAGGAGTCCTTGATGACCGCCTCGCCCGACACGCTCACTATTCGCCGCCCCGACGACTGGCACCTGCATCTGCGCGACGGCGAGATTCTCCCCGCCGTGCTGCCGCATACCAGCGCCGTCTATCGGCGAGGCATCGTGATGCCTAACCTGGCGCCGCCGGTCACCACGATCGAGGCCGCGAGCGCCTATCGCGAGCGTATCCTCGCCGCGCTGCCCGCCGGGCACGATTTCACCCCGTTGATGACCTGCTATCTCAACGAAAGCGTCAGCGCCGAGACTCTCGAGCGCGGGCATCGCGATGGTGTGTTCACCGCGGCCAAGCTCTATCCGGCCAATGCCACTACCAACTCCCAGCACGGCGTGAAGCGCATCAGCGACGTCTATCCGCTGCTGGAAACGATGCAGCGCATCGGCATGCCGCTGCTGATCCACGGTGAGGTGACCCGCGACGAGGTCGACATCTTCGATCGCGAGAAGGTCTTCATCGATGAAGTGATGATCGACATTCGCCGCCAGTTCCCTCAGCTCAAGGTGGTCTTCGAGCACATCACCACGAAAGACGCGGCTCAGTTCGTGCTCGAGGGTGACGAGACTCTCGCCGCCACGCTCACCCCGCAGCACCTGGCGCAGAACCGCAACGACATGCTGGTCGGTGGCATTCGCCCGCACCTCTACTGCCTGCCGATCCTGAAGCGTCAGGCGCACCAGCGTGGCCTGCGTGAAGCCGTCGCCAGCGGGCATCCGCGATTCTTCCTGGGGACCGACTCCGCGCCCCATGTCACTGCTGCCAAGGAGACCGCTTGCGGCTGCGCCGGCGTCTTCAACGCCGAGGCCTCGCTCTCGGTCTACGCCGATGTCTTCGAGCAGGAAGGGGCGCTTGCGCACTTCGAAGCGTTCTGCTCGGAGAACGGACCGCGTTTTTACGGCCTGGCGCTGAACGAGGGCACGGTCACGCTGACCCGTCAGCCGACGCCGGTGGCCGAGTCGGTCGGTGAGGGCGACAACACCTTCGTACCCTACAAGGCGGGCGAGTCGCTGACGTGGCAGGTGACGAAGACGCGGGCATGACGGCACCCGTACTGGGGCTGGCGCAGATCGGTGCGGTGGCGGGCGACGTCGAGGCCAATCTCGCGCGGCATCTCGCGGTCATCGCCGCCGCAGCCCGTGCCGGCGTCACGCTGCTCGTCTTCCCCGAGCTGTCGCTGACCGGCTATGAACCGGCGCTGGCGGCGAAACTGGCGTTCACGCCGGATGACGCGCGTTTGACGCCGCTCATGGCGGCGGCCGCGGAACATCGTATCGGTATTGTCGCGGGGCTACCGCTGGTGGGCGGCGAACGTCCCCGTGTCGGTGCGCTGGTCGTATCCGCCGACGGTGAGGTCTCGACCTATGCCAAGCGCCATCTGCACCCGGGCGAAGAGACGGCCTTCGAGCCCGGCGAGGGTGACTGTCTGCTCGCGCTCGACGGCGAGCGCATCGCCATTGCCATCTGCGCCGATACCAACGCGCCCGAGCACGCCGAGCGCTGCGCCGCGCTCGGCGCGACGGTCTATCTGGCCGGCGTGCTCATCACCGAGGGCGGCTACGCTGCCGACACCGCCCAGCTCGCCCGCACCGCGGCGCGCCACGACTGGCTGGTCGGCGTCGCCAATCACAACGCGCCTTCCGGCGGTATGGAGGCGATCGGCCGAAGCGGTTTCTGGCACGCGGATGGCGAGCTCGTCACGGCCGACGGCGCGGACAGTCTCGTCATCGCGAGCCGCGGCGACGCGGGCTGGCAGGGGCGCGTTGAGGCGTTGTGCGATTCGCCGCATTCCCCCGGGCCTGGCGTGCAAGCGACTGAACCGTCACCCTTTTCAGCTTCGTTGCTCCGTGGAAACCGAATCATGCCCCACCTCTTTACCAACCGACCGCGTGCCGCGCGGCTCAAGCGAAGCCAGACCGATCTCCGCAAGGAGAGGTGGTGGGAGGGCGTCAACGCGCTACTCTACGAACTCGGCGGTGTGCTGTTCGTCATTGGCAGCGTGCTGTTCTTCCCCTCGCTGGAGCCGTGGAAGGACATCGGTGCCTGGCTCTTTTTCGTCGGGTCGCTGGTCTATCTGGTGGTGCTTGCCCACGACATGATCGAGGTGCGGGCGTTCTGGTTTCAATCCCACACCTCGCCATCGCGGCTGCTGGAGATCGTGTCGCTGTGCGCCTATACCGCCGGCACGCTGCTGTTCACCGTGGGCAGCCTGTTCTTTCTCTCCTGGTGGCACTGGATTGTCGCCGGCGCCTGGTGCTTCGTCGTTGGCTCGCTGTTTTTCGTCTTTGGCGCGGGTCTCAACGTGCTGATGATCATCCGTGCCTCCTCGCTGATAACGCTGCAGCTGATGAATCTCACGGCTGTGATGTTCGTGACCGGCTCGGTGCTCTTTCTCGTCGCCTCCGTGCCCTACCTTTGGTCGCTCGAGGAGGTCTCCAACCGCGCCCAGGTTCTCGGCTTTCTCGCCTGGCAGTTCCTGATCGGCAGCGCGCTCTTTCTGATCGGCGGTCTCTTCAACCACCAGCGCGCGCGACTGGTGATCCACCATCGCATTGGCGCGACCCTCGATGACGAAGCCGCCGACGAGCGCCTGCTGGCCTTCATCCGCGGCGAAATCAGCGAGGAGCACTATCGCTTTTCGGCCCCGGCATCCCGTATCGAGCGCTCACAGGCGGCTTGCGTCCTGTGATGCGAAGGGACGGATCTCCCAGCCTCGGTCACCTTCCGGTGTCATCAGCAGTGGCACGGCATTGCCTGAGCGCGGCCCCTCGGGCGTGCCGGTGGCGATCCAGCGGATGACACGAATGAGGCCGGAGTGGCCGACGATCAGTGGCCGCTCGGCGGCGTTCAGGGCATCGTTCAGTCCGGCCACGATGCGGTCGACGAACGCCGTCCAGGATTCGCCGCCCGCCGGGGTATCGAGATAGGGCAGTCGCGCGGGAATCGGCTGGCCCTCGAACTCGCCCCAGTGGCGCTCCATCAGCCGAGCGTCGAGGCGATCCGGCGCTCGACCGAGCGCGAGCTCGGCTGTCTCCCGCGCGCGCGCAAGCGGGCTCGAGACCGCCAGCGACCAGTCGATAGCGCCCAGGAGGTCAAGCGCGTAGCGCGCCTCCTCTCGACCGCGCTGGGTCAGACCAACGTCCTGCTGCCCGCCGATCCGGCGCTCGTGGTTGCGCGTGCTCTGACCGTGACGCAGAAAGACGAAGGGGCGGCGAGTGAGGACGGGTGGCAGCGACATGCGACGGGGCTCCGAGCGGTAACGGGATTTGTCATGCTAGCGCGTTACGATTCCCCGCGCTGCTGGCGCCACGCGTTGGCCCGGAGCTACTTCGGCTCGACGTCCGGCTCCACGTCGATCCGCAGGTGGGTGACCGGATGGCGCCGGAGCGCACGCAGTCCGCGGGCGAGGAAATGCTGCGAGTGGCGGCGGTCGAACAGCGGCGGGTGGCGTCGAACGTTCGCCGACATGTCCTCCCGCGCGATGCGCGAAAGCCCCGCTTCGTCGTAGAGGTGGACGCTGGCGACGAACGCCGACCGGGCCTGCTGACGAATGCGTTCCAGATGATAGCTATCGCCACCGCTGTCGAGCATGACGGCGACGTCGAGGTTGCGAGGCGAGCCGATCGTGGCAATGACGAACCAGCACCGCTCGATGTCGTGATTGTCACGGCAGTAGCGATAAAGCCAGTCGACAAAGGCCTTGGGATAGGGCGGCGGTTGCGGGGCCTCTGTGGTGGGGTCGGTGTCGCTCGGTGTGGCCTGCATATTGGCGATGCGCGCCAGCAGTACCAGCTGTTCGTAGGTCAGTAGCAGCCAGTCGTCTATTTCGCGGCCTTCCATGATGCCGAGCACGAACTCTTCCTGCTCCGTCAGGCGCAGAATGGCGAATCCGGTCACCTCCTGGAGCGCCAGGCCTTCGGTGTCGAGCTTTTCGAGCAGCAGTTCACGGTCCTCGCCGGCGACGAGGCTCTGCACCCCGTGGCTCTCGCGAAAGGCGATACCCACCTCCCCATCCGGCATTGGCTTGACGACGATGTAGAACCGGCGCGCCTGGAAGGCCTCGTAGAACGCTTCGTAGGCGCGGCCATCGGCGTCCTCTCGCTGAATCGTGCGATTGGCGATGTCGAGTAGCGTGTCGGAGGGGGCGTCTGTAGAGGTTGGGGTCGTCATGCTGTGTCACTGATGAAGAGAGAGGAGCACCGCGTTGAGTAGGAGTCGGCGCGTCGGCCGCTGAGAGGGTGAACGATCCACGCGCAAATCGAAAGGCCGATGCGCGGGGTCGGCAATCGCTTGGCGGTAGAGAGCGAGTCGACTCGGTGTTCACCGGTGCGCTGGCGCGGCGTGATTTGTCGCTTTCGGCAAGCCCCGTCACACTGCGATTCCCTCTCGCCATCGACCCTGCCGGAGAAGTCCGCATGACGCACCGCTCGACCCCGCTTCGCATCCACGTCTTCACCGATCCGGACTTTCGCCAGTCCCCCGAATTCACCGAGTCCCACGTCGCGGCGGTGCTTGAGACCTTTACCGAGTTGGGGGCACAGGTGACGGTCGAGGTCAGCCGTGATCTCGCGACGCTCGAGGCGGCCCTTGCCGAGATCGAGGTGCTGGTGGTGGTGGGCAAGCTGGACCTGGCCGAACTGGCGGCGCGAGCGCCGAAGCTCGCCTGGGTTCACATCACCAGCGCCGGGGTCGATCGTATTCCGCTGTCCCGTCTGCCGCCGACGGTGCAGGTGACCAACGCCAAGGGCAATCACGACGCGCGGGCGCGGGAGTTCGCGATGACCGCGCTGTTGATGCTCAACAATCAGCTGCCGCTGTTTGCCACCCAGCAGCGCGACCGGCACTGGGCGCAGACGGCGCTGGCGCCGATCGACGGCAAGACGGTGGTGATTCTCGGCATGGGGGCGCTGGGTAGCGCTGCCGCCAGGGCCGCTCGCCACCTGGGCCTGCGCGTGGTCGGCGTCAGCCGTTCCGGGCGCGAGCACGAACTCGCCGACGTCAGCCTGCCCCAGCGTCGCTTGAAAGAGGCGCTGGCGGAGGCCGATTTCCTGCTGATCACGCTGCCGTTGACTGCCGAGACGCATCACGCGGTGGACGCCTCGGCGCTCGATGCCATGCCCGAGCGGGGCGGCGTGATCAACATCGGCCGCGGCCCGGTGCTCGACGTCGCCGCGCTTGCCGAGCGGCTGGAGGCCGGGCGACTGCGCGGCGCGGTGCTCGACGTCTTTCCCGAAGAGCCGCTGCCGTCGGCGTCGCCCTACTGGGCGACACGCAACCTGATCGTCACACCCCATAGCGGGCTCTTTGATGCCGACTACGCCCCGCGCTGCCTGCGGCTGTTCTTTGCCAACGTCGAGCGCTACCTGGCCGGCGAGGCACTGGAGAACCGCGTCGACCCGGCGCTGGGCTACTGAGCCAAGCGGGGGCACCTGGCGTTGCGCGTCATGCCTAGAACGTCACGCCGGCGCGAAGTGCCACCTCCATTGGCTCACCCACGACGACGCGAGTATCGCCGCCGCTCGACGGGTAGTAGGTGGTATCGAACAGATTCTTCACGTCGAGCTGCAGGTGAGTGTTGTCCCCCAGCCAGCCGTTATCCCAGGCGATGAAGGCGTCGGCCACGGTGTAGTCATCCAGCGTGAAACTGTTGGCGTCGTCGCCCTCGCGCTCGCCGACGTAGCGCACGCCACCGCCGATGCGCCAGCGGCCATAGTCCGGGTCCACGGGCAGCGTCTGCGCCAGTCTCAGCGACGCGGTATGCCGCGCCACGTTGGGCAGCGCGTTGCCTTCGGCGCTCCCTTCGCCATCGTCGAGGATCTCGGCGTCGGTGTAGGCGTAATTGGCGAGCAGCGCGAGGCGCTCGGTCAGCTGACCCTGCAGGGCGAGCTCCACGCCCTGGGAGCCGCTCTTGCCGATCGCCCGCGAGACGCCTTTGTCGGCGACCACGACGTTCTCCTTGGTGATGTCGAACCACGCCAGCGACGCTTCCAGCCGGTCGTCCAGCAGCCGGCGCTTGAGACCGAGCTCCCAGCCGCGGCCCTCTTCCGGGTCGAAGGTCCTGCCGCTGTCGCTGTCCGGTGAGTTGGGGACGAACGACTCGCTGTAGCTGGCATAGACCGAGGTCTGCGGGTCGAGTCGATAGAGCAGGTTGGCGTGGGGCAGAAAGACCGTGTCGTCGGTATCGCTATTCACCTCGAAAGGCCGGCCCTGACCGCCATACTGCTCGGTGGCCTGGTAGCGACCGCCGAGCCCTACGATCCAGCGCTCACCGAGATGAATGTTGTCGTCGACGTAAGCGGCGGTGCTGTTGATCTCGTCGAGACGATGACTGCGGCGGGTCTGGTAGGTGGCGCCTTCGATGTCGAGATCGCCATAGCGGGGGGAGTCGACGGAAATCGTATCGGTGGCGCCGCGATAGCGGTCGGCGAGGTAGTCGCGGCGGCGTTCGTGATCCATCCCGAGCGTCATCTCATGGCGGGTGCCGGCCAGTGTCACATCGCCGAGCAGCTCGGCGGCGGTATAGATCACGCGACGATCGAAGCCGTGATTGGCGTCCGCCCGCCGGGTGGCTGTGCCATCCTCGTCGACGCTCAGCACCCGCGGCTGACCGTCATCATACTGGCGGCGGTTCCAGCCGTAGGTGAGTCGGCTGGTCCAGTCCGGTGTCAGATCCTGTTCCCAGCGTGCGGTAAACGACTGATCGTGACCCTCGACGCCGGACCAGTCTTCATCCAGCCGGCGGTGGCGCGGCACGTCGATCGGCTCGCCGTCGACGAAGGCGGTCCCGCGATCGAGCACCAGGTCGTAGTCGCGGTACTCGTAGGCAAACCAGAGGCGAGTGTCGTCACGTTCCCAGGTCAGAGACGGCGCGATGACGGTCTGGCGATCGTTGCCGAAGTTGCGCCAGTAGGTTTCGTCCTGCTGGCCGACGATGAAGCGGAAGGCGGCACCTGTCTCGCCCAGCGGACCGGTGACATCGACGCTGGCACGGCCGCCGCCGAAGGAGCTGGTATTGCCGCTGATGTGGCGCTGCCAGGTGTACTGCGGCTTCTTGCTGACCAGATTGATCACTCCGCCGGGCTCCTGGATCCCGTAGCGAAACGACCCGGGGCCCTTGAGTACTTCGACACGCTCGGTGGTAAAGAGCGGGAAGGTGTTGCGAGGCTGGCGAATGCCGTCACGCAGAATCGAGCCGTCGCTGTTGCTGCCGAACCCCCGTTTGACGAAGCCCGCCTCTGTGCCGCCCATGGTGTTGGCCTGGGTCACGCCGGGAATGTAGGCCATGGCATCGGTGAGAGAGTCGGCGCCGATATCCGAGAGCAGCTGGGGCGTGATCGCATCGACGGTGCGCGCCTGGTCGAGGAAGTCGGTGGACCGGCCTGTGACCGTGTCGGAGGCCCCGGGTCGATAGCCCTCGGCCGTCGTGCCGAGTCGGTCGGCAGTGACCGTGATCGACGTCAGAGAGGAGGTGTCGGTGGTCTCGGCGCTCGCCGAGACGGGCACGGCGAGCGGAAGCAGAAACAGCGTCGCGCTGAGCGGGAGGGGGCGGGTAAGGCGGAAGTGCCGCATGGGTCATATCTCTTGAATGTGCCGCGTCAGCGGGCTGAGGTCACGGCTTTAGAGCCGCTTTATCGGTGGGGCGGCCGGCGACACACGCGCGTCAGCGGGTATCGGATGCTGCGGGGTACGTCGTCTGGAACGTACCGTCAGTCGTGATGGGCAGCTCGCTCGTGAACAGCGCGTCCTGGGTCGCCTGCGGGTCCAGGGCCGCACACTGCCGCGGATGGAGCCAGCGGGCGATCGTCTGAAGCGCAATGGCGGCGAAGGGCCCCTGGTGGTAACCGTGCCAGAGCGCGTGAAAGCGACCGTCGGTCACCGCGGAGAGCGTCGGCCAGCCCGGTCGGCGGGCGACGACTTTGGCCATGTCGTGGTGGGTGGTGTTCACCTCGACGCCGAACCCGGCCCGGATAGAGCCTCCCTGTGACCACCCGGCGGCCGTGGCGACGATGACATCGGGATTGCGCGCCAGAATCGCCTCAGGGTTGAGCACGTTCTCGCTGCCCGGGGAGAGCCCGGCGGCGATGTTGTCACCGCCGGCCCGCTCGACCAGGTCGGCCAGTCCGGTATCGAAGTTGCTGCGACAGCAGTCGGTCTTCAGCCCCGGGGCGATATCGATCAGCACGCTGGGGCTCGCCGTGACGCCATCGACGCAGTCGTCGACGGCCTCGATGGCGGCCTGCAGCCGTTGTGTCAGGGCCGCGGCCCGGGGCTTGGCATCCAGCACGTCGCCGAGTAGCGCCAGCGAGGGCACGGTGTCGGCGAGTGGGTGGCGCTGGAAATCGATGAACACCACCGGAATGCCCAGCGCCTCGAGTTGGTCGAGCAGCGGCGAGTTGTGCAGATCCGGGTAGCGGGCAAGATTGGTCACCACCAGGTCGGGCGATAGCGTCAGCAGTGACTCCGCGCTGAGCGGAGCGTTGCCGTGGCCGAGCGACGGCAGGGAGTCGAGTTCGGGGAAAGCGTCGGCGAAGCGCGCTTGCGCCTCGCTGTCGAAGCGTGAAAGCGACCCCCGCCACCCGCTCATCCGCGCGACCGGGTTTGGAAGCAGCGTCGCCAGGGCGAGGAGATGGCGGGGATCATCGAGAAAGAGTCGCCTGGGTGGAGCATCGAGCGTCACTTCACGCCCGGCAAGGTCGGTCACGGTCAGTGGGAAGCCGTCGGCGTGTGCGGCTGGCGCAGCCCACCCCGAAACCATCGCGGCCAGCAGCAAGCAAAGACCCAGAAAGCGATACCGATCTTGCAAAGCAGGCATGTCGATTCTTCTAGTTAATTAAAAAGAATCATTATCATTTGAGAGCTTTTCCCGGTCAATGCCCTGGCGGCGCTTTCCTCAGACTGTCGCCGACGCGCGGCAGGGCTTTCCCTCGTGGCCTCGTGTCTCGATGGTCAGAGCGTTTCCCACAGCAGGGGATCGGGGTCCCCCAGCGTGTCGACGAGAGTGTCCAGCGCGCTCTCCAGCGCCTCGCGGCTCTCGGCGGCGCTGATACAGACTCGGATCGCCTGGGGGGCGCTGACGCTGCCCAGACAGAAGTTCTCGGCGCTGCTGACGACGACTCGGCGCTGGCGAAGCTGCTCCACCACGTGGCTCGAACGCAGATCCGCCGGCAGCGGCAGCCAGAGGTAGAAACCACCGCGCTGGCCGCGAGGACGAAATGCCGCCAGCCGCTCCATGGCGCGGTCGAAGCGCCACGCCAGCTCCTCGCGTTGCCAGGCGATCAGCGCATCGGCGTCACCGCTGTCGATCCAGTGGGCGACCACCATCGGCATCAGCGGCGGTGGCATCCAGCACTGCGCCCTGAGCGCCGCGGTCAGGCGCGGGCGCGCCGCTTCGGGCGCATGCAGCGCACCGACCCGTAGCCCGCCGCCGAGCAGCTTGGATACCGAGAACAGCGTGATCGTGCATTCCGGGGCAAGCCGGTAGAGCGGCGTGTTCGCCTCGCCCGGCAGATCGGGATAGATGTCGTCCTCGATCAGCCAGAACTGCCGCTCGCGAGCGAGCGCCACCAGCGCCTCGCGGCGTGCCTCGCTGAGCCGGCTGGTGGTTGGGTTATGGCAGTCCGGCATGACGTAGAGCGCCCGGAACGGCTGTTGCTCAAAGGCCCGCGCCAGCGCCTCGACGTCGATGCCATGATCGTCGAACGGCACCGCCACCCCTTTCAACGAGAGCTGCGACAGCGCACTCACCAGTCCCGGATAGGTGAGCTGCTCTGCCGCCACCCGTTCGCCGGGGGCGAGCAGCGCGCTCAAGGCAAGGTGAATACCGTGCATGCCACCCTGATCCATGAGCAGATTCGCCGCCTCGACGGGCCGGCCGAGGCGGGTGAGCCAGCCGGCCAGCGCCTGCACCTGCCACGTCTGCCCGGTCTCGGGTTGGTAGTCGACGCCGGCGCGCAGCGCCGCTGGTTGGCCGGCGATCGCCTCCAGCGCCCGCGCCAGATTCTGTGATCGGCGCGGCGAAGGCGGCGGCGTGGCGTGGCTGAGGTCGATCAGGTCGGGCTGGCGCGGCTGTTCGAAGATCGTGTCGAAGGTGCTGGATCGGACCGACGTGTCACGCACGTAAGTCCCGCTGCCGACACGGGCACTGACCGCCCCCTGCTGTTCGGCTAGCGCGTAGGCGCGGGTCACCGTGCCGACGGTGACGCCGAGTGCGTCGGCCAGACGCCGCTGAGGCGGGAGCTTCGTTCCCGGCGTCAGCTCGCCGCGCGTCGTGGCGTCGATGATGGCATCGGCGAGTTGGCGATAGCGCGGGCCCTGGCCCGACAGCGTGGGTGTCCAAATTGTCATGGTGACAAAAATCCTGTTGACCCGAAAACGGTGACGGTTATGCTCAAATTCGCAGCAGATGGCAACAATATCTCTCTTATTGTATGCATACAATAAGACGTCGTCATCTCCCCTTGTCGATCGATGGTTCAGGAGAAAATCCGATGTCCACCACGCTGGCGTTCCGCGATAGCCCATACGCCCACGAGCAGACCGCCACCGTCGTGGCCGTGGACGGCGACGGTGTGGTGGTCACCGACAGCACGATCTTCTACCCCCATGGCGGCGGCCAGCCCGGTGACAGCGGCGTCTTCGTCAGCGCCGACGGGCGCGAGATAGCGGTCGTCGATACCCGCAAGGGCGAGGCGGGCGCGGTGAACCACCACCTGGCTGCCGATCACGACCTCGCCGTCGGTGAGCGTATAATCCAGCGGCTCGACTGGTCGCGCCGCCATGCCCACATGCGCATGCACACCGCGCTGCATCTGCTGGCGGTGGCGATACCCCACGGGGTCACCGGGGGCAGCATCGGCGCCGAGCGCGGCCGGCTCGATTTCGACCTGGGTGATGTGACGCTCGACAAGGCGGAACTCGACGCGCGGCTGGCCACGTTGATCGCCGCCGACTATCCGGTATCCACCGAGTGGATCAGCGACGCAGAGCTCGACGCCAATCCGGCGCTGGTGAGGACGATGTCGGTGGCACCGCCCCGCGGCGTCGGCGAGATTCGCATGGTGCGCATCGGCGATGTCGACTATCAGCCCTGCGGCGGCACCCATGTGGCCGCGACCGCGGAGATCGGTGGGGTTCGCGTGGCGAGCATCAAGAACCGCGGCGCCCGCAATCGCCGTGTCACCCTGGTGTGGGACGACGCGGAGGGGCAGTCATGACGTCGCTCGCCTGGTGGCTGTCGCTGACCCTCTTTGCCGCGTCGATGACGGGCTCTCCCGGGCCCAACAACGTCATGCTCACGGCGTCCGGTGCGCTTTACGGCTACCGGCGTACCCTGCCGCACATCTTCGGCATCATGGCCGGCGGTTTCGTGCTCTTCCTGAGCGTGGCGCTGGGGCTCGGCACGCTGTTCGAGCGCTACCCATTGATCCAACAGAGTCTCAAGGTTGTGGGCGCGGTCTATCTGCTCTATCTGGCGTGGAAGATCGCCAGCGCACCGCCGCCGGATTTTGCCGCCCGTGAGGGCGCGCGGCCGCTGACGGCCTGGCAGGCGGCCGCCTTCCAGTTCGTCAATCCCAAGGTATGGGTCATGGGGATCGCGCTGGTGGCGGGGTTTCTGCCTCACGAAGGGCCGCTCGTGCTCAACGCCACGGTACTGGCGCTGGTCATGGAAGGGGTGGCGTTCTTCTGCATCTCATTCTGGGCGGGCTTCGGCATGGCGATCGGCCGGCTACTGACCACGCCGCGAGCGTGGCGAATCTTCAACGGCGTGATGGGGCTCGCCACCGCGGCCTGCGTCGGCTTCATCGTTCTCTGACACGACCCAACGTCGGAGATGGTGGGAGCGCGCTAGAAAGACGACCCCGGCTGACGGAGAAATTCGACTTCCGCCGGGGTCGATTCGCGTCCGAGAATCGCGTTGCGGTGCGGGTAGCGGCCGAAGCGCTCGAGAATCTCGCGGTGGCGATACTCGTAGCGGAGCTGTTCCTCCATGCCCGGCTGGTCGAACAGTTCGACGGCGCGGTCATGGTCGGCAAGCCTCTCGCTGTGCATGAACGGCATGTAGGCGAACACGCGCTGCTGCGTGGGTAGCTGCCTATCCCCGTCGCACTCGACCAGCGCCTTGGCAAGCGTCAGTGCCTGCGGGTCCTGAGCAAACGCTGACGGCGTGTCGCGATGGATATTGCGCGAAAACTGATCGAGCACGAGGATCTCCGCCAGCCTGCCTTCGGCGTCGCACCGCCTGCCTTCGGCACCGGTTCGCCAGGCCTGGCACTCGCCTCGGGCCGCGGCGATCAGCGTCTCGCCGAAGCGCTCGGTGAGGGTTCGGTCGAGCGTCGGATCCTTCTTGAACCACTGTTTGGGGGCGAGTTCGTCGAACCAGAAGCCGAGAACGTCGGCGGGCGTGGCGAGCGGGGCTGTGGCCAGCGGGGCGGTGGCGGGCATCGGAGCGTCAACCTCGGGAAGCAGCGTGGGAGTGAGCACCGACAAGCGCTTGCCGCGCATGCGGGCGGCGGGAGACAGCCGATGTCCGCCGCTATCGCGAGCGGCGGACATCGGTGTCGACCGGGTTACACCTCGACGTTGAGGGTCACATCGATATTGCCGCGGGTGGCGTTGGAGTAGGGGCAGACCTGGTGCGCTTTCTCGACCAGCGCCTCGGCCTGTTCGCGATCCATGCCCGGCAGGTTCACCGTCAGCGTCGCCTGGATGCCGAAGGCGTCACCCTGGGGGCCGATACCTACCTCGCCCTGGATGCGGGTCTCGTCGGGCAGCTTGGCGTTCTCTTTCGAGGCCACCAGTTTCAGCGCGCCGATGAAGCAGGCCGAGTAGCCGGCGGCGAAGAGCTGCTCCGGGTTGGTGCCCTCACCGCCGGCGCCGCCGAGTTCCTTGGGTGTGGAGAGTTCGAGATCGAAGGCGCCATCATTGGCGGTGGCACGTCCGTCGCGGCCGCCGGTGGCGGTGGCTTCGGCACGGTAGAGAACTTTGTCGAGTGACATGCTGTTGGGCTCCTGTCGTGGGAAAGGGGTGAACAATACCGCAATGAGTGCAGATCGTCGGCGGGCCGATCGCCAATGAGCTTCTTCTATCGGCTCGCCGAGCGTCACGACTGCGAGGGCAGCACGCTCTCGTCTCGCCATCGGTCCCAGGGGGGAAGCGGCGTCAGCGCCGCCTGTAGATAGTCGAGGAAGGCACGCACCTTGCGCGTTCGCAGCCGGCGCTCCGTGGTCAGCACGTGGAGATCCCGGCGCCCGGGAACGACCTCGCTGCGCCAGTCTTGCAACAGCGGGACCAGTTCGCCGCGGGCGAGCGCCTCCGCGATGAGCCAGGTGGGAAACAGTACCACGCCCTGTCCCATGAGGGCGGCACGCAACAGGCTGCCGGCGTCGTTGCTGTAGAAGTTGCCGGTGACATCGAAGGGTGTCGACGCCGTCTGCGTCGATGCCTGGAAGTACCAGCGCTGGCGGCCCATCTCACCCTGATAGAGCAGACAGTTATGCGCGTCGAGCGCCTCCGGCGTCGGTGGCGCGCCGTGCGTTCGAAGATAGTCGGGCGCCGCGGCGACCACGTAATTCATGGGGGCGAGTCGGCGCGCCACCAGCGAAGAGTCGGCGAGATCGCCGACCCGAAAGGTAATGTCGTGGCCCTCACGGACCGGATCGACGACATGATCGCTCAGCTGCAGCTCGGCGGTGATACCAGGGTGCTGCTGCTGGAACCGATGCAGCAACGGCACGATCTGCTGCTGGCCGAAGGCGACGGGCGCGTTGATCCGCAGCACGCCGCTGGGTTTGGCATCCGGATAGGCGAGCGCCTCGGTGGCGAGGTCGAGTCGCTCAAGGATATCGCGCACCTCATCGTAGTAGCGTTCCCCCGCCTCGGTGAGGCTGACCGCACGCGTGTGGCGGTAAAGCAGCGGCTGCCCGAGCGCGCTCTCCAGCGCACTGATCTGACGTGAGATGGACGAGACCGCGCGGTGGAAGTGGTGGGCGGCGGCGGTGAAGCTGCCGGTGGCAGCGACTCGCTCGAAGGTGCGCAGCGCATTGAGATCCAGCGTGTCGAGGGACATCGTGTTGCGCTCCTTGCAATGAAGATTTGCGACACTTTCGATTGTAGCAACTTGAATGCCCTACCAGACTGCCGGCATCAACTCGGCGTTCACCGAGTGGCTCATTCATCTGTCGACAGAACCTCTCTCGACAGAACCTCTCTCGACAGGAGAAGCGATCATGCGTAAAGGCACTGCACTCGTCGTCGGCGCGACCGGCATCACCGGCGGCAATCTGGCGTCCTATCTGGTGGCCAGCGGCTGGACGGTCTACGGTCTGTCGCGCCGCGCCACCGAGCAGAGCGGTGTGATTCCGGTCGCCGCGGACCTGCTCGACAAGTCCGCCACCGAGACGGCGCTCGCCGGGCTGCCGATCACCCACGTGTTCTACTGCACCTGGATCCGCCGTGACAACGAGAAGGCCAACGTCGAAGCGAACAGCCAGATGATGCGCAATCTGTTCGCCGGGCTCGAGTCGGCGCCGGTGGAGCACGCCTCGCTGGTGACGGGGACCAAGCAGTACCTGGGCTCGTTCGAAGCCTACGGCAGCGGGCGTATCGAGACGCCGTTCCGCGAATCCGAGCCGCGCGTTCCCGGCGATAACTTCTACTATGCGCTGGAAGACGAGCTGTTCGCGGCCGCCGAGCGCCAGGGGTTCGCCTGGAACGTGCACCGCCCGCACACCGTGATCGGTTACGCCCGTGGCAACGCCATGAACATGGGCACCACGCTCGCCGTCTACGCGTCGATCTGCAAGGAGACCGGTCAGCCGTTCATCTACCCCGGCTCGCAGATCCAGTGGAATGCGCTCACCGACATGACCGATGCCCTGGTGCTGGCGCGCCAGATGGAGTGGGCCGCGACCACGCCCGGCGCCGCCAATCAGGCCTTCAACACCGTCAATGGTGATGTCTTCCGCTGGCGTCGGATGTGGCAGGAGATCGGCGAGTACTTTGGTTTAGCGGTTCAGGGGCCCGAAGCCTCGGACGACCCGGAGACCATGCAGCCGCTGGAAACCCAGATGGCCGGCGCGGCATCCACCTGGCGCGAGATGGCCGATAAGTACGATCTCGTCGAGCCGGACGTCGACAAGCTCGCTTCCTGGTGGCACACCGACGCGGACCTCGGTCGCGATCAGGAGTGCGTCAACGACACGACCAAATGCCGCGACTTCGGCTTCGATCACTTCCGCGAAACGCGGGGCGCCTTCTTCGACCTGTTCGATCGCCTTCGCGCCGAGAAGCTCATTCCGTAACCCGGTCGGCGGGAGCCTGCCGTGATCGGCAACGGGTCGTTCTCGACGGCCCGTCGCGGTCGCTGGCGAGTGTCATCGATGGCCCGTTGCCATTGATGGAAAGACAAAGACCGGCGCCTTTTCGGCGCCGGTCTTTTTCGTCTCGCGTTTGTCGCACGGGCGTATCGCTCGGTCGCCGCTCCCGGCTCGGCACCCGGCGTCGGCGTTCAACGAGGATCAGATCAGGAACGCAAACTTGTCCCGCAGCCGCTCCCAGTGCTGGCGCGAGCTGGCAGCGAGTACCGTGCCCTGATGAATCGTCGGCTGGTAGGGCGTGCCGTCGAGCAGCGCCGAGTAGCCGCCCGCTTCCTGATGAATCATCAGTCCCGCGGCGTGATCCCACGGCATCAGCTTGCCAGTCAGCATGAAGTCGACGAAGCCGAACGCCATGGTGCGGTACTCGTGACAGGCGCAGCCGAAGGCCATCATGCGCTGAAAGTCGGGAAAGGTCGCCGCCAGCTGATACTGCTGCGGCTTGGGGAAGAGCCGGATCGAGGTGGAGCCGACCATCTCGTTGAAGCGGTGGGTATCCGACACCTGTAGCTGGCGCTGGGTGCCGTCGGGGCGCCCGAACCAGGCCCCCTCGCCGCGACGCGCGACGATCCAGTCGTCGGTCAACGGATCGTAGAGCAGCCCGAAGATCGTTTCGCCGAAGCTCGTCGCCGCCAGAATCACGCCGAACTGGTTGAGGCCGCGAGCAAAGTTCCAGGTGCCATCCACGGGGTCGATGATCAGCGCGAGCTCCGCGCCGCTGATGGCCTCGAGTGACGCGCCACCCTCGGCCACCGCTTCCTCACCGATCACCGTCGCTTCCGGCATCAGCTCGCGGATCGCCGCCGTCATCATGCGTTCGGCGCCCTGGTCGGCATCGGTGACCAGATCGTCCGGCGCGCTCTTCGAGCGGATCGCCTCGTCGGAGAGGTTGCGAAACCGGGGCAGAATCTCGGTCTTGGCGGCATCCCGAACGATCTCGATGAGGTGCTGCTGCTGATCGGGGGTGATGGCTCTGGCGGACATGGGGAACTCCTTGGGGGTGGGGGTCAGCGTAGCACTCGACGGCCTGCGTTTCGCTGTGGACGTCCCTCGCCGGGGCGCCGTCATGGTGCGGCCTGGCAGCGGTTTCACTGCGGTGATTACGCCGGTATTTGTCGATAAATCGTCGCAAAATGCGGGGTTGCGTCTGACTTGGCGCGTACTGCGGACTACACTGTTCCGACGATGCGAGTTCATTCGTCACCTTGAGAGGTCCTACATGAACAAGAATCCCGACAAAGGTTACATCGCACTACTGGGTTGGAGTCTCGGTGCCGTGGAAGCGGCAGAAACCTTCGATCGACGCTACGTCGTCGTCGCCCCGCCCTGGGCCGAGGATTACTGCAAAGAGCACTCGATTCCCTATCTCTCCTGGGACTTCGAGCGGCTGAACGACCGCTCCATGGAGATTGCCGAGACGCTGCGCGACATGGGCGTGGACGCCGCCGTGCCGCTCTACGAGGAGACCGTGGAGTGGGCCGGGGCGATCAACTCGGTCCTGATGCAGAACCCGCGACTACACGGTCAGGCGGTGCTCTTTCGCGACAAGGCGTTGATGAAGCGCCGCGCCCAGCTCGGCGGCATTCGCGTGGGGATCTTCGAGGAGGCGCACGAGAAAAGCGACGTGGTGCGCTTCTTCAAGCGGGTCAATCAGACGCTGCTGAAGCTCGACGGTGACCCGGACGACCCGATCCACCTTAAGGCCTTCGACAAGGCGGGCTGCCTCGGCCACCGGATGATTCGCTCGCCGGACGAGATCGAGTACATCTCCGACAGCGAGTACCCGCTGCTGATGGAGAGCCATCTCGACGGTTGGGAGTTCGCGGTGGAAGCGTGGGTCTGGGACGGCAAGATCCAGTTTCTCAACATTTCCGAATACGTGACGCTCGGCTACTCGGTCTTCGTCCCGGCGACGCCGGAACTCGAACGCTACCGCGAGCAGATCACCCGCCAGATCGAGCTGCTGATCCATGCCTTCGATATTCGCTTCGGTCAGATTCACCCCGAGTACTTCGTGACCAGCGATGGCACCATGTACTTCGGCGAAGTCGCCTATCGCCCGCCGGGCTTCAAGGCGTTCGAGCTGATCGAGCGCGCCTACGGCTTCAACGCCTACCAGGCGTCGATGCTGGTCTTCGATCCCAAGGCCACGGCCGAGGAAGTCGCTGCCTTCTTCCCCGAACCGGTGACCGGGGCCAAGGGCCACGCGGGCTGCTTCGGCGCCTATCCGCGCAAGCGGGTGGTCAGCCGGCTCGAGATTCCCGAAGAGACCGAGCAGCACCCCTACTTCGATTTCCACGAGCTCACGCAGCCGCTGGAAGCGACCGTCACCAAGCGCACGGCGTTCGGGACGCATTGGGGGCTGGTGTTCTTCTTCGGCGATGACCCGCACCAGCTGCGCGACCTGCTCAAGCATCAGGAATCGCTGGACTTCTACGTTTGAGGGCCATCGCCCCGAAAGGCCGTCGATCGGCCGATCCATCGGTTGCCGCCCCTGAGGCGGTGCCGGATCGCGGCAGCAGGAGAGCGTGATGTCGGTGCCAACGGATGAAGCGGCGTTCGCGTCGCGATTGGATACGCGGCTGGCGCAGTTCGAGGCCGCCCTCGATGCCCTCGCCAAGGCGCCTAGCATGGCGCGCGCCACTCGGGTAACACGGGTTTTCGACACGGCCCGACGTGTGATGCTCGAGGCCGGTGGCTGCGCCGCGCTCGAGCAGCGGGCCGAGGCCATGGAGCGCGCCGGTGTCTTCGCCGGTTCCGACTGGGCGACCCCTCAGCGGCTGCTGCCGGTGCTGACGCCGCAGGCGCTGGGCAGTCCGCACGCCGATACCGTGGTCATCGAATCGCTCAGCGAGCTGCGAATGCTCGCGGTGGCGCGGGGCGACTACGCCCACGCATTGATTTCCGCCGAGCAGGCCCATCATTACCTGACCCAGACGCTGGCGCTCAACCTCTCCCGACTGTTCGACATGGGCGGTGAGGCCGAGCGCGAGACCCAGGGGCGTCTGGCCGAAGTGCCGCGGGCGCTGTGCCGTTATCTTGCCGAGCGCGTGGGCTACGAGCACATCGTCGACACCATGGTCGACGAGATCTGGCGACTGCTGGCGCAGCGTCCGCTGCTGGTCGGTCCCATCGGCGAGATGATTACCCAGATCGCGCTTTGCCAGGCCAATCCGGAGATCGACCTCGGGACCAGCGGTCAGGGAGCGGCGCGGCTGGTCAGCAGCCTCTTCGGGCCGACCCAGGGGTGTCGTGAAGATCCCGGGGTGGCGGCCTACGCCGATCGATTGGCGGCCATGGACACGCTGGGACTTCAGCAGGAGGCCACCGGGATGGCGCGGGCGATGCACGACACCGGCCTCGTCTCCGCCTATCACCCGGTGCTTTTGCGCTACCTGCTCGATCACGGCGAGCACCTGATTAGCGAGGCGCTGGGACTCTCCACCACCGGTCGCGACTGCCTGCTCTGCTACCACCAGCTTGTCAGAGCACTGATCGACGCGGTGGCGAGCCCGGCCGCGCCGCAGGCGGTCTACGGCCTGTCGCTGCTGCTCGAGCGCGGCATCCTCTATCAGCCCTCGCTCGGCCCGGCGCTGTGGCGACAGCTCGCGCTGCGGTTGAGCGATTTCTCGCGCCAGCGACTGACCCTCGCCTACGGGGACGCCGCCACGCCGGAGACCTTTCTGCTCTCTGGCGTGCTCTGCATGCTGGGGCTGCCGCTCGGTGTCGGCCAGGGCAACAACCCGACCTGCCAGTCCGCGCGCGCCCTGTCGATGTGGGCCTACAACGACCCCGACTACCTGCTGCAGATGGTGGTGTGGGCGGCCCGCGACGACGAAATCGTGATGCTCTTCGAGGGTCAGTCGATCTCGTCGATGGCGTCCGGCGTCGGTCTGGCTCCCAATCTAACGCTGGATCTCGATCCGGTATCGCTGCTGGTGGTGCCGCATCTCGACCGCATCTACGCCGAGATGGGCAGACTCTGCAGCGGCCGAGAGGGGGACCCGCACCGCTGGATCAACCCTGAATTCCATGGCTGGTGGGCGGGGCGCGGGTTTCACATCAGTGTGGATGTGGGGACGGGCAGGATCGACGATCCGGTGACATTCTATCGGCACTTCTACGCGGCCTATCATCCGCTCTACAACGGCAACCAACCGCTGGTACACCCGCAGCCGGCGGGCATTGCGGTTACTGACAGCGCCGGGCGCTTCATTGGCTGGCACGCTATCACCATCCTGCGTGCCGCCCTGGGCCCCGACGACGTCATGCGGGTCTACTTCTTCAATCCCAACAACGATAGCGGTCAGGACTGGGGCGACGGCGTGCTGGTCGGTACCGAGGGGAGCGGCGAACGCTTCGGCGAGGCCTCGCTGCCGTTAGTGCAGTTCGCCTCGCGCCTCTACATCTTCCATTTCGATCCGCAGGAGGAGGGCGTGCTGGCCGCCGTGCCCGACGCCGAGCTGGAAACAGTGCTGGGCTACCTGCGGCGCAGCTGGGGGGCCGATCGACTCAGCCCCGAGTAGGACGTCGGCCCGTTCTGGGGGTGCCGCCGCCGGCTCGCGGCACCGCGCTTATCGCCCGTTCGGGGCTCGCCCTCGCACGAGACGAGGGTGACCCGGAGGCGCCCAGCGAGCGGCGCGGATCGTCTCCCGGGGTTCGCCGTCGTCAATCTGACGGCGTCAGGTTTGCCCATCGTGGTGCGCCTTTCCCGCCCGGTCCCTTCTTTTGATGCCCGTGACGCGCTCGCGGCGGTTATCCCTCTCTCGCGCTGGTGATGCCTCTTTCGCGCGGAAAGAGCCAGAAAGTGCCTTTCGGCGGTAAAGCCAGCGCAGTTTCAACAATAGAAAACTAAACATCTAGTCGAATTAAATTGACGGGTTCGTCGGGAATTGGGTCTTTAAAGATGTGAAATAAATGAGTGTGTTAATGACAAAGAGCTAGTTGTCTGACTTTCAATCCCGCGAAATAGCGCTTTTATTGCCTGTTAACTTGATTTCCAATGCGTTGCAGCGGTGCTAAATTGCCGGCATCCCTCAGTGGGCTCTGCTTCTCTTCGGCCCTAGCGTCCGCTCGATCCATCGGCATCAATCTCGTGGCGCGCTGACGGCAGAGCGCCCGACGGGTTCCCGTGCGCAACGTTTTATATCTCGCGTTATTTAACGCAGATTAAATAGAAGGACAGAGCGATATTGCCGGCAGGCCAATATTGCTGATGTAGATACATCGTTGTTTTCTGACCGGCCCCGATAGTCGATTGGCGCGAAACGCGCTGCGATTCCGAGACCCCGGCTTCTGGCAAAAGACTTCAGGAGTGACTGGTAATGACAACTCAGCGTTATCTCGGTATCGCCCTCGCCGTTGCACTGGCGGGCAGCGTCTCCTCTCAGGCCGTCGCGCAATCGACGGAGAGCGTGACGGGGACCATCGGCGTGACCCTCGAACTTACCGCGGCGTGTCGTATCAACGGGGTGGACGGGGTCAGCGGGCTCGACTTCGGCACGCTCGACTTCGGTACCGAGACCACGCTGTTCGAGGAAACCGACAGCGAAGTGCTCAACGGCAGCAGCGCGATCAGCGTGATCTGCTCGCCGGAAACGTCGCCGTCGGTCGCGATCAGCGGCGGCAGCTTCGACGCCAACAGCGATGCAGAAAATCGCCACGCCCTGAGCAACGGCACCAGCTTCGTCCCTTACTCGCTGTATACCGACGCCGAGCGCTCGCAGCAGGTTGGCGCCGGACAGTCGCTACCGCTCTCCGGCACAGCCGATGGCGTCAATGCGCAGACCCTGAATCTCTACGGTCGCGCCGTGGGGCGTGACGGTCTGACGCCCGGCTCCTATAACGACACGCTCAACGTCGTCCTGACGTTTTGATCCCGGCCGTCCGCCTCGCACTCGCCCTTGTCATCGTCATCGGCGCATCGTGCCTGGCGACGCTGTCGCTGGCCCAGACGCCACAGCAGCGCTTTCAGGTCGCCGCCAGGGTGACCGAAGGGTGCCTGGTCGGCGGCGGCGGAGGCGGGGCGGCGGAGTTCGGACGGCTGGATTTCGGCACGGTCTCCGCGCTCTCCGGCGCGGTGCTGACCAGTGCGCTGGTCCAGACGGCCAGCCTGAGTCTCGAGTGCACGCCCGGCCTGTCGCTGACGATGCGTGTCGACGGCGGTCTGAACGCCGAGGGCGGCACGCGACATCTGGCGCGCAGCGGCGGAGAGCGCCTGGCCTATACGCTGTTCACCGACGCCGGGCTGGCTCGCAGCCTGAGTGTCGACCAGCCAGTGTCGTTTGCGCTGGGCGCGGCCAGCTCACGCGTCACACTGCCGCTTTTCGCCCGGCTGGCGCTGCCGGAGAGCGCCGCCGCGGGCACCTACACGGACCGATTGACGGTCACGCTGGAGTGGTAGCGATGTGGAAGCGAAGCGTCATCGGTTGGCGCGCAACACGACCGACCCATCCCCCTAGCCCACGCCTTCGCCGGTGGTGTTTCGCACTGCTGGTGGCACTGACAGCGCTGATGTCGCTCACGATGTTGCTGCCGACGGCCTCGGCGGCCAGTCTGCTGCTGTGGCCGGTGCATCCTGTGTTCGAGGCGGACGAGCCGGCCGCCGCGCTGTGGGTCGAGAATCGCAGTGAAGAGAAGGTGTGGCTTCAGGTGCGCGTGGTCGGCTGGGAGCAGCGCGAGGGCGAGAACCGCTACCCGTCGCAGCTCGGCGTTGTCGCCAGCCCGCCGATGATGGAGATCGGCAGTGGCGAGCGTCATCTGATCCGACTGGTGCGAGAGTCGCCGACCCCCGCGGGCAAGGAGGAAGCCTGGCGCATCATTCTTGACGAAATTCCGATGCTCGAGAGTGACGGGACGGACGGCCAGCGCCGGGCCGGAGTCAATTTGCAGATGCGCTACTCGCTGCCGCTCTTCAGCCACGGCGAAGGGCTGGCGGATCACGATGGCAGCGGTACCGATCTGCGCTGGCGAATCGTCGAGGCTGACGGCCAGACCCAGCTCGAGGTCACCAACCGTGGCGAACGACACGCCCGGTTGACGGCGGTTGCGGGCCACGGCCCCAATGGCTCGACGATAGTCGCCGAAGGGCTGCTCGGCTACGTGCTGGCAGGGGGCTCCCAGCGTTGGCCATTATCCGGCCCGGTCTCGTTCGATAGCGTGACGGCAAAGCTCAACGGACATTCGCCGGTCACTCTCCCCCGCGATGGTGAGTGAGCCCGCTCGGGGTTCTGATGATCGCTTCTCTTCGTGTCGCGCGCTGGCCCGTGGGCGTGCTGGCCGCCGTGCTGCCGGTCGTTGCCGCCGCCCAGGGGCTGCCGCCGCCGCCCACCGGCCTGCCGATGCCCGGTGCCGTCGGCGGGGCGATGCCCGGCGATGGCCCCTCGGCGGGGGCCGAGACGCTCTATCTCGAACTGATCGTCAACGGCCACTCGACTCGACGCCTCGTGCCGGTGCGTCGCGACGGGGCACAGTTCTGGATGACACGTCGCGATCTGGGGGAAGTGGCGCTACCGGTCGAGGGGGGCGATGACGCGTTGCTCGAGTTGACGGGGATGGCCGAGGCAGAGGTCGAGTACCTCGCGGCGACGCAACAGCTTCGGCTGACGCTGCCGAGCGCCTGGCTGCCGTCGCAGTGGTTGGGGCCGCGCCGTGATGAGACCTTCGAGCCGGCGCTGAGCTCTCCCGGCGCGCTGCTCAACTACAACTTCTACACCAGCCATAGCCATCCCGAAGCGCAGAGCATGTCGCTCTGGCACGAACTGCGCGCCTTCGGTATCGGCGGGTCACTGAGCAGCACGGGACGCTTCAGCCACGATCAGGAGCGGCGTATGGGGAGCGAGGAGGATCACTACATTCGCTACGACACCACCTGGCGGACCTTCGATCAGAGCTCGATGTTGACCTGGGAAGCCGGCGACGTGGTGACGCGACCGCTGGGGTGGACGCGTTCCGTCCGTCTCGGCGGCGTCCAGGTCTCGCGTAATTTCGCGCTGCGTCCCGATCTCGTGACCTACCCGCTGCCCGCCTTTGCCGGCAGCAGCGCGGTGCCGACGACGGTGGACCTGCTGGTCAATGGCAATCGTGTCGACCAGCGCAATATCGCCCCCGGGCCCTTCACCTTTGCCGATATTCCCACCCTCAACGGGGCCGGCGAGGCCACGCTGGTGACCCGCGATGCCAACGGCCAGGAGGTGATCACGACGCTGCCGTTCTACGTCACCAGCGAGTTGCTGCGCCCGGGGTTCTCGAGCTACAGCGCAAGCGTCGGCGCGCTTCGCGAGGATTACGCCCAGCAGGACTTCAGCTATGGCGCCGGCGCCGTCGATGCCTCCTGGCGTTACGGCATCACCGACTGGCTGACGCTCGGTGTCCACGGCGAAGCGGCCGAGGTGATGGCGCTCGGCGGGGTCGGCGTGACGACGCGGCTAGGGCAGCTGGGCACGCTGGAACTCTCCCGCCAGCAGAGCGGGGGGGAAGGCAGGGATAGCCGCGTGGGCGGCGAGGCGTGGAGTATCGCCTACGAATATCGTGAGCCGCGTTACAGCCTGGGGGTGCGCCATGAACGGCGCAGTGCCGACTTCGCCGATCTCTCGAGCTGGGCAGCGGTCCAGGTCGTGAATGGCGAGGAGACACGCTCGCAGCTGACCGCGAGCACCTCGCTGGGCGCGCTGGGTAGCCTGACGGCCGGTTACTTCGACATCCGCGGCGCGGAGTTCGGGTCGCGCTTTCTCAATCTCTCCTATCAGCGCCCGATCACCGACCGCGCGCAGCTATCGCTGGCGGCCACCCGGGAACCCGGCGAGCCGTGGTCGGGGCTGGCCCAGATCACCGTCTCGCTGCCCGGTCTCGGTGGCGTGGCGTCGCTGGGGTATTACCACGATGGCCGTGACGGCACCCGCGAGCGCGCACGCTACGCTCGTGCCGCGCCGCTCGCCGGCGGCTGGGGATGGGACCTCGGCGCCTCCCGCGAGCCGTCCGCCGGCGTGACCCCGCAGGCAGAATTGACCTACCGCCACGCCGCACTGACCGCCTCGGCCGGCTACTACGACTACGGCGACGACAGCCTCGCCTTCGCTGAGCTGTCCGGCGCGTTCGCAATGGTGGATAACCACCCCTTCGCTGCCAACGAGATCCGCGACGCCTTCGTGGTCGTCTCGACCGATGGCGAACCCGACATTCCGGTTCGTTACCAGAATCAGCGCATCGGGGTCACCGGTCGTCATGGCTATCTGCTGGTGCCCTGGAGCACGGCCTGGTATCCCAACAAGTACGCCATCAACACCATGTCGTTGCCGGCCAATGTCCGCACGCCGTCGGTGGAGCAGGAGGTCGCGGTGGCCGCCGGCAGTGGCTATCTACTGCGGTTTCCGCTGACGCGGCTCAACACCACGCAGGTGCAGCTGGTCGATCGGCGCGGCGCGACACTGCCGGTGGGGACGGTCGTCACCCAGCCCGATGGCGTCATCACCCGGGTCGGTTGGGATGGGCTCGCCTACTTCGAGGGGTTGACCGAGGCGACCGTGGTGCGCGCCCGTATCGACGGCGGTGTGTGTGTCGCCACGATTCCGATCGACCCCGGTGGCCCTGGGCTCTATCAGCCGGGCGCCGTACTCTGCGAACGGGAGAGAAACGAATGACGACCGCGCCGCTGAGCTGGCGGGCCGGGCTTCTGCTGCTGGCGCTGGTGCTGGGTTTCCTGCCTCGGCCGAGCAGCGCCTGTCAGCTCGACACCCCCAGTCAGCTCATCAGCTTCGGCACCCAGAGCTCGCTCGCCGCCGGCGTCAGCGCCCAGAGTGCCCGGGCGGTGCCCAACGCCGGCATCAGCTGCCCGGCGACGGCCCTGACCGTGCTCCCCGGCGGGTTCTTCATCAACGCCACGGTGAGCAGTGCCAACGACCTGCGCCTGCGTCACGCATCGGGCGACAGCATCGCCTATGCCGCCTATCCGAGCGACAACCCGCAGGCGCCAGCCCTGACGCCGGGTGCGCCGTTCAACTACTACAACAGCGGATTCCTGCAGACCGGCAGCGGTTGGGTGAACGTCCCCATGACCTTTCGCGTGCCGGCAGCCGCGGGCAATCTCTCCGCCGGGACCTACACCGACACGCTGACCATCGTCTGGCGCTGGAGCGTCTGTCGCGAGATCGGCTTGGGCGGGCTCTGCCTCGGCGCCCCCCGAACGGGAAACGCGACCAGCGTGATCAATCTGACGCTGACGATCGCGCCGGACTGCATCGTTCAGGCACCGGATGTCGACTTCGGCAGCGCACCGCTGATTTCAGGGTTCGAGCCGGTGACGCAGACACTGCTGGTTCGTTGCACCAAGGGGCAGAGCTTCAGCGTCGGCATCGACAACGGCCAGCACGCCGCCGGCGGTCAGCGGCGGATGGCGGCGGGCGGCGACTATCTCGCCTACGAAATATTTCAGGGCCCGGCATCCACGACGCGCTGGGGCAACAGCGGCGGCGCGCGACGCGCCTCGACCAGTGCGGAGACCAATCCCGGCGCCGGTACCGGCATCACGGCGCAGGGGTTCATCTACCGTGCCGAGATCCTGACGGACCAGGCGACGCCGCCACCGGGCGCCTACAGTGACACCCTGGTGGTCGACATCGCCTTCTAAGCGGTGGCCGCGCCGCCGCGGTTCCCGCTCGTCATGGTGTCGGGTGTCAGGCGTCACCCAGGCTGGAGGCGACCTGTCGGTCTCGGCCTGCCCCCAGCCCCGCCCCGATGGCGCAGAGCGCAATGGCGGCGAGCAGAACGCCGACCGCGTTCCAGTCGTCGCTCCAGTCGTGCAGTAGCCCCACCAGCAGCGGCCCCAGCGCGGCCAGCGTATAGCCGATCCCCTGCGCCATGGCCGAGAGGTTGGCGGCCGTGACAGCATCCGGCGCGCGCAGCGCCAGCAGCGTCAGCGCCATGCTGAAAGTGCCGCCCTGACCCAGCCCCAGCACCACTGCCCATACCCAGACCGTGGAGATCGGCGCGAAGAGACAGCCCAGCAGGCCGGTCAGCGTCATCGACACCACCACCACGATCACCGTGCGCTGATCCCGCATCCGGCTGCCGATCCAGGGCGCCAGAATCGCCGTGCTCACCTGCAGAAGAATCGACACCGACAGCGCCAGCCCCGCGGTGACCGCATCCAGGCCGCGGTCGCGAAGGATCGTCGGCAGCCAGCCGAACACCGAATAGGCCAGCGCCGACTGCAGCCCCATGAACAGCGATACCTGCCACGCCAATGGGTCATCGCGTAGCCGGGCCCCGTGGCGGGCGGCGACGCGGACCGCCGCCGTGCCCTTGAGCTGGGGCAGCCAGAACAGCGCGGCGATCACCGCCGGCAGCAGCCAGAACGCCAGCGCCGGCTGCCACGGCGTGTCGACGACACCCGCGAACACCTGACGCAGCGGCTCGGTGGTGCCCGCGGCCGCGGACGCCCCGAGGTTCAACGCCACCGTGTAGAGCCCGGTCATCACGCTGACTCGGTGGGGGAAGTCGCGTTTGACGATGCCCGGCAGCAAGACACCGGTGACGCCGATACAGCCGCCGGCAATCGCCGTCGTGACGAAAAGCCCCAGGTTGGCGATCCCGGGCAGATCGAGCCCCGGGATGATGAGATAGGGGCGCACGGCGAGGGTGACGGCGAGCAAAGCGATCGCCGCGAACACCGCCCGCTCCGGTCCGAACCGTCGCACCAGTCGTGGCGCCAGTGGCGCGGCGAGCCCCAGAAAGAGCACCGGCAGCGTGGTGAGCACGCCCTGGGCGGTGGGGGAGAGCGACAGCGCCTCGGCAAGGCTTGCGAGGACCGGGGAGACGCTGGTCAGCGCCGGGCGCAGGTTGAGCGCGACCAGCAGCAGCGCGACGAGAGTGAGTACGCCCCGACGGGGCAGCGCAGAAGTCGACAAGAGGGCCGTCCTGAATGATCGAGAATGGGCATCGGAGCGTCGCACCCTCCGAAGGAGGGCAAGGGTAGTCGATCCCGGCGGTAACGGGGAGGTTCTGCGGCGATGGTCGCAGAAGCCACCGGGCCATGAGTACCAGTCGATCGTCCGGCCACGGGCGTCGAGACGGGTGCGACATCCTGGCGCTGACGATATGTCGCAGGCCAAAAGCCCATCTGTCGTTGCCTGAAGTTCGCTTAGGGTCAATCATTACCGCCCTAATCATATGGCTCTGGTCATATAGTTCTATCACTCAGGGTGCGATGACCGTTTCCGAGTCTTTGGTCGGTTCACGCCTTCCGGAAGCGGTGTCACCGAGCGGTCAGTCACTCGCACCCGCGACGACCACGGCGGTCTACCGTCAGACAGGAGAGGCGCAGTGAGTGCCACGGATCTTTCCACGCTGATCTCGCGAATCGATTTCGCTTGGATCACCACGTTTCACATTCTCTATCCGCCGCTGACCATCGGGCTGGCGATGCTGCTGTTCTTCGCCGAGTGGCGCTGGGTCCGCAGCAACGACGAGGGCTGGTATCGGCTCTGCCGCTTCTTCGAGCGACTGTTCATCGTCAACTTCGGCGCCGGCGTCGCCACCGGGGTCACCATGGAGATGGCCTTTGGCATTCTCTACGGCCCCTTCTCCCAGGCCGCCGGCCCCTTCTTCGGCCAGATCCTCGGCTACGAGACGATCACCGCCTTCATGTACGAGGCCGGCTTCATCGGCCTGATGATCTTCGGCTGGGGCCGCATCGGCCGGCGCATGCACCTCTTCGCCACGGCCAACGTGGCGATCTCCTCGACGCTATCGGCGATGTGGATACTGGACGCCAACTCCTGGATGCAGTCGCCGGCCGGCGTCGAGCTGAAAAACGGGGTCTTTCAGGTGGTCGACTGGTCGAAGGCGATCTTCAATCCGCATTTCATGAGCGCCTTCCCGCACATGCTGATCGCCTGCGTCGAACTCTCGCTCGCCTTCGTCGCGGCAGTGGCGGCGTGGTTCGTCTTCAAGCGTCGTCACGTGGCGCTGTTCCAGCGTCCGCTCAAGCTGTCGATTCTGGCGCTGATCGTGGTGGCCGTGCTGCAGCTGTGGGTCGGCGACGAGCTCGGCCAGGTGACCGCAGAGACGCAGCCGGCGGCACTGGCGGCAATGGAGGGGCATTACGACACCTACAACGCCGATGGCTCGGCCAACACGAGCTGGAGCGTGGTGAGCTGGCCCAACGAAGCCGGTGACGGCAACGCCTGGTCGGTGCAGATTCCGCACGTGCTGAGCCTGCTCGAGACCCACAGCTGGTCCGAACCGGTGCCGGGGCTCAATGACTTTCCCGCCGATGAACAGCCGCCGGTGGCGCCGACGTTCTACTCGTTCCGCATCATGGTGGCGGTGGGCGGCGTGCTGCTGCTGCTCGGCCTGTGGGGGGGCTGGCTTGCCGTGCGCGGCAAGCTCTCCATTGATCGCATCGCGGACAACCGCTGGTTCCTGAAAGCGGTGATGGCCGCCGGCGTGCTGCCCTATCTCGCCGTCTGGACCGGCTGGTGGACGCGTGAAATCGCCCGTCAGCCGTGGGTCGTCTACGGCCTGATGCGCACCGAAGACGGTGTCAGTCACATGTCGCCGACGCTGGCGATCTTCTGGTTCGTCGGTTTTGCCGTGTTCGAGACGGCGGTGTTCTTCGGCACGCTGCACTTCATGGCCAAGATCTGCCGCAAGGGGCCGGATCTCGACACGCCGATCGCCGCGTTCGATCCGCACGACAACGACGGCGCCACCCCCGCGATGCACCCCGACGCCCAGCAGCCGGCCTGAGCCCCGCTCGAACCGAGGAATAGACCATGGAAATACTCTCGTTTTCTCAGCAGGTGCTCGCGCTGGCCTGGTGGCTCGCGCTGGGCGTGAGCGTACTGATCTACATTGCGCTGGATGGCGCCGATCTCGGCGCCGGTATCTTCTCGCTGTTCGTCCGCGACCATGACGAGCGCGGCGCCATCATGACCGCCATGGCGGGCACCTGGGACGCCAACGAGACCTGGCTGATCGTCGCTGGCGGTATTCTTTTCGGTACCTTCCCCTTCGTCTACGGCTCCGCCTTCAGCTATCTGATGGTGCCGCTCGCCTTCGTGCTGTGGGGGATCATCGCCCGCGCCATTTCGCTGGAGTTCCGCCATCTCGCCTCGCCGTTCTGGCAGCGCTTCAGCGACGGCGTCTTCGGCCTGGGTAGCCTTACCGTCACCTTTTTCGGCGGCGTCTGCGTCGGCGCCGTGCTCCAGGGCTATCCGCAGACCGACGTCGAGGGCCGCGTGCCGACCTACGTTGGCGGCGCCTTCACCTTCCTCTCGCCATTCAGCGTCTGGGTGGGTGTTGCCTCGGTGGTGGCGGTCACGCTGGCCGGGGTGCTCTTCGTGCGCGCGCGTTTCGAGAAGGGCGAACCGATCCGCATCGATGCCGCCAGGTGGACCATGACGATCTTCTATCTCGCCATCGCCGCCGTGGGCATCACTACGGTCTGGAGCGCGCTGATCTTTCCCTGGGCTGCTGACAAGTGGTTCGGCGCGCACTTCTGGGTCTGGGGGCTGCTGTTCGTGGTCAGTGTCTTCGCGATTGCCCGGATGCGTCGTGCGACCCTCGATGATCGCGATCTCGCCGCCATCCTCTGGTTCAACTCTGCCGCCGTGATCATGGGCTTTGGCATGCTCGCCACCATGTTTCCGTACCTAGTGCCGGGCACCTGGACGATCTTCGACGCCGCCAGCCCGCAGGTCTCGATCGTCACCTTCACCATGACCATGGGCGGCTTCGTCCCGGTGATGATTCTCTACAACGCCTATCAAATCTGGGTGTTTCGGGCGCGGGTGACGAAGCTCGCCGCTCACGCCCACTGAGTTGTCCCGTCGCCTCCCGCCCGCTTCGTTGCCCTCGTGCGCGGGGCGGGTCGGCGTCTCAGGGCACCGCTATCTTCGGAGGTAGGAATGGCCGTATCGCAGAGGCCGAGCCATGGCGGTGAGGCCAAACGCCACGAGCGCTGGCTAAAAGACCGCGCCGGGGCGGTGAAGAGTACGCTCATGCTCGCCACCGGCTCGGGGCTGGTCGGCGGGCTGGCGCTGATCGCGCAGTGCTGGCTGGTGGCCCGCGTGCTGGATGCCGCGATCATCGACGGCGCCGGTCTGAGTGAGGTCTGGCAGTGGCTGTGGCCGCTGCTGGGCGTCTTTGCGCTGCGCGCGCTCGCGTCGATTGCCTCCGACGCGCTGGCGTTCGAGGCCGCCGCCCGGCTCAAGCGCACCCTGCGTGATCAGGTGATGAACCGCCTGGCCGCGCTCGGCCCGCGCTGGATGGAAGGGCAGCGCAGCGGCGAGATCGCCAACGTGCTCGGTGGGGCGGTCGAGGGGATCGAGCAGTACGTTGCCGCCTACCTGCCGCAGAAGCTGCTTTCGACAATGATTCCGCTGGCGATTCTCGTCGCCGTGCTGCCGCTGGACTGGGTCTCCGGGCTCATCCTGCTGGTCACCGCGCCGATCCTGCCGCTGTTCATGGTGATCGTCGGCCGCGGCGCCGAGGCGCTGAACCAGCGTCAGTGGCGGCGGCTCTCGCTGATGGGCGCGCACTTCTTCGACGCCATCGAGGGGCTGACCACGCTCAAGCAGTTCGGCGCCAGCCGCCGCGAGGCCGAAGCCGTCGGCCGCATGGCCGATGAGTACCGCAGCGCCACCATGCGGGTGCTGCGCGTTGCCTTTCTCTCGTCACTGGTGCTCGAATTCTTCGCCACCCTGGGTGTCGCGATGGTCGCGGTCTACGTCGGCTTCCGGCTCTACTACGGCCAGCTCGACTTTCTCCCCGGGCTCTTCGCGCTGCTGCTCGCGCCGGAGTTCTACCGCCCGCTGCGCGACATGGGCGCCAACTACCACGCCCGCATGCAGGCGATCGGCGCCGTCGGCGAACTGATGCCCATCTTGAGCGAGGTCAGCGGCGAGCCAGACAGCGACCAGCGCGAGGGTAGCGGCGAGCTAAAAAAAGCCCTGTCGCTGCCCAGCGACCCGATCCAGACGATTCACTTCGACGGCGTGGGCTTTCGGCATGACGTCGACAACGCCGAGAGCGACGGCGTCGAAGCGGTCGATCTGACGCTGGCCCGCGGCGAGTGCGTGGCGCTGGTCGGCCCCAGCGGCGCGGGCAAGACCACGCTCGCCAAGCTGCTGCTCGGCTTTTTCGACCCCAGCGTGGGGCGACTCGAGCTCGACGGCGTGGATCTTCGCGAGATCGATGTCGAGGCCTGGCGCGCCCGGCTCGGTTACCTGCCGCAGCGGCCCACGCTGTTTGCCGGCACGATCGCCGAGAACCTCACCCTCGGCGCGCCGAACGCGACGCCGGATGAGATCGCAGCGGTGCTGTCACGCGCCGACGCCCACGGCTTCGTCGAGGCGCTGGAAAACGGCCTCGACACCTGGGTGGGCGACGGCGGCAGCGGCCTCTCCGGCGGCCAGATCCAGCGCCTGGCGCTGGCGCGCACGCTGCTCAGCCAGCCCGAAGTGCTCGTTCTCGACGAGCCCACCGCCGCGCTGGATGGGGACACCGCCAGACGCGTGATGGCAGGCGTGCAAAGCGCATCAATCAATGCCGCGACGCTGCTCGTCACCCACGACATCGACGTTGCCCGCACCGCCGACCGCATCGTCTTTCTCGACCGCGGCCACGTGGTCGAGCAGGGCACACCGGCGGCGCTGGAAGCCACCGGCGGCGCCTTCGCCCGCTTCGTCGAACTCGCTGCCAGGGGGATCGCATGACCGGCCTGCTGCGACTGCTCAAGCTGTTCACACCCTATCGCCGCTGGATGCTCGGCGGCATCGCCCTCGGCTCGGTGGTGATTCTCGCCAACGTTGCGCTGCTCGCGCTCTCCGGCTGGTTCATCGCCTCCATGGCGCTGGCCGGGCTGGGGCTGCAGACGATCGCCTACTTCGCCCCGGCGGCGCTTATCCGCGGCCTGGCGATTCTGCGCACCGGCGCCCGCTACGGCGAGCGGCTGGTCACCCACGAGGCGACGCTGCGCTGCCTCGCCGAGCTGCGGGTGTGGTTTTACGAGCGCTTGGAACCGCTGGGGCCGGCGGCGATGGACACCTGGCGCGGCGGCGACCTGCTGAGCCGGATCCGCGCCGACATCGATAGCCTCGACAATCTCTACCTGCGCATCGTCGCGCCGGTCACCAACGCGCTGCTCTGCGGCATCGTCATCGTGGCGGGGCTTGCGCTGTTCGACACGCGCATCGCCCTGCTCGACCTTGCCGCGCTGGTGCTCGCTGGGGCCGTGCTGCCGCTACTCGCGCTGAAGCTGGGTGACGCCGCCGGGCGCGGGCTGACCGAGACGCGCGCCGCACTCGACGGCGCCGCCACCGACACCGTGCGCGGCCTGGGGGAACTCGCCGTGCTCGGCGCCGTGACGCGCCAGCGCGAGCGCGTTGCCGGGCTCGCCGAGCGCTTGATTCGCTACCAGCGCCGGCAAATGTGGGTCGGCGCCATCGGTCGCGCGCTCTCCGGGCTCACCGCCAACCTCGCCCTCTGGGGTACGCTGATCCTGGTGATTCCCTGCGTCGCTGCTGGTGACGTGCCCGGGCCGCAGCTCGCGATGCTCGCGCTCGGGGTTCTCGCAAGCTTCGAGGCCGTCGCCGCGCTGCCAACCGCCTTTGCCGCCTTCGGCGAGACGGCGGCTGCCGCACGGCGCCTGGTCGAGATCGCCGATGCCAAGCCCGCCGTGACCGCCCCCGACCCGGCTGCCGCCAGGACGCCGGCGCGGTTCGACATCACCTTCGACGACGTCAGCATGCGCTACCGCGACGATGCCGACTGGGCGCTGGCGGGCTTTTCACTGACACTTGAGGCGGGCGAAGCGGTGGGCCTCGTCGGCGAGAGCGGCGCCGGCAAGAGCACCATCCTCGCGTTGATTCAGCGCTTTCGGGAATTCCAGGCGGGCGAGATTGCCATCGGCGGGGTGTCGGTGCGCGACATCGACGATGCCACGCTGCGACAGACGATCTCCGTTGTCGCCCAGCGCACACATCTGTTCAACGCATCGATCCGCGGCAACCTCCTGCTCGCCAAACCCGACGCCAGCGATGACGAGCTCAATGAGGCGCTCCGACTTGCCGGACTGGAAGAGGAGATCGCTCACTTCCCCGAGGGGCTGGAGACGCTGGTCGGCGAAGTCGGCACCCGGCTCTCCGGCGGTCAAGCGCGCCGCGTCGCCATCGCCCGCGCGTTCCTCAGAGACGCCCGCATCCTGCTGCTCGACGAACCCACCGAAGGGCTCGACGCCGACAGTGAAGCCCGCGTACTCGAGGCGCTTGGCAACCTGATGCAGGGCAAGACCACGCTGCTGGTGTCGCACCGGCCAAGGGCGCTTGAGTTCGTGGGGAGAGTGGTGCGGGTGGGGTAGGGGATGACCGGCGACTAGCCGGCTGCCCTATCGGAAGGTCTGGACTCATCGCACCGCGCCATCGGTATAGAAAATCCAGTTTTCTATACCGATGTCGGCATTCGTGTCGAAATTTCGGCGTTTTCTTTACACGACGCGCTAACGTGTCCAGCGCATCGACATGACGAGCCCGTCATGTCGATTTTTCTCTCTAGAGTGAACATGAACCCTGCCTAAGCCTGATGCACGTCACTTTGCACTGCCATGATCGTGCGGACGTGACAGTAGCGTTATGTATAACGCCAGCCCCGATGCAATAAGCTCCAGCGTGCTAATAAATTGCGTGTTAGAGCTGGTTGAGTCGCAATTTTGTATAGGGAGCCAGGATCGTGGAAATCATCGACAACGTCAGTCGGCTACTCGGCGACGACCTGAAAGAAACCCTGCGGTCTGGCACCCGACTCAAGATTGCGGCCTCCTGCTTCTCAATCTACGCCTACGAGGCTCTCAAGGATGAGCTGGAGGCACTGGATGCTGTCGAGTTCATCTTCACCTCGCCCACTTTCTTACCTGACCATGCCAGCGACAGGATTCGTAAGGAGCACCGCGAGTTCCGCATCCCCAAGGCGGAGCGTGAGCGCAGCGTTCACGGCAGCGAGTTCGAGATCCAGCTCAAGAATAAGCTGACCCAGCGAGCCATCGCCCGAGAATGCGCCGACTGGATGCGCCGTAAGGCCAGCTTCCGCTCCAACCGTGGCCAGGCTGCTATGCAGCCCTTCGCCGGCGTCGAAGCCCAGGGCGGCGATACGGTCTATATGCCGCTGCAAGGCTTCACCGCAGTGGATTTGGGCTACCAGCAAGGCAACGCGGTTTCCAACTTCGTCACCCGCTTCAGCGAGCCGGCGCACACCTCCCGGTTCATGTCTCTTTTTAATCAGCTGTGGCAGGACGAGGAAAAGCTTGAAGACGTCACCGAACGGTTGCGCGAGCATATCGCCTCGGTCTACCGGGAGAGCCCGCCGGAGCGCATCTACTTCCTGATGCTCTACCACATCTTTCATGAGTTCCTGGAAGACCTTAGCGAGGATGTACTGCCCAATGACCGAACAGGCTACCAGGACAGCGTCATCTGGCAGAAGCTGTTCAACTTCCAGCGCGACGCGGCCACCGGCATCATCAACAAGCTGGAAAGCTACAACGGCTGCATCTTGGCCGACAGTGTGGGTCTCGGAAAGACCTTCACTGCCCTTGCAGTCATCAAGTACTACGAGCTGCGCAACCGCTCCGTGTTGGTGCTGTGCCCCAAGAAGCTCGCCGACAATTGGTTGACCTACAACCGCAATCTGACCACCAACGTGCTGGCCCAGGACCGGATGAACTACGACGTGCTCTGCCATACCGACCTGCAGCGCACTCGTGGGGAGTCCTTCGGGATGCCGCTGGAGCGTGTCAACTGGGGTAACTACGACCTGGTGGTCATCGACGAGTCGCACAATTTCCGCAACAACGACGTCTACAAGGATCGCGAGACTCGTTACCAGAAGTTGATGAATCAGGTGATTCGGGCGGGCGTGAAGACCAAGGTGTTGATGCTTTCGGCAACGCCGGTGAACAATCGCTTCAACGATCTCAAGAATCAGCTGGCCCTGGCCTACGAGGGCGAAGCCGAGAATTTGACGCGTCACCTAAGCGGAGCCCAGGACATCGAGGGCATCTTCCGGCGCGCCCAGGCCACCTTCAACGAGTGGTCGGCGCTCCCGCCTGAGAAGCGCACCACGGGGACCATCCTGCAGGCGCTGGACTTCGACTTCTTCGAACTGCTGGACAGCGTCACTATCGCTCGCTCACGCCGGCATATCGAAACCTTCTACGATACCAGTGATATCGGCAGCTTCCCGGAGCGCCGCAAGCCGCTCTCGTTTCACCGCCCGCTCACCCATCGACCCGACGTGATCGGCTTCAACGAGATCTTCCAGCAACTCTCCCAGCTGAAGCTCTCGGTCTACGCTCCTATC
Source organism: Salinicola aestuarinus (assembly GCF_003206645.1). Classification (GTDB taxonomy): domain Bacteria; phylum Pseudomonadota; class Gammaproteobacteria; order Pseudomonadales; family Halomonadaceae; genus Salinicola; species Salinicola aestuarinus. Next base: position 421,448 of record NZ_PZJP01000001.1, on the reverse strand, counting down.
AGCTACATCTTTCCCAGCCGCCTCAAGAAGTACGAAGAGATGTATGACACTGAAGTGTCCAGCGGGAGAGGGAGCTTCAAGCAGGTGGACCGGGAGAAAAGCCTACAGGCCCTGATGACAACCAACCTGCTCAAGCGCCTGGAAAGCTCGGTGGCGGCGTTTCGCCTGACACTAGAAGGGCTCCGTGATAGCCATACCAACATTCTGGAGAAGATTGAGGCCTTCAAACGCACCGGCCGTTCTGAGGGCTTCGCCGATATTGCCGCGTCCTTCGAAGACGCCGATCCGGACGACGACAGCATCCCTATGCCGGGCGATGCCACGGTGGGTAAGAAGATCCAGATCAGCCTGGAGGACATGGACCTGCCGTCTTGGGAGCATGACCTGAACAATGACTTGGTGTGGATCGAGCTGCTGTTAGAGGAAATGGCCAAAGTCACCCCGGCCGACGACGCCAAGTTGCAGCATCTCAAGACGCAGATCGCCAGCAAGCTGGTCTCGCCGATCAACCCGGGCAACCGCAAGGTGATGATCTTCACCGCCTTCGCGGACACCGCGAAGTATCTCTACGAGAACCTGGCGGGGAGCCTGCTGGAGAGCCAAGGCGTGCACACCGGCATCGTGACCGGCAGCGACGCGCCCAAATCCACCATTGGTGCCATGCCGGGCAGCCCTCAGCACTACGACTTCCAGGGCCTGCTGACACTGTTCGCCCCAAAGGCTAAGAGCAAGGACGTAGTGTACCCCAACGAGCCCCGCGAGCTGGACATCCTGATCGGGACCGACTGCATCTCAGAAGGCCAGAACCTGCAGGACTGCGACTACCTGATCAACTACGACATCCACTGGAACCCGGTACGCATCATCCAGCGTTTCGGGCGTATCGACCGTATCGGCTCGCCCAACGCCAGCATCCAGCTGGTCAACTACTGGCCGGACATCAGTCTGGACGAGTACATCAACCTCAAGGAACGCGTTGAGAACCGCATGGTGATCGCCGACGTCACCGCCACTGGCGACGATAACGTGCTCAACGCTCAGTCCAACGACGTTGCTTACCGGCGTGAGCAGCTGCGGCGGATGCAGGACGAAGTGGTGGAGATGGAGGACCTAAAGTCCGGCGTGTCGATTACAGACCTGGGCCTGAATGAATTCCGCATGGACCTGCTGGGCTACATGAAGGAGAACGGCGACCTGAGCCGCATTCCCAACGGGCTGCATACCGTCGTGCCGGCTCGCCCCGAGAAGGGCCTGCAGCCTGGGGTCATCTTCACGCTGCGTAACCTCAATCAGCGGGTAGGCCATCAAGGCAGTAGTCTGCAACAGCAAAACCGCCTACATCCCTTCTACCTGGTCTACATCAGCCACACCGGCGAGGTGATCAGCGACTACACCGAAGTCAAGCGCCTGCTCGACCTGGCACGCACCGCCTGCAGAGGGCTGAGCGACCCTATAGAAGCCGTCTATCGCGCCTTCAATGAGGAAACCAAAGACGGCCGGGAGATGCACGCCTATTCGGCGCTACTGGATCAGGCCATCCGATCGATGATTGAGGTGAAGGAGGATAGGGACATCGATAGCCTGTTCAGCTGTGGCGAGACCACGGCACTGGTCGATACCATCGAAGGGCTCGACGACTTCGAGCTGATTACCTTTATCGTCATTCGTGAGGCAGGCTTAGCCACAGGCGCGAGCACGAAGCGCCATGCGGCCAGCGGAGAAAGCAAGAAAGAATCATGACGGCACCGCTCTATCAGTACCCTGCCAAGACCGTGCTCGACCGCGTGGTGGCCAAGCAACGCATTTTGGCGCATGTACGGGCCACCGCCACCCTTAGGGAGCGCCTGCGAGACGACGTCGCCCAGATCACCTGGCATGCCAAGCTGGCCCATAACACGATTAACCTGCCTGGCACTGACGATGTGCCGGAGTTGCAGGTGTTCGTGATCACGCTCAAGGGCGAAGACCTGCACCGAGACGTGCTGCGGGCCATCGATCGCGCCATACCCTTTCCGATTCTGTTCGAGCTACATGGCACCCGCGGCATCCGTGTCACCGCCGCCTACAAGCGGCCCAGCCAGGCCGACCTCAGCAAATGGGTGCTTGATGACCACTATGCCAGCAGTGACTGGCTGCCAGCCGAGACGCCCCGACAGCCGCTGCCCACGGCCATCGACCTGAAGCAGCTCTATCAGCAGTTGCTGCGCAGTCTGCTTCCAGTGCCGCCGCGTCAGGGCGAAGCCCTGCCGGATCAGTTGGAGCGGCTCAAGGCCGTGGAATCCCTCAAGAAGGATGCCGACAAGCTCGAGAAGCGCCTGCGCAACGAGAAACAGTTCAATCGCAAGGTCGAGATCAACGCCGAGCTGCGCTCGATCCGTGAGAAAATTGCCGACTATGACACCTGATCACGACCGCAAAGGTTCGGAGACACGCGACACCATGGACAAGCTGAAGATGCACTCCCCTGACCTCACCGAGGCCAATATTGCCAAGCTGGCCGAACTGTTCCCTAGCTGCGTCACTGAAGCGCGGGATGAGCAGGGGCGAGTGAAGCAATCCATCGACTTCGACCAGCTGCGCCAAGAGCTCTCCGATCATATCGTTGATGGGCCTCAGGAGCGCTATCACCTCAACTGGCCCGGCAAGCGGGAAGCCCTGCTGGCAGCCAATGCTCCGATTGCGAAAACCCTGCGCCCCTGTAGGGAAGAGAGTGTGGACTTCGATACCACCAAAAATCTTTTCATCGAGGGAGATAACTTAGAGGCTCTAAAGCTTCTTCAGGAGACCTATCTTGGGAAGGTCAAGATGATATACATTGATCCTCCATACAACACCGGCAACGATTTTATATATGATGATGACTTCTCAGAAGGTGTTGCTGAATATTTGAGTCGATCTAGTCAGAATGACGATTTTGGATGCCGGCTAACTGCGAACACAGAGACCAATGGCCGTTTTCATTCTGATTGGCTAACAATGATGCATTCTCGCATCAGGTTGGCTCGAAACCTCCTTAGGCCAGATGGCGTTATTTTCATCAGCATCGATGATTGTGAGTCGTCGAGCTTGCGGCATATTTGCGATGAGGTGTTTGGTGAAAATAATTTAGTAGCAAATATTGTTTGGCAGCATAGCGTGCAACCAAAAGGATATACGCAACTTTTTTCAGTCCATCACAATCACATTTTATGTTATAGAAGGTCGGATGAGTATGTTGTGCAACCTTTGGAGCGCACCGAAAAAGATAATAAGAATTACTCCAACCCTGATGACGATCCAAGAGGTTCATGGCGCGCCGGAGATGTCAGGAATGCCCTTTATCGGCCAAACTTGATTTTCCCTATTTTTACTCCATCAGGAAAAACTATAGATCCGCCAGAAAATGGCTGGCGGTGGAAAAAAGAAACAATCAAGAAAAAGATTCAAGATGGCGAGATAGTTTTCTCAGCTGATGAGTCGCGGATAATTAGAAAAATTTACTTGGAAGATCAATCTGGCCGAGCACCAGAAACAATTTGGTTTAGTGAAGATGTTGGGAATACCCGCTCTGCGGCAAGTGAGCTAAAAGGGTTGTTCAATGGAGCCGCTCCCTTTGACACAGCAAAGCCACTGAAGCTAATAGATAGGATGTTTCAGGTTGCAGGCCTGCAACCTGACGATTTATGTCTCGATTTTTTTGCCGGCTCTTGCTCAACAGCGCACGCTCGCCTAGCTTCAATGAGCCCTGGTCCATTTATCATGATTCAAATGCCCGAGCCCATTGATAATACAAAGCCACATGGAAAAGCTGCACAAAATCTAGGAATGGCTACGATAGCAGACATTGGTAAAGAGCGTATCCGCCGTGCTGGAAATGAAATTAAGAATGAAACTGGTCTCCATGGAAGTTCACTTGATGTCGGCTTTCGTGTATTAAAAGTCGACAGCTCTAATCTTGAAGATGTTTATTACAGATCTGACGTGCTCTCTCAAGACCTGCTGTCGGAAAATATCGACAATATCCGCGAGGGCCGGAGTTCAGAAGACCTGCTCTTCCAGGTCTTGCTGGACTGGGGGGTGGATTTGTCACTCCCCATCTCTCGTCAGGACATTGATGGAAAAACCGTCTTCTTCGTCGACGGAGCCGAGAAGCATATGGCCCTGGCCGCCTGCTTCGATCTGGATATCGACGAGGCCTTCGTCAAGCAGCTCGCCGAGTACGAGCCGCTGCGCGTGGTGTTCCGCGATGCCGGCTTCGCCAGCGACAGCGTCAAGATCAACGTCGAGCAGATCTTCGCTCAGAAGTCGCCCAATACCGACGTCAAGGTGATCTAAGCCCATGAGCATGGACGAGCAGGCGCTGAAGCAGTTACTGCACTCCCTGATCGAGCGCTGGGAGAGCGAGGTGGTCGAGTTCAAGCGCGGTGGCAAGGGCTTCTCCACCTCGGATCTTGGCAAGTACCTCTCGGCGCTGGCCAACGAGGCCAATCTGCGTGCCGGCGAAAGCGCCTGGCTGGTCTTTGGCATCGACGACAAGACCCGGCGCATCCTGGGGTCCGAGTACCGCCAGGCCCCCGGCGAGCTCGACAAGCTCAAGATGCAGATCGCCGACGGCACCGAACCCAGTATCACCTTCCGTGACATCCACGAGCTGGAAACGCCGGAGGGGCGGGTACTGCTGTTCGAGATTCCGGCTGCGCCGATGGGCATGCCTATCGCCTGGCTGGGGCATTACTACGCTCGCGCTGGAGAGAGCCTGACCAGCCTTGGCTTGGACAAGCTGGATACGATCCGGCGACAGACCGATGCTACCGACTGGTCCGTGCAACTGGTGCCGAATGCCACACTCGACCATCTCGACCCTGAAGCAATTAACAAGGCCCGAGAATCCTTTGCTAGGAAGTACGCCAACCGCTTCGAGCCCGGGGAAGTGATGGAGTGGCCGCAGGCCACCTTTCTTGATCGCGCCAAGCTGACCCTGGATGGCAAGGTGACCCGGGCGGCTCTCTTGCTGCTGGGTAAAGAGGAGGCGGTGCCGCTGCTATCGCCCAATCCGGCTCAGCTGACCTGGAAGCTGGAGGGGCCGGAGCGGGCCTACCAGCACTTCGGCCCGCCGTTCCTGCTGGCTACAACGCGACTCTACCAGCAGATTCGCAACGTGCAGGTGCGAATCCTGCCGGAGGACCAGCTACTGGGCGTGGAGCTGGCCAAATATGACCAGCGAATCGTGCTGGAGGCACTGCACAACTGCATTGCTCACCAGGACTACATCCGCAACGGCCGGGTCCTGGTCACCGAAGAGCCGGACCGGCTCATTCTGGAAAACGCCGGTGCATTCTTCGAGGGTAGACCGGAAGACTATGTCACCGGCCACAAGACGCCCATGCACTACCGTAACCCCTTCCTGGTCAATGCCATGGTCGAGCTGAACATGATCGACACCATGGGCTACGGCATCCACGAGATACATCTGGGGCAGGCGAAGCGCTATCTCCCCATGCCGGACTATGACGTGACCGACCCCGCCCGGGTGCGGCTGACGATCTATGGCAGCATCGTCGATCCGGCCTACACACGCATGCTGATCAAGAAGACCGAGCTCTCTCTGCAGGAGATTCTGGCCCTGGATCGTGTGCAGAAACAGCTGCCACTCGACAAGGAGATGGCGAGTCGTCTGCGCCGCGCCAAACTCATCGAGGGCCGGCAGCCCAATCTGCGCGTCTCCGCCGAGATTGCCACCGCAACGGCGACCAAGGCCCAGTACATCCACACCCGCGGGCAGGATGACGCCTTCTACGCCAAGCTGGTGACCGACTACTTGGCCAAGTTCGGCTCCGCCAAACGCCAGGAGATCGATACCCTGCTGTGGGACAAGCTCAGCGATGCCTTGGATGAGCCAAAAAAGAAAGTCAAGATAGCCAACATTCTGACCAAGCTGCGCCGAGCCGGCCAGATCCGTAATGCTGGCAGTCGCGGTGCGCCGGAATGGCGGCTGGCAGAGGCTGATGCAGAAAGGTCTGCAGAAAGAAACGGCGGCTCCGCAGAAAGAGATTGAACGAATTTATATCTAAGTTTTTGATTTTAAAATTAAAGCATCGTGAGCTTTTTCTGCAGGCTCCGGTGCCGGTGCAGAAAGGAAGGCCATGAAGCTCAAGTTCAAGACTCAGGAATACCAGACGCGAGCGGTCGAGGCGCTGGCAGACTGCTTTGCTGGTCAGCCCTTTAGCAGCGGTATCCGCTACCGTATTGACCCGGGCGAGGCCGCGCCCGTGGCGCAGCCGCTGCAGCGGGATATGTATGCTTCCCCAGACCCCGACGACGCCGGCTTCAAGAACGCGGCGCTTGAGCTGACGGAGTTTGAGCTACTGAACAACATCAAGTCGGTTCAGCGCCGTCAGAACCTCCCGGTTTCCGACAGCTTGAAGAAAGACGACAAGACCGGCTGTCCCATCAATCTGGATATGGAGATGGAGACCGGTACCGGCAAGACTTACGTCTACCTGAAGAGCATGTTCGAGCTGAAGCAGCGCTACGGTTGGAGCAAGTTCATCGTGGTGGTGCCCAGCATCGCGATCCGCGAGGGGGTCTACAAGTCGCTGCAAATCACCGCTGATCACTTTTTGGAGAGCTACGGCGAGAAGGCGCGCTTCTTCATCTATAACTCGAAGCAGCTGCACAACCTGGAAAGCTACTCCTCGGATGCCGGCATCAGCGTGATGGTCATCAACGTGCAGGCCTTCAACTCCCGTGGCGCCGATAATCGCCGCATCTACGATGAGCTGGACGACTTCCAGTCGCGGCGTCCCATCGACGTGATCAAGGCCAACCGCCCGATCCTGTTCCTCGATGAGCCGCAGAAGATGGAAGGGGGGAAGACGCTTAGCTCACTGAGCGAGTTCAGCCCCCTCTTCATCGTGCGCTACTCGGCGACCCACAAGACGACTTACAACAAGATCCACCGCCTAGACGCTCTGGACGCCTACAACCAGAAGTTGGTGAAGAAGATTTCGGTGCACGGTGTCACCACCAGGGGGCTCACCGGTACTGATGCCTATCTCTACCTCGAGAACATCGAGACGGCCAAGAACAAGCCCCCCGTCGCCTGGGTCGAGTATGAGGAGAAGTCAGCCACTGGCGTGAAGCGCAAGCGCCGCAAGCTGGGCAAGGGTGACAATCTGCATGAACTCTCGGGGGGGCTGGATCAATACAAGGGTTTCGTCGTCTCGGACATTGACGCTCGAGTGGACCAGCTTAGCTTCACCAACGGCGTTGAACTCACTGCGGGGGAAGTGACCGTCGACGTCACCGAGAAGGCATTGCGCCAGATCCAGATCCGTGAAGCGGTCAAGGCGCACTTCAAAAAGGAACAGTTACTGTTCTCCCAAGGCGTCAAGGTACTCACGCTGTTCTTCATCGATGAGGTGGCCAAGTATCGCCAGTACGATGAAGGCGGCGAGGTGCTGGGTGAGTACGCCCGCATCTTCGAGGAGGAGTACAACGAGCAGCTCAATCAGGTGATGACCCTGGAGGACAGCGAGTACAACCGCTACCTTAAGGGCATCAACGCCTCGGATACCCACAACGGCTACTTTTCCATCGACAAAAAGTCTAGGCGCCTCGTCGACCCCATCACCAAGGCGCGCTCTACCGAGACGGACGATGTCGATGCCTACGACCTGATCCTGAAGGACAAGGAGCGCCTGCTCTCCTTTGAGGAGCCCACGCGATTCATCTTCTCCCACTCCGCACTGCGGGAGGGCTGGGACAACCCCAACGTGTTCGTCATCTGCACTCTGAAGCACAGCGACAACACCATCTCCCGGCGTCAGGAAGTGGGGCGCGGCCTGCGTCTTGCGGTCAACCAGCTAGGTGATCGCATGGATGATCCCATGACGGTGCACGACATCAACGAGCTGACAGTGGTCGCAAGCGAGAGCTATAAAGACTTCGTCACCGCCTTGCAGCGCGATATCAGTAAGGAACTCTCCGAGCGTCCACGGGTCGCCGATGAGGCCTACTTCACCGGTAAGCTGCTAGTGTCGGATGAGGGGGAGACCGAGGTCACGCCCGCCATGGCCAAGGAGATTTACCGCTATCTGCTCAAGAACGACTACACGGATAGCGCCGATCACATCACCGATGACTACCACCAGGCCAAGGAGGCGGGCACCTTGGCCGAACTGCCGGAGGCACTACAGCCTTATGCTCAGCAGGTCTTCCAACTGATCGACAGCGTCTTCAGTAACGCCCAGTTGCCGCACATTGGGGACGGCCGCAAGGCCAAGCTGAACCCGCTCAACGACAATTTCCATAAGAAGGAATTCCAAGAGCTCTGGGAGCGCATTAACCGCAAGGCCGCCTACTCCGTTAGCTTCGACTCCAACGAGCTGGTAGAGAAATGCGTCGGTGAGCTCAATGAGAAACTCAAGGTGAAGCGCTTGGAGTATCAGGTGGAGCGCGGCACTCAGAAGGCTGAAGCCAGCTATCAAGACATGACCAGCGGGCAGGCTTTCACCGTTAACGAGAGCGAGCGGGTCGAACATGACGGCGCGCTTCACTCGGCGGTTCAGTACGATCTGATCGGCCGCCTGGCCGAGGCTACACAGCTGACACGGCGCACCATCGCGGCAATTCTCTTTAAGATACAGCCGAAGACCTTCAAGCAATACCAGATGAACCCCGAGGACTTCATGGCCCAGGCCGCCAGGCTGATCAATGAGCAGAAGGCCAGTATGGTGGTTGAATACATCAGCTACGACCCGCTCAATGAGCAGCACAGTCGGGAAATCTTCACCATTGAGAAGTCGGAGAACCAGCTCGATCAAGCCTACAAGGCCGACCGCCACGTCTATGATTACGTGGTGACCGACTCCAAGATCGAGCGGGATTTCGTTGAAGAGCTCGATACTGGAAAGGAGGTAGTGGTTTACGCCAAGTTGCCGAAGAGCTTCTTCATCCCGACGCCGGTGGGCAACTACAACCCCGACTGGGCCATTGCTTTCAACAAAAATGACGTCAAGTACGTCTACTTCGTGGCAGAGACCAAGGGCAGCATGTCATCGTTGGAGCTTCGTGAAATCGAGAAGGCCAAGATCAAGTGTGCCAATGAGTTTTTCGACACGATCGCGACGGCGAAGGTGACGTATGACGTAGTGGATTCCTACGGCAAGCTTATGGACTTGGTGAGGTAAAGAGTCTTTTTTTATTTATTGGTTTAAGCAACCTTTGATTTAGCCGTGGAAACGGATGATGCCGACTATATGGTCGGGCGAAGTCCTCTTTGGTCACGGTCTAGCAGTGACTTTGATTGCGGCTCAATTCGTTGGCGGATGCCCACGGCGGCCGCGGTGCATTGACTGGCAGGTACGCGAAAGCGTGCGTGCCAAGCTGCGCGTTTGGTGCGACGCACGCTGCAGCGTTACAAGTATCCACCGGATAAATCGCCTGAGGTAATCGAGCTGATTCTCAGGCAGGCCGAGTTTCTGTCGAATCAATGATCATCACCGTTTTGGAGTTTGTATGACACCGCCGCAGGGCCGCCCAACCTCCATCCGCATCTTCCTCGCTGACGGCACGCCCGAGGGCCTGCGCATCGTCGAGAAGTCCAACTGGACCGGCCGGGCGGTGGTGGCCAACCGCTCCCAGCTCGAAGGCGCGCTGACGCGAAGCGAGATGACTCAGCCGGGCGTGTATGTCCTCACGGGGCAAACGGACGACGGCGCGGCCAAGCTCTATGTCGGCGAAGCGGATGCGCTCGGCGAGCGAATCAAACAGCACGTGGCGGGCAAGGAGTTCTGGACGCGGGCCATTGCCTTTACCAGCACCAACGAAGGCTTGAACAAGGCCAACGTGCGCTATCTGGAAGCGCGCTTGCTGGCGTTGGCCAAATCCGCCAACCAATGGGCGGTGGAGAATACCGCTTACCCTGCACCACCCCCGCTCAATGAAGCGGATAAGGCCGATGCCGAGTGGTTTCTCGCTGAGATGCTGGTGATCTTCCCGCTGCTGGGCGTCGATGCTTTTGAGTCGGCCAGTAGCCAAACCAGTAATGAGTCATCGGAATCGACCGAGCCGTCTCTAACGCTTTATCTCGACGAGCGAGGCGCGAAAGGTAGCGGTAAAGAAGTGACGGATGGTTTCGTGGTGTTGAAGGGCTCGTTGGCACGCGCGGATGAAACCGCCTCCATTCACGACTACATGCGCGAGCAGCGTCAGATGCTGAAAACGCGCGGCGTTTTGGCGCCGCAGGAGGGCAAGCTGATATTCACCCAGGGCTTCCGGTTTGCCTCACCCTCGACCGCCGCCGGCGTATTGGTGGGTGGCGCATCGAACGGGCGAGTGGCTTGGAAGGACGCCAGCGGTAAGACATTGAAGGCGATTCAAGAGGCTCGCCTAGACGCGCTATAGGTAACATTGGGCGCCGAGACGCCAAGGCCATGCTGTCGAGAGTCGCTTCGTTACCCGCTAAAAAGCGAAAAATCCCGGTGTACTCACCGAGGTGTAGACGCCGACCGGGCACTCCCAGTCCATTGGTTTCGCACTCTCGGCGTCGGCAGTTAAGTCGTCAACGCTCTATGCGCCTTCTCTGACGCAGTCCTCGCTACCGAAGACTCCTCCTCAACTCAAAGCCCTAGTCACCCGCTCAAAGCTGCCAAGTCAGGGCCGCGTTGCTCCCGTGTCTTTAACGTCGTCGCCGAATCGGCCGGCGTAGCCTGAGTCCAGCAAGACATCGCGGGTCAGCGCCGCCGTCCAAGTCACTTTCTAATCGGAGCGCTTCACGGCCGGCATCGACGCCCGCTATTGCAACGCTGTTGCCATCGTGGGGCGGGGCGATGAGGCAACAGAGTGCGACCGGCGACAAGCGCCAACAGCTAGATGAATACATCATTCGCACGCTAAACGGGCCTCTCGCGGTCTGTTTTGGTATCGTAGCGCCCCGCTATCGGCCCGGCCGGCGGTGCTTTGCCCGCGGTGCGCCGCCTCTCGCTAACTCAGTCGTGGGCGGGGTCGTTGACTAAGTCACTGATCGTGCACGCGAAGCTGGCTGACGTTGCGCGCGCGACCGCCGGACTTCGATGCGAACTCACGCCTCGCGTCTTTCGGTGATGCGCTCGGGGTGACGTCGCCACCGCGGGCGACGTGTTCGCGCCGTTCGAGATATCCACATCCTGTGAAGTATCCACAGCCGGTTTGGCACGGTGAGGCGAGATCGAGCCGAGCTGTCGCGGCCAGCAAGACCATCCCTTGAGTAAAGAGCGGTTCCATGACGACGATGATCCCTGAACTGGGCAGCTATTCACTGATCATGGCGCTGGCCATGGCGCTGGTTCAGGCAAGCGTGCCGATGATCGGGGCGGCGCAGCGTCGTCCGCTGTGGATGGCGTTCGCCCAGCCGATGGCGTGGGGCCAGTTCGCGTTTCTGGCGCTGGCGTTTCTCTTTCTCGCGGCGAGCTTTCTGCTCGACGACTTCAGCGTCGCCTACGTCGCCCACAACTCCAACTCGATGCTGCCCTGGTACTACAAGCTCAGCGCGGTATGGGGCAGTCACGAAGGCTCGGTGCTGCTGTGGGCGCTGATTCTGAGCGGCTGGAGCTTCGCCGTCAGCGTCTTCTCCCGCCATCTGCCGCGGGACATGCTCGCCCGGGTGCTGGCAGTGATGGGCTGGATCAGCAGCGGTTTTTTGCTGTTCATCCTGATGACCTCCAACCCCTTCTCGCGGCTGCTGCCCAACGTGCCCGCGGACGGCAACGACCTCAATCCGCTGCTGCAGGACTTCGGCCTGATCATCCATCCGCCGATGCTCTACATGGGCTACGTGGGCTTCTCGGTGGTGTTCGCCTTCGCGCTGGCGGCGCTGATCGGTGGCCGGCTGGACGCCGCCTGGACCCGCTGGGCGCGCCCCTGGACCAACCTCGCCTGGGCCTTCCTGACGGTGGGCATCGCGCTGGGAAGCTGGTGGGCCTACTACGAACTCGGCTGGGGCGGCTGGTGGTTCTGGGACCCGGTCGAGAACGCATCCTTGCTGCCGTGGCTCGCCGGCACGGCGCTGATTCACTCGCTGGCGGTGACCGAAAAGCGCGGCACCTTCAAGAACTGGACCGTGCTGCTGGCGATCTTCACCTTCTCGCTGTCGCTGCTGGGCACCTTTCTGGTGCGTTCCGGCGTGCTCACCTCGGTGCATGCCTTCGCCAACGACCCGGCCCGGGGCACCTTTATCCTGATTCTGCTGGGGATCACCGTGGGTCTGTCGTTGACGATCTTCGCGCTGCGCGCCCCCCGAGTGGTCTCTGCCTCCGGGTTCGGCTGGTTCTCCCGCGATGCGCTGCTGCTGATCAACAACATCCTGCTGGTGATCATCACCGTCACCGTGCTGCTGGGCACGCTCTATCCGCTGCTGCTGGACTCGCTCGATCTCGGCAAGATCAGCGTCGGCCCGCCGTACTTCAACGCGCTGTTCGTGCCGCTCACCGCACTGCTCTGCGTGTTCATGGGGCTGGGGCCGCTGGCGCGCTGGAAGCGCATGCCGGGCCGGGAGCTGGGCAGGCGGCTGGCGCTCTCGGCGCTGGCGGCGGTGGTCATCGCGGCCATCGTTCCCTCGCTCTACGGCGGCACGTGGAATCTCGGCGTCTCGCTGGGACTGCTGCTCGCGCTCTGGCTGGTGTTGTCCCTCGCCCGCGACCTGATCCATCGAATTCGCCCGCGCCATGAGGGCTCGCCGGGGCGCTGGACGGCGCTGAAAAAGCTCACCCCGGCGTACTGGGGCATGCTCCTCGGGCACCTGGGCGTCGCGGTGACCATCGTCGGCGTGGTGATGGTGTCGAACTACAGCGCGGAGCAAAACGTGCGCCTCGGCCCGGGAGAGACGGTCGAGGTCGGTGGCTATCGCTTCAGCATGACCGATTTCAACGAACGCCGCGGGCCGAACTATCTCGCCGATACCGCCACCATCGAGGTCGTGCCGCCGGGGCGCCGCGCATTCGAACTTTACCCCGAGAAGCGCTTCTATCAGGCCAGCCGCATGCCGATGACCGATGTTGCCCTGCGCCCGGGGCTTTTCAGCGATCTCTACGTCGCGCTGGGTGACGAGGTCGACGACGGCGACTGGTCGCTGCGCATCCAGATCAAACCCTTCGTGCGCTGGCTCTGGCTCGGCGCGCTGATCATGGCCAGCGGCGGCGTGCTCGCGGTGCTGGATCGCCGCTACCGCCGCCGAACCGCGCCCCGCGCTGCCGTGACCCCTTCCCCGGAGGCGCTGTCATGAAACGTCGTCTGCTCCTGCTGGTGCCGCTGCTGATCTTTGCGGTGCTGGTGGTCTTTCTCTACCGCGGTCTCTCCCATGACCCCTCGGCGCGCGCCTCGGCCAAGCTCGCTGATCGCTTTCCGGCCTTCGATCTGGCGACGCTCGACGACCCCGACCGGCGCCTGGACCGTTCGCTGCTCGAGGGCGGCGATGACAGCGAGGGCGAAGTGACCCTGGTCAACGTCTGGGGCGAGTGGTGCCCGGTGTGCAAAAAGGAGATGCCGCAGCTTCAGACGCTGGCCGACCGCGGCGTGCGTCTGGTCGGCGTCGACTACAAGGACACCCGCGACAAGGGCCACGAGTTCCTCGAGACCTACGGCGATCCCTTCGACGTCTCACTGTTCGACCCGAAAGGCAGCCTCGGTTTCGACCTCGGCGTCTACGGCGCACCGGAGAGCTTCATCGTCGATGGTGACGGGTTCATCCGCTATCACCATACCGGCTACATCACGCCGGATGACGTCGAGCAGGTGATTCTGCCGGAGATCGCGAAATGGCGGTAACGCGTCTCCTGGGGCTCGCCCGGCCGCTGGTGTTGCTGGCGATGCTCCTGCTGACCACGGCGGCGCAGGCGGCGATCGACGTTCAGTCTTTCGACGACCCGGCGCTGGCCCAGCGCTTCGAGGCGCTGAGCGGGCGGCTGCGCTGCCCCAAGTGTCAGAACGAGTCGATCGGGGCGTCGAACTCACCGATTGCCGGCGACATGCGCGCCCGGGTCGCCGCCATGCTGCGCGACGGCGCGAGTGACGCCGAGATCGAGGGCGCCATGGTCGAGCGCTTCGGCGACTACGCCCTCTACGACCCGCGCTTCGAAGCGCGAACCTGGCTGCTGTGGGGGCTGCCGTTCGGGCTCGTCGTCATCGGCGGCGGCATCGTTGCGCTGTTCGTCGTGCGCCGGCGGCGGGCGGGCCCGCAGACGCTGAGCGCGCAGGAGCGCCGGCATCTCGACGGGCTGATCGCACGTCACAATGCCCGTGACGATGAGCCAGGGCAGGCCGACGACCCCGGGCGGGATGCATGACGGTTGCGCTGACGGGACGCGGGCTCGCCTGTGAGCGGGACGAGCGCGAGCTGCTCCACGGGCTGGATCTCGACGTCGTCGACGGCACCCTGCTGCGCATCGAGGGGCCAAACGGCAGCGGCAAGACCTCCCTGCTCAAGATGCTGACCGGGCAGTTGGCGCCGACGGCGGGGACGCTGAGCTGGCGCGGCCAGCCGCTGGCCAGGGCGCGCGCGGACTACCGCACGGCGCTGCTCTATCTGGGCCACGAGCCGGGCGTCACCACGTCGCTGACCGCGATGGAGAATCTCGCCTGGTCCGCGGCGCTGGCGGATCTTTGCGTCGACGCGGCCGCGATCGAGGCCGCGTTGCAGACCGTCGGGCTCTACGGCTTCGAGGATCTGCCCGCCGGGCAGCTCTCCGCCGGGCAGCGGCGGCGCATCGCGCTGGCGCGGCTCGAACTGATCCCGCGGCCGCTGTGGATTCTCGACGAACCCTTCACCGCGCTCGACCGCGCCGGCGTGGCCTGGCTGGAGCAGCGGCTGCTGGCGCACCGCGACGCCGGGGGGGCTGTGGTGCTGACCACCCATCATGAATTCGCACCGACCGCGTGCATCGAGCGCCTGCGGCTGGGAGCCACGCATGCCGCCGCCTGAGTCGACCGCGACCGCGGCGCCGACGCTAGCGCCCCGCGGGCTGGCCGCCACCTGCGTGAGGCAGGTGAAGCGCGAGCTGGCGATCGCCCGGCGCCGCGGCAGCGAGTGGATCAATCCGCTGCTCTTTCAGGCGCTGGTGATCGTGCTGTTCCCGCTGGGCATCTCGCCGGAGCCGGCGCTGCTCGCGACTCTCGCCCCGGGGCTTTTGTGGGTCACCGCGCTGCTGGCTGTGCTGCTCTCGCTGGACGCCCTGTTCCGTAGTGATTTCGACGACGGCAGCCTGGAGCAGATGCTGCTCTCGCCGCAGCCGCTGCCGGCGCTCTGTCTGGCCAAAACGTTCGCGCACTGGCTGCTGACCGGGGTGCCGATGGCGCTGATCGCACCGCTGCTGGGGCTATTGCTGTCGCTGCCGGCGGCGGGGGTCGCCACGCTGATGGCGGCGCTGCTGCTGGGGTCGGCCACCTTCAGCCTGATCGGCGCGGTCGGTGCGGCGCTGACGGTCAGCCTGCCCCGAGGTGGGGTGCTGCTGTCGCTGTTGATTCTGCCGTTCTACATCCCGGTGCTGATCTTCGGGGCCGGGGCGGTGAATGCCGCGATTGCCGGTGACCCGGTCACGGCGCCGATGGCGCTGCTCGGCGCCATGCTGGCGCTGGCGATCGCCGGCGCGCCGTTCGCCATCGCCGGTGCGCTGCGTATCAGTGTCGACGGCTGACCCGCTCCGGCGGAATGAATGCATTGAGAGGTAAGCAGATCGGAATGTGGAAACTCATACACAAGCTGGGCTCGCCCAAGTGGTGCTATCAACTCTGCGGGCGGCTGCAGCCGGTATTCTGGATCGCCGCGGCCGCGCTGCTGGCGGTGGGGGCGGTCTGGTCGCTGGCGTTCTCGCCGCCGGACTATCAGATGGGCGACAGCTACCGGATCATCTACGTCCACGTGCCCGCGGCCATTCTGGCGCAAAGCGTCTTTCTCGCCATGACCTTCGCCTCGGTGGTGTTTCTGGTGTGGAAGATCAAGCTCGCCGACATGGCGGCCAGCGTGATGGCGCCCTTCGGCGCGGCGATGACGCTGCTGGGGCTGTTCAGCGGCGCCGTGTGGGGGATTCCCACCTGGGGCACCTGGTGGACCTGGGATGCGCGGCTGACCTCGATGCTGATCCAACTCTTCATCTACATCGGCATCATCGCCCTGCGGGGCGCGTTCAGCCGCCCCGAGCAGGGCGCCAAGGCGGTCGCGGTGCTGACGCTGGTCGGCGTGGTCAACATTCCGATCATCAAGTACTCGGTGTCGTGGTGGAACACCCTGCATCAGCCGGCGACCTTCACCCTCACCGAGCGCCCCGCCATGCCGGAGAGCATGTGGATGCCGCTGCTGCTCATGGTGCTGGGCTTCTACTGCTTCTTCACCGCGCTGACGCTCTACCGCCTGCGCAGCGAGATCCTCAAGCGCGAATCGCGCACCCGCTGGGTGCAGGAGGCGGTGAAGTGACGGCGCTACCGCTACCTGCCTACCGCACGCCGTGCCCCCCGGAGGCGACATGACACCGCTCTGGATCGGCATTGGCCTGCTCACCCTGCTGGCACTGGCGCTCGTCGCCTGGCCGCTGCGCCGGGCCGCGACGCTGCGCGAGGCACAGCTCGCCTTCGAGTCGAAGGACACCCATAACTCCGAGAACGTGGCGATCTATCGCCAGCGGCTGCGTTCGCTGGAGGCGGAGCTTGCCGCCGGCGAGATCGACCAGCAGCGCTTCGCGCAGGATCGGCTGGAGCTGGAGCGCCGGCTGCTCGAGGACGCCGAGGCCAAGCGGGGCCGAGCGCTCGCAGCGCCCAACGCGGGGCGCTGGCTGCTGCCGGTGGTGGCGCTCGGCGTCATCGTGGCCGGCGGCGCGCTCTACGATCATTTCGGCGCGCGGGAGGATCTCGCCCTCTACCGGCTGGTGCAGTCGCTCGAGCATCTGCCGCCGGAAACGCAGCAGGCGGCGCTGGAAGCCGAAGCCGAGCGCCAGCCCGACAACCCCGACGTCTGGCTCGAGCTGTTTCCGCGCTATCGCGACAGCGGTGATTACGCCAAGGCCGCGGAAGCGATCGAGGCGCTGATCCGCCTCGAGGGCCGCGAGCCGACGCTGCTGGCACAGCTGGCGCAGGTGAAGTTCTTCGCCGCCGACCGCACGCTGACGGACGACGTCCGTGCGCTGGTGGACGAAACCCTCGCCCGCGAGCCCGGCCAGCCGGTGGTCAACAATCTGCTGGGTGTCGAGGCCTTCGAGCATGCCCGCTATGAGCAGGCGATCGGCTACTGGCGCAAGGCGCTGGCGAGCTACGACGAGCCGAAGACCGTGGAGGCACTGCAGCAGGCAGTGGCCGCCGCCCAGCAGCGACTGGGACAGGACGCAGCCCCGGCCGCGGCGGCGCTGCGCGTGCAGGTCACGCTCGACCCGCGGCTGGCCGGGCGGCTGCCGAGCGACGCCAGCGTCTTTCTGGTCGCCCGCGACAGCGATGGGGGCCGAGCACCGCTGGCCGTCACCCGTACCACGCTGGGGGCGCTGCCGCAGACGCTGGCGATCAACGACGACAGCGCCATGACCGATGCGGCGACGCTCTCCCAGGCGACGCGCGTCGACCTGCTGGTGCGTGTCTCTGCCAGCGGCCAGGCCAAGCCGCAGCCCGGCGATCTCTACGGCCGGTTGGATACGGTCAGCCTCGACGACGACGCCTCGCCAACCGTGGTCATCGACCATGTGGTGCCGGCTCCCTGATGCGCACGCCTGGCTCTCTCTTACGCAATGCGCGCGCTGTCTGGCGCTTACGCAACGCGCTCTTTTACTGGAGTCTTCGCGATGGCTTTTGATTCACTGGCTGACTTCTTCTCCATGCACGGCTATGCGCCCTACGTCTGGCCGGCCTGGGGGCTGGCGGCGCTGCTGCTGGTTGGCTCGCTGCTGTTCGCCCGCAGCGAACGCCAGCGCACCCGCGCGCAGATCCGTCGGCGGCAGCGTCAGGTGGGCGGCGGCGAGCGCCCGACGAGTGTCGCCTCTCCAGGAGCGGGCGAATGAGGCTCCAGCGCAAACGGCGGCTGACGATCATTGCCGGGCTGATGGCGCTGGTCGCCATCGCCGTGGGGCTGACGCTCTACGCCCTGCGCGCCAATATCGATCTGTTCTTCACGCCGTCGCAGATCGCCGCCGGCGACGCGCCCCACGACCGCACGATGCGTCTCGGCGGGGTGGTCAAGGATGACAGCGTCCAGCGCGACCCCGACTCGCTGGCGGTCAGCTTCGTCGTCACCGACTTCGCTCAGGACGTGCCCGTGCGCTTCGACGACATCCTGCCGGATCTGTTCCGCGAGGGGCAGGGCGTGGTGGTGATCGGCACGCTCGGCGACGATGGCGACTTCGCCGCGCAGCAGGTGCTCGCCAAGCACGACGAGAACTACATGCCCCCGGAGGTCGCCGACGCCCTGAAAGCGACCAACAGCCTGCCCGAGGGCGCCGGCAACAGCGCCGGCTGAGTCGCCGTCCGGATCGCGTCTCACCGAGACACTTTGTCGCATGGCGCTGACAGCCGTGGTTCGTATCGACGAATGCGCTAGCATGGCCTCGCTCGCGGCGATTCACCGCGGCTTTTCATCGCCGCCATTCACCGCGGCACCCGCTGCTGCCATCTACCCCTGCGATCCACGGTTGATTCGATGACGTCACGCCCGCCCCACAGCACGCGATTCGCGGCCTGGCTCAGCCTCGCTGCCATGTTGCTGCTGGTGCTCGGCGCGCCCATCGGTCAGACCAGCGCGGCGATCAACGCCTCCGGCGACGCGGCCTCCCACGAGGCGCATGCGATGCACCACGTCATGGGGGCATCGCACGCCGCTGACACGGCCAGTGACGCCGGGGACGCCGACGGTCCCGGCCTGCACGACCAGTGCGGCTACTGCTCGCTGTTCAGCCACTGCCCGGCGGTGGCGCAGGCGGAGCTGGGGCTGAACCTCGGCGGCGTGCCGCCACCGCGCGCCGGTTGCCCGCCCGTGCGCGACGCCCGCGCGGTCGCCACTACCTTCCCCAACGCCCTGACTCGGGCGCCCCCACGCTTCCTCGATCGTTCGTGATGACGAGATCCGCCGCGACGCATCGCGCCGCGGGGATCTCCCTAACCGCTGCCCGGACGGGCAGTCGACGATTCGATGCGAGGGTTCATGGCTCGTTCACCATCCAACGCCGGCGATCTCTATCGTGCGGTCTGGCGCTGGCACTTCTACGCCGGCCTGTTCGTCATTCCGTTTCTGCTGTCGCTCGCCGTGACCGGCGGGCTCTATCTGTTCAAGGACGAAATCAACCAGTGGCTCTATAACGACACCGTGATGGTCGAGGCGCAGGCGACGCCGACCGTCACGCCCGAGCGCCAGGTCGATGCCGCGCTGGCGGCGTACGCCGGCGATGCTTTCCGCTACGTGCCGCCGCCGGCCGACAACCGGGCGGCGGAAGTCGATATCACCACCGCCAATGGCAAGCAGGCGGTCTACGTCGACCCCTATAGCGGCGAGGTGACCGGGTCGACCCCCTATCGCGGCAGCATCATGTGGACCATTCGGTACATCCACAGCCTCAGCTACTTCGGCGAGACTGCGAGCCTGATCATCGAGATCGTCGGCGGCTGGGCGATTCTGCTCGTGCTGACGGGGATCTATCTCTGGTGGCCAAGGGGCGCCGGTTCCCAAAGGCAGCGGGGCGGTGTCGTCACGGTGCGCTCGCGGCCGGCGAAGCGGCTTTTCTGGCGTGATTTGCACGCCGTGACGGGAATCTTCGTCGGTGGCTTCATCCTCTTTCTCGCCGTCACCGGGATGCCCTGGTCGACGCTGTGGGGCTCGCAGGTCAACGAGTGGGCCAACGGCAACAACTTCGGCTATCCGGACGGGGTGCGCGTCAACGTGCCGGTCTCCGAAGAGCGCCTGGTTCAGCGCGAGACCACCACGACCTGGTCGATGGAGCAGGCGCAGATCCCGACCTCCGAGCCGTCCGCCGCCGGGCCGATCGGGCTGGATCGCGCCGTCGAGACCTTCGACGATCTCGGTCTGGCGCCGGGCTACGCCATCAGCCTGCCGAGTCGCGCCACCGGCGTGTATACCGGGTCGATCTATCCCGACGACCTGTCACAACAGCGAGTGGTGCATCTTGACCAGTACAGTGGCGAGCCGCTGCTGGACATGAACTACGCCGACTACGGCCCGATGGGCAAAACGCTGGAGTGGGGCATCAATACCCACATGGGACAGCAGTATGGGCTGGCCAACCAGCTCGTCCTCGCGCTCGCCTGCGCCGGGATCGTGCTGCTCTGCGCCAGCGGCGGTGTGATGTGGTGGAAGCGTCGACCCAGCGGCCGGATGGGCGTGCCGCCGGCACCGTCCGACCCGCGGCGGCTGCGCGGCGTGCTCGCACTGCTGGCGATCGGCGGGGTGATCTTCCCGCTCACCGGCGCCTCGATGATCGTCATGGCGCTGATCGACGCTGTCGTCCGCCGGCGCGGTGAGCGCGCGCGGCAGACCGCGGCGACGTCGTGATTGTGCAGGCGTCGAGGCGTCGTCGATGCCTCGGCGCCGCTCTCGCGTCGTGACGTTCTTGAATGACTTCACAGCCAAGGAACACTGATTCCATGATCAAATCTCGCCCCTTCCTACTGCAGGTCGTCCTTCCGCTCGCCGCCATGGTGATCGTTGGGGCGGTCATCTTCGGCAAACAGGTGCTCTCGCCCAGCCAGGTCGATCAAGAGATCCAGCAGGCGATCGCGAGCGAACTCGACACCTCGTCGTCCGTGGAACTGTCTCAACTGCAGAAAGTGCAGTACGACTACGGTGTCTGTGGGCAGTACCAGCTTGCCGGGTCCGACACGGACCACGCCCCGTTTTTCTACGACACCGTCAACGACCGCCTGACGCTGGACGTCGACGCCAGCGCCTACACCGCCAACTGCGAACGCGCCGCCGGTCACTCAGGCCACTCGGGTCACTAGAGGCCGGCCCGCGCGTTGCGGCGTGGTTTCCGGCCTGGCGCCGCGCCCTCCCCAACCACTGAAAAGCCCGGCATCAGCCGGGCTTTTTGATGAAGACGCGAAGCTCGCGTGTCTGCTCAATCGGGCGCGTTGGTATGAATCGTCGTCTCCACCGACAGCCCGACCCGCAGGCGATCGAGGCCCGGCTGGTCCGGGTCGAGGGCGATGCGCACCGGCAGGCGCTGGAGGATCTTGGTGAAGTTGCCTGAGGTCTCGTTACTGGAGACTGGCGAGAAGGTGACGCCGGTGGCCGGTGACAGGCTCTTCACGTGGCCGTGCAGGTCGAGATCGGGATAGGCGTCGACCGTGATATCCACCGGCTGGCCGGGCTCGATATGGGTGATATCGACTTCGCGATAGTGGGCGGTGATGTAGATGCCGTGCACCGGCACGATGGCGAGCTGGGCGCTACCGGCATCGACCCAGGCGCCGACGCGGGCGGACTGCTCGGCGACGACGCCATCGACCGGGGCGTCGATCTGCGTATAGGAGAGCGACAGTCGCGCCTTCTCCTGCTGCGCCCGTGCGCTCGCCAGCGCTGCCTCGGCACTCTCCTTCTGCGCCTCCAGGATCTTCCGCTGCTGACGCACACTCTCCAGATTCGCCTGGTCCGCCTCGCGCCGGGCGTCGAGGGCCCGGGCATTGGCATCCGCCTTCTGAGCGTCCTGGGCCGAGACGTTGTTGTTGTTGCGCAGGCGGCGATAGCGCTCGGCATCGGCGCGGGCGTAGTCGGCATTGGCGTTGTCCTGGCTCACCGTTGCCTCGGCATTGCGAATCTTCGCCGGCTGCTGGGCGAGCTCGGCCTCGACTTCGGCCAGATTTGCCCGGGCGGCGGCCACCTGCGCCTCGGCTTCATCGACGGCAGCGCGATAGTCGCGCGGGTCGATCTCCAGCAACGCGTCGCCGCGCGCCACGCGGTCGTGGTCGTCGACGTGTACGGCAACCAGATTGCCATTCACTCGCGGTGAGATCACGACGTAATCGGCGTCGAGATGGGCATCGTTGGTCCACGCGTCGTCGTCGGGCGTCAACGTCTGCCCTGCCAGAACGGCGGCGGCGACAACGGCGATTACGACGATGCATAGGGCGAGGATCAGCGGCTTTCGCCGCCGGGGCTGGGCGTTATCGGCAGACTGCGTCATGGCGCTCTCGAGGTTTCAGGGGAATGGATGATGGGTCATTGAGAGGGGTGAGGGGCCAATGAGATTGGCGACGACTCATAGCGGTTTGGGGCGCTTGAAGCGTGGTGCGAACGTCCGGTTGGGCAGCAGACAGACCGGCAGCAGCAGCAGGGCGACCACGGCCAGGGCGCGCCACAGATCGGCGAATGCCAGCACCTGCGCCTGCAGCGTCAGCTGCTGGTAGAGGGCGTGAAAGGCCTCGCCGTCGGCGGCGTTCGGCCACGCCAGTGCCGCGCCGTCGTGGCCGCCGAGCGACATCGACTGGGTCAGCGAAAAGCGCACGCCGCCGAGGCGATCAAGCAGGGTGTGCTGGTGGCCATCGACCGCGACCGCCAGGGCATGGCCGATCACACCGCTGGCGATGGGGCCGGCAAGCGCCCGGGCGGTGTTGATCGTGGCGGAGGCGAAGGGGCCTTCTTGGGGATCGACGACCGCCGTGCCGGTCATCAAAAGGCTCACCACGACCATCGACATCCCGGTGGAGGCCATCACCTGCGAGAGATACAACTGGTCGCGTGCCCACGCCAGCGTCACATGGCTGTTATGCCAGCTGGCGGCCGCCATCAGAATCAGCCCCAGCGCCATGATCCAGCGGGCGTCGACACGCTCGAAGTTGAGCACGAACGCCGTCAGCGGCAGCATCAGCAGTGACGGCAGTGCCAGCGACAGCATGACCGGCAGGCTCTGCAGCGGCCGATAGCCCTGTACTTGGCTCAAGAACTCGCTCGGCAGTGATACCGCCGAGGCCCCCAGCGCGATCACGCCCACCAGCATGAAGACGGCAAAGCCGAAGTTGATCCGCGTCAGGAGCTGCGGGCGGATGAGTGGCACCGGGGCCACGCAGCTGCGGATGACGAAAAGCGGCGCCAGCGTCGCCACGGCCAGCGCCAGCCAGCGGACGAGAGGAGCGGCGAACCAGTCCAGCCGCTCTCCCTGCGTGAACAGGATCACCACGCTGACGCAAAGGCCCCAGCCGAGCGCCCAGCCCAGCCAGTCGAACTGGCGCCAGCGACCGGGCGGTCGCGGGTCCTGCGGCACTCCATAGAGCAGCATTGCCGCCGACAGCAGGCACAGTGGCACCACGGCCCAGAAGACGAAGTCGATGCCCAGCCCCTGGTCTGCCCAGATCACCACCGGGCTTGCGATGTTGGGAGCGAAAGTGGCGGTCAACCCGTAGGCCGCCAGACCGAAGAGCTTGATCGGCGGGGTCAGGAAGCGCAGCGCCATGGCCATCAGCAGCGGAATCAGAAAGCCGTTGGTCAGCCCCTGCAGCCAGCGCAGCGCCAGCATCAGCTCGCGGGAGTCGATAGCCGTGAAGACGATGCCCAGCGCGCCCAGCGAGAGTACCGCGCCGGTGGCGAACCGCCGCATTGAGTAGGTCATCGCGAGCCACGGGGCGACCAGCATGCCCATGGCGACGCCGGCGGCATACAGCGTGGTCAGCCAGCTTCCCTGGTCGGCGCTGAAGCCGAAGGCCCCCCGAATGTCGGCCAGGGCCAGCGAGGTCGCCTTTTGGTTGATATCGGCGGCGATACAGGCCAGCAGCATACCGAGCAGGCCAACGATGAGACGTAGGGACATGGAGATTCTGGACGCGGAGAGGAGTTAACAGGAGTGCACGCAAACTATCGGTCCAAGTTGACTTTGTCAACTTAGGCCGAGAATTAACGCCTCTGCGTCCATGCCATTTGCCTAGGCAGTCAGGGGCCGCCGTGGCCGTCGAGGGCGCCGTCTAGACAGTCGAGGGCTCGGTCATGTTGTCTAGGGCGCGGTCGAGCAGGTCGTCGAATCGCGCGACCTCCTCTGGCGTCCAGCCGGCCAGCAACGTTGCCGCCAGTTCGGTACGGATCGCCGCCAGTCGCTCGGCGAGGGCTTCTCCCTCCGGTGTCAGTGCCACCTGCGTGATGCGCTTGGTCGTCGAACTGCCGCAACGGCGGATCAGGCCCTGCTGCTCGAGCTCGCGAAACGCCCGCGCCACCTGGCCCTTGTCCCAGCCGTCGCGGTGCAGGATCACCTGCTGATGCTGATCGGGAAAGCGTTGCACGATCGACAGCACCAGACGCTGAAACCGCGGTAGCGAGATGCCTTCTCGCTGAGCCAGTTCGTTCAGCCGCGCACGGCTCCTGGAACTGAGTTCGGCCAGTTTGACGATGGGTTGACGTTCCATGTGCCCTCGCTGCGCGGATTAAAGTGCCGTCGTTTCCCGCCTATTATCATCAAATCCCCGGCCGCTATGCGAGACAGATGTTAGGCGGAACGCGACTTGCGCGATGTCCAGCACGCGACGATCCCACCCAGCATCAACCCGACCACCGGCACCACCATGGGCAGCCAGAGCGCCAGCGCCTGATGCGTCAGCGCGCTGAAAAGACACCAGAGGATGGGCACGATCAGCAGCGGCCAGCGCCAGACCCGGGGGAGCAGTGCGAGGAGTGAAACGGTAGCCACGGCGGTCATGTCCGGGGTCACGCCGGGTAGTGCCAACGCCGTTACCGTGCCGGCGGCCAGCGCCGTCAGCGAGGCGAGGAGCGAAAGTGCCATCAGCGCCACCACCAGCGAGGAAGCGCGTACGGGCGCGGGGGTGCTGCGCAGCGCGACGGCAGCCAGCAGCAGGCCCTCGAGCGCAAAGGCCCAGGCGAACCCCGTGACCGGCCAGTTGATCGGCGCATAGAGCTTGGCCAGGAACACCGCTGCACTCAGCCCCCAGCCGGCGGCGACGAGCAGCAGTGCCGCCTGACGAGCGGCGGGGCGGGCCTGGCGCAGCAGCAGCGCGACCGCGGCGATGGCGGCGACGACCGCGGCCAGCCAGAGCCCCAGCGCTTGATTGGCGCGCACGAAAAGCCGCAGATAGACCTCGGGGGTGAACATCAGGAAATCGCCGAGCGCGTAGTCCATGGGGACGCCTCAGCGGTCCTGGAGGTACGCCGCCATGCGCTGACGCTGATCGGCGTCGGGCAGCCGGCCGTAGAGCGCGCCCATGTTCTCGCGCATGTGCTCAACGTCTGTTGTCGCCGGGATGGCACAGGTCAGCGCCGGGTGCGAGACGATGAACTTGAGAAAGTACTCCGCCCAGTTGGTCGCCCCGACTTCTTCGGCCCAGTCCGGCAGCGGCCGGGACTGAAAGCGGCCGAACAGCCGTCCGCCCTGATAGGGGCGGTTGGCAATCACGGCGATACCGCGTGCCTGCGCCAGCGGCAGCAGCCGCGCCTCGGCCTCGCGGTCGAGAATGTTATAGGTGAGCTGCACGAAATCCAGCGGCTCGCGGGCAAGAAGGCGCTCGACATCCGCGTGGCGGCGGCCGTGAGAGGTGGTGATGCCGATGTAGCGTATCTCGCCCGCCGCCTTCATCGCCTTCAGCGTCTCCAGGTGCCCCTCCCAGTCGACCAGATTGTGCACCTGCATCAGGTCGAAGCGGGGTATCCGCCAGAGCGCCTGCGAGTTCGCCACGCTCTCGCGGGTGGCGCTCTCGTCGCCGGTCCACACCTTGGAGGCGGCGAAACGCGCGTCCGGCGACAGCCGCTCGAGCAGCTCGCCGACCACGGCCTCCGCTGAGCCGTACATGGGCGAGGCATCGATCATCCGCCCACCCCGGGCGAAGAAGGTCTCGAGCACGCGCTGGCGCTGATCGAGCAGCATCGGGTCGCTGCCGACGTTGAACGTGCGCCACGTGCCCATGCCGATGACCGGCAGCGTCTCGCCGCTGGCGGGGATGGCGCGGGTGATGGGCGCGTCGCGTTCGGCGGCGAACAGCGCCGGTATTCGGCTCATCGCGCCGACGGCGAACAGCCCGGCGAGGAAGTCTCGGCGATCGATCGGTGGCATCGTTACGTCTCCGGGGCGTCTCGGCCGTGACGACACGCATCACGCCCGGGCCTGCACTCTCTCCGAGCCTAGACGCTTTATGCCCCGAGCCTGGCGGCTTTATCGACTCATGAGGCGATTCCCGCTGCGCGGATCCCACTGGGGGCAAGTCACAAGGCACCGTCTTGCGCGGTGCGACCTTGGCATTCCCGCGGCTGCCAGCCACATTGAAGGGGCGGGAGGCGTGCCGTGATGCGGCGCGACCCGACGATGTTGCCCAGGAAGGCGAACCGACAGGAGTCGATCACGATGAACAGCAAGCGAATGGCAATGATGGCGGCAGTGCTGGGGTTGAGCACCGGCATGCTCGCGACCCAGGCGATGGCGCAGGCGACCGGCGAAGTGGAGCGCGGCGACGATGCCGCAGCCGAGACCCGGAGCGATCTCGAGGATTCGCCGAAGATGCCCGGCGTGCGCACTCCGTCCGATGACGTCAACAACGAGGCGACGGTGGGCGAAGGCACTCTGCGCGACGACGAGGCGCCGGACGTGGTCAACGACGGCAGCGAGGACGAAGACGCCGACATCGAGGACGAGTCGCCCGACGCGAGCGAACACACCGGCCACTGAGCTTTTCCCGGCGAGAGTCCGTCGAATCGATGGGCGCCGCACGGGGCGACACCGGCATTCCCCTCTCACGACCACTACGCTGAAGGCTCGACTGCTGGAGAGCCTTCATGAACACCTTTGCCTTCTCGCCCGGCAACGGCCCGAGCCGCCCCGACGTCGCCGGGTTCTACGACCCCGATACCTTCAGCGTGCAGTACGTGGTCATCGATCCCGCCACGCGCCGGTGCGCGATCATCGACCCGGTGCTGGATTTCGACGAGAAAGCCGGCGCCACCGCCACACATCAGGCCGATGCGCTGCTGGCCTACGTGGAACGCGAGTCGCTCGAGATCGCGTGGATTCTGGACACCCACCCCCACGCCGATCACCTGTCCGCCGCGCGCTATCTGCAGGAAAAGACCGGCGCACCCACCGCCATCGGCCGGCCGATCACCCAGGTGCAGGCGCTGTGGAAGACGATCTACCACTGGCCGGAACTGCAAGACGACGGCAGCCAGTGGGATCACCTTTTCGACGACGGCGAGACCTTCAAACTCGGCGAGCTCGAGGTGCGCGTGATGCACTCCCCCGGGCATACGCTGGCCTCGATCACCTACGTGGTCGGTGACGCCGCCTTTGTCCACGACACTCTCTTTCAGCCCGACTTCGGCACCGCCCGCGCCGACTTTCCCGGTGGCAGCGCCAGCCAGCTCTGGCACTCGATTCAGGCGATTCTCGCCCTGCCTGACGACACCCGGCTGTTCACCGGCCACGACTACCGCCCCGGCGACCGCGAACCGCAGTGGCAAAGCAGCGTGCGCGAGCAGCGCGAGAGCAACAAGCATCAAATCGGCGAGCTCGACGAGGCGGACTACGTCGAAATGCGCAACCGCCGCGACCGTGAACTGCCGATGCCCAAGCTCATCCTCCACGCCCTGCAGGTCAACATCCTCGGCGGGCGCCTGCCCGAACCCGAAGCCAACGGCACCCGGTATCTGAAGATTCCACTGGATGCGCTTTAACGGGGGGCAGGAATGGAGCGGTACGGAGGAGCGCTCGCCGACTGACGGCAGAAGTGACAGCGCCGCGCCATCTTCACCAACGACTTTTGTAGGAGTCGGCAGATTGGACAGGCGGCCCAATATCTGCGAAAACCTGGATACACTCGTTTACGTGAGAGTTTTGGACTTGGCGCAGGTTGGCAGTGTCGCTATCAGCGACCGCGAGCAGGTGTTGGTGAACCGCGCCCAGCGCACGCCGGACGGCGTGTTCCTGCTGCGCGTGGACAACGAACTGCGCCTGAAGCGCGTCCAGCGCGTGCTTGGCTATTGATCCGCGATAACCCGGCTTACGAGCGGGAAATGGTGCAGCTGCAGGACTTGGAGATCATTGGGCAATGTTGGCGCATGGTGGGAAGGTTTTTTTGAATAACTGATATGTGTGAGGGATCTGTGGAAGAACATCGTTTTTCGATCAGTACTGTTACTCAGAACAAACATCGTTTCTATACTTGCACTATTCCTTCTGATGTTTTGGCAAAATGCTGCTTTGTAACTAATAGAGAAGATGATCCCGTCGAGGGGTTTCAGCGCGTTCTTGATAAAAAAAGAGCGGGTGAAATTGCAAAATTTGTTGACGAAGGCATGGGTACAATCCCTACTTCTATTATTCTGTCGGCGCAAGATGATGCTCAGCTGAAAATTATTGGTAAAGGTAAAACGGTCTCCTTTCTTGAGCATCAGAAGGCGTTTCTAATTCTTGATGGACAGCACCGGGTCTATGGGTTTTCTCTAGCCGAAGGGTACATGCGTGTGCCGGTAGTTATTTACAACGGGTTGTCGCGCGCAGATGAAACTCGCCTCTTTATTGACATCAACTCAAAACAGAAAGGAGTGTCGAACGAGCTGCTTTTGGATATAAAGAGGTTGGCTGAATACGAAAGTGATGAAGAGGTTCTTCTAAGAGAATTGTTTGATATGTTTGATAGAGAGCCTTCAAGTGCGTTGTATGGCCGCCTGTCAGCCGCGAAAAAGTCGCAAACTAAGATATCTAGAGTTACTTTTAAACTCGCCGTGTCGCCTATCTTGAAGTATTTTTCGTCGCGCAATCACGATGATGTTTATCAGATGCTAAATGCTTATTTGACCGGCGTCTCTGAAGGGTTGATAAAAATCGATGCTGGAAAGGGTCTTGGCAGCTCGGTGGTTTTTAGAGGTGTAATGCAAGCTTTTCCGATTGTTGCCGGTAAGGTTAAAGACCGATACGGTTCTGATTTTAGCGTCGATCATTTTTATGAAGTGCTCGAGCCCGTTTTTTCAAGCTCTACGGCGCATAACAAATTTAGCAACCCCGGGACAGCCTATAAGAATGTTACCGATCACATTGACAAGTCTCTACGCACTGCCTTGGTGTTTTGATGAGGGTCGAATACTTTAGGTCACTTTATGCTCCGGGTATATCTGAGGTGCCGCTGTCTAAATCGGGGTTCTCTGATCTCAAATCATGGATTGGTTCTATGAAATATCAGCTTGCCCGCACGACCCAGAATGGTTTTGTCTTAGATATAAGCGATCGGCAAGCTTTTTCGGAAATGCTTGCACATGATGCAAGTAGATTTTCTTCTGCATCTTTCGAAACTCTCAAGATTCTCAGCTTTCCAAATAATCTTCCAAGGTCGCTAGGTTGGGTAGCCGTGGAAGTGTATTATTCCGCCTTTTTTGCGGCCCATTCTATCTTTCGTATTTTCGGTAATGTTTTTAGTTACTTGGCTGGTGGGCATTTAAAAATAGTCGAAGGAGTTGCAGATATTTTGAATATGCCTTGGTTTATTGGCCGCTCGGCGGGTAGTTTTATTGGAGTCAGTGTTAATCAAAATAGCAGCATCGAGCTAAAAAAAGCCGGTTCATCACATGAGGATTTTTGGCAAGCGTTCGTGGGGTTTGTTGACAGTTTCAGAGATAGAATTTTGAATGTCCAAGGGTTAGGCTATCTAAAACAAGAATTAATTGATGAATTTTCAAGTATTTACTCGCTGCTAACAAAGTCGGGTTATCGAGGCGGTGGTTCTTGGTTGTCGCATTTTCGTAACAACATTAACTATCAGCACTCTGATGGACTGTGGTATCCATATTCAAATGGTCAGCATGACGTAGAAAAATTCAAGCGAATACTGTCGTTGTGGGATGTGCGGGATCGTTCTTTGATTAGTTCCGTTTATTGCAATTCTGGTATTGAATTATTTTTTAAAGGCTGTGTAAGCATTATTAATCTTTGCTATCTTATTGTTTGCGATATTGAAGCTTTTTCAAAGCTAAAAAACAACTGCTTTAGTTTGGTGCCTTCGCAAATGTTGAAAAAAGCAATATAATTTTTAATTCCACATGTGCTCTCGCTTCTCCCTCTACAGCACCTACCCGCGCTTCGCGCACCGCATCGGTGAGCTTCGCGAAGACGACCCGCCGGCGCCACGCTACAACGTGGCGCCGGGGACGTGGATCGGGGCGATTCGTCGGCGGACGGACGATCCACAGCTGATGTTCGATAGCGTTTGGTGGGGCTTCAAGCCGAGCTGGGCGGGCGAAAAAGCGCCGACGCCGATCAACGCCCGCGTGGAGACTGTGGCGACGTCGAAGTTCTATCGGGCGGCGTTTCAGCGCCATCGCTAGTCGAGGTACATCAAAAGCCAGCCAAATAGGAAAAACAGGGCACCCGTGAAGAGCAGAGGGGCGTGAACCCAAATAAGCCAGAGCCTTAACCCGCGAGGCATCGTTTCCACGGCTTCCACAAGGTCAGGCCGTCCCTCGAAGACCGTGCGCTGATATCGGCGTGTGTTGCGAAACAGGATGACGCGACCATACGTCCCCAGCCGCGCGAACGAGAGTGGGTATCCCTTGAATAAGATTTCATCCTTCGGGTACATGCCGCCCAGTATCCGGTCCATCCGGTCGATAATAATTGGGGCGGCTATCATCCCCACAATCGATATGACAAAGGTCCAAAGTAAAAAGAAGCCACATGCTAATGCTGCAAGTGCTTCAGGTAGTGAAGCTCCTCCCATCTAACGGTCCTCATCTGTCCCATAAACGACATCGAATAGAGTCAGGCCTGCCCTTCGCCCATGCGCGTCGCCGGCTTTCATGCCCGCGTACCCCCCGCTTCCACTAAACAGGGCGGTGCAAACGAGTTTGCCGCCGGGGCTCAAACCCACGCCCAGCATACAGATGCGAGCGCCTGTCGTTGTCCCGGCGAAAGTACCCATAGCGCCGCCGCCCGTGCGTCCGACGAACTTAGCTTAGGGTTAAAAATTTTAGCTAGCTGCTCTCGCGTTCACGTGGCTATGCTTACAGTCGTTGCCTAGCCTCCACTTAGGCAATGAATTGGCCATTCATCATCATGTGCTCTCGCTTCTCCCTCTACAGCACCTACCCCCGCTTCGCACACCGCATCGGTGAGCTTCGCGAGGACGACCCGCCGGCGCCGCGCTACAACGTGGCGCCGGGGACGTGGATCGGGGCGATTCGTCGGCGGGTGGACGATCCGCAGTTGACGTTCGACAGCGTGTGGTGGTGCTACCAGCCACAGTGGGCGGGGGAGACGGCGCCGACGCCGATCAACGCCCGCGTGGAGACTGTTGCCACCTCCAGGTTCTATCAGGCGGCGTTCCAGCGCCATCGCTGTCTGATTCCCGCCGACGGCTGGTTCGAGTGGCTACCCGGTTCGAGCCACAAGCAGCCGCACTTTCTCTGCCGGGCGGATCGCGAGCCGTTGTTCTTCGCGGGCATCTGGATCGAGCGCGCCGATGGCAAGCCGGGCGTGGCGATTCTCACCGAACCCGGCCGCGGCTCGGCGGCGGAAATCCACGACCGCATGCCGCTGATACTGACCGACGAGAGTCTGGAACCCTGGCTCGACCCGGCCCTGACCGACCGCGAGACGCTGCGCCGCTGCGTGCGGCATATCCCTCATGATGCGATATCGCACTGGGCCGTCTCGACCCGCGTCAACAAGCCCGGCGTGGGGGATGACGAAGCGCTATTGAATCCGGCCTAGGCTTCGTCTGAAAAGTGGCTGCGCTCGCCCATACGGCGTTAAAAATTGGCTCAAGATGCTCATTTACACCCCGTAAACTCCGCTCTTTCGCCAATTTTTTGCCTTGTCTGGGCTTCGCTCGTCGACTTTTGAGACAGAGCCTAGGTGCTTCCCCGGACATCCTCCTCCGACGTCGTACCCCGTTCCGAGCGAGGCGCGCCACTCCGTAATCTTGCCGACGCCGGCGTCGTTAGCTCCGCCTTGGCGGCGCCGTGCCCTGTCTCTGCGTTCCGCCTGTCCTTCGTTCTCATCCGTTTTTCGCACGCTGGCGCCGATAGCAACACGCGCCGCCACTCGGTGCCGCACCTGCTACCAGCTATCCCCCGGCTTGCCACCGCTACCCAACCTGGCTCGCTTGCGCGAGCCATTCGATATTGATGTCGACATTTTAATTAGGGGGTTTTTCGTGGAGGGTGGGACATCGCGGCGACGTTCATCACCGGCAAGCGGGATGGCAGTGAATCGGCAATCGCGTGGCCGCCGTACAACGAAGTGGGAGCCCCTGGACGGGGCCCCGACGACACAACAATCAGGGACGGATACATGGTTTGGCAGACAGCGATCGTCGTAATGGCGCTCTCTTCACTCTTGTTCGTGTTTCGCGCGGTGGCTTACCACCTGGCGGTAGGGCGAAGCGTATTGCCCAGTCTCTGTCTGGGCGTTGTCTACGGGGGCGCCCTGGGGGCGGCCGGTACGCTGACCCTGGGCATGCTCTACCTGGCTTTCGGTTGAGACCGGACCCGGCATGTTTGCACTGGCCTGTGGCGGGTGATGCGTGCCGACCGGTTGGCCGTCCGCCGATTTCTTATCCTAACTCTACTTAAGTTCTTTCAGCGTGCGCCGATAAAGCAGTCAACTCCCTCCAACCGGTGCATAACATGCTGACTCGACTGAAAATTGGGACGCGCCTTGCGTGCGCGTTCGCCATTGTCTCTCTACTGCTGCTGGGCACGCTTGCGGCCGGCGTCATCGGGCTCAACGCGATCCAGTACACGGCGCATGTAGCACTGGAGGAAGATGTTGCTCTCGGCTTCAACGCGGCAGAGATTCAGCGCCAGGGACTCGAGCTTCGACGCTATGAAAAAGATGCCTTCATCAACATTGGCGATCGTGAGGCCGTGATCTCGTACAGGAGCCGCTGGGAGGAGACCCAGCAGGCGCTGACGGCGACACTGGCAGCGGGTGAGCAGCTCGCCCGCACGCCTGAAATCGACGCGCGCTATCAGGAAGCGAGCCAGGCGCTGCAAGGTTACGAGGCAGGTTTCTCAACGGTCTATCAGCGGATTCTCAACGGACAAATCACGACCACGAGTGGCGCGGACGAGGCGTTCGACGAGTTCAAGCCGGCCATCTATCGGCTCGAGACGGCGGCCCAGGGTATCGATGACGCCGTGTCGGAGCGGGTGGAAGAGTCGGTTGTCACCGTGGATCAGCAATATGATGCCTCCCTCGTCGGGCTGCTCGTCTCCGCAGCGACGGCGTTGGCGCTTGCCGTCGTGCTCGCGGTGCTCATCACCCGCAGCATTGCTCGCCCGCTGGCGGATGCGGTACGGGTGGCGCAGCGTGTCGCCGAAGGTGATCTGACGTCTCACATCGAGCCGAAGGGTCGCGACGAAGTGGCCACGCTGATGGCGACGTTGAAGGCGATGCAGGACAGTCTGAGCCAGTTGGTCAGCTCGCTTCGTGCCAGCAGTACGAGCGTCTACACCGGCGCCAACGAGATCGCTGCGGGGAGTCAGGATCTTTCCGCGCGTACCGAAGAGCAGGCGGCTGCACTCCAGGAGACGGCGGCCAGCATGGAAGAGATCACCTCGACGGTGCGCCAGAACGCGGAGTCTTCCGAAGAGGCGCAGCGGCTATCGACCGAGGCTGCGCAACGGGCGACGGGCGGCAATCAGGACGTCGAACTGACGATCCAATCGATGCGGACGATCTCGGAAAGCTCGAAAGAGATCAACGAGCTGGTCGATGTCATCGATTCCATCGCGTTTCAGACAAATATCCTGGCGTTGAATGCGTCCGTCGAAGCGGCGCGAGCCGGCGAGTCGGGACGCGGTTTCGCCGTCGTGGCAACAGAAGTTCGATCGCTGGCGAGCCGCAGTGCAGAAGCTGCCAAACGCGTCAGGGAGACGGTGTCGCGGACGACGGATCACATCACCAGCGGGGCGACACAGGCGGAGCGCAGTGGCCATACGATGAGAGAAATCGTCGAGTCGGTGGGTACGGTAGCGACGTTGATGGGCGAGATTGCCTCCGCGACGCGAGAGCAGCACACCGCCATCGGTCAGGTGAACACGGCGGTCACGGAGATGGATAGCGTGACCCAGCAGAACGCCTCTCTCGTGCAGCAGACCAGTTCGGCCTCGGCGTCGCTCGAGAGTCAGGCCAAGCACCTTTCGGAGCTGGTCTCGACGTTCCGGGTGGCCTCCGAGTCCAACGCTCAAGCCCCGGCGCCCGAGGTGGCAGCGAAGCCGGTGACGAGCCAGCGTCCGCCGACCCCCCAGCCCGTTGTGGCATCCGATGATGAGTGGTCGACCTTCTGACCCACCTCGCATGCCTTGTTACATTCTTCTTTGCCCCGCGCTCGCGGGGCTTTTTTTTGCCGGCGATGTCGGCATTCTTTGCCCCGCATCGCGCTGTCATTGGCCCTATCAGAGCGTGATGTTGCTGTTCCTCGTAGGCGACGAGGCGCCCCCCGGACACCCCGTGAGGCTGCCGTACCGGCTGGCGCCCGGCGCTACAGCGTTCCCTGCAGGAAGTATCGGACAGTTCGGTCGGATCGATGACTGTATTTCTGACGCTTATTTGCCGATAACTCCATTCACGCATCTTTGATATCGCCAGACGTTGTCATCGATTTTTCATGAGATGAAGTCGTCAGAATGAGGTTTTCGTGCCGTCAATAGTTCGCAGTGCTCTTGTCTTTGCAATGATTGTCGCTTGTCTCGCACCGGGTTATGCGATGAGTGAAGAGGAATCTCCGCCGGATGAACGCGAGGCCGTCGAAGCGCCGCAAGTCGATAAATCCTCTGCAATACACTTGCTCAGAGATGCTGCCGGTTACTTCGATGAATTGGCGCAACTGCCCGAAAGCACCTGGATTGGACGCGACCAGGAAAGCGCCAACGACGATATCAACAAGCTGATTGAAGAAGCGATCCAGGTACTGGAGATTCCGGAGCTCACCGAGTATCGCAATGATTACCGGTCCATAGAGCAGCGAATCCGAGAGGAGAACGATCAGGTGTCGGAGCTCAAGGAGAAGCGCCTGCTAGCCCCTGAGGAAGATGCCGGTGCGCTGACACGCTGGACGCCTACCACGACGCTGAAGAATTTCACCGCATCGACCCGAGGCGACTACGACATCCTGATCGAAGCCCACCAGGGCAATGTCGAGAGCTATCAGCAATCCCTCGAAGCGCTTCGAGACACGATGTCGGCGAAGCTCGCAGAGCTTGGAAGTGACATGTCAGCCGATCAGCTCGAGCTCTGGATGACCTCCGCCATTGGTGACGACGTCATCACAATGAGGGTGGTATTCAACAGTATTCGCGACGTGACCGAGGACCTTGCGGAGCTCACGTCCGAGAGTGGCGAGAACCTGGAGTTTGCCAAGCGTTATTACGGGATGGTCGTCATTCTGCACAAGCTGATCGTGCACATGCAGGAAACCTTCGTCGACCGAGTCAACAATAGCGTACTGCCTCAGTTGAGCGAGTTTCGAGATGAGGCTGACACCATCATTGCCGACGCCCGGCAGTTGATGAAAAGCTCGAGGAATCCTGCAGGGCTTGAGCAGAGTATCGAGGCCAATCGGTTGACCGTTCGGACTATCGATCTGTACGAGCGCATCGTTACCAGTCAGCGAGACAAGGTTCAGGACGCGCTTCGGCTCAGTCGGCATGAAGAGAAAGAAGCCATCGTGAACTATCGCACCGTGTCGTTGAGCAGCGCCGTGTCATCACTGATCAATGACGGTCTCGACACCTTTGAAGCCCTCTCCAATCTACAGATGCCAGATACGGTCGAGTTCCAGAATGCGGAGATTCGAGAGGAGTTCCGCAAGCTCACCGGCAGGATAGAGCGCGGGCAGTAGCGCAGAGGGCGCGATGTCGTTCGCGCCTTTGACCCGTATGAGATGGGGATCGCCTCGCCAGCGGGCGAGGCAGAGCGGTGGCTAAGGCATGTTTCGGGGCCGGGATTGCCTGTCGTTATTCGCGATACATCACTGCCTGCGTGCCTCGTGGCCCGTACGGGGATCGCGCCATCAAAGGCCTGCATCAACACCGTTTAACGACCCACGAAACGCGTTAGAGGCGTTGGAGCCAGCCAGGTGCCTGGGACTCGGGAAACGGAGTCGCGACGCTACTCGATATTCTGAATCTGCTCGCGCATTTGCTCGATTAGCACCTTGAGCTCCACCGCGCAGCGCGTGGTGTCGGCGACGATCGCCTTGGAAGAGAGCGTGTTGGCCTCGCGGTTGAGCTCCTGCATCAGAAAGTCGAGGCGTCGGCCGATGGGGCCCTTCTGCGAGAGCTGACGCTCGACCTCGGTGACGTGGGTCTCGAGACGGTCGAGCTCTTCGGCAACGTCGGCCTTGTGCGCCAGCAGCACCATTTCCGCTTCCAGGCGCTGCGGGTCGAGTTCGGCGCGGGCGTTTTCCAGTCGCTCGAGTAGCTGGTCGCGCTGCCGCTCGAGGATCGTCGGCAGGTGATCGCGGACGATGGCGACCTGCTCCCGAATGCCGGCGAGCCGTTCTCGGATCAAGGCGGCGAGTCGTTCCCCCTCGCGTGCGCGGCCGCTCTCAAGATCGATGAGGGCGGTGTCGAAGAGCTCGCGGGCGGCGGCTTTGACGCGCTCCATGTCCAGCCGCTCGGTGGCCATCACGCCGGGGTGGGCGAGCAGTTCGAGGGCGTTGGGCATGGCGGCGTCGGGGAGGGTCGCCCGCACTCGGCCAAGCGCCTGAGAAAGCGCATCGAGTCGGGCGTCGTTGATCGCCGGGGCGCTGCTGGCCTCGGCGGGCTCGAAGCGCAGGGCGCACTCGATCTTGCCGCGAGAGAAACGCTTGCGCAGCGCTTCACGGAAGACGGGCTCGAGGTCGCGCAGGGCGTCGGGCAGACGGAAGTGCGGCTCCAGATAGCGCTGATTCACCGAGCGCAGCTCGAGCTGCAGGCTGCCCCAGTCGGCATCCTGCGTCTGACGGGAGAAGGCGGTCATGCTGTAGGGCACGGGAGATCCTCGCGTTCGACATTCCAATGGCGCGAGTGTAGCGCATCGTTGAAATGACGGGCGGCGGCGCTGAACCGTGAATTCGGTCGCGAGATCGGTAGAATGGCGGCTCGCTATCAACCGTCATCTGTTGTGAGAGGCTCTCATGCGCCCGAGTGGACGAAATCCCGACCAGCCCCGTGAGGTCACACTGACCCGCGGTTTCACCCGCCATGCCGAGGGCTCGGTGCTGGTGACTTTCGGCGACACCCAGGTGCTGTGTAACGCCAGCGTCGAGGCTGGCGTGCCGCGCTGGCTGCGGGGCAAGAATCAGGGCTGGATCACGGCGGAGTACGGCATGCTGCCGCGCGCGACGCATACCCGTGGCGGGCGTGAAGCGACGCGCGGCAAGCAGAGCGGGCGGACGCTGGAGATTCAGCGCTTGATCGGACGCAGCCTGCGGGCGGCGGTGGACCTCAAGAAGCTCGGCGAGTACACCATCACCGTCGACTGCGACGTGATCCAGGCCGACGGCGGCACCCGCACGGCGTCGATCACCGGGGCCTGCGTGGCGCTGATCGAGGCGCTGCAGACCATGCAGCGCAAGAAGATGATCAAGTCCGACCCCTTCCGGCAGCTGGTCAGCTCGGTGTCGGTGGGCGTCTACAAGGGAACACCGGTGCTGGATCTGGACTACCCGGAAGACAGCGCCGCCGACACCGACATGAACGTGGTGATGACCGAGGACGGCAAGCTGATCGAGATTCAGGGCACGGCGGAAGCCGAGGCGTTCTCCCGCGCCGAGCTCAACGTGATGCTGGATCTGGCGGAGACGGGCTGCAATGCGCTGTTCGACAAGCAGCGCGAGACACTGGGTGTGCGCCGCTGACCCATTTGCGGGTGCCGGCTGCCCCAACGAAAACGCCCCGCTGAGCGGGGCGTTTTGCTGTGCAACGGTCGCGGGGTCGCGCCGGGAGCGCTCAGAGTTCGAGGTCGTACTCGACGATCAGCGGGGCGAACTCGCTGAAGTTGGCGTCGGTGTCGATCCAGGCATTCTTCACGTTGCGACGGAAGTTGGGGCCGACCACCTGGTAATCGAGGCGCCAGCCTTCCTGACGAGCCCGCGGCACTTCCTGGTCGAGCTTCGGCCACCAGGTGTACTGGCCGGCGTCGCGGTCGATCTCGCGGAAGGTGTCGATGAAGCCGATGGGGCCGAAGACCTGATCCATCCAGGCGCGTTCTTCGGGCTTGAAGCCGGGCGTTGCCTGATTGTCGGTCCAGTTGGCCAGATCCAGCGTCTTGTGGGCGACGTGCCAGGTACCGCAGATGATGTACTCGCGACGCTTGCGCGACATCTTGTTCAAGTACTCCAGATACTGGGTCATGAACGTCTGCTTGGCTTCGGGGTCGTCGCCGTCAGGCATCAGGAAGGTGGCGATGCTGAAGCGGTCGTAATCGGCCTGGAGAAAGCGCCCTTCGTGATCGCACTGCTCGAACCCGAGCCCGTACATGATCGCCTTGGGAATCTTGCGACAGTAAAGACCGACGCCGGAGAAATCGTCCTGCTCGGCATCCAGGAAGTAGCCTTCATAGCCTTCCGGATAGAGGATGCTGTCGTCTAGCTCGAAGCTCTTGGCCTTCAGGTTCTGCACGCAAACGACGTCAGCATCCTGTTCGGCCAGCCAGTCGAGGAAGCCTCGCTCGACGGCGTCACGTATCCCGTTGACGTTGATGCTGGCGATTTTCATACCGTGTTCCTTCTTTGTCGCGCGTGTATGATACCCGAGCTTTGACGATTTAGGTAAAAGAGAACGCCCCTAAGTGGGGGCGTTTTTGGGTCGAAACAATGGCCGGCGCTACAGGCGCCGAGGCAAAGAGGGGAGTCGAGTGAGCGCGGAAATCCAGCCCTATCAGCAGGAGTTCATCGAATTCGCGATGGCCGAGGGCGCGCTGCGCTTCGGTGAATTCACGCTCAAATCCGGCCGGGTCAGCCCCTACTTCTTCAATGCCGGACTCTTTCGTTCCGGCCGCGCCCTGGCTCGACTGGGCCGCTTCTATGCCCGTGCCATTGCTGCCAGCGGGATCGAGACCGATGTCCTGTTCGGTCCAGCTTACAAGGGTATCTCCCTTGCCGCGAGCGCAGCCATTGCGCTGGCGGACCACCATGACCGCGACATTCCCTTTGCGTTTAACCGCAAGGAAGCCAAGACCCACGGTGAGGGCGGCAACATCGTCGGCGCCAATCTCGCGGGCCAGGTCCTGATCATCGACGATGTCATTACCGCCGGCACCGCCATCAACGAGGTGATGCAGATCATCGAGCAAGCCGGTGCCAGCGCCGCCGGCGTGGTGATCGCGCTGGATCGTCAGGAGCGGGCCCCGAAAGGTGACGGTCTCGAGCCCCACAGTGCGATCCAGGCCGTGGAAGCGCGCTATGCGATGCCGGTGATCAGCATCGTCAATCTCGATCAGATGCTCACCTATCTTGAATCGCGTCCGGCTCGGGCCGATGATCCTGACGACTTCTCGCGCTACGCGGAGGCGATCAGAGCCTACCGGGACCGCTACGGTGTACGTCAGGCAACATGATCGAACACAGCGTTAACAATAATTTGGAAACGCTGTTTGATAAAGCCGGTGATTATGGCATCCTTAAGCACGAAGTCCAACGCGCTTCGGTGCGATTTTTTGAGGAGACAGTTCATGATCAAGCATTGGGGTTTCGCGCTCGCCACCGCCACTTGCCTTTTCGCCAGTCAGCAGGCGATGGCGCTCAGCGTCTCGGCCAACGGCGGTGAAGACTCCTTTGGCGCTGAAGCCAGCCAGACGATCTTCCCCGGTTTCCGCGCCGGTGTCGGTTATCTGAACACCGATGACAGCGGCCACAACGCCAAGGCGTACTCCGGCTCGCTGATGTTCTCGCCCTACCTGCCGGGTCTTGATGTCTCCGTCGGTGGCCGCTACCAGTACCAGGACACCCACTACGGCAACGGCGGTGGCCTTGGCCTCGGCGGATCGGCCTTCGTCGACACGCCGATCCCGCTCACCTCGATCGGCGGCTACGGCTTCTACACGCCGGAAGGCTTGAGCAACGGCGATCTCGAGAAGAGCTACGAGTACGGCGCGCAGGCCCGCGTGAACCTGATCTCCCAGACCTACGCCTACGTCGGCTACCGCTACATGCGCTCCGACTTCGAAGGCGAAGACAGCCATACGCTCGACAGCGGTCCGGTGCTGGGCGTCAGCGTCGGTTTCTAAACCCCGCTGAACGGCGAGCCAGGCGTTCTCCCCAGGCGCCATAGGCAGTCAGATCGGCGTCACTCTTGCAGCGAGCCAACTTCACGGCGCTGTAGAGAGTGGCGCCGATTTCGTATGATGCATAGAACCTCCCCCACGCGAGAGCGGCCACCATGCTCGACGTCGTCCTCTTTGAGCCCGAGATCCCGCCCAATACCGGCAATATCATCCGGCTCTGTGCCAACACCGGTTTTCGGCTGCACATCATCGAACCCATGGCCTTCGAGCTCGACGACAAGCGTCTGCGGCGGGCCGGGCTGGACTATCACGAGTGGGCGCGGGTAGAGGTCCACGCCAACTGGGCGGCGTTTCTCGAAACCGTCGGCCCCGAGCGCGTCTTCGCCGTCTCCACCCGCGGTCGCCACGGCTACAGCCACGTGCACTATCGCGAGGGCGATGCGCTCGTCTTCGGCCCGGAGACCCGCGGCTTGCCGCAATCGATGCTCGAGGCGCTGCCCGTTGGCCAGCGACTGCGCATTCCGATGCTCGCCGACAGCCGCAGTCTCAACCTTTCCAACGCCTGTGCGCTGATCGTTTACGAGGCGTGGCGCCAGCTCGATTTTGCCGGGGCAGTGGATGTTTGATTGTCACAGCGAGCGCGTCATGAAGACGCTGTACGGGTCTTCGACGTAGTCACCGAACGGGCCGCAGATCTCGAAACCGAACGTGGCGTAGAGCTTGCGTGCCGGGGCGAAGTGCGCCGGCGAGCCGGTCTCCAGGCTCAAGCGCGTCAAGCCTTCCGCCTTCGCCGATTCGATCAGGTGGGTAAGCAGGCCGCGGGCCACGCCGCGGCGCAGATGGCGCGGATCGGTTCGCATCGACTTGAGTTCGGCGTGTGTCGCGTCCAGCCGCTTGAACGCCCCGCAGCCGAGCAGGTCGTCGTCTTCCCACACGGTATAGAAGTACACGTCCGGCTGGCGAAGCTCCTCGAGGTCCAGCGCGTGGCGGCTCTCCGGCGGTGAGTGTGGCGCGAAGTCGTCCAGGTGCGCCTGCAGCAGCGCGGCGATGTCGGGACCGCGAAGATCGTCTCGAATGATCTGCATGTCGGGCTGTCTCTCGTCTCTGCGTGTTGTCTTGTTCTTTGCTGTTGTCTTGTCCGTCACCGCTGTCTTGTGACGTTCTCTTCGGGTGGCTCGATTCGTCTCGGGACGGGCCAAGGACGTCGTCGTGTCAGGATCGGGTAGCCTGATCTTCACCGGGCTCAGCATGTATCATAGCGCGGGCTCACCGTGCCTCTCTTCAGGTTCCCCATGTCCGATATACGTCAACGTCTCGCCAAGCTCAATCCGCGCCAGCAGGAGGCGGTGCGCTACATCGACGGCTCCTGTCTGGTGCTGGCGGGCGCCGGCTCCGGCAAGACCAGCGTGATCACTACCAAGATCGCGTATCTGGTACAGGAGTGCGGGATGAGCGCGCGCAAGATCGCCGCCGTCACCTTTACCAACAAGGCGGCGCGCGAGATGAAGGAGCGCGTCGGCCAGATGCTCCAGGGGCGCGAGGGGCACGGTCTGACGGTCTCGACCTTCCACAATCTGGGGCTCAACATCATCCGCCGCGAGCTGAAGGCGCTGGGCTTTCGCCCCGGTTTTTCGCTGTTCGACCCGGAAGATGCCAAGGCGCTGTTGCGGGATCTGATGCAGAAGGAAGCCGACACCGACGCCGAGCAGATCAATGCGGTGCAGAACCAGATCTCCCAGTGGAAGAACGATCTGGTGCTGCCG
Source organism: Salinicola aestuarinus (assembly GCF_003206645.1). Classification (GTDB taxonomy): domain Bacteria; phylum Pseudomonadota; class Gammaproteobacteria; order Pseudomonadales; family Halomonadaceae; genus Salinicola; species Salinicola aestuarinus. Next base: position 379,570 of record NZ_PZJP01000001.1, on the reverse strand, counting down.
GGGCCGGCACTCTCCCACGCCGAGGACGAGGACCAGCAGTACGCCGCGCGTATCTACGAGGCGTACAACCGCCACCTCAAGGCCTATAACGCGGTCGATTTCGACGACCTGATCATGCTGCCGGTGGTGCTGTTGAAGACCGATCCGGACGCTTTGGCCCGCTGGCGCAAGCGGATCCACTACATGCTGGTGGACGAGTATCAGGACACCAACGTCAGCCAGTACGAGCTGGTGAAGATGCTGATGGCCGAGCGCGCCACCTTTACCGTGGTCGGCGACGATGACCAGTCGATCTATGCCTGGCGCGGGGCACGGCCGGAAAACCTGGTGACCCTCGGTGAGGACTTCCCGCGGCTGAACGTGATCAAGCTCGAGCAGAACTACCGCTCCACCGGCACCATCCTGCGCGCCGCCAACACGCTGATCGCGAACAACCCCCACGTCTACGAGAAGACGCTGTGGTCGGACATGGGGCAGGGTGATCCGATCCGCGTGATCGTCAATCGCCACGAGGAGGCCGAGGCGGAGCGCGTCGCCGGTGAGATCCTCACCCGTCGGATCAAGGAACGTGCCGAGTGGCGCGACTTCGCCGTGCTCTACCGCGGTAACTTTCAGGCACGGCTGCTGGAACTCAAGCTCCAGCACCATCAGATTCCCTACAAACTCTCCGGCGGCACTTCGTTCTTCTCGCGCAACGAGATCAAGGACGCGATGGCCTATCTGCGGCTGTTGATCAACCCGGACGACGACAACGCCTTCCTGCGGATCGTCAACGTGCCGCGCCGAGAGATCGGCCCCGGCACGCTGGAAAAACTGGCGAACTACGCCAGCGAGCGCCGCTCGGGCAACAGTCAGGGCTCGATGTTCGCCGCCTGTGGCGAGATCGGACTGGAGCAGGTGCTGCCGAGCCGCGCCGTCGAACGTCTCGGACGATTCGCCCACTTTATCGACGGCGTTCGCAAGCGCATGGATCAGGGCGACGCCATTGCGGCGATCCGCGAGATGCTGCGCGACATGGATTACGAGGCCTGGCTCTATCAGAATGCCAGTGCCCCGACCATTGCCGAGCGGCGCATGGCCAACGTCTGGACGCTGATCGACCAGCTCGAGAAATCGATGCATCGCAATGACGAGGACGGCGAGGCCTCCGAGGAGACCGACGACGTGCAGTCGGCGATCTCGCGGCTGGTGTTGCGGGACATTCTCGAGCAGCAGGCCGAGGAGGATGACTCCGACCGCGTTCAGCTACTCACCATGCATGCCTCCAAGGGCCTCGAGTTTCCTCACGTCTATCTCATGGGCCTGGAGGAGGAGCTGCTGCCGCACCGCAACGCCATCGAATCCGGCACCATCGAGGAGGAGCGACGCCTGGCCTACGTCGGCATCACCCGCGCCCGGCGCACGTTGACACTGACGCTGGCGCGTCAGCGCAAGACCTACGGCGAACTGCTCGACTGCACGCCGAGCCGTTTCCTCGACGAGCTCCCCGCGGACGATCTCGAGTGGGAGGGTCGCGCCGACAAGGAGAACCCCGAGAAGAAACAGGAGCGCGGCCAGAGCGCGATTGCCGGACTTCGTTCGCTGCTGGGGTAGCGAGCGTCACGATATCGGCGCGGCTCGCCGTGCTGCGAAGCCGCCGACCGCTTCAAGGAGAGCACGATGAGTACCACCGAGCTATGGCAGCAGGCGCGCGACGAGGCGATGACGATCTCGCGTCAGGAGCCCTCGCTGACGCCGCTGATGCTGGGGGCGGTGCTGAACCGCGCAACGCTCGGCGCCGGCCTTGCATACCGTCTGGGCCACCGTCTGTCGCACCTGGATCTCGCCGCCAATCAGTTGAGCGCGCTGTTCGATGACCTGCTGGTCGAGCATCCCTCGCTCGAGCGCGACATCGCCCATGATCTGACCGCAGTGCTCGAGCGCGACCCGGCGATCCGTCAGGTCACCGAGGTCGTGCTCTACCTCAAGGGGTTTCATGCGCTGGCGGTGCATCGCTTTGCCCATGCACTGTGGCAGCGCGGACGGCGGCAGATGGCGCGCTATCTGCAGAGCCGCAGCTCCGAAGTCTTCCAGACCGATATCCACCCGGCGGCGCGGATCGGGCATGGCGTCTTTATCGACCACGCCACCGGCGTAGTGATCGGCGAGACGAGCGTAATCGACGACGACGTCTCCCTGCTGCAAGGCGTTACGCTCGGCGGTACCGGCAAGGAAACGGGCGACCGTCACCCCAAGATCCGGCGCGGCGTGTTGATCGGTGCCGGTGCCACGGTGCTGGGCAATATCGAGATTGGCGAGGGCGCGCGCGTCGGCGCCGGCTCGGTGGTGCTCAAGCCGGTGCCCGCGCACACGACCGCCGTTGGCGTGCCGGCGCGGATCATTGGCGATGCCGGCTGCGCTGCTCCCTCGCGAGACATGCAGCACTGCTACGACAAGCGCGATCAGGCTCCCGCTCCCTCGCCGTCCGACGCGTCAGCCGAAGCGCAAAGCCACACGCTCTGCTGCGGGCCTGCATCCGACAACGCCTAGGCCTAGGCCGAGCGCGACCCGGGCCGGGTGCGCATGTCTGGACAGCCAATAGCCGAGCGAGTAGGATGGCCGCGCCGCTTGCGGGCCATCCTCGGTCACCGACGCAAACCGGCACGACACACGTCGTACGCGCCCATAGCTCAGCTGGATAGAGTACTGCCCTCCGAAGGCAGGGGTCGAAGGTTCGAATCCTTCTGGGCGCGCCACTAAGCTAGTGAATTAGCTCGTTTTTTCCCTTCTCTGCCTCTGCTGCCTTTTGCGTCACGAAATTGGCGTGACTATTTCGTGCGGGTGTCAGGCTGTTGACCGCCTCGATGAGCATGTCCGGATGCAGGTGCGCATAGCGCTGAGTCTGCTCTACAGACGCGTGACCGAGCATGTCTCGAACCCGCATCAGATCCGTTCCCGACATCACCATCCAGCTCGCCAGAGTGTGCCGCTGATCGTGCTGGCGGAAGTTCTCGATGCCGGCCGATTTCAGCGCCGAGGCGAAGCTCTTCTTCATGTCTCGCACCTGGCCGCCTTTGCCGTTACAGAACACCCATGGTGAGCTCGGGCAATGCCGATTGCGCCAGCGCAGGCGGCTTTCGAGCGCGGCGGCAGCGACTTCATGCAGCGGTACCGACCGGCGCTTACCGCTTTTCGTCGTGCCCGTCTCAAGGATCAGTATCCGGCGTTCGAGGTTGACGCGATCCCAGGTTAGGCCGGTGACCTCGCTCTTACGCATGCCGGTGTAGAGACAAACGCGGACGTAGTCGGCTAGCCAGGGCGCCTTCTCGCGCTCTTCCGCCGCCTCGATCAGCCTCTCGGCCTCATCTTGCCCCAACCATCGGACAACGCCCTCGGGCTCCTTGAGCTTGCGTCCCTCGCACGGGTTGCCGATCTTCCATCCCAGCTCGAGCCGACAGTGGTTGCACGCTGCGGAGAACACGCCGACCTCGCGATTGATAGTCGCTGGCTTCACGTCGATCGAGCGCTGTCGGATGTATTCCTTGACGTCCATATCAGTGATCTCGGCCATTTTCCGACCGCTGAAAAATGGGTATAGCCGTTTCAGCGAGTACACCCGCCTATCCTCTCTCCCCCGAGTTTGGTGGCCTTTCATGTAGGCGAGCACCACCTCGTCGAACGTGATCGTCTCTTCCGGCGCCGGCTCTTTCTTGCCCCACATGCGTTGCTGGTGGGCCTCCATTTTCCACTTGGCCAGCAGCGCTTCGGCTTCCTGCTGATTCACCGGGTCTTTGCGAACCCCAGTAGATTTCCTAACTCGCTCGCCGCGTCCGTCGACGAACGACGCCCACCAGAACGGCGAGTCTTTCCTCGTGTAGATACCTTCTTTCGCTTTCCGCGGCATACGTCGATCTCCCCATCTGACGCACGTGGCCCCGCGACCGGGGCAGTATGGCTCGACTGGAACCGCGAGGCATAGACCTCGAGGTCTCGGATATGAATCAGCACCCGATGGCCACGATTCTGGCTCGTTGCGATGTCGCCCTTTCGCACCAGCCGGCGGATGTGTTCCTCGGAACAGGGGATGATCGCCGCGTCGGCGATCTCCGCTGGGGTCCAAAGCAGCTTTTCCACGTCAACCTCCTCTGAGGCGCTTCCGTAGCGCCATGTCGTCGCGCTGCTGCTGTTCGAGCTGTCTGGCTCTTTCGGCGGCAAGCGCGTCTCGGACCCCAGGGGTATGCAGTAGCCGTTGATAGTGCTGGCGGGCGCCATCGAGCTGCTCGGCGAGCCGATCGCGCTGGCGGCGCATCATCGCGAGCAGATCCTCTCGCGGTAGTGGCTCGCCGTCCTCGCCGACCAGTCCGGTGCCGTCACACATTGCGCACGGGCCGCTCGAGAACATGCCGCGAAACTCGCCGGAGCCGTCGCACTGTGAGCAGTTGATGGTCTCCGGCTCCTGCCAGTGGAGGGCGCGAGACTTAGCCATCAGCGGCTTCGATGGCTGGTGATTTCTCTCTCACCCATATCTGCACTGCCCCGTCTTCGGTGTCGTGCAGTGACAGTAGAATCCAGCCATCACCGGCGGGTGGATTCGGCTCCCAAAGCTCGAGGTCGGGGTCCATTTCATCGAAATAGGAGATGTAGGCGGGGTGGTCCTCGGGCTCGCTCTCAAGTTCGACGATTGAGAACTCGAGCCCGTGCTTATCAAGCCACTCGTTCACCTCGTCACGGTGTACGTATTCGCGCTGATCGCAGAAAGCGGCCCACTCAGAGTGGGTCCACATGCCGTCACTGTTCCGCTGAAGTTCTTCTCGCTGAATCATGGAGCTCTCCTTACGCCGCGGCGATCTCGGCCGGCGCGGGCATGAATTGGCGTTCGTGTTGGAAGTTGGCTTCGACCAGGGCGCGGGCGAGCGGCGGGCAGACGCTGTTGCCGATCAGTCGCACCTGGGTGTGTTTGGGCACCGGGCGCCCATTGACGTCGCCGAACCGATAGCCGTCGGGGAATCCCTGGGCGGCGGCGAGTTCGTGCGGCTGGAGCATGCGCATACCGATGTCGGTGATGACGTACAGCTCGCTGTCTATCGTGACGGTCACCAGTTGGAAGCGGTCTTTCGTCGTGATCGTCGGCGCCGGGGCGTTGAGATCGCGCCCGGTCTCGCCCGAGCCGCTGCCGTAGTAGGGCGCGAGGAATGCCGCCACGACCGCTGCGTGGGTGCCGCCGGCGTAGATGGTCGGCATTGGTTCGCAAATATTGCGCCCGCCACGTTCGCGGCCTTTGAGGTTGACCAGGCTGACGGCCACCAAGGCGTTGTGATCGGTGGCAGTAATCGTCGGCATAGGATTGGTCAGGCTGTCGCCAACGACGCCGGTGAAGTGCTTGGCGAGGAATGCTGAGACCATGGTGGATCTGTCAGCATTGTTTTCAGCGCCCCCCCGGCGGGGCGATAAAAGGGGATTCCGAATCGATCACGTAGCGCATGACGCCTTTGGCAATGCGCTTCATCGTGTTCTCTACCAATTCCCGCTTGCGTCCGAATATCGATGGGCAAGGTAGTGACCAGTCGATGCACTCGGCGGCGGTGCGGTAAGCCTGCAGCGTCCCGCGCTGAACCGCTGGCGACTTCGGGTCGCCGTGGGTCGGCTTCGGCCAGGTGATTGGTAGACCGTCGCGACGAGCGATCAGAAACAGGCGCTTGCGGATCGTCGGTGTGCCGTAGTCGCACGCTCGCAAGATGCGCCAGTCGACGGCATAGCCGTGCCGCTTGAGCGCGCGGACGAATCCTCGGAACGTCTGCCCTTTGCGAGCCGGGTCTGGCACCAGTTGGCCTTTGGCGTTCTTGACCAGCGGCCCCCAGTCGAGGAATTCCTCGACGTTCTCCAGTTTGATGACCCGGGGCTTTACCAGCGCCGCCCAGCGCGCGGAGACCCAAGCGAGTCCGCGAACCGATTTCGACACCGGGCGACCGCCCTTGGCCTTGGAGTGGTGCCGGCAGTCCGGCGAGAACCAGGCCAGCCCCACCGGCTGGCCGTTGGTCGCCTCGTCGGGGTTCACGTCCCACACGTCGGCGACGGCGTGCTCGGTTCCGGGATGGTTGGCGGTATGCGTGGCGATCGCCGCTGCGTCGTGATTGATCGCGAGATCGACCGGGCGCCCCAGCGCCTGCTCGATGCCCTCCGAGGCGCCGCCGCCGCCGGCGAAGTTGTCGACCACCAGCTCGTGGCCGAATCCTAGATTGAGATTGGTCATGCAGGCCTCGCGTAGTCTCTGAGCAGGCGGGTGGAGAGTCGGCCAGCGCTCGAGCGTCGCCATTCCGGCGTGTCGGCGCGGTTCTGATCGTTGCCCGCCCGCCGGGGCTTTTTGCCTCGGCGGCTTTCATAGCCGGGGCGGATGGGCGTGATCAGTTGATCCCCTCGATAGCCGAGGTGGGATTAGCGGTAGCGCAGCGTGTCTTTGCGGATGCCGGTCTCGGCGGCGAGTGCGGCGAACGTGACGGGCTCGCCGGTGATGGGGTGGTCGATGATGAGAGGCTTTGTCATGCATTCACCTCATACGATCCGGCCGCTGGCGGAGTAGATCAGGCGGTCGATCAACTCCATGGCGCGTTCGTCTTTGCCTAGAATGCGCGCTTCGTAGACTGCCTCTAGCAGCTGATCGAAGCTCTTGCCTTCGATGGGATCCCAGCTTGTTTCGAGCAGCGTGGACTGCGATTCCCCTGGCTCACTGACCTTCTGATTCCGTCGTTTCAGCTCGCGCACGAGGTCGTCGGTTTCAAAATCATCGAGTTCTACTTCTGCTTCGACGGTTACGTATGGCATGGCACGTGCCCCCAGTTTTCTCCGGCAGTGACGCGATCAATAGTGCGTTGATGCACCCCGTACCGCGCCGCGATCTTTGCGTTTGTCATATCGCGCAGCTCTCGTTTCAGCTCCTCACGGCGCTCGATGAGGGCGTTTATCTCCGCGACTTTTTCCTCGTTGAGCTTCGCCCATGGCAGTTGCGAACCACGGCGCACTCGCAGGCGATTCAGTGGATCGTCTCGCATAGCTCCCCCTATGGATCGTTCGTCGCCGGGCTGGCGGACCCGGCGGCTTTCGTTACGGTGTCGGCGTGCTCGGATCCGCCTCGCCGCCGAGCCAGTCGATGAGCTGGTCGGTGAATTTGCCGAGGGCGTCGCTCATCAGGGCGAAGTCGGTTTCGAGCCTCACCGCTGGGTCGTCGCCGTCCTCGCTCTGGCTGGCTTCGTCGAGCAGGGCGTCGTCGAACTGCAGCGACTTGAGCGCGAGATCGTCGTGAAGCACGGCGCGCAGCAGCCCTTCGCTGCCGAGGCTCATCTTGCTGGCCTGGCGGCCGTTATCGAGCAGGCTCTGGATCTCGTCGCTATCGAGGTCGACCGAGCGTGCGCCGACGATGCCGTCGTCTTCGGCGGCGCGTAGCTCGACGCGATCACCCAGCAGCAGGCTGGCGGGTCGGCTACCGGCGTCGGTGAGCCACGCCGTCATGCCACGGGCGGGCGGTGTCTTGGTGGCCAGCGGCGTGACCTTGAGCGACCCGAGCGTCTGGCGGAGCAGGTCGAGCACCTCCTCGGCGCGCTTGCGGCTGGCGGCGTTGATGCCGATCAGCCGGCGGCGGGTGTCCCACCACACCTCGATGCGCTGCGTGCGGGTGAATGCCTGCGGCAGCAGTTCCTCTATCACCTGTTCCTTGAGCAGCTGGCGCTCGCGGCGATTGAGCGGCTGGCCTTCGTGCAGCTCGCGGGCCTCCCGGCGCTCGTTGACCTCTTCGTTCACCACGGCGGCGGGGAGCAGTCGCTCCTGGCGGAGCATCGCGAACAGTCGATGGCCCTGGATCTCGTGGGCGTAGCGCTCGCCTTGACGGCCGGCGGGTGGCGTCCAGCCAACGCGGCGCATCTCTCGATCACTGACGGGGCGGAAAGCGCAAGCGGCTAGGGCAGCTTCGAGATCGCCGAGCGCGATCGCTTCGACGTCGTGGTAGCGGTACTGGTGAAGGTGTTTGAACCACATGGTTAGGCCTCCTTGGCGTGCGTCAGGGTGTTGGGGGCGTGCTGCGCGATCTCATGACCCAGCGCGACGCCGTCACCGAACGCCTCACCATTGCCGTAGGCCTCGGCTGATCGGATCTCGCCTTTGGGTTTCCAGACGTTGACCTTCCAGTCCGCGAGGAAGGCGTCGATGTCCGCCTGCGCGGCGTCGTACATGGGGGCCAGTACTGGCAACTTGTCGCCGTCCTCGTCCTCCAGCGCGCCTTTGCGGCCTGCCTCGATAAGCTCGTTGACACGGACGCGGATACGGAAAGACGCGCCCTCGCAAAAGCTGGTGATCCACGACATGGGGTGAACGTGTCGCGGGCGAAGCGATTTGCTGCTGCGTTTCGCTTCTGCGTAGACCGACCGGACGACTGACTGGATGACACGCATCGCCGTCTCGCGATGGAGCTCTCTCCCGATCAGCGAAAAGCGCTTACCGGCGCCTTGCCCCTCATGCCGAAAACGGGGCTGCCCGTGGGTAAGCCCCTTACAGAAGTAGAGCCGGGCAATCGCGAACATGACCTCCTGGCACCATTCCCCGCGGACCAGCAGCGTTCCTTTATCACTCGTGGTGATCCCTTCACCGTCGTCGAGCTCGGACTCGTCCATGCCGTGCTTGGCGAGCAGGGCGTGAAGACGTCGGGCAGCGATCATTGCTTCGTTTTCGCTGGTGGCGTCGTCCGCCATCGCTTTCAGGCGGCGTAGGCGCTCTTTGGTCTTGGCGTCCATATGGACCTCCAGGCGTTGGGCAACACAGCGGCCAGCGCCCGGTGAGACGCTCGCCGCTGTGCTGGCGGGTGAACTGGTAAGGATTTCTTACGGGTTGGCGTAAAAAGCGCCCGGCACGGGGCCGGGCGAATACGCAGGTGATGCAACCGCATCGGAGAGCGGTCTGGAATGAGTGGCGGGCTTCGATATTCCAGCGGGCCTAGTGTTCATTACCTTGGCATTCGCACGAACGGCCTCGATCACTTGAGCCACTTTCTCTTTGAAATTCCCTACAGCGTTTCGCGTCCTGTCGCGCCAAACCGCTCTCCGATGGCCAACGGATAACGCACCGCTGGCACTGCGTGGGGTCCGAGTTGTTAAAGAGCTACTGCATCCCGAAGCGCCCGCGTCCGCAGACGCTTTCGGATACAGGCCGCCGGGCTGGCGGCTGCGATCAGTTGCTGGCGTAGGCGGTGCCGTCGACGGGCGAGAGAACGAGACTGCATTCGTCGTCGGCGATGCCGTCGTAGTCGGGATGGCCGTACCGGTGAGCCGGGGCAACACCTCGCGCGGCCTCGGCGTTCCACTGGGCGACGTTCTGGCAGTACTGGTCCCGCTGCATCAGCTCGATCTCTTGAGCGCTCGGGCCAGGCAGCTTGGCGGCGACTACCGTGAGCGTTGCGGCGGCGGCAACGAGGCCGGCAAACCAGGTAGCGGGGTGGGCGATCAGGCGCATACGTCGTCCTCCGTTGTTGGCATCTGCTGTTGGCGGCGGGTTTGGGTAATCATCCGGACGCGATTCGCGATATAGGCCCGGGCGTGGCCGGCGTCTCGAAACGATCGGTCGATAACGACGATGAGGCGGTCGACGCTCGGCACGTACAGGGCGGGGCGATAACCGCCACCCGGCTCGCCGTGTTCGCGCTGGCGGGCGATATATCGGGTGCAGGTGTCGGGCTGCCCGCTGGCGTCGACGACGTGCATGTCGTAGTGCGCGCCGAGCTGGTGCCACGGAGTGACGAATGTCTTGGTGTCGGGGGTCATGCCGCGAGCCCTCCGAGGTCCATCTCGTCCTGGCGTCGCGACAGTTTGGTGATGCTCACGGTCTGGCGACCGCCACCCGAGCGGGTGCGCTGCATTTGGACGTCCGGAGAGATGGCGCTGACGGTGAGAGCCAGCAGTAGCGGGGCGATCCACGTCAGGCGCATGGCCTTGGCGACGGCGTCAGTCGCGCGCTGGGCGTGCAGCCAGAAATAGACCGACTCGGCGGTGCTCTTGATCGTGGCGGGCGAGACGCCGCGAGCTCGGGCGATCTCTTTCTGGGTCATCCCGGCGGCGATGCCGGCTATCACGAATGCCTGCTTAACGGTGGGGAGGTTGTCGGCGCGCTTGCCGACTCGGCAGCGGTAGCCGAATGCCTCGATTGTTTGGTGGTCCTGCGTGACCTGGTTCATTTCGTTACCCACGATGTCTCGTTGTCGTGGGATAAAGTAAAGCAACGCTTTCCTTTCTAGTCAAGCATGGCTTTATATTTTTCTTTGGGCCAAGAAAAACCCGCCTCGGTGGGCGGGTTAGACGCTTTGCCAAAGCTAAAGTAAATCGGAGATGTATAGCTTGCTAACCATTCCATCCTTCATCATTGCTTTTGCCATGACTTGCACAGGCTTACCTGAGCCGAGAGCCCGAAGGTATGGGTTGTTATCCAGCATCATGGACGGATCGTTGATGTCTGATGGAATCCGGCGGGGTGTTCCGTCTTCCTCTTGGTCCTCAGCGTCTCCATCAACAAAGTGAACCTTGCATGTCCGAGAGACGCGATCAAAGGCCGTCAGAACTACCCAATACTCCTGAAGAGGGGTGATCTCGACATCTTCATCCGACTCAATGGAATCTTTAGTTGACTGGTCGATGGTGTGGTGGATACGTCCGTTTTCGTAGATGTCGATGGAGCGGCATGTTTTGCCTACAGGAGATACGGCTTTTTTAACCGATGGGCGCAGAGAGTCCGCAAGGCGATCAACCGTATCCATAACTCGGTCGGTCTGATCCTTGCTGTATTGCATTTGGCGCTCAAAAAGCTCCCGTAGATGCTTCATCTCTTCCTTCGAGTTTCGAGAACGTCCCAATACTACCGCCACAACGCCCGTCAATACAGCGCCGGCAAAGCCTGAAAAGACCTGGCCGGTTGCCATGAAGTCCACTGCGCCTTGCAAGCTAAAGCATTTTGCTTCAGTTGCCTGAGCGTAGGTTTTTACGTTAAGTGCTTGGCTTTGCTTGGCATATCGCCCTGTTGAGACGAAATGCCCCACCATGGCGTAGATCCTACTGAACCCGTCGAGTGATTCAGCCAACGACGACATCTCGATGCGGTGACTGACTGCATCTCCGCCCTCGTACCGAACCTCAAAAGGGTAGTCTTCAAACTCTTCAGCCAGTGCATCTCGTTGCAACACAGCCTCCCACGGTTCCGCTTATAAGTTGTTGTTTCCTTCAGTGAAGAAGAACGCTGTACCAAAAAACCTTCCCGATGATGCGCACCGCCTCCGGCCAGTCCTCGCCAAGATCCTCATCCGGATGCTCGACCTTGTCGGGGTTCGCGCTACGAATGCGAAGCCCGCCGCCGGGCAGGCGATAGAGAAACTTCACACGAAGCAGGCCATCGTGGTCGATCGCGTACATCTTGCCGTCCTTGACCTGCTTATCGGCTGTGTCGACGCCTACCGTAGCCCCGTCCGGCAAGATGGGCTCCATGCTCTCGCCGTCCACGAATGCGCATGCTGCTGAATCCTTCCCCACGCCCGCACTCCTGAGCGTGCTGCGCTTGAAGCGCAATGACGCCCCGTTGTTCTCGATGACCTGCGTTCGCCCGCCCCCGCCCGACAGAGACACCTCGCGGAAGAGAGGAATTTCCACCTCGTCTTCACCCACCGGCTTGGAGTGATCCCAGGGATCGGCGGCATCGGTGAAGGTCAGCTCGTTCTCGCTGGCGGGGTGGCCGTAGCTCGCCGACGGCTCTCTGACAGCATCAGGTAAAGCTTCTTTTTCCTGTTCGGCATAGAACCAGTCGAGCGTTTTGCCGCTCACCTGAGCCAGCACTGCAAGCCGCTGATTCGATATTTTCCCTGACCGCGACCATTGCCCAACCGCCTGCGCCGAAACGCCCGCGCGCTCGGCGATAGACGCCTGAGTGACGCCGCGAGACTTGGCGATTTTTAGCGCCTCTCTGATTCGTGCCTTGAAGGCCTCTGGATCCTGCACTCGGCTTCCCTCGTTAAGCATTGCTTTAATTCTCAAGGGGCTTTGCATGGCAGGTAAAGCAAGCTATGCTTTACTATCAAATAAAGCCATGCTTTAGGTGTACGAGATGATCAGTAAGGCGATCGCTTACTTCGGCGATTCTCGAGCGGCGCTTTGCTCCGCGATCGGGATGTCTCCGCAGTTCCTCTCGCAGGTCTGCACGGGGAAACGCCCACTCCCACCCCGCTACGCGGTTCTTATCGAAGACGTGACCCATGGGTCGGTCAAGGCCGCTGAGTTGCTGCCCGACGTCTTCACGCCTCGTTCTATTTCAAAGCATACCGCGACCGGCGACGACTCGGCTCCCGCATGACGGGGGTGGTAATCCATACAGGTGTGGGGAGCACGCAATGAAACCGATTCCGAATTACTCGACCTGGGCACGTACTGACCTGCTCGACGAGACACTGAAAATCGCGACCCGTCGCGCCGAGGTGCTCAAGAATGCCATCGCGTTCGACGACCGCCTGAAAGCGAAGCTGGCGGCGATCGATGCGCAATATCACTCGGCCTACGCCGCACTGCTCGAGCTGACGCGGCCGTTCGATGCTGGCGCGGCTGCACGGCTTGAGGCGACCAAGACCTGGCACTACGACGAGCGTGCGCGGTACATCAAAATCGCGCTGGGTACCGAGCGGCTGATGCAGTACGGCCCTGGCTCGCAGGCGGTGGCGCCATGAGCCTCCTGGCCATGAGCTGGGCGCGTCAGTCGCTCAAGACGCTACCCAGCGACGTCAAAACGCCGTCGCGCCTCGCGCTTATGCTGCTGGCGGACTATGCGAACGAGGAACACGTCTGCTGGCCGTCGATCCGGGCGATGTCCGAGGAGATGGGTTGCTCGGTGCGTAGCGTCCAGCGGGCTATCGATCTGCTTGAGGGGCGTGGCCTGCTGGCGGTCGAAAGCCGGTCTGATCGGCACGGTCGGCAGCAATCGAACCGCTACCGGTTGGCCGTGGGTGGAGGGTGTCAATCTGACACCCCTACTACGTCGAGCGAGCCGGGGGAGGGTGACAACCTGACACCCCGGGGTGACAGCCCTGACAGGGGGAGGGTGTCACCGGTGTCACCCCTTGAACCTACCAATGAATCTACCACCAACCCCAACACTCACGGCGCGGACGCTGGCGGGCTGTTCGAGACCGCTCGTCAGCAATCCGACGACGGCCAGCCGCTGACCGCTGGGGCTCGTCAGTTCCCGATGTCGCTCGACTGGCAACCCGACCCCGAGCAGTTCGCCGCGGCGTGCCTACGGGCCGGGCTGCGCTCTGACGCCAAGCCCACGGCGGCGCAGCTGGCGAAGTTCACCGCCCACCACGCCGATCAGCCGAATCGCCGCCACGGGGCGATGGCGTGGACCGCCAAGCTCGTCGACTGGGTTCGACGTGACCTGTTCTCCCATCCCCAACCGAACCAAGCCACCGGAGGTGCCCATGCAACCGGCCGCCCACGCACTCAATCGCGCCGTCTCTCAGCTGCCGAGGCACGGGAGCGGGATCGCCAGCAGCGAGAGCAGCCAGCCGGAGGGCGCGCAGGACAGTGCTTCGACGGCGAATGGACATCCGGTCACTGAGCGCAGCATGGACTACCTGTTCGACGCGATGCGCTCGCTCTACGCCGCCAAGTTCTCGAGCCAGTGGGGCGACTACGACGACGGCACCTGGCTGGCGGAGTTGAGCCACCTGACCACCCGCCACCTCGAACTGGGTGTGCGTCGTCTACGGCAAGCCGTTCGCGATGCCGCCAAAAGCAGCGACACGGCATGGCCACCGCAGCCGGTGGCGTTCGCCGCGATGTGCGAGCCGCGCCCCGAGGATATGGGTCTGCCGACACTCGACGCAGCTTGGCGTGAGGCGTGCGCCCATTGCCACGCGCCGAACGATTGCCGCTGGAGCCATGAGGCGGTGCGGCTGGCGGGGCAAACGGTGGGCTGGCGGGAGATCCACAGCACGACCGCGCAGAGCGTCCGCGCCCGGCTCGAAAAGCGGTTCGAGCGGGAGTACGGGGCGCTCGTCAATCGAGTGATGGCTGGGCAGCCGCTCGCCGCCCAGGGACTGCTCGAGACCGATACCCAACGCAACCGGGCGGAGCTGGCGGAGCGTGCCAGCCGTGAGGCCGCCCAACACCGCGCCGAGGCCGCTGGCCTGCCGGATCGAATGAACGCCGACCAGGGGCTCGCGATGCTGCGTGCCGCAACCGCCAACGGGAGGGCCTGAGATGACAGACATCGTCATTGCCGGAGACGCCGGCGAGCTGATCACAACCACGACGGCGATCGCCGAGGGCATCGACCGTGACCACGCCTCGGTGGTGCGCCTGGTGCGCGAGCACCGGGACGACCTCGAGGAGTTCGGAAGGGTCGGATTTGAAATCCAACCCTTTGAGACGAGCGGCGGGACGCAGCGCCGCGAGGTCGCGAGCCTCAACGAGCCCCAGGCGACGCTGCTGCTCACGTACATGCGCAACACCGACATCGTCCGGGCTTTCAAGAAGCGGTTGGTTCGCACGTTCTACGAGATGCGCGACCAACTGCGTGCCGAGCCAGCCCCGGCCCCAATGGATGACGTGGCGGCGATCTCGCGGGCATCCGCCATCGCTGGGGCGCTGGATGCTGCGGCCCGGGCACTGGGTCTGGACGACAACATGCGGCGTCTGAGCGTCAACCAGCAGACCCACCGCCGGACGGGTATCGACCTGCTTGCCGAGCTCGGCGCGACGCATCTGCTCAGCCCGGCCAACGAGCGCTATCTGACACCGACCGAGCTGGGGCGTGAGTTCGACATGAGCGCGGTGTCGGTCAATCGGTTGCTGCGGGATCTCGGCTACCAATGGCAGGACCGGGACGCCAAAGGCAAGACCGTTTGGCGGCTGACTGGCCGGGGCCGAGAGGCTGGCGGACGGCTCTACGACACGAGCAAGAAGCACAGCGACGGCACGGCAGTGCAGCAGATCAAGTGGGCGGAGAGCATAGCGAAGGTTCTCGGCGAGGAGGCAGCGTGAGTCAGCCAGCATTGCGAAAGCCGCGAGATCGCATCCAGTGTCCGGCGTGCCGTGAGTTCAAGACGCTGAGCAAGATGAAGCGCCAAGGCGTTGTGCTGGCGGCATGTGTCGATTGCCAGCTCGCCCCGAACCGCCCGCACTACCGGGGCCGGAGGTACATGGCATGAGGCGATCGCAACGATTCAGCCGCTCGCGGCGCCAACCTGCTCGCCGCTATTGCGGGCTGTGCGGTCAGAAGCGTGGCGCGATGTGTTTTGCCCTCGACGCGCCGTACTGCGTGCACTGCATGAGCGCCCGCGAGAAACGGGAGGCCAATCGAT
The DNA here is from genome assembly GCF_003206645.1 of Salinicola aestuarinus. Lineage (GTDB taxonomy): Bacteria > Pseudomonadota > Gammaproteobacteria > Pseudomonadales > Halomonadaceae > Salinicola > Salinicola aestuarinus. Next base: position 364,221 of record NZ_PZJP01000001.1, on the reverse strand, counting down.
GAGCCACGCCCAGGCCCGCCGGGCCGCGATGCTCGGCGGCAACGCACGATTCCGGCTCTATCTCGATCACCGTCGCCGCCACCGGCAGGGACTGACGCTCGAGCAGTTGCCGGACGGTACGCACGACGAGGCCGACGCCGCCGATGCGATTCGTGAGGCATGCGGTGTTACCAGCCGCCGCGAGCTGGACACGAATGATGAGGCGCGCCAGATGCTCGACCGCATCGTCGCGGATTACCAGCGCTGGGAGCGCCGGCAGAGGAGGGGCAGCTGATGGCCGGGATGGGATCGCACCATGCGGCGTGTATGCAGAAGGACGAGTGGCTGACGCCGCCCTCGATCCTCGAGGCACTCGGCTCCTTCGACCTTGATCCGTGCTCACCGGTAGAGCGTCCGTGGGATACGGCTAGTGAGCACCTGACTCTGCACGATGACGGCTTATCCGCTGCGTGGCGCGGGCGGGTCTGGCTCAATCCGCCGTATGGCAGAGAGACAGGGCTATGGCTCGAAAAGCTGGCCGAGCACGGTGACGGGATTGCACTCGTTTTCGCTCGGACTGAAACGGAGATGTTTTCGGCCAGGTGTGGGCGAAAGCCGATGCTGTGCTGTTTTTGCGCGGACGTCTGCATTTCCACCATGTGACTGGCGAGCCTGCGGCTGCGAATAGCGGTGCGCCCTCGGTGCTGGTGGCGTTTGGGCATCGCAATGTTGATGCGCTCGTTGACTCGGGGCTAGCGGGCCACCTGGTTCGGATCGATCCGACGGAGGTCGCGTAATGCCTGCACCAGCAGCCCGCCGCCGTCCAGCCTCGAAGCCCCGCGCCCCTCGCGTCGATCACGAGGGCACGGAGCAGGCGGTGCTGATCCGTTGGCTCTACGGCGAGCAGCAGCGGGGCGAGCCGGTCGGGGCGTTCTATGACGTCATCTATCACGTACCCAACGGTGGCCAGCGCAACAAGAAGACAGCGGCGGACCTCAAGCGCCAAGGCGTGAAAAGCGGTGTCTCTGACCTGGTGGTGATGGAGGGGCGCGGCGGCTGGCTCGGACTCTATATCGAGTTCAAGGCCACACCGCCGAATCACGCCGCCACGGCTGCGAGCCAGCGGGAGTGGCTGGAGAAAGCTGACCGGCGCGGCTATTGCGCGGTGCTGGCCCGCGGGCTGGAAGAAGCTAAGGCGGTGCTGCGCGAGTACGCGTCGTGGGCGCCGACGATCATCGAGCACCGGGAGGCAATGCCGCACGGCAGCCGGTGGTAACGAATCAGGGGAGCAGGGGGAGCAATGCGGCGATTGGAATTGATGGGGATCAGCGAGCTACAGGCACTGATCCGGAGAGAGCCGGAAGGTAGTCCGCTGCGTGAGCGGGCGGTGAAGCGGTGCTTGGACGAACTGCTCGAGGTCGAGATCGAATGGCGGATCGACTACCGCCACCTCAACCTGGGCTTTCACAAGGGCAGCACTATCTCGGGGCTCGGCGAGGGTCGGGGCGAGATGACCGGGCAGGTCGACCACGTGGGCGAGGCGGCGGAGCACTACCGGTATGCCTGCCGTCATCGGCATATGGCCCGGGCGCTGCTGGCGCACGTCACAGAGCGGCAGCGGATGGCGCTATTGCTGGCGGCTTACGCGATCCCCGAACAGCGCTGGGCGCTGGCACTGGACGACGATCGACAACGCATCGAGGCGATCAAACAGGGGCATAGGGGGCTGACACTGGGGCAGGTATGCGATGCCCAGCAGCTCATCCTGCTGCGGCTGGGCTGGTCGGCGTTCGCCGGCTGGAATGTGCCTCAGCCTGATCTGAGGGCAGCCCGGTGGTCGCTCGCACCAGTGTTCAGTGGTGCGCGGCAGCGACGTCGGTTCGCGATGCTGCCGCAATACGGGCGCCAGGTGTTCAAGACGCGAAAAGCGCTGGAGCGATCAGCCGAGAAAGCTCGCGCCGCACTACTGTATATGGTAGGCGAGCAATCGAAAATAGCCGCTTAACTACTACATGTTGACATCGAGGGGGTAAGCGGGTAGTTTTCAGCTATGCTTGTCTTCACTGCGCCCTGATCGGTTCCACCGGCCGGGGCGTTGTCGTATCTGATCCCCGTGTTCGCCGCTCTCGCTCGCTCCCCGCGTGCTCCCCCCACGCTTCGCCATAGCGTGAGCGGCAACTCTTTTTGCTGTTCGATCACAGCGCTTTGCCGCCCTCGCTGGCGGCTTTTTCTTCGGAGTTCCCCAATGCGATTCCTGCGCGACGTCGACCTGGTCGGCAGCGGGCGCTATCCCGTGCGCGTCAGGCTCGCGTGGGGTGCGCACGTCACCGACGAGTTCATCGACCGGCTGTTCGTCATGGCCGACCGGTTCGGCTGGACGCTCGACCACGTAAGTTGGCTGATGGCGTGCATGGCGTTCGAGACCGGGCGCACGTTCGACCCGGCTCAGCGCAACCTGGCTGGCTCGAGCGCGACCGGGCTGATCCAGTTCATGGCAGCCACGGCGCGCGGACTGGGCACGACGACCGACGCGCTGGCGGCAATGACCGCCGTCGAGCAGCTCGATTATGTCGAGCAGTATTTCCGCCCCTATCACCACCGCATCACGACGCTGCCGGACATGTACCTCGCGATCCTGATGCCTGCCTACGTGGGTCGCCCCGGCGGCTCGGTCATGTTCACCGACGGTACGACGGCGTATCGACAGAACGCTGGTCTCGACGCCAACACCGACGGGCGCATCACGAAAGACGAGGCGTCGCAGCGGGTGCAGGCGTTGTTGCTGGAAGGGCAGCGCCCGGCGAATTCGCGTGACGTCTGGCAAGAGGAGCTGGCTGCATGATTGGAAACGTCATGGCGGTGGCGAACCTACTGATCGCCGCTGGCCTCATCATTCAATGCCTGATCGCGCTCAACCGCATCGATGACGGCTGGGAGCGGTTCGCGATCCATCTGGTGATCGCCACCGCTGCCGGTCTGCTGGCGTTCCGCGGTGCTGACGTGGCGGTCGACATCGCGCTGGGTGACCGGACAGCCATCGGTCGGTTTCTGCTCAATCTCTCGATGATCCCTGCATGGATCCTGATCCACCGCGCATCGCACCGGCGAGGGTAGTCGCGCGACAACACCGGGGATCGAGATGCCGGATCAAATCAACGAGCTCTGGCTGGCGGTCCTGACGTTCGCGCGGGAGCCGGCACAGTCCGCCGCACTTTGTGCTGTGTTCATGTCGGCGCTGCGTGTGCTGACGTCTGGCGGAATGCGCAAACCCAAGCGCTGGATCGAGACGCTGATGGTCGGGTTTCTCGCCTGGACCTCGCTGCCGTTCATTCAGCACTGGGGATTCGAGGCCGAGACCGGCCGCTTCTTCGCTGCGTTCCTGGGCTATATCGGCGTGCACGGTTTCGAGCAGCGCGTCGACCGACTGCTCGACAACATCGCCGACGTTGCGTCGGAACTGAGGCGCAAATGATGGGATGGATTCGCAGACTCAGCACGGACAGCCGCTCGCATCTATTGGTGGCCGGCGTGGCCGTTGCCTGGGCCGTGTTCTCGCAGGTGCAGGCGAGCGATGCCGCCAAGCGGCTGGATGCATCGCAGGCAAGTCAGCAAGCGGTGGGCTACGGGCTCTGGTACGCCCTGGTGCAGGAGCAAGCCAAGGCCGGGCGGTTCGAGGGTTCACGAGACGCGGCGCGCGCCGAGCTCTCGGCGAAGAACTACCGGCTCGGCGTGGCGGATGCGCAGCTGGCCGCATGCGATGCGACAACGCAGATGGCGACCGATGACGGCTGGACTGGTCAGGTCGATCTCAGAATGGAGCGGACGCGATGAGCATCATCGATAAAGCGCTGGGCGCCGTGGTCTCGCCGATCCTCGATATCGTCGACAAGGCGGTGACGGATAAGGACCAGGCGGCGCAGATCAAGGCCGAGCTGACTCGACAGCTGATCACCGAGCGCTCCAAGACGCTCGACGCTCGCATGCAGGTCGTAATGGCCGAGGCCAACGGCGAGAGCTGGCTGCAACGCAACTGGCGGCCGCTACTGATGCTGGTGATCGTCGCGATCGTGGCGAACAACTATCTCGTCGCGCCCTATCTGGGCGCGATGTTCGGCGTCGGCCTGACGCTGCCACTGCCGCAGGCGCTTTGGGATCTCATGACGTTGGGCGTTGGCGGCTACATAGCCGGACAGACGGCAGAGCGTGGCCTTGCCACCTGGCAGCAGGGGCAGGTAGCGAAAGAGCAGGCGCGAACGGGGCGACTGGCTGGAGAGATCGATGCCCGGTAAAGCCCGACGCCCATGCCGCGCCCCTGGCTGCCGCCACACAACGACCGAACGCCACGGTTACTGCGACGACCATGCGTACATGGGCACCGGCTGGACGCAGCGACGCAAGGGGCGCAGTGGCCGCGGCGGCCGGCCCTGGCGCCGCAAACGTGACGCGGTGCTGCAGCGTGACCGCTACCTGTGCCAGCCGTGCAAACGCCAGGGTGTGGTGAGGCCAGCAAGCGAGGTCGACCACATAGTTAACCGTGAGTCAGGCGGTACCGACGGGATGACCAATCTCGAGGCCATCTGCTCGCCCTGTCATAAGGCGAAGACTGCACGGGAGTCGCAGAGCGGACGCGGCCTGCCCGATGCGCCGTGATGGTGCGAGAGACCGCGCCAGGGGGAGGGGCGGGTCAAATCTCTACAGCTTTCGCCGCCGGACACCGCCGCCTCAGTCACTTTTTTATGCGTGAGAAATAACGAACTTTTTTCCGGAGTGGCCCATGTCGAACTCAGCACCGGTTCGGGCCTCCGGTGGAGGTCGAAAGCCAAAGACGAACAGCCAGAAGAAAAGCTCGATCACTCGCATCAATCCCCCCGACGAACTGATGGGCGACGCGGCCCGGCGCATCTGGAAGCAGCAGTCGAAAGTTCTCATCGACCGCGGCTCGTTCGAGATCGAGGACGCCCCCCTGCTGCAGGCGTACTGCAACGCGTGGCAGATGATGCTCGACGCCGAGGTGCGCATCGCAAAAGAGGGCATGACGATCCCAACCGCTGACGGCAGCGAGAAGATGCACCCGGTCGTCAATGTCCGCGACAAGTCAGTTCAGCAGCTATCCCGCCTCGGCTCTCTGCTCGGCCTCGACCCACTCACTCGAATGCGAATGCTCGGTGCCGGATCTGGCGGCGACGGCGAGCAGGGGAAGAACGAATTCGAAGGGTTCTGATTATGGCCGCCTACCCGAACGTGAACGCGGCCCAGAAATACGCCCGCGATGTTGTCGGCGGCAAAATCCCGGCCTGCAGCTACGTCCGCGCCGCCTGCGCTCGTCACCTCGACGACGTCCGCGCGTCGAAGGCCAAGTCATATCCCTATCGATTTGATCGTGACAAGGCTGAGCGAGTCTGTCGCTTCGTACAGTTGCTTCCTCACACGAAGGGTGAATGGGCTCGCGGAAATCAACGGATAACGTTGCAGCCCTGGCAGCTTTTCATTTTCGCCGCTGTGTACGGCTGGGTCCGAAAGAGGGACGGCCTTCGGCGTTTCCGTGAGGTTTACGAAGAGGAGCCGCGAAAGAACGGCAAGTCGATCAAGGTGGCTGGGGCGGGGCTCTATGCCTTATGCGCTGATAACGAATACGGCGCCGAGGTCTACTGCGGCGCCACGACCGAAAAGCAGGCGTGGGAGGTTTTTCGGCCTGCTCTAAAAATGGTTCAAAAGCTTCCGAACCTACGCAAGCACTTCGGCATCGTGCCTTGGGCCAAGAAGCTCGAGCGATTTGACGGCAGCAAGTTTGAGCCGGTGATCGGTGATCCTGGCGATGGTTCTAGCCCATCGTTTTCGATCGTAGATGAATACCACGAACATCAAGACTCCGGGTTGTACGACACGATGCTGACGGGCATGGGCGCGCGCTCTCAGCCGTTGATGTGGGTCATCACCACCGCGGGTTACGACATCGCCGGACCGTGCTACGAGATGCGAGAGCGCGTCATCGAGATGCTGGAAGGCACCACCCAGGACGATGAGCTGTTCGGCATCATTTACACCATCGACGCCGACGATGACTGGACGAGCGAGGCCGCACTCTACAAGGCCAATCCCAATATCGGCGTGTCGGTCTCGCTCGAATTCCTCAAGTCAATGCAGGCGCAGGCCATCGCCCGCGCGCGACAGACCAACAAGTTCAAGGTCAAGCACCTCAACCTGTGGGTCACCTCGAAAGAGGCGTTCTTCAACCTGGAAGAGTGGAAGCGCTGCGCCGACCCGACGCTAACGCCCGAGCAGTTCGCCGGCTGGGGCTGCTATCTCGGGTTCGACCTGGCGCGAAAACTCGACATGAACAGCATGGCGCGCCTCTTCGTGAAGACGATCGACGGCAAGCGCCACTACTACTGCGTTTCGCCGCGGTTCTGGGTGCCGGAAGACACGGCATTCGATACCGACGATCAGCGCATGTCGCAGCGTTACCAGGGCTGGATCGAGAGCCAGCATATGACCGCGACCGACGGCAGCGAGGTCGACTACCGCGAGATCCTCGAGACAGCCAAGGACGTGCACGAAGCCACGCCCGCGCTTGAGTCGCCGATCGACCCCCACGGCGCAGCGAACCTCTCGCACCAGCTCGAGGACGAGGGGCTGAGCCCGATCAGCATCACCCAGAACTACACCAACATGTCGGACCCGATGAAGGAACTCGAGGCGGCGATTATCGCCGGCCGGTTCCATCACGACGGCAACCCGATTATGACCTGGTGCATCAGCAACGTGATCGGCAAACACCTCCCCGGCAACGACGACGTGGTGCGTCCTATCAAACAGGGCGACCACAACAAAATCGACGGCGCCGTCGCGCTGATCATGGCGATCGGACGCGCAATGCTGGCCGATCAGCGTGAAACGAGCCTTCTCGAAACCCTTTCCGACGACGACTTCCTGGTGATGTGAATGCGCCACTACCTATTCGACATCCTGGGGCTGACCGGCTTCGGGGCGCTGACCTATGGCCTGTATCTGCGGTTCGGGCTGGCGGATGCGCTGATCGCCGGCGGCGGCATGCTGCTGGTGGTCGCGCTTGCCGCCTCTAGAGCGGCCAAGCGTTACGGGGGCTCGCGATGATCCTCGATCAACTCTTCGGCGAGCGCTCTATCGAGAATCCGGACACCCCCATGACCGGGCAGAACCTCCAGGAGTATCTGCACCCCGACAACGGCATCACGGTGAACAACGCCAACGCCATGACCCTCGGCGCCGTCTACTCCTGCATCAACGTGCTGTCGTCGTCTTTGGCCCAGCTGCCGCTGCACGTCATGCGAAAGCAGGGCAATTCGATCGAGGCCGCTACCGACCACCCGGCGTACTGGCTACTGCACGACGAGCCCAACGACTGGCAGACCAGCTACAAGTGGCGCGAGACGAAACAGGCGCACGTGCTGGGCTGGGGTAACGGCTACACGCAGACGATCCGCAGCAACCGCGGCGAACTGCGCGAGCTGGTCATGCACAAGCCGTGGGCATGTGAGCTGATCAAGAACGGCCGCCGCTGGGTCTACTCGGCGATCACCGACGAAGGGCGGGCGCTGGCGATCGCGCCCGAGGACATGATCCACGTCCGCGCGCTCGGCTCCGACGGCAAGACCGGCATCAGCCCCATTCGCCAGCACGCCGAGACGATCGGCCTTGGCTTGGCGGCGCAGCGCTACGGCAAGGATTTCTTCGACGGTGGCGGTCGCCCGACGGGGCTCGTCACCACCAAGGGCGCGCTCAACGAACAGAGCTGGGAGCGACTCAAGAGCGTCTGGGGCGCGGCGATGGCCAAGCTGCGTCAGTCCGACAACAAGACGCTGATGCTGCCGGCGGATCTCGAATACAAGTCGATCACCATCGCCCCCGAAGACGCCCAGTTCCTCGAGACGCGAAAGCTCAACCGCTCCGAAGTCGCCGGCCTCTTCAACGTGCCGTCGCACATGATCAACGACCTCGATAAAGCCACGTTCTCAAACATCAGCGAGCAGGCCATCCAGTTCGTGCGGCACACCATGATGCCGTGGATTCGCAACTGGGAAGAGGAGATCAACCGCCGCGTCTTTACCCGCGCCGAGCGCATTGCCGGCTACTACGTGAAGTTCAACCTCGGCGGGCTGCTGCGCGGTACCGCGAAAGAGCGTGCCGAGTTCTACCACTACGCCATCACCGACGGCTGGATGGATCGCAACGAGGTCCGCGCGCTCGAGGACATGAACCCCCGCGATGGCCTCGACGAGATGCTGATCAGCGTCAACGCCACGCCGCAGAGCCAGCTCGGCAAGAACCCACCCTCCGAGGAAACCCCATGAGCGATGTCGAGAAGCGCGCGATCTCCTGCGAGGTGCGCGCCGAAGAGCCCGAAGCAGAGGGCCAGGCCGCCCGGATCATCGGCCACGGCGCCGTATTCAACAGCCGTAGCGAAATGATCCTCGGCATGTTCCGCGAAGAGATCGCCCCGGGCGCGTTCGACAACGTGCTCGGCGATGACGTCCGGGCGCTGTTCAATCACGACCGCAACTTCGTTTTGGGTCGCACGACCAGTCGCACGCTGTCGATCTCGGTCGATGCCGAGGGGCTGCGCTACGAGATCACGCCGCCGGACACGCAGACCGTTCGAGACCTGGTTCTGGCGCCGCTTCGCCGCGGCGACATCACCGGCTCGTCGTTCGCCTTCCGAGTCGCCCCTGATGGTGACGAATGGCGCGAAGAGGATGGCGGCCTGATCGTCCGCACCATCCACAGTTTCAGCCGTCTGCTGGACGTCTCGCCGGTCACCTACCCGGCCTATCCCGACGCGGGCGCCTCTGCGCGCTCACTCGAGGCGCGATGTGCCGAGATCAAGGGTCTCGCTCATCGCGCCGTCAATCAGCGCCGCGCCCGCGAGCGCTTCCTCGAAACCATCGGAGCCTGAAATGAAACTCCACGAGTTGAAGAAAAAGTACAGCGACATCGCCAAAGACATGCGGTCGCTGAACGAAGAGATCGGCGATGACGCCTGGTCCGACGAGCAGCGCAGCAAGTGGCAAGCCATGAAAGGCGACCTCGACGGCCTGCGCGACAAGATCGAGCGCGAAGAGCAGCTGCGAGATGCCGATCAGCGCTTCGTCGAAGAGGGCGAAGAAGAGCAGCGCCAGCGCAGCGAAGACGGTGAGCGCGGCGGCGAAGCCTCCCAAGAGCAGCGCCAGGCACAGGCGTTCGACTCGTTCCTGCGCCACGGACTGCAGGATATGAGCACCGAGGAGCGTCAGCTGCTCAAGGAGATGCGCGCCCAAGGCACCACGCCGAACGAGAAGGGCGGTTATACCGTACCGACGACCTTCCTCGCTCGCGTTCAGGAAACGATGCAGGACTTCGGCGGTATCGCTAGCGTTGCCCAGATCCTGACCACTGAATCCGGCAACCCCATCGAGTGGCCGACCAGCGACGGCACCGGTGATATGGGCGAGCTGCTGGGCGAGAACCAGCAGACGGGCGAGGAGGATGTCGAGTTCGGCATGAACTCGCTGGGTGCTCACAAGCTGAGTTCGAAGGTCATTCGCGTCTCCAACGAGCTGCTGCAGGACAGCGGCATCGACATGGAGCGCTATTTGGGTGGGCGCATCGGTAACCGCCTCGCCCGTGCCGAGGCTCACTACCTGGTTAAAGGCACTGGCACCGGCACACCGCAACAGCCCAAGGGGCTCGAGGCGTCGGTTACCAAAACGGTCAATACCGCGGCAGCGGCCAAGGTCACGTGGCAGGAGATCAATAGCCTCATCCACGCCGTCGACCCCGCGTACCGCCGCACCGCTGGCTACCGTCTCGCGTTCAACGACAACACGCTCAAAGCGATCGAGGAGTTCGTCGACGCCAACGGTCGCCCACTCTGGCTGCCGGGTGTGATCGGCACGGCACCGGCTACGTTCCTGAATCGTGAGTACGTGATCGACTCCGGCATCGCCGATATCGGCGCGGGGAACAAGTTCATGTTTGGTGGCGACTTCAAGCAGCTGGTGCTGCGCCGCGTCCGCTACATGATCCTGCGCCGTCTGATCGAGCGTTACGCCGATTTCGACCAGACCGGCTTCCTCGCCTTCTCCCGCTTCGGCTGCGTGCTGCAGGACGGCGCCGCCATCAAGGCGCTGGTCGGCAAGCCCGGCACCAGCAGCTAAACCCGGGCTGCGGCCGCCTCCGGGCGGTCGCAGTAGTACCGGCTATTTGTCTCACGCATGAGACGGAGACACCCCGTGCTCGAACTGGACATCATCAAGCAACACGTCCGGCTCGAGCCGGACTTCGAGGATGACGACACGCTCCTCGACACTTATTCCAATGCCGCCCGCCGGATGGTCGAGAACCAGACCGGGCGGTCCCTGTTCGCCTCTCAAGCCGAGGCGGACAAGTCGGGCAAAGATAACGCGCTCTTGCTCGACGACGACATCACCACCGCCATGCTGCTGATCATCGGCCACTGGTACGCCAACCGCGAAAGCGTTGCCGTCGGCGTCAGTGTTACCGAGATGCCAATGGCGGTCGCGTCATTGATCGAACCCTATCGATTCTTCCATTTCTGAGGCCGCCATGACCGACATCGATAAACTGGTCGCGGCGCTCGATCGCCAGACCGCGGCGATGCAGGAGCTTACGGCGTCGAATCGCGAGATGGTCGAGTCGAACAACGCCGTGGTCGACATGCTGCTCGCCGAGGCGGAGGAAGAGGGCCGCATCGAAGAGCCGCCGCGCGAGCTCGACGGCACGCCCATCCGCTGAGGAGGCCACATGCAGGCAGGCAAACTGCGCCACCGCGTTCAGCTGCAGAAGAAAGACCAGCGCCAGGACCCCTACAGCGGCGAGATGCTCGACGACTGGCAGACAACCGCCACCGTCTGGGCGTCGGTCGAGCCGCTCAGCGTGCGCGAGTTCATCGCCGCCGGCGCCGAGCGCGCCGCGGTCACCACACGCATCGTCATTCGGTACCGCGCTGGCGTTACCGCGCAGATGCGGATCGTCCACCGCGACCGAATCTACAACATCCAGGGCGTTCAGCCGGATCCGCGATCCGGGCGCGAGTATCTGACGCTGCCCTGCGTCGAGGGCGTCAACGATGGCTGACGCCGTGTCGTTCGAGGTCGAGGGGCTCGCGGCGCTGGCCGACAAACTCGAGGGCGTGAGCGCTGACATCAAAGGCAAGGGCGGGCGGTTCGCGCTGCGCAAAGCGGCCAACGTCGTGCGCGATCGCGCCAAGGAAAGCGCCCGCCGCCTGGATGACCCGACCACCGCGAACAGCATCGCCGACAACATCGTCGTTCGCGCCGACACTAAGCACTACAAGCTGACCGGCGATCTCAAAATGGCCGTCGGCGTGCGCGGTGGCGCCAAGTCGCGGGACAAGAATGCAGCCAACCCGGGCGGCGACACCTACTACTGGCGATTCCTCGAGTTCGGTACGTCGACCATCCCCGCCAAAGGGTTCATGCGTACTGCGCTGGCCAGCAGCATCGACGCGGCGACGCAGGAATTCGTCACCCAGTACGGTAAATCGGTCGATCGCGCGATCAAGCGCGCCGCCAAGGCAGGAGGCAACTGATGGATCTGGCCCCGCTCTTTGCTGTTTGCGCGGCAAACCCCGGCGTTACCGCGGTGCTCGGCAGCGAGCCGACTCGCATCTACCCGTTCGACCAGGCGCCAGCGAACGTCGCAACCCCCTACGCCACCTATCAGCTCATCACCGGTATTCCCGAGAACTATCTGGCGGATCGTCCCGACGTCGACAGCGTCACGCTGCAGGTCGATGTCTACGCCGAGACGGGCAGCAGCGTTCGCGCCGCCGTAGTGGCTATGCGCGATGCCATCGAGACCCGCGCGCGGATTGCCCGCTGGGGCGAGGAAGATCGCGACCCCGATACGGGGCTGCGCCACCGCTCGTTCGACGTCGACTGGATCGTCCGTCGCTGACGCCACCCCAACCCACACGCCCGGCGATCGCCGGGCTTTTTCATGCCATAGCGCCCCACTGGGGCAGGAGATAGCACGATGTCCATTCTGGCCCAGGGCACTCAGGTGTTCATGGTTCGCAACGGCAAGGTGACGCGTATTCCCGGCGCCACTGCGTTCAACCCCGCCGGCAACCCGCGCGACCAGCTCGACGATACGCCGCTGGAAGAAACCCAGTCCCGGCGCTACAAGAAAGGCCTCGGCACCCCGGGTGCGGCGTCGCTGACGGTGAACGCCGACCCTAGCGAGCCTGCGCACGTTGAGCTGCACGACATGGCGAACGATGGCAGCGAGGAGCGCGTCGACTGGTACGTCGGTTGGAGTGACGGTCCCGTTGACGCCGAAGGCAAGCCGACGGCATTTCCCGAGGTCTCTGGCGGCACCGTTACGCTCCCGACGACGCGCACCTGGTACAGCTTCAACGGCTACGTGAGCGACTTCCCGATGGACTTCTCGGCCAATGCCCTTGTCAGCTCCCAGGTATCGATCCAGCGCAGCGGCTCGGGGAAGTGGACGCCGAAGAAGCCCGCGGCCGGCAGCGGGGAGTAATCGACAATGCAGCTCAGCATCGACAACCTCAAGACGGCGGGCGCCTTCACCGGCGTCCCTGTCGAGAAAACCATCGAGTGGCAGCAGGGCGGCGAGACGCTCAGCGCCACGACCTACGTCCGCCCGATGTCGTACCACTCGGCAGTGAGCGACATCACCGCCGTGCGCGGTGGCGGCGACATTGTCGCCAGTCGCATCGCGGCCTGCATCTGTGATGCCGAAGGCAAAGCCGTTTTTAGCGTCGCCGACATCACCGGCGAAGCAGACCCGGAGCGGGGCGCCCTCGACGGCGCCCTGACGATGGAGCTGCTGCGCGTCATCGGCGAGGTGACCGGCCTGGGAAAGAGCAGCGCGAGCTCGACGGAGAAGACGAGCTCTTCCACGAGCTCGTCCTCAACGGCGTCGGCGGGCGCACGATCGAAGAAGCGCGGCAGCGCCTCAGCTACGCGGAAGTCCGGCAGTGGGCGGCGTACCGCAACAAGCACGGCAGGCTCGACGCCGGCCAGCGAGTAGAGCGCGCGATGGCCCAGCTATCCGCGCTCTACGCCAACTCGCATCGCAAGAAAGACGCCGAGCCGCTGACGATCTACGACTTCCTGCCGCACGGTCAGCGTCCGGCGGATTCGCTCGAGCAGGCAATGGCGACGTGGGGGTGATAATCCATCCACCCCCATCACGCGCAGTGCGCGCCGCGCTGGCGGGTGGCATCATTGCCCGGCGTATTGACGCCTGCGCCTACCTGGGCCACTATCTCCTTGCCGCTGCAAAATCAGCGGCCGGGTGTGCAAGCCCGAACAGAACGTATGGCGCACAGCGCCCATTGGCGCTTTTTTTGTGCCTGCCTGTTATGGCGGGCCGTGCGCGGGAGGCTTCGGCCTGCCGGGTTGCCTACGTTCCCCGGTCTTGCACACCTGCGTACGGTCCGCCCCCAATCAAGTGCAAGTGACGAGGCGGACTCCTAAAACGAACGAGGAGTCACCGATATGGCTACGCAGGCCGCAAGCATCATCCCCGTCTTCACCGGCACCATCGATCATGAAACCGCGCATCTCGTCGACGCACGCACGCTGCATCGATTCCTTGAGGTAGGTAAGGTTTTTGGAGCGTGGATCAAGGAGCGGATCAAGCAGTACGGGTTCGAAGAAAACCAAGACTTTCTGATTGCTTCCCAAAGCGGGGAAGCAAAGACCGTTGCCCAAAATTGGGCATCAAACACCACTCCCCAAAATGGGGGAGCGGAGGGTATTTTCCAAAACGGGAAAAAACCTCTTGGTGGCCGGCCCAGGACTGAATACCACCTCACCCTCGACATGGCTAAAGAGCTGTCGATGGTCGAGCGCAACGAGAAGGGCAAGCAGGCCCGGCGCTACTTCATCGAGTGCGAGAAGCAGCTGCATGCCATCGCCCCGGAGGTCGCCCACCGCATCGCCGACGACACCATCGGTACCGACGGCCTCAAGATCCTGCGCGAGCTGATCGGCAAGAAGGTTCGCGTACTGCCGTCGAGCGCTCGCAACAGCGCTCAGCACCGTCTCTGGAATCTGCTTCACACCCGCTTCAACGTGCCCAAGGCCGAGATGATCGCCGCCAATGACATGGACGCCGCGGCCAACTTCGTCGCCCAGTGGGCCATCGAGGGTGAGTACCTAGAGTGCGCTCGTCCGCCGGCTGCGGAGGCACGCAAATCTCAGACGCTCTACTACAGCCTGATCGCGCTACAACACTACCTCGACAGGATCTCTCGAACGTTGCCCGGCGAAGCGCTGACGCAGGATCAGCGAGAACGGTATCAGCACCGCATCGACAACTGCCTGGAAGATTGCATCGAGCTGGCGAAAGATCCCAGCCGCATCGCCGAGACCGGCGAAATCAGTACCATTTTGCGCAATCTCGAAGGGTTGGCGGGTAGAGCCAACGCACTGGAGCGGGACTTCGTGGAACGAGTGGGGCCGGCGCTCAAGCTGCTCGACTCTAGGCTCTATGGAAACTGGCGCGAACACATCGGCGTGCTTTCGCGCTACCTGACCACCAGTCGCGGTCGCGGCCCTATCGGCACACTGGCACTGAACTGAAAGAGGTCATCATGACGGAACTCAATTACGAAGCGATCGGGCGCTGCAAGGTGCTGGCGAAGGAAATCGAATCAGCATCGGTCGAGCGCAATCGCGCCATCAACGAGCTGCGCGAGCAACTGCGCAAAACGCACGGAGTGCGCGGCGAGCCCCACTATGATTTTGACGCGGCGAAGGCTCATGCCAGCCTCGAGCAGATCGAGAGGCTGACTCAGGATCTGCGTGAGAAGGTCGACGACTTCAATCACTACGCTGCGGACGCCGGGGAACGACCCGTCAGGTTCAATCCGCCGAGAGAGTGAGTTCATTCAAGCCTAACCCTCGGTCAGCCGATTCTCTGAATAGGAACGACTGACCGAGGGAAGCATGACCGACTACTGCCGACAGTGCTCGCTGAGGATTCACGGGCGCGACCACAGAGACCTGGCTCGCCTATGCAAGCCGGGCGAAACCGTTTGGGCGCTTTGCGAAGGATGCGGCGAGGAGGTCGAGGTAAACCAACGCGGCAAGCGAACGGGTAAGAAGTACTCGGCCATAGTCGCCGGGACAGGTTTCGAAGGCCGCGCTGCTCGCATCAGAGCCTACGCTAAGGCAGGAATGCCGGCCGTTCTCAAGCGCGAACCCAGTAATCCTCACGACGCGAATGCCATTGCCGTATACATCACCGTAGCCCGCTGGTACACGCTTTTTAGGCCCGTAGAAATCCAGATCGGTTACCTCAAGGCGCGTTTCGCAGCGACGCTGAGCAAGCGTATGGATGCCGGTGGCGAAATCATCTCGGCGAAGATCAGCAGCCTCTATCTGGCTCTGGATCACCCTCGCGTCTCGCTGATAATCGTCACGGACTGGTAGGCTGTCGCTCAGATCCGGCGAGATCGTGAATAATATCAGGCACCAGAAGATTGGAGGTTGGCATGAGCGAAGGGGTTAATAAAAATCGTTGGAATGGTGTAGTTGGTACCATTTGGCTCTTAGCGGTATTGAGTGTTGTTGCGGGGGCGGCTCTAATAGCGAGCTATGGCACTTACGAAACTCCTTCGTCAGGCTTGTATGGCGGTTCATCGGAAACACGGTACAACATTGCAGTGTGGGCTTCCGGAATATCTCAGGCTGTTTTTATGATTATCGTAGCCACGGCCTTCTCCATCTTGAAAAGCATCTATCAGAACACTTGTGGCTCGGCTTTTTTAATAGCTAATGAGCCGGATAAAGCCTCCTCCGCAGCCACTTCGAGCTTCAATGAAAGAGCAGTTTCCGCAGCGGACGGGAAAGGTATTATCGTGAGATATATCAATGAGACATCCCCTCTGCATGGCACCGTCTCCGCAGGAAATATTCTTTTAAAAATCAATGGTGCTGAGGTGGTTGGAGTGAGGCAGGCGGCAAGCTGTCTGGTCGATGGAGAAAACAACGTAGCGTTTATTGATAGTAGTGGGGAGCATCTTGAGCGTAGCTTTATGAGCTCACGAGGGGCCTCTTTGAGCATCAGGTCTGCGTAGAAATCCTACGCCACATTTAAATTCAAACCCGCTCCGGCGGGTTTTTTTATGCCCGGAGGAAAGATGTCTACTCGCTCACTCGGTCAACTGACGCTCGATCTGGTGGCCCGGATTGGCGGCTTCACTGATCCACTCGATAAGGCGGAGCGGCACAGTCGCCAGCGGATGCAGCAAATTCAGCGCAACGCCAAGGAGTCAGCTGCCGCCTTCGTGAGGATGGGAACAGCAACCGCTGCTGCCGGCGCCGGCATGCTGGCGTTTACATCTCATGCTGCGACCAGCGCTCGCGAGCTGGCCAATCAGGCTCAGCTGGCCAACACCTCGACGCAGGAGTTGCAGAAGTGGGGATATGCCAGCACGAGCGTTGGCATCGAGCAGGACAAGTTGGCAGACATCCTCAAGGACGTGAACGACCGCGTCGGTGACTTCATCGCCACCGGCGGCGGCCCGATGGCGGACTTCTTCGATAACATCGCGCCCAAGGTGGGCGTCACTGCTGACCAGTTTCGCAAGCTCTCGGGGCCGCAGGCGCTGCAGCTCTACTTCGACAGCCTGCAGAAAGCGAACCTCAACCAGCAGGACATGACGTTCTATCTGGAGGCGATGGCCAGTGATACGACGGCGCTGATTCCGCTGCTTCGCGATGGGGGGCGGGCGTTCGCGGAGATTGGCCAGGAAGCCGAGGATCTGGGAATCGTTCTGTCAGACACCCAGACGGACGCACTGGTCGACTTTGCCAATGATGTCGACCAGCTGAAAAACGTCATGTCAGCCGGTGCGCAAGTAGCCGCCGCCGAGCTGGCGCCCGCGATGTCCGAGCTTGCCGACAAGGGGCTAGCCGTTGCCGAGGCTTTTCAGCGGGGTGAATACGACGATCAGATTCAGCTACTGGCGGATCTCGCGACGACGGCGACCGTCGCTGCGGGCGCCTATGGGACTTACCGAGCCGCGGTGATGGCAGCGACCATCGCTCAGGGTGCGTTCTACGCCGCGACCGTTTCCAACCCAATCGGGGCGCTGGTCGTCGTGCTGGGGACAGCTGTTGGGGCGCTTTTCACCTACCGCGAGGAGCTGGGGCTAACGGCCAGCGCCGCCGAGAGGACGGCCAACCGAGTCGACGAACTGACCAACGCGATCGACCTCAACAACGAAGCCGCCATCAAAGGGCAGCTGGTCAACCTGACCGGTCAAATGCTGGAGCTCGAACAGCAGGCACAGGAAGCCCGTCGATCACTGGATGAGCTGGCGGAAACGTCGACAGACCCGGGCCCGTTCCGTAACTCCACGGTCCTGGGGGTAGACGCAGCGGAGCGGCGCCAATATTACGAGTCGCTGAGAGAAGCCGAGGAGGGGCTGGCGGCCAATGAGGAAGCGGCGCAAAAGCTGCGTGATCAGCTCAATGTGCTGGCGCAAACCGGCATCGATCCGGTCGAACGGTCTTTTCAATCGATGGGCACCTCCGCGTCCAGCGCCACATCGGATGCCGAAAAGCAGGCTGAGACGATTCGCGACCAGATCGCCGCGCTCAAGCTACAGGCGGAAACGGTCGGCTTCTCTGCCGACCAGCAGACCCTCCACAAGCTCGCCACCGAAGGGGCGACGAGCGCTCAGCTGGCGCAGGCCCGCGCCGCGCTCGAGACGGTCGCGGCGTATGAAGAGCAGCAAGAGAAGCTCGACACCTACCAGCGTCTAGTCGCGGAGATGCGCACGCCGGAAGAGCAGCTCAACGACACGCTGCGGGAGCGCCTCGAAATCCTCGACGCGGTCAACGTCTCGGAACGCGAGCGCGCCGACATGCTCGAGCGCATCGCCGATGCCAGCGACGTGGACCTGGGCGGGGATAACGATGCATGGAGCGGTTGGCTGGAGAGCGCCGAGAACGCCTTCACCGATTTCGACAATCTCAATCGCCAGGTAGCCGAGAGCTTCACGAGCCGTTTCGGTGATGCCATCGAGGGGGTCATCTTCGACTACGAGAACCTCGGCGATGCCGCTCAGGGCGTTGCCGACGGCATGGCTCGGTCCGTCGTCAATGCGCTTGGTCAGATGGCGGCGCAGTGGTTGGCGTATCAGGCCGTTCAGCTTGTCGTGGGTAAAACGACCCAATCAACAGCGGCGGCTTCAATGGTTGCCACGGCTCAGGCGCAGAGCGCCATGGCCGGGTTGAACGCCTTCACCTCGACTGCAGCCATTCCCGTCATCGGCCCCGCAGCAGCACCCGCAGCCGCCGCCACAGCCGTAGCAGCTACACAGCCGATGGCCGCAGCGGTTAGTAGCTTTGCCCTGGCGGGCATGGCCCACGACGGTATCGACTCGGTACCCGAAACGGGAACCTGGCTGTTGCAGCAGGGCGAGCGCGTCACGACTTCCGACACCAGTGCCAAGCTGGATCGCACGCTGGACGACGTGCAGTCGCGGATGGTCGAGCCGGGTGAGTCGGCGGCGGGCGGACCCGCCGGCGGGCTGAACGTGACCGTGGACGCTCGCGGCGCCACCGACCCCGCCGCTGTTCGCCGCCAAGTGCAGCAGGGGATCGAGGAGACAATCGCCAGGGTGGGTAAAGACTTCGCCACCAATGGCCGACTTCGCAGACTACTGAGGGTATGACGATGAGCGAACAGAGAAGCCCCTTCACCGACGCCCTGCTCCAGCAGCTCGAAGACGCGGGCCTTGATCTCCAGAAGCCGGCAACGATCGAGGAGGTGGCCCACATGCTGGGCGGTGCGCTCGACACGGTAGTGCGAATGCAGATGTCGGAGAAGGTCGTCGACGAAGCGCTTCGCGAGATGAAGCGCCGGCGATGAGGAGACACCCATGATCGAGTGGCCCGAAGGGCTCGAGCCCTACCGGATGGACTGGGGGCGCGTGTTCAACAACCGTGCGTTCACCTCGCCGTTCAACAACTCGCAGCAGATCCGCACGTACCCGGGCGCCTACTGGCGCTGCTCGCTCCAGTTTCGCAACCTGTTCGAGGACGAGGAGCGCCGCCTGACGTCGTTCGTCGGCCAGCTCCAGGGCATGGCCGGTACGTTCAAGCTCTACCCGTGGCGCCGGGCGCGGGCAACGGCTGCCGGCACCGCCCGGGTCAACGGTAATGGCAATGCCGCCGGCACGGTGCCGAGCCGAGGATGGCGGGCGAGCACGACAGTGCTACACGCCGGCGACTACATCACGATCAACGACCAGCTGCTCGAGGTGGTCGCCGACGTGAAAAGCAACACCCAGGGCAACGCCACGATTCAGGTCGCGCCGTGGCTGCGCACGCCGCCCGCCGACGGCGCCGAGATCAACTACACGCGGCCCTACGCGGTCATGCGGCTGACGAGCGACGAGCACGACATGTCGGTCGAGTCGCTGATCGCCGGCGGGTCGATCGACTGCCGGGAGGCGTTCTGATGTCTGCGTTCCCGTTTTCCGACTCGATGGTCGAGCTGCTCAGCCGACCCACGGTGCGCCTGTGTTACGCCTGCGAACTCGATTTCCAGTCCGGCATGGTGCGGGCACACACCGGTACCGGGCCGCTGATCATCGACGGCCAGACGTTCTACGGCGTCGGCACGTTCGGCGACATCTCGACGACGAAAGAGCGGCTAGATAGTGGGTCACCCTCCAGCGTCTCTCTGACACTCTCCGGGCTCGACGAGCAGCTGATCGCCGGCACCCAGGTAGAGCGCTGTCGGGGGCGATTCGGGCGGCTGCTGCTCGTCGCGATCGACGATGACGGCAGCTATGCGGCAGACATTCTGTTCAGCGGCAAAATGGACGCCGCGCAATTCTCGTTTGCCGGTAGCGATGGCGGGGAGGGCGGTACCGACAACGCCATCAGCGTCGAGATCACCGACCGAATGGCCGACTGGCAGCGGAAAGGCACCGAGCGCTGGACCGACGAGAACCACCGCTCGCGCCATTCCGGTGATCGGTTCTTCTTCGCCGTGGCGCAGCTCGCCGACTGGCCGATCTACTGGGGCGCCAAGAAAGACGCCCCGAGCTTCACGTATCCTAAGTAGGTCCTTTAACTCAGGAGCCGACTATGGAAGACACGAAGCACTTACCTGAAACCGAATTCCTTGAGGAGCTGAGGAAGTGTTCGGTTGGTGATGAGGTTTTCGTAACAGTGAAAGATGCCTCTTACCTTGGTGAGTTACAGCAGCTTGATGATGACCATCTTATTATTCGAGGAACGATGGTGATGTCTTCGCCAGTGGTGAATGGGAAACCGTCCATCCCCGGCGATATCAATGGAGTCCCGATCCCACTGGAGTGCGTCACGGGGTTTGCACGTGACGGAATCGACTACGAGAAAGAAAACGGAGTCTAGAGCTCGCATGAACCGACACCCCAACTGGCCACGCCAGCTACAGCAGACCCTACAAGCCGCCCGCGAGGCGGCTTTTTTTTGGGGCGAAAACGACTGCTGCCTGTTCGCCGCCGACTGCTGCCGGGCGGTCTGCGGCGTCGACCCGGCGGAGGCGTACCGCGGCCGCTATCGCACGGCGGTCGGTGCCAAGCGTGTGCTCGCCAATACCCACGGCAGCCTCGAGGCGGCATGGGATGCCTGTTTCGAGCGCGTGCCTGTCACTCAGGCGATGCGTGGCGACGTCGTGCTGTTCGATGCCCCACTGGGGCGCTGCATCGGGGTCGTCTGGTCCGGCGGCATCTGGTGTGTGACCGAAGAGGGCGCGACGCGAGCCAACGCCGCGCCGCTGATTGCCTGGCGTGTCGAAGCCCGCGACGAGCAGAACGAGGAGTAACCGATGGGTAAGGCAGTCAAAGCGGTTGCGTCGGTCGCCGTCGGCGTTGCCGTCGGGTTCGCTACCGGGAATCCCTACCTGGGTGTAATGGCCGGCGGCGCGATGTTCGCGGCTGGCTCGCTCACGCCGGAGGTGGATCAGGGCGTCAGCTCACAGACCGAGCTCAAACAGGTCATCCGCTCCAGTAAGGAGCCCGCGCACTACCAGTTCGGCCGCTGCGCCGTCGGCGGCCTGCTCGCTTGGGCGCAAGAGGAGGAGGGCGACCAGACCAAGCGGGAATGGCTCTATCTCGTCTACGTGCTGAGCGAGGGGGAGATCGAGTCGATCGACGAGCTCTATCTCAACCAGGAGCCAATCGCCGATGCCGGCGATCGCGCAACGTGGGCGCTGATTCGCAACCCGAGCAGCGCCGACCCGTACCTCCTCGAGAACTCGCCCGACTGGCGCGACAACCAGGTCGGGCACGGGCTGAGTTATGCCCGCGTCTCGCTGCGCTACGACCGCGACTATTTCGCCTCCGGCATCCCGACGCCGCTGTTCGTGCTGCGCGGCAATCGCGAGATCTATGACCCTCGCGATGAGTCCACTGGCTACAGCGAGAACGCCGCGCTCGTCATCCTCTGGTATCTGCGTACCCGGCTGCGCGTGCCGGATGATGAGATCATCTGGGAGATGTTCGTTTCCAGCGCCAACGTCAGTGACGAGGTCATCGAGACGCCCAGCGGCGACACCGAGCGCCGCTACACCATCGGCGGCGGGTTCAAGGCCGACGCCCGCAAGGACCGCGTGCTGGCCGACATGGAGGCCGCGTGCGCCGGCAAAGTCGTCCGGATCGGCGGGCGATTCGGCCTCGTTGTCGGCGCCTACTACGGCCCCTACGAGTTGACCATCGACGAGTCGATGGTGGTCGGCACCGTCAGCGGCCAGACCGAGACGTCCCAGGCCGACGCCGTCAACGTCATGCGCGGCAAATTCATCGACCCCGACCAGCGCTGGACGGAGACCGACTATCCGGCCGTGCGCGTCGATGAGTGGGTCGAGCAGGACGGCGGCGAGATCGAAGACACGCTCGACCTGCCGTTCGTTTTCTCCCCCTACCAGTCGCAGCGCCTCGCCAACATCGCGCTGCGCCGGAAGCGGGCGGGCGGGATGCTGACCCTGCCGCTCAACTTCCGCGGCTACGCCTGTCGGCCCGGTCGCGTCGTCCGCGTGCGACTGCCGTCGCTCAACATCGACGGCGAGTTTCGCGTCGAGGACTGGGATTTTCACGGCGACAGCGGCTGCAAAGTCACGCTCGCCGCTGAGGACCCGGAGATCTACGACGACGCCGTCGGCGAGCCCTATAACCCGCTAGGGTTTATCTCGCTGCCCACCGGCGGCATTGCCGCGCCGGCGGGGCTGACCTACACGCTGGAGGCGATCGGCGAGACCGTGCAGGGCCGACTCGACTGGTCAGCCGTCAGTGGCGCGCAGAGCTACAGCGTCGTCCTGCGCGCCAATGGTGAATCAGTGCAGGCTATCGAAGTGCCGCCGAACTCGACCACCTGCACCATCGGTGGCCTGCCAGCGGGACAGTACGTCGCCGAGGTGCGCACCCGCGGCTCGTTCGGCCAGTCAGGCGCCGCGACGGTCACGTTCAGCGTCAACGCGCCACCGATGCCCGATAGCGTGCTGGTGCAGGCCACCAATACCGATATCACGCTGATCCCGCGTCTCGACTGGCGCGGCACGCCGGTATCGTTCCGCTTCTACTACTCGCCGTCGCCGCTCGAGCTCAACGCCGTGCGCGGTAGCGCCCAGCTGCTCAGCACCGGCGCGACGCTGGTGCACACCGGCCGCAGCTTTGGCACGACCTATTACTACTGGGTCGAGAGCGTCAACGCCTACGGCCATAGCGACCTGCTATTCAAGGAGGTGGCAACGACCAGTGATTTCAATGAAATTTTCGGCGCCATTCAGCAAAACATCGAGGGCGAAGGGACTCTCTACGACACGATCGTGAACGGCGTTTCACCGGGCGTAATCGACGAGGTCGGCGGGCAAATCGGCGAGGCCGCTGAGCAGGCCGTGGCGCCGTTTCGTGACGAGCTCGACGCGAACACGGATTCGATCGGGGAGCTACAGCACGCAGACCAAGAGACCGCGCTCAAACTGCTCTTGCTCAAGGCTGGCGGGGAGGCATCGGCGTCGACGTTACGCGTCGAGCAGATCGTTCGCGCGGATCTCGCGCAGCAAGTAACGACGCTGGAAACCGGGCAATCGAGTCTGACTCAGCGACTGACTACTGCGGAAAATTCGCAGGGGTCAATGTCGCAGCTGCTGACTCAGCTGCAGACCGCGCAAGCCTCGGTCGAGGATAATCTCTACACGCTATGGGACCCGGAAACTGAGTCGTTCACGTCGACAGCGATCCGAACCGTCGACGTCGGCGGTCGTAAAGCCATCCTTGGTATGCAGTCTGACGGTCAGACGGCAGCGATAGGCGCCATCGCCGATCAGTTCTACGTCTATAACGAAGTGTCGGGCGAGATGGTGACGGCGTTTGTCGTAGAAGACGGCCGCGTCGTCATGCCAGAAGCGCTGATCGGTAAGCTGAATGTCAATAAGCTGGTGACAGATACCGGCGAGACGCTGGTGGAAGGTGGGTACATAAAGACCCAGTTTATCGACGCTGATAGCCTCGAGGTCGACTGGGCGAACATCAAGAATGTAAAAATTAAATCAGCGATGATCGACGACGCTGAAATTGATGGCGCAAAAATTAGAAACGGTACAATCGACACGCTACAGATTAAGGGGGGCGCAGTCACAATCAGTGATTCGACAATTAACAGCGGCCGGGTAACCCTCCCGAGTAGCGATGGGGACCACGATTGGAGGACGATTGCTGAATTGGACTTTAACCCCCAGGGTAACGATGTAAAGGCGACTGCTGCCTTCGTCTGGTATTTGCTTGCAAAATCAGACGGCGATGGAAAAGATTATGCTCGAGCCAGCATGTTGTTGAGGATTTCTGTGAACGGTAGCCCTGCCTACCAGTGGGACAGGGCACACGACAGGCTGCTTGATCTAAGAAAGGAGGACCGCAGCAACCCGAGGGTTGAGGGGAGCGGCCACTTGAATTTGCCGATCAAGTTTAGTGGTTGGAATGGCTCAAGAACAGTTCGCCTAGAAGCGTCGACGTCTTTTAATTTGCAAGGGAATTTAAGTAGGGGCAGCGCTTGGGTAGAGGAAATCTACTTTGATCTCGACTCAACCCGCGTGTAGGTCGAACCAAATATCCATAGCCGCCTTCGGGCGGCTTTTTTATGCCCGGAGGAAACATGGCGAACGACGGCACAGTCGACCAGCAGCAGTTGCAAGAGACGATCAACGAGGCCTATCAGACCGTCAGCCAAATGGTCTCTAAAATCTTGTCAGCCGCGCAGGTCGCAGACGACCGTACGCTCGGCGATTTGTCGCTCTATTCGACAATCGAGGCCGCGATCAATGCGGGGCAGTTGGGCAGTCCGGCGGCAGTAAGAGACGGCATTGGGTTCAGCAACGCGACTCTTTCGGAGATCGTAAAGTTCGGCCTCGGTAACAAGGGCGCTCAGCCAACTTGGCCGAAAAACAGCATGGATGATGACCCTACTGATATTTCTGCGGGCGGCTACCGGGCCACGTCAAATATAGCAGGTAGACCGGGTGGGGTATCCGGCACATTGTATATTAGTGGCTATAACTCCGGTGTGGCCAACCTACTTTACCTGGAAAACGACGATGACGACCCGCGTGCGTGGAACAGGAGTTTTGTAAACGGGGACTGGTCGGAGTGGAAGCTATTTTCGCCGCCAAAAGTTTATAAAAACGCTAATGGCTGGATTTTGAGGTTCCCCAACCGCATCCAGGTTTGCATTAGTTTTCTCCTCACTTTGACCTTCGATAACAGCAACAGGCTAGGGACAGACTGGACACTACCAGCAGAGTTTGAAAAATGTTTTGTGGTCCTCCCTGCTGCCGACTGGGGGGCTATTGCGTCTTCTGCTCGCATGTACAGAGCGACACTGAGAGGTGACACCTCTCAAGCAGGATCAGGCACTCGTATCGCCGCATGGTCTGGGTACGGGGAGACTTTTGAAACAGACGACACTTACCCGGATTGCCGTGCCGTTGCTATCGGAGTCTATTGATGAAGATCGTTTATACACCTCAACTCGCTGAGTTTACTGTCGACTACTCGTTCAAAAACGAGACTATTACAGCGTCGATTGGCGGCGCTTCCGACAGCGTCGATTTCTCTTCGCTCACAGCAGGCCGGTGTCGTGCGGGTGAGATTGAAACTAGCCTGCCGCGTGATGTTTTCCGCGGCGCCGAGCGAACTGAATCCGGCGAGCTGACGATCTGGCTACTCAATCCATACCCCGAGCGTCTAATCCGAGAGGACGACGAGAGCGATCAGGATTACGCCGAACGGCGGGCTGAGTGGCAGCGCCGGCAGGAACAATACGAGGAGATCGTCTAATGGGTCGCATTGTGAGACAAACCCACACGCCGACTGCCGCTGAGAAACTCGAGCGCGAAAAATCTAGAGCGCTCGCCGCGCTTAATGACGACTACGAGGCAGACGCCGCGCCGCTGGTGCGGGACTACCCGCAAACCGAGCGCCTGAGCTGGGATCGCCAGCTCAATGAGGCGCAGGCGTATCAGCAGTGGCGAGATGCCGGCGAGGGCGAGCCACCGGCAACGCCGACGCTCGAGAGCATCCTGCGCGGCCGCAACGGCCCGGATGGTAGCGAGACGCTGGCGGATCTCGTCGACGCTGTACTACGCCGCGCGGATCGGTTCCTCGAGTGGCAGGAAATGACCGGCATTCGCCACCGCGGCGAACGCATGATTGAAAACGCCGAGACAATCGACGCCGCCCGCGCGGTGACGTGGGAGAGTTTGCAGAAAACCGCCGCCGGCTGAGCCGGGCAGAGAGAGGAGCGACCGGCGTGGGTGGTGCAACACTCACGCCGGACCCGACAAGCAGAGCACGCCTGCAAGCCGGCCAGGGCTCCCCGCCTCGCGCGAGGCAGGGCGAGTCTAGGCCAATGGTCCACGCGACAACAGGCTTGACATGGCAATCACCGACATTCGATGCAGCGGCTGTAGCCGCTTGCTGGCCCGTGCTGGCGGGTTCCAGCTGCTCGAAATCAAATGCCCGTGCTGCGGGCGCATTCACACCGAGAGGGCCACGAGCCCCAACCCCCGGAGAGTATCTCGTGGCTCAACCCATCATCCCCTGGATGGGCGGCAAGCGCCGCCTCGCTAAACGCATCACCCGTCTCATGCCGCCCCATAAATGCTACTGCGAGCCGTTCGCCGGCGGCGCGGCGGTGTTCTTCCTGCGCGATGACCCCGCACCCGTTGAGGTCATCAACGACGTCAACGGCGACCTGGTCAATCTCTACCGCGTCGTGCAGAACCATCTCGAGGAGTTCGTCCGGCAGTTCAAATGGGCGTTGAGTAGCCGGCAGATTTTCGAGTGGCAGAAAATGACCCGGCCGGAGACGCTGACCGATATCCAGCGCGCGGCGCGGTTCTACTACCTGCAACGCCTGGCATTCGGCGCGAGACCTACAGGGCAGGCTTTTGGCACCGCCACCACGGCGCCGCCTGGGCTCAATCTGCTGCGTCTCGAGGAGACGCTGTCAGCGGCGCATCTGCGGCTATCGCAGACGTTCATCGAGCATCTGAGCTGGCAGGATTGCGTGAAGCGCTATGACCGGCCTCATACGCTGTTCTACATGGACCCGCCCTATCTCGAGACGGCGGGCTACGGCGTCGAGTTCGGGCTCGAGCAGTACAAGCAGATGGCGGAGACGATCGGGCAGATGCAGGGGCGGGCGATTGTCAGTCTCAACGACCACCCCGAGGTGCGCCGGATCTTCGCCGGGTTTCATATCGAGAGCGCCGACATTCGCTATACCGTCGGCTCCGGCAACGGCAAGGCGGCCAAGGAGGTGATCATCTGCAACTGGGCGGTAGACGCCTAGACGCCTCGGGCCGGTCGTTTGATCGGCCCGGCTGCCGCCGGAACCTGCCGAGGAATAATAGAGCGCCTCTTCATGGTATCAGCGGCGGAAGCACTGCCCGGCCCCACTGGGGCCGGGTTTTTGCGTTTTAGAGCTGCCTTTTGATCGGGCCGGCTGCCGGGGCGCCGGGCTCGGCGAATCGCCAGACCTGCACCGCGCCGGGTTCGTTGCAGAGCAGTACCCGCTCATTCGTCAGATCACCCCAGCGGACGGTCTCGGGCGTTCTCGAGATCGTCACGCGCCCGCTGTACAGCTCGCCCCGGTAGAGGGCGTGATATTCGATCATGCGATCGCACGGCGGCCCGTACTGATCCCGCAGTCGCCAGCCCCGCGTGAGCAGTCTGTCCCGCCATTCGCGAACGTAGTCCGGCAGCGCCAGGGCGTTGCTATCCCGCCCCGACATCGTCGCCGCTCTCACGCTGCACCTCGGCGAACTCCCCGCACCACAGGCAATGCCCCGTGCCGTCAGGCATCACCGCGAGCCCGGTGATCGCCTCTAGATTCGCGTCACTCTCGACTGCACCGCACGCCCCACACTCGAAGTCGACGCGCTCGCGGCAGGTGGTGATCGTGATCACGACACCGCCTCGGCTTCTTCCGGGTTCCACTCGATGCGCGCCTCGGCATCTCCCTCGCGTTCGACGCTGACGTAATCGAGCTCGCTGAACTCGTCGAGTATCTGATCCCACGCCGCCGGGTCGTCTTCATCGAATCGGTAGAGAGTGATCGTGTATTGATCGCGCTCCCGCGCTTTCGCGACCTGCTGCTGGATGCGAGTCGCGAGACGGTCGTAGCCGGACGGGCGTTTTTGCTTCGCCATGAGTGGTTCTCCCTATGCTGATACTGTATGCGCGTACAGTATTTACAAGGGCGGGTCGGTAGGCAAATAGATGAATTCGTCTATACGGGGTGGGTATGCATTTGTGGGCCTATCGATCGGTAACGCCCGGCGTGACTATTTCGTGCGCTATCTCGTCGTCTCGCGGGTGTATCTAGTCGTATTCCGTCGCATAGTCACGGGGCCAAATGACCTAAGTGATTGATATTGCTAGGCGCGGCTCTAAGATACCCGCCCTCCGAAGGCAGGGGTCGAAGGTTCGAATCCTTCTGGGCGCGCCAAGAACATTGCGAGAGCCGCCATCTGATCATTCAGGTGGCGGCTTTTTTATGGATACGTGCCGCCCTCGGCGACCTTTCCGACGTCACGGCACTGCCAACCGGCTGTGGATAGCTTGGCGCGGGTAGCGGGTGTGGAAAACCACGCCGTCGATGCGGGGTCGAGAGTTCCAGTCAGCGGTCAGCGGCGGAGAACGATGTGAAAAAGGTCTTGATGAGCGCCTGCCTGCTCGGAAAGCGCGTTCGATATGATGGGGGCGATCTCACCCTGGACGACCGGATTGTCGCGAGGTGGCGATCGGAGGGTCGCATCGTCTCGGTTTGCCCCGAGGTTCAAGCAGGCATGAGTATCCCGAGAAAGCCGGCAGAGATCGTGAGCGGCACCGGAGATGCCGTCCTCGAGGGAGAAGCCGCTGTCATCGAGAAGGAGGGCGACGATGTCACCGCCGCTTTTATCGAAGGCGCTCGGATCGCGCTGGATCTTTGCCAGCGATTCGACATCGACCTCGCCGTGCTGGCGGAATCGAGCCCGTCCTGCGGAACGATATCGATCTACGATGGCAGCTTTTCCGGTGAAACGATTCCCGGTAGGGGCGTTACGGCCGCGCTACTGAGCCGGCACGGCGTGCGCGTCTTCAGTCAGCATCAGATTGTCGAGGCAAACGACGCCATTCTCGCGGCGGGTGCGTAGCGGGCTTGCTCGAATAGACGACGCTGAGCCCTCATCGAGACGTTGAGCGTGTCGCCGCCTTGACGAGGGTAGTGGAACACGGGCTTCCGCTCGCTGGCAGGCCGGGGATTACCGTGCCGAGGTTTTCGTGGATACCGTGGAGCGAGCCGACCGGCATTGGTGCGAGAGCCCAATACAAAAACCGCGCTCGAGGCGCGGTTTTATTCGTACGGGGCCGAAAACGTCGACCTACCCGCCGGGGAGTTGGTCGGTGTCGCCAAGATAGGCCACGATGGCATCGAAGCGCAGGGTATAGAACGTTAGTGCGTCTTCGTGCTTCTCCAGCCATTCGCCCCCTTTTTGCCGACGAATCGCGTCGCGCAGCCGGTCGGCAAAATCTTCCGTGCTCACCTGGCGTCCCCGAATCTGCAGGAAGTCATAGCAGCACTGATGAAAGCGTTTGTCGTCTTCTGGGCTATGTGAAAGCCAGGAATCCGCCTTGAACCAGGGCTCGAAGGCTTCGACTAATGTCATGGGCATAGCGTATCTCTCTACAGTCCTTTCGTTCTGGATCGTGTCATCTGCAGCCACCCGGACAATGACGCAAGCCCCGCTGTCATGTCGCGAGAAGCCGCTTTATGCACTTCCCACCGTCTCGTCACGGTACCGCTCTCGTTCTTGAGGGCGTCGGAGACTATTACCGTCTGTCTCCGCGCTGCTGCCGTCAAGGCGATTCACTATCGACGAGGGAAATCCGAAGCAGACTTCACAAGTGTTACGTCTGACATCCGCGGATGGTTGCAAATTAAAATTAGATTTCAGGGTTTTTTCGCGAAAGTCGCCAACGATAATTAGCGATGGATGAGCGTCAGGCGGTGACCCGATAAGGGGTTATAAGCCACCTTAGCCGGCGATGGCACTTTCAAGTGATAGACAGATATTGTCGACACGGCGCTGGCAATGACGATCGCTAAACGGCATAAGCTCATACTTTTTCCAGTGCTTTGTGACAAACATCGAGAAGCGCTGGATGACGGGGTTTTTCCGAATAGTCGCCCTCGCGACAGCCGCTTTTCCGAGGGAGGTGTGTCCTCATTGGCGATTAGGGGCAATCCCGTGGCGGCGGCGGTGAGACACCGGTCAATGCGACGCGTGCTGCCTGTCGATGCGCCATTACCGCGAGGGAGCATTGGCCCTTCGCGACGAGATAGCGGCGTTCCGCTCGGCGTGCTGACGCTAATACTTTGCACTCTCGGGGTGCAGGCGGGGGCGATTTGGCACGACGTTGACACGAACGACCGATAACATTACATCTCGACACATATCTATCGCCAATACTTGATCTGGATAAACAATGGCGATTTGGAGACAGCGTATCGTGTGCCTACAGCGTCAGGAAGATGCTAAGCCAAGGATGGAATCGCGGGACGCGACAGCTCCACAAGGACGCATGGCAGGAAGCCATGGCAAGTATGCAAGGAAACGCAGCGCTATCAACCCGGCCCCAGTGGCCGGGTTTTCTCGTTTCAGGTCTGAAGAATCGCATGACTCGGCCTGACACGCCGTCATGTGAATTTTTCATGTTGCCCACCGCGCCCGTGTCGCCGGGCTCGGCAGCCCTGAGCATCAGCATCGATGCCGATTGACGGTTGCCGAACGCGCGCTCTCGCTAAATACTGTATTCAAATACAGTATTGGGAGGGCCAATGCCCCATGTCATCGATCACGTTCATCGGCGCTGCCTCGTCTGAACCCCCGCGACGCGCCATCCCCTGTGCCGATGTTCCGGTGCGCGCCGGTATCGCCGGCTTTGCCAGTCCGGCGGAGGATTACGCCGGCCGCTCGCTGGACCTGAACGAGCGCTACATCAAACATCCGGCGGCGACCTTCGTATTCGGCGTGACCGGTGACTCGATGGAGGCCTACCGCATCCACGAGGGAGACTACCTGCTCGTTGACCGGGCCATCACGCCGCGCCCCGGGCATATTGTCGTGGCGCTGGTCGAGGGTGAGCTGACGGTGAAGAAGTGGCTTCAGCGCGGGCGCTGGCACCTGCTCTGCTCCGGTGACGACCGCTACCCGCCCATTCCCATGAACGATGTCGAGACCCAGATCTGGGGCGTGGTGCGCTCGGGCCACATCGAGTTCCCGATATGATCGGCATCGTCGACTGCAATACCTTCTACGTGAGCTGCGAGCGGCTGTTCCGCCCTGAACTCGAGGGCTGCCCGGTAGGGGTGATGAGTAACAACGACGGCTGTGTCATTGCGCTATCCCACGAGCTCAAGGCGCTGGGCGTGACAATGGGAACGCCGGCCCATCATCTGCGTGACTGGGTCCGGCGTGGCGATATCACGCTCTTCTCGAGTAACTACGAACTCTACGGTGACATCAGTGCCCGGGTGCAGGCGGTGCTCGAGGCTTTCAGCGCCGGTATCGAGCCCTACAGCATCGACGAGTGCTGGGTGGATTTCTCCGGCTTCGCGCCGGGCCAGCTGGAAGCGCACGCGCGCGAGCTGCGCCGCCAGGTGAAGCAGTACACGGGCATTCCGGTATCGGTCGGTGTGGCGCCGACGCGCACGCTGGCCAAGGTCGCCAACCGCGCTGCCAAGAAGGTTGCCGGCTACGCCAACGTCTGCGTGCTCTATCCGAACAGCGCGCAGACGCAGGGACTGCTGCAGCGCTTTGCGCTCGACGATGTCTGGGGCGTTGGGCGCCGGTTGACGAAAACCCTCAACGAGATGGGGCTGGAGACGGCCTGGGATCTGCGTCAGCAGCGTGCCAAGGCGATCCGTCGGCGGTTTTCCGTCACGCTGGAGCGCACGGTGCTGGAGCTTCAGGAGACGCCAGCGATCGAGACCATGGGAATGGATTTCGCCCGCGAGCGGATCATGACCAGCCGCTCGTTCGGCAGGCTCACCGACGACAAGCGCCAGTTACGCGAGGCGATTCGCCAGCACGCCCAGCGCAGCGCGGAGAAACTGCGCAAGCAGGGGTCACTCTGCCGCGCCGTACTCGTCTTTCTACGCACCAATCCGCACCGGCAGGATCTGGCGCAGCACAACCCGAGCATGATCATCGAACTGAACCACGCGACCGATGACAGCCGCGAGATTGCCGCCGCCGCCACCCAGGTGCTCGAGCGTCTGTACGTGCCCAACCGGCTCTACATGAAAGGCGGGGTAATGCTGATGGAGCTCTGCGAGCGCACGACGGAGCAACTCTCGCTGCTGGAGGCACCGCCGGATCCGGGCCAGCGACAGCGTAGCGAGCGGCTGATGGGGGCAATGGATGCGCTGAATCAGCAGATGGGGCGTGGCACGGTCAGGATCGGCACGCCCACCCCGGGGGCGGCTTGGTTTCTGCGCTGCGGGCATCGTTCCCACCGGTATACGACGCGGTGGGATGAACTGCCCAGGGTGAGTGCCTAGGCCGGGCACGAAGAGCATCTGCCCAATCCCTCGGGCCCCCGCCGTCAGTGCTCCAGGTCACGAATCCACTGGTTCACCTGTCGTCGCTTCCAGCGCGTGGCGTAGCGCTTCGTCTCGATCGAGGCCGGCTGCAGCGCCTGACCCTCGTTGGTCTCCACCACATTGAAGGTTCTCGAGGCGCCGACGGGCTGATCCTCACTGCCGTAAACCGCAATGACCCGGATCTCTATCGCCTGAAGCTGATGCCCGTCATTCGCTTGCGGGCCATCGGCCGGAATGTCGTAAGCCTGCAGCACCGTTTTGACGGTGTCGGCAAAGGAGCCGATGTGGCTGTAGCTGCCAGAAAGCATAGGGCCCTGGCGAGTCACTTCGTTGAGGTTTTCCCAGTTGTCGAGATTGTCATCGTCGCGGGAGGGGCCGAGATCGGTCAGATCCTTGATCAGTACGCCTTTATCGGTATGCAGCGCGGCAACCAGATGCTCGATGAAGATCGATTCCGAACTCATGTTGCTGATCACGCAGCGGGCATTCAGGTCACTGCCGCCGCCCCGGTTGACGATGATCTTGGGCTGGCGTTGGCGTTTGAAGCCCTGATAGAGCATCTGCAGGTAGACCAGCCACAGGACGAACGTCAAAAAGCTCGAGATCACCGAGAGGGCGCTGCTGTTGTTGGAAATCCATTGCCACATAAGAGCTCGTTAGCGTTCTTGCGTCGTGGTGTGAGATGGCATTAAAGCTAGCACTCGAACGCGCACGGCGCCGGGATCGGCAGCGGGATGCCGTCGCGTTCAGTTCGCCGTCTGCGTCATGCTGTCCACGACCTCGAGCTCGAGTTCCACTCCCAGCCGTTCGAGCATTCGGCGGAAATCAGTGACGGCGTAGCGGGCATCCTCGGTCACGAGTGTCCTCACACGGCCTTTTCCCTCCTCGCTCTCCCCCAGTTCGGCGACGATACGTTCGGCGGGATCGAGAAAACGACAGCCAGGGCGGGCACGCTCGAAGAACGGTTTGAGCCACGGCAGGTGGGTGCTGGAGAGCGTGAGCACGTCGATTGCTGGCGCGCGCTGAAAGAGCGCGTCGATGAAGGCGTCGACGTGTGCCTGCGTACCCGTCGGGTCGAACAAGAAGGCGCCGCTCTCCACCAGCTCGACCATGGAGGAAGCGTCGATGGCGGTCACGGTCGCTTCCGGTGGGCGGTTGGCGGCGATGAAGCGCTGTAGCCCGTCGCTGTCGATCAGCGAGGTCACGCCCATGATGCCCACCTCTCGGCTGCAGGAGCAGGCGATCGCTTCCGCAAGCGGGGGAAAAACGCCGTAGAGCGGGACCGTTGTCAGGGAGCGGACAGTCTCGAGCACGGTGATGGAAGGCGCGTTGGACGCCATGACGATGGCGCTGGGGTCGAAGCGCTCCAGGTAGTGAAGAGTGCTTGCCATGATCGCCGTGAGCGCCTCCGGCGACTTCGCGCCGTAGGGGAAGCTGGCGCGATCCGCGAAATAAACGATGTCCTGCCGAGGGCGCTGACGCTGAATTTCGGCCACGATGGCGTAGCTGCCAATACCGGCGTCGAAGACGGCAATGGGGCGGTGAAGGCGATGGGCAGGCATGGTGGCTCCAGGTCGGCGGGCGACGGGGCAATGTCGCGAGTCGACAGACTAATCGCTCGAGCCAGTGTGGCGCACGCAGGGGAGGTCGCGAATGTCTAAGGCAAGGGCATAAAAAAGCCGCGCAGGGCGCGGCGAGAAAGGATCGAATGTCATCAGGCGGCGGGGGAGCCCGGTCTATCGCTTGGCGCCGAGCGCCTTCCGCCCCTGATACGACGACTCGCGAGTCTTGAGCCGCCGCGCTGTAAAGGCAATCCATGCCTAGGACTGAAACTTCCGTCTCGATACCGCTGTCGGTCCGTGTCAGCGATGTAAGGAGAATGACACGTCGGAAAAAGTTGTACAAGTTATAATTCGGTATCGGTTTTTACGTTGGATCTTTCGGCCAGGGTGGGGGCGCTGATCGAGCCCTGTCGGGCATGCCTCTGTGCGGCACGCAATGCGGTCGATTGTTATCTTAAATAGTTGAAAGACAAGGAATCGAAAGATTTTGAGTCGAGCCGTCGAGCCGGTGCCGGCTACCCGGCATGATCCGCGTGAACTGAAGAAGGCGACGCGAGGAGTCAGGCAGTGGCAGCCGTCGATCTTGTACAACTTTTGGGAGGCGGCGTCGTTGCCGGTTATGACGTCGGATCGGTCAGCTCGCGCTTGCCGATGGCGATCGTGCGAGGGGGACGACCGTCGCCAAGCCGCTGATTTTATAGCGGTGTTACATGGGGATACAATTAAGTTTTCTTAAATCGCATAAATCGATATCGCTAATCGGGTCTGGCGGTTAGGGTGGCGCCATCCAAGGAGTGGATACTCGCAAGGAACGGAAAACGGAGTTTTTCCTGCCACGGAAATACGGTTTGCGAGGGCCGTGACAGTCAGCACCTGTCGGCAAGTGCTGATCGAGGGTCATGCCGTTAACGTCACGGCCCTCTCCCATCTCTGGTATCAGCTTCCCTGCGCTGATGCCGCTCGTTTCCCCCAGCCAGAACCGCCTCAATGGCGATCTTCTCGATCTTCGCTGTCAATGCCACTTGTGACGATTGCGCTTCGTTCCTGCCATGACGCGTCGTCATCCGACTTGCCTGTATCACGCCTGACGTTCGAGCGCGCTTCACGACGCCTTTGCTCGGCCTTCGACCCGAACGACCCCGGCAGGTCTGGGCGCGGGAAGTCGGAACGAAAAAAACCGGAAGCCCTGAGGCTTCCGGTTCTTCGTTCTGCCGAGCGATTCGGCGTCGGCGTCTTCGCGTTACAGGGTTGCGAAGTTGACGTCGCCACGCGTGCCGGCCTGATCGACGTTCTCGAGTGCCTGCGAGGCTGCCACCGAGTGGCCCTGGCCGACGAGTTCGGTATTGCCGCTCTGGATGTGCGTCTGCTGCTGCGTCGAATGAGCGACGTTGCCAAGCGCTTCATCAGTGGCAACGGAGTGTCCGCCGCGAACGGTGTCGACTGAGTACTGCGTCGGCAGTGCCTGGTACTCGGCGGTCTGCTCAACGTTGAGCGATTCACTGTGCAGCGCGAACAGGCGCTCGTTGACGGCGCTGTTGGCCTGAGCGACGGCCGGCAGGGCGGCGGCAATGGCGATAGCGGCGAGAGTGCGAATTTTCATGGGTGACCTCCAATAATGTCGTTGTTGCAGTGGCCTCATGGCCTCAACCTGTGCGCACATTATGAGAGGTGTTCCGTTAGGCTGCTAATCAGAAGCAGTGAATTCGACTATCGATAGGATTGATACGAAGATCTAATGGTTATTATGCCTTGAAGCTACCGGAAGATTTGTCGTTGCGACACCGAGTGTCGCATTTCTGCTCACTGCGACTCGACGAGCTGCCACCTTTACCCGGTGTGAGGCCCCTCTGGCACCTAGTGAGTCTTGCTTTCCGAATGATGACTGCCGGCTTCGTCAGCGTAGGGCGAGGTCGGGCTGTTGAACCGTATCGATACGTCCGCATAATGCCGTCCTGCCCAACCGACCGAGAGTGCCACCATGTCCAATCCGCCCCGGGAATCTCAATCCACGACCGAGACCGAGTCGCTAGCCGGAGTGGGTGAAGTCGCCTATCTCCGCGTGGATCGCGTGACCGACATCGGCGCGTTTCTCAAATGGGGGCGGCCCAAGGATCTGCTGTTGCCGTTCGGTGAGCAGCGTTTTCGCCCCGATGCGGGAAAGCGCGTGCTGGTCATGATCTATGTCGACGATCAGATGAGGCCGGTCGCCAGCATGCGTCTGGATCGCTTTTTGAAAGACGAGGCTCAGGGGCTGAAGAGCGGGGATCGCGTCGATCTGACCGTTGCCGATCTCACCGATCTCGGCGCCAAGGTCATCGTCAATCACCGCTTCTGGGGGCTGCTCTACCAGGACGACATCAGCCGGCCGCTGCGCCGAGGCGACCGCACCGAAGGCTACGTTAAACGCCTGCGCGAGGATGGTCGGCTCGACGTCTCCCTGTTGCCGCCGGGCGAGTCGCGGCTGGATGTCGTCGGTGAGAAGGTGCTGGCGGCGCTCACCGCCAATGAGGGCTTCCTGCCGCTGGGGGACAAGAGCCCCGCTCCCGAGATCAAGGCGCGGCTTGGCGTCAGCAAGAACGCCTTCAAGCAGGCGATCGGCCGGCTCTACAAGCAGCGTCGAATCGTCATCGCCGAGGAGGGGATTCGCCTGGCTGACGACTGAGCGGTCAACGCGACGGCGCACCCCTTCGCCGCTGATGAAGGTCGTGGCGTGAAGGAAGGCCGGGTCGACGACGAGCTGTCATCGATTTGATGGAGCAGTGCCGGGCGATCGCGTTTGATGCCAAACGATGTGTCGACTATGAGTGATAGCGGGCGCGGCGCTGATTCGATTCAGCCCGCCTTATCACAAGCGAAGGAGCGCATCTCATGGTCGAGAAGACGACGATCCATCCGCAGCAGCAAGCGTGGCCGGGGACGGAAGGCAAGATGCAGCCGCCGGCGGAGTTCATCCGACCGGGTTACCGTGGCAGTGACAAGCTCAAGGACAAGGTCGCACTGATCACCGGGGCCGACAGCGGCATCGGCCGGTCGGCGGCGATCCATTTCGCCCGCGAGGGCGCCGACGTGGCGGTGATGTACCTGAGCGAAGACGAGGACGCCGAGGAGACGAAGCGTTTAGTCGAAGCCGAGGGACGGCGCTGCACGCTGATCGCCGGCGACATTCGCAACGCCGACTTCTGCCGTCAGGCGCTCGAGCAGGTCATCGAGACGTTCGGCAAGCTCAATATTCTGGTCAACAATGCGGGCACCCAGGCGGTCAGCAAGGACATGACCGAGCTGAGCGACGCCCAGTGGGAAGAGACCTTCGCCACCAACATGCACGGCATGTTCTACCTCTCCAAGGCGGCACTCGCCTACCTAGGTGAAGACGACATCATCATCAACACCACCTCGATCAACGCCTACATCGGCCCCGAGTTCCTGATCGATTACAGCGCGACCAAGGGCGCGATCGTCAGCTTTACGCGGGCCCTGTCGAATCAGGTCGTCGGTCGCGGTGTGCGCGTCAACGCCGTCGCCCCGGGGCCGGTCTGGACACCGCTGCAGCCGGCAACGCTCGGCGCCTACGATCCGCAGATGCTCGAGGATTTCGGCGCCGGCACGCCGATGGGCCGTGCCGCCCAGCCCTCCGAGCTCGGCCCCTGTTACGTCTTTCTGGCCTCGCTCGACTCGTCGTTCATCAGCGGTCAGACGTTGCATCCCAACGGCGGGACCGTGGTCAACGGCTAGTCGAGAGCATCGAACTTTCGCCCTGGCCCGCCGCGCGACACCGCCCGGTGGGCCAAGGTGGAATGGACATTCTGCGTCCAAGCATCATCAATAGTGGCTGAATGCTGACTGCGCGGGGCTAAGGAGGCCCTGAATCTATGTTCGGTACGACCTCTAATCTTCCCCCGCGTGTCGATAGCTGGCTCGACCGTCCGGGGCATCATCACTGGCTCGAAAGCGAAGGCCAGCGCCTGCTGGCCTTCTACCGTGCGTCGCGTCATCCCGAATGCGGTTTCGCGGCGCTGGACGATGATGGCCGGCTACCCGAGAACGCCGTGCCCGACACCATGATCACCGCGCGCATGACCCACTGCTTTGCGCTGGCGGCGATGCGCGGTGAGCCCGGCGCGATGCCGCTGGTGAGCCACGGTGTGGCGGCGTTGAAGGGCGAGCTTCGCGACGCCACCCACGGTGGCTGGTACGGCACCCGGCCCGGCCCGGAAACCTCGACCACCAAGCAGGCGTATATTCACGCCTTCGTCGCGCTCGCCGCGGCCAGCGCCTGGCAGGCAGGGGAGGAAGAGGCCGAGCCGCTGCTCGACGAGATCGTCGAGATCATCGAGACCCGCTTCTGGGACGAGGAAGAAGGCCGTCTGCGCGAAGGGTTCTCCCGCGACTGGCGCGAGGACGAGGCGTATCGCGGCGGCAACAGCAACATGCACGCCACCGAAGCCTTCCTGCAGCTCTCCGACGTGTTGGAGGAGCCCCGATGGCGCGCGCGCGCGCTCTCCATCGTCGAAAAGATCATTCACGACCACGCCGAGCCCAACGGCTACCGCGTGGTCGAGCACTTCGACAGCGAGTGGAACGAGTGGCGCGAGTACAACCGTGACACCCCGAAGGACCCGTTCCGGCCCTTCGGTGCCACGCCGGGGCACGCCTTCGAGTGGGCGCGTCTGATGCTGCACCTCGAGGGCGGGCTGCTGCGTCACGGTGAAACCGTGCCCGGCTGGCTACTGGAGGATGCTCGCGGCCTGTTCCATTGCGCCATCGAGCTTGCCTGGAACGTCGACGGGGAGCCCGGGCTCATCTACACCCATGACTGGGACAATAAGCCCGTGGTGCACGAACGCATGCACTGGACGCTGGCCGAGGCCGCCGGCACCGCCGCGCTGCTGTTGAAGCGCACCGGCGATGCGGCGTACGAGG
Organism: Salinicola aestuarinus; assembly: GCF_003206645.1. Lineage (GTDB taxonomy): Bacteria > Pseudomonadota > Gammaproteobacteria > Pseudomonadales > Halomonadaceae > Salinicola > Salinicola aestuarinus. The sequence goes on along the minus strand of NZ_PZJP01000001.1, from coordinate 325,577 downwards.
TCTGGTATCGCCGGCTGTGGGACTACATCGACCGCTTCATGATCGACCGCGAGCGGGGTAGCTGGTGGCAGGAGCTCGACCGCCACAACCGGCCCTCGAGCGAGGTGTGGTCCGGCAAGCCGGATCTCTACCATGCCTACCAGGCGACGCTGCTCCCGCGTCTGCCGATTTCCCCCACCCTGGCGCGCGCCATCGCCGAAGGGGCGCTGTAGCCGGCATGTAGCGGGGTGGCAGCGCTGCCCGAACCGCGCTTGCCGCAATCGATCAACCGGCCCGGCACCGTCAGGTGCCGGGCTTGGTGCGTCAGTCGGCTTTCAGCAGGGTGCTGTACTGCGGCGTGATCTGCGACAGCACCACCAGGGCCCCCGCCCCGAGGGCCACGCTGTCCAGTCCGGCAGTACCCGCCTGCACCCGCGGTAGTGCGCGTTCGGCACGTTGACTGATGGAGTGATGCAACGGCGCCAGGCCTTCCAGTAGCTCACCGAGCAGCCGCTCGGGCAGCAGCCCGCTGATCACGATGCTCTGGGGATCGAACAACGATTCCAGAATGCTGATGGCCTGCCGCATGGCCGGCATCGCCTCCTCCAGCCACTGCCGCGCCCCCCGTTCGCCCGCGGGTGACCGAAAATCCTCTTCGGTCAGTATGTGGTCGGCGGACAGCCCCATGTATTCCAGCAATGCAGAGATCGAGACGTGACGCTCGAGGCAGCCCCTGTTGCCGCAATGACAGGGCTTGCCATCGGGAACCACGACCATATGGCCGATCTCGCCGGCGTTGTTCCGGTGCCCCGTATACAGATGATTGTCGAGATGAATCCCGGCCCCCAGACCGCTACCGATCAGCAGGTGAACGAAGTGATGCAGTTCACCGGCCACGCCGAACAGGCGTTCTCCCATGCAGGCAGCGGCAGCATCGTTCTCGATCAACACGGGTAGGCCGGTCGCGGTGCGGACGCGTTCGATTGCCTCTCGCGTTCCCCAGCCGGCCAGTCCGGTCGGCCCTGCCGCCGTCATGCCCTCGACGCCGAAGGGGCCGGGCAGGGCGATGCCCACGCCCAGCAGCGGCGGGAGGTCGGCTCTGAGACGAAATCGTCGAATCATCTCGAGCATCCGCGGCAGCGCATCGTCGAGTGTCGGGTAGTGCACAGCCTGGTGGGCGCGATCGAGCGGCTCGCCGGCAATGTCGATGACCACGGCGATGATCTGATGCTGCTCGATGTGGAAACCGATGGCAGCGCCGCCGGCGGGATTGAGCGAGTAGGGCGTCGGAGGCTGACCGCGCCCGGCTTTCTCGGGCGGGTGTTCCTTGACCCACCCCTCCGCGACGAGCTCGACCATGATGTTGGATACGGTCTGGGCGGTGAGCGCCGTGCGCCGCGTGAGCTCGGCTCGCGTCAAGCGCCCGGCTTGTCGCAGCGCGTCGGTAATGACGCGACGATTGTGCCGTCGGGTGTACTCGGCGTTGGTGCCAGTGGTCATGGGGTATCGCCACGAGAAAGAGGATCGAGTCTTGCGTCCCGATTTAATTCAATCAAGTTGAATTAATAACTGGCCTCATGCTTTGATAGCCGGATCGCTCGCCCTGGTGGGGGCGGACGAGCTAACGACACAGTGGAGGCAGTGCGCCGCAGCGTGGCCCTGAGACACAGTGTCAAAAAGCAGCAATAACAAGGACAAATTGACATGTCTGACCCTGTTACCCCTGAGGCACGACCAACCGGTCTGAAAAAGAAACTCGGTCTTCTCCCTGCCACCGCACTGAACATGAGCCAGATGTGCGGCGTCGGCCCGTTCATCACCATTCCCGCGATGATCGTCGTGATGGGCGGCCCGCAGGCCTACCTGGGGTGGCTGCTGGGGGCGCTACTCGCGCTGTGTGATGGACTGGTATGGGCCGAACTTGGGGCCTCGATTCCCGGCGCTGGCGGGACCTACGTCTACCTGCGCGAGGCGTTTGGTAAACGCACCGGGAAACTGCTGCCCTTTCTCTTCGTCTGGACGGCGATGCTGTTCGTGCCGCTGATCATGTCGACCGGCATTATCGGCTTCGTTCAGTACCTGGACTGGTTCTGGCCCGACATGAGCCGTTTGACCGGTGATCTCATTGGGTTGGCCGTGATCTGGGCAATCATTGGACTGCTATGGCGGCGAATCGAGTCGATCGCGCGCTTGGGGATCGTGCTCTGGATCGTGATGCTGGTGAGTATCGGCTGCCTGATCGCAGCATCGTTCGGGCACTTCAATGTCCAGCAGGCGTTCAGTTTTCCCGAGGGTGCCTTCGATCTCACCAGCCGCCAGTTCTGGTTCGGGATGGCTGGCGGCCTGACGATCGGCATCTACGACTACCTGGGATACAACACATCGGCCTATCTGGCGGGTGAAGTGGAGCAGCCGGGGCGCGTGATTCCCAAATCGATCATCTTCGCGATCCTCGGCATGTTGGTCATCTACATGACGATGCAGATGGGTGTGCTCGGCGTGGTCGACTGGCACCGGATGCTCGATCCCGCGTCGCCGGCCTTCAACTCGGTAGCCTCCGTGGTTCTCAACGAAACCTGGGGGGGAACGGCTGCCAACATCGTCACGATACTGATCCTCGTCACCGCCGTAGCCTCGGTCTTCGCTGGCCTTCTCGGTGGCTCGCGAATCCCCTATGAGGCGGCACAGGACGGGGTCTTCTTCAATGCCTTTGGCCAACTGCATCGTCGACACGGCTTTCCGGTTGCCGGCCTCTTGAGCATGGGGCTACTGACATCACTCGGCTTCATGCTGGGCCGATTCACGGATCTGTCGACCGTCATTCAACTGCTGACGACGGTCATGATCCTGGTGCAGTCCGTTGCGCAGATCGCGGCGCTATTCGTCCTGCGGCGCCAGCGCAAGGAGCTTCCTCGGCCCTACCGCATGTGGCTCTATCCGATACCCGCTGTCATTGCCCTGGTCGGCTGGGTCTACATCTATCTGCTGGCCGACAGCAATGCGCCGGGCATCCATCCGATCGAGTGGTCGCTGGTGTGGGGCGCGCTGGGAACCATCTGCTTTCTGCTGTGGGCGCGTTCGCATCGGTTGTGGCCGTTCCGCGCGCAGGCATCGCTTAGCCCATCCGAGTGAGGACATCCGTTGCAACATCAAGCGCTCATCGCCATCGATGTCGGTGGCACCAAGAGTCTCGTGGCGTGCGCCGACATCGCGACCGGAGAAGTCCATTCGATGCGGCTGCCGACACACCTGCCTGGCGAGAACGGTCGTCAGACGCTGGAGCGATTGTGCTCGGCAGCCCGAGAGTTGACGCCTTCAGGTCGAGAAATTGCCGCCGCTGCAGCGGTCTTTCCTGGCGTCGTGCGTGACGGCGAGCTGACGCTGTCGCCGAACACGCCAGCCTTGAATGGACTGGCGCTGGCGCCGCTCATCCGCGAAAGCCTGACGCCCGGGGGCAGCGAGCTACCGGTGCTGCTGGATAACGACGTCAAGGCGGGCGCACTCGCCGAATCACAATACGGCGCGCTCGCGGGGACGCGGCATGCGCTCTATCTCAATCTGGGCACCGGCCTGTCGGCGGCGTCCATCGTCGACGGTCGCGTCATGCAGGGTGACCGGGGGGCGGCCATGGAGATCGGCTACATGCTGTCGCCGTTTCTCACGCCCGATGCGCTGCTCGACGGCTCGCGTCAGTTACCGGGGGTCGCCCCGCTGGAGTCGATCTTTTCCGGCGGGGCGTTGGATGCCTGGGCGCGAGAGGTCTGCGGTGAGCAGGCCTGCGCGCAGGACCTGTTCGTCAGTCAGGATCCCGGCATCAGCGAGGCGCTGGACCGTCGAATCCTGGCCTGGGCCGCGCAGGTGACGAATCTTGCCGTGGCTCTGGACGTTAAGCAGATCGCCATGGCCGGGGGCATGACCCGCCATTTCGAGCGGTTAGCACAGGTATTGAATACCGTGCTGACCCGGTTTGTGCCGTTTCCACCGGCGGTCGTGATGGCCCGGTTCGCCGACGATGCGCCACTGCGCGGCGCCCTGGTCATGGCGTCGACTTCAGCGGGTCTGACGGGGGCCACGCTGGAGGATTTGAACCGCCAGCTCGACCGAGTGGGCGTGCGCCAGTGACCCGGTGGTGCGGGGCCAACCCGAAGACATCTCGGCCAGTCGAGACGATCATTCACGCTAACCAGGAGAGAACATCGTGTCTCTGATGCAAGAGGAAACCCGGGCGATCCCCGGTGTGCTGGAGCATATGCTCAGCGACCCCCGTCAGGTGCGAGAACTGGCCGAGCACTGGCGTCAGACGGCACCGGCGCTGGTCATGACGCTGGCGCGGGGAAGCTCTGCGCATGCCGCCGATTACGTCTCCCATTTGCTGATGCGACGACTGGGGTTGCCGAGCATGGCGATGCCGCTGTCACAGAGCGGGGTTTATGCCTCGCCACTGACACTCCCGCCGACCGCACTGCTGGCGTTCTCCCAGTCAGGTCGAAGTCCTGATCTTGTCACCGCCGCCCGATACCTCTCCCGCTGCGGCGGCTCGGCGGCGGCCGTGGTCAATACCGCCGGTTCGCCGCTGGCGGCCGTCGCCGATCGAGAGCTGCTGCTGGCCGCTGGCGAGGAGCGCAGCGTGGCGGCGACCAAAAGCTATGTGGCGATGCTGATGGCTGGCCTTCAGTTGGTGAGCGAGCTGGATCACACTGCCGACGCCGGCGAGCTGAGACAATCGCTCAACGCGCTGCCCGAACGGATGAGGGAAGCCCTGACGCAGGAGTGGCAGCTCGGCGTCGAGACACTAAGCGGTGTCGAACGGCTGCTGATCGTGGCGCGAGGGCCCTCGCTTGCCATCGCCCAGGAAATGGCGCTCAAGCTCAAGGAGACCTGTGGCATCCAGGCCGAGGCGTTCTCCAGCGCCGAGGTGCGTCATGGCCCCATGGAGCTGATCGTGCCCGACTATCCCGTACTGGTGCTGGCACCCGAGGGGGCCGAGCAGGCCGGCTCGCTGTCGTTTGCCGAGGAGATGCGCGCCCGGGGCGCCCGAGTGCTGGTCGTGGCCCCCGAGGGTCACCCCGCCGCCGATCTGCCATGTGTCGACACCGGCCATGCCTGCCTTCAGCCACTCTCCGTGATTCAGTCGGCCTACGTCATGATCGAGGCCCTGGCACGCCAACTGGGCCGGAGCCCCGATACGCCGATCTATCTGAGCAAAGTCACTCAGACGCTGTGACGCACTGAAAGCGCGATCACAGGACGCGTCGCCAGGGCCATGCCGCGCGGTCGCCTCACCGGAAAGGGGAGGTGACCGCGCTGGTCTGGCGCCGATGTGACCGATGACTGACCCACAGCACGACCCCCATGACCCCGGCCACGGTCGCGGCGACCAGAAACACCAGACTGCGTGAGCCGGGAATGAATTCGGTGAAGGCGGAGAGAAACTGGCCGGTGAACAGGGCCATCGATAGATAGGCCAGATTGCGCCCGCGCACGGCGGCATGGCTCTGTTCCACGGTCATGTGATTGACCAGCGGCACCGAGAGGCCGAATCCGCTCCCCATGAGGATGGCGCCGGCGACCATCAGCGGCAGATTGGCGGCGATCGAAAACAACCCGTGGGCCACACCGTAAGCGGTGAACGCCATCAACAGGGTGTTGTACTCCCCCAGCCTTCGGATGACGCGAGGCATGATCGCGGCGGCGCCAACCGCTACCAGCGAGACGAAGGAGAGAAAGTAACCGGTCTCGGACTCTCCGAGGCCCAACGCGTGGAGTTGATAGGGCAAGACGATGACCGCGGTGAAGAACACGATCATCGAGCCGCAAGCGGCGGCATAGATGCGCCTGATGGCGTTGCTGGGCGGACGCCGGGTTTCTTCATCGTCGTCCGGGTCTTTCCGAGTGGGGGGCACCGGCACATACAGCCACACCAACACCAGCATCAGCCAGGCGAAGAGATAGAGCGCAAAGGGCCAGAACCACGCCAACCCGGCGAGAACGCCACCCAGGCTCAGGAAAACCACGCCGCCCAGCTCGATGCTCATGCCTTGTTTGGCAATCATCTTCAGCCGGGCATCGCCGTCATGGAATGACGAGATCAGCCCCGTTCCCGCCGCCATGACGATCGCCGTGGCACCACCGAGCAGCAAGCGGTCGGTAAAGACCATCACCACACCGTGCAGAAAAGCGCCCGCCGCGCCCAGCAGCCCATAGAGAAACAGGCCGATGCAGAGCGCGCGGTATAGCCCCTTGCGCTGGATCAGCTTGCCGGCCAGTGTACCGAAGATCACTACACCCAGCGACGGAAGGGTCACCAGCCAGCTGGCGGCGTGCGGAACGCCGAGTCGGCGGGCGATGTCCGGTAGCCCCGGCACGATGACGCAACCGACCATGATGGTCAGGCAGGCCACCAGCAGCAGTGTGAAATTGCCCAGGCGAGAAATGTCAGATTGTCCGCTCATCGGTACGCTGTTCCACCAGTAGGAATGGTGTCAGGCTGGTCGGCAACCGATATCCTGTCAAGCTGAAGCCCGGCTGGGGCTGGCGATAACGCAGAAATCGGCGGGGAGAGGGCATGACCGAGGCGAGGGTAAGTGACGGCGGGGGCAAGCAGGTGGTGGCGCGTGCCGCTGCGATTCTCAATGCCCTGGAAGGGCAACCGCAGGGCATGAGTCTGGGGGGGATCGCGAAGGTGACAGGATTGCCGCGAACCACCGTGCATCGGCTGGTCGTCTCGCTCGAGGCGCAGCAGCTGGTATTGAGTTCTGCCGAGGGGGTCAGGCTGGGACCCGCGCTGGCCCGGTTGGCGGCGGCGGCGCATGTCGATATCGCGCAGATCGCGAGGCCGTTCGTCGAGGCATTGGGGCGGCGCACCCGCGAGACCGTGGACCTCAGCGTCTATCGCGGTCTCCATGCGGTCTCGGTGGATCAGTATCCGTCGGATCAGGAGCTGCGGGTCGTCTCGCCGATTGGTACGGCCTTCCCGATTCACTGTACCGCCCATGGCAAGGCACTGCTGGCCTCGCTCCCCCCTGAGGAGCTCGAGCCACTGCTCGCGGATGCCAGGCTGGACGCGCGAACCGGTCAGACGCTGACCGCGCGTGAGACGCTCGACAAGGACCTGGAAAGTGCTCGCATCGCAGGCATCGCCGCCGATCGGGAGGAGCATGCCGAGGGCGTGTGTGGACTGGGCGTGACATTACGCACCGGCGCGGGAGCGCGTTATGCGCTCTCACTGGCCGTGCCAGCACAACGCTTCGACCGCCAGCGCACGACCCTGGAAGCGGCTCTGCGTCAGTGCCAGGCCGAGATCGAAGCCAGGGTGGGGGGCGTTTAAAGAGGGGGCGTCAACGCCAATCGGCCTGCAAGCCAGCAGAAGGGGAGAGACAATCGCCCCCAACGGACGAGGCCGCTGGGGGCGATTGCCGACGGGAAAGTCGGCGTTACCAGTTGTAGCTGACTTTCGCGCGAACCTCGCGGCCCGGGTTGTAGTAGTTGGCTGTGCCCGTGCCGACGACGTGCTGTTCATCGAAGATGTTGCTGACATTGACCGTGAAATCGGTGTTCTGAACGATCCGGTAATCGAAGGCCGCATCGAACAGCGTGGCCGAGTCACTTTTCGAGGTGTTAGCGGCGTCGTAGTAGTAGCCATCGGTGTAGCGAGCGCCAAGGCCGATGCTCATGTCCTCACCGGGTAGCGTGTAATAGCCCCACAGCTTGGCGGTGTGTTTAGGGGCCGTCTGGAGCGCGTTGCCCTTGATCGAGGTGCCATCCCGGAGCGTCCCCTTTTCGACTTCCGCATCCAGATAGGAGTAGCCACCGACGAGGCTCAGGTTGTCGGTCAGCTCCGCCTTGGCCTCCAGGTCGAGACCGCGCGCGCGCGATTCGCCGACAGTCTGCTGATCGATGGCGCCGTTGTCCTGGACGACGGCAATCGTCACATCGTCTCTTTCGAGGTTGTACACCGCCGCCGAGAACTGGGCGTTCATCCCGTCGGGCGAGTACTTCACGCCAATCTCCTGCTGCTCTCCGCGTTCTGGCGTGACACCGACTTCCGGCGGTGCGACCGACTCGACGTAGCTGACGTAGGTGGAGAGTTCGTCGTTGACGATATAGGTCAGGGCACCGCGGAAGGTGGTTTCCGAGAAATCGTCGCTGTCATCGAACCGGTCACCGTAGGATGCTCCCTCGCTGGAGAGGTCCATCGCGTCATTGCGCACCCCGGCGCTCAGCACGAAGCGATCATAGAAGGAGAGGTTCTGGGTCAGGAACACCGAACGGGTTTTGAAATCCTGATGCTCGTACCGGTAGATCGTCAGCTCGTCGGGACCGCCGGTATAGGTGGGGTTAGCGATGTCGATCGGCGTCGCATTCCCGTAGATCGACTGCGTATCGGTCGATGCGTCGCGGTACTCGACACCGCCCAGGGTGCTGCTGTCGATCTCGCCGACGCTGTTGTCGTACTGAAGGATCGTATTGCCGATGAACTCGTGAGCCTCGGTATCGGTACCGAAGTAGTCGCGGTTCACGACCGTGCCGGTGCGCGCAGCAACATCGTTGATATAGACGTACTGGAAGTTGTCTTCCAGATCGCTGTAGCGCAGGTTGGCGCGCAGCGTCAGGCCGTTGTCGAAGTCGTGGCGAAGCTGGCCGGTGACGCTGGTGCGGTCGACATCCTGGTCGTTGAAACCGGGCTCTCCGAAGAAGTCGTCGCGGTCGTACTCTTTGTCGAGCGGATAGCCGCCGCTGTTGGGCGTGTTGTCTCGACTGAGATAATCCACGATCAGCGTCGCCGTGGTCTGATCCGTGGGCTCCCAGGTCAGTCCCCCCATCAGCAGCCCGCTGTTGTCCTTCGAGCGATCGTACTCGCGGTCGCTGTCCTGAATCTTGCCGGTCAAGCGATAGGCGAGCGTCTGGCCCGAGTCCACGACGTCACCGACGTCGAGGCCGGCTTCCTTATGATCGAACGAGCCGTAGGAGAGGAAGCCGTTGCCGAATCGTTCGAACCGCGGACGTTTGCTGACGAAGTTGACCGAGCCGCCGGGATCGGCAGGGCCGAACAGCGTGGAGTTCGACCCACGCAGCACCTCGACACGCTCGTAGGCATAGGGATCTTCGCGCACGCCACGCATGGAGCCGAGCGTCATGCCATCGCGATACGTGGTCGCATCGAAGCCGCGAATCTGAAAGTAGTCATTGCGGTCATCGGAGCCGTAGTAGCCGGAGACAACGCCGGGTGTGTACTGCAGCACTTCCTCGGTCGTCTGGGCGGCGCGCTGTTCGATCTCTTTCTGGGTAATCACCGAGACGGAGGCGGGGGTGTCCTGAAGGCTCGTGGCGACTTTCCCACCGACCGACAGTTCACGTGCCACAACGGTATCAGCATCGTTATCGGCGGGTGCCTGAGCGTTGACGATGACCGGGGATAGACGGTATTTGCCGTCATCGCTCTCCGTCTGCTGGGCATGACTGGTAGCGGGAAGGGTGAATAGTGCTGAGCCAACGAGAATCGCCGTCGTGGTGTGGTGCCACCCGGTCGAATTCTCGCGACTCATGATCGGGCGATTGCGACCGCTCATCATGATGTTCCCCAAAGTGATTGATCCCTTGTCATCTAACCCGCGGTTTGTTGTGGGCGGGCGCAGGGATTATCCGCAGGGGGGAGTGGTCAGTCAATAATGATAATTTTTCTCAGTTGCATTCGCATTTGTAGCCAGATTGACGCGGGCCGGTCGAGCGATGGGTTTATCGACGCCAGCGCGTGTTGAAACGACGAAAGACGTCAAATCGCTTACGCCAATGGGGGCCGGAGACGCCGATTTGTCGCGCGAAAATGACGTGAGTCATGACCAGAGATATAACCCGAGGGACTGAAAACCTCGTACTGCTCGACGCTCTCCCCGTGTTGCCGGCAGTGGCTTCCCAGGCTTCTTCTCTTGCCTGAATTTATGGAACAACTTGCTGATCATTGCCCTTCGCTGCCGCATTCGACTTCAGCGTCAGGCGACAATCCTGTCTGCCGCCTATCCCCGCGTGCCTCCCGGCTATCAGACCTTGTTCTCAGCGCGCGGTCGCATCGGTGGTCATGGCCGCGACCTGCGCCTGGCGGATCCGGTCGTTGAGCACGGCCTCGTGGGTGGCGTCATCGACATCGTGTCGTTGCTCGGGATAGAGCCCCAGGCGCTCGAATAAACGCTTGTCGTGAGCAGCCTGAGGATTCTGCGCGGTCAACAGCCGCTCTCCGTAAAAGATCGAGTTGGCGCCGGCGAAGAAGGCCATGGCCTGGGTCTCATCGCTCATCAGCTCGCGGCCGGCCGCCATGCGCACGTGAGAGGCGGGCATCAGAATGCGGGCAGTGGCGATCGTTCGAATGAAATCGATCGGGTCGAGATCCTCGACGTTCTCGAGCGGCGTGCCCTGAACGCGGATCAACATGTTGATCGGCACGCTCTCGGGATGGGTGGGCAGGTTGGCGAGCTGCTGCAGAAGGCCGGCGCGGTCGTTGATACTCTCGCCCATGCCCAGAATGCCGCCGGAGCAGATCTTCATGCCGGACTGGCGGACGTGATCCAGCGTCTCGAGCCGGTCGGCGTAGGTGCGGGTGGTGATGATCTCGCCGTAGTATTCCGGTGAGGTGTCCAGATTGTGGTTGTAGTAATCCAGCCCGGCCGCCTCCAGCGCTTCGGCCTGATCGCGGGTCAGCATGCCCAGCGTCATGCAGGTCTCGAGTCCCATGGCGCGCACGCCGCGTACCATCTCCAGCACGTACGGCATGTCCTTCGCCCGCGGGTTCTTCCAGGCCGCGCCCATACAGAAACGGCTGGCCCCCACCGTCTTCGCGCGGCGCGCCTCTTCCAGCACTGCCTCCACCTGCATTAGTTTTTCGCGCCTAAGCCCAGTGTTGTAGTGGCCGGACTGCGGGCAGTACTTGCAGTCTTCGGGGCAGGCGCCGGTCTTGATCGATAGCAGTGTGGAGATCTGGACAGCGTTGGGATCGAAGTGTTGGCGGTGCACGCTCTGCGCCCGAAACAGCAACTCGTTGAGCGGCAATGTCAGTAGTGCCTCGATCTCGTGGCGCTGCCAGTCGTGACGTAACGGCTCCTGAGTGGCGACGTCGTATCGAAAGCCGGTCATTAACTGTTAACTCCATGGTGTCGAAAAAGATAACAGTGACTCTGCCAGTGTTTATGGTCAACTTCAAAAATCTTATTAGGTTGACAGTTGGATCGGTATCGACACCGACACCAGTTTTCATCGAAGGGGTGGGCCTTTCGCGGTGACGATATGGCAGTTCGCTGAGTGAGAGCTACGCTAAATTGTTAGCCAGACGGTGGGAGCCTAATGAAAATTAAACCACTGCCGATAGAATGATGACCATCACTCCACCGAGCAGTCGCGTGCGATCCCTCTTTCTCAATGCCAGGCAGGCGGTCCCATGATCGAGAAGATCAAGAAATTATGGTCGCCGGGTATGAAGGGAAATCCGTTCCGATTGCGTCGCCAGATCGCGCTTTCTAATCAGGTGGGGCTCTTCGGCGCCGTCGCCACGATTCCCTATCAGTTGTTCTATTTTTTTTACGACTTTTCCGTGTATGGCGGCGTTTTTCTGGCCAATATCGGCTTCATGACGGGCTACTTGTCGGTGCTGTTGTTCAATCATCGACGACGGCACAGCGCGGCCAGCAACGTGCTGCTCGCGGTGGGGGGGAGCCAGCTTTTCGTGGTCACCGCCTTGATCGGCACCGAGGCTGGCGTGAATCTGTTCTATTTTGCGCTGGCTTCCGTGCTGGTTTTCCTTTACCAGCACCTGCGCGGGCGCGTCTATGCACTCATCATGGCGCTGTTTGGCGGCCAGTATATCGGCTCGCATTATCTCTTCACCCGGGATGTCGTGATCGCTCCGGTGCCCTCGCCGTGGGTCGACATCATGTACGCGGGTAGTGTGGTCGGCGTCATGATGCTGTCAGGGTTCATGCTTTATCTTTTTCGCCAGCAGATCGACCACGCCGAAGACGAGCTGACGCTGAGCAATCAGTATCTCGAGACGCTAAGCAATACCGACGCGCTGACCGGGCTGGCCAATCGCCGGGCGCTGGATGCGGCACTGGAGCGCGAATGGTCGCGCCTCTCGCGGGTGTCCGGTGGACTGGCCGTGGTCATGTGTGACGTCGACCATTTCAAGCGGTTCAACGATCGCTATGGCCATGATGGCGGTGACCGCTGTCTGCAGAAGATCACGCAGGCATTGAAGAGTGTGCTCAGCCGGCCCGCCGATCTGGCGGTGCGCTATGGCGGGGAAGAGTTCGCGCTGGTGTTGCCCAGTACGACCGAGGCGGGGGCCAGGCTGTTGGGAGAGCGGCTGCGTGAAGCGATCGAGCGGTTGCGAATTCCCAATGAAGCCGTTGGCGAGGGCGCCTATGTCACGGTTAGCGTCGGCGTGTCGAGCATTGACACTGTGTTCCCCGATTTCGGCACCTACGGCATCGAACGGTTACTCAAATGCGCCGATCAGGCGCTATATCGGGCAAAAGCGAATGGGCGGAATCGTACGGTCTACTTCGGCTACGGCGACTCGCGCCCTGCCGATGGCAGTGAGTCCTGATCTGGCGCGGATGTGGGCACTGCCCGGTCGCAAAGGAGAGGCCGACGTCATGGCGTCGGTGGCGTGATGACGATTCGGCCATGATTGACGATCGCCGACGGCAGGCAAAAGATGTCTGTCTCCCTGTCGATGTGGTGGAAAAGCCCCAACATGACGCTCACCGTTTCTCAGGTCCGACCCAGCGACGAGACAACGTTTCTCGACGCCGTCCTACGCAGTCGAGCGCTGTTCCGCGACTGGGTCGACCCGCCGGACAGTCCGCAGCGCTTCGCCGCGCACCTGGTGAGATACGCGGCGGATAACCGTTTCAGCTACCTCGCCCGCAATGAGCGCGATCAGCTCATCGGCTGTATCAACCTCAACGATATCGTCCGCGGGGCTTCTCAGTCGGCCTCTCTGGGGTACTACGCTTTCACACCGCATAGCGGCCAGGGCCTGATGAAACAGGCAATGGCGCGGGTGATCGACAGGGCGTTCGGTCTACACGGTCTGCATCGGCTGGAGGCCAATATCCAGCCCGACAACCGCGCCTCGGCGGGACTGGTGCGTTCGGTCGGCTTCCGGCTCGAGGGCCACTCCCCGCGCTATTTGAAGATCGCCGGCGACTGGCGCGACCACGACCGTTACGCCCTCACCGCAGAAGAGTGGTAGCGGCGTTATGCCAAGGACGGGGCCGCCGAGTGAAACGACGCCAATGACGCAGCGCGGGGCGGTGCGCCGGCGCCTGGATCTGCAGGCCGGGGCGCTGATGGTCCTGTTCTGCCTGGCATTCGGTTTTCAGCAGGTCGCCATGAAAGCCGTTGCCGCGGATATGTCCCCGCTGGTGCAGGTTGCGCTCCGTTCCTCTGTCGCCGCGCTACTGGTCGTGATGCTTGCCCACCGGCAGGGCATTCGGTGGGACGACATGCGGGCACATGTCCGCCCCGGCGTTCTGGTGGGGCTGGGGTTCGTGGCAGAGTTCGTCTTCGTGGCGCGCGGGCTCGACTATACGCTGGCCTCGCACATGTCAGTATTTCTCTATACGGCGCCGATCTTCGCCGCCCTGGGGCTGCACTTTCAGGTGCCGGGAGAGCAACTCTCGCGGCGCCAGTGGCTCGGTGTTGCCCTGGCCTTCGGCGGCATGGCATTCGCGATGGCCCCGTCGACTGACGTCGATAACGCCGGCGACCTTCTGATCGGCGATTGTCTGGGACTTCTGGCCGGTCTCTCCTGGGCCGCGACCACGCTGGTGATACGCCGTTCGTCGCTGTCCGACGCGCCGCCTGTGCAGACGCTCTGCTATCAGCTCTGCGTTGCCGGCCTGCTGCTGCTGCCCGCCAGCGCCCTGCTGGGCGATCTCGGGCGTGCCCAGATCACCGGCGTCGCGATCGCCAGTCTTGCCTTTCAGACGCTGGTCATCTCTTTCGCGGCGCTACTGCTCTGGTTTGCGCTGCTGCGACGCTACTTCGCTTCTCAACTGGGCATCTTCTCGTTTCTGTCGCCGGTATTTGGCGTGCTGTTCGGGGCGATGGTACTGGGCGAGCCGATCACGGCCAGCTTTCTCGTGGGTGGGGCGCTGCTGCTGGCTGGATTGCTGGTGGTGACGCGATAAGAGAGTGACTACGTGTAGGCTCCCTGATGATCGTCCAGCCGGGTCAGGCACGTCACGACACCCCTTCCGTATTCTGCAGTCGCATCACCAGCTTGTGCGCCTGGCCATCTAGCGCGACGCGTGCCTCGCCGGTGTTCTCAAGCGTCTGGCCATCCAGTGTGACGCCTGAAGGCTCGCCGGCTTCGGCCCGTTCGATGCGGATCTCCACGCGGCCGCCCTCCAGCTCGACGGTGGCGGCATAGCCCGGCCAGTCATCGGGGATGACGGGGGCGACGATGAGCTCCCGACCTTCGCGGCGAATCCCCAGGATGCCGCGCACACCGGCCTGGTAGAACCAGCCGCCGGAACCGGTGTACCAGGTCCAGCCGCCGTGGCCGACGTTGGGCGGTTCGGAGTAGACGTCGGCGGCGATCACGTAGGGTTCGACGCGGTAGCGCTCGACTGCCTCAGGCGTGAGGGCATGATTGACCGGGTTGACCATCGCGAAGAGCGCGTGCGCCCGCTCGGCCTGGCCCAGCTTGGCCAGCGCAAGAATCGTCCAGGTGGCGGCGTGGGTGTACTGCCCGCCGTTCTCGCGCAGTCCCGGCGGGTAGCCCTTGATGTAGCCGGGCTCCTGCTCGCTTTTGTCGAAGGGCGGCGTGAACAGCAGCGCCAGACCATCCTCTTCGCGGATCAGATGCTCGGCGACTGAGTCCATGGCGCGGGCGGCGCGCTCGGGGTCGGCGCGCTCGGAGAGCACCGACCACGACTGGGCGATGGCATCGATGCGGCACTCAACGCTTGCCTTCGAGCCCATCCAGTCGCCGTTGTCGAAGGTGGCGCGGCGATACCAGTCGCCATCCCAGGCGTGGGTCTCGAGCGCGTCTCGTAACGCCTCGGCGCGGTCTCGCCAGCGGTCTGCGCGTGCCGGGTCGCGCTGGCTGATCAGCGGGTCGAACAGCGTCAGCGTGCGCAGTAGCATCCAGCCCAGCCAGACGCTCTCGCCCTGCCCGCCTTCGCCCACCCGGTTGAAGCCATCGTTCCAGTCGCCGGTGCCGATCAGCGGCAGGCCGTGTTCGCCGAACTGCTCGAGCGCCTGATCCAGGGCGCGCACGCAGTGCTCTAACAGCGGCGCGGTCTCGTCCGCCGGTGAGGGCTGGGAGAACTCGTCGTGGGCGCCGGCGGCGAGTTTCGGCGCTTCCAGAAAGCCCACCGGCTCGTCGAGCACCGCTTCGTCGTCGGCGGCCTGGACGTAGGTGGCAGCGGCGAAGGCGAGCCATACCCGGTCGTCGGCGATGCGCGTACGCACGCCCTGTCCGGAGTGCGGCAGCCACCAGTGCTGCACGTCGCCCTCGACGAACTGGCGGCCGGCGGCGCGCAGCAGATGGTGGCGGGTGAGCTCCGGCAGGGCAAAGGTCAGCGCCATGCCGTCCTGGAGCTGATCGCGAAAGCCGTAGGCGCCGCTTGCCTGATAGAACGCCGAGCGGGCCGTGACCCGGCAGGCAAGCGTCTGATAGGTGAGCCAGCCGTTGAGCATCACGTCCATGGCTCGGTCCGGGGTACGCACCTGCAGCGAGGCATGCAGCTCGCGCCAGTAGTGCTCGACGCTCTCGAGTTCGGCGGCCAGATCCGCCTCGCGGTAGCGCTGGATGAGCGCCCGCGCCGTCTCGGCGTCGCTTGCCTGACCCAGAAAGGCGTCGAGTGTCACCGATTCGTTGGGCGCAAGCGTCAGCGTGCACTGCAGAACGGTGGCCGGGTCGCGGCCGATGCCGGCCCATCCGCTGAGCGGCCGACGGCGGGTCAACGCCTCCGGGGCGGCGAGTGAGCCCGTCCCCAGGAACTCGCGGCGATCCGTAGTCCACTGCTGGGCCCGACCGCCAAGGTCGACGAAGCCGACCCGATTGGGGAACGCCATGTTCCACGGATTGCGCATCAGCAGCGCGCCGGTATCGGCGTCGTGCGCCGGTGTCAGATAGAGGGCGGTCTTGGCCCTTGAGTTCCCCATGACCCAGTTGGCGTAGTAAGTGACGATCAGGTGTCGTGGCGCGTCACTGCGGTTGGTCAGCGTGAGCCGGGAGACTTTGATCGGGTCCTCCCTGGGCACGAACTGCAGCAGCGAGAGCGACAGCGTCGCCGTATCGTGGTCGAAGCGACTGTAGCCGAAGCCGTGACGCGCGACATAGCGACCGCGCTCGCCCGGCGTCCGGCACGGCGCCGCGGTGGCGGTGGTGATGGCGCCGCTATCGGCATCCTGGACGTAGATCACCTCGCCCGCCGGGTCGCTCACCGGGTCGTTGGACCAGGGCGTGAGCTGGTTGTCGCGGCTGTTGTCCGCCCACACGTAGCCGCTGCCCTCGGCGGAGACCTGGAAGCCGAAGCCCGGGTTGGCGATGACGTTGATCCACGGCTGCGGCGTGGTGGCGCCGTCATCGAGCACGCAGACGTACTCTCGCCCGTCACGGGCAAAGCCGCCGATACCGTTGAAGAACTCGAGGTCTTCCACCGGGGGACCATCGATCGCTGCGTCGCTGAGAGCGGTCTCTTGGGGCGCGTGCTGGGCCGGTGCCTGTCGAGCCGCGTCTCGTGGATTCGAGGCGTGCGGGTCCGAGGCCCCCGCAAGGGGCCTGCCCCCGGCGTCGGCTGGCGACGTCGTCTCTGGGCGACCATCGCTCCTGGGGTTCGCTCGGGGGCTCTCTTTGGCGTCCTCTTTCGCGCTCGTCTTGATGCCCAGCCGGGCCCCGATCTTGATGCCGTTCTTTCCGTTCGTCAGGGCTCCCGTCCTGCCGTCGGGCGTCCGGCGGCCCTTGTGATCCAGAGGTGCCAGCGGGCGAGCGTCGCGGCGACTCTCCATGGGCGGTTCGCCGTCGACATCGAGCAGCGCGGTGAGCTGTCGATGCAGCGGGCCCTTGTGCGCCTTGAGCACCACACGCGCCACTGACAGTACCAGCGCATGGGCGGCGGGACTCAACTGGTGCCCGCGCAGGACGATCACCGAGCCCTGCGGCGGCTGGCTGCTCGGCTGCGGCGGCGAGAGATTGGTGCGCACGGCGGTGTCGATCGCATCCTGCAGCTCCTGGAGATAGGAGTGCGAACGCTCATTGAGAATGACCAGATCGACGCCCAGCCCCTTCGCTCGCCAGTACTCCTGAGCGCGCAGCAGCGTGTTCACCCAGCCGACCTCCTCGGTATCGGCGATGCGCAGGACCACCAGCGGCAGATCGCCGGAGATCCCCATTGGCCAGAGGTCGGACTGCATCGACAGACCGCGCGCCAGCGTCTCTTCGCCGGCGCGAAACCGTGCGTCGTGATAGAGGATCGGGGCGGCGAGGCGCTGGAAGTCCGAGGCCTCGTCGAGGGTGATGTCGAGATGGCGAAGTTGCACCTGGGCCTGGGTCCAGGCCAACGTCCTGGCGCGCTCGAAGGCGCCGGCATCCTGATGGCGGTCGATCAGTGCCAGCAGGTTGTCGCGGCTGTCGGCGGCGACGGTCCAGAAATCGACGTGGGCGGCATGGTTGGGCGCAATCCGCACCACGTAGCGCAGCGCAAAGACCGGATCGAGCACCGCGCCGACGCGGCGTGACAGCGGTGGCATGCCCTGGTTCTCGCCAGCCGGCATGAGCGCGACGGCATTCTGAAGATTGCGGCCACGACCCAGGAAACGTGCGCGATCGGTCTCGAACTGAAAGTCGCGGCGCGTCGATGCCGCCGCGCCGGACGATGACGGGATCGTCGATGTGCCCTCGGCGTCGCGCTCCTCGCGTTCATCGACGCGCTCGGTGCCCGCGTCGATCAGCGCGAAATGTCCCACCCAGATGGGTGTCTCGGTGGGGTCGCGATGGCGTCGTGTCGCCGTCAGCGCCTGATACGCCTCGAGGGTATCGGTCTCGACGAACATCTTGGCGAAGGCCGGGTGAGCGTCGTCTGCCGGCGGCGTGGTCAGCACCAGCTCGGCGTAGGAAGTCAGCTCGATCGTGGCCGGCTGGTCGGTGTTGTTGGTGATCGTCACCCGGCGCACTTCGCCGTCCTCTTCGCCGGAGACCAGCACGTCGAGCGCCGTGGTGAACGCCGGGGTGTTGCGCACATAACGCGCATGATCCTCGGCGAAATCGACGCTGTAGGTGGCATCGTCGACTTCCCCCGGCGTCGGCAGACGTCGTCCGCCCGCGGCCCAGCGCTGGCCGCTCTCGCGGTGATACAGACCGATGGTGCTCCCCCAGTCGGAGGTCGCCGGGTCCTCGCGCCAGCGAGTAATGGCAAGCGTGCCCCAGCGGCTGAAGCCAGTCCCGTCCGCTGTCAGCATCACCGAGTAGCGGCCGTTGGAGAGCAGGTGGGTCAGCGGCTGCGCCAGCGGCACGCCGGTCAGGCTGCGAACCGCGGCTTCAGCGGTGGCGGGTTCGGCCACGACCACCGGCTCGGCGTCGTTGGGCGAGGGGAGTGTCGCCACTTCGCGGGGGAGCCGCTCGTGGAGCAGCAGCTCACTGGCCTGGATCATAGGTTCGGCGTGAAAGTGCGTGCGCAGCCGGCCGTCGAGCAGGGCATTGGCGATCGCCACGATCGTCATGCCCTGGTGGTGGGCCATGACGTTGCGGACCACCTCGAAACGACGATCCATCGGTAGTCGGGTTGGGGTGAAGTCGATGGCATCGAAAAAGCCGTAGCGTCCTTCGGCGCCGAGTTCGCGTAGCCGCGCGAAGTTCTCCAGCGCGGCCTGCGGGGCGACCATTGCCGCCAGCGCCGTCGCGTAGGGGGCGAGCACGAAATTGTCGGCCAGCCCCCGCTTGAGTCCCAGCGACGGCACGCCGAAGTTGGAGTACTGATAGTTGAAGTCGAGATCGCGGGCATTGTAGGCGGACTCCGAGATGCCCCAGGGTTCGCCCTTGCCGTTGGCGTAGCGCTGCTGGCATGCCACCACCAGCCGATTGGTCTGCTCGAGCAGACTGTCTCGGGGTGCGCGCATGACCAGCGACGGCATCAGATACTCGAACATCGAGCCTGACCAGGACATCAGCGCCACGCCGTCACGCTGCGGGCTCACCGCCCGGCCCAGGCGGAACCAGTGGCGAGTGGGCAGATCGCCCTTGGCGATGCCGACCAGACTCGCCAGTCGCGCTTCGGAGGCGAGCAGGTCGTAGCAGCCGTCATCCAGTCGATCCTCCCGCGGGGTATAGCCGATCGCCATGAGCTTGCGCTCGGGCACCAGCATGAACGCGAAATCCATCTCCCGGGTTAGCGTACGGGCGCGTTCGGCAAGGGCCAGCAGTCGCGCTGTCAGCGACGGCTGGCCCGCCGGTTCGGCGACGGCATCGGCCGCATGCTCGTCCAGGCAGTGCTCCAGCCGTCCCAGCCAGTAGGCGATCGGCGCGCGACGCGTCGTGTCGTCGGCCTCGTCGGCAGGCGCCTCCGATGCCAGTTTGACCCCGCCGGCGTCATCGCTGGCGGCGTGACGGGCGTCGGCCTCCCGCTGGGCTTCCTGGGTGGCGTCGGTGGCCAGCCGCTCGCGCCATGCCGTCAGACACTGACGCACGTCGGTGGCCGCACTCTCTGCCTGGGCATGATCATCGACATCGCTTTCGAGACGGGCGATCAGCGCCGTGATCTCGTCGAGCAGGTCAGCGCGCGTCGCCTGGGTAAGCGACTCGTCCTGCCCCGCGTCCTCATGGAGCAGGTGCAGCGTGTCGATCAGCCCCTCGCGGTAGTCGGGCACCCGGGGCGTCTTGACCCAGGCTTCGCAGGCGTTGGCCAGCGCGATCAGGTGGCCGGCGAGATTGCCGCTGTCCACCGCCGAGACATATCGTGGCTCCAGCGGCTCTCCGCTGGCGGTGTCGTACCAGTTGTAGAGATGGCCACGGCAGCGCTCCAGCGAATCCAGCGTGGCGAACGTCGCCTCCAGTCGCTCGACGGCGCCGCGGGTGCCGATCCAGGCGAAGTCGCGCGCGGCGACGCAGGCGAGCAGGTAGAGCCCGATATTGGTGGGCGAGGTGCGCTCGGCGATCTTCGGTTTGGGGTCGAACTGGAAGTTATCCGGCGGCAGCGCGCGGGAAGCCGGCGTGACGAACGTTTCGAAGAACTGCCAGGTGCGCCGGCCGATGTCGCGCAGCGCCCGCGCCTGAGTCGTATCGAGCTTGAGATTGTCGGTGGTGTCGGCAGGCGCGCGGCTGGTCCAGAGGGCGATCAGCGGCGCGGCGAGCCAGGCCGCGAGCAGCGGCAGCAGCAGGGGCCAGCCCGGCGTTTCGAACAGCGCGAGGATCAGCACCACAATGAGCGCGAGCAGCGCGCCGCCGGCCATGGCCCGGGCAAAGCTCGCGACGCTGAGGGTGCGGTCCTTGGCCAGCGCAGCGGCGGTGGTCCACTCGAGCAGATGCCGACGTGAGACATAGACGCGGTAGAGCGTGCGACCGATGGCGTCCAGCATCTGCCAGGTCTGGTTGGCCAGCAGCGCGACGCTCAGCAGGCAGCGACCGGTCTCCAGCTTCAGGTCACGCAAGACCGTTCGCCGGTGATGGCGCCAGTCTCCGTCGCGGTGGCGTGGTTTGAGCGCGAAGCTGATCGGCAGCAGCGCCGGGATGATCAGCGCGGCGAGGGTCAGCAGTACCGCGACCCCGGCGACCGGTGCCTGGAACGCGGCGCAGACGGCGAAGGCCGCGAACAGGCTGGGTGCGAGCAGTGTTCTCCGAAGGTTGTCGGCGACCTTCCAGCAGCCGACCGCCCCCAGCGCGCGCCGGTCGGCCCCCTTGCCTACCAGCCACGGTAGTAGCTGCCAGTCGCCGCGGGCCCAGCGATGCTGGCGGCGTGCGGCGACGTCGTAGCGCTCCGGCTCCGCTTCGACCACCTCGACGTCGGAGGCGAGTCCGGCGCGGGCGAAGATCCCCTCGAGCAGGTCGTGACTGAGCAGGCTGTTCTCCGGCACCCGTCCGGCCAGCGCCATCTCGAAGGCGTCGACGGCATAGATGCCCTTGCCCGCGAAAGACCCTTCACCGAAGAGATCTTGGTAGAGATCCGACACTGCGGCGCTGTAGACGTCGAGCCCGCCCGGCGCGGAGAAGAG
Source organism: Salinicola aestuarinus (assembly GCF_003206645.1). Lineage (GTDB taxonomy): Bacteria > Pseudomonadota > Gammaproteobacteria > Pseudomonadales > Halomonadaceae > Salinicola > Salinicola aestuarinus. Next base: position 304,391 of record NZ_PZJP01000001.1, on the reverse strand, counting down.
CCGCTGGTAGCGGGAGCCCTGACGGCCAATGGGCAGGGACGGCGTGACGCGGGGTTGCAGAATGGCGTAGCCGTGGGTGACACGGCCCTCGGCATCGAGCACCGGCTGACTGAGCGGGTGGGCCATCTTGCCCACCAGCCGGGCGACGGTGTCCCGCGGCAGGCGGGTGTCGCTGTCGAGGGTGACCACGTAGCGGACGTCGGTGGGCACCCATGGGGTCTCCCCGTCGATGGCGACGAATGACGTGTCGGTGGCCCCGCGCAGCAGCCGGTTGAGCTCGGCGAGCTTGCCGCGCTTGCGTTCCCAGGCCATGAAATGACCCTCGCCGGCGTTGAACTGGCGCCGACGATACAGCAGTAGAAAGCGCGTGCCGGCCGGGCCGGGGCCGTGGCGGCGGTTGAGTGCGGCCACGGCGTCGCGGGCAGTGTGCAGGCGCTCGGCGTCATCCGGGCGCGTTTCGCTGGCGGCATCGACATCGTCGAGCAGCAGGGCAAAGCTCACGTCGCCATTCCTGCCGGAGAGATAGTGCACCTCCAGGCGCTCCGCGAGTTCGTGCAGTTCCTCGGCGTCACCGAGCATCGCCGGAATTGCCACCAGCGTTCTCAATGACGCCGGTACCCCTCGGGCGAGCGCGAGTCCCGGCAGCGCCTCGCCGCCGACGCCCATGCCCAGCATACGATTGACCAGCGACATTGCGATATCGTTGGCCGGCAGCACCATCAGTGTGAGCCACACCCAGGCCCAGGCCGAGATCAGCCCGGCGGCATCGAGCCCCCAGTACGCCAGCCCCAGCAGCGCGAACGTCAGAAACCAGCAGGCACCGGCGTAGCCGGCAAGGCCCATGTCCAGCACCAGCCGGCGAAGGCGCAGCGCGGGCGGGGTGCGAAAGTCGAGCTCGCGCTCGAAGTCGGTCCGGCCCTCGGCGATCAGGTAGTAGCCCGGGTCGGCAAGGCGTGTGGCCTGGGCGGGCGGCGTCATTGGCGGCGGTGCGACGGCGGCGGCATCGAGTGCTCGCTCGGCGATCCCCAGCTCGTCGTGATCGGTGCCGCGGGCGAGCTGCTCGACGGCATTGCGGTAGCGATCACGCGTGGCGAAATCCATCTCCCCGAAGCGGCTGCGTGCACGCAGGCGGCGATCGACCAGGCTGACCCGCTCGACCAGCGTCGCCCAGTCGAAGTCGGCAATGTGGCGCAGACTCGTAATGGCGTTGCGCACGCTGACATTCGAAGCCCCCTGGCGCTGGAGCGCACGCTGCACGACCACCGTGGACGTGGTTTCCCGGCGCGCCATCTGCCGCTCCAGCCAGGCCAGCGCCGGCGACCGCCCGGGATCCTGGTCGCGCAGACGCTTGGCGAGCTGGGCGAAAAAGTGGTCGGCGGCGCTACCCAGGCTGTCCGGGTCGGTCTCGGCGAGTACCCGGCTGCTGTCGGCGTCCGGCGCGAGCAGCCGCTCGCAGAGGGCGTCGGCGGCATTGCGGGCATTCCGTGCCTCGACGATCTGCTCGCCCAGGCGCCGGACGTTCTCCACCAGCACCAGACGCAGTGAGATCGCCACCGCCCACAGCTCACCGATGGTCAGCGGCTGGACGCGCTGATAGGCATCGAGAAAGCGGATCAGCGTGACGGCGTCGAAGCGGCTATCGGTGTGCGCCACGAAGGCCCAGGTCAGCCCGAAGACGCGCGGATACCCCGTGAACGGGCCGTCGGCGAGCTTGGGTAGCTGGCGGTAGTAGCCCGGCGGCAGGTCTCGGCGGATGTCGCCGGCGTGTTTTTCGACGTGATGGTAGTGATCGAGCAGCCACTCGGCGGCGGGCACGGTATCGCGCCGGTGAGCCGCGTCGACGCTCAGGCGGTGATAGATCGCTCCCAGGGCCTTGATGTTGACGCCCAGCCGTTGGTTCAGCGGCTCGACGCGTGGCGGCTGAGCGGTGATCGGCTGCGCTCTCGCCAAGCTCTCGGCGTGCTGCTCGAGCCGTTCCGGGCCGAAGAGCGCCTCTCTGACGGGGTGGGAGGTATCCCAGAATGGCCTATCCGCGGTAGAGGGGCGGCTAAAGCGCGTCCAGAGGCTCACTGATTCACCGCCATCGCGGGGGCAATAACACGGTCGGCGCCGAGGCGCGCATCCTGCAAGATAAGGTCAGGAAAACACCGGTCCATCGTCGTTCTCCTTCTCGCCGACGGCGGACGGTGCCGAATCATCGGCACGGAACGTCGAGCGAGAGTACGGTCGAAGCCCGCGCGGGAAGGGATTTTCGGGCGTCGGGTCGGCCAGGGCGACGCCATGGCACTGCAGGCCGCTTGCCGTTATCGGCAGCGGCGCAACGTGGCGGCATGGCGAACGAAGTGAGGGGCGCCGGATCAGCGAAACAGCGTGGGCCGCAAGGGAGAAGCGGCGGGGCGAGACACGCGACTGACGGGGCACCGGGCAGGTCGTCGACTGCAGTATGGATCGCCCCGCGACGCTTGGCGAGGTGGCTTGTGCGAGATCCGTCGCTTGCCGGCGTGGGCAAAGCCCCTGGCGGCTGTCGTCACTCGTCGATCAGCCCGCCCGCTTCATGAAACGGATACGGTCCGGGGTAGTCGCCGATGACGGCGTGATGGGTGATGAGCTCGCCGTCCCGCCAGAGATGCAGCTGGTAGCCGGGGGGCTCCATGACGAAGGCGGAGGGGCCGCCTTCGCGCAGGTCGAGAGCGACCTGGTGGGCGTTGCTGGGACAGCAGCTGGCGATGGTGCCGCCGAAGCGGCGAAAGATCGTGCGGTGAACGTGGCCGCAGAGGATGCGTTCGACGTTGGGGTAGCCGCGTATCAGCGTCTCCAGCGCCTGGGCGCCGGTGAGCCCCTGGGCGTCCATGTGCGCGATACCGGTGGCGAATGGCGGGTGGTGCATGAAGATCAGTGTCGGTCGTTCGGGCTGCTCGGCAAGCCGGGCGGCGAGCCAATCGAGGCGCGCCTGGCAGAGTTCGCCGCGCCCCTCGCCGGGTACCAGCGTGTCGAGTCCGATCAGGCGAAGCGGAAAGCGCTCGATGACGTAGTGCAGAAAGCCCGTCTCGCCGAGATAGGTGTGATCGCTGAACGCCTCGCGCATGGCGGCGCGGTCGTCATGGTTGCCGGGGATCAGGTACCAGGGGATCTCCAGCGGGGCCAGCCGCTCGGCCAGGGCGGCGTACTCCGCCGGGCGGCCGAAGTCGGTGACATCGCCGGTGATCAGAACCACGTCGGGGCGCGGTTCGAGGGCGTTGAGCGCGGCCACCGCCGGCGTCAGATAACGGTCGGTCTCGACCACGCGGTATGCCTTCTGTCCCGGCTGGCGGAGGTGCGGGTCGGTGAGTTGGGCGATCAGCATGAGGCGACCTCCTCGAGCGCGGCGGGCGCGGCATCGGCCATTCGCACGCCAACGCGGGCGTCGGGCTGCCAGGGCGCGTTTGAGGCGACCAGCGCGGTAAAGCGCTGGCCATCCTCCAGCGCGAGCTCCAGGCGGACCTGACTGCCGAGGAAGAAGCGCGCCTGCACGGTGGCCGGTAGACCCTCGCCGGGCGCGACGATGGCGATCTCGTGCGGCCGGAAGGCCAGCGTGTCGACGCCCAGGTGGCGCCGAACCACGGCCCCCTCGAGCCGACAGAGGGTGCCCAGGAAGTCGGCGACGAACGGCGATGCCGGCGCGCGGTAGAGCGTCTCCGGCTCCCCGAGCTGTTCGAGCCGGCCGGCGGACATCACCGCGACGCGGTCGCCCAGCATCATCGCCTCCTCCTGGTCGTGGGTGACGATCACGCAGGTGATGCCGAGACGCCGCAGCAGTTTGGCAAGATCGACCCGTAGCTGCTGGCGCAGGCGGGCATCCAGCGCCGTGAGCGGCTCGTCGAGCAGCAGCACCCGCGGCTGGATGGCGATGGCACGGGCCAGCGCCACCCGCTGACGCTGGCCACCGGAGAGCTGATCGATACGTCGGTCCGCCAGCGCCTCGAGCTCCACCAGCGCGAGCATCTCGCGCACCCGGTCGCGCCGGGCGGCAGCCGCCACGCCACGGATCTTCAGGCCGTAGCCGACGTTCTCGGCAACGCTCATGTTGGGAAAGAGGGCGTAGCCCTGAAAGACCACACCGACCCCGCGGGATTCCGGGGCGACGTCGGTGACCGCCTGCTCGCCGAAGTGGATCGTGGCGCCGGCGTCGGCGCGCTCCAGCCCGCAGATCAGGCGCAGCAGAGTGGTCTTGCCGCAGCCGGAGGGGCCGAGCAGGGCCAGTGTCTCACCGGGGCGCACCTCGAGGTCGAGTGGCGCCAGTGCGCGGGTGCCATCCGGCCAGGTCTTGGCGCAGTGGGTCAGGGTGATCGAGAGCGGATCGGTAGCGAGAGGTGCAGTCATGAGGAAGCTCCGAGGGCGAGCGAGCCCGTGCGATGGGTGCGCGTGGCGAGCCACTGCAGGCCCACCATCAGCGGCAGCAGCATCAGCAGAAAGACGAGGGTGTAGGCGGAGGCGACTTCGAGTCGCATCGAGGCGTAGCTGTTGGCGAGCCCCACCGGCAGGGTCTTGGTCAGCGGCGTGTGCAGCAGCCAGGTGAGGTTGAATTCGCCGATGGAGAGCGTGACCACGGTGAGCGCCCCGGTGACGATACCGCTCTTCGCGGCGGGCACGATGATGTCGAAAAAGCGCTGGCGGCGGCTGGCGCCGAGGGTGGCGGCGGCCTCGTCGAGGACCACCAGTTCGGCACCCTGCATGCTGGCGCGCACCGCACGGATCATGAAGGGCAAGGTGAAGAGCACGTGACCGACGACAATGAACGCCACGCTGCTGCGCAGCCAGCCCGTGCTGCCCCAGGAGACGATCAGCGCCAGCGCGGTGGCGAGTCCCGGCACGGCGACCGGCAGTGTCAGCAGCTCCTCCAGCAGCCGCGACAGCCGGCCCGGAAAGAGCGTGAGTACCCACGCCGCCGGGACGCCGATGACGGTGGTAACGGCCAGCGTCGCCAGTGCCACGCCATAGGAACGCCAGATAGTGTCGGCGTAGAGATCCCACACCTGAACCACCCACTGAAAGGTCAGCCCGCTCTTGAGGCCGACGAAGTAGTTCTGGGTCAGCCCGGCGGTGACCGATAGCAGTACCGGGCCGATGAGGAAGGCGGTGACCGCCAGGGTGATGCCGAGCCCCAGGCGGGTATCGAAGCGAGAGTGTGTCATGAGTCTGTCTCGGCGTTTGGCTCAGCGCGACGCGGCGAGCGAGTTGGCGGCGTAGAGCACCGCCCAGGTCGAAAGGCCCAGCACCACGGAGAGGGCGGCGGCGACCGGGAGGTTGGCGTAGTTGGTGAATTCGTCGTAGATCGTGATCGGCAGCACGTCGATCCGCGTGCCCAGGGTGAAGACGGTGCCGAAGGCGCCCATGGCGGTGGCGAAGCACATCGCGCCGGCGGCGGTGAGAGCGCCGGTGAGGGCCGGCAGCTCGATATCGACGAAACGCCGCCAGGTGCTGGCGCCGAGCGTCTGCGCCGCCTCCAGCCACTGCTTGTCGATGCCTTCCACCGCTGCCGTGAGCAGGCCGATGGTGCGCGGCAGCAGAAAGTAGACGTAGCCGATGAACAGCCCCGGCATGGCGTAGGCGAGAACCGTCGGCTCACCGGTGAGCAGCTGCGAGAGCGTATTGAGCACGCCCTGACGGCCGGTGGTGAGAATCACCAGAAAACCCACCACCACGCCGGGAAAGGCGAGCGGAAAGATCAGCAGCGACATCAGCACGCGTCGCCCCGGAAAGCTCGGGTGGCGGGCGAGAAAGCGCCCCACCGGTAGGGCGATGATCAGTGTCGCCAGGGTGGCCGCCAGCGACAGACCCACGGTATTGAACAGACTCTTCCAGTAGCGGGGCTCGCTTACCACCAGCCAGTAGGCGTTGGCGGTCTCGCCGGTCGGCGCCGTGGCGCCAAGCCCGGCGAGTTTGACCATCGGCAGCAGCCAGAAGGCGAGAAACAGCGCGACCGCCGGCGCGGCGATGATCAGCCAGGCACGTCGACCGGAGAGCGCTGTGTGCCGGCCGCCCCGGGCTAGCATCGGGGTGGCGTGTGAGAGTGACATTCGCCGAACTCCAGATCGTGTCTCTAAAGGCGTGAATGCCGGGCGACGCAGCGCCCGGCGCGAGGCGCGTTGGTGGTCAGTTCACTTCACGGGCGTAGCGGTTGGCGAAGTCGCGCTGCGCCGCCGCCATGCGGGCATAGTCGACCGGCTCGGCGCGGGCGTAGTCGCTGGCCGGCAGGAACTTCGCCTGGGCTTCTTCGGAGGCGGCATCGGGGCGCACCGGACGCAGGTAGGCGTCGGCCCAGATCGACTGACCCTTGTCGGAGAGCACGTAGTCGAGCACGCGCTTGCCGGCTTCCGGGTTGGGGTCGTTGGCGACCAGGCTCATCACGTAGGGCACGGTCACGCTGCCCTCCTCGGGAATCACGAACTCCACATTGGCGCCGTCGTCATAGCGGGCGCGGTAGGCGTTGAAGTCGTAGTCGAGCAGGATCGGAATCTCGCCGGAGAGCACTCGGGCATAGGCGGTCTGCTTGGGGACGATGGGGTCGTTATCGGCGAGCTGTTCGAAGAAGTCGATCGCCGGCGTGAAGTCGTCGAGCGAACCGCCGAGCGCCCCGTTGACGGCGACCGCACCGACGTAGCCGACGAAGGCAGACGAGGGGTCGAGGTAGCCGATCAGACCGCGATACTCGGGCTTTTGCAGATCCGCCCACGACTGCGGCACCGGCGTGTCACCCAGGGCGTCGACGTTGACCATGAAGCCGAGCGTGCCGGAGTGGATGGCGAACCACTTGCCGTCGGGGTCTTTCAGGCCGTCGGGAATGTCATCGAAGTGCGCCGGCTTGTAGGGCTGCACCAGGCCCTGCTCGGCGGCCTGGATGCCGAAGGTCACGCCGTAGTAGACGACATCGGCGACCGGGTTGTTCTGCTCGGCGGTGATCGAGGCCAGCGACTGACCGGAGTTCTTGTTGTCCTGCGGTACGCGAATGCCGGTATCGGCCTCGATCGCCTCGAGCTGGGTACCCCAGTCCGCCCACTCCGGCGGGCAGTTGTAGCAGATGGCGGTGTCGGCGGCCTGAGCGGTGGTGCTGGTCAATGCCGTGAGGCCGGCGCCGGCCGTGGCGGCGAGGCCCAGCGTGGCGGTGACACCGAGGGCCTGGGTGGCGTGGCGTAACGTGCGTTTCAGCATGGGGTGAATCTCCTGATGAGCGCTGGCTCGGGGGCCGGCAGCGGGGCGGTGGTCGGGTGGGTGGTGGTTGTGTCGGGCGTCAAGGCGGGCTCGGTCAGCGAGTCGTGCGGCGCGGTGACGGAGCCGCCGAGCCATAGCCGGTGGGGCAACTGGCGTGACGTGCCGGGCTGGCCGGCCAGCGCGTCGAGCAGCAGGCGGCAGGCGGCGTGACCGATCTCCCCGCTTGGCTGATAGACGCTGGCGAGCGACGGCACCATCAGCGCGCCGAAGGCCACGCCATCGAAGCCGCAGACGGCGAGGTCCCGCGGTACGCGAATCCCCACGGTGGCGAGTTCGGCGATGACGGCGGCGGCGAGCAGATCGTTGGAGCAGAACAGCACGCTCGGCGGGTGCGGCATCGACAGCAGACTCTGCAGCCGCGTGCGCTCGGCCGCAGTGTGCGTTGCCAGCGACAGGTGCACCGGCGTGGGGATTCTTAGATCGGCGGCGCGCGTGAGTACGCCCTCGAGCCGGCGCGCCGCGCGGTCGGAGTCGGCGAGGGGGCCGCTGACGAAGGCGACGCGGCGGTGACCGAGCCCGACCAGCTGCTCGAGCATGTCCCCGGCGGCGGCGTGGTTGTCGACGCTGACGAAGGGGTGAGTCGTGGACTCGTTGTAGGCCAGCACGAAGGGCACGCCGTCCGCCTCGAGTTCATTCAAAGTGGCGTTCGCCGCCGGGTCGGCGACGGTGAGCATCAGTCCCTCGACCTGATGCTCCAGCAGGTGGCGGGCCGCCGCCTGCTCGCGCTGGCGGTCGTAGCCGGTGGTCGCCAGCATCACGCTGTAGCCGGCCCCGCGCGCTGCCGCTTCCGCCCCCTCGAAGCACGCCGCGAACACCGGGTTGGCCAGCGTCGGCAGCAGCAAGCCCAACGTCTTGGTGCTGCCGGAGCGCAGGCTGGCGCCGACCCGGTTGGGCCGAAAGCCGAGCCGGTTGGCGGTCTCCAGAATGCGCGTGCGGGTCGCCTCGCTGAGCAGTTCCGGGCGGTTGAACGCCCGCGAGACCGTGGCCGGCGAGACACCGGCCTGCTCGGCGATCTGAATCAGAGAGGGACGTGACGAGAGGGTCAAGGCAGCGCCTGCGGTGATGAAAACGTTTGCAGGGCATCCTGCCGCCGCCGCATGACGATCCCGTGACGGTGTCGTGTCATGTAGATGAATTCGTCATCGCCGCGCGCGTCGAGGCCGGCGCTTGCGTCTAGCGCGAAGCGACTACGCTGGAGGGAGAGAACATAGGACTTTGGGTGTAGACGCCCCTTGAGGTCACGGCCGCACCAACCGACGGAACGGAACAGAACAGGGACGACGAATGGCCAGTCTGAGAACGAAGGAAAACCCCGAGCGGATCGACGGCTTTGCGCCGCTCAAGGACTATGCGGCAATCGGCGAGGGGCGCTCGGTGGCGATGGTGGCGCTGGATGGTTCGATCGACTGGTGGTGCGTCCCGTCGATGGACTCCCCGCCGCTGTTCGACCGCCTGCTGGAGCCCGATGTGGGCGGTTACTTCGCGCTCACCCCGCGTGGCGACTACCGGGTGGAACGGCGCTATCGGGAGAACAGCAATGTGCTGCAGACCGACTTCATCACCGAGACCGGGCGGGCACGGGTGACCGAGTCGATCAACAGCACCACCGCCGGGCGCCAACCCTGGTGCGAACTGGCTCGGCGGATCGAAGGGATCGAGGGCGAGGTGACGTTCGATATCGGCTTTCGGGCCGGTACCCAGAACGAGAACGTCAGTCCGTGGCTGCAGGAGACACCGCAGGGCAACGTTCACAACATTGGCAACGTCATGGCGATGTTCCGCGGCTCCGACGACGTCGTCATCGACGAGTACGGCGACCGCGGGGTGTTCGCGCACCTCGAGACGTACGCCGGCTCACGCTCGCTGATCGCGCTGCTGGCGGTCGAGGGCGTGCCGCTGGCGGTGCCGCCGATCGACAAGATCGACGAGCGTATCGATGTCAGCCACTTCGCCTGGCAGGACTGGGTCGACAAGCTCGACTTCGACGGCCGCTACGCCGAGTGGGTGACGCGCTCGGCGCTGTCGCTCAAGTTTCTGCTCTACTCCCCCAGCGGGGCGATCGCCGCCGCGGCTACCACCTCGCTGCCGGAGCGCATCGGCGGCGAGAAGAATTACGACTACCGCTACGCCTGGGTGCGTGACGCCTGCCTGATCATCAAGTCGTTGATTCAGGCGGGCGCCGTCGAGGAGTCGCAGGCGGCGTTTTCCTGGATCACCCACACCATTCGCCGTCACGGCCCGGACATGCGCGCCTGCTACCGGCTGCAGGGCGATCTGATCCCGGCGGAGAGCTACCCGCCGGTGACCGGCTACCGGCACTCGCAGCCGGTGCGGGTGGGCAATAACGCTCGCGATCAGGTGCAGCTGAGCATGTACGGCGACATGCTGGCGACGGCGACGCTGTTCATTGAGGCGGGCCACGTGATCGACATCGACACCGCCCGGCTGTTGGGCGATCTCGCCAATCAGTGCGCCGACCGCTGGCGTATCCGCGATGCCGGCATCTGGGAGCTACCGGAGCAGAACCACTACATCCACTCCAAGATGGCCTGCTGGCTGGCGCTGACCCATGCGGTGAAGCTGGCCGAGGCGGGGCACATCGAACCGACCTGGAAGCAACGCTGGGCCCGTGAGCGCGAACGGATCAGCGAATGGATCGAGACGCACGGCTGGTCGGCGGCCCGCGGTGCATATGTCTTTCACGAGGGCACCGAGGGGCTCGACGCGGCCATGTGTCTGACCCACCGCTACGGCGCTGAGGTCAACCCCGAGCGCATGCTGGCCACCTACCGTGCCATCCGTGAAGAGCTTGGCCGCGGCGCGCTGTTCTATCGCTACTCCGGGGCCAGCGAAGAGGAGGGCGCCTTCGTTGCCTGCTCCTACTGGATGGTGGAGGCGCTGGCCGCCCTGGGTGAATGCGACGAGGCGGAAGCGCTGATGAACGAGGCGCTGGAGGCGACGGATGGCAACCTCGGCCTGATGACCGAAATGGTCGATCCCGGCAGCGGTGACTACCTCGGCAACGTCCCGCAGGGGCTGAGCCATCTGGCACAGATCTGTGCCGCCAATGCCCTCTCCGGCCGGCCGCTGGAGAGCGAGGACTACTGAGCCCGGCGACGGGGCTCGAGCCCCGGGGTAGCGAAAACTCACAAACTCAAGGCAAGCGATGACTCGGTGTAGACAGAAAACCAACCCGACGCGCGTGGACGGCAACGCGCCGCTGGAGGACTACGCGGCCATCGGCGAGGGCCGCTCGGTAGCGATGGTGGCGCTGGATGGCTCGATCGACTGGTGGTGCGTGCCGTCGATGGATTCACCGCCGCTGTTCGACCGCCTGCTCGACCCCGAAGCGGGCAGCCATTTCGCCCTGACCCCCAGTGATGCGTTTCGCGTCGCGCGGCGATACCGCGACGACAGCAACGTGCTGGAGACCGAGTTCGTTACCGCCAGCGGGCGGGCGCGCGTGACCGAATCGATCAACAGTTCGACGGCGGGGCGCCAACCCTGGTGCGAACTCGCCCGGCGCGTCGAGGGGCTGGAAGGAGAGGTCGAATTCGCCATCCGCTTTCGCCCCGGCACGCAGAATGGCCGTTTCAGCCCTTGGATACAGCGCACGGCGCAGGGCAGTGTCCACAATATCGACGGCGTGATGGCGATGTTTCGCAGCTCCGACGACGTGACGATCGAGCGCTGCGAGGACCGTGGCGTCGAGGCCCGGCTGACGACGCGAGCCGACTCCCGCTCGATGGTCGCGCTGCTGGCGTCGGAGAGCCAGCCGCTGACCGTGCCGGCGATCGACAAGCTCGACGAGCGCATCGAGGTGAGCGACTTTGCCTGGCGCGACTGGGTCGACAAGCTGACCTATACCGGTCGCTACCACGACACCGTGATGCGCTCGGCGCTGGCGCTAAAGTTCCTGTGGTATTCGCCCAGCGGCGCGATCGCCGCCGCCGCTACCACCTCGCTACCCGAGGGGATTGGCGGCACCGATAACTACGACTACCGCTTTGCCTGGGTGCGCGACGCCTGTCTGACCATCAAGTCGTTCCTTCAGGTCGGCGCGCTGGAAGAGTCGCAGGCCGCGTTTTCCTGGCTGGCAGGCGTCATCCGCCGTCACGGCCCCGATCCCCACGTCTGCTATCGGCTCGATGGCGAGATGATTGCTCCCGAGACCCACCCCGATCTCCCCGGCTATCGGGATTCGCGCCCGGTGCGTATCGGTAACGACGTCCGTTATCAGCGCCAGCTCGGGATGTACGGTGACATGCTCTCGACCGCGTCGCAGTTCATCGAGGCCGGCCACGTGATCGACAGGGAAACCGCGCGGCTGCTCTGCGATCTCGCCAATCAGTGCGCGGATCGCTGGCGGCTGCGCGACGCCGGCATCTGGGAACGCGCCGCCCAGCGCCACTACGTGCAGTCGAAGATGGCGTGCTGGCAGGCGCTGACCCACGCGGTCCAGCTCGCCGAGGCCGGCTATCTCGAGGCGACCTGGAAGGCGCGCTGGCAGCGAGAGCGCGCGCGCATCAGCGAGTGGATCGAGACCCACGGCTGGTCCGAGGCCCGTGGCGCCTACCTGATGCACACCGAGGCCGAGGATCTGGACGCCTCGATAGCGCTGATGCATCGCTACGGCAACGAGGTCGATCGTGAGCGCATGCGCTCGACCTATCGCGTCATCCGCGAAGAGCTGGGGCGCGGCCCGCAGCTCTATCGGTTCTCCGGCGCCGCCGAGACGGAGGGGACGTTCATCGCCTGCAGCTACTGGCTGGTGGAGGCGCTCGTCGCGCTCGGCGAAGGCGAGGCGGCCGAACAACTGATGGATCAGATGCTGGAGCTGACCGACATCAACCTGGGCCTGATGACCGAGATGCTCGACCCGGCCACGGGTGCCTTCCTCGGCAACGCGCCGCAGGGCCTGAGCCATCTGGCGCAGATCGGCGCCGCCAAGGCGCTTTCCAGCCGGCCGTGGGAGAGCGGTAACGACTGAGACGCGACCGCGCGTGTCGACGAGCCGGACGTCAGGCGATCAACCCATCGGCCGCGACTCGAGGCGCTCCGGCAAGGTGGTCTCCTGCAGTACGCTCAATCTTGCGCCCAGCCCTTCGGGCGCGCGGGCGTTGCAGCGCCCACTGGTGATCACCCGCAACTCGTCGAGCCAGGCGACGCGAAAGCCGTGGTGCTGGAGACTGGCGACGAGCTGGACATCCTCGTGGGCGGGCAGTGGCGGAAAGCCGCCGACGGCGCGGTAGGCGTCGGCATCGACACCTAGATTGGCGCCGTGAACGTGGCGGCCGTCCGGACACTCTCGCCGCAGCGCCAGATACTGGTGACGCAGCCGCTGTGGCAGGGTGTGCCAGTCGGCGAGACGTACACCGCCGCAGACCACATCGGCGCGACTGGCACATTGGCGTACCAGCCAGTCCGGGCGAACGACGGTATCGGCGTCGGTGAAGGCGAGCCAGCGCGCCCCCTCGCCCAGCATGTGAAGTGCGCCGGCATGGCGGGCCATGCCGACATTGCTGAATCCCACGCTCACGCCCATGAGCCTCGTCGGCGTCTCCCCGGTCGTGAGGCGCTCGTTCGCCAACCGCTCGACGATGGCCGCCGACCCGTCGCTGCAGGCATCCAGCACCACCACCACGCTCACCCCTTCACCGGCAAGGCCGGGGTGGCCGGCGGCGGCGAGTATCGACGCCAGGCAGGCACCGAGCAGCCCCTCCTCGTTATGGGCCGGCACCACCACGCCGATCACCCGCGCGTCGCCAGCGTGGGCGCGCACGGTGCCGCCGACCACAGGTCCAGCCGAAAGTCCGCTTCGATCAGGCTGCTCACGTGGGGCCGTGTCAGTGTCGCCCGCAGGGTGTCGTGAACGTTGTCGCCGTGACCGGGTGCATCGGGAATCGGATGACGCCAGTGACAGGCGACCAACTCGCCATCGTCGCTCAGCGCCGCCTCGAGGCCGCGGACTGTCGCGGCGAGCGTGGCGGGGCTGAGGTAGTAGCCGAGTTCGCTAAACACGATCAGATCGACGCCGCTCGGCGGCAGGTCGCTGCCGAGTTCGCGAGCTTCCAGCGTGACGTGGCGATGCTCGGTGAGCCGTCGGCGGGCGTGTTCCAGGGCACTGTCGCTGACGTCCCAGCAGAGCAGGGAGTCGCAGCGTTCGGCCAGTGCCGCGCTGAAAACGCCGATGGAACAGCCCGGCTCGAAGACGCGTCGATAACGCGGCTGGCTCAGCATCGCGAGCGTCAGCGCACGCTTTCGTACCTCGTACCAGGCGTCGGCGTAGCGCCACGGGTCCGGGGAGCCGGCGTGCAGCGTCTCGAAGTGGGCGTGGAGAGCGTGTCTTGCGGCGGATTCGGCTCGCAGTGATGACGCATCGCTCATAGCAGGAACACCTCGTGGGGCTGCGTCAGTCGCTCCAGTGCCAGCGCTGACAGTATCGGCGGCGCACCGGTGGAACGGTCTGGCTGACACTGGCTGCCGTGTTCGACCATCGCGTGGCGCTTGGCGGCACGCGCCGACTCGTCGAGAGGAAGCCGGTGCGCGCGGTGCCAGGGCACGCGGGCGTCACCCGGCTCGGCCCAGTGCCACATCCAGATCGGCATTTCGACCACCGTGCGACTGCTGCCGTCGACCAGCGCGGCGCAGACCTCACCGGTCGCCTCGTGATCGGCGTGGCCGTCGCCGCGCCAGGTGGTGAGCAGGATGTCGTCATCGTGCAGCAGACGGTGCAGACGATAGGCCAGCGTCCTCGCCTCGCCGGCGACCTGGGTGTCCGTCAGCCTAAGCCTCATCGTCTCCAGGGACGCGAGCCCGAGACGAGCGAGGGCGCGTCGGCTCTCTTGCGGGCGTGTGGCGGCCAGCCGGGCGGCGGGCCACAGGGAGGAGCCAGGATGACTGCCGGTGCCATCGGTCACCGAGACCAGCAGCAGTTCCCGGCCGAGGGCGTGAAGCTGCATCAGCAGCCCCCCGCAGCCCAGGATCTCGTCGTCCGGGTGCGGGGCGATCACCACCACCCGCCGGCTCTCTTCGAAGATGGCCGCGAGATTCAGCGAGGGCAGGTCAGCCAGCTCCGGGTCATCGCGCCAGCGTTCGAGCGGCGTGCCGCTGCCACCGAAGTGGGGGCGTTCCTCGTTCATGGCTGTCGTTTCCCGTGGTGGCGTAACGTCCAGGCGGTGGTGTCCTGCTCGGCGCGATAGGCGCCGATCGCTTCCAGGTCCCGCTCGGCGTGACACTGGCGGACGAATACCGGTAGATCCGCGATCAATCGCGCGAACGCCGGGTCACGGCAGTAGGGGCCGGCACCGGCGCCGCGCCCGACGTGATGGAGTACTTCGGCGACGACGTGATCGATGGCGGCACGCACCGACAACGCGAGGTAGCGCGCCGCTTGTAGCGATTCGTCACGCGGCCGCGAGTCGGTGTCCGAACGCGCAGACTGATCGATCTCCGCCGCGGCATCCTTGAGACGCAATCGGCCATGGTGGAGTGCAACGTCGACCGCACCGAGATGCGCGAGGGCGTGGGGCTCGCCGTGCCGGCCGGCGCTAGCACGAAGCGTGTCGCCGAGCCGTACCGCCGCGCCCCACCAGCACGCCGCCACGCCGATGCCGCCGTACCAGAAGCCGGGCCGCTCGAGATAGCTTGCGGCGGTGCCGACAATCGTCGCTTCGACGTCCCGGAAGACGACATCGACGCTCTGGGTAACGGCCATGCCCACGGCGTGCCAGCCGCTCCGGGTAATCTGGATACCGGGGGTGTCGAGGGCGACGGCGGCAAGGTAGGGCGTGTCGTCGTGCCAGGCAGTGACGAGCGCGTGGGTGACGGTCGCCGCCCCCGAGCACCACGCCTTGGTGCCGCGCAGCCGAATGCGCTGATGACCCGCTAGCGGTTTCGAATCGAGAGTGAGCGACGTCGGGTCTCGGGCGGGCAGGACCTCGAGTCGCGCGAACGGCGGCTCCGAGGCCCACACGGCCCAGGTTGCCGCCGACGGGTGACGTGAGAGGTCGCTGATCTCGGCGAGAATCGCCAGGGCGTCGGTATGGCTCTCGAAGAGTTTGACCAGGGCGAGGTCGGATCCCGCCACGCTGGCCAGTGCGTGCCAGCGCGAAAGCGTGTCACCCCCGCCCGGCAGCGGCAGCCGATCGCACCCCCGATGACAGAGTTCGCCAAACCGCGCGGCGAGTGTCTCGGCCTCTGCTGCCGGGGTCTTCCACTCGGCACAGAGCCTGGCGACGGGGTCGTCGCTCTCCGGACAACGCATCCACGCTTCCTTGCGACGCCGCGCGCCGGCCCTGGCACCGTGGCGAACGCCACTGTAAGCGCGACAATACGCCGATTGGCGGCAATCGGTAATCCAGGCCCGTCGATAGTCGCGAGGAACGTCATGTCCTGGTAGCCGCTCGTGCGGCGATCCGAGACCAACGACGGCGGCAGACAGGGGGGCGTCACGCGGCGATCAAACGAGGGTGTGGTAGGCAACTCCATGATCGATCAATCAAAAATCCCTCGGATCGTGGAAATTCACGCGTGGAGTGCCATGCTGATCGCGGGATGATTTCCCTCCTAACGTTTTATCGTCATGGCTAAAGGAATGGACATGAGTCGTCAAAAAATCCGCTACGCCGTCATCGGTGGCGGTCAGATTTCGCAGCAGGCTTTCATGCCGGGCATCGGCCAGGCCGACAATGCCGAACTCGTCGCCCTGATAACGGGCGATGCCAAGAAGGCCGACGCGCTGGCTGACCAGTGCGGTATTCAGGCGCATACCTACGACGATTACGAGACGCTCCTGCGGTCCGGCGACATCGACGCCGTTTACGTGGCAACGCCGAACTTTCGGCACACCTCCTTCGTCATGGCGGCGCTCGACGCGGGCATCCACGTGCTGTGCGAGAAGCCGCTCGCCACCTCGGTGGAAGAGTGCGAGAAGATGATCGAGGCGCAGCGCAGCAGTAACGCCAAGTTGATGACGGCCTATCGCTTGCATTGCGAACCGGGCTCCGTCGATCTCTTCACGCGGGCGCGCCGCGGGGATTTCGGCACGCTGCGCGCCTTCAGCGCGAGCTTTTCCCAGAACGTCGACGAGCGAAATTCGCGCGGGCACAACGGCTACTGGGGTGGCCCGGTGCCGGACATGGGCGCCTACCCGCTCAACGAAGCGCGTCAGCTCTTCGCCGCCGAGCCCATTGCCGTCCAGGCCATCGGTACCCAGGATCCGACGCGTGGATTCGACTTTCACGACACCGTCGCCGTCACGCTGCTGTTCCCGGAAAACCGCACCGCGCAATTCACCGTGAGTTATGCAACGGCCGCGATCGAGACCTTTTCGCTCATTGGGACGCAGGCCACCGTGCACGCCTCGCCGTGTTTCGGTTTTGGCCCCGAGCTCGAACTGACCTACGTCGTCGACACGGGTGAGGCGCGTCAGACGTACCGTTTCGAGCCGGTCGATCAGTTCGGCGGCGAAGTTCAGTACTTCTCCGACTGCATCTTAAACGATCGCCAGCCCGAGCCCGATGGCGAGGAGGGGTTGATGGACGTGCGCGTACTGGCTGCCATCGAGCAGGCGCTCGATACCGGCCGAACCATCGAGCTCGAACCTAGAAGCCGCGACCGCTACGTCACGTCCGAGCAGACGCAGACACTCACGCCGGCTGCGATGCCTTCGGAAGATCAGCTGGTGGGTGTCATCACGCAATCGGCCTGATCCCGAATGACACCCACGCCGACGGCGGCGAGGGTGTCGGTCGCTGTCTGCTGTCTCTCGCGCCTCTCATTCGCTTCACTCTCCTTTCGATCCTTTCGATCCTTTCGATCCTCGTACCTCGCTCGTGAGACTCGAGACCTCTTGCAGAGGGCGTGCGGGCCACGCGCGAATGCCCGTCACGCCATGCAAGGTTCCCTATTTCCTGTTCTCTGTCGCCTCGAGACGCGTATGCTGGCGGATCGATAGCGTGCTCATTGAATACGCTGTCGTTCTTTCATTTCGCTTTCCCGAGGTGTTGTCATGTCATCCGCTGCCGCGTGTCCCGCCGATCTCTTGCCGCGTCCATCCCCCGCCACCATCGAGGCGCTGATCGCGGCACTCGAGCCGGTACTCGGCGAGCGCATCACCACAGCGACGGGCATCCGCGAGGCACACGGCCACGATGAGTCCTGGCACCACCCGGCTGCGCCGGATGCCGTCTGCTTTCCGCACACCACCGAGGAGGTGGCCGCTGTCGTGCGCGCCTGCGCGGCGCAGCGCGTACCGGTCATTCCCTACGGGGTGGGCACGTCCATCGAGGGGCAGGTGATTGCCGGTCAGGGCGGGCTCTGTGTCGATCTGGGGCAGATGAACGCCGTCGTCGAGGTGCGCGCCGAGGACATGGACGCCACCGTGCAGCCCGGCGTCACGCGGATGCAGCTCAACACCGATCTGCGCGCCACGGGTCTGTTCTTCTCCGTAGACCCGGGGGCGGATGCCAGCTTCGGCGGCATGGCCTCGACCCGCGCCAGCGGCACCAACACCGTGCGCTACGGCACCATCCGCGAGAACGTGCTGGCGATGACGGTGGTGATGCCGGACGGCCGCGTGGTGAAGACCGGCAGCCGGGCGCGCAAGTCCGCCGCCGGCTACGACCTGAACCATTTGATGATCGGGGCGGAGGGGACGCTGGGGATCATCACCGAGCTGACGGTGAAGCTCCACGGCCTGCCGGAGGCGATCTCCAGCGCCACGGTGGCGTTCGAGGAGGTCGCCGGCGCCATCGATACCGTCATCGCCTCGATCCAGTACGGCATCCCCATGGCCCGGATCGAGCTGATGGACGCGCTCGCGATGCGCGCGGTCAACCGCTTCTCGCACCTCGATTACGCCGAGAAGCCGACGCTCTTTCTCGAGTTTCACGGCACTCACGCCGGGGTGACGGAGCAAGCCGAGACGATGGCCGAGCTGTGCCAGGAGTTCGGTGGCAGCGACTTCGCCTGGGCGACGAAGGAGGAGGCGCGCCAGACGCTGTGGCAGGCGCGACATGAAGCGGCTTACGCGGCCAAGGCGCTGCGACCGGGGATGGAGTTTCTCGCCACCGATGTCTGCGTGCCGATCTCCGAACTCGCCGCCTGCATCGAGGCGACCCAGGCGGACGTCGCCGAGTGTGGCCTGATCGCGCCGCTGCTGGGCCATGTCGGCGACGGCAACTTCCATCTGGTCGTCGCCGTGGATCGCGACAGCGAACAGGAGATGGCGACGCTCGCCGCCTTCAATCAGCGCCTGATCGCGCGCGCCCTGGCCGCCGGCGGCACCTGCACCGGCGAGCACGGCATCGGTACCGGCAAGCGTGTCTACATGGAGGCCGAGCACGGCGAGGGCTGGGCGGTGATGCGTGCGATCAAGCAGGCCCTCGACCCGCTGGGCATCATGAATCCGGGCAAGCTGGTGTAGCGCGTCCGGCCTTTCAAAGAGCATGACTCCCAAGGAGCTTGATCGTAGATGAGTTATTGTTAGGAAGGCTATAAATAGCCCTCGGTTAAACCGGGGGCTTTTAGTACGCGTGGGATTAGCATTAGAAGCCCCGAGCCATATCCCCGGGGCCTGTGGTTAGGTCAAGAATAGACCTGGAGGTAGTAGGCGATGAGGCTACAGGTGATACCTGCGGCCCCGAACGCATATGACAGTTCCGCGCTAGTCATTGGCGTTTGCTCCCTTAGTCGGGGCGCCCTTCTCCCTACTCCGGCATTACGTAGGGGTGTAGATCGGAGGCATTCTAAAGCGATCTTCAGGCGCTTGGGTTAGTGATTCTTGTCGGTACCGGTGGGGTGTCCGCCCCGACCGACAAGCCGTTGAAAACACTCTATATGGTAGCGGTTGCTTTTTCCAAGCCTAGATGTGTCCTTTTATTGTGATACTCCTTTGGACAAAAATGCGTCTTCCTAGAGGCCGCATCGCTGCGCGGCTTTTTTCATGTCAAGCTCGAAATCGTCGCGTTTCAGATACAAAAAAGGTTGCCTCGTCTCCATGAAGGCGAAGCCCCGAAGCAAACAAGACCGGCTTTTAATGGCATCAATTAGATGGTTTGCACTCAACGATGAGTTGAGCGAAGATGAATTGGCATTCTGAAGCGATCTTCAGGTCGCAACGATTCGTGTCCGCGTTTCGTTGCCAATACGCCCGCCTCGCGCGGGCGTATTTCGTTTAACCACCCCATAAATGCTAACCCTCCTTTCAATCGATTGCTCGTCGAGGGCGATGTTCTCTTTTGACGTTCGGGGCGCGTGGCCCAGCGTCACCGCCCTGCCGGACCTGATGGCGGCGCCAAGGTTACGCATCAGCACCATCGCCGCTTCAAGCATCGCCGAGCACATTGAACCCGGCGAACTTGTGGCGCATTTTTATCCTATAGGTGTTCCACGAAACATCTACCGTCATCGCCTCGATCCAGTACGGCATCCCCATGGCCCGGATCGAGCTGATGGACGCGCTCGCGATGCGCGCGGTCAACCGCTTCTCGCACCTCGACTACGCCGAGAAGCCGACGCTCTTTCTCGAGTTTCACGGCACTCACGCCGGGGTGACGGAGCAGGCCGAGACGATGGCCGAGCTGCGTCAGGAGTTCGGTGGCAGCGCCTGATCGCGCGCGCCCTGGCCGCTGGCGGCACCTGCACCGGCGAGCACGGCATCGGTACCGGCAAGCGTGTCTACATGGAGGCCGAGCACGGTGAGGGCTGGGTGGTAATGCGTGCGATCAAGCAGGCTCTCGATCCGCTGGGCATCAGGAATCCGGGCAAACTGGTGTAGCGCGTCCGGCGTCAGCCGATACCGGGCGGCAGCGGATAGCGACGTCCGCCCCGTCCGGCCTTGACCACCTGGCCGGGCACGTCGTGGCCGAGCAGATCGGGCAGGGTCTCTGCGACGCGGATGAGCGCATCCAGGTCGACGCCCGTGTCGACGCCCATCTCCTCGAACATGTGCACCAGATCCTCGCTGCAGACGTTGCCGCTGGCCCCCGGCGCGAACGGGCAGCCGCCCAGCCCGCCGAGTGCCGCATCGAAATGGTGGATGCCGGCCTGCCAGCCTGCGAGCACGTTGGCCAGACCCATGCCGCGCGTATTGTGGACGTGCAGGGTCGGCGTGAGCATTGGATACCGTGCGATGACGGCTTCGCAGAGCGCGCCCACCTGACGCGGATTGGCCATGCCGGTGGTATCGCAGAGAGTGACGCCATCGACGTCCAGGGCGGCGAGACGGTCGATGATCTCGAGAACCCGCGACTCTGGCACCGCGCCGTCGAAGGGGCAGCCGAACGCGGTAGAGAGCGAGGCGTTGATGCGCACCGCGGGAGCACGCTCGCGAATCATGGCGACCAGCGGCGTGAAGCGCTCGAGCGACTGCCATGGCGTCATGCGCAGGTTGGCCAGCCCATGGCTGTCGCTTGCCGACATGACCAGGTTGATCTCGTCGGCATGGCCCGTGAGCGCGCCCTCGGCGCCTCGCTGGTTGGGCACCAGCGCCACGTAACGCACCCCGGCGCGACGCTGAATGCCGGCCATCACCTCGTGCGCGTCGGCCAGGTTGGGGATCGCCTTCGGCGAGGTGAAGGAAGTGGCTTCGACGGCCGCCACGCCGGTGGCCGAGAGCGCGTCGATGAGTGCGATCTTGTCCGCGGTCGGCAGCCAACGGGGCTCGATCTGCAGGCCGTCGCGGGGTGCCACTTCGTTGAGATGAACGCGTGACGTCATGAGGCCTGCTCGCTATCGCTCTCGTGCAGCACGCCGCGTTCGAACAGGGCGCGCTGGGTGTCGGCGTCGATACCCAGTTCGTCGAGCACCGCCCGTGTGTGCTGGCCCAGCCGGGGGCCGCCGCCGCCCACCCGGCCGGGGGTGCGACTCAGCTTGGGCATCACGCCGGGCACCTTGAGCTGGCGGCCGGTTTCGGTGGTGATGGTCTCGATCATCTGTCGGGCCCGATAGTGCGGGTCCTCGACGATATCGCGGGCGGTGTAGGGGTAGCCCGAGGGAACTCCGACGGCTTCCAGCACGCTCAGTACGTGATCGCGCGCGTGCCGGGCGGTCCACTCGGCGATGGCCGTATCGATGCGCTCGGCGTGCTGCGAGCGGCCATCGTTATGCGCCAGCGCCGGGTCCTGAGCAAGGTCGTCGCGGCCGATTGCCTGCATCAGGCGCTTGTAGATGCTGTCGCCGTTGCCGGCGATCAATACGTGTTCGCCGTCTTGGCAGGGGTAGGCATTCGACGGGGTGATGCCGGGCAATGCGCTGCCGCCGGGCTCGCGCACCACGTCGGCGCCATCGTACTCGGGAATCAGGCTCTCCATCATGGCGAACACCGATTCGTAGAGCGCCACGTCGATGTACTGGCCGCGGCCGCTGCGGTGGCGCTCCTGCAGGGCCAGCAGGGCACCGATCACCCCGTATAGCGCCGAGAGCGAGTCACCCAGGCTGACGCCGACCCGCACCGACCGCTCGCCGGCTTGGCCGGTCAGGTAGCGCAGTCCGCCCATCGCTTCGCCGATCACGCCGAACCCCGGGCGGTCACGGTAGGGGCCGGTCTGGCCGTAGCCGGAGATGCGCACCATGATCAGCGCCGGGTTCAGCTCGCTCAGCGCTTCCCAGCCCAGCCCCCACTTCTCCAGTGTGCCGGGGCGGAAGTTCTCCACCACGATGTCCGCCTCGGCCGCCAGCTGGCGCACGATCGCCTGACCCTCCTCGCTTCTGAGGTCGAGCGACAGCGAGCGCTTGTTGCGGGTCTGCACGTGCCACCACAGCGAAGTGCCCTCCTCGAGGATGCGCCAGCGTCGCAGCGGGTCACCGCTGCCGGGGGGTTCGATCTTGATGACATCGGCGCCGAACTCGCCGAGCAGTTTGGTCGCGAAGGGGCCGGCGATCAGCTGGCCCAGTTCCAGCACCTTCAAACCGGCGAGTGCGGCGGTCTGGTCGGCGGTCGTCATGGCGGCTCTCCCCAAAGGATCTGTTGGCGAGCATGGCCGAGGCCGTGGCGTCGCTTCAATTGGAGATTGACCAAGGCAGCGTTCGCAGACGGCGAAGACGCTGACACAATGGCGCCCCCGGTGTCGTCGCAGACGCCATCGCCACTGTCATCGTCACTGTCTTAACCCCAGTCACTACCCTCGCCCTCGCGGCGGAGAAGACGGCCCACTGCCGGAGAGCACCATGAAACGCCTCGATTTCGTCACCCTGCGCCTGTTCGTGGCGATCGCCGACGAGCTCAGCCTGACCCGGGCCGCTGAGCGCGAACACCTGGCGCTGGCGGCGGTCAGCAAGCGCATCAGCGATCTCGAGCAACAGCTCGGTATCTCGTTGCTCTACCGCCGCCCGCGCGGTATCGAGCTGACCGCGGCGGGCCACGCCTTTCTGCACCACGCCCACCAGATGTTGAACGACCTGTCGCGCCTGGATGCCGACATGAGCGAATACAGCATCGGGATCAAGGGTCATATCCGCCTGCACGCCAATACCTCCTCGATCATCGAGTTCCTGCCCGACGATCTGGGCGATTTCATGGAGCGCTTTCCCCAGATTCGCATCGACCTGCGCGAGCGGGTCAGCCACGAGATCATCGGCGCGGTGCGCGACGGTCTGGCCGATATCGGCCTCTACGCCGGGCATGTGAACGCCGAGGGGCTCGATGTGCGTCCCTGGCGACGTGACCGGCTGGTACTGGTCACGCCGGCGGATCACCCGCTGGCGGCGCGATCCCAGGTGGCGCTGTTCGATGCACTCGACAACGACTTCATCGGCCTGGAGCAGGACACCGCGCTGCAGGCGCTGCTGCAGCGGGGCTCGCGAGGATTCGACCGGCCGCTGCGAATGCGGATCCAGGTGCGCAGTTTCGAGGGCATCTGTCGCATGATCGATCGCGGCATGGGCGTCGGCATCCTGCCCGAGCGCGCCGTGGGTGCGGTACGTCACGGCCTGCGGCTCGCCACGTTACCGCTGACCGACGACTGGGCGGCGCGCGAGCTGTACCTGGCAGTGCGTGACGTGGCGGCGCTGCCGGTGATCGCCCGGCAACTGGTCGATCACCTGATGCGCTGCGGCGGACGCGACGACATCGCCTGACCCCGCTGGGTGGGGTCGGGTGTTGGCCTGCGACCAAGGTCGTATTGCTTCGCCATCGGCGAAGGCGCGCTTGATCAATCATCAATATCCAGCGTGCCGCGCGGCTGGATAGAGTCCCTTCCAAACTATTCGTGACCGGTGACGCCGATCGTGACCGCTGACGGCACGCCGTGAACGTCGACGCGTCGCCAGGTCACCGCCCGTGGAAGGAGAACGACATGCCCCGAATGAGCGAGCCGGTGCGCAAGCGCCGGGTGTGGATCGGCTTTGCGCTGCTCTTCGCGCTGATCAACCCCTGGTACTTTCCCGCCGGCATGACCACGCCGCTGATTCTGGGCGTGCCGTTGTGGGCGATCATCGTGCTGGTGGCATCGCTGGCGCTGTCGGTCTTCATTACCTGGGTGGTAATGACGCAATGGCACACCGACAGCGACGAGCGCTACGGCACCTCGGAAGATCACCCTAACCGCGACGGGGAGGCCTGAGCCATGGAAGTGGAACTTGCCTTCAGCGGCTGGTCGGGCATCTTGGTGCTGGCGCTCTACGGCACACTGATGCTCGGCGTGGGGCTTTACGCCTTTCTGCGTAACCGCGGCATGCGCGAGAGTCTGGACGAGTACTACCTCGGCGGTCGCGGACTGGGCGTGATGGTGCTGTTTTTCACCTTCTTCGCCACCCAGTACAGCGGCAACACGGTCATCGGCTATCCGCCCACCGCGTATCGCATGGGGTATCAGTACCTCGTCTCGGTGCCGTTTTTCATCATGATCATCATGGTGTATCTGTTGTTCGCACCGCGGCTCTACGCGCTGGGCCGACGCTTCAGTCTGCTGACACCGGTGGACTGGATCGCGCTGCGCTTTCGCTCGCGGCGTGTGGCCATTCTGGCGGCCACCCTGATGCTCTACGGTCTCGCCAACTATCTGCTGGAGCAGTTCGTGGCGATCGGCCAGGGCGTGGCGGGGCTCACGGGCGGTACCATTCCCTATCAGGTCGGCGTGATCTTCTTCATCGTCATCATGGTCGCCTACAGCTGGCTGGGCGGCATGCGCTCGGTCGCCTGGACCGACACCATCCAAGGGCTGGCGCTGCTGTTCGGTGTCTTTACGCTGCTGTTCGGATCGCTCTACTACTTCGGTGGCCTCGGTAGCGCCGCCGAGCTGATGCAGGCCACCACGCCGGAGCGGCTCGCACCGCCCGAGGGGCCGGCGCTGACGCGCTGGTTCAGTCTTCTGGTGCTGGTGGGCATCGGCGCGGCGATCTATCCCCACGCGGTGCAGCGCATCTTCGCTGCCAAGAGCGAGGCCACGCTGAAACGCTCGTTCATCCGCATGGCCTACATGCCGTTTCTGACCGCCGGCGTGGTGTTCATGGTCGGCATCATCGGCATCGCCGCCTTCCCGGGGCTGACCACTGCGGAGTCCGAGCAGCTGGTGGGCGTCATGGCCAACGCGCTCGCCAACCAGAATGCGTTCTTCTACTGGGCGATGGTGCTGCTGTTCGGCGGGGTGATCGCGGCGATCGTCTCCACCGCCGACTCGGTGCTGCTGACCTTCTCGTCGATCGTCTCCAACGATCTCTACGGTCGCTACGTGCGCCCCGACGCCAGCGAGTATCAGAAAGTGCTGGTCGGCAAGCTGGTGGGGCTGGTAGCCGTGGTGATTCTGGTGATCGTTGCCTGGTATCCGCCCGCCACGCTCTATCAGATCTTCGTACTCAAGTTCGAGCTGCTGATCCAGACGGCGCCGGCGCTGGTGCTCGGGCTCTACTGGACACGCCTCAATGAACGCGCGGTCTTCATCGGCATGCTGGTGGGAGCGCTGCTGGCGGCCGGTTTCACCTTCATCGGTCTGCGTCCGCTGGGCGTCTACAGTGGCCTGTGGGGACTGCTGCTCAACCTCGCCATCTGCGTGGGCGGCACCCTGATGTCGGCGGCCTCGGAAGAGAAGCGAGCGCATGCGCGTGAGGTCATCGGCTTTCGCTACTGACCGTTGGTCTCGCCATATCGGCCGCGCGCGAGATGTCAGCGGAATCCCGGCGCGGCTTCGGGGCCCTCATCGCTGACCCGCCAGTGCGGCGTCGATCAGGTGTTGGCGGTGCGAGCCTCGGGGGTGAGCGTCTGCGTGTGCAGCGTGTGGCCGTCGCTATCCTTGAGCCGCACCGTCAGTGACTCGCTCTCGCCGTCGAGGTCCACCTGCCCGAAGAACTGATAGCCCGCCGAGGGCGGCAGGTTCGATTGGCCCTCGGGCGGGGCCTTGTGAAAGACCACCTCCGGGCCGAAGGTCGCATCCATCTCGCTGGGGCCGAAGGTGCCGGCGTGGAGCGGGCCGCTGACGAACTCCCAGAAGGGCTTGAAGCGTTTGAATGCGGCGCGCTCGGGGGCGTAGTGATGCGCGGCGGTGTAGTGCACGTCGGCGGTGAACCAGACCACGTTGGCGATATCGTCGTCGCGAATCGCCTGCAGCAGCCGGGCGATCTCCAGCTCGCGGCCGAGCGGCTGGCCGTCGTCACCGTTGGCGATCGCCTCGAAATGGTCACCGTCCGCGACCACCATGCCGATGGGCATGTCGGCAGCGATGATCTTCCAGGTCGCGGTGGAGTCATTCAGCGCCTGTCGCAGCCAGCGGAACTGATTCTCGCCGAGAAACGCCGTTGCCTCCGAGGCATTCGATTGCCGATTGGGACTGTTGGGGCCGCGATAGCTGCGCATGTCGAGCATGAAGACTTCCATCCCCGGGCCGTAGGAGAAGCGCCGGTAGATGCGCTGCGGTGCCTCGGGGGGCATGCGGATCGGCATGTACTCGACGAACGCCTGCCGGGCGCGAGCCGAGAGCAGCGCCACGTTCTTCTCGGTGTAGCGGTCGTCGTCGAGAAGCTCCTGCGGATACCAGTTGTTGACCGTCTCGTGGTCGTCCCACTGCGCCAGCATGGGCACCTCGGCGGCGAAACGGCGGAAGTTGGCATCGAGATGGTTGTAGGCGTGCTGGCCGCGGTACTCGGCCAGCGTCTCCGCCACCTTCTGCTTGGCCGGCGTGACGACGTTGCGCCAGACGCCGCCGTCGGGCAGTTCAACCTCTGACTCGAGCGGGCCGTCGGCGTAGACACTGTCGCCGGAGTGGATGAAAAAATCCGGCTGGAGCTGGCGCATCGTTTCCCAGGTCCGCATGCCGCCGCGGGATTCGTCGATGCCCCAACCCTGACCGACCACATCGCCGGACCAGACGAAACGCAGGTTGCGTGGCGTGGTCGGCGGCAGGCGAAACTGCCCCACGACCGGCTCGCTCAGCGCGCGCTCGTCACCGTAGGCCGCGAACCGCACGCGGTAGTGGACCTGCTCCATGCCGCCGAGACCGGTGGCGTCGATCTTGCCGATCAGATCGCTGCTCGGCAGCACGTCGATGGGAGAAAGTCGGCGGGCGCCGCGAAATGCCGGGTTGTCAGCGATCTCGACCCACAGGCGCGAGGGCCGGCTAGCCCGTCCCCAGAGCATGGCGCGGTCGGCCATGACGTCGCCGCTCATCACGCCGCCTTCGACGCTTGGGCGCCGGCCCTCGGCGAGCACGATCGCCGGTGCGCCGAATAGCCCCATTCCTGCCAGACCGGCACCAAGCTGTCCGCTGGTGGTCAGGAAACGACGTCGTGTCAGTGAATCGTGTGGCTGTGTCATGCTGGACTCCTCTTCGCGCGAATCGGCGAAACTCGAGAAGAACAGGCTATTCGCCGTCGATGACGCTTGGATGAAGTGTCGTCGTCGGACCGGGCGCCGACCGTCAGCGAACGGCAACGGCTGACATGAGGGCGCATGCGCCCGGCGTGCGGCGTCAACATTCGACGGTAAGCAAAGGAGAGAGCGCGCATGATCAAACGTATCGGCAACACCGAGATCCAATCGCGCCACCGGTTGCACTGTCATTGCGGTGCGGTGGTGCTCGAACTCGAGCTCCCGGACGGCGTGGTCGATCCGCACCGCTGCGACTGCTCGCTATGCCGGCGCAAGGGGGCGATCACATCAGGCGTGCCGCTGACGGCACTGCATCTGATCGCGGGGGAGGACGCGCTGCGCTGCTACCAGTTCAATACCTTGGCGGCGAAGCACTACTTCTGCGGATACTGCGGTATCTACACCCATCACCGGCGTCGCTCGACCCCCAATGAGTACGGCTACAACATCGGCTGCCTCGAGGGCGTCAATCCGTATGATCTGGGCGAGGTCGTGGTCTACGACGGCGTGAACCATCCGGCCGACCGCTGACGCCCGGGGCGCCGGCGGTCGGCACGAGTCACGCATCGCGAGTTCAGGCGGGGGCTTCGCTGTCGACGTCGGCAGGGGTTTCGGCGTAAACCGGATAGTCGATATAGCCGACGTCGGTGCCGCCGTACATCGTTGCCGGGTCGACATCGTTCAGCGGCCAGCCGTTGGAGAGCCGTTCGGGCAGGTCCGGGTTGGCGATGAAGGGGCGGCCGAAGGCGAAGAGATCGCCGTAACCCTGCTCGCGCATCCACAGCGCTTTCTCCGGCGTGTAGCGCCCGGCGTAGAGCAGGCGCCCGGAGAAGGTCTTGCGCACGGCCCGGTAGAAGGTCTCCGGCAGGTCCGGGGCATTGTCCCAGTCCGCTTCGGCCAGCGACACGTAGGCGACACCTGCCTGCTCGAGTCGCTCGATCGCCGTGACATAGGTGGTTTGCGGATCGCTTTCGACCAGCCCCAGATAGACGCGATCCTCTTCGGTGCTCTCGAACAGCGGCGAGAAGCGAACCCCAACGCGCTCGGGGCCGAACACGCCGGCGACCGCTTCGACGATCTCTTCGAGAAAGCGCAGGCGATTGTCGAGGCTCCCGCCGTAGCGGTCGCTGCGAGTGTTGGTATGCTCGGAGATGAACTGGTTGACCAGATAGCCGTTGGCGCAGTGCAGCTCGACACCGTCAAAGCCGGCTGCCAGGGCATTGCGTGCGGCCTGGGCGTAGAGTGCCACCAGCTCTTCGACTTCCGCCGTGGTCAGCGCGTCGGGCTCGCTCGGCTCGGTCAGCATGCCTTCGCCCGGCGCGGTCTCGACGAAGACGCTGACCGAGTCGGCGCGAATCGCCGAAGGCGCGATCGGTGCCTTGCCGCCCGGCTGCAGTGAGCGGTGCGATACCCGGCCGACGTGCCAGAGCTGAGAGAAGATGACGCCATCGCGGGCGTGAACGGCCTCGGTCACCGCCTTCCAGCCCTCGATCTGCGCCTGGGAGTGGATGCCCGGCGTCCAGGCGTAGCCCTGGCCGCGCGGCTCGATCTGCGTACCCTCGGTGACCATGAACCCGGCGCCGGCGCGCTGGGCGTAATACTCGACCATCCACGCGTTGGGGACGTTGCCTGGCTGGCTGCTGCGCGAGCGCGTCAGCGGGGGCATCACGATGCGGTTTCTCAGGGTAAACGGCCCAAGACGGACCGATTCGAACAGTGCTGCGTTATCCATAGTCTTCCCACTCATGTCGTTGCGCCGGCGAATCGGGTCCACCGCGTCTCGGTCGATTTTGATGTGGGGAGATTAGGGAGTCGCAGCTACCATTTGAAACAAGGTTTTGTTGTAAAGGTTACCAATATGAGTGGTGATGAAGAGGGGGGCGACAGCGCCCGGCAGCCGGCCGGAAGCGCAAGCCGCGCCGGACGACTCAACCGGCTCGACCTGAAGCAGCTCCGGGTGCTTCAGGCGCTGCTGCGCGAGCGTAATCTCTCCCGCGTGGCGGCCGACATGGGCCTGACCCAGCAGGCCATCAGCGAGCAGCTGCGCAAGCTGCGGGAACTCTTCGACGACCGACTCTTTCTGCGGCAGGGCAATCGCATGAGTGCCACGCCGCTCGCGCTCGCGCTCGGCGAACGGGTCGGCCGGATTCTTCAGGAGATCGACTCGCTGCTGGAACCGAGCGAGTTTACCCCCGCCACCTACCAGGGGGTGGTGACGCTCAGCGCGACCGACTACGCGATGCAGGCGATCCTGCCGGCGTTTCTGCGTGAGGTGCGTCAGCAGGCGCCCCTGCTCAAGCTGATCGTGCAGCCCTTCGAGACCGACCGCGTCGAGCAGAAGCTGATGGCCGGCGAGCTCGATCTGGTGCTCTCGTTTCCCGACTTCCTGCCGGATTCGCTGCCCTACCTCACGCTCTTCGACGACCGTCACCTGTGTATCGCCAGCAGCGAGTCGACGCTGCACGGGTGCGCCTTCTCGATCGACGAGATCGCCGCCTTGCCGCAACTGGTGGTCTCGCCGTCGCGTTCGGCGCTCAAGGGCTCCCACGATCAGTGGTTTGCCAGCCAGGGGCTGGAGCGTAACATCGTCATGTCCGTGCCGACCTTCAAGGCGGCACCGGACGTGCTCTACACCACCGACCTGATCGCGTTCTACCCTTCTCGGCTGCTGCCCAATCCCAAGGTGGCAGCGCTGACGGTCGACTTTGCCACCCCGACCTTCGAGGTTGCCGTTGCCTGGCATCCGCGCACCCAGGAGAGCGCGATTCATCAGTGGATGATCGAGAAACTCGAGCGCATCTCCGGATAATTCGCCGCTCGCGGCCCATGACGACAAAGCCGCCCTGAGAGGCGGCTTTGAGCGGCGAGTTGCCGGGTGGCGCGTATCGTGAGATCAGTGGGCGTTCGCCGCGCGCCAGGCGTGAAGCTTTCTGTAGCTCTCGATCAGGCGCTGGTGCCGGTCGATGCCGTCCAGTTCGCTGTTGGTAGGCGTGAGGCCGTAGAAGCGCACGTCGCCGTTGACCGAGCCGACGGCGGCGTTGATCTTCTCCTCGCCGAACATGCGGGTGAGGTTACGCTGGTAGTCCGCGAAGTCGAGATCGTCATCCAGTGCGATCTCCAGCACCGCCGAGAGCGCCTGATAGAACAGGCCGCGGTCGCGGGTGTTGTCGTTGAACTGCAGGAACATCTGCGCGCGGTCCAGCGCGTCCTCGTACTGGCCCAGCGCCAGGCTGATCAACAGCTTCAGCTCGGCGATGGTCAGCTCTGACCACACCGTGTTGTCGTCGAACTCGATGCCGATGAGCGTGACGATCTTCATCTGCTCGTCGAGCTCGCTCTCCTCCAGTCGCGTGAGCAGGTCGGCGAGCGCCTCGTCCTCCAGCGCATGCAGGTTGAGAATCTCGTCGCGGTAATTGAGCGCCATGTTGGTGTTGTCCCACACCAGATCCTCCACCGGATAGACCTCGGAGTAGCCCGGCACCAGGATGCGACAGACCGGCGCGCCGAGGTCTTCATGAATGGCGACGTAGGCTTCCAGCCCCTCCGCTTCGAGGATGCCGAACAAATTGGCGGTCTCTTCCGCGGTCGTGCCGGAGAAGTCCCACTCGACGAAGTCGACATCGGCGCTGTCGCTGAAGAAGCGCCAGGAGACGACCCCGGAGGAGTCGATGAAGTGCTCGACGAAGTTGTTGGGCTCCGCCACTGCCTGGGCGTTGAAGGTCGGTGCCGGCAGGTCGTCCATGCCTTCGAAGCTGCGCCCCTGCAGCAGCTCGGTGAGGCTGCGCTCGATGGCGACCGAAAGGCTCGCGTGGGCGCCGAAGGAGGCGAAAACGCCGCCAGTACGCGGATTCATCAGCGTCACGCAGGCGACCGGGAAGCGCCCGCCTAATGATGCATCCTTCACCAGCACCGGAAAGCCCTGCGCTTCCAGCGCCTTCACGCCCTCGCTGATAGACGGGTATTGCGCCAGCACGGCGTCCGGTACGTCCGGCAGGGCGATCTCCTCTTCCAGAATCTGGCGCTTCACCGCCCGCTCGAAGATCTCCGAGAGGCACTGCACCTGAGCTTCGGCAATGGTGTTGCCGGCACTCATGCCGTTGCTGAGATACAGATTCTCGATCAGGTTCGACGGGAACCACACCGTCTCGCCGTCGGAGTGGCGCTGGAACGGCAGTGAGACGATGCCGCGGTCGGTGCGTCCGGAGTTGGTATCGAACAGATGCGAGCCTCTGAGCTCGCCCTCCGGGTCGAAGAGTGCGCGGCAGTGATCGTCGAGAATCTCCGCCGGCAGCTCATCGTTCGGCCCTGGCTGGAACCAGCGCTCGTTGGGATAGTGGACGAACTCGGCATCGGCGATCTCGCGGCCGAAGAACTGGTCGTTATAGAAGAAGTTGCACGAGAGGCGCTCGATGAATTCGCCCAGTGCCGAGCAGAGCGCGGCCTCCTTGGTCACGCCCTTGCCGTTGGTGAAGCACATCGGCGACGCCGCATCGCGAATGTGCAGCGACCAGACGTGGGGCACGATGTTGCGCCAGGAGGCGATCTCGATCTTCATGCCGAGCCGCTCGAGGATGCCGGTCATGTTGGCGATGGTCTGCTCCAGCGGCAAGTCCTTGCCCTCGATCCAGGTTCCGTCGCCCTCGCCGCCGTCCTTGTCGAGTGCGCCGCCCATCAGCAGCGCCTGGGCGTCCTCGTCGATGTTGTCCACCGCCTCGATCTGGAACTCGGGGTTGTTCTGGATCACCCGCTTGACCGAGCAGCGCTCGATGGAGCGCAGAATGCCGGTGCGGTCCTTGTCCGAGATCTCCGCCGGCAGCTCGACCTGAATGCGGAAGATCTGGTTGTAGCGGTTCTCAGGATCGACGATGTTGTTCTGCGAAAGCCTTATGTTCTCGGTGGGAATCTCGCGAGCGTTGCAGTAGACCCGCACGAAGTAGGCCGCGCAGAGCACCGTGGAGGCGAGGAAGTAGTCGAACGGCCCCGGTGCCGAGCCGTCGCCCTTGTAGCGGATCGGCTGGTCGGTGAGCACCGTGAAGTCGTCGAACTTCGCCTCCTGGCGCAGGTTGTCGAGATAGTTGACCTTGATTTCCATAGGGTAGACCGGGTTGGCAAGTGGCAGGGCTGCGCAAGCGCGAGCCGAATGGCGGCCATTATCCGGGTTTGGGCAGGGGATGTCTTGGGGGAGGGGTAAACCCTGCGGTCGGATTCTTTCTTTCGAATAACATCCCAATTGTTTAAATCGGTGCGATTAAGAGGAAGGTGAAAACAGTAATAGCTGACACGCAGATTTCAGCGATAACCAACGTTTGGTTTTGCGGTTGTTTGCCCACTGATAGTCAAAGTGCATCCCGTCAAACCGGGATTTATCGCTGTAACCTATAAGTTATGACTCTCTGGTGGTGTTTTCTGGACTCTGGGTGCTCAAACGCCCTATCGCTTTGGGGGTTCGAGTGCTCAATTGGCAATCAATACTCTTGCTTGTTTCGCTATGGTTCTCCCAAAAAGGGATTATCTCAGGTTCCCCAAGCCATACAGCTTTTCAAATCGGCCTGTCTCATCGAATACCAGCCGATACACCCCGTGCACCCCCTCCGGCCCGACGATGCGGTGCAGCGCCCGCGCGGGAAAGCGCACGCGGCGGCCATCGAGGCTTCGCGCATCGATCCAGTCGGCGTGGCCGGCGTAGTAGTGACGGCACTCATCGAGCGTCAGCGAGAGTGAAATGTCGACGTGGGGCATGGCGGTCTTCGGTAGAGATCATCCTGGAACTATCGGCGGGCGCTCACTCGACTTTAAAGCGTGCGGTGTGGCCGGCTATTCGACCATGGTGGTGGCCTGGGAAGGTTGTCGTCTCGCGGATCCACGGCCGAGCACGGGGCCCGTCCGTCGGCGCAACGACAGAGGTTTGATAACGACAGAAGTTTGATAGCGCCGAAGGTGT
This sequence comes from Salinicola aestuarinus, assembly GCF_003206645.1. Lineage (GTDB taxonomy): Bacteria > Pseudomonadota > Gammaproteobacteria > Pseudomonadales > Halomonadaceae > Salinicola > Salinicola aestuarinus. The sequence continues at coordinate 271,401 of NZ_PZJP01000001.1, read as the reverse complement.
CACGTGTCGGTAGGAAACGCGTGTTTTGTCGCCTAGCAGGCACCTTCGTGTCCTGTTGGGTTTTACAGAGCGGTGGCAAGCGCAAAAAGCGCCGGCGCCCCCTCTGCTTCTTGCTGAATGCGCTCATCGAGCGGTGTGGCGTAGGTCTCGAGCAGTGCGCCCAGCACCGAGTAAAAACCGACCAGTGCGATCAGGTCGAAGACGGCATCGCGGCCGATGGCGTCGGCGAGTTCGGCCTCCTGATCGGGGCCGAGGGCGTGACGGTCGAGCAGGGCATCCACGGCGCCGACGATCAGGGCGTCCGTCCCTTGCGGTATGTGACGAATCGATTCGATCCGGGCGTCGTCGAAGCCGAGCTGGCGGGCGCGGCTGACGTGGTGCGCCCACTCGTAGGCGGACTGCAGCCGGTGGCCGGCGCGCAGGATGGCGACTTCGCTGAGCGCCGGACCCAAGGCGTTGGCCTCGACCAGATGGCGGCGCAGCGGTGCCCAGGCTTTGAGCAGCGAAGGGCGGTGCGCCATGGTGCGGTAGACGTTGAGCGAGCCGGCGAAGCCCGCGCGCAGATCGGCGATCGTCTCCGGCCAGTCGGCGTCGGCCAGCGGTGGACAGGGGGAGTCATGGCGGGGGGCGGTCATTGGCGGCGCTCCAGTACGGGTGGCACAAGACGGAATTCCGGTGTCACTTGCCGATCGCGGCGTGGATGGCATCGGTGAGGCGTTCGACGATCCGATCGATGTCGGCAGCGCCGATGACGTAGGGCGGTGCGAGCAGGACATGGTCGCCACGCACGCCGTCGAGGGTGCCGCCGGCGGGGTAGCAGATCAGCCCTCGCGCCATCGCCTCGGCCTTGATCCGCGCGTGAAGCCTGCGTGCCGGGTCGAAGGGCGTCTTGGTCTCGCGGTCGGCGACCAGCTCGATACCGCGAAAGAGCCCGCGGCCGCGGATATCGCCGACGTGGGGCGAATCGCCGAGCGCCTGCTCGAGCCCGCGCTGCAGCCGCTCGCCCATGGCATTCACGTTGGCGAGCGTGTCGGGCCGGGCGATGATCTCCACCACCTTGTTCGCCGCCGCGGCAGCCATCGGGTGACCGAGGTAGGTATGCCCGTGCTGGAAGAACCCCGAACCGCCAGCGAAGGCGTCGAAGATCCGCTCGGAGAGCATGACCGCGCCGATCGGCTGATAGCCGCCGCCGAGACCCTTGGCGATGGTGACGATATCCGGCGTGACGCCCTCCTGCTCGCAGGCGAAGACGCTGCCGGTACGCCCCATCCCGCACATCACTTCGTCGAGGATCAGCAGTACGCCGTGTTGGTCGCAGATCCGGCGCACGCGCCGGAAATAGTCCGCGGTGGCGGTCACGGCGCCGAGCGTCGCCCCCACCACCGGCTCGGCGACGAACGCCATCACGTTCTCGGCGCCGAGGGCGAGAATCTCGGCTTCCAGCTCTTCGGCGAGGCGGGCGGCGTAGGCCTCGGGCATTTCGCCATCGCGCTGATCGCGATAGGCGTAGCAGGGCGAGACGTGGTGCGTTTCCGGCAGCAGCGGCTCGAACGGCGCCCGACGCAGCGCGTTGCCGCCGGTCGCGAGCGCGCCGAGCGTATTGCCGTGGTAGCTCTGACGTCGGGCGATGATATGGCGCCTGGCAGGTTCGCCGATTTCGACGCAGTACTGCCGCGCCATCTTCAGCGCCGCTTCCACCGCCTCCGAACCGCCGGAGACGAGATAGACGTGATTCAGCCCGCCGGGCGCGAGTTCGACCAGCCGCTCGGCGAGGGACTCTGCCGCCTCGGTAGTGAAAAACGCCGTGTGGGCGTAGCAGAGGCGGTCGAGCTGCTCGCGCATGGCCGCGAGCACCTCCGGGTGGCCGTGCCCCACGCTGGTGACCGCCGCGCCGCCGGAGCCGTCGAGATAGCGCTTGCCGTCAGCGGCGGTGATGGTGACCCCTTCGGCACTCACGGCGTGGGGCAGGGAAGCGTCGATGCGGCGATGCAGAATACGGGACACGGGCGAAGGCTCCGAAGGCGCGGGATACGGTCGACGATGAGGGAACGCCGACATCTTTGCAACATATGAATCTCTATGTGTTAATAAGATCCAAATAAATCATATGTGTTTCATCCTCGACCTTGGCGACGCGAACTCGTGGTCGATGCCACGGGCGACGGCACAGTGACCGCCGAGGATCGAAACGCAAGACCGGTCGGCGGGTTCGAGGAGACGATGAATGGTCGATAGAGAGACGCTGCGAGAATCGATCGTTGCCAGTTTCGAGACGATGTCGCCCCAGTTGCGCCAAGCGGCGCGGTATATTCTCGAGCATCCGGACGAGGTGGCGCTGGTATCGATGCGCGAGCTGGCGCGCCACGCCGGTGTGAAGCCGGCGACGATGACGCGACTGGCGAAGTTTCTGGGGCTGGCAGGATATGAAGAGCTGCGCGACGGCTACGCCCAGGCGGTGCGTCTTGGCGGCCAGGAGCCACGCCGACGTGGATTCGCGGCCGGCCTGGCGTCGCGGGACGCGGCCGGGGGGAGCGCTGCGTCGCGAGCCGATCGACGGCTGGGGTCCCTCGGCGACCAGCTCGAGCGGCTACGTGCCCCGGAGATGCTTGAAGCGATCGGCAATAGCGCGGCGCTGCTCGCGGGGACGCGTCGTGTTTACGTGCTGGGGCGCCGCTCATGTCATGCCTTGGCTTGGCATTTTCACTACGTGCTGTCGCTGCTCGGCGAGCGTTCGGTGCATCTCGACGCCCCGGGTGGCACTGGCGGTGACGCCTTGAGTCGAGCTCAGCCCGGAGACGTACTGCTGGCATTTTCAGTCCATCCCTACACCGCCGACACGCTGGCACTCGTCCGTTGGGCGCGCGAGCGAGGCTGTCGCGTGATCGCCGTGACCGACAGCCCCGTCTCGCCACTGGCCACTTTCGCCGAGCAGGTCCTCGTCTGTCCGACGGGCGGCGATAGCTTCTTTCATACCCTTACGCCCGCGCTCGCCGTCTCCGAGGCGCTGTGCGCTCTATTGGCGGAAGCCGATACCGAGACGACCCGAGCCGGGCTCGCGTCGATGGATGAACAGCTGGCGCATCTCGATACCTTCGTCGAGTCGACTCACGGCAGCGATCGCCGGGAGTGAGCTCTGCCGTGCAGGTTAGTCAGGCTCGGTGGCGGTAGGTAAACAGCATGATCCGAATACAACACGATAAAGGAGCGATGCAGATGAAAGCGACCGTGACCCCTTGGATCGTCGGGGCGCTTCTGGCCACGACGGGCGTGGCCGAGGCGCAGGACAAATCGCTGACGCTCGGCACCAACAACTGGGCGGAGAACATCGCCGTCGCCAATCTGTGGAAGCTCGTGCTCGAGAATCACGACTACGACATCGAGCTTGCCAACGTCGGCAAGAGTGCACTCTTCGCCGGGATGGCCGCGGACGATATCGACCTGTCGCTCGAGCTGTGGCTGCCGTATACCGACAAGGCGTTTCTCGCACCCTACAAGGAGACGCTCGAGGTTCACGACGCCTGGTACGACCGCACCGGCCTGGGACTGGTGGTGCCGAGCTACGTCGATATCGACAGCATCGGTGAACTTGGCGAGCGTGCCGACGAGTTCGAGTATCAGGGCCGTCCGACCATTCTGGGCATCGACCCGGGGTCGGCGATCGCCGGCATGACCGACGACGCCATCGAGACCTACGAACTGCCGCTTGAGCAGGTAAACAGCTCGGAACCGGCGATGATGTCGGCGCTCGGCAGCGCCTACGCGAACCAAGAACCGATCGTGGTTACGCTGTGGAATCCGCACTGGGCGTTTGCCGATTACGATCTCAAGTATCTCGACGACCCGGAGAAGGTCTATGGCGACGGCGATACCATCTACTGGTTCTCCCGCGAAGGGTTCGCTGCCGACGACCCCTGGCTGACGGCGGTGCTCGACGCTTGGCACATGAGCGACGAGAGTCTCGGCGAGCTGATGTCGGAGATAGAATCCGTGGGCGACCCGGTCGACGGTGCGCAAACCTGGCTCGATGCCAACCGCGATCAGGTCGACGGCTGGCTCGCCGCCGGCGACGACGCCTAGCGTTCCCTCAACGCTGGCGGGGCGTTCACGCTTATCCGGCGTTCCCTCAGCGCTTGGCGGGCGTTCACGCTTGCTGAGCGTCCGCGCTAGGTCAGCGCTTCCAGATCCCGATACAGCGGTTCCGGGATCGTCACGCCCGCTTGGTGGCTGCGTTCCCGTGCTTCGAACCGGCGCTGGGAGGGCAGCCGTGCGCCTTGGTCGAGAATTCGCTCGAAGAGCCGCTCGGCGTGATCGAGCTGGCCGTCAGTGCGCTCGCCGAGAAAGGCCTTCGGCGACAGCGCGATGATCAGCTCGCCGTGATGCGGTCGGCCGGTGCCGGCGTCGTTGGCGGCTTGAGTCTCGAAGCTCAATGCGTCGTCGATCAGCGGGCCTGCGAGCAGCTCGATCATGGTCGAGAGCGCCGAGCCCTTGTGGCCGCCGAAGGGCAGCATGGCACCCTCGAGAGCGGCGGTCGGGTCGTTGGTGGGGGCGCCGTCGCGAGCCACGGCCCAGCCCTCGGGGATCGCGTCACCGGCGCGCTGGTGAAGCTCGATCTCGCCGCGGGCGGCGACGCTGGTGGCGAAGTCGAAGACGTAGGGGTGTGCGCCCGGGCGCGGCCAGGCGAAAGCGAACGGGTTGGTCCCCAGCAGCGCCTGCACGCCGCCGGCGGGGGCGACGAAGGCCTGCGTCGGGTTCATGGCGATGGCCGCGAGCCCCAGTTCTGCTAGTGCCTCGACCTCGGACCAGAGCGCGGAAAAGTGAAAGCAGCGGTTGATCGCGAGCACGGCGATGCCGTTCTGCGCCGCCTTGGCCTGGAGCGCGGCCTTGCCCTGCTCGAAGGCGAGCAGCGAACAGCCGTGCCGGGCGTCGATGCGCACGATCCCGGGAGCCTGATCGATCACCTCGGGGGCGAGACGCGTCTCGAGGGCGCCCTTGCGCGCCGCCTCCACGCAGCCGAGCAGCCGATAGAGCCCGTGGGAGTGGCACTCGTCGCGCTGGGCGGCGACGACGCTGCGGGTGATCGCCTCGGCATGGGCGTCGCTGAAGCCGGCGTCGGCCAGAATGCGCCGGCTCAGCGAGTCGGCCTCTGAAAGCGTGAGGGTGACGGTCTCGGACATGAAGCACTCGGGATGGCATGGAACGGGAGGGCATGGCGTCGGCGCCACAGGCATCGCCAGCGGCGTGGCGAGACAGGGTAACGGGTCTCGAGGTTGTCGCCCGTTAGACCAAGGTCGAGCGCGAGGCAGTCATACGACCGGCGCGCCTACGACGAAAGAAGCAGGCGCAACGCATGGAGCCGGCGCCGGCTGACGCGTAGCTTGGAGACGTTCCGGGCTTGCCGCCTGCGTCGTCATCGCTGAGGTCAGTCGATACGGCAACGACCGAGAACGTCTCCCTCAGGCCGACGAGTCACGCCATGATCATCTCCGCCGCCACCGATTACCGCCGCGCCGCCCGGCGCCGCCTGCCGCCGTTTCTGTTTCACTACGCCGACGGCGGCTCCTACGCCGAGCACACGCTCAAGCGCAACGTCGACGACCTCTCCGAGATCGCGCTGCGTCAGCGGGTGCTCAAGGACATGTCCGAACTGTCGCTGGAGACCGAGCTGTTCGGCGAGCGGCTGCCGATGCCGGTGGCGCTGGGGCCGATCGGCCTGGCCGGCATGTTCGCCCGGCGCGGCGAGGTGCAGGCGGCGCGGGCGGCGGCGGCGAAGGGCATTCCGTTCACGCTCTCCACGGTATCGGTCTGCCCGGTAGAGGAGGTCGCCCGCGCCTCCAGCCGTCCCATCTGGTTCCAGCTCTACGTGCTCAAGGACCGCGGCTTCATGCAGCACGTGCTGGAGAAAGCGTGGGCGGCGGGGGTGCGCACGCTGGTGTTTACCGTCGACATGCCCACGCCTGGCGCGCGCTATCGTGATGCGCACTCCGGCATGAGCGGCAGGTTCGCCGCCCAGCGGCGGATGCTGCAGGCGGCGACGCATCCGTTCTGGAGCTGGGATGTGGGGCTCAAGGGGCGCCCGCACGATCTGGGCAACGTCTCGGAATATCGTGGCCAGGTGACGGGGCTCGAGGACTATATCGGCTGGCTTGCGAAGAATTTCGACCCGGCCATCTCGTGGAAGGATCTGGAGTGGATCCGCGAGTTCTGGAAAGGACCGATGATCATCAAGGGGATTCTCGACCCCGAGGACGCCCGCGATGCGGTGCGCTTCGGTGCCGACGGCATCGTCGTCTCCAACCACGGCGGGCGTCAGCTCGATGGCGTACTGTCGACCACGCGGGCGCTGCCCGCGATTGCCGAGGCGGTGGGCGGCGATCTCACCGTGCTGGCGGACTCCGGCGTGCGCAACGGGCTCGACGTGGTGCGACTGCTGGCGCTGGGCGCCGACAGCGTGCTGCTCGGTCGCGCCTGGCTCTTCGCGCTGGCCGCGGCAGGAGAGGCCGGTGTCTCCCACATGCTCGAGCTGTTCGAAAAGGAGATGCGGGTGGCGATGACGTTGACCAGCACCCGCTCGATCGCCGATCTCGGCCCGGATTCGCTGGTACCGGCCTGATCCCGTGCCGGCGCAAGCCGAGAGGTTGCCGGGGCGCTCGACGTCGGTGGCGAAACACGAAATCGACGACGATGGATGGGTGATTGCGACCAGATACAACGATCTAACGCCATTGCCGGATTGATCTTGCGCGACGGATCGCTCTACTCTGTCGCGATTGCCGGTCGTCCGCGATCGGTAGCAGGTGCGACACTGACCACTGGCCACAAGCCAGACATCACAATAACAGCAAGCGCTGTGCGGAGAATGATAATGAAAAAGACGTTACTGGCCGCTAGCGTGGCGGCCGCGGTAATGGCCACCACTCCGGTAATGGCAAAAACTCTCGTCTACTGCTCGGAAGGCTCTCCGGAAGGCTTCGATCCCTCGCTCTACACGGCAGGGACAACCTTCGACGCCTCGAGCAAAACGGTCTACAACCGCATCGTGCAGTTCACCCCGGGCACCACCGAGGTCGAACCGGCACTGGCCGAGAGCTGGGAGGTCTCCGACGACGGACTCGAGGTCACTTTCCACCTGCGTGACGACGTCAAATTCCAGACCACCGACTACTTCACCCCGAGCCGCGGCCTCACTGCCGACGATGTCATCTGGACCTTTGAGCGCCAGATGGACGAAAACAACGAGTACTACAAGCTCGCCAACGGTGGCTTCGAGTACTTCAACGCCATGAGCATGGGCGAACTGATCGAGTCGATCGAGAAGGTCGACGACCACACCGTCACTTTCCATCTGACCCGTCCGGAAGCGCCGTTCATCGCCAACCTCGCGATGGATTTCGCCTCGATCCACTCCAAGGAGTATGAAGAGCAGCTGATCGAGCAGGGGAATCCGGAGCAGGCCAACCAGCGCCCCATCGGCACCGGCCCGTTCCAGTTCGTCGACTACCGTGAAGACGCCGCGATCCGTTATCAGGCCAACCCGGACTACTTCCGTGGCCAGCAGCCGATCGACAATCTGGTGTTCGCGATCACCTCCGACGCCCAGGTGCGCTATCAGAAGCTGCGGGCCGGCGAGTGCCACGTGATGCCGTTCCCCAATCCGTCCGACGTCGACGCGATGAAGAGCGCCGACGACATTCAGGTGCTCGAGGAGCCGGGACTCAACGTCGCCTACTTCGCCTACAACACCCAGCAACCGCCGTTCGATCAGGTCGAGGTGCGCAAGGCGTTGAACATGGCCGTCAACAAGGAAGCGATCATCGACGCGGTGTTCCAGGGCGCGGGCGAAGTCGCCAAGAACCCGATTCCGCCGACCATGTGGGGCTACAACGACGACATCGAAGACGACCCCTACGATCCCGAGCAGGCCCAGCAGATGCTCGAGGACGCCGGCGTCGAGGACCTTGAGATGGATCTGTGGGCGATGCCGGTTCAACGGCCGTACATGCCCAACGCGCGGCGGACTGCCGAGCTGATGCAGTCGGATCTGGCCAAGGTCGGTGTGACCGCCAACATCGTCACCTACGAATGGGGCGAGTACCTAGAGCGCTCCAAGAACGAGGATCGCGACGGTGCGGTCATTCTCGGCTGGACCGGCGACAACGGCGACCCGGACAACTTCCTCGGCGTGCTGCTCGGCTGCGACGGGGTGGGTGGCGCGAACCGCTCCCAGTGGTGCTACGAGCCGTTCGACGAGCTGATTCAGAAAGCCAAAACGCTGGACGATCAGGCCGAACGCGCCGCGCTCTACGAGCAGGCTCAGGTGATCTTCAAGGAGCAGGCGCCCTGGAACACCATCGCCCACTCCACGGTCTTCATGCCGCTTCGTCAGGACGTGACGGGCTATACGGTCGATCCGCTCGGTGGCCATAGTTTCGAAGGCGTCGACATCGAAGAGTAACTCCCTCCCTTCGTGGTGCGCGAAGCGGCCCTGACAGCCGCTTCGCGCCCGCGCGTGACTAGCCAGACTTCCAATATGCTCAGATTCCTACTGGTCAAGCTGGCGCAGCTGGTGCCGACCTTCATCGGCGTCACCATCGTGGCGTTCGCTTTCATTCGCCTGTTGCCGGGCGACCCGATTCTTCTCATGGCGGGCGAGCGGGGTATCTCCGCGGCGCGCTATGCCGAGCTGCAGGCGCAGTTCGGCTTCGACCGACCGCTGGTCGTTCAGTACTGGGACTTCCTGAAGGGGCTCCTGCAAGGCGATCTCGGCGATTCACTGGTCACGCATTCGCCGGTCACCGGTGAATTCTTCAGCCGCTTTCCGGCCACGCTGGAGCTTTCGCTCTTTGCCCTCGCCTTCGCGGTGATCATCGGCCTGCCGGCAGGCGTGCTCGCGGCGACTCGGCGCGGCAAGCTGCTCGATCACACCGTCGTCGGTGTCAGCCTCACCGGCTACTCCATGCCGATCTTCTGGTGGGGGCTGTTGTTGATCATGTTCTTCTCCGGGACGCTGGGCTGGACGCCGGTTTCCGGGCGAATTTCATTTATGTACTTCATCGATTCGGTCACCGGATTCATGACCATCGATACGCTGCTGGCGGGAAATTGGGACGCGTTTCTCTCGGCCCTGCACCATCTGGTTCTGCCATCGATCGTGTTGGGGACCATTCCGCTGGCGGTGATCGCGCGTCAGACCCGCTCCTCCATGCTCGAGGTGCTGGGCGAGGACTATGTGCGCACGGCGCGCGCAAAGGGGCTCTCCAACTTCCGCGTGATCATGGTCCACACCCTGCGCAATGCGCTGATCTCGGTGGTCACGGTGATCGGGCTGCAGGTGGGCTTGCTGCTCGCCGGCGCCATCCTCACCGAGACGATCTTCTCCTGGCCCGGTATCGGCAAGTGGATGATCGATGCGATCTCGCGGCGTGACTACCCCTCGGTGCAGGGCGGTCTGGTGCTGATCGCGTTCATCGTGATGATCGTCAATCTGCTGGTGGATGTGGCCTATGGCGTCATCAACCCGCGCATTCGCCACTAAGGGGGCATGACAATGGCTGCAATCTCCACCCCCGCTGCACCCGGCACTTTCCGCTATCAGCTGGGTTCGTTCTGGAAGGACTTCAGTACCAACCGTGGCGCGCTCACCGGGCTGATCTTCATCACGCTGATCATGCTGGTGGCGCTGTTCGCTCCCTGGGTCGCGCCGCACGATCCGGCGATGCAGGACCGCTCGGCGCTGCTGGTGCCGCCGGTCTGGCACGACGAGGGGAGCTGGCGCTATCTGCTGGGCACCGACGCCGTGGGTCGCGACATCCTTTCGCGGCTGATCTTCGGTGCGCGCTACTCGCTCTCGATCAGCGCCATGGTGGTGCTGCTCTCGATGATCGGCGGCATCTTCCTCGGCCTGTTGGCGGGCTATTTCCGTGGATGGGTCGAGACCATCATCACCCGTGTCATGGACGTGGTACTGGCGTTTCCGAGCCTGCTGCTCGCCCTCGGGCTGGTGGCGATCCTGAGTCCCGGCCTGACCAGCGCGATGATCGCCATCGCCCTGGTGCAGCTGCCGTATTTCGTGCGCCTGACCCGGGCGGCGGTGATCGGCGAAAAGAGCCGCGAGTACGTCATCGCCAGCCGACTGGCGGGCGCCGGGCACATGCGGTTGATGTTCAATACGCTGTTGCCCAACTGCATGGCGCCGCTGATCGTGCAGGCGACCCTGTCGTTCTCCACCGCGATTCTGGATATCGCTGCACTCGGCTTTCTCGGCATGGGCGTACAGCCGCCGACGCCCGAGTGGGGCGCGATGCTCGCCAATGCCCGCGAGTTCATGGGCAGCGCCTACTGGGCGGTGACCTTCCCGGGGCTGGTGATCCTGCTGACGGTATTGATGATCAACGTGATGGGTGACGGCCTGCGCGACGCGCTCGACCCCAAGATGAAACGCTCATAACGCCGGAGGACTTCACATGGCTTTACTCGATATCGAAGGCCTCAGCGTTCGTTTCCAGACGAGCAGCGGGCTGTTTGCCGCCGTGGAGGACGTGGATATCCGCGTCGACCGCGGCGAAGTGTGGTCGATCGTCGGCGAGTCCGGTTCCGGCAAGTCGGTTTCGATGCTGGCGACCATGGGGCTGCTGCCGTGGACGGCTCAGGTCACCGCAGACAGGATGGAGTTCGACGGGCGTGATCTTCAGCAACTGAGCGCCCGCGAGCGCCGTCGGATCGTCGGGGGCGAGATGTCGATGATCTTTCAGGAGCCGATGACCAGCCTGAACCCCTGCTTCACCGTCGGCACCCAGATCGACGAGATGATCAAGCAGCACAAGGGCGGAAATCGCAAGGAGCGCCACGAGCGGGCCCTCGACCTGCTCGCCCAGGTCGGTATCCCCGACCCGGCCCGACGGATCAAGGCGTATCCGCACCAGCTATCCGGCGGCATGAGTCAGCGCGTGATGATTGCCATGGCGATCTCCTGCGATCCACGCCTGCTGATTGCCGACGAGCCGACCACGGCACTCGACGTCACCATTCAGGCGCAGATTCTCGAGCTGCTGCTCAAGCTGCAGGAAGAGACCGGCATGGCGCTGATTCTGATCACCCACGACATGGGTGTGGTGGCAGAGACGGCCAGGAACGTGATCGTCCAGTATGCCGGACGGCAGGTGGAGAAGCAGGCGGTGAAGTCGCTCTTCGCCAGTCCACGTCACCCCTACACCGAGGCGCTGCTGTCGGCGCTGCCGGAGCGCGCCAGCGGTCAGGATCGCCTGCCGACCATCCCCGGCGTGGTGCCCGGCCAGCACGACCGGCCCACGGGGTGCCTGTTCAACCCGCGCTGTCAGTACGTGACCGAGCACTGCCGCGAGGTCGCTCCGGTCGCCTCGCCGGGCGACCCGGCGCGTACGCTCTGCCACTACCCGCTGGGAAGCCCTGGCGATGCCACCACGCCGGACGACGTGTCGCCGGGCGACCTGCCGCCGGCACCCAGCGACTCGGACGCCAGCCAATCGGAGGTGCGCCCATGAGCGGTGACGCCGTACTCAGCGCACGTCATCTCACGCGCCATTATCAGGTCAAGGGCGGCACCTTCTCCAAGCCGGCCACGGTGAAGGCGCTCAATGAGGCGAGCTTCGAGCTCTATCCCGGCCAGACGCTGGCGGTGGTCGGCGAGTCGGGCTGTGGCAAGTCGACGCTGGCCCGCGTCCTGACGATGATCGAGCCGCCCACCAGTGGCGAGCTCACCATCGGCGGCCACCACGTCTCGCTCAAAGAGGGTCAGCGTCCGCCCGCCGAGCTGCGCCGCGAGGTGCAGATCATCTTCCAGAACCCCTACGGCTCGCTCAATCCGCGCAAGACCGTGGCGACAATGCTGGAGGAGCCTCTGCGGCTCAATCGCCGTGAGATGAGCGCTACCGAGCGACGCGAAAAGGCACTGGAGATGATCGCCAAGGTGGGGCTGCGACCCGAGCACGCCGACCGCTATCCGCACATGTTCTCCGGCGGCCAGCGGCAGCGGATCGCCATCGCTCGCGCGCTGATGCTCAACCCGCGCATCCTGGTGCTCGACGAGCCGGTGTCGGCGCTGGATCTGTCGATTCAGGCGCAGGTACTCAACCTGCTGGCGGATCTTCAGGACGAGTTCGGGCTGGCCTACGTGTTCATCTCTCACGATCTCTCGGTGGTGCGCCGCATCGCCGACGACGTGATCGTGATGTACTTCGGTCAGCCGGTAGAGACCGGGCCGGCGGAGGAGGTGTTTACCACGCCGCGCCACCCCTACACCCAGGCGCTGTTCTCGGCGACGCCCGTGGCCGACCCCAATCGCCAGCGCGAGCGGGTCAAGCTCAAGGGGGAACCGCCGTCACCGCTCAGCCCGCCGCCGGGTTGTCCGTTCGCCCCACGCTGTCATCTGGCAACGGACGAATGCACGCAGATCGACCCGCCGCTCGAGACCGTCGTCGACGGGGTCGAGGTCGCGTGTATCCACGTCGATCAGGCGACCGCTCAGCACGCCGTTGCTGAGGCGAGGTAGGGCGCTGGGGGGCTGATGCGAGGTCGGTCGTTGCGGTGCCACTACGGCGAGTGACGCCTGGTGGCGCCGCAGCGCTGGGCGCGCGCCGCGGCGAGTCGTTTCCCAGCCCATTCACCGCTTTCGTTGGCATCATGATTGGCTAGGCTAGAGGCCAACGCACGATGAAGGAGTGATGGCCATGCCCCAGCCGATACTGGTTCCCATGGATGGTTCGCCAAGCGCGCGCCGGGCGCTCGAACATGCCGCGCTGATGCAGCGTGCCAGCGGCGCGGCGGTGCATCTACTGCACGTGCCGGAACCGCCGCCCGCGGATGAGCATCTCGGTGCCATAGTGGGGGTGCCGCCGATGGCCGCCTCCGAGGAGCCGGACGAAACCCGCGGGCTTCGCCTGCTCGAGGAGGCGTGGCAGGCCCTCGGGAATGCCGACGGCGCGATCGACTATCACATCGAATATGGCGAGGCGGAAACCGTGATCGCCGAGAAAGCGAGCGAGCTGAATGCCCAGTGTATCGTCATGGGCAGCCGCGGCCTCGGCAATCTCAAGAGCCTGTTCGTGGGCAGCGTGTCGAAGAAAGTGATGGATCTGGCGCCTTGCCTGGTGATCACGCTTCATGCGCCGCAGACGGACGCCGAATAACGCCCCTGCCGGCGGCGTCGCGGTTGCGACGTCGCCGGCGATCAGGCGAGCGTGACCTGATAGCGAAACGTCTTCGCATCCCCCCGTGAACGTCGATACTCCAGCGGGGTGCCGTCGTAGCCGAGCGCCAGTCGCTCGACCTGTACCACGGCCGCGCCGGTATCGATTTCCAGTGCCTGGGCGGTTGCCGACGACGCGTCGACGATAGTCAGCGTCTCATTGGCCGAGCCGATCAGCTGGCCGCATTCGCTCTCGTAAAAGGGGTAGAGCAGATTGCCGAAGTCGGCCGGTTCGATGTGCATCAGGGCGGCAAAGCGTGAAGCCGGCAGCCAGATCTCTTCATGATAGATGCGCCTGCCCTCGAGCTCGCGCACCCGTTCGACTCGGATCGCCTCCTCGTCCGTTTCGAGACCCAATGCCGCCGCCACGTCTTCCGCAGGGACGACCCTCTCACGCGAAAGGACCCGACCTTCGGGAATGCGGCGCTCGCCCTGGGCGTCCAGCTGACGAAAGAACCGAAAGAGCGACCCTTCGAAGTTGGGACGGCGGATAAAGGTGCCGCGGCCCTGGCTGCGCTCCATCAACCCGTCCTGCACTAACGTATCCACGGCCTTTCTCAGCGTGCCGACCGCGACCCCGTAGTGCTTGGTGAGCTCCGTCTCCGTCGGGATGGCGCCACCCGGCGACCATTCGCCGGAGGCGATCTTGGCGAGCATGTCGTCTCGCAGACGCTGATAGAGCGGCAGTCGCGAATCCATCTTGAGTCCCGTTCGCTTCATGGTGTCCCCTAAAGTAATGCCCCGGTACCGACTTTAGTCTTAGACGCCCCCGCAGCGGCGCTAAAGCAGATAAGGTAGCACTCCAAAATTCATATAAATGACTGTAGGTTTATCTTGATCGCTCGGCGCTACCGGCGCCGCGATTTCAACGCGACCCGGGGAATTCATGAGTTCGACTCTCACCCATACGATCACTGGCGTCGATTCGCATGCCCATATCTTCGAACAAACCTTGGCATTCGCCAATGATCGACGTTATGCGCCGAATTATGATGCCACCGTCGATACCTATCTCGGTCATCTGGATCGCGGCGGACTCTCCCACGGCATGCTGGTTCAGCCTAGCTTCTTAGGCACGGACAATCGCTACCTGCTCGAGGCGCTGCGGCGTCATCCGGAGCGGCTTCGCGGAACTGCCGTGCTCGACCCGAGCATTGAGCCCGAATACCTCGATGACCTGGCGCAGGCGGGGATCGTTTCGGTTCGCCTCAATCTCGTCGGCCGAGAGCTCGAAGACTACGCCACCCCACGCTGGCAGTCGTTCTTCGCGGACATGGCCCGACGCGGCTGGTCGGTGGAGATCCAGCGACGCCTGGACGATCTCGAGCACATTCTGCCGCCGATCCTGGAGACCGGCGTCAGCGTCGTCATCGATCACTTCGGGCTGCCAAGCGGTGAGATCGATCCGGTAAACCTCGCTCACGGCACCTTTCTATCGAGGCTTGCCTTCGACGATATCTGGATCAAGCTCTCGGCGACCTACCGCAGCCGTTCGACGCCTGCGCAGGCGCGGGCGTCGATCGAACGATTAAAGGACGCCTACGGTCACGGCGATAGTCTGATCTGGGGCAGCGACTGGCCGCATACGCGGTTCGAGCACGAAACGACGTTCGAGGCGCAGTTCGCGCTGCTGGCAACGTTGCTACCCGACACCACCGAACGCCAGCGAGTGCTGGTGGACAACCCCGCACGTCTGTTCAAACTCGGCGGCACGGCATGACCGGCGCAGGCAAGACGTTTAACGCAAGGAGAGAGTCAGCATGATGAGTCTTGTCGTGATCGGGGCGATCGTCGTCTCGATCGTTCTGGGCTACCGGACCCGTATCAATATCGGTCTGTTCGCGATTGCGTTCGCTTATCTTATCGGCTGTTTCGGCCTTGGACTGGGTCCGTCCGAGGTGATTGCGATGTGGCCGCTGAAGATATTCTTCATCATCTTCTCGGTCTGTCTGTTCTACAGCTTTGCCATCGTCAATGGCACCCTCGAGAAGCTGGCCGAGCATCTGATGTATCGCTGTCGGCGATTCCCGAGCCTGATGCCGTTCGCGATCTTCCTGGCGGCGACGGTCATCTCCGCGCTGGGCGCCGGCTACTACACGGTACTGGCGTTCATGGCGCCGATCACGCTGCTGCTCTGCAACCGCTCGGGGCTCAACCTGATCGTCGGCGCCATGGCGGTCAACTACGGTGCACTGTCGGGGGCGAACTTCGTCTCCAGTCAGAGCGGCATCATTTTCCGTACGCTGATGACCAGCTCCGGCATTCCCGAGAATACCGCCTTCATCAACAGTTTCGGTATCTTCGCCAGCACGCTGATCGTGCCGATCGTCGTGCTATCCGGCCTGATTCTGGTCAATCGTCGGCGCGGTACGGCGATGGCGAGCCTCGATCATATTGAACGCCCGACGCCGCTGGACGGGAATCAGAAGAAGACGCTGACGCTCACGCTGATCATGATGGCGACGGTCCTGCTGCCGCCGATCGCGAGCCTGATGCTGCCGGACAACGCCACCGTGGGTTTCATCAACTCCAAGGTCAATATTGCCCTGATTGCCAGCGTCTTCTCGGTGATCGCGCTGCTGATGAAGCTCGGCGACGAGCGCAAGGCGATCGCGTCGCTGCCGTGGGGCACGATCATCATGATCTGCGGGGTCGGCATGCTGATCAAGGTCGCGATCGCCGCGGGCACCATCGATCTGCTCGGCGCCTGGATCGGCACCAGCATCCCGCCGGTTCTCGTCCCGGTCGCCTTCGGCGTCGCCGCCGCGTTGATGTCGCTGTTCGCGAGCACCCTGGGCGTGGTGACGCCGGCGCTGTTCCCGCTGGTCCCATCGCTTGCGACGACGCTCGGCATCGACCCGATGATCATCTTCATTGCCATCGTCGTCGGCGCCCAGGCGACCTCGATCTCGCCGTTCTCCTCCGGCGGCAGCCTGATTCTCGGCTCCTGCCCGGATGACCAGGCACGCGCCGGGCTGCTGCCGAAACTGCTCTTCCGCGCCGCGCCACTCGGCTTTGCCGCGGCAATGATCTTCAACCTGCTGCTGGCGTTCGTGTTCTAGGCAGCGCCACGGCGCGATAGACGCGCCGCACACGAAAAGACGTCGAAAGAGGCGGCTTCCCTAGAAGCCGCCTTTTTTGTGTCGGCGCTAACCGGAGTGGGGGGATGACATCGACATGCGGCTAAGGTCTAAAAGCCGCTCCGGTATGATGTATGACAACATGCGAGACATCGTTTAGGCCGACCGGGGCAGCGCCGATAGCGGCTGCGGCGGCGAGCCTTCGGCCTGTTTGCCAGGCGTTCGCTAATCCACGACGAGGGAATCAAGGTGAATTTTTCCAGAGAAGCGCTCAAAGCCTCCATCACTGATGGCCTGCTCTCCTTTCCGGTGACCGATTTCGACGCGAACGGCAAGTTCGATGCCGAAAGCTATCGCCAACGTCTGCTGTGGCTGAAGGATTACGAGGTCTCGGCGCTGTTCGTCGCCGGCGGCACAGGCGAGTTCTTCAACATCACCATCGACGAGTATCGCGAGATCGTGAAGATCGCTGTCGACACCATCGGTGGCCACGTGCCGATCATCGCCAGTGCCGGCCAGAGTGCCGAGCTCGCCAAGCAGCAGTGCCAGGCGGCGGCGGAAGCCGGCGCCGACGGCATCCTGCTGATGCCGCCGTACCTCACCGAGTGCTCCCAGGCGGGCATTGCCGAGTACGCCATCAGCGTCTGCGAGTCCACCGATCTCGGCGTCATCTACTACAACCGTGCCAATGGCTACCTCGGCGTCAACGGCGTCAAGACGCTGGCCGATCGCTGCCCCAACCTGGTGGGGTTGAAGGATGGTAAGGGCGACATGCAGACCCTCAACGTGACCATCAAGACGCTGGGCGATCGTCTCGCCTACGTCGGTGGCGTACCGACCGCAGAGATCATCGCCGAGGCGTATCTGGCCATCGGTGTCAGCACCTACTCGTCGGCGGTCTTCAACTTCGTTCCGGCCATGGCGGTGAAGTTCTACAAGGCGCTGCGCGCCGGCGACAGCGAGTTCGTCGCCAAAGCGACCCGTGAGTTCTTCATTCCGTTCATCACGCTTCGCGACACCACGCCGGGCTACGCGGTGAGCCTGATCAAGGCCGGTGCCAGCATCGTCGGCTATCCCGGCGGCGACGTGCGTGCGCCGCTGAGCATGCCCAGCGCTCAGGAGCGTGAAACGCTCGAGAAGCTGGTCGAGAAAGCCAAGACCCTCTAAGGCGTTCACGCCTGCCAGTGCCCCGCCGGTTGCGACGGGGCACTTTCGGCTCCGACGGCGGCCTTCTGCCGCTCCGACTCTCTTGCGGCACCCCGTTCACGATCCCGTGCCGGGATGCCGAGGCCTTGGAGATATCTTCATGCCGACCCCCTCTACGCCGACGATCACCGAGATGCGGGTGATTCCCGTCGCCGGCCGCGACAGCATGCTGCTCAATATCGGTGGGGCTCATTCCCCGTACTTCACGCGTAACCTGGTGCTGCTCGAGGATAGCGCAGGCCATGTCGGCGTCGGCGAAGCCCCGGGTGGCGAGACCATTCAGCGCTCGCTGGAGCAGGCACGCTCACGGGTGGTGGGGCAGCCAATCGCCAAGCTGCGCTCGATGATCTCGTCACTCCAGAGTGCGGGGCAGAACGCCGACTTCGAGGACTTTGGCAAGGGCTCCTGGACCTTCGAACTGCGCATCAACGCCGTGGCGGCACTGGAAGCGGCGCTGCTCGATCTGATGGGCAAGTTTCTCGGCGTACCGGTGGCAGAGCTGCTGGGCAATGGCAAGCAGCGCGACCGCGTCGAGGTGCTGGGCTATCTGTTCTTCATCGGTGATGGCCACGCCACACCGCTGGACTATCGCCGAGGGACGGAAGGCGCCAGCCACGACTGGTATCGCCAGCGTGACGAGGCGGCAATGACGCCCCAGCGCGTGGTCGAACTGGCCGAGGCGGCCCATGATCGCTACGGCTTCAAGGACTTCAAGTTGAAAGGCGGGGCGCTGCCCGGCGAGCAGGAGATCGAGGCGGTGACCGCGCTGCACCAGGCGTTCCCCGAGGCTCGGGTCACGATCGACCCCAACGGGGCGTGGTCGCTGCAGGAGGCGATCCGGCTGTGCAAGGATCTCCACGGCATCATTGCCTACGCCGAGGACCCCTGCGGCGCCGAGCAAGGGTTCTCCGGGCGAGAGATTCTCGCGGAATTCCGCCATGCAACGGGGCTGCCGGTCGCGACCAACATGGTCGCCACCAACTGGCGCGAAATGGCCCACGCGCTGATGCTGCGGTCGGTGGACATTCCGCTCGCCGACCCGCACTTCTGGACGCTCTCCGGTGCCGTGCGCGTCTCCCAGCTCTGCCAGGATCACGGTATGACCTGGGGCTCCCACTCCAACAACCACTTTGATATCTCGCTGGCGATGTTCGCGCATGTCGGGGCCGCTGCCGTGGGTCGAACCACCGCGCTGGATACACACTGGATCTGGCAGGAGGGCGACGCGCGCCTGACCCGCAACCCGCCGGAGATCGTCGACGGCCACGTCGCCGTGACCGATGCGCCGGGACTGGGCATCGAGATCGACATGGAAGCGATCGAACGCGCCAACGCGCTTTACCAGCAGTTGCCCGCGGGCGGGCGTGACGATGCCACCGCCATGCAGTATCTCGTCGATGGCTGGACCTTCGATCCCAAGCGGCCGGCGCTAGTGCGCTGAGTCGAAGGTGACTGTCGTCGGCGAGACCCCGATCAGGCAACGGCGTCGTGAATGACGTCTGAGGCGATCTCTCACATGGATCAAGAACCGGCACCGCTGGATACCGCGCTGCTGTCGAGCGACTTCGCGTTCCAGCGCATCTCGCCGCAGGAAAGCCTGTCGCGCCAGATCGCGCGGCAGCTCGAGTCGGTCATCGCCGAGGGACGCATTGCGATCCACGAGAAGCTGCCGACGGAAACGCGCCTGTGTGATCTCTTTGGGGTCAGCCGCACAGTGGTGCGCGAGGCGATCGCACTGCTCCGCTCGCAGGGGTTGGTCGAGACCCAGCGCGGGATCGGTACCCGGGTCGTCCGGTTCACACCCCGTGAGCGCCAGCACCATCAGATTCGGGCGACCACTGCCGCCGAAATCCTGATGGTGCTGGAGCTGCGCTCGAGCCTGGAGCCGCGCGCCGCGGCGCTGGCCGCCGAGCGGCGCACACCCGCGGATATCGAGGCGTTGCGCTCAGCGAATCACGCGTTTCGTCGTGCCTCCGAGACCGGTCGGCAGGCGCGCGAAGAGGATTACCGCTTTCATAATGCGGTGATAGAAGCGACCCATAATCCCTGTTTCCTGGCGATCTACGAGCCGCTCAACGAAGGAGCCATTCCCCGCGCCAAGCTGCTCAAGGGGGAAATGGATTTGATCGCGGTTGGGGATTACCTTGAACGTATCGCGCAGGAACATGAGGCCGTGCTCGAGGCGATCGAGGCACAACGCCCCGAGGTGGCGTTCGCCGCGATGCGCCGGCATTTCGACCGGCCCCATGCGATGTACTCGGCGCTCGCCGCCGAGGCCGACGCCACTACGTCGAACGCTTCACGAAGCGACGGCGCAAGCGCTACTCAGGCCTGGTCTACACTAGGCAGGTAAGAAGACTCACTCACTGCAGGAGGCAAGATGAATCTGACAGGTGAAATGCTAATCGGCCAGCAGGCCGTCAAGGGCAGCCGTGATCCGATCCAGGCGATCAATCCGGCCACCAACGAGCGTCTCGACCCGAGCTACGCGGGCGGCACGCAAGCGGAAGTCGAGCGTGCCTGCGAACTGGCGTGGAGCGCCTTCGATACCTACCGCGAAACCTCCCTCGAAGCGCGTGCCAAGTTCCTCGAAACCGTTGCCGACGAGATCGAAGCGATCGGTGACGATCTCATCGAGCGTGCCGTTGCCGAGTCCGGCCTGCCCCAGGCGCGTATCCAGGGCGAGCGCGGCCGTACCTGCGGTCAGCTGCGCATGTTCGCTCGCGTCGTGCGTGACGGCGAGTGGCTCGACGTGCGCGTCGACCCGGCCCTGCCGGATCGTCAGCCGATGCCGCGGGTCGACCTGCGTCAGCGTCAGATCGGCCTGGGCCCGGTCGTCGTTTTCGGTGCCAGCAACTTCCCGCTGGCCTTCTCCGTGGCCGGTGGTGACACCGCCTCCGCGCTGGCGGCCGGCTGTCCGGTGATCGTCAAGGCCCACGCTGCCCACCCGGGCACCAGCGAGCTGGTCGGCCGCGCGATCCAGTCCGCGGTCAAGAAATGCGATCTGCCGGAAGGCGTCTTCTCGCTGATGTTCGGCTCCGGCCGCGAAGTGGGTACCGCTCTGGTGACCGACTCCCGGGTCAAGGCGGCCGGTTTCACCGGTTCGCGCAGCGGGGGTCTGGCCCTCTGGAAAGCGGCCCAGTCGCGCCCCGAGCCGATCCCGTTCTACGCCGAGATGAGCTCGATCAACCCGGTCTTCCCGCTGCCGGCAGCGCTCAAGGCGCGCGGCGAAGAGATGGGCAAGGCATTTGTCGGCTCGCTCAACATGGGCGCTGGACAGTTCTGCACCAACCCGGGACTGGTCATCGCGCTCAAGGGGCCGGAACTGGACGCGTTCGTTGCTGCCGCCGGTGAAGCGGTCAAGGGCAGCGCGGCGCAGACCATGCTGACGCCGGGCATCTTCGACGCCTACGAAAACGGTGTCGGCGCGCTCGCTGGCAGCAGCAAGGCCACCGAGATCGCCCGCGGCGAGAAGGGCGAGGGTCCGAACCAGTGCCAAACGGGCCTGTTCAAAACCTCCGCACAGGATTTCCTGGCCGACGAAGCGCTTCAGGGCGAAGTCTTCGGCGCCACCTCGCTCGTGGTCGAGTGCGCCGACGAAGCCGAGCTCCAGAAGGTTGCCGAGCATCTGGAAGGCCAACTGACCATCACGCTGCAGATGGACGACGCCGACCTCGAAGCCGCCCGCAAGCTGCTGCCGACGCTCGAGCGCAAAGCGGGGCGTATCCTGGTCAACGGCTGGCCGACCGGCGTCGAAGTGTGTGATGCCATGGTCCACGGCGGTCCGTTCCCGGCGACGTCCGATTCGCGCACCACGTCCGTGGGCACGGCGGCGATCTATCGCTTCCTGCGTCCGGTCTCCTATCAGAACCTACCGGACGGCCTGCTGCCGGAAGCGATCAAGGAGAGCAACCCGCTCGACCTGAGCCGCCTGGTCGACGGCAAGCGCGAGAGCTGATTGCTGGACGCACCGACGCTGAGTGCCGCGTCGCGAGAAACGAAGGCCGCCCCTCGGGGCGGCCTTTTTCGTGGTCGCTGAACGCTCGAATCGCCTGCTTGGGGAGCCCAGCGGGGCATTACGCCTCGGGCGCTACGCTCGCCGGCAGGGTGTCTGGACACCACGGCCCGATGCAATAACGCCGGCACCGCTCCAAGAGCGATGCCGGCGTCGTTCGGGGCGCCAGTTTCGTCTCTTGCTGACTAGACCGGCGTGACGGCGGCCTTGCCGGCGATCACGTTCAGCAGGTTTTCGGCGGCGAGATCACACATGGCGTTGCGGGTTTCATGCGTTGCAGAGCCGATATGCGGCAGGCAGGCGACGTTGTCCAGCGTGCGCAGCGGCGAATCCGCCGGCAGCGGCTCCTTCTCGAAGACGTCCAGCCCGGCGTAGTAGAGCGTCCCGTCCTGCAGGCACTCGATCAGCTCCTGCTCCCGCACCACCTTGCCGCGGGCGATGTTGACGAAGATCGCCTGGGGCTTGGTCAGCGACAGCAGCTCGCGGCCGACGAGGCCTTCGGTCTCGGCGGAGAGTGGGACGGTGACGCAGATGAAATCCGCCTCGCGGAAGAGCACTTCGAGCTCGACCTGGCGAGCATCAAGCGACTGCTCGACATCCGGCTTGGCCGAGCGGTTCTGGAACAGGATCGGCATGTCGAAGCCGAAGTGACCTCGCTTGGCCACCGCCTGGCCGATGCGCCCCATGCCGACGATGCCCAGCGTCTTGCCCTTGAGATCGACGCCGAACTGATCGCGGCCGAGAGAGGCCTTCCAGTCGCCGTTGACCACCATGCGATTCATCTCGCCGGCACGGCGAGCGGCCATCATCAGCAGCAAAAAGCCGGTGTCGGCAGTCGCTTCGGTCAGCACTTCCGGCGTATTGGTCAGCACGATGTCGTGGGCCTTGAGCGTCTCGACGTCGTAGTTGTCGACGCCGACGGAAACGCTTGCCACGACCTTGAGCTTCGGCGACTGCTCGATCAGCGCGCGGTCGAAGGGCACGTTGGACCCGATGAAAGCCACCGCGTGGCTCATCGCTTCGCGAAAGCGGGCGCGGTCGTCATCGTTGGCGAGCCGCGTGAAGTGCACGATGTCGAACGACTGTTTCAGCGAGTCGAGCAGCTCGGGGTAGAGCTCGTGCACGACAACGATCGTCTCTTTCATGGGGCAACTCCAGTCAGCGAACGAGGCGGTTGGCCCGCCCAAAACGACCACTCGTTGGGTGATCGGCGATGGTAGATCATACATCGTACAAAGGCGGCCTCGCGCCCACAGGACGTTATGCCTTAGTCGTAGATAGCTGTCGGTCTGGTCAGTGGGTTTCTTTGCGTTGCGATACGAAGCCGGCCTCGGAGAATTCACCGGCATCGCCCAGCCAATCAACACCCTGTTGCGGTTCTAGGATGTACCTGCATGGGGATGACCGCTGAGGAAGTTGGCGTTTTATTGCAGAATTAATAATTAATAATCAATGCGTTGTAAAAATGTCGAATAAGACTCTTTACAACTCATCGAGCAGGTGGCAGGTTAAGTAAATCGGTTTACTAGATTCTTGGCGGGGGAGCGGCAGTGGCAAATCTGCATGACGTGGCGAAAGCTGCCGGGGTCTCGAAGGCGACGGTATCGCGATATTTGAACGGCTCGCTGCAGCTACCGGCACGCACCGCGAAGGCCATCGACGACGCCATCAAGCGTCTCGAGTATGTACCCAATCCCCACGCCCGTCGGCTCAGTCTCGGTCGGTCCGATACGATCGCGTTGGTCGTGCCCGATATCTCCACGCCTTTTTTCGCGACGCTCGTGGCAGCAGTCGAAACCGAAGCCGACAGCAGGGGGCTGTCACTCGCACTGCATGCGACGCTGAATCGCCCCGAACGTGAAGCTACCTACCTTGACCTTATTCGTCAGGGGCATGTGGACGGCTTGATCTTCGTGACCAATCACGTCGCCAATCCCGCGCTCGCAGAGAAGCTCAATAGTGCCGGCCCTTGCGTTGTCGTCGATGAAGATGTGGTGGGGGCTCACGTGCCCAAGCTCTTCTGTGACAACGAGCAGGGTGGGTATCTCGCCGGTCGACATCTGGCCGAGTCTGGGCATCGTCACGTTCTGTTCGTTGGTGGCGTCGATCAAATGGTCAGTGGGGCACGGCGTTATCAAGGCTTCGAGCGCGGCATGAGGGAGGTCGCTGCGGACGATGTCCTGATCGAGCGGTCCCGCGGTGATTACTCATTCGAAGCTGGCCGGGAAGCCGGGCGCGCTTTTATCTCTCGAGGGCGCGGCCGACCTACCGCCATCTTCGCCACCTCTGATGAGCTGGTCATCGGACTTTACGAGGCGCTAGGTGACTCCGAGCTCTCGATTCCACGGGATGTCTCCATCGTAGGATTCGACGATGTCGGCCCTCTTCATCTATTTGCTCCCCCCGTCACGGCCGTACGCCAGCCAGTGCGCGACCTTGGGAAGTATGCGCTGGCGCTGCTACTCGACGCGGAGCCAATGACGCCCGCACCCCCTTCAAACGAAACGCTTCTCCCCGTCACTTTGATCGAGCGGCAGTCCGTAGCGCCGCCCCCTTGAGGTGGCTAAATCCACCCACTGATCATCATCGACTCGACCTCAATCAATGAAACAAATCCAACAAAGAGGCAATGACATGACTTCACCACACACGCGTCGGACTCTGAGCGCAATTGTAGTGTCAGGCGCGCTAGCCCTAATGGCGCTTCCCGGAATCGCTCAAGCGTCGAAAACCTTCGCGCTAGTGCAGACCAACCAGCAGGCGCTGTTTTTCAATGAGATAAACCGCGGCGCGGAAGAGACCGCTAAGGCGCTCGGTGCTGAGCTGCTGATATTCAACGCCAACAACGTGGCGTCGGATCAGAACAGTGCGGTCGAGACTTATATACAGGAAGGAGTCGATGGCATTGCCGTGGTGGCGATTGATGTCAACGGGATCATGTCAGCGGTCGAGCAGGCTGACGCCGCCGGTATCCCGGTCGTCGCCATCGACGCGGTGCTACCGGAAGGACCTCAGAAGGCCCAGATCGGTGTCGATAACGCTAAGGCCGGGGCAACGCTGGCCAAGTATTACGACGACACCGTCGAGGCTGGCTCACGGTTGGGGGTCGTGGGCGCGCTCAATGCCTACATCCAGAACGTGCGTCGGGATGGCTTCGTGAATGCACTCGATGCCAGCGTCGAGGTGGTCGACACCGTCGACGGCCAGAACGTTCAGGACCTTGCGCTAACCGCCGCGGAGAATCTGATGATCGCCAACCCGGGCCTCGATGCCATTTACGCGACTGGTGAGCCGGCGCTGATGGGCGCCATCGCCGCCGTCGCGAGTCAGAGCAAGCAGGACGATATTGCGCTCTACGGCTGGGATCTAACCCAGCAGGCCATCGACGGCATCGATCAGGGGTACGTGAAAGGGGTTATTCAGCAGGACCCTGCTGCCATGGGGGCAGCGGCCATCGAGGCCCTGAATACGGTGACTGACGGCAGTGAGGTCGAGCCACAGATCGCGGTGCCGGTCACTATCGTCACACAGCAGAATGTCGATGCGTTCCGGGAGCTGTTTCGATGAGTGCCGCAGCCCTTGCTCAGCCCCATGATTCTGCGGCGGCCGATGTTGTCCCGATCCTCAGTCTCCACGATATTCACAAGACCTTTGGCTCGCATCAGGCTTTGCGTGGGGTCGATCTGGACATTCGCCCCGGTGAGTGTCTCGGGTTGATCGGTGACAACGCCGCGGGCAAGTCGACACTTTCCAAGGTGATCGCAGGCACCTACGTGCCCGACGAGGGTGCCATTAAGGTGGATGGCCGGCCGGCTCACTATACGAATCCGCTGGAAGCGCGGGAGCTGAACATCGAGATGGTGTACCAGGATCTTGCGTTGTGTAACCACATCGATGTCGTAGGCAATCTTTTCCTGGGGCGGGAGCTAAAGCGCGGGCCGTTCCTCGATCAAAAACGGATGCTCGCTGAAGCCGATCGAATGCTGGCGGCACTGGAAATCCGTATTCCGCGTCTCACCGCCAAGGTGGAGAACCTTTCGGGGGGACAGCGTCAGGCGATTGCCATTGCCCGTGCCGCCAGTTTTCAGCCGCGAGTACTCATTATGGACGAGCCGACCTCGGCGCTGGCCGTGGCGGAGGTCGAAGCCGTGTTGGAGCTAATCAACAGGGTCAAGGCCAAGGGCGTGGCAGTGGTGCTGATCACTCACCGCATGCAGGATTTGTTCCGCGTCTGCGATCGCATCGCCGTGATGTACGAGGGCACCAAGGTGGCCGAACGCATGATCGAGGACACCAACCTTCAAGAACTCGTCGACCTGGTGGTCGGCAAGGGAGGTCACTGATGGCCACTTACACCGAGCGCCAGAGTGGCTCATGGCTGGCTGACCTCGTATCCGAGCACGCCCAGGTCCTTTCGATCGCGCTCTTCTTCTTGCTATGTCTTGCGTTCTTCAGCGCTATGAACCCGAATTTTTTGACGTCGGGCAACCTGCTTAACGTGGTGCGTCAGGCGGCGCCGATCTTGATCGTGGCGGTGGCGATGACACTGGTGATCGCTACCTCGGGTATCGATCTCTCGGTCGGTTCGATGGTGGCGCTGATCAATGCCACCGTCGCGATTGTCATCGCGGCTGGGGTGAGCTGGCCGATCGCCATCATGCTGATGCTGCTCATGGGCGCCTTGATCGGAGGGGTACAGGGATGGTTCATCTCTTATCAGGGCATCCCGGCTTTCATTGTGACGCTGGCGGGCCTGTCGATTCTGCGCGGGGCGGCTCTGTTCATGACCGAGGGCTATTCGATCCCCATTCGGGATGCTGGAGGGTTTTTCTGGCTGGGCCGTGGCGAAATCGTAGGGTTGCCGGTTCCCGCCCTGTTGGCCGTGCTTGTCGCCGTTCTCGGATTCGTGGTGATGCGCAGGACCACCTACGGCCGTCAGGTGATTTCGGTGGGGTCGAACATGGAAGCAGCGCGTCGAGTGGGCATGCCCGCTCGGCGGGTGCTGGCGTCGGTCTACGTCGTGGCCGGTATCGCCTGCGCGGTGGCGGCAATATTGCTGGCTGCCCGGCTGGGTTCTGGCTCCTCCAACGCCGCCCAGGGTTTTGAGCTGCAGGTGATCGCGGCCGTGGTGCTGGGCGGCACCGCGCTACAGGGCGGCAAGGCGTCAATGCTGGGAACCGTGCTCGGCACCATGACCATCGCCGTCATTGGTAATGGATTGATCCTGATGCATATCTCGCCCTTCTTCACCCAGATCGTCACCGGCACGATCATCCTGGTGGCGATTTGGATGAACACGCGTCTGTTCGACCGCCGCTGGCGACTTGGCAAGAGGAAAACGGCATGAAGGAACTTTCTCCCGGTCACGTGGGTTCCGGCAAGGTGATGACGGTCAACGGGCCGATTACCGCGGCTGACCTTGGGCACACCCTGATGCACGAGCATCTGCAGAATGATTGTTCATGCTGGTGGCACCCACCCCAGGATCTAGAGCGGCAGTACTTGGCGGAGGCGCCAGTGTCCATCGAGCTACTGTCGGAGCTTCGCCAGGATCCCTTCGTCAGCAAGCACAACATCGCGCTGGACGATCTGGAGCTTGCCATCGACGAGGTGAAGCAGTTTGCCGCCGTCGGCGGCCGAAGCATCGTCGACCCGACCTGCAGCGGCATTGGCCGCGACCCATTGAAGCTACGCCGTATCGCCGATGCCACCGGAGTTCAGATCGTTATGGGAGGAGGCCACTATCTGGCTGACTCGATGTCTGAACAGGTCAAGCAACTGACAATCGATGAAATTGCCGACGGGATTGTGGCCGAGGCGTTGAATGGGGTCGACGGTACCGGCGCGCGTATTGGGCTGATTGGCGAGATCGGTGTTTCCGAGCATTTCACCGACGAAGAAAGGCGGTCTCTACGTGGAGCGGTGCGGGCCCAGGCACGGACGGGGCTGCCGCTAATGGTGCATCTTCCCGGCTGGTGTCGGCTGGCTCACCAGGTGCTGGATATTGTCGAGGAAGAGGGCGGTGATCTTCGCCATACCGTGCTATGCCACATGAATCCCTCCCACGCTGATGCGGTTTATCAAGCGACGCTGGCGCAGCGAGGGGCCTTTCTGGAATTCGACATGATCGGTATGGATTTCTTCTACGCCGATCAAGGCGTCCAGTGCCCTTCGGATGATGAGGTGGCCCGCGCGATCGTTGGACTCATCGAGCAAGGTTTTCTTGATCGTCTTCTCCTGTCTCACGACGTCTTCGTGAAAATGATGCTGACCCGTTACGGCGGCAATGGTTACGCCTACGTAACTAAGCACTTTCTGCCTCGGCTTCAGCGCCACGGTCTAGATCAAGCGGTATTGGACGCCTTGATGGTGACCAACCCTAGACGCGTTTTTGACGCTGCAATGTAGCCAGTATTTAAGACCCTGACTCTCAAAAAGGACAATCACATGGGCACTAAAGCACTTCTCGTCGGTGAAAGCTGGACCACTTCCGAAACGCACTTCAAGGGGTTCGATCAGTTCGGATCGGTGCATTTTCACACCGGCGCAACACCGCTGCTCAAAGCGCTAGAGGGCAGCGAGGTCGAGGTCGACTATATGACCGCTCACGCGGCAGCGGAGGAGTTCCCTTTCGAGATCGAGGCGCTGGATGCCTACGACGTCATTATCCTGTCCGATATTGGTGCCAATACCTTCTTGCTGCCGTCGGACGTTTGGCTACGTTCGAAGTGCGTACCGAATCGCCTGCGCATGCTCAAAACATGGGTCGAGCGAGGAGGCAACTTGGTCATGATGGGCGGCTACTTCTCGTTTCAGGGCATCGATGGCAAGGCTCGCTGGCGCAAGACGCCGGTTGAGGAAACACTACCGGTGACCTGCCTCCCGTGGGACGATCGCATCGAAATCCCCGAGGGCGCCGTCGCGGAGATTTGCGAGCCCGATCATCCCGTCATGGCAGGGCTGCCCGGCAGCAATTGGCCACCGGTTCTCGGTATCAATGAAGTCGAGGTGCGTGATGGCGCCGAAGTGTTGGCCAAGCTGCCAGAAGATCAGGGCGGCCATCCGCTGCTAGTCGTGGGGCACTATGGCGCCGGTCGCACGGCGGCTTGGACTTCGGATATTGCACCTCACTGGCTATCGTCGGATTTTTGCGAGTGGTCCGGCTATGCCACGCTGTGGAAAAACCTCCTGGGCTGGCTGGCCACGCGCTGATAGAGACCGCACGGTGCTCAGACAAGATGCGCAACCTGAGCACCGTGACTCTCGTGACGCCAGCAGCGACACGCTGTGTCCGGCGATGCCCGGCGTGACGCCTCGCGTCTCGCCGGGCCACTCCTTATAGGCAAGAGCTCCTGACACGCCGGCCGGCGGATACGATGACGGCGCACGCCGAGCACGCGTACAATACGCGACCGCCCTGACCGATGCCGCTGCACGGTCGCAGGCCCATTCATGTCGTTCCCTCGAGATCCCGCGCTTTGCTCTCTACCGCCAATATCACCATGCAGTTCGGCGCCAAGCCGCTGTTCGAAAATGTCTCCGTCAAATTCGGTCAGGGCAACCGCTATGGCCTGATCGGCGCCAACGGCTGCGGCAAATCCACCTTCATGAAGATTCTGGGCGGCGATCTGGAGCCGAGCGCCGGCCAAGTCATGAAGGACGCCACCACGCGTCTGGGTAAGCTGCGTCAGGATCAGTTCGCGTTCGAGGACGAGCGGGTGATCGATACCGTGATCATGGGCAACGAGGAGCTGTGGCAAGTCAGCGCCGAGCGTGAGCGCATCTACTCCCAGGCCGAGATGTCCGAAGAGGACGGGATGAAGGTGGCCGATCTCGAGGTGCGCTTTGCCGAGCTCGACGGCTATACCGCCGAGGCGCGTGCTGGCGAGCTGCTGCTCGGGCTGGGGATTCCGCTGGAGCAACATCTGCAGCCGATGAGCGTCGTCGCACCGGGCTGGAAGCTTCGCGTGCTGCTGGCGCAGGCGCTGTTCTCCGATCCGGACGTGCTGCTGCTCGACGAGCCGACCAACCACCTGGACATCAACACCATCCGCTGGCTGGAAGAGATCCTGCGTTCGCGCAGCTCGACGATGATCATCATCTCCCACGACCGGCACTTTCTGAACAGCGTCTGCACTCACATGGCCGACCTGGACTACGGCGAGCTGACCCTCTTCCCAGGCAATTACGACGAGTACATGACTGCCGCGACACAGGCGCGCGAGCGCCTGCACGCGGAGAACGCCAAGAAGAAGGCCGAAATCGCCGAGCTGCAGCAGTTCGTCAGCCGCTTCTCGGCCAACGCCTCCAAGGCGAAGCAGGCCACCTCGCGTCAGCGCAAGATCGACAAGATCCAGCTCGACGAGGTCAAACCCTCTTCGCGCGTGAGCCCTTTCATCCGCTTCGATCAGACCAAGAAGATCCATCGCCATGCGCTCAACGCGGAGAAGCTCTCCAAGGCGTGGGGCGACAACGTGCTGTTCAAGCGCTTCGACCTGCAGGTGGAAGCCGGCGAACGGGTCGCGATCATTGGCCCCAATGGCATCGGCAAGACGACGCTGCTGAACTGTCTGACCGGGGCGATGACGCCGGATGCCGGGGAAGTGAAATGGACCGACGCCGCCGAGGTGGGCTACTTCGCCCAGGATCACGCCGAGGATTTCGAAAGCGGCGAGACGCTCTTCGAGTGGATGCGCCAGTGGACCACCGAGGGTGAACAGACCGTGCGGGGCGCGCTGGGGCGGATGCTTTTCTCCAACGACGATATCGGTAAGTCGGTGAAGGTGATCTCCGGTGGCGAGCAGGGGCGGATGCTGTTCGGCAAGCTCGCGCTGCAAAAGCCCAATGTGCTGGTGATGGACGAGCCCACCAACCACCTCGACATGGAGTCCATCGAGGCGCTCAACCTGGCGCTGGAGAACTATCCCGGCACGCTGATCTTCGTCAGCCACGACCGTGAGTTCGTCGGTTCGCTGGCCACTCGCATCATCGAGATGAAGGACGACGGTATCGTCGACTTCAGCGGCAGCTACGACGACTACCTACGCAGCCAGGGCGTCTACGGCTGAGGAGATGAGACCGCCGCCGGCCTCGCCATCGGCTAGGCTGAGACTGGGTTCCTTCCCTGCGCCCGGTCACCCACCCGGCGCCGGTCCTGCCTCCAGGAGTGTTCACGATGACCATCGATCCTCGCAACAGCGCGATCGTGCTGATCGAGTTCCAGAACGATTTCACCACCGAAGGCGGCGTGCTGCATGACGCCGTCAAGCCGGTGATGACGAGTACCGACATGCTGGTCAACACCCAGCGTGTCGTCGCCAAGGCCCGCAACGCGGGTGTTGCCATTCTCCACGCGCCGATTCACTTCGCCCCGGGCTATGCCGAAATCACCGCGCATCCGTACGGCATTCTGGCGGGTGTGGTCGAGAGCAAGGCCTTCATCAAGGGCGAGTGGGGGGCCGAGATCTGCAAGTCGCTGGCGCCACAGTCCGGCGATATCGTTATCGAGGGCAAGCGTGGCCTGGATACCTTTGCCTCTACCAACCTCGACTTCATTCTCCGCAGCAAGGGGATCGAGACCGTCGTGCTCGCCGGTTTTCTGACCAATTGCTGCGTCGAATCGACCATGCGCACCGGCTACGAGCGCGGCTTCGATGTCCTGACGCTGACCGACTGTGTGGCTGCGACCAGCCAGGCAGAGCACGACGCTGCCATCGCCTACGACTATCCGATGTTCTCCAAGCCAATCTCGGCCGAGGACTTTCTTCAGCGCTTGCCCTGAGTCGACCGACGATTCGGGGGAGCGGGAGTCCCGGCACGAACGGCGCGCGTAATCGTCCTGCCGGGGATCGAATTGTCATCGGCGCGGTCTATCGCTTCATCGATAGCGATGACGCCCCGTCATCGCGGATCGGCTGCGGCCAGATGCCGAGGCCGATCGGATCCCGTGAGATGCGACGAAGGAGCGATGAGCCGTGATGCAACGGATGCGACCCCTGACCCTGGCGGCCTCGGCCGCCATCCTGGCGCTGTCGGCGACGACGGCCCAGGCCCTCCCCAGCAGCTTTGCCACCGGTACCACGATCTATGATCCCGAGCGGGCCTATAGCGGCTACGTGCTCTTCCCCGGTGGTGACCGCAAGACCCATCTGATCGACATGAACGGCAACGAGGTCCACCGATGGGAGTTCGAGGGATTCCCGCCGGTACCGCTATCGGCGGCACAGGCCGACGGCGAGGCGGGCCATCTGCTGGTTCAGCAGGCGCGTGTCGAGACGCTGCCCGAGCACGCAAGCCCCGGGAATGGCCTGACCAATGCGTCGGTCGCCGAGGTGGACTGGGAGGGCGAGGTTCACTGGCACTGGGGGAGCCAGGCATCGCCGGTTTATCAGCACCACGATCTGCGCCGGCTGCCCAACGGCAACACGCTGGTAATGACCGCCGAAAGGCGCGAGCTGAACGGCTTTGACTACGAGGTGATCGACAATGGTCTGGTCGAGGTCGACCCGGAGGGCCAGGTCGTCTGGCAATGGCTGACCGGTGACCATATCAGCGAGATGGGCTTCTCGGATGCCGGGATGCGTTCGCTGAAGACATCGAAGGACCCCGATTTCTTGCACTTCAATACCGCCTCGCCGCTGGGACCGAACCGCTGGTTCGAGGCCGGCGACGAGCGCTTCAAACCCGACAATATCCTGGTCAATTCGCGCAACGCCAACGTCACTTTCATTGTCGATCGCGACAGTGACGAGATTGTCTGGCGCATCGGTCCGGATTTTCCCGCGCTCTCTCTCAACGGTGAGCTCGGCCGCGAGATCGATCAGACCGTCGGCTCCCACGACACCCACCTGATCCCCGAGGGGCTGCCGGGTGCGGGCAATCTGCTGATTTTCGACAATCAGGGCAACGCCGGTTTCCCCCCGGCGCGGCAGGGTTTTTTCTCCTCCTCTCGGGTGATCGAGGTCAACCCCAAGACCCATGAGATCGTGTGGCAGTACACCGGCAATGCGTCCGGCCGCTCGCCCTACAGCTTCTACAGCTCGTTCATCTCAAGCGCCCGGCGCTTGCCGAATGGCAACACGCTCATCGACGAGGGGCAGAACGGTCGGCTTTTTCAGGTCACGCCGGACGGCGAGATCGTGTGGGAGTACGTCAGCCCCTTCTTCGGCAAGTCGATGCCGGATGACGATTACGTCACCAATCAGGTCTATCGCGCCGAGCTCGTCGACTACGACTGGGCGCCGACGGGCACCCCGCGCGACGAAACCCCGGTGACGCCGGACTGCGAGCGCTACGTTGCCGCCCCGGGCTGTTCGCCGGGAGAGTGACGTTGCCGAGCGACCCCCGTCGATCGCGTGCCGGCGACGGGGTGTCGCAGCGGCGGTGCCCGTCCGGCGGATGCGGGGCTGGCCCGCGAGGCATACACTGCGGGCATCGAAGACGGGATGAGATGTCATGCGCAGTGAAGGTGAAAGGGAAGGGGCAGCGGGACCGACAGGCGGCTCGACGCTGATCGTCGGTGCCGGGGCGACGGGGCTGGCGGCGGCGCGAACGCTCGCCGAACGCGGCCGGGCCGTGACACTGCTCGAGGCCGGCGAGCGGGTCGGCGGTAACATCCGAAGCGAACGTGACGGCGAATGGCAGATCGAACACGGCCCCAACACCGTCATCATGAAACCGCCGCTCTACGCGCTGCTCGAAGATCTCGGCCTGCTCGACGAGGCCGAGCCTGCCAATAGTATCGCCAACAAGCGCTATGTCGTGCTCGACGGCAAGCCGGTGGCGCTGCCGATGACCCCGGCGCAGGCGCTGCGTTCGCCGTTGATCGGCCTGGCTGGCTGGGCGCGGCTCGCCCGTGAGCCCTTTCTTCCCCGCGCCAAGCACGCTGACGAGTCGCTGGCGACGTTCGTCGAGCGCCGCCTCGGGCCCCGCGTGCTCGAACGCATGGTCGACCCCTTCGTCTCGGGCGTCTATGCCGGTGATCCGTCGAAACTGTCGGTTCAGGCGGCGATGCCGCGTCTGGCCGCGATCGAGCGCGAGCACCGCTCGCTGATCGTCGGCGGCCTCTCGCGGCTACGTCAGGCTCGCCGCAACCCCTCCGCCGTGCCCGCCGAGTGGCGCGGCCAACTGGTGAGCTTCCCGGGCGGGCTGGAGCGCCTGGCCGAACGCCTGGGCGAGCGCATCGAGGCGCAGCCGAATGCCACCCTCGAGACCGGCTGCGAGATCGAAAGCGTCCGTCGCGACGCGGCGGGCTGGGTCGCGACGGATCGCAGCGGCCAGGAGTGGCGCGGGGAGCGGCTGGTGCTGGCGGTGGCCGCGCCCATCGCGGCGAAGCTGCTGCGCCCGCTCGACCCGGCGCTGGCCGAACCACTCGAGGCGATCCCTTATCCGCCGGTCAACGCGGTGGCGCTCGGCTTTCGCGACGACGATATCGACCACCCCCTCGACGGCTTCGGCGTGCTGATTCCGCGCGTCGAGCAACGCCTGACGCTCGGCGCGCTCTTTCCCTCGACGCTCTTCTCCGCCCGCGCGCCCGCCGGGCACAAGTTGCTCAACGTCTTCATCGGCGGCCGCCAATCTCCGCAAGCCGCCGAGGGCGATGACGAGGCGCTCACCGCGCAGGTGATCAAGGATCTCCGCGATGTGCTCGGCATTCGCGGCGAGCCGGTATGGCGTCGGGTGGTGCGCTGGCCGCAGGCGATTCCGCAGTACGAACTCGGCCATCTCGAGCGGATCGAACGTCTCGATGCGGCGCTGGAACACCATGCCACGCTGCACCTGGTCGGCAACTGGCGTGGCGGCATCGCGGTGGGCGACTGTCTGGAGAACGGGCGGCTGCTCGGCGAGACGCTCGCCGAGCATTGAGCAGCGCGGCGGGACCGATGCCCGCCGCGGCGCTACTTGTCCACCAGGTCGGCGATCGAGGAGAGAATCTCCTTGGGCCGGAACGGATAGCGTTCGATCTCTGCCTGATCGGAGATGCCGCTCAGCACCAGTACGGTATGCATGCCCGCCTCGATACCGGCGACGATATCGGTGTCCATGCGATCCCCGATCATGCCGGTGCCGTCGGAGTGGACGCCCAGTTTGTTGAGCGCGGAGCGAAACATCATCGGGTTGGGCTTGCCGACGATGTAAGGCTTGCGACCGGTCGCTTCGGTGATGAGCGCGGCGACCGAACCGGTCGCCGGCAGCACGCCCTCGGCGCTGGGGCCGGTGGCATCCGGGTTGGTGCAGATGAAGCGTGCCCCGTCGTTGATCAGCCGGATCGCCTTGGTGATCGCCTCGAAGGAGTAGGAGCGGGTCTCGCCGAGCACCACGTAATCCGGCTGGGTATCGGTCATAATGAAGCCGGCTTCGTGAATGGCGGTGGTCAGCCCCGCCTCGCCGATGACAAAGGCAGAGCCGCCCGGTGCCTGATCGCGCAGGAAGGCGGCGGTGGCCAGCGCCGAGGTCCAGATCTTGTCCTCCGGCACGATCAGACCGCTGTATTCGAGCCGGGCGCTGAGATCCCGCGGGGTATAGATCGAATTATTCGTCAGTACCAGAAACGGAACCTCCCGCTCTCGCCACTGATCGAGAAGATCCGAGGCCCCCGGGATCGCCTTGCCCTCCTGAACCAGCACACCGTCCATGTCGGTTAGCCAGGACTGGATGTTGCGCCGAGTCGCGGTATTGTCCTCGGTTTTGGCCTGGGTCTTGCCGCCTGTTTTGCTGCTGCTCATGGCACCTCTTGGCATCCGCCTGTGGATAATTCGAAACGGTTTGTCTTATTCACAGCCAGTTTAGCAACTCGTGAGGTCCTGGCGGGCGCGTTGACGCCGGTTCAGTAACCGCGGGCGGCATCGGCCTGATCCGCCACCCGGCCGTCGCGCTCGAAGCGCTGCAGATTGGCGGCCACGATACGGCTGCCGGTCGGTGCATCGATCAGCGAGGCGATATGGGGCGTTACCGTGACGCGGGGATGTGACCAGAACGTGTGCTCCCGGGGCAGCGGCTCGACCGCGAAGACGTCCAGCGTGGCGTGGCTGAGCCGCTCGCAATCCAGCGCGGCGAGCAGGTCGGTCTCGACAAGGTGCGGGCCCCGCCCGGCGTTGATGATGCTCGCGCCTTCGGGGAGCTTGTCGAACAGCGCGGCGTCGAGCATCCCGGTCGTCGATGCGGTTAACGGCAGCAGACAGACCAGAATCTCGCAGCGCCCGAGGAACTCATCCAGTTCGGCGTCGCCGGCAAAGGAGGTGACCCCCTCGATCTCTCGCCGGCTGCGCGACCAGCCGAGCGTCTCGAAGCCGAGGCCGGCCAGCGTCTTGGCTGCCGCACCGCCGAGATTGCCAAGTCCCATGATGCCGACGGTGCGTCGGGTGGCGGGCGGGACGACGAGCTGCTGCCACTCCGTGTTGCTCTGATTGGCGCTGATCGCCGGCATGTCGCGGTGATGACGCAGCACGTGGAGCGCCACGTATTCGCGCATGCGCTGGGTCAGGTCTTCGCCCACGGTGCGGATGATGGGGAGCTGTCGCGGCAGCTCGGCGTCCGCCAGCACGTGATCGATGCCCGCGCCGAGCGAGACGATCGCCTTCAGTTTCGGGAAGGGGAGGAAGGCGCCGGTGGCGGGCTTCCAGACCACCGCGTAGGTCACTGATTGTGGCTCGCCGGGGTCATGAATCGAGCGGATCGTCCAGCCGGGCAGCAACGGCGTGAGCTGTTCGATCCACCAGTCGATCTTCTCGGGAGAGGGGTGAGACACGATAATGGTCATGATTCATCTACCTGACGATAACAATGAACGGGTTACCCGCGAATGAATTTCAAACAGCTGGAAGCCTTCTACTGGCTGGCCCAACTGGGTAATTACCAGCGCGTCGCCGAGCGCCTCAGCCTGACTCAGCCCGCCGTGTCGGCACGCATCAACGGTCTTGAGGAGATGCTGGACACGCGTCTCGTCGAGCGTCGCGGCGCCGACTTCGCGCTGACCGAATCCGGCCATTCGGTGGCGAGCTATGCCGAGCAGTTCCTCAACCTGCGCGAGGCGATGAACGGTCGCCTGAATCAGCGTCAGCGCCAGCGACTGTCGATCGCCATGACGGGCCCGGCGGCGCTGACCTGGGGCGCCAGGCTGCGCGCCGACATTGGCCGCCACGCCCCCGAAGTGATGGTCGATCTGCACGCCTCGGCCAACTACCAGTTACGGCCGATGATCGCCTCCGGGGCCATCGATGCGGCTTTTCTCTCTAGCGATGCCGGCCTTTCGCCGGTCGCGGACAGCTTTGGTGTCGAATACCGCGTCGGCTGGGTGACCCGGCCCGATGGGGTAGCCGATACCGTGACCCCGAAGACGCCGGATCAGCTCCGGGAGATGCCGCTGATCCTCTATCCGCGAACGTCGCCGCTGTTCTCGCCGATCGCCGACTACGTGCACGAGGAGCAGCTTGGCCAAGGGCCGCGGCATTACGCCAACTCGCTGCCGATGATCGTCGAGATGCTGCGCCAGGGCTTCGGACCCTCGGCCATCCCGCTGGCGGTCGTCGAGGAGGATCTGGCGAGTGGCCGTCTGATCGAGCTGCCGACGACCACGGCGCTGGCGCCGCTGGAAATCCGCTGTGTGCATCTCAACGACGCCCGACGTCCGTTCATCGACGAGATTCTCGCGCTGGCGAGCGCTGCCGCCGAGCGCTGGTGTCGCGAGCACGGCGACTATGCGCGCTTCCTGCCCGCCGTCGGCTCAGGGGCGAACCACCGGGCCGCCGTCACCGAGTGAGTCGATGGCGAACGGTGCCGGCGCGGCACCGCCACCGATCGGTTGGGTCGGGTCATTGAGGCCCACGCACTCCCCTGTGGCCGGGTCGCGCGACACCGCCGACACACAGGCGTAGAGCTTGGGAAACACCGTCTGCTGGCTGATCTCGAGGGCGAAACGCTCACCGAGTCGCGTGAGTGTCGCCGGGTCGAAGCGTGGGTCGACGCGAATCGAGTCGCGGAAGCTGGCGTCGAGCCGCGGGTGGTGGACGGCGGCTTCGAGCGGCATTTCGAAATCGGTCATCAGCGCTGCTACCTGCGTCACCGCCGGCATGATGAGGTTGCCGCCGGAGGCACCGATCGAGAAGCGTGCCTCGCCATTCTTGACCGCGACCGTAGGGCACATGTTCGACGAGTTGATGCGCTTGTTGCCGGCCATGGTCGTCGGATAGCCCGGGCGCGGGTCGAAGTAACTGACGCTGTCGTTCATCAGCATGCCGGTGGAGGGGAGCGTGACGCCGGAGCCGAAGCGATTGAGCAGGGTGTAGGTGAGCGCGACCATGTTGCCGTCGGCGTCCACCGAGGACATCGACGAGGTGCAGGCACCGTTCTCCCCATCCCGGTCGCCGTCGGTCGACGACAGCACGCCGTTGCGAATCTTGTGCTCTCGCCAGCACTGCTCCAGCGCCTCGGCATAGGCAAGCCAGCTCTCAGGCGTTGGCGCCTCGGGCGGGGTCGGCATCGACGCACGAGTGTGGGCGAGCATCTCGCGCTGCCGTCGCCCGCCGGAAACCTCGCCGGGCGTGTAGAGCGTATAGCCGCGGTGCTCGGCCGCCATCGGCTCGTATTCGAACACCTCGTAGGCGGCAAGATCCTCCCGTGATAGCCGCGAGCCGCCGGCCTGCAGGTCGGCGATCATTCGATCCGCCAGCGCGCCGCGGTAGAAGGTGTCGGCGCCCTGGTCCGCGATCTCCGCCAGAGTCTCGGCGAGCCCGGGAATCCGGATTCGGCTCTCCGGAAGGGCCGGGTGGCCGCCCGGTAGATAGATCGACGCCGACACCGGGTCGCGAGCGAGCGTGCGGGCGCAGACGCCGATCTGCAGGCTGGTGAACCAGTCGACGAAGAGCCCGCGTTCGGCAAGCTGGATCGCTGGCGCCATGACCGCGCGGCGCGGTCGGCTGCCGAATCGTGACAGCGCATGCTCGAGCCCGGCGACGGCGCCGGGCACGGTGATCGAGCGGTAGCCTTCGATATTGGCGTTGTCGACCACGCCGGGAAAGCCCATCGGCGTCGGCGGTCGGTCAGGGTCGAGCGGGTAGTCGTCGAGCTGGATGCCGCCAGGGAGCGTGCCCTGAAAGTCCAGTGCCACCGCTCGCTGCTCCTTGGCCAGCCAGATCACCATGAATCCCGACCCGCCCAGCCCGCACATCCAGGGTTCGACCGCGTTGAGGGCATAGGCGGTGGAGACGATGGCGTCGATCGCGTTGCCGCCGGCATCGAGCTGAGCGGCGCCGGCCTGCGCCGCTAGCCGATGCTGCGACGCCACCACGCCTTGAGGCGAACGGGCCGCGGGCGTGGTCAGCGTCCAGTTGTCGATATCTGCCTGAAGTCTGTTCGTGGCCATGGATGCCTCAGTTCGCCAACGTGTCTTCGATCATGCGCGTCGCACCGGTCAGGTCGCCCAGACGCTCCCCGGCGCTGACGCGTGCTTCGTTCTTGAGCCCTTTGACAGTCTTGGCTTCACCGGCTTCAAGGACGGCATCGAGATCCTCCGGGGCGATGAACAGTACGCCACACTCGTCCGCCAGCACCGCGTAGCCCGGCAGCACGGCGGCCCCGCCGATCGAGACCGGAATGTTGAAACCGCCCCCCGTGTTGTAGAGCCGTGTGGTCACTGGCGACGCGCCACGGGACCACATTGGGAAGTCCTGCTCGCGAATCTCCGCGGTATCGGTATGCGGGCCATCGACGCAGCCACCGGCGATCTTCATCGACGCCGCCATTCGCGTGACACCACCGCCCCAGCAGGCGTACTTGCGGTCCCCGAGGCGATCGACGGCGAGAAAATACCCCGGCCCCATCTGCCCCAGGCAGTGGTGCAGCAGGGTGCTGTCGAGTCCGGGAATCGCCAGTGTACAGACGGTGCCGACGACGGTTTTCTGCTCCAGCACTGGCGCTATCTCCGGGGCGGCAAAACCGAAGTGATAGAAGTGGCCGAGCGTCGCGGTTTCGAGCCGCGCAAGTCGCGCGAGCTTGTCGGCGGCGATCGGCTCGGGCATGGGATTGATCTTGTAGCTGAGCTGACTCATGTCATTGGCCTTGTCGTTAGGAGTGTCGTCGGAAATGTCGTTACCCGTCGGTCGTCGTCGCTCACGACGGCCCCAGTATCCAGTCGGGCAGGAAGGTCACGATGCCGGGCACGAAGGTCACCAGCAGCAGTACCAGAACGAGCGGGATCAGCATCGGCAGCACGGCCCGCGTTACGTCTTCGAAGCGCACCCGGCCGACGTTGGAGACGATGTAGAGACCGATGCCCATGGGTGGTGTGGCGATCCCGAGCAGAAGACCGAGCTGAATGATGATGCCGAAGTGCACGCGGTCGATACCGTAGGCATCGATCACCGGCAGCAGCGTCGGCACCAGAATCAGCTTGGCGGGCACGCCCTCGACCACGCACCCGACGAGGACGATGAAGACCAGCAACAGCAGCAGGAAGACGTTGGCATTCTCGGTCATCGCAAACATCTGCTCGGCGATCTGCTGGGGCACCTGTTCGATGGCCAGTATCCAGCCCATGGCTATCGAGAAGGCGATGATGATCATGATCACGGCGGTCATCGACGTCGTGTCGGTCAGCGCTTCGCGGAAGGTCTTCCAGGTCAGCTCGCGATACCAGAGTCCCAGGCCCATGCAGTAGAGACAGGCCAATACGCCGGCCTCGGTGGCGGTGACGACACCGGTCATGATCGAGCCGAGAATGATCGCGGGGGCGAGCAGGGCGAGAAAGCCGTGCTTGCCGGACGCCACAACGTCACGCCTCGAGGCGCGCGGTTGAACGGGGAAGTTTTCGCGGGTGGCACGCAGGCGCAGATAGAGCATGAGCGAAAGCCCCACCAGCAGCCCCGGTATCAGGCCGGCGAGGAACATGCGTTCGATTGATACCTGCGCCAGAAAGGCGTAGATCACCAGGCCGATCGAAGGCGGAATCAGCGGCCCGATCACCGAGGAGACGACGGTGATTGCCGCCGAGAAGTCGGCGCGGTAGCCCCGCTCGCGCATCGCCTTGATCTCGATGGCGCCGAGCCCGGCACAGTCGGCCACCGCAGCACCGGAAATGCCGGCGAAGATCATCGACGAGAGCACGTTGACCTGTGCCAGTCCGGCCCGGAAGTGCCCCACCAGCGCGTTGGCGAAGGCGAAGATACGGTCGGTGACGCCGGTCACGTTCATCAGGTTTCCGGCCATGATGAAAAAGGGCACGGCGGTCAGTGAGGCCTTGTTGACGCCCTCCAGCATTTGCTGGGGAATGATCTGCAGCGCCGTCGAGAAGTCGGACGTGAGAAAGGCGAGTGTCACCGCACCGCCGATGGCGATGGAGATCGGGACCCGCAGGAGAATGAGGACGAGAAAGACGCCGAAGAGCACATAGATCATGGCGCGACCTCCGGATGGATGGGCGCCCTGTTCTCGGGCAGGCCGACACACAGCTTGGCGATATCCACCAGCGCAGTCAGCGCGACCAGTGAGCAGGAGAGAAACAGGGGGATGAAGAGCGCCTGACGCGGCAGCTCCTCACCGCCGGGTAGTATCACGCCCTCGACGTAGCCGGCGGCCGCGGCGAGCACGGTGGCAGACTGCTGGAGGAGGATCAGGCAGACCCCCAGTGCCACGGCATCGGCCAGCAGGCGGCTGATGAGATCACCCGTTCGGCCGAGGCGCTTGACCAGAAAGTCGATACGCACGTCCTTGAGGCGAACTTGAATGGCGAAGAAGCCGAAGAAGCTGAGCCAGATGAATAGCACCATCGTCCAGGGCCAGAACCACCAGACCGAGACATCGAAGGGGCGAAGCAGGAAGGTCGCCGCGGTCAGCATCAGCATTCCCAGCAGACACAGGTTACAGATCCCCAGCCAGAGGCCGCCCAGCGTCCAGAGACCGCGGTCCAGCAGCGCCACGCAGCGTCGCAGCGGCGATAGAGCATCACGCATTGAATCGCTCACTTCGCAGCAGTGCGGGTGTCCTGCACGCTCTGCAGGAAGCCGTCCGGCAGCTCACCCTCGGCATCCAGGCGCTGGTAGCGCTCGCGTGTGCGATCGATGAAGGGTTGCGTGTCCAGCTCGGTGTAGGTCACCCCGTTGTGTTGCATGCGCTCGAGGCTGGCACTGGCAATCTCGGCCATGGCCGTCTGGCTCTCTTGCCCGGTCTCGCGGTAGGCACGCATCAGGCCTTCGCGAGTCTCTTCATCCAGCGCCTCGAAGGCGGCCTGATTGGTCATGAAACCGACCGACTGATAGTACTCGTTGGTGCGGGCGATGAACGGGGCGACCTCGTTGAAACGCATCGCTTCCACCATCGAGGCCGGGCTGGTGACGGCCTGGACGATGTCCTTGGAGATCGACTGATAGACCTCGGTCCAGGGCAGCGTCATCACCTGCGCGCCGAGGTTGTCCCACGTTTTCATCAATAGCTGATTGGCGGGCATGCGCATCTTCAGACCCGCCACGTCGTCCAGAGAGTTGACCGGGGTGTTGGAAACCAGCACGCGGTAGGGGCCGCGGATGATGGCAGAGGGATCGCCAAGCGGCACGATGCCGGACTGTTCGGCGGCGCTGGCGAACCAGCCATCCACCAGTTCGGAGTTCATGAAGCGTGACCAGTGCGCCTGGTCGTCGAAGGCGAAGGGTGCGACCACCCACGCCAGCCGTGGCTCCCAGCGTTTCATGAAGGCGAAGCTCTCGGCGTAGATAGTGACCACGCCTGACTGCAGCTGCTCGAGCACGGCATCTTCCTTGCCGAGCTGCTCGTTGGGGAACATCTGGATGGTCAGCTCACCGTCGGTATAGTCGTCGACGCGCTCGGCAAAGTGCTGGAATAACTGCCCTTCGGGACTGTCCACCGGCATCTTGGTCGCCATGCGCCAGGTGTCGGCCTGAACGGCAGTCGTCATCGAAGCCGCGGTTACCGCGGCAAAGGCGGTAGCCAGAATCGTTCGTTGCATGGGGCGCTCTCTGTTTTGTACTTGGAATCGTTGCCCGACGTGCGCTCGGCACAGCCGTTGTGCCCGGACGTGTGGAGTGAGTCGCGTTGATCAGAGGAAATCGATTCTCGAACGTAGCGTCCAATCGATTTTTCTTTGGGGAGGGATAAGCGGTTTTTTCAGCGGCAGGCCCGGGCCGGGCGTTATCCGTCGTTGCGCATCGCGTCGATCATGTCGCTGATCAACGCCTCGACGCGGGCGGTGTAGGCGCTACCGTTCGATGGCGGAGTGGGATCGGAGGTCATCACCACGCTCATACGCCGCGAGGGAATGACGTAGATGAGCTGACCGCCGTAGCCCCAGCCGTAGTAGGCGCGCTCCCCGTCAAGCTCGGTAAGAAACCAGCCATAGCCATAGTCGTGGCCGTTGAAGAACGAGTGGGTGCGCGGCTGCCAGGACGCCGTGACCCACGCTCTGGGCAGCACGCGCTGACCGTCGAGCGAGCCGCCCTGACGGTACAGTTCGGCAATCCGTAACAGCGCCCGCGGCGTGATCCCCATCTCGTTGCCGCCGAAGTAGATGCCCTGCGGGTCGCGGGTCCATGGCGGAATGGCGATGTTCAGAGGCGCGCCCAGCCACTCCCGAGCCAGTGTCAGGGTGCTGCGCCCGCTCGCTTGAGTGAGTGCCGCGGAGAGCAGGTGGCTGTTGCCGGTGGAGTAGAGCATGCGCCCGCCGGGCTCGGCGACAAAGGGGCGGGTGAGCGCGTCGCTCACCCAGTTGGGGCTCGCGACCCAGCCGCCGTAGTTGGCGCCGGAGGTACGTTCCAGCCCCGCCTGCATGGAGAGAAGCTGGCCCACGGTGATGGTTTTGACGCGAGGATCGATGCCGGCAGGCACGCGGTTACCCAGCAGCTCGACGATGGGCTGATCGACGCTTTCGATCACGCCGCGCTCGATCGCGATACCGATCAGTGCCGAGAGGAGGGTCTTCGAAAGCGACTTGATATTGGCGGTGGCGTCCGTCGAGTGGCCGCGAAAGCCCTCGTCGATCACCGTGTTGCCGTCCACTGCCACTATCAGGGTATGGCTGCGGGGCAGGGCAGCGGCCTGATCGATCATGCGCTCGCGGTCTCCCGCACTCAGGGTAGCGGACGACGGCTGGGCGAGCCCGGGGCCGGCCAGCGTCAGCGCGAGCAGGCTCGCCAACATCCATCGCGAGGCAGGGGGGTGAGCAAGCGCCCGGATCGGCGCTCGGCGCGATGCGCGAGGGGGGCCGGATCGGGTGGTGCGTGAGCGAATCGGCATAGTGGCAGTCTGGCTCACGCGGTGCATGGCGTCCAAGCGGTGAAGCGCTCGACAGTCGCGATGCGCACGCGAATCGTGCTTCGTGACGTTGCCGATGAATGGTCTAGGCTAGAGGAAGAGCCGGGAAAGGAAGCCGGTCATTCGTGGTTAGAAGGAGGCGTCATGATCATTACCGTAGGTGAATTCAAGCGACTGCTCGACGAGTACGACGACAGCCTCGAACTCAGCTTCAGCGGGCTCGAGTATCATCGTCTGTTCGAGAAGGGCGACAAGAACCTCGAGGTCGAATTCGAGGAGAAGATCTTCAAGGACAAGACGGGGCAGACCCGGGTTCAGGAAGAAGAGCATTAAGATGACGCGAGGTTGGCGTCGATCTCCTCAGCGGCGCCGTTTTCGGCGCCGCTCCTGTTCGTCGTCCGGTCGATAGACGCGCGGAGGGGGGACTCTGGTCGATGCGGGCCCGGCGAGCCGCTTCGCCGAGGCGCGCTTTTCCGGTAGGCTTTTTCACTATTTCACGACCCGTCGGTCATCTCCGTTCTCTCTGAAAAGCGCACGCGCGCGGACGCTTTTCAGACTGACCTACGGTCGATCCGGCGAGCCTCGCGCCAGGGACGATGGACCATGCCAAACACCAATCCTGCCACTGAAATCGATGTCGCTATCGTAGGCGCCGGGCCG
Source organism: Salinicola aestuarinus (assembly GCF_003206645.1). GTDB lineage: Bacteria > Pseudomonadota > Gammaproteobacteria > Pseudomonadales > Halomonadaceae > Salinicola > Salinicola aestuarinus. Next base: position 226,967 of record NZ_PZJP01000001.1, on the reverse strand, counting down.
ATCGGGCTGATCTTCGCCAATGCGCTGGCACGGCGCGGCGTCACGGCGATGCTGATCGACCGCCAACCGCGCTCGGCGCTGGCGTCCCCCGCTAGCGACGGTCGCGAGATCGCCCTGACCCGCGCGACCCAGCAGATCCTGGAGCGTCTCGATGTCTGGCCGCGTATCCCCGAGAGTGAGCGCGCCCGCATGCGCGGTGCCAAGGTGTTCGACGGTGAGTCGCTGTTCGCGATGCAGATTGCGCCGGGCGGCGTGCCGGATCAGCCGCTGGGCTGCCTGGTGCCCAATCACGTGATTCGCCGTGCGGCCTACTCGGCGCTGGACGATCTCGACGAGACCGAAGCCGACGGGATTTTCTGGCGCGATGGCGTGGAACTCGAACGCTTCGCCGACGACGACGCGGGCGTCGACATCACGCTCGCCAGCGGCGAACGGGTCAGGGCGGGGCTGCTGGTCGCTGCGGACGGACGCTTTTCGGCGACCCGGCGGGCGATGGGCATCGCCGCCCACACCTATCAGCATGGCCAGCACATGCTGGTCTGCCGGATGAATCATGAGCAGGCCCATGATCAGACCGCCTGGGAGTGGTTCGGCCATGGCCAGACGCTGGCGCTGCTGCCGGTCGATACCCACTGCTCGTCGGTCGTGCTCACGCTGTCGCCGAGCGACATGGAGGCGCAGCTCGGTCTGTCCCAGGAAGCGTTCGACGCCGATATCACGCGTCGCTTCGACCACCGTCTCGGCGCGATGACGAAGGCCGAGCCCGACGCCGAGTGGCACCGTTACCCGCTCGCCAGCGTCTACGCCGAACGTTTCGCCGGGCGGCGTCAGGCGCTGCTGGGTGATGCTGCCGTGGGGATGCATCCGGTCACGGCCCATGGCTTCAATCTCGGTGTCGATGGGCTGTGGCGGCTGGCGGGTCTGGTGGGTGACGCGCGTGCCGCGGCTCGCGACATCGCTACTCCCACACTGCTGTCTCGCTATCAGCGCGAGCAGCGTCTCGCCACGGGCCCGCTGTTCGCCGCGACCATGGCGATCGTCGGTCTCTATACCGACGACCGCCGTCGGGCGCAGTGGTTGCGCAAGGCGCTGCTGAGAGCTGGTGACGCTGCCTGGCCGGTGCGCCGCCTCATCGCCAGCCACCTGACGCGCGCCATCGATTGACGCTGACTGTTTACGACGCGAGCCGATGACGGCTCTGACTCGGTGGATGGCGCAGGGCTGCGTTGTTGTTGCCACCCGCGCTGGCCACACTCTCCAAGGACTTCGGAGGCATTTTCATGGATCTGGCAATGATTGGGCTGGGGCGCATGGGCGCCAACATGGCAGAGCGTCTGGTGCGCGGCGGTCATCGCGTGGTGGGGCACGATCCCAGTCAGGAGGCGCTCGAGCGTGCGGTGCAGAAGGGCATCGAGTCCGCCGATTCGTTGAAGTCTGCGGTCGAGGCACTGCCGTCGCCCCGCATTGTCTGGCTGATGGTTCCCGCCGGGGCGCTGGTCGATCAACTGATCGACGAACTCGAGCCGCTGCTGTCAGCGGACGATATCGTCATCGATGGCGGCAATTCGCTCTACAAGGATACGGTCCGACGTGGCGAGCGCCTGCGTGAGGCCGGACTGCACGGGGTCGACGTTGGCACCAGTGGCGGCGTCTGGGGGCTTGCCGAAGGCTACAGCATGATGGTCGGTGGCGAGACGCGAGTCGTCGAATCGCTCACGCCGCTGTTCGAGACGCTAGCGCCTGCCGCCGACAAGGGGTGGGGACACGTCGGGCCGAGCGGTGCCGGACACTTCACCAAGATGGTCCACAACGGCATCGAGTACGGCATGATGCAGGCCTACGCCGAGGGTTTCGCCATCATGGAGCGCAAGGCGGAGTTCGGTCTTGACCTGCATCAGGTGAGCGAGATCTGGCGCCACGGCAGCGTCGTACGCTCCTGGCTGCTCGATCTCACCGCCAACGCGCTGGACAAGAACCCGGCGCTCGACGGCATCGCGCCCTACGTTTCGGACTCCGGCGAGGGGCGCTGGACGGTCAACGAGGCGATTGACCTCGACGTCAGCGCGCCGGTGATCACGCTGTCTCTTCTCGAGCGGTTGCGCTCGCGGGAAGACGACTCCTATGCCGATCGGCTGCTCTCGGCCATGCGTAACGAATTCGGCGGTCACGCCATCAAGAAAGACTGAGTTCCCTCCCGCAGGCGGCTTGCGCCGAACACAACATGTAGGGGGTAAAAGCGCTCTTCGGCACAAGCCGGCGAGCGCTTTTTTGTATCCAGGGCGTGACGATTTCGAGCTTGACATGGCGAGAGCCGCGCAGCGATGCGGGCTGCAGGAAGGCTCAATTTTGTCCACAGGAAGATCACAGCAAAAGACCACATCTATGCTTGGAAAAATGATCGGCTACCATATATAGTGCTTTTCATTGTCGGCGGGCGCGACGACGGTATCGTGATACCACGCCCTTCCAGGCCGACGCTCGGCCTCTCTTGCCGACCGTTTTCCCACTCTACGGATGGTAGTGACTATCATGAGCATCACGATCTACAGCAAGCCTGCCTGCGTTCAGTGCAACGCCACCTATCGCGCGCTGGACAAGCAGGGTATCGACTACACGATCGTCGACCTGACTGAGGACAGTGCCGCCATGCAGCGCGTGCAGGATCTCGGTTACCGCCAGGTGCCGGTCGTGGTCGCCGGTGACGATCACTGGGCCGGCTTTCGTCCCGACAAGATCAACACGCTGGTCGCCTGACCAGCGCTGCCGCTGTCACGGATCGCCGAACGCCTCCGGACACGCGAGGCGTTTTTCAAGCGATTCGCCTTTCGTACACAGCGGCACCTTCTCCGAGTCGATGGCGTGACGCGCGCCGACTCGGAGAGACAGATTCTCTGATAACGGGTCGCTAGACCCGACGTTTCAGATAGCCACGTTTTCTTCCGTCGGGCGTGACGATAGTGGATCACCGCTCGACCATCGCGCAGGAACTCAGGAGTCCGTCATGGCTGAGCTGGTCTACTTCTCGACCAAATCAGGCAACACGCGGCGCTTCGTCGAAAAGCTGGGCATGCCGGCCGAACGGATTCCGTTGAGCCGCAGCGAGCCCGATCTTCGCGTCGACGAACCCTACATCCTGATCGTGCCGACCTACGGCGACGGCGACCCGATGAGTTCGGTGCCACCGCAGGTCATCCGGTTTCTCAACGACGCGCACAATCGATCCTTGATCCGCGGCGTCATCAGTGGGGGCAACTCCAACTTCGGTGCCGCGTTCGGACTGGCCGGGCGAGTGATCGCCGAGAAGTGTCGGGTGCCGTATCTCTACCGTTTTGAGCTGATGGGCACGCCCGACGATGTCCATCGCGTTATTGCAGGGGTGAACGAATTTTGGAAACGCTCAGCATAGAAAAAGAGGCGGCAACGCGACCCGCGGCCGACCACAACGCCAAGAGTCTCGACTACCACGCGCTCAACGCCATGTTGAACCTGTATGACGCCGAAGGCCGTCTGCAGCTCGACAAGGACCGCGAGGCTGCGCGTCAGTATTTCCTCCAGCACGTGAACCAGAACACCGTGTTCTTTCACTCGCTGAAGGAGAAGCTCGATTATCTGGTGGAAGAGGGATACTACGAGGGGGAAGTCCTCAATCAGTACGACTTCGCCTTCGTGTCGGCGCTGTTCGATCAGGCCTATGCGGTCAAGTTTCGCTTTCAGAGCTTTCTGGGCGCGTTCAAGTATTACACCAGCTATACGCTGAAGACCTTCGACGGTAAGCGCTATCTCGAGCGCTTCGAAGATCGCGTCTGCATGGTAGCGCTGTCGCTCGCGCGCGGTGACGAGGCCGTGGCCCGTCATCTGGTCGAGGAGATTCTGCACGGCCGCTTCCAGCCGGCGACGCCGACCTTCCTCAACTGCGGCAAGAAGCAGCGCGGCGAGCTGGTCTCTTGCTTTCTGCTGCGCATCGAGGACAACATGGAGTCCATCGGGCGCTCGATCAACTCGGCGCTGCAGCTCTCCAAGCGCGGCGGTGGCGTGGCGTTCTCGCTCTCCAACGTGCGTGAAGCGGGTGCCCCGATCAAGCGCATCGAGAACCAGTCCTCCGGCATCATTCCGATCATGAAGATGCTCGAAGACGCCTTCTCCTACGCCAACCAGCTGGGGGCGCGTCAGGGTGCCGGAGCGGTCTATCTCAACGCCCACCACCCGGACATCCTGCGGTTCCTCGACACCAAGCGGGAAAACGCCGACGAGAAGATCCGTATCAAGACGCTGTCGCTCGGCATCGTGATGCCGGACATCACCTTCGAGCTCGCCAAGCGCAACGAGGACATGTACCTGTTCTCGCCCTACGACGTGGAGCACATCTACGGCGTGCCGTTCGGCGATATCAGCGTCACCGAGAAGTACGAGGAGATGGTCGCCGACGGTCGCATTCGCAAGAAGAAGATCAACGCCCGCGAGCTCTTCCAGACCATCGCCGAGCTGCAGTTCGAATCCGGGTATCCCTACCTGATGTTCGAAGACACGGTGAACCGCGCCAATCCGATTCACGGCCGGATCAACATGTCGAACCTCTGCTCGGAGATTCTGCAGGTCAACACGCCGACCGACTACGATGACGATCTCGGCTATCGCAAGATCGGCGAAGACATCTCCTGCAATCTAGGCTCGCTCAACATCGCCAAGGCGATGGATTCGCCGGACTTCGGTGCCACCGTCGAGACCGCCATTCGCGGCCTGACCGCCGTCTCCGAGATGAGCAACATCACCTCGGTGCCGTCGATCGCCGAAGGCAACGCCAAGTCCCACGCCATCGGCCTGGGGCAGATGAACCTGCATGGCTATCTGGCTCGCGAGCACATCTTCTACGGGTCTGAAGAGGGGCTGGACTTCACCAACCTCTACTTCTACACCGTGGCGTTCCATGCCATTCGCGCGTCCAATCGCATCGCCATGGAGCGCAATCAGCGCTTCGCCGGCTTCGAGCAGTCGACCTACGCCAGCGGCGAGTACTTCGACAAGTACATCGACGAGGCGTGGCTGCCGAAGACCGACAAGGTGCGCGGTCTGTTCGAGAAGAGCGGCATCGCCATCCCGACCCAGGAAGACTGGCGCGAGCTGAAGGCATCGGTCATGGAACACGGGCTGTTCAACCGTAACCTTCAGGCGATCCCGCCGACCGGTTCGATCTCGTACATCAACAACTCGACGTCGAGCATCCACCCGGTGACGTCGAAGGTCGAGATCCGCAAGGAAGGCAAACTGGGGCGTGTCTACTATCCGGCGCCGTACCTGACTGACGACAATCAGGAGTACTACCAGGACGCCTACGAGATCGGCCCCGACAAGATCATCGACACCTATGCCGAGGCGACGAAGCACGTCGACCAGGGCCTGTCGCTGACGCTCTTCTTCCGCGACACGGCGACCACTCGCGACGTCAACCGCGCGCAGATCTACGCCTGGCGCAAAGGGATCAAGACGATCTACTACATCCGCCTTCGACAGGCGGCGCTGGAGGGGACCGAGGTCGAAGGCTGCGTCTCCTGCTCGCTGTAACGACGGCTCTTTGATCACGATCGACTTTGCGTGAACGCACCGGGACAACGAGGCGCCAATCCTCGTCTTCCCGGTGCCAACCGAACGAGAACACTCTTATGGATATGCCGACTAGTGCCGCCACCCGCCGTCTGAGCCGGGTCGATGCGATCAACTGGAACCGTCTACAGGACGACAAGGACCTGGAAGTCTGGAACCGGCTCACCGGCAACTTCTGGCTGCCGGAGAAGATTCCGCTCTCCAACGATATTCCGTCCTGGAACACGCTGACCGAGCAGGAGCAGCAGCTCACCATTCGCGTGTTCACCGGTCTCACCCTGCTCGACACCATCCAGGGCACCGTCGGTGCGCCGGCGCTGATCGACGATGCGGTCACCCCGCACGAAGAGGCGGTGATCACCAACATCAGCTTCATGGAGTCGGTCCACGCTCGCTCCTACAGCTCGATCTTCTCCACGCTCTGCGCCACTCGCGACGTCGATGACGCCTATCGCTGGAGCGAGGAGAACCCGTTTTTGCAGAAGAAGGCCGACCTGATCCTCGAGCGCTACCGCTCGGACGATCCGCTGATGCGCAAGGTCGCCAGTACCTTCCTCGAGTCGTTCCTGTTCTACTCCGGCTTCTATCTGCCGATGTACTGGTCCAGCCGCGCCAAGCTGACCAACACTGCCGACCTGATCCGTCTGATCATTCGCGACGAAGCGATTCACGGCTACTACATCGGCTACAAGTTCCAGCAGCAGCTGGCGAAGCTGCCGGCGGAGCGCCAGGAAGAGATCAAGATCTACGCCTACGAGCTGCTGCACGAGCTCTACGACAATGAGGTCAAGTACACCGAGGCGCTCTACGACGACGTCGGCTTCACCGAAGACGTGAAGAAGTTCCTCCACTACAACGCCAACAAGGCGCTGATGAACCTGGGCTTCGAAGCGCTCTTCCCGGCGAGCGTCACCGACGTCAGCCCGGCGATCCTCGCCGCGCTCTCGCCCGGCTCCGACGAGAACCACGACTTCTTCTCCGGTTCCGGCTCCTCCTACGTCATCGGCAAGACGGTGAGTACGGAAGACGACGACTGGGCGTTTTGAACCGCGTCGAGCCACCGCTTGCGCTGGCCGAACCCGGCCGACAGGAAACCGCCCCCAGGGGCGGTTTTTTTATGCCTGCCGCGCGGATCGCGTGCAGGCCTGCATGACGACCACCGTCAGCGCGACGAGGCGCCTGGCGCCGGTTGATTCGCTGGCACCGTTTCGGACTCGCCCAGGCCCTTTCCACGGAAGGGCCTTGTCGTCTCTGCTATCCCCGCCATCTGACGGCGGTCGCCACAGTTGTTAGTCTTTGGGCGAGCATCTGCTGTCATCCAATTACAGGGAGTCACCATGGAAGATCAATGGCTGTCCTGGGCCAAGCGGCTCTCGGCGTTGGCCGATACCGGCCTTCACTACTGCCGGGACACGTTCGACCGCGAGCGCTATGAAGAGATCGGTGACCTCTCGCGCCAGATGATGGCGTCTCTCGGCGAGACGCCCGTCGAGCGGGTGGCGCTGGCGCTCGGCGAGGGCCACGGCCACGTCACCCCCAAGATCGACGTGCGCGGGGCGATCATCGACGATGGCAGGATCCTGCTGGTGAAGGAAAAAACCGATGGCCGCTGGACGATGCCCGGTGGCTACGCCGAAGTGGGCGTCTCGGCGGCGGACAACACGGTCAAGGAGGTGTGGGAAGAAGCGGGAGTGGAGGTCGCCGTCGATCGACTCTATGCGATCCGCCATAAGGCACGGCACGCCTATCCCCCGGACGTTCTCGACTTCTACAAGCTCTTCTTTCTTTGCGAGCGTCGCGACGCCAAGCCCCTCGACCCCGGTCACGAAGTCCTCGACGCGGCCTACTTCGCACCGGATGCGCTACCGCCGCTCTCCGAGCCCCGGGTCATCGCCCGTGACATTGCCGATGCCTTTGCTTTCCTCGCCGCGCCGAGTCGGCCCGCGATCGTCGATTGATCCGACTCTCCACCTGACTGCCTGATTCATCGCGCCCCGGTCGTCGTGTGACTTGATGCGGTAGCGCTTGTACCCCGGGCTGGCCACGGGTATATCGGTACTGGCGTCGCGATAACGACAATGCCGGAGGCGTCTCTCATGCGAGCGGTGAGCTGCATACCCGCTGGTGCGAGCGGTGAGCTGCATACCCGCTGGTGGGAGCGGGGTTTCGTCTGGTTCATCTCCAGGCTGCCGGTGGAGTGACTGCTGTAAGCCTGTGACCGGCTGCGATCGCCGCGCTGGCGGGTCAGCGTGCCGCCCGGCGATGCGCCTCCCTGCCGCCGGGAGGAAGGCGGGCCATCGAGGGCCTGCGAGGAGAGCCTGCCCCGATGCGTTAGAACGATTCCCACTCGTCGACCGTTGCTGGCGTGCGTGCGTCCTGCCCGGTGGACTGGGTCTGCGGCGTCGTCCGATGCGAGGGTCGGGTGGGGGCGCCTGGTGCTGGCGCGACGCGCATCGCCGGCCGCTGCAGCGCCTGAGTGACCGGCGATTCGGGGGAGTCGGCCAGCCGAAATACCGCCACCGTCGTCTGCAGTTCGTCCGCTTGCTGCGTGAGGGCGCGGGCGGCACCGGCCGCCTGCTGTACCAGCGACGCATTCTGCTGGGTCACCTGATCCATCTGCGACACGGCCTGGTCCACCTGGCTGATCCCGTGGCTCTGCTCTTCGGAGGCCGCTGCGATCTCCCGCATGATCTCGTTGACGCGAGTGATCGATGTCACGATATCCCCCATGGTGGTACCCGCCTTGTCGGCGAGTTCGGCGCCGCTCTCCACGCGCTCGGCGGAGCGCTGGATCAGATCGCGGATCGCCTTCGCGGCATCGGCCGAACGCTTGGCCAGCGTCTGCACCTCGTTGGCGACGACCGCGAAACCGCGACCCTGCTCGCCCGCGCGGGCAGCCTCGACCGAGGCATTAAGGGCCAGGATATTGGTCTGGAACGCCACCGAGTCGATGGCGTCGAGAAGCTCTACGGCCTGGTGCGACTGCTGACTGATCTCGTGCATCGTGTCGACGACGTTGCTGACCACCTCGCCACCGCGGTTGGCGACGGCGCTGGCATCGTCCGCCAGCTGGTTGGCCTGGGCGGCGTTCTCTGCATTCTGGCGAACGGTAGAGGTGAGCTCTTCCATGCTGGCCGCAGTCTGCTCAAGGGAGGCCGCCTGCTGTTCGGTGCGTGAGGAGAGGTCGGTATTGCCGCGGGCGATCTCGGCGGCGCCGTCGTGGACGCTGGTGCAGGCCCGGCGCACGTCACCGACGGTGTTGGAGAGGTGGGCCTGGGTCTGTCCAAGGGCCTTGAACAGCCGACCGATCTCGTTGTTGCCGCGCTTCTCGACGGGGTGCGAGAGATCCCCTTCGGCCAGCCGTTCGCAATGGGTCATCAGGCGCTCGAGCGGGCGAATGACATTGACGCTGACGCCCCAGAGCACGATCGCGGCGAGGACGAGCGTGGCGATGACGCCGGCAATAATCCCCACGTTGAACCACTCCGCTCGCGCCGGGTCCATCCCCGCCGTCGTCGAGGCCGCATCGTGCACGGCGTAGGCGGCGAGGCCGGCCATGCCGAGCACCAGCAGCGTGAAGGCAACCAGCACTAGCAGCCAGCTCGTTTTTACCGTCATGTCGTCGAATCGTTTCATGGGTCCACCCGCTATTGAAGGGACAAGCGCCGAGTCGACACTATCGGCTGCCATCTGCTCGACTTGATGCCGAATCCCTGGGGTGAGACAACCTGACGCGCCGTGGCCAGAGAGTGCCTGCTCTCTGGGATAGCGTTTCAGGCCCGATGCCTCGCGTTCCGAGCCATGGGTCAAATCGCCTGGCGCTGCGAGAGCGTCGCGACGAACGCGATCAGTGACAGTAGCGCCACCCCGCTGCCGTAGACGTAGGTGGTCGGCAACAGCCCGACGTGCTGGGTGGCGATGCCGCCGATCAGTGCCAGCAGGCTCGCCGAGAGGTAACAAATGACGTAGAACGCCGCCATCAGCGCTGAGCGCTCGGTCGGCGGCGCCAACGGCATGACGATGCGCAGCGCCCCCATGAACGCGGCACCGAAACCGATCCCCGCCACGGCCGTGCCACCGAGCAGAATGTCGATTCGAGTGAGCGCCACGCCCAGCAGCAGTCCCAGCATGCCGACGACGATACAGGCGGTGCCCAGGAGTACGGCGAGCCGGGAGGGGCGCGAGCGCAGCACCATGACGCTGATCCCGCCAACGAACGGCAGCAGGAAGGTGATCAGCGAACCGATCAGTGGACTCTGGCAATGGCTGATCGTCTCCACCAGCGTGGGCCCGAGTGACAGCGAGAAACCACCGAGTGCCCAGGAGGCGACGACTGCCGGCGCCACGCGCAGCAAGGGCTTTCTCACCGGCGACGGTATGCTCGCGTGAGGACGCAGCGACGCCAGCGCTCCCGGGCGGGGCGTGACGCCTTCGGGAATGCGCAGGAGCCAGACACCGAGCATCATCAGCAGCACCAGCAGCAAGAGATAGACGCCTTGCATGGGGGCCGGCAGATAGGTCACCAGCACGCCGGCGAGCAGTGCGCCTACGCCCATGCCGGAGAGTGGCGCGATACTGGCCATCAGCGGCCCCCGGGTCGGGTCGCTGTCGAGCAGAGCGGCCGCCAGGGCGCTGGTGGCAACGCCAGTGGCGACCCCCTGTACGATCCTCGCCGCCAGCAGCCAGGCGAGGTCGTCAGCCGTCACGAAAAGGCCCAGTGCCACTATCTCCCCCAGGATGGCCGCGGCCACCACCGGTCGTCGGCCCAGGTGATCGGACAGCGATCCGGTCATCAGCAGCGAGGCGAGCAGGGCAAAGATATAGCTTGCGAAGACCAGCGTGAGCCACGTCGTGGAGAATCCCCAGCTGGCCTGATACAGCTGATAGAGCGGCGTGGGGGCGCTCGACGCGGCCAGAAATGTCACCATCAGCAGGGAGTAGTAGACCAGAGATCCCTGCCGCGGTGCGGGATAGGGTTCGGCCGACGGTGCGCTGGCACCGAAGCGAGAGGGCGAAGACATGAAAGCGTCCGTTAATGCTAATATTTTGCGTTAATGGCAGTCTGAGTGGGGCGCGTGCATAACGCAAATATTTTGCGTTCGAGCACGAGGGGGCATCGTAGTCGAGGATGGAAAAAGAGCGGGGCGAGCATGACGGAAAACACGGGGCTCCGGCCCGGCGGGCGCAGCGCCCGCGTGCAACAGGCGGTTCACCAGGCGGTGAAGACCCTCGAGGCGACCGAGCCACGTGAGTCGCTCAGCGTGCCGCTCATCGCCGCAACCGCGGGGGTGACGCCCTCTACGATCTATCGACGTTGGGGCGATCTGGCCGAGCTGATGGCGGATGTGTCGCTCTCCCGGCTGCGCCCGGAAGGCGAGCCGCCGGACACTGGTACGCTCGCCGGCGATCTGCAGGCGTGGGGCGAGCAGTATCTCGACGAAATGGGATCGGCCCCCGGGCAGCAAGCGCTCAATGACATCATGGCCAGCGCGGATCCGAGTCGGCGTGCGTGTTGCTACCGCTACAATGAATCGATCATGGTCGCGCTGGTGGCGAGAGCTCACGATCGCCAGGAATCGGCTCCCGAGGTGGCCACCCTGATGGATGGCATCATCGCCCCCATGACCTATCGCCTGCTCTATGACCCCGCCGGCGCCACGCGCGACCGGCTGACGATCTGGATCGGTGCCACGCTGGGCGCGCCGGCGTCCCGTTAAACTTGACCTGGTCCCTAACCCGGCCATCAAAGATGAACCGACCTTAACTTGATTAACGTCGCCTGCAACCGTTAACCAAGGTGTATTTTCCTCTTTTAATTCAATGATTTATTGAATTTCCGAAGGGCTTTGCCTATAGTCTCACTCTCTTTGGGGAGTAGCCGGTCGTCCACCCGCCCTGCGGTCATGGACGGCGTTTGCGTCAACATGCTCGGCCCGATTGCCGTGGCGCTTACACCGATTCCGGTTGGCGAGACCATCGACGCGGCGACGCGAAGTCGGGCGGCGCGCGTGTCATGGCAATCGAGCCGACTGGATGAACTCATGAACCCTGCCTCTCTTGCGCTACTCGCGTTCGCGATGTCGACCGACGCCTTTGCCGCCTCGATCGGGAAGGGCGCGTCGCTGGTCCGCACGCGTCTCCCCGAGGCGCTCAGAATCGGCCTGATCTTCGGTGTCATCGAGAGCATCACGCCGGTGATCGGCTGGGCGATCGGCATGGCCGCCGTACAGTTCGTGGCCGAGTGGGATCACTGGATCGCGTTCATCCTGCTGGGGGGGCTTGGCGGTCACATGGTCTGGGAAGGACTCAAGCCTGCCGGTGAGCGGTGCAGAGGATCGTCGACTCGGCCCTCGTTCTGGGCGCTGGCGGCGACCGCTGTCGCCACCAGCATCGACGCGATGGCAGTCGGCGTGACCCTAGCCTTCGCCGACGTCAACATCATCGCTGCCGCCACCGCCATTGGCATCGCCACCACCCTCATGGTCACGCTCGGCATTCTGCTGGGGCGGGTGATCGGCAATGTCATCGGCAAGCGCGCCGAGATCGCCGGTGGCGTGGTGCTGATCGCGATCGGCTGCGCCGTGCTCTATGACCACCTGGTGCTCCAGGCAGGCTAACGCCGCGGTTGAAGTCGCGCCGCAAGCTCCCCATCTCCTCCTCGGCCACTCACAGACGTGGCCAGCGTTTGAAGACTCATTGATCGACGGGAGGGCCCATGGCCTCGCACCCCATACGCGACAACGCGCTCAAGGCGGCGCTCAAAACGCCGCAGTTTCGTCAGCAGCAGCAAAAGCCCAAGAAGGGCAAGGGCAGCTACAGCCGCAAGGGCCGAGGCGGCCCGATGCGGGGCTATCGCCAAGCGGCTTGAGGGCCGTTTCGCCATAGCGCTGCATCGTCTCCCCCTCGTCGGCGCTGCACGCCTTTGACGGCTTTCCTGCCGGTCTTTGCCTTTCACTGTTCCCGCCATCACCGACACGTCCCGACCTCCGGCACATCGGGTCACTGGCCGCTAGGCTAACCACGGCCCTTTGCCGTTCTCCCTGGAGATGTCCCATGTCCACTGACTCACGTTCGCTATGGCACGACTCACTCGCAGAATTCCAGCAGGCCGTGGAGAAGCGCCCCACTCCCGGCTGCGGGGCGGCAGCGGCGGTCGGTGCCTGCCTCGGGCTCTCTCTCGTCCTCAAGGGGCTGCGGTTGACCGCCAGCAAGCGTCAGGACGACGCCGAGACAGCCGATCTGATCGCCCGAGGTGACGCGCTCTATCGTGAGCTTGCCGTGGCCGTCGACGAGGATGCTGTCGCCTTCTCCGAGTGGCTGGCGGCCAAACGGCTCGATGACGACGACGAGGAGAAGCCGACGCGACTCGACGCCGCCCGGACGGCGTCGATCGAGGTGCCGCTGGCCGCGGCGGCGTGCTGCGAGCGAGCGTTGTCGCTCGCGGTCTCGTCGCTCGATGAGACCGCGGCGATGCTCGAGAGTGATACCGCTGCCGGCGCCCTCATGGTCAAAGCCGGCATGGAGGCACTGCTGGTGGGGGTTAAGGCAAACCTCGAAGGCCTGAGTGCCGAGGCGCGTGGGGACGTCGAACGGCGCTGCGAGACGCTTCAAAGCCACGCCCGCCGTCACTGCCAGACACTCGGCGTCGCGGCTTGACGCCCCGCTCGAGGCGTCAGTCCGGAACGGGCGCCTCGATCCCGGGCCGCTGGCTAGTCGCCAGTGTCGTGCCGATGGAGGCGACGACGATCAGCGCGATCGCCGACCACTGTAGCTCGCCCAGATGCTGGCTAAGGAACAGGACGCCGCAGAGCGCGCCGATGGCCGGCTCCAGACTCATCAGCGTGCCGAATACCGGTGTCGGCATACGCGACATCGCGATCATCTCCAGCGTGTAGGGGATGGCGGTGGAGAGCAGCGCAACGCCCAGTGCGATCGGCAGGATGTCGAGCGAGAGAAGGGCGCTGCCGGCATCGATCAGACCAATTGGTGCGATCACGATGGCGGCGATGGTGACGCCAATGGCCGCACTCTGGGCGCCATTGACCGCCCCTGCGCGCTGGCCGAACAGAATGTAGAGCGCCCAGCAGACCCCCGCACCGAGCGCACAGGTCGCTCCGTAGGGATCGATCGAGCCGCTGGCTTCGTCGCCGAGCAGCAGCAGCAGGGCGAGTCCGATCACCGCCAGTGCCACCCACAGCAGGTCAAGCCGGCGTCGCGAGGAGAAGACCGCCACGGCGAGCGGCCCGGTGAACTCCAGCGCTACCGCGATACCCAGCGGGACCGACTCGATCGCCTGGTAGAGCAGAAAGTTCATGCAGCCGAGAGAGACGCCGTAAAGGATCAGCATCTTCCAGGCACGTCTCGCTACCGGACGGCGCCACGGGCGGAAGGCCGCCAACAGCATGATCGAGGCCAGAATCAGGCGAATCGACGTCGCCCCGGTCGCGCCGATGGTCGGGAACAGCGACTGCACGAGCGAGGCCCCGCTCTGAATCGACACCATGGCGACGACGAGCATCGCGACCGGCCATAACCGGGCGACGAGACCGTGAATCGCGACTGACATGACACCTCCAACCATTGGATGCGTAGCACGACGGTGGCGCCCGGGAGCGGCGCGCTGTCGTCGAGACGAGAACAAGATCGGAAAGTGTACGAACGGTCGTTAGTCCAAACAAGGCTGGCCCCTCTCACACGGGTCACCTTACTGTCATGCTCTGCCCTCTACTCTGCGGGACAAGGCCCGCCACAGGGGTGGCGCCCAGCCCCTATTGCGCGAGGGAGTAGAGATGGAAAGTTATGCATCCGGCAATCCCGATTCTCGCTTTTCGCCGTTCGGCTTCTCACGACTCAGCCTGTTCTTTGCCATTCTGCTGTTAGCCACGGGGGGCTACTTCCTGTTCTGGGGGCTTGGTTATATCCAGGGCGAGCGGCCGATGTTGTTCGTGATGGCAACGCTGTTTGGCCTCTTCATGGCGTTCAACATCGGCGGCAACGATGTCGCCAACTCCTTCGGCACCAGCGTGGGGGCCGGTACGCTGACGGTGCAGCAGGCGTTGGTGGTGGCGGCGATCTTCGAGGTCAGCGGCGCGCTGATTGCCGGTGGCGAGGTGACCTCGACCATCCGCAGCGGCATCGTCGACCTGGGCGGTATCCAGGTCGCACCGACGGACTTCGTCTACATCATGATGTCAGCGCTGATTGCCGCCGCGCTCTGGCTGCTTTTTGCCTCGCACAAGGGGTTCCCGGTCTCCACGACGCACTCCATCATTGGCGCGATCGTGGGTGCCTCGCTGACGCTTGGCGTATTGATGAGCGGTACCGACACTGCCCTCGGGCTGGTGCAGTGGGGGCAAGTCGGGCAGATCGCCATCTCCTGGGTACTGTCGCCGGCACTGGGCGGGCTCGGCTCCTATCTGCTCTATTCGTTGATCAAGCGCCACATTCTTTCCTACAACGACGACGCCAAACGCGAGCTCGATGAGATTCGTGAACAAAAGCGTGAGCACCGGCAGCTTCACAAGGCACGCTTCGAGCGCCTGTCGGAGATCCAGAAGATCTCCTACACCCAGGCGATGGCGCGGGACATGCAGACGATCAACGACGGTGATTTCGACACGCAGGAGCTGGAGTCCGAGTACTACCGCGATATGCAGTCGATCGAGGCCAAACGGCGCGAGGTTCACTCTCACCGGGCGCTCGAGGCGTGGGTACCCATGGTGGCGGCGATCGGGGCCATGGTCATTGTGGCGATGCTGCTCTTCAAGGGGCTGACCAACGTCAACCTGGGCCTGAGCACGCTCCATAACTATCTGATCATGGGGATGATCGGGGCTGCGGTGTGGATGGCAACCTTCATCTTCGCCAAGACGCTCAAGGGCGAGTCTCTGGATCGCTCGACGTTTTTGATGTTCAGCTGGATGCAGGTCTTCACCGCCTCCGGTTTCGCGTTCAGCCACGGCTCCAACGACATCGCCAACGCCATCGGACCGTTCGTGGCCATTCTCGACGTGCTGCGAACCGGTGGCATTCAGGGCGAGGCGTCGATACCGCCTCTGGCGATGCTGGCCTTCGGCGTGGCGCTGATCGCCGGGCTCTGGTTCATCGGCAAGGAGGTGATCCAGACGGTCGGGCACAATCTCACCAAGATTCACCCCGCCTCCGGCTTTTCAGCGGAGCTTGCCGCGGCGGCGGTGGTAATGCTGGCCTCGATTCTCGGGTTGCCGGTCTCCAGCACCCACATTCTGATCGGTGCGGTACTCGGTATCGGTCTGGTCAACCGCCAGACCAACTGGAAGCTGATGCGACCCATTGCGCTGGCCTGGGTGATCACTTTGCCCGCGGCCGCACTCTTGGCGGCGCTCGCCTTCGTGGCATTGCGCACGCTGTGGGGCTGACCCCCCACCGTGCCTGACCTTGACAGTGCCCAGGGCGAGACAGGCGCCGGCGACAGCAACATGTCGTCGGCGCCGCGAGCGAATCAGCCGAGGTCGAAGCCAACCCCCTGGCTGTTGACGAAGAGTGAGTAGAGCGAGTGACTGCTGGCCATGAACAGGCGGTTGCCCATCGCGCCGCCGAAGCAGACGTTGGCACAGCGCTCCGGCAGGTGAATGTGGCCGATGGCCTTGCCGGTAGGATCGAAGACTCGCACGCCGTCTAGCGCCTCTGGATCGCCATCCACGGCACCGCTACTCCCCCATCCCGCCCAGATATTGCCGTGAACGTCGATGGCGAAACCGTCGATCGCACCGTGGTTCTGCGCTTCGATTCGCTTCGTCTTGCCGCTGAGCTCACCGTCCTGATGGCTGAACTCCCACAGGATGCGATTGGGTTTGGCGCGTCCCTCTACCAGGAAGAAACGGCTCTCGTCGGCGGAGAACCCCAGCCCGTTGGGGCCGGCGATATCGTTGAGCAGTTGCGTTACCTCGCCGGTTTCGGCGTCGATCCGATAGAGGGCTGCCGGCAGCTCCTGCTCGACAACGCGGCCTTCATAATTGTTTCCGAGTTGGAACGGCGGATCGGTGAACCAGATGTCGCCGTTGCGGGTGCAGACCACGTCGTTGGGCGAGTTGAAGGGCTTGCCCTGATACTGATCGGCCAGCACGGTGATCTGGCCGTTGTACTCGGTCCGGGTGACGCGCCGCCCGATCGACCCTTCGCAGGTGATCAGCCGTCCGCGGTGGTCGCGGGTATTGCCGTTGGAGTAGTTGGAAGGGGAACGGAAGGTGGCGGCTTCGCCAGTGACTTCGTCCCACCGGATCAGCCGATTGTTGGCGATGTCGCTGGCAATCAGATAGCGACCATCACCGAACCACACCGGGCCTTCCAGCCAGCGAAAGCCTGTCGCCAGCCGTTCGATGCTGGCATTGAAAAGCCGGTAGTCGAGAAAAGCCGGGTCGAGCACCTCGATATTGGCGTCCGGGTAGCGAAGCGAGGGTTCCCACTCCGCCTGGGCGCGCGGTACCCCGACGAGCGCGGCTGCCGAGAGAACGGCACTGGATTGCAGCAGGCGACGGCGGGACAGCAACCCCGGCGCAGTGCCGCTCGAGGCGTCGGTGCCCGATGCAGCGACGTGCGATGGTGAAGGACGTTCGGACTGACTCATGACGATACCCTCGTGACGAACCGCGGCGGGTTCTGGCTCGACGAGACTATGGCCTGGCGGAACTCGAGGAAATGCCGCAAAGGTCGTATGTCGTACAACCTGTTGGTTAAAACAGCGCCTCTAACGACGACCGCCTGCTCGTTGATACCGAGCAGGCGGTCGCCATCGATTCGACTCGGAGAGCCGAATCAGCTCTGCGGCAAGGGCGTTTCGCCGCTCGACGGGTTGGTGTCGAGCTCGGGCTCGGTGAGCTCAAGGTGCTCACGGGAGTGGGCTCGCGCCTCGCGCAGTAGCTCCGGGTTCTCGGAGAGGGAGCGGCCGTAGGAGGGGATCAGCCGCTTGAGCTCGGCCTGCCACTCGGGGCTTGCGACCTTCTCGGGGAAGGCTTTTTCGAGCAGCTGCAGCATGATCGACGGCGCGGTGGATGCGCCTGGCGAGGCGCCGAGTAGCGCGGCCATCGAGCCGTCGGCGCCGGTGACGAGCTCGGTACCGAACTGCAGCGTGCCACCCTTGCCTTCGACGTCCTTGATCGTCTGGACGCGCTGTCCGGCGGTCCAGAGTTTCCAGTCGTCGCGATCCGCCTCCGGGTAGTAGCCCTGCAGCTCCTTGAACTGATCGCTCTCGGACATCCGCAGCTGGCTGATCAGGTAGCGGACCAGATCCATGTTATCCAGCCCGACCTTGGTCATTGGCCACAGGTTGCTCGGCGTAATCGAGCGCATCAGGTCGGTCCAGGAGCCGTTCTTCAGAAACTTGCTGGAGAAGGTGGCAAAGGGGCCGAACATGATCGCCGGCGTGCCGTCCAGAATGCGCTTGTCGATGTGCGGTACTGACATCGGCGGTGAGCCGGCAGGCGCAAGGCCGTAGACCTTGGCGTCGTGCTTGGCGACGACCTCCGGATTGGTGGTGTAGAGAAACTGTCCGCCCACCGGGAAGCCACCGTACTGCTTGGCTTCGGGAATGTCGGATTTCTGCAGCAGCGGCAGCGCCGCACCCCCGGCACCGATGAAGACGAAGCGCGCGTTGACGCTGCGCTCGTTCTTGCCATCGCTGGTGTTGGCGACGGTCACCCGCCAGGTGCCATCGTCGTTGCGCTCGAGGTCGCGAACCTGGGTATCGACATCGAGCTGGAAGTTATCGTGCCGTGCGAGCGAGCCCATCATCTGGCGCGTGATCTCGCCGAAATTGACCTCGGTGCCGACCGGCATACGAGTCGCCGCAACGGGATCGCGGGAATCACGCCCGGTCATCACCAATGGAATCCACTCGGAGATCTTCTCGGGTTCTTCCGAGTACTCCATACCGGCATAGAGCGGATTCTTGTGCATGGCTTCGAAGCGGGCGTTGAGGAACGAAACGCGCTCCTTGCCCCAGACGAAACTCAGATGCGGCACGGTATTGATGAATGACCGCGGATCGGAGAGCACGCCTTCCCGGACCTGGCTCGCCCAGAACTGACGCGAGACCTCGAACTGCTCGGTGATGCTGATGGCGCGCTGAATGTCGACGCTGCCATCCGGCTGAGGCGAGGTGTAGTTCATCTCCGCAAAGGCGGAGTGACCGGTGCCGGCGTTGTTCCAGACGTTCGAACTCTCCTCGGCCGCCTGGTCGAGGCGCTCGAAAAGTCGAATCTTCCAGTCCGGCTGCAGTGACTGGAGCAGGGTACCGAGCGTGGCACTCATGGTGCCGCCCCCGATGAGAACCACATCGGCGTAGGTGTCGCCGGATGCCGCTGCTGCCTCAGGGTTGGGCAGTGAGCAGAACGTAATGCCGTGACGCAATTTCATGAAGGTTCTCTGTCTGATGGATACGGACAGGCGCGAACGCGATTGCCCTTAGTCTAATGACGTCGCCTCGCGAGTGCCACGTTCGTGCAAAGAAAGACCCGTGTCCAGATCTCGCCGCATCCGTGCGTGCGCTGACAGGTCAGGCAGCGACGGGAGAAAAACCAGGCGTCGAGAATCATTCGGCGCCGGCGGTGTCCATGAGTCGTGAGCGGAAACTTGACGATCGTGCTTCAATTTAGCATGCTAACTAAGTGTTGCGACAAAACGCCGCATATTGATGCGTCCTTCAGGAGGAGACCATGAAAGTCTTCAACAAGCTGTTTTCCATGCTGGCAGCCATCGTCGTTTCCGCCATCCTGCCGTTTTCCCTCGCCGCAGAGAGCGAGGCCAGCCAGACCCTGAATTCCCAGGGGGCGAGCAGTGTCACCACGTCCTTCACCGACGGTGAAACCCGAGGCGAAGACCCGGCGCGATAGTCTCTCGCCGGCCGATCACCGAATGGCTCCGGGTCCTGGCGCTGCCGGCAGCACCCGGGGCCGTGCCCGTGGGGCTGTGGATTTTCCTTGTGGCGCCGTCGAGGTCCTAAGGCATCGAACGCCAGCCGGCCAGTGCCAGCCTCGAGCGCTCGACGTAGGGCTAAAGTCGGCTGGTGAGATCACTTGAAGGGATCGACGCTGTAGCAGACCCACCCCACGGAGAATTCGGATGCCGCTCTATGCCTACCAGGATCGTCACCCTCAGCTGCCCGAGGCCGGACACCGCTGGATTGCCCCCGGTGCCCACGTGATCGGCAGTGTCGAAATCGGTAACGACGTGGGCATCTGGTTCAACGTTGTGATCCGCGGCGACAATGACCGCATCGTCATCGGTGAGAGGAGCAACATTCAGGAAGGGTGCATGCTGCATACCGACCCTGGCTTCGAACTCCACATCGGCGACGGCTGCACCGTGGGACATCACGCGATCCTTCATGGCTGCCGGCTCGGCGACAACACGCTGGTCGGTATGGGCGCGACCGTTCTCAACGGTGCGACTATCGGCGCCAATTGTTTGATTGGCGCCAATGCGCTGGTCACCGAGGGAAAGCATTTTCCTGACAATTCGCTGATTGTCGGCGCCCCTGCCAAGGCGATCCGCACGCTCGATGACGCGGCGATCGAGGGGCTAAGGGCCTCCGCTACACATTACATCGAGCGCTGGCGCGCTTTCGCGAGTGGGCTTCGTCGCCTGGACGACGACGCGTGAGCCTCGGCGTCACCCGAGCGATAACTGTCCACCGCCGGCTGACCGGTCCAAGAGGCAATCGTTGTGACAGTGACCTATTCCGCCGATGCGCCCGATCTCGAGACACTCCGCGAAGCCAGGGGGCCGGTGATCGTCGAGTTCGGCGTCGGTTGGTGTCCGTGGTGTCAAAGCGCCGACCCCCTCATTGAGCGAACGCTTGCGGGCCGTGGCGTCACGCACTACCGCGTCGAGGATGGCAAGGGGCGCCCGCTGGGCCGTGCCTTCGGCGTCAAGCGCTGGCCGACGCTGATCTTTCTTTGCGACGGAAAAGAGTTGGCGCGCTGCGTGCGTCCGGATAGTGAAGCGGCGCTTCGCCAGGCGCTTGCGCAAATCATCGATACCTGATGAGTGAAACTCGGCTAGGCTGCGCAGCGACGCCGACGTGAAAAGCGGCGGATTCGCGTTATCGCCTCGCCCGGGAAGCGGTGCGACAACGCTTGGATGTCGAACTCCAGGAGTCTCGCCCTTGGCCGCCGGTAGTCTGCTCACTCTGCTCGATGATATTGCCACGCTGCTCGACGACGTTTCCGTCATGACCAAGGTGGCGGCGAAGAAGACCGCCGGCGTGCTGGGAGATGACCTTGCGCTCAACGCTCAGCAGGTCACCGGCGTTCGCCCCAGTCGAGAGCTGCCTATCGTGTGGGCCGTGGCCAAGGGCTCGCTTCGCAACAAGCTGATCCTGGTGCCGGCTGCGCTATTGATCAGCATCGTCGCGCCCTGGCTGATCACGCCGCTGCTGATGGTGGGCGGGGCCTATCTCTGTTACGAGGGGGCGGAAAAGCTCGCCCACAAGTTCCTCCACGACGACACCGAGAAGAAGGCGGCCTTGCGCGAGGCGGCGAAGCTGGAGTCCCGCGAGGAGCGGCTCGCCTTCGAGCGCGACAAGATCAAGGGAGCCGTTCGTACCGACTTCATCCTGTCCGCCGAGATTATCGCCATCACGCTCGGCTCCGTGGCCGAGGCCAGCTTTACCGAAAAGGTTGTCGTACTGGCCATCATCGCCGTGGTGATCACGTTGGCGGTCTATGGACTGGTCGCGGCCATCGTCAAACTCGACGATCTGGGCCTCTATCTATCCGAGCGCGGTTCGCGCGCCGCCCAGGTCACCGGCGACGCCATTCTCAAGGCTGCCCCCTGGCTGATGAAGCTGCTCTCCATCGTCGGCACCATCGCGATGTTTCTGGTGGGTGGCGGCATTCTGACCCACGGCATTCCGTTTCTGCACCACGGTATCGAGCACATCGCCGCGGCGAGTGACCTGCCGGGCGTGGGCGTGGTCATCCAGCCGCTGACGCCGATGCTGCTCAACTTCGTGGCCGGGCTTGTCGCCGGTGGCGTGCTCCTTGCTGTCGTCGAAGGGGCGAAGGGACTCAAGCGCAAATTCGTAAGCTAGCCTCTGATGCGGAATGGGGGCTGCCTGACGCGAGTCGTCGCTAAGACGCGCCTGGAGATGGCACCTCAGCGCAGCAGCTCCCGCTCCAGCGCGAAGACGTGGTCGTCATCCACCCCAAGCTCGCGTAGGGACTGGGCCAGGTTGAGCAGGTAGTCCCGATTGGGTCCGCTCGGGCCGTGGGATGTCGCGATCTGTCGGGCAATCGCGTCCGGCGCAGCCGGCCCGAGATAGGCGGCGTTATCCTCGCCGGCGAGATAGACCACGCCTTCTGCCTGACGACCGTCCTCGAAGGTCATCGGCGTGATCACCCTCAGGTAGCCATTCTTTTCGCGATGATCGAGCTGGGCGAACAGGCTCGGCGAAATGCGATACGCCATGCCATGGCAGATTGCCTCCGCCGCCGGCACCAGCGTGGCCACGCGCCCCGGTGAGTCGGGGGTGCCGCGATGATCGTGAGACCCCTGCCAGAAGCGGCGTGTCCAGCCGCCGATCGACGCCGGACGGCGCTCGAGGTAGTCGAAGTCCGCCTTCCAGATCAGCGAACCATAGCCGAACAGCCACACCGACTCGTGAGCGTCGAAGTGGGTCATGCGGCGGTTGTCGGAGGTGGTATCGAAAGACATGGGCGCTCGGTCTTGGGTAGGGGGAGCCCGCCAATATGCGACCCGTCATCGGGTTTCTCAAGCGAGGCGAGGCCAGAAACGACGAAGGCGCCACCTGGGCGCCTTCGTCTGGGTGAGTACCGATGGTGCGTTACGCGCGCGACATCAGCGGCCCCGGGTTCTGCAGATACTCCTCGCGAATCTTCTTGGCCGACCAGTAGGTCAGGGCGCCGATCAGATCGGTCGGGTTGGACTGGAAGTTCTGCGGGAAGGCGTTGCCGCCCGGCACGAAGACGTTGTGCACGTCCCAGCTTTGCAGGTAACGGTTGATCGCCGAGGTGCTCGGGTCGGTGCCCATCACCGCGCCGCCGACGTTGTGGGTCGAGACGTAGCTTGTCACCTTGAAGTGCGAGCCTTCGAGGTTGAAGCTCTCGTCGCGATAGTCCGGCTGGAGCACGTCGGCGATTTCGCGCAGACGGTCGCGCATGAACGCAGACAGGCGATGCTCGTTGCGCTTCCAGTCAAAGGTCATGCGCAGCAGCGGCATGCCGTACGGATCCTTCCACGTCGGGTCGAGATCGAGCATGTTGGAGCGATACGACATGACACTGCCGGTCATCGACAGCTTCATGTGGTGGCCGTAATGCTTCTGCAGCGCATCCTTGTACCCCTGGCCCCAGCTCGGCGCGTCCTTTGGCAGCGGCGTCTTGATCGGCGTGCCGCTGGCCTGTGACGAGTGCATCTTGGCGCCGCCGATGAAACCGTACTGGGCGCTGTCGAAGTTGCCCGGCGAGAAGTCGTTGAACATCTTGCCGGTTGCCCCCGCGGTGGCGAACGGGTTGAACTCGATGTCATCGAAGTAGCAGTGGATGCCGCCGCCAACCTGGTAGGAGTAGTTGCGTCCCACGGTACCGGTGCGCGCCACCGGATCGTACGGCTGGCCGATGCCGGAGTTGAGCATCAGACGCACGTTGTTGAGCGCATAGGAGGCAAGAATCACCATGTCCGCCGGCTGGAAGACCTCTTCGCCGTCGTTATCGACATAGGTGACGCCGGTGGCAGTCTTGCCGTCCGCGGCCAGCTCGACACGGGTGACGTTGGCGTTGGTGCGATAGTCGAAATTGCTGCGCTGCTTGAGCGCATTCAGGATGCAGGTCTGCGGCGAGGCCTTGGAGTAGTTCAGGCAGCCGTAGCGCGAGCAGAAACCGCAGTAGTTGCACGGCCCGAGCTGCATGCCGTAAGGATTGGTCCAGGCTCGCGAGACGTTGGCCGAGGGGTTGGGGAACGGGTGATACCCCAGCTGCTTGGCGGCTTTCTCGAACATCTCGGTGTTCTGGGTGTCCTGCAGCGCCGGCAGTGGATAGGGCTCGCTGCGCGGGCCTTCGAAGGGATCGCCACCCTCCTGAATCTGGCCGTTCAGGTTGCCGGTGGTGCCGGACTGACCGCACACCTTCTCGAAGAAGGTGAAGTGGGGTTCGAGCTCGTCCCAGCTGACGCCGAAGTCCTGGATCTGCATGTCGTCCTGCAGCACGCCTTTGCCGAAGGCCTGATCGGCGAAGGTCTTGAGCTGCAGGTCGGTCGGTGTCGGACGAATCAGCACGCCGGTCCAGTGGGCCCCGGCACCGCCCACGCCGTTACCCGGCAGGAAAGCCCCCAGCTTGCGCTGCGGCAGGGCACGTTCGTCGAGATCCCGGCGAATCGTGACAGCGGCCTGCTTCGGCTTCTGCATCATGGTGTGACGGATGCCGTACTGAAGCTCGTCCGCCGGCTTCGGGTAGGCGAGATCCTCGTTGGTGCGGTCTTCGCCGCGTTCCAGCGCCAGCACGTTGAGCCCGGCATCGGTCAGTTCCATGCCCATGATGGAACCGGTCCAGCCGAGACCGACGATGACCGCATCGACCCGCGGTTGTTGCTTAGCCATGTGTTAACTCCTCGATCCTGTCGGCGCGCATCGGGGCGCGCCATGCAGGTCGCCTCTCGGGCGACCTGTCTGTCATTAGTCTTCGCCGTCGGTCTGGTTCAGCTCGCCTTCGCGGTCGACGGCCTTGTTGAGCGGCGCGTCGCCGAGCTCGTCACGCACGTCGGCCACCTGCTCGGCTTTGACCGCATCGCCGTCATTGCCCCAGGCGCCGCGAACGAACGTCGCAAGCGATGCGACCTCGTCATCGGAGAGGCGCCAGGCGAAGCCAGGCATGGGGAGCTGCGCGGGGATGGTCGGCGTCGCCGGCGGCTTGGCGCCCGCCAGGATGGTGTGAATCAGACCGCTCGGGTTATCGGCATTGGCCAGCGCGTTGCCGTTGAGCGGCGGGAAGACGCGCTCGGCGCCCTGACCGGCGTTGAAGTGACAGGCCGCGCAGTTGTCGAGATAGAGGCGTTCGCCGTCGCTCAGGTTCTTGGCGGCGGTGAGGTGTGCTTCGGTCTCGTTGGTCGCCCGCTGACGATCCTGGGCGCTCGGCGCATCCTCGGCCGCCGGATTGGCCGGTAGCGACTTGAGATACTGCGCGATGCCGGTCAGATCCTTGTCGGTCAGATGCGAGGTGCTGTGGGCAATGACCGAGGTCATCTCGCCGCCCACGGTGGCGTGGGCGTTACGGCCGGTCTTGAGATAGTCGACGATCGCCTGGGTGTCCCAGCCTTCGACGCCGCGGCCATCGCCACCCGAACCGCCTCGCAGCGAGGGCGCCCACCACTCGCCGAGATTGGCACCGGCGAGGTAGTCACTGTCGGAGTCGTCGAGCGCTGTCTCCTGCTCGGCGAAGCCGCGCGGTGTGTGGCAGCTTCCGCAGTGGCCCAACCCCTGAACCAGATAACGTCCGCGTTCGGTCAGCTCGGGATTGCTGGCACTGGGCGTGAACGTGGGTTGATCGGCAAAGAGCCAGTTCCAGGCCGAGATGCCCCAGCGCTGGTTGAACGGGAAGCCGAGATCAGTCTCCGGCGGCTGCTCGGCCACCGGCTCCACGCCCTGCATGAAGTAGACATACAGCGCGTGAACGTCGTCGTCGGTCAGGTTGGCATAGGACGGATAGGGCATCGCCGGGTAGAGGTTGGCGCCGTCGGCTCGCTCGCCGTCGCGCAGGGCAGCGGCGAATTCCTCTTCGGTATAGCCGCCGATACCGTGCTCATCGTCCGGCGTGATATTGGTCGAGTAGATGATGCCGAAGGGGCTTTCGATGGGGAGACCACCGGCGAACGCTTCGCCGCCCGGGGCGGTATGGCAGGCCACGCAATCGCCGGCCCGCGCCAGGTAGGCGCCGCGCTCGAGGGTGTCGTCAGTGGCCCCGAAAGCCGGTGCGGCCAGTGCGAAAGCGCTGCCGGCGAGCAGCGGAATCAGATGTCTTGCAGTCACGGTAGCATTCCTTGTTCTCACGGTTGCTGAGGGGAGAGCGGCGCGAACGATCCAGGGACCGTTCAGGCGCGGCGTCAGGTGCTCTCCAAGTCAGCCGCGTTCGCCGGTCAGGCTGACGGGGCCCAGCGGATATTCGACGTTGTGCTGATCGACCCAGTCGCGGTAGCTGGCGCGCGCGCCCGGGAATCCGACCATCTTCCAGGAGGCCATGTGCTTGTTGCCGCCGTGGATGGGGTCAGCGAGGTACCCCTCCTTGGTGTTCGCCAGCAGGCTGGAGAAGAACTCGGATGCCTCGAGCTTCTGTGTCTCGCCGAAGCTCGCGAAATCGACCTCGTTGGCCTCGAGTGCCTGCAGCACGGTGTCCTGAGTGTCACCGTCGAGCTGCTCGAACCGCTGGCCATGCTGCTGCTGGCAGTACGCTTGCGTCATCGCGATGCCTTTCTGGTAGACGTCGCGCGGCGTGTAGGGGTACTGAAATCCGAGATCGGGGGAACCGTCGAGAACGAAGGGGCCTTCCATGTACCAGCGATCGGCGTGGCCGTAGGGGGAGTCCATCTGGCGATCAATGAAGATCGGCACGTTGGTATCGAGTGCGCCCGGTCCCTTGCCGGCGGCTTCACCGGGAATCAGACGATCGCAGGCCGCGAGCAGAAACGACCACTCTTCGTCATTGAAGAAAGCGGGCTGATACTCGCTCAGGTTGGGTGCAGGCTCATCGGCTTCGGCCGTGAGGGAGACGCCGCCGGCGATGCTAACGGCCGGGATCATCATGAAGGAGTTGCGAAGAAAAGCGCGCCGTGAGGCGTTGTCAGGTTGGGACGCCATGAGTGCTGTGTCCTTCTTGTCGACGGTCTGGGTCAGGTGGCAGCTCGGACTGAGGCGCGGCCAGACGCCTGACGAAATGCCTGTGATGACTCATCGAATCTGAGGCACGGCACGGTGATTGCGATACCATCGATAGTAAGCAGGCAAATCGATACAGAGCTACGGGGGCGCTACTTTAGTCTAGATATAGGCTTTTTGGCTATGACGATCAGGCCGTTTGTCGACAAAAAGAAGTGCGCCATCGGCGATGCATGATCTAAAGGTGTGAATGAGTTGTTAAATTTCTGTTTTAGAAGCATTTAGTCGCGCTGTCGATGTGCTAGACGGTCGTCACCTGTGGTCCCCGGGCGAGCCTCTAGCGGCGTATCGTGTCTGTAGCGGGAGCAGGGATTGAGAAGAGTCGAGGAGAGCGTGAGGCAGGGGCGATCCGTCGCTAGCTGGCGCGCGCATCAAAGGCAGCACGAGACTGACAAAGCAAGTGCTCACTCACCGTCTGGCCACCAGCGGGTCAGCACGGCGTCGGCCTGCTGCTTGATCTCGTCGTCGATATAGATCGAGACCGCCACCAGGGCCGCTGCCAGAACGCTGGCGTCGTCGACGTAGCCTGCGCCAAAGATGACGTCGGGAATGGCATCCAGTGGCGAAATGAAGTAGCCCAGGGCGCCAATGATGGTCGACTTGGCCCAGAAGGGCACGTCAGGGCGCTTGAGCACGAAATAGAGCTGCAGGGCCTTGCGCACGACCTCGTGGCCGGCGCGACTGCCGAAATCGGCAAGCTTGCGCCAGAATCGCGCATCGCTGAACGCCCCGCGGTGGGCGGCGAGCGTCTCCTCCTTCAGGGAATCATTGGCGACGGATTCAGGGCTATCGGTGGAGAGGGGGAGGACATCGGTGTGGGCGATATCACGAGAGGGGCGAAAGAAGCGCTTCATGGTCCGGCTCCGTCGTCAGGCGGTGCCATCAGTCTAGGTAGCCGAGCAGCCGACGCCTAGTGCGCATGGCGTCGGCCGCTGGGCCTTGATCAGGCGGTGCGGCCACCGTCGAAGTCGATCTCCAGGCGCAGCGAGGCGTTGAGCGGCAGATTGACCACGTTGAGCGCATGCTCGGTCATCTTCCGGATCAGCGCTTCATACTCATCGCCGCCGGCGCTCTTGATCTCTTTGACCTGGTTCTCGGACAGGTTCTGACTGCCGAGATAGTTCTTCGCGGTCTTGCGAAGCGCGTCCCCCGTTTCGCCACCGGCGAGCTGGTGAAATTCCTCGGCGCTCATGCCGTCGTTGTGAATCAGGATTTCCATGTCATCGACTCCTTGTGAACATAGCTGACGCTGTCGTCAGCGGGTCGCTTCATGCGTCCCGAGCTCTGAAGCTAGTTGCCACCCGCGATGGGCTCAAACGCAAAACGAAGAAATTTGATGCATCATGGGTTGGTGACGCAGACAACCCGGCGTTGAAGACGGGAGAGACTCGCTATCCCGTCTCCGGGGACCGTCTCATCCACGCGTGCCATAACAAGGACAATCGCATGACTACGGCAATGAACGATCAGCCCCTTACCCGCACCACCGTCGACGGCGAACACCTCTGGCAGCGCCTGATGGCGCTTGCGGTCATCGGCGCCACGCCCAAGGGTGGCTGCAACCGCCAGGCCCTGACCGAGCTCGACCGCGAAGGGCGCGCGCTGCTGACCCAGTGGTGCGAGGCCGAGGGCCTCAGGGTGCGTACCGACGCCATCGGCAATCTTTTCGCCCGGCGTGCTGGCCGCCAGAGCGACGCCGATCCGGTCGTGATCGGCAGCCATATCGATACCCAGCCCACGGGGGGCAAGTATGACGGATGCTTCGGCGTGCTGGCGGCGCTAGAAGTGATCCGCACGCTCAACGCCCTGGACATCGAGACCGAGCGGCCGATCGAGCTGGTCGCCTGGACCAATGAGGAGGGCTGTCGGTTCGCCCCCTGCATGATGGGCGCCGGTGTGTTCACCGGTAAGCTCTCGCTCGAGGCGGCGCGCGGGCGAACCGATGGCGATGGCATCACTGTCGGCGAAGCGCTCGACGCGATCGGCCAGGTCGGCCGCGATGCCGACTGCCCGCGTCGCTTCGCCGGCTACCTGGAAGCGCATATCGAGCAAGGCCCGATTCTGGAGGACGAGGAAAAGACGATCGGCGTGGTGACCGGGGCGCTGGGGCTCAAGTGGTTCGATGTGACGATCACCGGCATGGAAGCCCACGCAGGGCCCACGCCGATGCATCTGCGCCGGGACGCGCTGCTGGGAGCCACCCGCGTCGTCGAGGCGGTCAATCGTATTGGCGGTGCGCACGGCCCGGATGGGCGGGGCACTGTCGGTGCTTTCCAGGTCTCGCCCAATTCGCGCAACGTGATTCCGGGGCAGGTCACGCTGAGCGTCGATCTGCGCCACCGTGACGTCGAGACGCTCGCCTCGATGGTCAGTGAGTTCCAGAATACGCTGGCAGCCATCGAGCGCGACACGGGACTCGAGACCCAGGTCACACCCACCGCCGACTACCCGCCGCAGTTCTTTGACGCCGGCTGCATCGATGCCGTGCGGCGGGGAGCCGAAGCCCACGAATGCGCCTACCGCGAGATCGTCAGCGGTGCCGGGCATGACGCTGTCTATATCAGCGACGTCGCGCCCGCGGGGATGATTTTCATCCCCTGCGAGAACGGCATCAGTCACAACGAAAGCGAGTACGCGGCGCCCAAGCATGTGACCGCCGGTGCCAACGTTCTGCTGCATGCCACGCTCGAGCTGGCGGGCAAGGCCACCTAGGCCCAGCGCCAGGTCCCAGGTCTTGAGTGCCAGCCGGGGCGGCGCCCCCTTTGGTGACCGAGCCCGATTGCCGAGCGTCACAGTTTGGCCGAAGATCGTCGGCGGCGCCGATTCGGGCGCCGCCTCGAACCGGATACGCCGCGCGCGGGCCGGTACTCTGCCGATTGTTGCCAGTGAGCCGTTGCATGTCCGCTTTTGCCGCTACCCCCGAGCCGCCGTACTACGCGGTCATTTTTACCTCGCTCATGAGCGACGACACGCAAGGCTACGCAGCGATGGCCGAGCGGATGCTCGAGCTGGCCGCGCAGCGCCCCGGTTTTCTGGGCGTGGAGTCGGCGCGGGAGACGCTGGGCATCACCGTCTCCTACTGGCGCGACCGCGACGCGATTACCGCGTGGAAGCAGGATATCGATCACCGCCACGCCCGGCAGCTCGGTCGCGAGCGCTGGTATGCGGCCTATCGCGTGCGCATCGCCTACGTCGAACGTGAGTACCCGCGCTGATGGCGTGGCGGTCTTGCCGCTGCCGGGGCGATAATGGTCTGCTATAAGGCCAAGGGCCCGGCGTGACGCGTCTTGAGACGCGGGTGTCGGCCCCGCCGACTCGACCGAGCGTCTCACCCACGTCCGTCATCCCCAGCCGCCATCCAAAGGATTCCGTGATGAGTATCGACTCCCAAGCAGGACGCTTACCCACCGAGCAGAGCCTGGCCAACGTACCGCGTCTGGTGGCGCGCTATTACAGCGAGCGTCCGGACCCGAGCGACCCGGGCCAGCAGGTGGCTTTCGGTACCTCCGGTCATCGCGGCTCCTCGCTGAAGACCAGCTTCAACGAGTGGCACATCCTCGCTACCACCCAGGCGATCTGCGATTACCGCGACGCCCAGGGCATCACGGGGCCGCTGTTTATCGGCATGGATACCCATGCGCTCTCGGAACCCGCCTTCGTGTCCGCGCTGCAGGTGCTCGCCGCCAATGAGGTCGAGACCCGCATCGATGGTGGTAACGAAGCGACCGGTGGCGATGTCGGCTACACCCCGACGCCCGCGGTCTCCAACGCCATTCTGATTCACAACCAGGGGCGCACCGACGCTCTGGCCGACGGCATCGTCATCACCCCGTCGCATAACCCGCCGGTGGACGGTGGGTTCAAGTACAACCCGACCAACGGCGGCCCGGCGGATACCGGTGTCACCCAGTGGATCCAGGAGCGTGCCAACGCCTTGCTCGCCGCCGGCCTCGAGGGGGTGAAGCGCGTGGGCTACGCCGAAGCGCTCGCCGCGCCGACGACCCAGCGCTTCGACTACATCGAGCACTATGTCGCCGGACTCGAGTCGGTGATCGACATGGCCGCCATTCGCGACTCCGGGCTCACGTTCGGCGTCGATCCGCTGGGCGGCGCCGGCGTCCACTACTGGCCGCGAATCGCGGAGAAGTACGACCTGCCGCTGGAGGTCATCTCCACTACGGTCGATCCGACGTTCCGCTTCATGCGCGTCGACTGGGACGGCAAGATCCGTATGGACTGCTCCTCGCCTTCGGCCATGGCCGGGCTGATCGAGAACAAGGATCGCTTCGATGTGTCGTTCGCCTGCGATACCGACCACGACCGCCACGGCATCGTTGCGCGCTCGACGGGGCTTCTGAACCCCAATCACTACCTCGCCGTGGCGATCGAGTATCTCTTCACCCATCGTCCGAAGTGGAGCGACACCGCCGGGATCGGCAAGACGCTGGTGTCGTCGTCGATGATCGATTACGTCGCCGAGGGGCTGGGCCGGACGGTGGTCGAGGTGCCGGTGGGCTTCAAGTGGTTCGTCGACGGCCTGATCGAGGGCAGTCTCGGTTTCGGCGGCGAGGAGTCGGCCGGCGCGTCGTTTCTCACCTTTGACGGCAAGCCGTGGTCGACCGACAAGGACGGCATCATTCTTGGCCTGCTCGCCGCGGAGATCACCGCCGTTACCGGCAAGGATCCGGGCGAGCGCTATCAGGCACTGACCGAGCGTTACGGCTCGCCGGTCTATGAGCGTGTCGATGCGCCGGCCAACCGCGAGCAGAAGGCGAAACTGGGCAAGCTCTCCCCAGAGCAGGTGACCGCCGAGACGCTGGCCGGTCACCCCATCACCCGCAAGTTGACCGAAGCGCCCGGCAACGGGGCGTCCATCGGCGGATTGAAGGTGGTCACCGACGCCGGCTGGTTCGCCGCGCGCCCCTCCGGCACCGAGGATGTCTACAAGATTTACGCCGAAAGCTTTGAAGGGCAGGCGCATCTCGAGCGCATTCAGCAGGAGGCCAAGGCGCTGGTCGACGAGGTGCTGGCGGGCTGAGGTCCGGACGGCCGGCAGTCTCGTCTGTTGGCCTTTTTCGCCAAGCCGATTCCTTAATTTCCCTTCAGTTTTTTGCCTCCCGGGCGATATTCGCGTGACTCGCCAGCGATATCTCGTTGCTGGCTGCGTTCTCGCGGAGATGTCGTATGCATTTCAAGTCCATTCGAACCTCAGTGGCACTGCTCGTCGGCGGCTCGATCGCGCTGGTGGTAGTGGCGCTGGTGGGTTACGCCTTTTTCGCGGATGCGCGCTCCCAGGCGCTGGTCGATACGCGAACCCAATCACTGATCGAAACCAGCATTCGAGAACGTCTGAACGCGGTGGCGGATCGCGAAGCGACGAACATCGAGACCCGGCTCGACAGTGCTTTGGCACTGGCGCGCGGGCTGGCCAACACCAACGCGCTGATGGGCGAGGTGGACGACGACGGGCAGCAGCGGTTGATGCTCGGGCGTAGCGAGCTCTCCAACATTGTCCGCCAGACGGTCATCGACAACCCCGACCTGCTCGACGCCTTCATCGGCTGGGAGCCCGATGCCTTCGGCAGTGACCGTTACTACACCGGGCGCGAGGATGAGGGATTCGGTGAGGGCGGGCGTTTCATGCCGTGGTGGTACCGCAGTGGCGACGGTGAAGTCGCGGTGCTGCCGCTGGGCGAGACGATGGAGAGTAGCAACACGCTGGAAAGCGGCATCCGCGAAGGTGAGTACTACCTCTGCCCGCGGGAGACGCTGAGCGTCTGTATCATCGACCCGGCGCCATATGACTATAACGGCGAGACGCTGATGGTGACCTCGTTCAACGTGCCGATTCTGGTCGATGGCGAGTTCCGCGGCGTGGCCGGCGTCGATCTCTCGGTGGACTTCGTGCAGTCGCTGCTGAGCGATGCCAGCCAGTCGCTGTATGACGGTGGCGGTGCCTGGACGCTGGTGGCCCCGGGTGGGGTCGTGACTGCCGATACCGCCAATCCCGAAGCGATCGGCGAGGCCGCGCCGAGCCGGCTCGACGCCGCCGCCAGCGAGCGCCTCAGCCGGGCGCAGAGCGGAGAGCCTCTTCTCGAGCGCGTCGACGGCAGCATCCAGATGCTCTGGCCGTTCACCGTCGGCGATACCGAGGGAACCCCCTGGGTGCTGACCATCGAGCTTCCGGAAGACGTGGTCATGGCCGGACTGTTCGACATGCGCGCCGAGCTTGCCGACCAGCGCGAGACCAACACCGTGGCGATGCTTGCCGTCGGCGCGGGGGCTATTCTGGTGGGCCTGGTACTGGCCTGGCTGCTCGGCAGCAGCGTTTCCCGGCCGCTGGCTCAACTCGCCGACCGGATGCGTGAGATCGCCTCCGGCGACGGCGACCTGACCCAGCGTCTACCGGTGCGGGGCCGCAACGAGAGCGCGGAGCTCGCGACCCAGTTCAACGCCTTCGCCGAGAAGATGCACGGCGTCATGCTGCGAGTCCGCACCAGCAGCGAGTCGNNCACCGCCCAGTCCGCGCGTCAGGTGGATCAGCTGTCTGAGTCCGCCACCGAGGCCGCGCGTCGCGGCGGCGAGGTCGTCGCCGGCGTGGTCGAGACGATGGATGACATCGACGCCTCGTCGCGCCAGATCGCCGAGATTGTGACCACGATGAACGGCATTGCGTTCCAGACCAACCTGCTGGCGCTCAACGCCTCGGTGGAGGCGGCACGAGCCGGCGAGCACGGGCGAGGCTTTGCCGTGGTGGCGGACGAGGTGCGCAAGCTGGCCGGACGCAGCGCCGAGGCGTCGCAGCAGATCCAGTCGCTGGTCGAGAACTCTTCCGGCCGAACCCGTCTCGGCGCCGAGCGGGCGCGGCAGGCGGGAGCGGCGATGGACGAGATCGTTGCCAGCATCACTCGCGTGACCGACGTGCTCGGCGAGATCACCGCGGCGACGACGGAGCAGAGTCAGGGCATCGGTCAGGTCAATCAGGCGGTGGTCGAGATCGACAGCGTCACCCAGCAGAACGCGGCCATGGTGCAGCATACGGCTGCAGCTGCGGCCTCGCTGGAGCAGGAAGCGCTGCGACTGGCGCAGACCGTGGGGGCGTTCAAGCTGGCCGGTACCGCGCCGGTGGAAGCGGACGAGCCGTCGGCGCCACTGCGCCGCCCGACGATCGGTCCCTCTAAGGGACACGCGCGTCAGAAAGCCCCGGCCACGTTCTAGCACCCTGGCCCCGAGAAAGCGCCGTAGTGCGCATTGCAAGGGGCCCTGGCCGTCCCCGGTCACGGTGGGCGGCTATTCCTAGCCAGACACTCTTCTCCAGACACCCTTCGCCGGTGGCATCCGCCGCCGGCGACTGCCTACAGTTTTCCGCCTTTCGGGCGATATTTGCGTCATTCGCCGACGACATCTTGCCATCGGCCGTGTCCTTGCGGAGAAATCGCATGCACTTCAAGTCCATTCGAACGTTGGTGGCACTGCTCGTCGGCGGCTCGATCGCGCTGGTGGTGGTGGCGCTGGTGAGTTATGCCTTTTTCGCGGACGCGCGCTCCCAGGCGCTGGTCGATGCACGAACCCAGTCGCTGATCGAAACCAGCATTCGAGAACGTCTGAACGCGGTGGCGGATCGCGAAGCGACGAACATCGAGACCCGGCTCGCCAGTGCTCTGGCACTGGCGCGCGGGCTGGCCAACACCAACGCGCTGATGGGCGAGGTGGACGACGACGGGCAGCAGCGGCTGATGCTCGGACGTAGCGAGCTCTCCAACATCGTGCGCCAGACGGTCATCGACAACCCCGATCTGCTTGACGCCTTCATCGGCTGGGAGCCCGATGCCTTCGGCAGCGACCGTTACTACACCGGTCGCGAGGACGAAGGGTTCGGCGAGGATGGCCGCTTCATGCCGTGGTGGTATCGCACGGCGACTGGTGACATCGCCGTGTTGGGACTGGGCAGCTCCATGGAGAGCGAAACGCTCATCCCCGGCGGTATCCGCAAGGGCGAGTACTATCTCTGCCCGCGGGAGACGCTGACGACCTGTCTTGTCGACCCGCACCCCTTCGACTACAACGGCGAGACGCTGATGGTCACCTCGTTCAACGTACCGGTTCTGGTCGATGGCGAGTTCCGCGGTGTGGCCGGCGTCGATCTCTCGGTGGACTTCGTGCAGTCGCTGCTGAGCGATGCCAGCCAGTCGCTGTATGACGGTGCCGGTGCCTGGACGCTGGTGGCCCCGGGTGGGGTCGTGACGGCCGATACCGGCAATCCCGAAGCGATCGGCGAGGCCGCGCCAAGCCGGCTCGACGCCGACGCCAGCGAGCGCCTTAGCCGGGCGCAGAGCGGAGAGCCCCTTCTCGAGCGCGTCGACGGCAGCATCCAGATGCTCTGGCCGTTCACCGTCGGCGATACCGAGGGAACCCCCTGGGTGCTGACCATCGAGCTTCCGGAAGACGTGGTCATGGCCGGGCTGTTCGACATGCGCGCCGAGCTCGCCGACCAGCGCGAGACCAACACCCTGGCGATGCTTGCCGTCGGCGCGGGGGCTATTCTGGTCGGCCTGGTACTGGCCTGGCTGCTCGGCAGCAGCGTTTCCCGGCCGCTGGCGCAACTCGCCGACCGGATGCGTGAGATCGCCTCCGGCGACGGTGACCTTACCCAACGCCTACCGGTGCGGGGACGCAACGAGTGCGCGGAACTCGCGACCCAGTTCAACGCCTTCGCCGAGAAGATGCACGGTGTCATGTTGCGGGTACGAGCCAGCAGCGAGTCGNNNCACCGCCCAGTCCGCACGTCAGGTGGATCAGCTGTCTGATTCCGCCACCGAGGCCGCGCGCCGCGGCGGCGAGGTCGTCGCTGGCGTGGTCGAGACGATGGATGACATCGACGCCTCGTCACGCCAGATCGCCGAGATCGTGACCACGATGAACGGCATTGCGTTCCAGACCAACCTGCTGGCGCTCAACGCCTCGGTGGAGGCGGCACGAGCCGGCGAGCACGGGCGTGGCTTTGCCGTGGTGGCGGACGAGGTGCGCAAGCTGGCCGGACGCAGCGCAGAGGCGTCGCAGCAGATCCAGTCGCTGGTCGAGAACTCTTCCGGTCGAACCCGTCTCGGCGCCGAGCGGGCGCGGCAGGCGGGAGCGGCGATGGACGAGATCGTTGCCAGCATCACTCGCGTGACCGACGTGCTCGGCGAAATCACCGCGGCGACGACGGAACAGAGTCAGGGTATCGGCCAGGTCAATCAGGCGGTGGTCGAGATCGACAGCGTCACTCAGCAGAACGCGGCCATGGTGCAGCAGACGGCCGCGGCTGCCGCCTCGCTGGAGCAGGAAGCGCTGCGACTGGCGCAGACCGTGGGGGCGTTCAAGCTGGCCGGTACCGCGCCGGTGGAAGGAGACGAGCCGTCGGTGCCACTGCGCCGCCCGACGATCGGTCCCTCGGCGGGACACGCGCGGCAGAAAGCCCCGGCCACGTTCTAGCGGGCTCGGTCGGCCAGAGAGTGGCCGGCCGCTCGATCAGTGCCGGGCGTGGCGACGCCGGGCCAGCTCGCAGAAAAAGTCGACGTACTCGGCGTGCCCTTGGGTAAAGAGCACGTCGAAGGTCAGGGCGTCGTCGGGATCAGTGATGCCGGCGAGGCCCGGCCAGATATCCCGGGTCGGTTCTGAGTGACGAAGGCGTGCGACATCGACTCCCGGGCGCTGCACTTCGCCGCCGCTGCTGTCGACATAGAGCACCCGGTTGTCGACGTCGAAGGTCTCTCCGAGACGCTGAACCAGCGTCAGAAACCCGCGGTCACTGCCGCCACGCCGGTAGGCGCCGCCGCTCATCGAAGAGGTCACCGTATCGCCCACGCCGACGATCGTCGGCATGCGCGACGGGTCGAAGTGGTCGCGGGCGAGGGCCACCAGCGCCTCGACGTCGGTCGGCGCTTCCCGCACATTGAACCCCTCGCCCAGCGGATAGTGACCGGTGTGGCGGTAGTAATAGCGGTTGAGGATCACCAGGACACCTGCCTCTTTGACGGCGCCGCGCAGCATCAGCTGGAAGTCCGTCGTGCCCGCCTGCTCCCCGTCACCTTCGACTAGCCGCTCCCGCCCGGTGTCATCGCGGCCGGCGTTGGGCGCGTAGTGAACGAAGAATGACCCGTCGAGTCCGGTTTCGGTGGCGGCCTCGAGCGTTGCCTGAAGAAAGTCGGCGACATCTCGCTGCAGCGCACCGTAGCGCTCGGGTGCGTCCTGCCAGTGGCGGCGGAAGACATTGAGATTGAGCGTCGGCGAGGCGAGGTTGTCGAGCACGGCGCTTTCGATCAGCTTGCGGCGAGTGTCGGGGGGCAGCGCGTCCGGCATCTGACTCAGACGCGCGTCGAGGAAGCGCTCGGCCTGGCCGACGAAGTCGTCGAGAAAAGCCAGTTCGCGATCCGTGACCCCGGGATGCGAGACGTCGCCACTGCGCCCCTGCCACTGCACGCCCCCGGCCGCGAGTCCCGGCAGGTAGCGCCCCGCAGCGTGTGTCGGGGCGAGCGTCGCCTCGACGATGCCGTTCACGCCGCGCCGGCCGATATGTTCGCCGTTGGTCAGCACGAAGAAGTGACCGTCCAGAGTGGCGGCGGCTTCCAGATAACGTGGCTCGAGCGTGCGCGTCAGCGGGTCACTCACCAAGCCCATGCAGACGCCGTCGAGGTCCTGAATGATCAGCAGATCGTCGATGTCGGTCAGCGCATCGAGCAGTGCGGCGTGATCGAGGGAGTAGGGCGTGCGTGGTTTGCGTTGAGAACAAGCGGTCGATGTCGT
This sequence comes from Salinicola aestuarinus, assembly GCF_003206645.1. GTDB lineage: Bacteria > Pseudomonadota > Gammaproteobacteria > Pseudomonadales > Halomonadaceae > Salinicola > Salinicola aestuarinus. Next base: position 189,664 of record NZ_PZJP01000001.1, on the reverse strand, counting down.
CATGCGTGAAAGTATAGCGACCCCGACGACGGGTGCGAGCGCGGGGCGGGACCTTGTGGACGGCAGCGGAGAGTCGACGCCCACCGATCAGCCGGGGGTTTGCTCGTGCGCAGTGGCGCGACTAGTCTCAAGGGGTCGGCGCGCGAGCCGTCGGCGGCTCGCGTCAGGAAGCCGCGAGACAGCCACAGGAGGAGGCACGAATGTCCAGTCCGGAACACAAGCAGAAGATTTGGGGCCTGATCGAGGAGATCAAGGTCGGCATGTTGGTCACGCTGGATGACGGCGTACCGCGGGCGCGGCCGATGCATCTGGTTCAGGATGCCTATGACGGCACGCTCTGGTTCTACACCAAGCGCAGCGCCGAGAAGTCGTTCGAAGCCGAAGAGGACCGCGACGTCTGCATTACCTTCTCGGAGCAGAAGGATGGTACCTACGTGTCGATGTCCGGCAAGGCCCGCCTGCGTAGCGACAGCGAGCTGATCGACAAGTACTGGAACCCGTTCGTGGCCGCCTGGTTCGATGGTGGCCGCGAGGATCCCGACATCGCCATCATGGAGATCGACATCGATTTCGGCGAGCACTGGCAGTCGAAGGAGAGCAAGGCGTTCCAGCTCTACGAGATCGCCAAGTCGAACGTCAAGAAGGATCACAAGCCGGACATGGGCGAGAACGAGAAGTTCGGCCAGTAACGCCGGGCCGCTGCGTGGCGAGTCGCCACCTCCACGAGAATGAGCGACCCTCGCCACTTCCCGGCACCTTCCCTGCGGCTCGCTCTTCTGGAGCGAGCCGCTTGGCGCTGAAGCGCCGTTGTCTGCGGGCAGCGTTGCCCGTTTCATACCCCTTCGTAGGGGGCGATTGACAGACGCATCGCGAGTCGCGATAAATAGTGCTCATTAGCGACACAGCGACCCCTCATGCTCCTCCTAACGGCCTTCGTCGTTCTCTCCATTGGCTTCTCGTTCTTCTGTTCGGTGCTCGAGGCTGCGCTCCTGTCGCTGACGCCGAGCTATATCGCTCAGGTCCAGGACACCCGGCCCAAGCTTCACGACGCGCTCAACGATCTCAAGAGCAATATCGACCGGCCCCTTGCCGCGATTCTCACTCTCAATACCATCGCCCACACCGTGGGGGCGACCGGTGTCGGTGCGCAGGTGGCGGTCGTTTTCGGCGATGCTCACGTGGCCATTGCCTCGGCGCTGATGACATTCGCGATCCTGGTGTTTTCGGAGATCATTCCCAAGACGATCGGCGCGACCTACTGGCGAACGCTGGCGCCGATGCTGCCCAGGGTGCTGCGATTCATGGTCTGGGTGCTGCTGCCGTTCATCTGGCTCTCCGAGATGATCACCAACCGTATTGCCAAGTCCGACGAAAACGACGTCGACATGCGCGGCGAGATCAAGGCATTGGCACGGATCGGGTTGGAGAAGAAGGCGCTGGAGGCGGATGAGACTCGCACCATCACCAATATTCTCAATCTCCACGAGATCCCGGTGAAACAGGTGATGACGCCGCGGACCGTGTGCGAGACCGTCCCCCCCGACATGACGGTCTCCGAGTTTGACGAACACTACGGTCGCACGCAGTTCACTCGCTTTCCGGTCATGGATGGCGCCGAACTCGCGATAGGCTATGTCCACAAGTCCGAGACCTATCACGCCGAGAACGAGCAGACCCTAAAGGTCCTGATGCATCCGGTCTCCGACGTGCAGGAGACCGACAGCGTCGAGCACGTCTTCACCGCGATGCTCAAGGATCACAACCACATGCGCGTGGTCTACGACGACCACGGGAGCTGGGTCGGGGTGATCACCATGGAAGACGTGCTGGAGACGATTCTCGGGCAGGACATCGTCGACGAGACGGACAACGTGAGTAATCTGCGCCGTTATGCCAAACAGCGCTGGCTGAAGCGTATTCGACCCGGCTCGTCCGCGAACGGCTAGCGCCGTTTGGGCAACGGCGCGTGCCTTTCAGCAACGACCAGCGCGGGAGCGACTATCCCGCGCGGGTGCCGCCAAAGTGGGTGTCGTCAGCGTGTGTAGGGTGAGAGTGGGTGTCGTCAGCGTGGGTGCCGCCAGGGTTGGTACGGCCGGACTGGCGGCGGCCTGACAGCGGGCGCTCGCCCGCCGTCGCCGATAACGGCGCGGCTCAGATCACCTTGCGCCGCAGCCACGCCGCCAGTGCCTCGCCCAGCACCACCAGCACGACGATCGCCAGCAGGATCGTCGCCACGGTCGGCCAGTTCAGCGTATCGATCGCGCCCTGCAGAATCACACCGATGCCCCCGGCACCGACCAGACCGAGTACGGTCGACTCTCGCAGATTGATGTCCCAGCGCAGAATGCCCACGGCAAAGAACGTGGGGATCACCTGCGGCACGATGGCATAGAGCACGACCTTGGCCCGCGAGGCCCCGGTCGCTTCCAGTGCCTCGACCGGGCGGCGGTCGATCTCCTCGATCGCTTCGCCCAGCAGCTTGCCCAGGAAACCGATCGAGCGAAACATGATCGCGATGATGCCGGCCAGCACCCCCGGGCCGAAGATCGCCACGAACAGCAGCGCCCAGATCAGCGTGTTCACCGAACGGCTCGAGACCAGGATGAACCGCCCCAGCCATAGGGTGAAACGGTTGGGTGTGGTGTTCTGGGCAGCGATATAGGCGATCGGCAGCGACACGAAGACCGCCACGAAGGTGGCGATCGTCGCGATGTTGAGCGTCTCCACCAGCGCCCAGAGGATGGCCCGAAGGTTGCTCACGTCCGGCGGCACCATGCGGCCAAACAGATCGCCCACCTGGGCCGGCGCGTCCCATACCCAGGGCCAGATGATGTCGATGCTCTCCACCGCCCACACCACGGCGGCAGTCACGACCAGCAGCGTGGCGAAGCGCTTCCAGCGTTGCTGCGGGGTATAGCGGGCCCAGGTGCGTTCGGCGACGCTTGTAGAGGTGGGTGAGGTCATCCGATGCTTCTCCTGATCCGGCCGCTGATCGCTTCGCTGACGAGAATCACGCCGATGATCACCAGCGTGATCGCCAGCGCGAAGTCATAGTCGTAGCGGCCGAAAGCGTTCATCAGCGTCGAGCCGATGCCTCCGGCGCCGACGATGCCGACCACGGCGGAGGCGCGAAGGTTGCTGTCGAGCTGATAGATGCCGAGACCGATCTGGCGCGGCATGATCTGCGGTAGCACCGCGAACTGAAGCACGCCGATATAGCGACTGCCGCTGGCACGCAGCGCCTCGACCTGGCCGCGGTCGATCTCCTCGATGCGCTCGGCGAGCATCTTGGCAACGAAGCCGATCGAATAGAGTGTCAGTGTGAGAATGCCCGCCACCGGGCCGAAGCCCACCGCCTTGACGAACAGGATCGCCACGATGACCGGGTGGAAGCTGCGCGACACGATGATGATGCCGCGACCCAGCAGGTAGATCGGCGTCGCTGCAATGTTGCGCGCCGCCATGAACGCGATCGGCACGCTGAGTATCAGGCCCAGCAGCGTCGCCAGGATCGCGATCTGCAGGCTCTCCAGAAAACCGTCGATCAACAGCTCGTAGCGAGCGAAATTCGGTGGAAAGGCGCCGGAGAAGATCCGCGAGGCGCGTGTCATGCCCTGGCTGATCCGATCGAGATCGAAGGGCAGGGTGGAGATCGCCCAGACGGCATAAAGCAACAGCCCGAGCACCACCCCCCATCGCAGCCAGGGATTGGCGATGAACGGTGGCTTCTGCCAGTGACGCCGGGAGTCGGGTACGCGGCTGGCGTCGGCGTCGGTCATGGCGTCACCATCGGCATCGGGGCGGAGTCGGACGCCGCCTGCGTGGTCTCCGAAGTGCCGCTGTAGACGGCGTCCATCGCCTGCTGATCCAGATCCGCCGGCTCGCCGTCGAAGATCAGCTTGCCGAAGCGCATGCCGACGATGCGCTGGGTGTACTCCCGCGCCTCGGCGACGTTATGGATATTGATGAGCACGGGCAGCGACAGCTCCTGGGAGAGGGTCTGCAGAAGCTCCATGATCTGGCGTGAGCTGACCGGGTCCAGCGATGCGGTGGGTTCGTCGGCGAGCAGGATCTCCGGTTGCTGCATCAGCGCGCGGACCACGCCCACCCGCTGACGCTCCCCGCCGGAGAGGGCATCGGCACGTTGGTTGGCATAGTGGGCGATCCCCACCCGCTCCATCAGGTGATAGGCGCGCTCGATATCCTCGGCGGGATACTTGCGCAACGCCGCGCGCCAGTAGGGGATGTAACCCAGCCGGCCGCACTGCACGTTCTCCATGACCGTCAGTCGGTCGACGAGGTTGAATCCCTGGAAAATCATGCCGATGCGCCGGCGCGCCTTGCGCAGTGGCTCGCGCTTGAGCGACGTCAGCTCCAGCCCGTTGAGCTCGATGCTGCCTTCGCTGGGCTCGACCAGGCGATTGATGCAGCGCAGCAGCGTGCTCTTGCCCGCCCCGGAAGCGCCGATGATCGAGACCACGGACTCACCCGGTACGTCGAGATCGAGTCCGCGCAATACCGGTTCGCCGTGGCCGTAACGCTTGACCAGATTCTGAATGCGCAGCATGGCTTGCCCTCTGGCGTGACGCGTTACTCGACGTTTTCCTGGGAATAGACGACCCCGTTGGCCTTCTGGATCTCGCGAATCACATCCCAATCCTCCTGATAGGTCACCGGCACGAACTTGCTCACCCCGTCGAACTCCTCGCCAAGCTCCGTATCCGCCATGTTGAAGCTGAAGAACGCCTCGCGAATCTTCTCGATCAGCTCGGGGTCGAGGTTGTAGGCGTAGGTATACGACGTGGTGGGGAAACGCTTGGACTCGAACACGATCTTCACCTCGTCGGGATCAAACAGCCCCCGCTCGGCCATGCGATCGACCACCTCGGAAGCGACCGGCGCTGCATCGTAGTCGCCCGCGACCACGCCCAGCATCGACTGATCGTGCGAGCCCGAGTAGACGACCTCGTAATCGTCATCCGGCGTGATTCCCTGCTCGGGGAATAGGGCCCGCGGCGCCAGGTTGCCGGAGTTGGACGTCGGCGAGGTGTGGGCAACGCGCTTGCCTGCCAGATCGGTGAGCGCGTCGATCCCGCTGTCCTTGCGCGTGTAGACCTGCAGGGTGTAGCCGAACTCCCCCTCTTCACTGCCCATGATCGCGAACGGCACGGCACCGGCGAGGTTGACCGCGAACGGCGTCGGTCCCGTCGAGAAGCCGGCGACCTGAATGCGCCCGCTGCGCATCGCCTCGATCTCGGCGGCGTTCGACTGCACCGCATAGAAGCGCACGTCCTTGCCGGTCACATCGCGCAGATGGTCGATGAACGGTTCCCAGATATCGGCGTAGATGGCCGGATCCTCGACCGGCGTGTAGGCGAAGACCAGCGGATCGGGATCGAGATACTGCGAGGGATCGCTCGGGGCATCCGCGACCAGATCGCCGTCGGCGTCGCAGTAGATCGGCGCGAGCTGACCGCGATTGGGGCAGTCGTCGGCGGCGAGCGTCGGCGCGGCCAGACCGCAACCCAGTGCCAGCGCGGTCAGAGCGCCGATAGCCCGCGATGCGGGCTGATGCAGGGCGTCGGTCAGCGTCTGGCGAGAGAGCAAGCGAGGAGAAAGGCGAGAGAGACAGCGCATGGCGAGAACTCCGGCGGCAGGGCGATTCGAAATCGTTTTGTTGTAGCGCATTCGTCTTGCTTCATACCGGCCGTGATCGAGCGTCATCCGCGAGTGTCACGGCTTTGTCACATACTGCGAGAAATCGGAGACGAAGCGCATTAGACCTTCGCTACTGCACATCACGGGTTCGCTTTCGCGCATCGAAAAAACGTTTGACTCTTATTTGTTATGTTATAACGTATACATCGTTCGAGTTGGAACGGGGAGCCGTGATGCCGATTGCCACCATCGAAAGCGATGCCGAACTGCTGGCGATGCCCGCGAGCGACTACATGAATGATGCGCAGATGACGTTCTTTCGCGCGCGGCTCGAAGCCGAGCGGTGGGGGCTGGAAACGACGCTCGAGCAGACGCGCGCCACCATCGTCGAGAGCCGAGGTGACGGCGACGATGCCGATCTCGCCGCCAATGAGGAGGCGCTCGGCCTAGCGCTGCGCCAGGCCGAGCGTGAGACGCGCCTTTTACGCAAGATCGTCACCACGCTGAGAAAGCTCGACGACGGCGACTACGGCTACTGCGAGGAGACCGGCGCGCCGATCGGTCTTCCCCGGCTGCTGCTACGTCCCACTGCCACGCTCTGTCTCGAAGCCAAGGAGCGCCAAGAACAGCGCGAGCACCATTACGCCAAGCGGCGTTCGGCGTGAAGCGTCGCTTGAAGATAGCGGCCGCTCGCCGGCGAGTCGCTCAACGTCGCACTCAGGAGATTCGCATGACCCCGCTACCCGTGACCGTTCTTTCCGGCTTTCTCGGCGCCGGTAAAACGACGGTACTCAATCATCTGCTCAACAACCGTGATGGCCGGCGTATCGCGGTGATCGTCAACGACATGAGCGAGCTCAACATCGACGCCGAGCTCGTCGAGCGCGAAGTGGGGTTCAATCGCGCCGACGAGAAGCTTGTCGAAATGAGCAACGGCTGCATTTGCTGCACCCTGCGGGAAGACCTGCTGGTGGAAGTGGCGCGCCTCGCCGACGAAGGTCGCTTCGACTATCTGGTGATCGAGTCCACCGGTATCTCCGAGCCGCTGCCCGTCGCGGAGACCTTCACCTTCACCGACGAGCAGGGACGCAGCCTCTCCGATGTGGCTCGTCTCGACACGCTGGTGACCGTCGTCGACGGCGTCAATTTTCTGACCCAGTACTATGACGCGCAATCGATCGCCGAGGCGGGTGAAAGTCTCGGCGAGGACGACGAGCGCAACGTCGCCGATCTGCTGGTCGATCAGATCGAATTCTGCGACGTACTGCTGATTTCCAAGACCGATCTCGTCGCGCCCGAGCGGCTCGCCGAACTGAAAGCGGTACTCGCCACGCTCAATCCCGAGGCCGAAATCCTCCCCATTCGGCACGGTGAAATTGCTCTCGAGCGCGTGCTCGATACCCAACGCTTCGATTTCGAACGCGCTCAGCGCGCCCCCGGCTGGCTCAAGGAGATGCGCGGCGAGCACGTACCGGAGACCGAGGAGTACGGCATCTCGAGCTTCAGCTTTGAAGCGCGTCGCCCTTTTCATCCCGAGCGTTTCTTCGCGCTGCTGCACGGCGACTGGGGCGGCGGCAAACTGCTGCGATCGAAAGGCTTCTTCTGGCTCGCCAGCCGGCCCCAGTTCGCCGGTCAATGGAGCCAGGCCGGCGGCATCGCCCACCACGGTTTTGCCGGCCTTTTCTGGCGTGCGGTACCGGAGACGAGCTGGCCAGAAGATCCCGACTATCGCGAGGCGATTCTCGAAAAATGGCAGGAACCCTTTGGCGATATGCGCCAGGAACTCGTCTTTATCGGCCAAGGGCTCGACGTCGCCGATATCCGCGCTCGACTCGACTCCTGCCTGCTCAGTGAAGAAGAGACCGCACTCGGCAGGGACTACTGGATGACCCTGCCGGACCCTTTTCCCGCCTGGGAGGAAGCGGCCTAGGCCCGTCTGACACGCCGCTCGGGACCGCCAGGAGACAGAAGGCGCGACGGCATCGGTTCTGTGGACTGGTCTCCACCAGAAGCTTCCCCGGCCCTTGGCCGGGGTTTTTTATGGGCGACGGGGAAGCAGGAAGAGGGAGGCAGACAGGGAAAGCGCGTGAGAGGCGATCAGCGAGAGGGAGTGATGTTGCTAAACAATTATTAGCCGACTACATTCCCCGGCATCCCACTCTGGTCTCAGGAGAGTCTTCATGTCATCCCCGAAACTGTTCACGCCACTGACGCTTGGCAAGCTTGAGCTTCCCAATCGCATCGTCATCTCGCCGATGTGTCAGTACTCCGCCGATGGCGAGGGCAACATGACCCACTGGCATCAGATGCATCTCGGCCATCTGGCGCTTTCCGGTGCCGGTCTGCTGGTGATCGAAGCGGCGAGTGTGGCGCCCGAAGGACGCATTACCCCCGGCGACGTCGGTCTCTATTCGGACGCCAACGAGCACGCCATGGCGCAGACCCTCGCGGCCGTACGCGAACACTCGCCGATGCCCATTGGTGTTCAGCTCGGTCACGCCGGGCGCAAGGCCTCCTGCCGCGCGCCGTGGGAGGGGGGCGAGCAGCTCGGACTCGACGAGGGCGGCTGGGAGACCGTTGCGCCCTCCGCCGTCGCCTATCAGGCAGGCCAGCGCGCCCCGCGTGAAATGTCTCTCGACGACATCAAGGCGCTCAGGGCGAGCTTCGTCGAGTCGGCCCAGCGCGCCGAGCGTCTGGGGCTGGACCTGATCGAACTCCACGCCGCCCACGGCTATCTGCTCCACGAGTTCCTCTCGCCGCTCTCCAATCAGCGTGAGGACGCCTACGGCGGCAGCCTCGAAAATCGCATGCGGCTGATCCTCGAGATCTTCGACGACGTGCGCGAGGTCTTCCCGGCGGAGAAGCCGGTGGGTATCCGCATCTCCGGCAGCGACTGGGTCGAGGGCGGCTGGGATCTCGAGCAGAGCGTGGCACTGGCCAAGGCGCTCGATGCCCGCGGCTGCAGCTTCATCGACTGCTCCGGCGGCGGTCTCGACCCGCGCCAGACGCTCAACGTGGGCCCCAGCTATCAGGTGCCCTTCGCCCGGCGCATGAAGCAGGAGGTCGAGATGGCCGTCATCGCCGTCGGTCTGATCACCGAGCCGCAACAGGCCGAGGGCATCGTCTTCAGCGGTGAGGCAGACGCCGTCGCGCTGGCTCGCGGCATGCTCTACAACCCGCGCTGGCCATGGCACGCCGCCGCCACGTTGGGCGCGACGGTGCATGCCCCCAAGCAGTATCTGCGCAGCCAGCCGCACCAGCTGAAAGGGCTGTTCGGCTAGGTCGAGTGTTTCGCGCGAGCGACGGGGCCGGTCGCTCGCCTCAGCTGTCGGCGGCGGCCTGCCCGTTGAGCGCCTGTGCGGCGCTGGCGAGGATCTCCAGGGCGCTCGGTAGTGTGGCCTCGTCGAAATCGAACGCGGGGTGATGGTGGCCGGCCGCCAACCGGGTGCCCACGATGAGATAGGCGGCTTCGCCGCCGCGCTCGATCACTCGGCGCATCAGCAGCGTGGCGTCTTCGGAACCGACGGGCGTCTTGTCCGGACAGATCAGCTGCATCGACGGGAGGCGGCGCTCCACGGTGTGGGCGATCCGGTGGATCAAGTTCGGGCTCGAGGGACACTCGACCGCCGCGCCGACGCGCTCGACGGCGACCTCGACCCCCTGCATGCGGGCCGCGCCTTCCAGAACCTCTCGGGCACGCGCTTCGACGTAGTCGTTGATGGCGGTGGTCGCGCCGCGGGTCTCCAGCTGCATGATGGCCGAGTCGGGAACCACGTTGCGCCCGCTGCCGCCCTCGAGTCGACCGACGTTGAGCCGCGAGGGGCCGTCCGCGTGGGGGGCGATGGCGTGAAGCCCCTGAACCGCCTGCGCGGCGGCCAGCAAGGCGTTGCGGCCTTTTTCCGGCTGGCCGCCGGCATGCGCGGCGCGTCCCCGGAACGTGGCGTCGAGCTTGGTGGTCGCGAGAAATCCGTCGGCACCGCAGACGAGCGTCGCCGGTGGCTGCCCGAGGCCGAGGTGGGTGGCAACCAGGTGGTCGACGTCATCGACCACGCCGGCGGCGACCATCGCCCCGGCGCCGCGGACTCCCTCTTCCGCGGGCTGGAAGATCAGCTTGAGGCGTCCCGTCAGCGTGGCTTCGAGGCGCTGCAACAGCGTTGCCAGGCCCAGGCCGAGCGCGGTATGGCCGTCGTGGGCGCAGGCGTGCATCGAGCCTTCGTTGCGCGATCGAAAGCCCAGCTCGGCGGGACTGTGCGTGGCATCGCCGCTCTCCGTGATCGGCAGGGCATCAAGGTCGAACCGAAAGGCGGTCGTCGGCCCGGGCCTGCCGGTATCCAGGATGCCGGTCACGCCGGTCAGCCCACCGGCCATGGCCGGGAGCCAGCGCTCGATCGCCCCCTGTTCTCTGGCGCGGGCCAGCGCGGCATCAAGCGTTGCGCCGTCGGGGACGCCCAGCCGCGCGTCGCGGTCGACCACTGCGTCACCGTGATGGACCGTGAAGCCGAGTGACTCGAGCCGCTCGGCGACGAGGCTGGCGGTGCGAAACTCGGTCCAGCCCTGCTCCGGGTGGCGGTGAAAATCCCGCCGCCAGTCGATCACGGCGGGCAGCAGGTCGTCGATCAGGTGGGTCAGCGAATCCGGCATGCGCTCACCCCATCGCCTGCGTCATCAGGCCCGCGCGTCGCGGGCCGTCGGTCACGGGCAGTGTGCCGCGATGCATCTGCTCGACGCGATCGACACAGCGCAACCCGGCAGCCTGCAGCCAGGTATCGTCAGCGGGCGGGTCGACCAGATCCAGACGCACGAAGTCGCCGGGATGGGCGGCGAGCAGCGCTTCGATCAGCGCGCGGGTCGTTGATGCGGAGTCGGCGAGGACCGGGCCAATATGGTATCCGCGACCGAAGGCGCGCCAGAGTGCGACGCCTTCGATCTCCCCGCTGTTATCCAGCAGGACGCCCTCAAGCGCCGAGTTCACCGCGAGTCCATGGACCGCGTTATCGGGGGCGAGCGAGAGCAGCGCTTCGCGATCCTCTGGGCCGAATCGCCGCAGCGCCGGCGATGTCGGCCCCGCCGTCGGTTCGATGACCCCCTGGTACTGGCAGACCAGACCACAGGTTTCGAACCCCATCTTGCGGTAGAGCGGGGCGCCGGCCGTGGTCGCGACCAGTGACACGGGGCGTTCGCCGGCCAGTTGCATCAGTCGCTCCATCATTTCGCGCCCCAGGCCGCGCCCCTGCCAGGCGTCGTCGACCACGATCAGTCCGAGGGTCGCCATGGCCCCCTGGTCGATACAGAAGCCGGTGCCGACCAGCGCGCCGGTCTCGCTGCGCAGCGCCAGTCCACTGCCTACCTCCAGCATCTGCGCCCAGTCCTCACGGCGATGCGGCCAGCCCAGACGCTGCGACAGCGTCAGGGCGTCGTCGAGATCCGCCGTCTCGAAACGTCGGTAGCCCAGCGTGGCATCACGGGAGGAGAGGGCGGTCTCCACGGTCGAAAGGCGGTTCATCTCGGCGTTCTCCTGTCGTCGACGGCAGTTAGGCGAGTCACTCTACTGAGCGTTGTCCGCGCAATTCCATGCCGGATCGCTGGATGACAAGGATTCGGCAGATTCCCCCGGTGTGCCGCTCTTTTGACGCATCACCTGCGTTCAGCGGCGGGCGAGTCGGCACCCTGTGCTGGGGCTTTCGCCCTAGGATGGAGTCATCCGTCCCCCCTGGTGCTTGGCCCTTGCCGCGCTGGGGGCGTCCCTTCTCCCAACGCTAAGGCCGATCATGGCGAGCTTCGATCCCGACCGCATTGAGATTCCCAACGGACACTACATTCACGCGGCGCTCGTGCGCGGGCCGGGGGCACTCGGTGTCTCCCGCCCGTCGGACGCGGCGCCCTATGCAGAGCTGCCAATGGCGGACGCCGAACGTGTCGATGAGGCCGTGGCCAGCGCCCGACGGGCCTTTCAGACGAGCGGCTGGGCAAGCCAACCGCCCCGCGAGCGGGCCCGCGTCATGCGCCGATGGGCCGATCTGATCGACGCGGACATCGACTATCTGGCGGCGCTGGAAGCGCTGGGATCGACCCGGCCCATCGATCAGGCGCGGGCCTGGGACGTCCCCTACACCGCCGAAGGCATCCGCTTTTTCGCCGAGTTCGCCGACAAGCATGGGGGTGAGGTGGCGGCGACCGGCCACGCTAGCCTGGGCATGCAGATTGCCGAGCCGCTCGGTGTGGTCGGCGCGATCGCCCCCTGGAACTTCCCGCTCAGCATGACCTGCTGGAAAGTGGCCCCGGCACTGGCGGCGGGCAATACCGTGGTATTGAAACCGTCGGAGCTGACGCCCTTCACCGCGGTGCGGCTGGCGGCACTGGCGATCGATGCCGGGATGCCGCCCGGGGTGTTCAACGTGATCCAGGGTAACGGCGCCACCACCGGCGATACGCTGTGCCGCCATCCCGATGTGGCCAAGATCACCTTTACCGGCTCCACCGCCACCGGGCGCCACATCATGGGCGCCTGCGCAGAGACCGGGCCCAAGCCGGTGACCCTGGAACTGGGTGGCAAGAGTCCGCAGCTGGTGTTCGCGGACATTCCCGATATCGAGCGGACCGCGGACACGCTCGCCGCGGCGATCACCGGGAATGCCGGTCAGGTCTGCGTGGCGGGCTCTCGGCTGCTCATCGAGCGCTCGCTGCTCGAACCGATGCTCGAACGTCTGCAGACACGCTTCGACGCGCTGACGCCGGGGCTGACCTGGCAGAGCGGGACGCGGTTTTCGCCGATCGTCTCCGAGGGGCAGATGCAGCGCATCGAGTCGGTCGTCACTCGTGCCCGCGAGGCGGGCGCCGACGTGGTGGCAGGCGGCGGGCGTTTCGACACCGCCGCGGGCGGCTTCTATCGACCCACCATTCTGCAGGTCCAGAGTGCTCGGAATCCCGCCGTGGAAGAGGAGATCTTTGGCCCGGTGCTCAGCGTGCAGACGTTCGACACCGAGGAGGAGGCCCTGGCGCTGGCGGAACACGAGGTCTACGGCCTGGCGGCCGGTGTGCATACCGCGGATATCAGCCGCGCGCTGCGGGCGACGCGGCGGCTCAGCGCCGGTACCGTCTGGGTCAATCGCTACGGGCGCAGCAATGACTACATTCTGCCGACAGGCGGCTACAAGCGCTCCGGCATCGGTCGCGATCTCGGGCGGGCGGCCTTCGAGGCCAACCTGCATCACAAAAGCGTGCTGATCGGCATCGACGGATAGCGCCGGGCCACGTCGCGGTGGCTCGGCTGCCGCGACCCATGACAATTACCTTCAAGAGAGCAAGCGAATGTTCGTCAATGTGGATGCAGTCGATGACAGCGCCAACTTTCCCGAGCAGGTCGATGTAGTGGTCATCGGTGGCGGCATCGTCGGCACGACGACGGCCTATGAGCTGGCGTGCCGCGGTGTCTCGGTGGCGCTGCTGGAAAAGGGGCTGATCGGCGGCGAGCAGTCCAGCCGCAACTGGGGCTGGGTGCGTCAGCAGAACCGCGACATGTTCGAGTTGCCTCTGGCGATGCACAGTCTCGACCGCTGGGAGGCGCTGTCCGGAGAGATCGGGCGCGACGTGGGGTTCCGGCGCAGCGGTATCGTCTATACCACCGACAATCCTGCCAGCCTGGCCAAATGGGAAGCCTGGGGCGAGAAGGCCCGCGCGCACGGGTTTAACAGTCAGCTGCTCACCGCCGAACAGGCGCACGACAAGGCGCCCGGTACGACGTCGCGCTGGATCGGCGGCGTCTGGTCTCCCACCGACGGCCATGCCGAACCGTCGATGGCCTGTCCGGCGATCGCGGCCGGCGCGCGGGAGCGTGGGGCCTATATCCACCAGAACTGCGCCGTGCGAGGGCTGGACATGACGGCCGGGCGCATCAGCGGCGTGTGGACCGAGCGCGGGCTGATCCGTACCGCGAGCGTGATCTGCGCCGGCGGTGCCTGGAGCTCGCGCTTCTGCCGGCGTCACGGGGTCGAGCTACCCGCGGCCAACATCATGGGCACGACGCTGCAGACCACCGCCGGTCCCGAGGTGACGCCGGGCTGTCTCACCACCCCCAAGGTCGCGCTGCGGCGGCGTCTGGACGGTAGCTACACGCTGGCGATGCCCGGCTTCGGTCGCGTCGAGATCAGCCCGCAGGGACTGCGCTACGCGACCAAGTTCTATGCCGCCTATCGCAGCAAGCTGGCCAAGAAGCTGCAGATCCGCGCCGGGCGCTCCTTCTTCCGCGGCCCCGAGGCCGCCGGGCGCTGGGAGTTTGACCAGGTCTCCCCGTTCGAGCGGCAGCGCATTCTCGACCCCGCCCCCGATATGGCGCAGGCGCGAGCGGCGCTGGCGGGACTGCAGGCGGAGTACCCCGCGCTCAAGGGAGTGCATATCGCCCGCGCCTGGGGCGGCATGATCGACACTACGCCGGACATGGTGCCGGTGATCTCGCCGGTGGACGCCATCCCCGGTTTCACCATCGCCTCCGGGTTCAGCGGGCATGGCTTCGGCATCGGCCCCGCGGCGGGGCAGCTGGCAGCGGATCTGGTCACCGGGGCGACGCCGGTGGTGGACCCGGCACCCTACCATCTCGAGCGCTTCGCCAAGGGAAGCCGGATTCGCCAGCCCGAAATGATGTAGGGCGACTGCCGCAGGCTGTGCTGTTCGCGCCTCGAAAAAGGGTGGTTTGTACCAGTGAGCGGCAGGGTTTCAGCGTCCTGGGTTGGTGAGTGAGTGATGTAATGAATCCATGGCCCCAGCGGGGTCGACGTCCACAACAAGCCTCGCCGATCCCGGCACGACAACACAGGACGAGACACCATGAGCGACATCATGCGCCCGAAGTACATCACCTTCGACTGCTACGGCACGCTGACCAACTTTCAGATGGGCAGCCTGACCCGCGAACTCTTTGCCGATCGTATTCCCGATGCCGCGCGCATGGAGGCCTTCATCCAATCCTTCGGCGCCTACCGCTTCGATGAAGTGCTGGGGCCCTGGAAGCCCTACTCGGAAGTCCTGTGTGCCGCGCTGGAGCGGACCTGCCAGCGCTGGGGCGTCGAGTATCGCGACAACGAGGGGATGCGTTATTACGAGGCAGTCCCGACCTGGGGGCCGCACCCGGACGTGATCGAGGGGCTTGCCAAGATCGCCGACAAGATTCCGCTGGTGATCTACTCCAACGCCGACGACAGCCAGATCATGGATAACGTCCGCAAGCTCGAGGTGCCGTTCCATCAGGTCTTCACCGCGGACACCTTCAAGATCTACAAGCCGCGTCTGGCCGCTTTCGAAGCGATGATCGACACCCTGGATTGCCGGCCGGACGAACTGCTCCACGTGTCGTCGAGCTTTCGCTACGACTTGATGTCGGCGCATGTCATGGGGATCGAGAACAAGGCCTTCGTCGCCCGCCATCATGAAGGCTTCTGTCAGGGCTACGGCGCGACCGAGATCGCCGACATCCGCGGTCTGCCTGCACTGGTCGGTCTCTAATCGATCCAGCAACCCCTGAAGGGAGGACGCCCATGAAACTCGAGTCCTACTGGCTGGATACGGCGCCAGCCTTCAGCGGGGGGCGCGACCACCCCCCCGAGGGTCACTACGACGTGGCGATCATCGGCGGTGGTTTTACCGGTCTCGCGGCGGCTCGCACCCTGGCCAGGGAGGGCGCCCGCGTGGCGCTGCTGGAGGCGGGGCGCGTGGTCGGCGAGGCCTCGGGGCGCAACGGCGGGCAGTGCAATACCGGGGTGGCGCAGGACTATGCCGCCATGGTCGACCAGTTGGGTCGCGAGCGGGCGGCGCGCCACTACCGCAGCTACAGCGATGCCGTCGCCTCGGTCGAACAGCTGATCGAGGAAGAAGAGATCGCCTGCGACTACCTGCGCCGGGGCAAGCTCAAGCTCGCCGCGAAGCCGGAGCATTACGACAAGCTGGCGCGCACCTATGAAGCGATTCGGCGAGACGTCGATCCCGACGTTGCCATGCTGTCGCAGGCAGAGGCGCGCCGGGAAGTGGATTCGCCCCTCTTCCACGGTGCGCTGTGGCAGAAAAACGGCGGTCAGATGCACGTCGGACGCTTCGGTGCCGGTCTGGCCGATGCCGCGGTGAGGCATGGCGCTCACCTGTTCGAACACACGCCCATGACCGGCGTCGAACGCGAGGGCGAGCGATACCGGTTGACCACGCCCGGCAGTGAGTTCCACGCCGATAACGTACTGCTGGCGACGGGGGCATCGCAGGTCGGACCGCTGAACTGGTTCCGTCGCCGTCTGGCACCGGTGGGCAGCTTCATCGTCGTCACCGAACCGCTCGCCAGCGAGCAGTGCCAGCAGATGATTCCCAACCAACGGGCCTGCGTGACCAGTCGTATCGTCGGCCACTATTTCCGGCTGACACCCGACAATCGTCTGCTGTTCGGCGGTCGCGCCCGTTTTGCCATGTCGGGCAGCCAATCCGATGCCAAGAGCGGCGAGATTCTGCGCCGCGGCCTTCGCGAGACCTTTCCTCAGCTGAGTGCCACGCAGCTGGATTACTGCTGGGGCGGTCTGGTCGACATGAGTCGCGACCGACTACCGCACGCGGGGCGCCACGACGGCATGTACTACGTGATGGGATTCAGCGGTCACGGCGTACAGATGTCGGTCCACATGGGCCGCATGATGGCGGAGATGATGCTGGGGCACCGCCGAGACACGCCCTGGCAAAGCGAGGAGTGGCCCGCGATTCCCGGCCACTTCGGTAAACCCTGGTTCCTGCCGCTGGTCGGCGGCTGGTACCGACTGCAGGACCGACTTCGCTGAGCTGTCACGTCGACGTCGAACGCGACAACGCGTGGCTGGCGGCCCGCATGACCCGCGCCGCAGCGGCGAAGTCGACAGAGAGACCGAACAATCAGGACGGTGGAAGAGCCCACCGACGATGCAGCGCTGTTTCCGAATGCAATAACAATTTCAGGCAGAAGGAGAAGGCTCATGAAACACGACAAGAACGATGATCGACTCGTCTCTCCAGAGCAGAGTCTCGAGGTTTATCGTGCCATGCAGCGCGGTCTCTCGCGTCGCGACGCGCTGAAGATGCTGGGCGCTGCAGGCGTGCTGATGGCGGGTGCCGGCAGCCTGCCCGGCGTCGGCCGCGCCTTCGCGGCCGACGCGGCCGGGCAGGGCACGCCCAAACGCGGGGGGCGGATCCGCGTCGCCGCGCACTCCTCCTCGGCCGCCGAAACGCTGGACCCGGCCAAGGGCGCCACGGCGATCGACTACGTGCGGGCCTTCACCTTCTATAACGGCCTGACCCAGTTCGACGAACAGCTGCATCCCCAGCCCTGCCTCGCGGAGACGTTTGAGACCACCGACAACGGCGGGCACTGGGTCTTCACGCTCCGCCAGGGGGTCACCTTCCACAATGGCAAGTCGCTGACGCCAGAGGACGTGGTCTACTCGATCATGCGCCACAAGGAGCCGGTGGTCGGCTCCAAGGTCCTCTCGATGGTCGAGCAGATCGAGAGCGTGCGGCGAGTGGACCAGCAGCGCGTCGAGTTCAATCTCGTTTCCCCCAATATCGAGCTGCCGGCACTGCTCGCCGTGTCGCATCTGGTCATCGTGCCCGACGGCACCACCGATTTCTCCCAGGGTATCGGCACCGGCCCCTTCACCTGCCAGGAGTTTGCCCCCGGCGTGCGCTCGGTGGCGGTTCGCAACGAGAATTACTGGCGCGAGGGGCGTCCCTATCTCGACGCGATCGAAACGGTAGGGATCAGCGACGAGTCGGCGCGGGTCAATGCGCTGCTCTCCGGCGACGTCCAGATGATCAACAACCTCTCGGGGCGTAACGCGGACCGCATCGGTCAAATGGAAGGAAGCCAGATCAAGGCGACCAACTCGGGTAACTACACCGATCTGATCATGCGTGTCGATCAGCAGCCGGGTAGCCGGCCTGAATTCGTCGAGGCGATGAAATATCTCTTCGATCGTGAACAGATCAAGCGCGTCGCGCTTCGCGGTTACGGCGAGATCGCCAACGATCAGCCGATCGCTCCCTCCTCGCCCTACTACTTCGACGGGTTGCCGCAGCGAGAGTACGACCCCGAGCGTGCCGCGTCCCTGCTGAAAAAGGCGGGCGTGGCCGGCGCCCGTACTTCGCTGGTCGTCTCGCCGGCGGCCAACTACTCCGAAGAGATGGGCCAGCTGCTGCAGCAGTCGGCGTCGCAGGCCGGGCTCAATCTGAACCTCAATCGGGTGCCCGCGGACGGTTACTGGTCCAACCACTGGATGAAGCATCCGCTGGGCTTCGGCAACATCAACCCGCGCCCTACCGCCAACATTCTGCTGTCCCAGTTCTTCGCCTCCGGTGCGCCCTGGAACGAGTCCGGCTGGAGCAATGCGCAGTTCGATCAGCTGCTGGTCGCCTCGCGCAGCGAGCCCGATCCCAGCAAGCGCCAGCAGATGTATGCCGACATGCAGACCCTGATCCATGACCACAGCGGGATCGGTATTCCGGTCTTTCTGAGCGATCTCGAAGGCTTTGATTCGCGCATCGGCGGCATGGATCGGACGGTGCCGCTGGGCAGCTTCATGGGTTACATGTTTGCCGAACATGTCTGGTGGAACGCGTAAGACACGCTGGTCCTGTCACTGATGTCTCGTGCCGGCGGGGGATGAAGCGCGCGACCGATGCGTGCTTCACGCCGCGCTGCCGGCGCCAAGCTGGAGGCGAAAGATGCGTAACGCCATGCCCAAACTGGTACTGGGACGCCTGTCCTCGAGTCTGGTGACGCTGTTTCTGGTGTCGCTGGTGATATTCACCATTACGTCGCTGCTGCCGGGTGACACCGCGCAGCAGATTCTGGGGCAGTTCGCCACGCCGGAGCAGGTCGCTGCCCTGCGCGCCGAGCTCGGTCTCGATCAGCCGCCGCTGGTGCGCTACTGGCAGTGGCTCAGCGGTTTCGCGACCGGCGACCTGGGGATGTCGGCGAGTAACGCCACTTCGGTGGCGCAGCTGATGAACGACCGCCTGCCCAATTCGCTGCTGCTGGCTGCCATCACCACGGCGATCTCCGTGCCCATTGCGCTGACGATGGGGCTGGTGGCCGCCATGCGTCGCGGCGGCAAGGTCGACCGTGCGCTGAATGTCGTCACGCTCTCGATGGTGGCGGTTCCCGAGTTTCTAGTGGCCACGCTCGCCGTACTGATCTTCGCCGTGCATCTGGGGTGGCTGCCGGCGCTCTCCTATGTCTCCACCGTCGATAGTCTCGGCGACTTCGTGCGCATCTACGCGATGCCGGTACTGACGCTCTGCTGCGTGCTGATCGCCCAGATGGCGCGCATGACTCGCGCGGCACTGATCGACCAGCTCGATAGTGCCTACATCGAAATGGCCCGGCTCAAAGGGGTGCCCCCGGTGCGTCGGGTGTTGCGCCACGCCTTGCCCAACGCCGTGGGGCCGATCGCTAACGCGGTCGCGCTCAGCCTCTCCTACCTGCTGGGCGGGGTCATCATCGTCGAGACGATCTTCAACTACCCGGGTATCGCCAGTCTCATGGTCGATGCGGTGTCCAATCGGGATCTGGCGCTGGTTCAGGCCTGCGCCATGCTCTTCTGCGGTGCCTACCTGATTCTGGTCATGGTGGCCGACCTCTGCGCGATCCTCTCCAACCCGAGGCTGCGAAACCGATGAGTGAGACACAAGCCATGCCCCATCGCCCGTCGAAGTCGCGCCATTCGTCGGCGTCTCCTCGATCCTCCCGTCCTGAGCGTCGCATGGTCAGAGGCACGCGCCTACCAATCTCCGTGCCAGCCAAGCGCAACAAGCAAGCGCTGAAGCTGACACGCTGGATCGGCCTGGGGCTTTTCGGGAGCTGGGTATTGATTGCCCTCTTCGGTCCCTTGCTTGCGCCCTACCCGATGGGCGCGTTCGTCTCCGACACGATCTACGGCGGGGCCAGCGCTGCTCACTGGCTGGGGACCGACTACATGGGCCGCGACATGCTGAGCCGCATTCTGACCGGCGCTCGCTATACCGTGGGACTGGCGGTCGCGGCGGCGCTGCTCTCGAGCCTGGTGGGCGCCGGCTTCGGCATGCTGGCCGTGCTGCTGCCGCGCTGGCTGGAAGAGTGCGTGCGTCGCGTATTCGATACCCTGATCTCGATCCCCAGCAAGATGATGGCGCTGGTGATGGTCTCTGCCTTCGGCACCTCCATCCCGCTGCTGATCGTGGCCGCCGTGCTCAGCTATGCCCCCGGGGCATTCCGCATCGCTCACAGTCTGGCGACCAATCTGGCCACGCTCGAGTACGTGCAGGTGGCAAAGACGCGGGGCGAGGGCCGCTTCTATATCGCGGCGTTCGAGATCATGCCCAACATGATCCAGTCGATTCTCACCGATATGGGGATGCGCTTCGTCTTTATCGTGCTGCTGCTCAGCGGCATGAGCTTTCTCGGGCTCGGCGTCCAGCCCCCGGCGGCGGATCTGGGCTCGCTGGTAAGAGAGAACATCGGCGGCCTGAGTCAGGGCGCGCTTGCCGTGATTGCCCCGGCGCTGGCCATCGGCACGCTGACCATCGGTGCCAACCTGCTGATCGACAGTCTGTCGAAAAGCCGCGATACGCAAAAGGAGTGACGACATGCTGGGAGAATCACTCACCGTGCGCGATCTCACGATCTGCGCCACGCCCCCGGGCGGCGAAGAGCGGACCATCGTCGACAGCATCGACTTCAGCCTGACACCGGGGGAGGTGCTGGCACTGATCGGCGAGTCGGGCTCGGGCAAGACGACCATCGCGCTGGCCATGCTCGGTTACGCCCGCAGCGGCTGTCGCATCGCGGGCGGCAGCGTGCAACTCGGCGAGACCGACATTCTGTCGCTCAATGCCACCCAGACGCGCGCCCTGCGGGGGCATCGGGTGGCCTATATCGCCCAGAGCGCGGCGGCTGCCTTCAACCCCTCCCGCACGCTGATGGAACAGGTCACCGAAGGCGCACTGATCCATGGCGTGATGAGTCGTCAGGCAGCACGGGAGAAAGCGGTGTCGCTGTTTCATGACCTCGCGCTTCCCGAACCGGACCGGATCGGGGATCGTTACCCGCACCAGGTCTCCGGCGGTCAGCTGCAGCGCGTGATGGCGGCGATGGCGTTGATCACCGATCCGGCGCTGGTCATCCTCGACGAGCCGACCACGGCGCTCGACGTGACCACCCAGATCGACGTGCTGCGCGCCTTCAAGCAGGTGATGCGCGAGCGCGGCACCACCGCCATCTACGTCTCCCACGATCTGGCGGTGGTGGCGCAGATGGCCGATCAGGTGCTGGTACTGCAGAACGGCGAAACCCAGGAGCAGAACGCCACCGCGCGTATTCTCGAGCAGCCATCCCACGACTACACCCGCAGTCTGCTAGCGGCGGCGCGGCCACACGCCCAGCTTTCGCCCTCCGCGGGTGAGCGGGGCGAGGAGCTGCTCCGCATCGACGATCTCCAGGTGGGCTACGGCAGTCGTCATCGCGACGGCCGGCCGGAGAACGTGGTGCTCGAGCACATCAATCTTCAGCTCGCCAAAGGGCAGGCGATGGGCATCATCGGCGAGTCGGGCTCGGGCAAGTCGACGCTGGCCCGCGCGGTGGCGGGGCTGGTGGCGCCGTCACAGGGAGCGATCCAGTTCGATCGGCGGGAGCTCTCGACGACGCTGCGAGGGCGGACGCGCGAGCAGTTTCGGCGCGTCCAGATGGTCTTCCAGAGCGCCGACAACGCGCTGAATCCGGCGCATACAGTGCGTCGACTGCTCGACCGCCCGCTGCAGACCTACTTCGATCTCGACCGTAGTGCCCGCAAGGCACGGGTCGAGGAGCTGATGGATCGGGTTCGGCTGCCGCGCACGCTGCTCGATCGAAAACCCGGCGAACTCTCGGGCGGACAGAAGCAGCGCGTCAACCTCGCCCGGGCTCTCGCGGCCGAGCCGGACCTGATTCTCTGCGACGAGGTGACCTCGGCGCTGGATACCGTGGTCGGGGCCGCCATCCTGGAGCTGCTGGCGGAGCTTCGCCGCGAGCTGGGCGTCACCTATCTGTTCATCAGCCACGATATCTCTACCGTGCGCGCGCTCTGCGACGACGTGATGGTGCTTTATCATGGCGAATGCGTGGAGGCCGGGCGCTGCGACGCCGTGCTCACGGCGCCAAAGCATGATTACACCCGTAAGCTCATCGGTTCGGTCCCGGAGCTGCGTCAGGGGTGGCTCGAGAGCCGTCCGCTGTCGCGCGCCGAGGCAACGGCGTGAGTCAGGCGCACGCCGCGCCGTCGCCTCGGCAGGTTCGCGGTCAGTAGCCGCGTCGGCGGTCCACTTCGCCGTTCATCGGCTCGCCACGCTGGTGACGGCGAATGTTGTCGAGCAGAACGGGGAAGGCCGTCTCCGGCTGCGTCATGGCCGCGATGTGCGGGGTGAGCAGGAGGCGCTCGTGCTGCCAGAAAGGGTGGTCGGACGCCGGCGGTTCCTCGCCGACGACGTCGACCACCGCCGCCGAAAGCCGACCGGTATCGAGCGCCTCGATGAGGTCGGCATCGACGAGCTGTTCACCGCGGCCTATGTTGATCAGCGCGGCCCCTGCGGGGAGTTTGGCGAACAGTGACCGGTTCAGGATGCCGCGTGTCGCCTCGGTCAACGGCAGCACACAGATCAGAATGTCGCTGTCGGCGAGGAAACGATCCAGCGTCTCACCGCCGGCGTAGCAAGTGACACCGTCGACCTCGCGCGGGCGGCGTGACCAGCCGCTGAGCGAGAAACCGAGGCTGCCCAGCTGTGACGCGATGGCCTGGCCGAGATGCCCCAGCCCTAGAATGCCCACGCGACGCTGGGCGGCTGGCACCAGAGAGTGCGCCTGCCAGGTCCGCTCACGCTGCTGACGCGTGTAGTCGTACATCTGACGGTGCAGCCAGAGCGTGCCGAACAGGGCGTATTCGACCATCCCCTGCTCGATGGCAGGGTCAAGCATGCGCACCACGGGGAGCGTCGACGGTAGCGTCGAGACATCGAACTGGTCGACGCCGGCGGAGGTGGCGAAAAGCACCTCCAGCTCGGGCAGACAGGTGGCGATCGCCGCCGGGGGCTGCCAGGCCAGCAGGTAGTGGATATCGGCGGGATCGCCGATATCCGGCCACTCGCGAAATTCGATATCGGGGGCGTGCTCGGCGAACAGAGCGCGCCAGCGGCGACCTCGCACCGGGTCCGACTTGTAGAGCAGTGCCATCAGTCTCTCCTCGACAGGGTGAGTTCGTGGCCCAGGGTCAGGCCGGATATCCAGAGTAAGGCAATGCCGCCGTCACGACTGTCGTTGTGGCGTTGCGAGCGTCGAAAAACGACCGAATTATCGAGATTTAACGCAGATTCCACTGTTGTCGGAGACGGCCGGTGACTCGGGCCTCGAACCGCTACACTGACGCCGATTCCGCGTGCTTGAATGACATCGACTATCCACCGCGGGCTCGACGCCGGCGCGCTTGATGGCGCGGACCGGTCGAGTCTCTCGAGGAGCTGCCATGACCCCGAGCGAAGTCTCCAAAACCCAGAAAGTGGATGCCTACGTTGCCAGGGCGCGTCCTCTCGAGGACGGCGATCTCGAGCGGATGCACCAGCTCACCGTCAACGTGTACTGGCCGCATCGCCCCCGCGATCTGGAGCTGCTGATGTCGCTGGGGCGCGGTTACCTGGCGATGGACGACATCGAGCGCGTGCTGGCCTCCGGCATGTTTTTCGAGATGGGGCCGGATTTCGCCATGATCGGCATGATGATGACCGCGCCGCGCCTCCAGACCCACGGTGCAGGACGCTGGTTGCTGGATCGCATCCTTGCCGATTGCCAGGGGCGCGATCTGCGTCTCAACGCGACGCGTCCGGCCTACCGGCTCTACAAGAGCAGCGGCTTCACGCCGGTGGCGACCGTCTATCAGCATCAGGGCGTCGTGCGCGAATGCCCCGCGTTCGACGAGGCGCCCGGCGTCAGGATTCGACCCGTCACGCCGGCGGATGCCGCAGCCCTTCGCGCGCTCGATCTCTCCGCCTTCGGTGCCGAGCGCCAGACGGTATTGACGACACTGATGGAAGCCGGCAACGGCAGCGTGGCCGTGCGCGACGATGAGATCGTCGGCTTCGCGCTGATTCGTGATTTCGGCCGGGGGCGCGTCATCGGCCCCGTGGTCGCGGAGGACGAAAGGATGACCATGACGCTGATCGCGCCCTTCATGGCCGATCACCGCGGGGAGTTCCTGCGGCTGGATACGCCGGGCGAGAGCCCGATGCTCGCCGATTTCCTCGCCAGCGCCGGGCTGGGTCTCTACGACACGGTCACGCAGATGCGCATGGGGGCGCCGCGCGGTGGCGAGGGGGCGGTGAGAACTTACGGACTGGCGGCGCAGACGCTCGGCTGAGCTAGTGGGGCTCGTCGTTGAGCAGGTGCTGCAGGGGCACCTCGACCCGGTTGAGCGGCGTTTTCGTCACCACATAGCTCACGTAGCGGGCAATGCCGATCTCCCGGTTCAGCCAGGACTCCATCAGCTGCTGAAACTCGGAGAGGCGAGGGACCGCGATGCGTAGCAGGTAGTCGTAGCCGCCGGAGACCTGATGGCACTCCATCACTTCGGGAGCCGCGGAGATCGCAGCCTCGAAACGTTCGAAACTGTCCCGGCGGTGATTGTCGAGGGTCACCTCCACGAAGAGTGTCACCGATGCCCCGAGCCGGGCGAGACTCAATCGCGCGCTGTACCCCTCGATGTAACCCGCTTCCTGCAGGCGCTTGACGCGAGACAGGCAGGGAGAGGGCGAGAGGCCCACACGGCTGGCGAGCTGGGCGTTGGCAACGCGCCCGTCGCGCTGGAGCTCGGTCAGGATGGCGACATCGATACGATCGAGTTTAACTGTCATGAATCGGGGTCGCTCCTGAGGGGATCCGTGGCGTTGACATGGCGTGTGCTTTTGGCATGACCCGGGCTTTCGGCATGGCTGGGTGACGTTTCCAACGCCTGCAGTTTTCAATATCGTTTCGGGGTGGGCAAGCCCGGGTCGAATCTTCGAGTGACGCCGTCGTCAGCGTTGACTGGAAGGTAACCCTCGGCAGCGGGCAGGCTCGAAAGCGATGACGCTCGGCCGGTATTGAACTTTGGGGGACGCATGAAGCTGGATCGCACCGATCTGAGAATTCTGACCGAGCTTCAGAAGAATGGGCGCATCACCAACGTCGAGCTGGCGGAACTCGTTCACCTCTCTCCCAGCCCCTGTCTGATGCGGGTCAAGAAGCTGCAGACGGCCGGCTATATCGCCGGCTACGCGGCGCTCATCGATCTCGCGAAGTTCGATGAGATCGTGACCGTCTTTACCGAGGTGACGCTGTCCAGTCACCACCAGATCGACTTCGATCGCTTTCAGCAGGCGGTCGAGAAAGTCGAGGAGTGCGTCGAGTGTCACCTCGTCTCCGGTGGCTTCGACTACCTGCTCAAGTTCGTCACCCGAGGGATCGCGGAGTATCAGGCGCTGATCGAGAACCTCGTCGAGCAGAACCTCGGCATCGAGAAATACTTCAACTACATCGTGATCAAATCCCCGCTCGCCAGCCCCCACCTGCCGCTCAATCGCCTGTTCACCCCCGCCACCGAATGAGTCGGCGGCGAGGGCATGCGACGGATCGGGCGCGCGGGTCCATCAGACCGTGCTTTCGACCTGCCAGTTGATCGGCACCTCGGCAATGGCGGCGGAAGGCGGCAGTTCTAATACCATTCGGATCACGCGGGCGACGTCGGCCGGCTGGGTGATGTCGTCGCCGTCCAGGCCGCCGGCTACGGCCATGTCGGTATCCACCGGGCCGGGGCAGATGGCCGTGGCGCGCACGCGGGTCTCGGCGCTGCAGTGGCGCAGACCGTGAACGAACGCCTGCGCCGCGAACTTGCTCATGGCGTAGAGCCCGGAGCCTGCCGACTTCACCCGCTTGCCGGAGAGCGAGACCACCGAGACCACCTTACCCTGCTCCGCGGCGACCAGATGGGGCCACGCCTGCTGGGTCAAGAGCATCGGCGCGCGGACGTTGACCGCCATGATGCGATCGAACTCCTCGCCGTCGGCTTCCAGCACCGATGAACGACTGAGGATGCCGGCGTTGTTGATCAGGGCGTCGATCCGTCCGAATGCCCGCACGGTCTCCTCGACCCAGGCACGGCCGCTGTCGGCGTCCAGCGCGTCATAGTGGCAGACCCGCCAACCGTCGCTTGCCGGCTGCTCGGCCGGCGGGGTGCGACAGCCCAGGCTGACGCGCCAGCCGGCGGCGTGAAGGATGTCGGCGATGGCGGCACCGATGCCGCGATTGGCGCCGCTGATCATGGCGACGGGGGCGGTGGAGGACATGTTGGTTTTCCTTGTCACGCCCGCGAGGCGGGCGGATACATCGAAGGTGGATCGGTTGACAGTCGCTGTGCCGGAGGCGGCCTGTACGTTGCTGTCACGGAGTCGATGCCGCGAGGCTCGCCTCGAGCGCGTTCCCCAGCGTCGAGACGTGGGCGTCGCCGAACACTAGTGGAGGGCGGATCTTGAGCACGTTGCCGTGGGGGCCGGTGGCACTGATCAGCACGCGGCGCGCTCGTAGACCCTCGACCAGCGTCTGCGCCAGGCCAGCGTCCGGTCCGCCCTGGCGATCGAGCACCTCCACGCCCGCCAGCAGGCCCGACCCGCGGACGTCCCCGAGCCGGGAATGGGCAGCCGCCAGTTGGCCCAGGCTTGCGTGAAGCTTGGCGCCGACCGCGGCGGCGTTGTCGGCGATGCCCTCGTCCCGGATCACCGACTGTACCGCCAGCGCGGCGGCGCAGGCCACCGGATTGCCCCCGAAAGTGTTGAAGTAGCGCGCTGTCTCACCGAAGTGATCCATGACGTCGCGTCGTCCCGCCACGCCCGCCACCGGATGGCCGTTGCCCAGCGGCTTGCCGAGCGTGACCAGGTCGGCGCTCACGCCATGGCGGGGAAAGCCCCACATCACGCCGGTACGGCCGAGGCCCGCCTGCACTTCATCGGCAATGTAGAGCCCGCCGGCACGATGAATCGCCGCGATGGCCGGGGCGAGAAAGCCCTCGGGGCCGGTGATGATGCCATCGCTGGAGAAGACCCCGTCGAGCAGCAGCGCGGCGGGGCGGATGTCGTGGGCGGCGAGGTCGTCGATGGCCGCCTGCACCCCGGCGGCAAAGCGCTTGCCCATCGCCGCCGCGCCGTCGCCACGGTCCACCGGCGCGGGCACGGTACGTACCGTGTTCCCCAGTCGCACCTTGACGCCCAGCGAGGGCGAGGCTTCAGCGATCGCCTGGGTCACGCCGTGGTAGGCGAGCTCGGTGACGATCAGGCCTTCACCTCCGGTGAAGGCCCGCGCCATGCGCACGGCGAGATCGTTGGCTTCGCTGCCCGAGCAGGTGAAGACCATCTGCTCGAGCGGCGCCGGCAGGGAGTCGATCAGCCGCTCGGCGCAGTCGAGAATCGTCTCGTGGAGATAGCGGGTGTGGGTGTTGAGCGTCGCCGCCTGCGTCGCGATCGCCTCCACCACGCGCGGGTGACAGTGCCCGACACAGGCGACGTTGTTGTAAGCGTCCAGATACGGCGCGCCGTGGCGATCGAAGAGCCAGACGCCTTCGCCCCGCACCGGGTGGAAGGGCTGGCGGTAGAACAGCCGGTACGAGGCGCCGAGCAGGCGCTGGCGGCGGTCGAGCAGTGCCGACTCCACGGCATCGTCACGACCGGTAAGGGCGGGCTCCTGCATGGTCACTCTCCCGAACGTGAGCGGTTGAGGGCATCGTTCAGACGCCGCTGAAAGGTCGCCTCGGGCAGCGCCAGGCAGTGATCCAGAGCGCGCCAGGAAGCTGCCGTGTTGCGCAGCAGATACTCGGCGTTGTCCGGATAGCGTTTGGCGCGGTGGGAGGAGACAGTGATCGCCATCGCCAGCCGTGTCTCGATCAGCCCACGCAGCAGCTCGCACTCCGCCGCGCTCAGCGGCGCGCGCGCGTGGTAGCCGGCGATCAGCGCCAGCGCACCCGCCAGCGGGTCCTCGGCATCCTTCATCTGATACGCCGCCGCGACCGCCAGATCCACCACCCGCGGCGCGAACAGCATGTCACCGAAGTCGATGATCGCCGCCGGCCATTCGGGGCGGTCGTTCTCATCGTCCGCCGCGGGCGTGTAGAGGACGTTGTGACCGTTGAGGTCGTTATGAATCGGCTGACGCGGCAGCGCTGCCAGGCGTGGCCGCAGCTGCTCGCCAAAACGTGTCAGCAGGGTGCGGATGCGCAGTCGGGCGTCGTCGTCATCGAGCGTCTCGGTCTGGGGCAGTAGATCATCGGCGTGCTGGAGATCCCACGGCATCGACAGGTCGCGCACCGGGTGGTCGAAGTCCGCCAACGCGTCGTCGAGTCGCGCCAGCCAGTCACCGAGCGTGGCTTGAAAACGCAGGGAGGCCACGCGGTCGGCGAGCGGTTCACCGGCGAGAAAGGTCGACAACCGCACGCGGCTGACCTGACCGTCGTCGAGTCGCAGCGCCGGGGTGGGATCGCCGTCGCGATCACGCTGTACGCGGGGAATCGGCAGGGTCGGGTCCCGCTCGGCCAGGTGCATCAATGCCCGCACCTGAAAATCGCTCACCGCATGTCGCTCCGCCGGATGCGTGAACTTGAGCAGATAGACCTCGCCGTCCGCGGTGGTGGCGCGGAAGTTGCGATCGCGCTCCCCGGTGAGCGGCGTCAGCGAGGCCTCGATCGCGAAACGCGTCTTCAGCACCCGCGTCGCGGTCTCCGTCGATACCGACAGCGACGGCGCCTCCAGGACGCTCGGGGACGGGTCTGCTTGAGGCGTCGTCATTCGAACCCCGACAGCGCGCTGATGAGGTTGTCGCCGAGCGCATCGGACAGATAGCCGCCCTCCTGCACCAGCACCGTGGGCAGCCCCAGTTCGGCGATTCGGCGGGTGATCTGGGCAAAGCCCTCGGTCGTGACCGACACCCCCTGATAGGGATCGTTGGCATAGGCGTCGAGACCCAGCGAGACGACCAGCGCACCGGGGGCGAATTCGGCGATACGCGTCAGGGCGTGTGTCAGTGAGTGCAGGTATCCCGCGGTGTCGAGCCCCTTGGGCAGCGGCAGGTTGAGGTTGTAGCCCTCGCCGGCGTGGCGCCCGGTTTCGTGGGCGTGGCCGGTGAAGAAGGGCGTCATGTAGTGCGGGTCGGCGTGCAGCGAGACCGTCAGCACGTCGTCGCGATCGTAGAAGATGCCCTGGGTGCCGTTGCCGTGATGCACATCGATATCGAGCACCGCCACTTGCGCATGCTGGCGGCGCAGCTCGCTCACCGCGATGGCCGCGTTGTTGAGATAGCAGAAGCCGTTGGCGCGCTCGGCGTAGGCGTGATGTCCCGGCGGGCGGCAGAGCGCGTACGCCGTGCCATGGCCGGCCTGGACGTGACGCGCCGCGCTTAGCGCACAGTGCGCGGCCCCCACCGCGGCGTGCCAGGTGCCGGCGCCGATCGAGGCGGCCATGTCGCCGAGATGAAAACCGACCTGTCCGACCAGATGCTCGGGATAGGTGCAGGGCTCGCCGGGAAAGGGATGAACATTGGCCACCACCTCATCGGGGTTGCGGTCCTCCAGCGTCAACCAGCGCTCGTGCACCTGCTCGAGGAAGTCGAGATAGCGCGGCGTGTGCACGCGCTCCAGCGGCTCGCGGTCGAAAGCGTCGGCGGCGACCAGGGTGTGACCGGCGCTTGCCGCTGCCCGGCGCAGGCGCTCGGCGCGCTCCGGCTGCTCGTTGCTGCGCCGAACCTGCCCGCGGACGACGAAGAAGTGGGGATCATGCTTGCGGTGACTATCACTGAAGAAGACGTGCACGCAAAACTCCTGGAAACCACGGAAAGAGTAAGAGATACATGATGCATCACAAGTTGTCGAGAGAAGTCACGCGACTGCCCACGTCGTAGTCCACAGGGTAGACTGCGCCATTTGGACCACAGCTCAAGGATGGACGGGAAAAGATCATGGAGCATCGATTTTCCAGCGTGGAACCGGCTTCGCTTGGTGGGAGCGTCTATACGCATCTGCGCGATGCGTTGATCGGCGGACAGTTGAAGCCGGACGACCGCCTGCGCATTCGGGAGCTGGCGGAGCAGTTCGGGACCAGCGTGACCCCGGTGCGCGACGCCATTCTGCGACTCTGCAAGGAGCAGGGGCTGGAGATGCGGACCGCCCGTGACATCCGCGTACCGCTGATCGATGTGGCGCAGTACGACGAGATCTACCGGCTGCGGCTGGAGCTCGAGGGAATGGCCGGGGCGCTGGCGGCAGCCAATATCGACGCCGCCGGTGTCCAGACGCTGCGCCAGCAGGTCGAGGACAATCAGCGAGCCATCGCCGATGGCGACATGGCACACGCCATGAGACTCAATCAGCAGTTCCACTTCGCGCTGGCGGCAGCGGCGGATTCGCCGATGCTCGAGCGCTTCATCGACAGCCTCTGGATGCGTGCCGGCCCGGTGATTGCGCTGGCCTACCGCGCTTTCTCCGAGCGCGTGGCGATTCAGCATCACTGGGAAGTTCTCGAGGCGCTGGATGCGCGCGACCCCGAGGCCGCTCGACAGGCGATCCGCCGCGATATCGAGGATGGCTACGCCATGATGGTGCAGTTTCTTGCCTCGCGGCACGCGGACCGGGGCTAGGGCACCCCGACCGACTTATTCGACTGACCTGCTCGCCGCCCGCGCTAGTCCTCGACAAAATTCCACTCGGCGCGGGCCACCGCGTCGTGAGCGTGCAGGCTTTCGGCGTGCTCGATATCGATGCGATACCCCACCACATCGGCCAGCGTGTCGCAGTGCTGCGCCAGGCGTCGCGCGGCGTCTTCGCAGAACATGGGATTGTTGCCGTTACGCTCGGCGAAGGCCTGCTCATCGGCACGCTTTACCAGCGTCTGCACCGGTGTTTCGAGGCACTGCTCGAAAGCGTCGATACGTGAGGCGAGGTCGAACGGGGCGGTGGCGCTGAGGCGCAGCGAGACATCGGCGCGGCTTCGCTGGCTGTGCGGTGTCGGAAAGTACCCGGTACGCTCGATCCACTCGGCGACGCTCTCCGGGTCGGCACTCGCCTGCGGGTTGTCCTGAGCCCATTCTCGCCACTTCCGTGCCATGGCATGCCGCGCCAGTGCGGTCGAGCAGGGGCAGGTGGAGGAGTAGGTCAGGGCAATACCCAGCGTCGTGTGGAGCGCGCCGCGCTCGCCGCTCAGACCCAGGGTGATCGGGTAGTGGCGCCAACCGCTTGCCTCGCTCAGCAGGGCCTGGCGGCGCAGCGGCAGCTCGGCGTGAAGCGTGAGGTGCAGTCGCTGGCTGATCTCTCCTTGGCTCGCCAGCAGCGCCTCGCCCAGCGCGGACCAGGTGTCGGCATCCAGCGGCGTATCCTCCAGGGCATCAATCAGACGATAGAGCCGGGACATGTGAATGCCCCGATGGCCGGCGGCGAGATCGACGCCGACATCCGCGTAGGCGTTGAGCCGGGTGCCGCCGGCGAGTTGAATGCGACAGGCGATTCCTTGCATGCCCACACGCTGCAGCGCCCGCGGGCCGTGTGAGTGATCGTCGCGCTGGATGGCAACATCGGGTAGTGCTGAGAGTGGGGTCATTGCGGGTCGATCTGCTCAAAAGTGTTACTCTATAACATAACTTTTGATGAGGGTTGATCGCAATCGTCCCGCGCCCTGACGGTGTGGGGATCGGCGCTCGATCGACGGCGAAAGGACGATGGCACCGTGCACCCAGGGGCGGCACGCCAATGGCGATTGAGGGGGGAATGAGCGGGTAAGGGAGCGGGTAAGTGAGCGGAGAAGTGAGCCGGCGCCATCGGCCGGCTCGGGGACCCGCTCAGGTTCTCAAGGGGTTGTTGTCGAAATAGCTGGCGATACTGCTGTGCAACGCGTCGGCCAGTTCCTGCTGGTGCTCGGGGCGGCGGAGTCGACGGCTGTCATCTCGGTTGGACATGAACCCGGTTTCGACCAGCATTGACGGGATATCGGGGGATTTCAGCACCGCGAACGCGGCCTTGTTGATGCGATGGTTATGCAGTCGCGTGACGCGAGAGAGTGAATCCAGCGTTTCGGTGGCGAGCTTCTGACTGGCGATGTTCGTCCCGCGCATGGAGAGATCCACCAGCACCGATTGCACCTCGGGATCGTCCGAGTAGATATTGCTGTCACGGGTCGAGGCGTAGCGGTCGGCATTGTTCTGGCTCTCCGCCAGCCAGCGCGCCATCGCCGAACTCGCTCCATGCTCGGAAAGAATGTAAACGGAGGCACCCGAGGCACTTTGCGAGGGGGCGGCATCGGCGTGGATCGAGACGAACAGGTCGGCGTGGTGATTGCGGGCCATCAATACACGCTGGTGCAGCGGAATGAAAATATCGCTGTCGCGGGTCAGCGAAGGCTCGAAGCGCGGGTCTTCGTTCAGCTTTTCCTTGAGCGCGTCGGACACGCCCATGGCGACGAACTTCTCGTAGTGATCGTCGGCGCTGATGCACCCCGGGTCCTTACCGCCGTGGCCGGCGTCGACCTCGATGATGGCCTTGCGTGGCTGACCATGGCTCTGCGCTTCGGCGGTGACCGCCGCCATCAGGGGATCGGGGTCGTCGATGCTCACGATGAGTTGCGAGTGCCCGTCGTCCAGCCGGCGCATGCGGGTCTGTGGAGATTTGGCCGTCTCAAGATCGAGCACGATGCGAATACCACCATTGCGCTCGCCGGTACGGACCCGCCGCACGAGCCCGGTGCCCTGGTGTGCCACCGAGGGGGCCGTGACGTGGGAGACGTTCGGCAGATCGATGACGACGCGAGGTGGGTGGTCGAGCGTAAACACATGATGCTCCGGGCGACCGTCGAGCTCGATGACGAAGCTCGCGCCGCCCCCTGTTTCATCGAGTGTGTAGCGGGCCAGTGAAGAAGCGGCCAGTGCCGGGAAACTCGGCAGTAAACAAGTGGCCAACAACATCGTAATGAAGCGCCTTCTATCCATGGTGACAATCCGGTAATGAGTGATAACGTTTGCGCGCTAACGTTATAACATAACCATTTCAAGGGTAGACAGCGCAATGCGGCCTGCGAGACAGGTCGTACCGATGCTCACCGCCGGGCGGGTTCGAGAATCTCGCGGGCGATTTCCCGGCCCTGGGGCGTGAGTCGCAGCAGCTCACCGTCGCGCACGATATGCCCCTGATCGAGCCCGCGCACGATGGCGTTGCGGGCGTGCTCGCCGCTCCAGAGCAGGTGCTCGCGCAGGGCGCGGGCGACGTTCTCTTCGCCCTGGTTGGGCTCGTCTTCATGATTGTAGAGGTGCACTGCCAGCGTCCGGCTCTCGTTGAGTCGGCGCTGACGGCGGCGCGAGGCGGCCTGCGCGACGATGCCGTAGCGGGGGCCCGCCAGAAACGCCGCGAGCAGAAAACCGCCGGTGACCACGGCCATCATGCCGCCGATGGAGACATCCAGCATGACGGCCAGGGCGTAGCCGATGACGCTCGAGGCGAGCGAGACGGCCACGCCGATGGCCAGCATCAGTGCGAGCCGGTCGGTGAGCAGATACGCGGTGGAGGGGATGACGATGACGAAGGCGACGAAAAGCACCGCGCCGACGGCATCGAAGGCCGCCACGGCGGTGGCACTGGTCAGCAGCAGCAGGGTGTAGAAGAGCAGGCCCGGGGCGAAGCCGAGCGCCTTGGCGAGGGCGGCGTCGAACGTCGCAAGCTTCAGCTCCTTGAAGAAGACCCCGACGAACAGCGCGTTGATCAGCGCCATGGCGGCCATCGACAGCAGCGACTGGGGAACGGGGTAGCCGCCGACGTCGACCGTATCCAGCCAGACGAAACCGATCTCGCCGAGCAGCACGGTGTGGGTGTCGATATGCACGTTGCCGGCGTAGAGATTGAGCAGCAGCACGCCGATGGAGAAGAGCAGCGGAAACACCAGACCGATGGCGGCGTCCTGCTTGACCCGGCGCGAACTGACCAGCAGCTCGGTGAGAAACACCGTCAGGATACCGGTGAGTGCGGCACCGATGATCTGCAGCGGGCCGCTCTGCTGGTGCGCGACCAGCCAGACCACCACGATGCCGAAGACGATCGAGTGACCGATGGCATCGGCGAGCATACTGGTGCCGCGCAGCACCAGAAAGGTACCGACGAAAGTGGCGGCGATGCCCACCAGCGCGCCGACGGCGATGATCATCACCGCGGGATCGTTGAACAGCGCCATCAGCATCTCAGTCGCTCCCCGTGTTCAGGCTGGCGAGAATCCGCGCTGCCTCGTCGCGGCCGGTACCGGTCAGCGCCCAGTGCGTGGTGTTCTGCGGCGGCTGTTGGCGGGACTCGACCCAGCCGCGTTTCTCCAGGCGCGCGAGCGCCGCCCGGGTGCGCGTGCGGTGGTAGCTGTCGAGCAGCCCCTGTTCGCTCTGGAAGTCGTGGTCGCCGTGGCGTTCGGCGAGACGATAGAGCGTGGTCAACAGCTGCTGGTGGCGCAGTCGCCGGCGCTGGCGGCTGCGTTGAATGAGCTCCCACAGCATGCCGCGGCGGGGTGCGAACAGCAGCGACACCACCACGAGCAGCGAGACGCTGATGACGATCAGCGGTCCGGTGGCGAGCCCGCGTCCCAGGGTGCTGACCAGCGCGCCGCTGATGCCCGAGACGATGCCGAACAGCGCGGCCAACGGCACCATGGTCTCGAGTCGCCGGCACCACTGGCGCGCCGCCACCGCCGGTGCGATGACCATCGCCGCCATCAGCACCACGCCGACGATCTGCAGGCCGACCACCACCGCCAGCGCGATCATGACCGTCAGCGTCACCTCCAGCGCGAGCACCGGCATGCCCAGCGCGCGGGCGAAGCCGGGGTCGAAGCAGACCAGTTTGAACTCCTTCCAGAGCCCGGTGACGAGGATCAGCGAGAGCAGCGTCACCCCGGCCATGATCACCAGATCGCCGCGCAGCGTTGCCGCCGCCTGCCCGAACAGGAAGGCGTCGAGCCCGCCCTGAGAGGCGTTGTTGGTGCCCTGGATATGCGTCAGCAGGACCACGCCGAGCGCAAAGAAAGTGCTCAGCACGATGCCCAGGGCGGCATCGGTCTTGAGCCGGCTGTAGCGGGTGAGCAGCAGCACCAGCAGGGCGGCGAGCGCGCCGGCGAGCAGGGCGCCGAGCATGATCGCGCCGAGCTCGCGGGCGCCGGCGGCGAGAAAACCGAGGCAGATCCCGGGCAGTGCGGCGTGGGAGAGGGCGTCGCCGAGCAGGCTCTGCTTGCGCAGGACCGCGAAGCTACCCAGCATGCCGCTGACCAACCCCAGCATCAGCGCGCCGAGGATGACGTTCTGCACCGTGTAGTCGGTCAGCAGGGCGTGGACGCTCATGGTGTTTCACGTCCCGAGGCAGGGGCGTGGGGCGCTTCGCTAGCGTCGGCCTGCGCCGCGTCGACGACGGGGGTGGCGGTGCCGGTGCTCTCCAGCAGCGCGATCTGCCCGCCGTACGCCTTGCGCAGGTTATCGGCGGTGTAGATCGCTTCGACCGGCCCCTGAGCGATGACCCGCACGTTGAGAATCAGCAGCCAGTCGAAGTAGGTGCGCACCGTCTGCAGGTCGTGGTGGACCACGATCACCGTCTTGCCGGCATCGCGCAGCCCGCGCAGGATGTCGACGATGGCGCGCTCTGTCGGCGCATCGACGCCGGCCATCGGCTCGTCGAGAAAGTAGATGTCCGCCTGCTGGATCAGCGCGCGGGCAAGAAAGACGCGCTGCTGCTGGCCGCCGGAGAGCTGGCTGATCTGGCGATTGGCGTAGTCCTGCATGCCGACCTGTTCTAGCGCCTCCCGAGCGCGCTGGCGATGGGCCTTGCGGGGACGGCGCAGCCAGCCGAGTTGGCCGTAGAGTCCCATGGTTACGACATCGAGCGCGGTGGTGGGGAAGTCCCAGTCGACGCTCGAGCGTTGCGGCACGTAGCCCACCCGTTTGCGCTGGGCGCGATAGGGCCGGCCGAAGAGCGTGACGTGGCCGGCGATCGGCGGGGTGAGCCCCAGGATGCTCTTGATCAGCGTGCTCTTGCCGGCGCCGTTGGGGCCGACGATGGCCGCCATCACCCCCGGGGGGATATCGAAGTCGATGTCCCAAAGCACCGGTTTGCTCTGGTAGCTCACGGTCAGATCTTCGACGTGCAGGGCGAGGTCGGGTTCATGCAGGCCGAGCGGCATCGTCTGGCTCCTCAGGGTTGGCGGCGTGACGCCATCGGTTCGGGACTGGGCCCCGGCGCGCTGTCTAGGCGTCGCCGGTGGCCGATTCCCGCTCGGTGTCGACCGGCTTGGCCGAGGTGTCGTCGACGGCGGTCGCATCGAGATGCCAGCGAGTCGCCCAGTCCGCGAGCGCCGCGGGCAGCGGCGGCGTTTCTCCGCCAAGGGCGGCGACGATACGCCGAGTGTTGGCGTAGAGCATGCCGATATAGGTGCCGCTGGCGGTGCCGGTATCGCCCATGGCATCGGAGTAGAGCTCGCCGCCTATCTCGACCTGCTGTCCCTGTCGCTGGGCGGCGTCGATCACCGCCTGAATGGTACGCGGGTTGATGGTCGTCTCGACGAAGACGGCGGGGATCTGGCGCTCGGCAACGACGCTCGCCATGTTGCGAATATCGGCGATTCCCGTCTCGGTCTCAGTGCTGATGCCCTGAATGCCCACCACGTCGATGGCGTAGGCCCGGCCGTAGTAGTTGAAGGCGTCGTGAGCGGTGACCAGGATGCGCTGCTCGGCCGGGATGGTGGCGATACTGGCGTGAATCCAGGCGTCGAGAGCGTCGAGCTCGCGAGCGTAGGCGGTCGCGTTGGCGCGGATCGCGGTCTCGCACGCCGGGCGCTGCTCGCTGATCGCCTCGGCGATGGTGGGCACCAGACGCGACCACAGACCGACGTCCATCCACAGGTGCGGGTCGATGCCGTAGGCATCCTCGGTATGGATCAGTGACTCGCGGTCGATCGACGCCTCCGCCACCCCCAGGGTCGGCTTCATCTCGCCGAAGCGACCGAGTACCTGACCGAGCTGCCCTTCCAGCGAGTGACCGGCGTAGAGAATCAAGTCCGCATCCCGCAGCGTGTGGACGTCGCCGGCGCTGGCGCGATAGAGATGCGGATCGATGCCGGAGCCCATCAGCGTGGTGACATCGACACAGTCGCCGCCGAGGTGCTGGGCTATCTCGCCGACCATGCCGACCGTTGCTACCACGGCCAGCGGTTCCACTGACGTTCGAGTGGCGTCGTCACCGGCGGGAGACGTCTGTGCCGGCGCACTCGGGCTCAGCAGGGCAACTGACGCTGCCACGAGCACGAACAGAGCAGAGAAGACTGTGCGATGCATAGTTTCACCAAGGTTAACTAGTATTCCTCTGGTTTCACTTTATAGCACCGGTTTATCCGGGTGTGAAGAGACCGCCGCCCAGCCAACGGCGAACGTGGCCGCCCGCTGATTCCACCGCGCGGCAGCACCCATCAGGCGCTGTCGGGCTGCAAGTGGTCGAGCAGCGCGCGACAGTCGTCGAAGAGGTGATCGGCCTGCGCCAGGGCGCGGGGCGAGGTGTCGTTGACCAGCAGCGTTTGGGTGCCGGCAGCACGACCGCAGGCCATGTCCAGGTGGCTGTCGCCGACCATGACGACGCGGCCAGGAGCGACCGTCCAGCGAGCGACGAAATGTTCGAGACCGCCGGGGGCCGGCTTGGGCTCGGCCTCGTCTCGGCCGAGGACATACGCGGGGGCGAAACAGTCGTCGAGCCCGATCGCTGCCAGCGTGATATGCGCCAGCTCCTTGGCGTTGCGGGTCAGAATGCCGAGACGATAGCCGCGATGACAGAGCTCGCGAATCAGCGCGACCGCCCCGTTCGCGGCGGTAGAGCGCATCGCCAGCTCGCGCTCGTGCTCGAGCAGCCAGGCGTGCTTCGCCCGGCGCTCGGCGAGGGGCAGCGTCTCCAGATGGTGCAGGATGTCGGTGTCGTTGGGGATGCCGAGTTCCCGTCGAATGGCGGGGAAGTCGTGCACGCTGACGGTCAGCGTGCCATCCATGTCGAAGACCCAGTGGGTCAGCGCGGCGAGCGGGGGCGTTGGCATGATCTCGGAGCCAGTAGCGAAGATCTCTTTATCCTAGCCGAGAGGCGACGCCGCTGTCCCTCATCCGACGGCGAGCTGATCGACTAGTCCGGCGGCGTCGACGCGTCTCTCTCACGCGCCCGGAACATCGCGACCACGCGCTGCTGAGCGACACCGATATGGTAGTCGAGCGCCGCTTCACAGGCGCGCGGGTCGCGGCTGCGAAGCGCGTCGATGATCGGCTCGTGGGTATCGGCCACCTTCAGCGGGTCGTCGTAGAGCTGGCCGACCAGCAGGATCGAGAAGCGCATCTCGTGACACAGCTCGTCGTAGACCTTGAGCAGCCGCTGATTGCCGCTGAACTGGCAAAGCCTGCGGTGAAAGGCGACATCCTCCTCGATCTGCTGGAGGGCGGTACCCTCTCTCGCCACCTGGCGCATCCGCTCGAGCTGGGCCTGTAGCCCGTTCTCCATCTCCGTCGTGAGCCGACCGGCGAGCTGGCCCGCGGCATGGCGCTCCAGACACAGGCGCAGCTCGTAGACGTCGTCGAGTTCCTGGGCGGTAAAGGTGCGAACGAAGAAGCCACGGCGCGGCTGCGACACCAGCATGCCGCGACTCTCGAGCAGGCGGGCTGCCTCGCGGACGGGTGCCCGGCTCACCCCGAAGTCGCGGGCAAGCTGCGCCTCGGCCATGTGGGCGCCGGGGGCGAAATCACCCTTCAGCAGGGCTTCGGTCAGCATGTCGGCGATCTGATTGACGAGATCGCGCTGCTGAATGGTGGCAAATCCGCGGGGGCTCGTGGTCATGGCGTCCCTGTCCTGATTGAGGCTGGCGGTCGCGGCGGCGTGGCGACGGGCACGGCGGGGCATCATCGTCTCGCCGCGATCATCGCGCAAATCCGGCTAATGGTCGACTGTCGAGTGTCGACAGTTTGTATCGGCACCTGCTAGGTTAGCTGAAAGAGGCAGTGACGAGACCCCGTGTCGGCGGCATCTGCGCCGACTCACGACAGGAGAGCGATGATGGACATGGCGACCGATACCGCGAAGCCTTCGGCGGTGACCGAGGCGCGACGCGATCTGGCAGCGGCCTACCGGCTGATTGCCCACTTCGGCCTGGACGACAGCATCTATACGCATATTTCGGCGCGCGCCGAGGCGGACAGGGAAGATTTCCTGATCAACCCCTACGGCTACCGCTTCGAGGAGGTCACTGCCGGTAATCTGGTCACCGTCGATCTCGACGGCAAGGTGGTCGACGATCCGGAGGGCGCCGGCATCAACAAGGCGGGCTTTACCATTCACAGCGCGATCCACGCTGCCCGCCCCGACGTGCACTGCGTACTGCACACGCACTCCGTGGCCGGGGTCGCCATCTCCTGCCTGGAAGAGGGGTTACTGCCGCTCAACCAGTGGGCGATGGAGTTCCATGGCCGCACGGCCTATCACGACTATGAAGGGATCGCGCTGGATCTGGATGAGCGTGAGCGGCTGGTTGCGGACCTCGGCGACAAGTCGGTCATGGTGCTGCGCAATCACGGCATGCTGGTCTGTGGGCGCACGGTCGGCGAAGCGTTCAAGCGCATGCACAACCTGGAGCGAAGCTGCCAGGCGCAGCTGGCAGTGATGGCGAGCGGTATGAAGATTCGCCATCCTGACCCCGCGCTGGCCGAATATACCGCGCAGCAGTACGAGAAGTGGGACGCGGATCACGACACGGGCCAGCGCGACACCGAGTGGGAGGCCTATCTGCGTCTATTGAAACGGATTCAGCCTGACTTCGAGGGCTGATGCCCGCGTCTTCGCCCGGTACATCGCCATAACAAGACAACAAAGCCGGTGTATCGAGAAGACAGCAAGACAAGGTGGCGGGACCGCGCCACCGCCACAGCGGTAGAAGATTCGACAAATCCAATAATGACGAGATCTGCCATGACCCTGCTATCGTCCGTGCCCGGCCGCCTGTCGGTGGCCGCTTTACTGGTTACCCTGACCGCCCCCGTACTGGCCCAGTCGACGCCCCAGGCGGGCGGCGTTGCCAACGTCGCGATTCAGCCCGAGCCCCCGGGCCTGATGCTGCCGCTGGTGCAGAACGCGCCGACCCAGCGCGTGGCCGGCAATATCTTCGAGGGGCTGCTGCGCTATGACGCCGACCTTGAACCCATGCCCCAGCTGGCCGAGTCCTGGAAGATCAGCGACGACGGCCTGACCTACACCT
This sequence comes from Salinicola aestuarinus, assembly GCF_003206645.1. Lineage (GTDB taxonomy): Bacteria > Pseudomonadota > Gammaproteobacteria > Pseudomonadales > Halomonadaceae > Salinicola > Salinicola aestuarinus. The sequence continues at coordinate 149,671 of NZ_PZJP01000001.1, read as the reverse complement.
TCACGCTGCACGATGACGTCACCTGGCACGACGGCGAACCGTTTTCCGCGGAAGACGTGGTGTTTTCCGTCGACTTCATGCGTGAGACCAACCCGCGTACCCGGGCGGTGCTTGCGCACGTCGATAGCGTCACGGCGCCGGACGATTCGACGGTCGTGTTCACGCTGGAAACGCCGTTTCCGGCCTTCATTCAGGCCTTCGAGGTCGGCACGCTGCCGATGGTGCCGAAGCACCTCTACGAAGGGACCGACTATTACAACAATCCGGCCAACCGCCATCCGATCGGTACCGGCCCGTTCGAGTTCGCCAAATGGGATCGCGGTTCGGTGATCGAGCTCGACAAGAACCCGGACTACTACGAAGCCGGCAAGCCCTATCTCGACAAGATCTACTGGCACGTGATCCCGGATGCCGCCTCCCGCGCCGCGGCCTACGAGAATGGCACCCTGGACATCATGCCGGCCGGCTCGGTGGAGAATTTCGATCTACCGCGTCTCTCCGAGATGGAAGGGAGCTGCCTGACCGAGGCGGGCAACGAGTACTTCAATCCGTTCGCGATGCTCTGGTTGAACAACCGCGAGGGACCTACGGCGGACAAGCGTTTCCGGCAGGCGGTGATGTACGCCCTGGATCGCGACTTCGCCAAGAATGTCCTCTGGAACGGGCTGGGCAATGTGCCGAACGGACCGTTCACCGCCTCATTGCCCGCGCACGACGACAGCCTGACGCCCTATCCCTACGACCCGGATCGCGCCGAGGCGCTGCTCGACGAGATGGGCTACGACGGCGAACCGGTGAGGCTGCTGCCGCTGCCCTACGGCGAGACCTGGACCCGCTGGAGCGAGGCGGTGCGTCAGAATCTCGAGGACGTGGGGATCAATATCGAAACCGAATCCTCCGACGTCGCCGGCTGGAATCAGAAGATCAGCGACTGGGACTACGATATCGCCTTCACCTATCTGTTCCAGTACGGCGACCCGTCACTCGGCATTGCGCGCACCTACGACTCCGACAACATCGCCAAGGGCTCGCCCTGGAACAACGTCGAAGGCTACGAGAACCCGAAGGTGGATCAGCTGTTCGCCGACGCCGCCGTCGAGAACGACGTCGACAAGCGCCAGGCCATGTACGCCGAGGTGCAGCAGATTCTTCACGAGGATGTGCCGCTGGCGTGGATCATGGAACTGGCCCAGCCGACCGTCTATCGCTGCAATGTGCATGACCTGATCACGACCAGCATCGGTCTCAACGACGGCTTCAAGAACGCCTGGATCGAACACTAAGCGACGCTTGACGGCAAAACGGGAATGACCGGCGGCCAGGTTCGGCCGGCGGTCCCCTCGGCGAGGACGGAATCATGCCCTATCTCTCCCTGATACTGGGTCGCGTCGGCAAGGCGGTCATCGTGCTGCTGGCGATCCTGGTCTTCAACTTCTTCCTGATACACGCCGCACCCGGCGACCCCGCGGCCGTCATGGCCGGCGAAGCCGGTGCGACCGACGAGCAGTTCCTCGAGGATCTGCGAGAGCGCTTTGGCCTCGACCAGCCCCTGCCGGTGCAGCTCTGGCGCTACATGGGCGGGGTGCTGACGCTGGACTTCGGCTACTCCTACCGCCAGCAGATGCCGGTGCTCGACCTGATTCTGGAGCGTCTGCCGGCAACGCTGATGCTGACCGGCGCGGCCTTCTTCATCTCGCTGTCGCTCGGCATCCTCGCCGGCACGCTCGCCGCAATGCGGGTCAAGCGGCCCTCCGGTTCACTCATCATGGGGCTGTCGCTGCTGTTCTATGCCACCCCGCTCTATTGGGTCGCGATGATGGCGGTACTGGTCTTCTCGGTGGTGCTCGACTGGCTGCCGGCCTATGGCTACGCCACCGTCGGCGCCGGCTATACCGGTCTGGCCCATGCCGGTGACGTGGCACTGCACCTGATTCTGCCGGCGGTGACGCTGGGGCTCTTCTTCATGGCGGTCTACACGCGCATGACGCGGACCTCGATGCTCAGCGTGTCGCAGCAGGATTTCGTCAAGACGGCGCGGGCCAAGGGGCTGGCCCCCGGGGTGATCCAGCGGCGGCACATCCTGCGCAATGCGCTGCTGCCAATCATCACGCTGGCCGGACTGCAGGCGGGGCAGATGGTCGGCGGCGCCGTGCTCACCGAGACGGTCTTCGCCTGGCCCGGCATCGGCCGACTGATGTACGAGGCGCTGATGCAGCGCGACTACAACCTGCTGCTCGGCATCTTCTTCTTCTGCGCGCTGCTGGTGATTCTGTTCAACATGCTGACCGATGTGATCTACCGACTCGCCGACCCGCGCATCAAGCAGAGCGCGGCGTAAAGGAGGCTGCATGAATTTCTTCAAACGTTTCGCTCAGAACCGCGGCGCGCTGATCGGCTTGATCATTCTCGCGCTGGTGGTCCTGCTCGCCCTGCTGGCGCCGTTCCTCTATCCCGACTCGCCATGGCGCATGGTGCAGCGGCCGTTTCTCGCCCCCGGCGAGGTCGCAGGTTTCCCGCTGGGAACCGACACCATGGGTCGCGATGTCGCCGCCGGGCTCGCCCACGGTGCCTGGGTGTCACTGCTGATCGGCTTGATCTCGACCGTCGTCGCACTCTCCATTGGCGTGCCGCTGGGGGCGCTGGCCGGCTATTTCGGCGGCAAGATCGACGACGCCCTGATGCGCTTCACCGAGTTCTTCCAGACCATCCCCAACTTCGCCCTGGCGATCGTGCTGGTGGCGATCATGGAGCCGAGCACGGTATCGATCGTGCTGGCGATCGCCATCGTCAGCTGGCCACCGGTGGCCCGGCTGGTTCGGGGGGAGTTTCTGTCGATCAAGCACCGCGAGTACGTCGAGGCCGCGAGGCTCGTCGGCCAGACTCACCGCGACATCATCATCAAGCAGATTCTGCCCAACACGCTGTCGCCGGTGATCGTGCTCGCCTCGTTGATGGTGGCCACCGCGATCCTGCTGGAGTCGTCGCTGTCGTTTCTCGGCCTGGGCGACCCGGACACCATGTCCTGGGGCTACATGATCGGCGCGGCTCGCACGGTCATGCGTCAGGCCTGGTGGCTCTCCGTGATTCCAGGGGTGGCAATCCTGCTCACCGTGCTGGCCCTCAATCTGGTCGGTGAAGGGCTCGACGATGCGCTCAATCCTCAGCTCGCCCGTGCCCGCTGAACCGACAGGAGATCGATCATGAGTGAGCCACTGCTACGTATCGAGCGCCTGGCGCTGTCACTGCCGCAGGGTGCCGATCGCCTCTATGCGGTCGACAACGTCAGCTACACCCTCAATCCCGGTGAGATTCTGTGCGTGGTCGGCGAGTCCGGCTCCGGCAAGTCGATGACCGCCAACGCCGTCATGGGACTGCTGCCGCAGGGCGTCGACGTGGCCCAGGGGCGCGCGCTGTTTCACGGTCAGGACGTGCTGACGCTTTCGGAGATCGAGCACCGCGAGCTGCGCGGGCGACGTATCGGCATGATCTTTCAGGAGCCGATGACGGCGCTCAACCCGCTGATGCGTGTCGGCGAGCAGATCGCCGAGGTGTTCGAGGCCCACGGTCTGCTGACGCCGAAGGCACGTCGTGAGCGCGCACTGGAACTGCTCGAGGAGGTGCGCCTGCCGGACCCTCAGTCGGCGCTGCGCGCCTATCCGTTCGAGCTCTCCGGCGGCCAGCGTCAGCGGGTGATGATCGCCATGGCGCTGGCGCTCGAGCCGGAGCTGCTGATCGCCGACGAGCCGACCACCGCGCTGGATGTCACCACCCAGGCGCAGATTCTTCATCTGGTGAAGGATCTGCAGACCCGTCGCGGCATGGCGGTGATGTTCATCACCCATGACTTCGGCGTGGTCGCCGAGATCGCCGATCGCGTCTGCGTCATGCGCATGGGCAAGATCGTCGAGATGGGGCAGGCCCGAGAGGTGCTCGAGCAGCCGCAGCATGACTACACCCGGGCGCTGATCGAGGCGATTCCCGGGGACGCGGTGCCCCCGGCGCGAGCCGCCGGCGACATCAAGCCGCTGCTCTCGGTGACACAGCTCGACAAGGTCTATCGCTCCAGCGGCGGCTGGTTCCAGCCCAAGCGCGAGGTGGTGGCACTGGATGGCATCGAGTTCGCGCTCGGCCGCGGCGAGACGCTGGGCATCGTGGGGGAGTCGGGCTCCGGCAAGTCGACGCTCGGACGCTGCATCGTCGGGCTGAATACGCCGGATCGCGGCGAGATCCGCCTGAACGATGTCGATCTGCGCGCGCTCACCGGCAATGAGCTGCGTGAGCATCGCCAGCGCATTCAGATGGTCTTTCAGGACCCCTACGCCTCGCTCAACCCGCGTATCAAGGTGGGGATGGCGATCGCCCAGGGCCCGATCGCCAACGGCGTGCCAAAGGCCAAGGCGATGGCGCAGGCCCGTGAGCTGCTGGACACGGTCGGACTCGATGCCAGCGCCGCCGAGCGCTTCCCGCATGAATTCTCCGGTGGGCAGCGTCAGCGTATCGGCATCGCCCGAGCGCTGGCGCTGGACCCGCAGCTGATCGTCGCTGACGAGGCGGTTTCGGCGCTGGACGTGTCGATCCAGGCGCAGGTACTGGCGCTGCTCGATCGGCTCAAGCGGGAGTTCGAGCTGTCGCTGCTGTTCATCACCCACGATCTGCGCGTGGCGGCCCAGATCTGCGATCGCCTCATCGTGATGCAGAAGGGGCGCATCGTGGAGCACGGCAATGCGCGGCAGATATTCCTGTCGCCGCAGCACGCCTATACCCGAGAGCTGCTGGAGGCGATCCCCGGCCGGCAGAACCACGACGAGGCGGCGCCCGCGACCGCCGAGGCGGTGTGACGCGAGTCGCCAGTGCCGACCATGACCGGCAAGACGCGCGCCGAAACCCCGATTCCGACTGATGAAGGCAGTGATGCAGACGATGGCGAGTGACGTATCCGAAACCGCCGCTTCGCAAGCGGCAAATGCTCCGGCGGCCCCCGTGCAGGGCGTGCTGCTGGGCGACCCTGAGATCATGGCGACCTACGTCGACGCGTTCGCGAAACACGCGCCACATATCCGGCTGGCGTTTCCCGAGGCGATCGAGGACCCGGCATCGGTCACGTTCGCGCTGGCGTGGGATCCGGACGATACGGCTTTCACGCCGTTTCCCAACCTGCGGCTGATCTCCTCCATCGCCGCCGGCGTCAACGGGATTCTGGCCAGCGCCAGCCTGCCGGCGGATGTCCCGCTGATGCGCATTGCCGGCACCGCGCAGGGGCAGATGATGGCGGGCTTCGTGACCTGGCACGTGCTGTGGCACCACCGTCGCTTCGGCGACTATCTTGCCAATCAGCGCCGGACCCACTGGGAGCGCCGGCCCAAGCGCGACGCCCGCGATGTGCGCGTCGGTCTGCTCGGTGCCGGCAAGATGGGCGGGGCGGTGGCCCAGGCGCTGCTGGCGCTGGGCTACGATGTCGGGGTCTATTCGCGCAGCGGGCGCAACCTGCCGGACGGCGCCGAAGGGTTCCATGGTGAGGAAGGGCTTTCGCAGCTCGCCGCTCGCAGCGAGATTCTGATTACCCTGCTGCCGCTCACCCCCGAAACCCGCGGCATTCTGAATGCCGATCTTTTCGCCCGGATGCCGTCAGGTGCGGCACTGATCCACGTCGGTCGCGGTGAGCATCTCATCGAGGCCGATCTGCTGGCCGCGCTCGACAGTGGGCAGCTTTCCGGCGCCTCGCTCGACGTCTTCGCCGTCGAACCGTTGCCGTCGACCCATGCCTTCTGGACCCACGACAAGATCGTGGTCACCCCCCACGACGCCTGCGATTCCACCCCCGCTCAGGTCGCGCAGGAGGCGGCGACCGCGCTCGCCGGTCTCGATGTCGGCGAACGTCCCGCCAGTCTCGTCGACCGCGACGCTGGCTACTGAGCGGCGGGGAGAGCGAGCAGGACGGAGCGAGACCGGTTGCGAGACAGTCGTTAACCGTTGCGGAACAGGCGGTCGCGGTTGCGTGACAGGGCAGCCGGCCTTCGATTTGGACGCGACAACAAGGACAATCCCATGAAGACCTTCTTTCATGTCGATCAGATGCTGCACCAGCCGCAGACCTACTTCTCCCGCGGCAAGATGCGGACGCCGCAGGAGGTGCCGGATCGCGCCGAACAGCTGCTGGCGGCGGCGAAGCGCCTCGACTTCGAGGTGCTGACCCCCGAGGATCGTGGCGTCGCGCCGCTGCGGGCAGTGCACTCGCTGCCCTATCTGCGCTTTCTCGAGAGCGCTCACCGCCGCTGGCATGAGCTGGGTGAGGACTGGGGCGAAGAGGTGATCTCCAATATCTTCGTGCGCTCGCCCAACGCCCTGCGCGGCATTCTCGCCGAAGCCGCGCGCTATCTGGCCGATGGCAGTGCCCCGGTCGGCGAGCATACCTGGCAGGCGGCCTACGGCGCGGCACAGAGCGCGGTCGCGGGGGCCGAGGCGCTGATCGGCGGCGAGCGCATGGCCTATACGTTGTCGCGCCCGCCCGGCCACCATTCGGGGATCGACTCCGCCGGCGGCTTCTGCTTTCTCAACAACGCCGCCATCGCGGCCCAGCATCTGACCTCGCGCTACCCCCGGGTCGTCGTGCTGGACACCGACATGCATCACGGCCAGGGCGTGCAGGAGATCTTCTACGAACGCAATGACGTGATGTACATCTCGATTCACGGTGACACGACCAACTTCTATCCGGGGGTCAGCGGCTTCGAGGACGAGCGTGGCCGCGGCGCGGGGCTTGGCTACAACCTCAACCTGCCGATGCCCCACGGCTCGCCGGAGTCGGTGTTCTTCGCGCGGCTCGCCGAGGCGTGCCAGGCGATTCGACTGTTCGAGCCGGATGCCCTGGTGCTCTCGCTGGGTTTCGACATCCACGAGCGGGATCCGCAGGCCAAGGTGGCCGTCTCGACGCCGGGCTTCAAGCGGCTGGGCCACGATATCGCGGCCCTCGATCTGCCCACCCTGGTGGTGCAGGAGGGGGGCTACTATCTCGAGGGGCTGGAAGAGAATGCGGTGAGCTTCTTCGAGGGGTTGCTGGGTCGATAGCGCCTCGCGCCCTGACGGACACCGGGGGAGATGTCGTGCTGTCGTTCGCGGCCCCGGAGGAGGGCACCGAACCGATAAAAATGGCGCGTCAGGGCCTCAAGTCGTTCGCGCCGCGGCCGATACTCTGGGCCTTGCGTACCTACCGGTATCGAGCCGCCGTATACACGTTATCGACGTCTTCAATTTCTCGTCACAGTTGCGTGGTCCTATGGTGGACGTCACTCCTCCCCACCTCCCTCTTCCAGGAGCCGCAGCGTGAAGATTTCCGGGCGCATCAAGGCGTTGATCCTCATGGCCTTTGTCATCTATGTGCTGGCGCACTGGGTGCGGGTGCTGCTGATGCTGTCGCATCCGGCGCTGTGGCCGCCGACGCCCGAGCGAGCGCCGCGGCTCGGCCGGACGCCGGAAAAGCCGCTCAAGCACGACTCTCGCTACTAGGGTCGTCCTGCTTGTGGCGGTCGGTTCGCCCTCTGTATCGCCGCTGCCGTAGCCCTGTGTCTCAATGATCGACGACGTCTTCGCTGGCGGTACAGCGATGGCGGGTGGCCAGTAGCGCCTTGGCAAACGCCTCGGCATGCATCGGCCGGCCGGTCAGAAATCCCTGGATCCGGTGGATCGTGAAGCGCTCCAGCGCCATCAACTGGGCCTGCGTCTCGACGCCTTCTGCCACGACCGTAAGCTCGAGCTCCTGAGCCAGTCCGGTGACGGCGGCGAGGATCGCCTGGCTCCCCTGGCATCGGTGGCCGCCGCCGGTGAGCGACTGGACGAAGCGCTGATCGATCTTGAGCGTGTTGATGGGCAAGTCCTGCAGGTAACTCAGCGAAGAGTAGCCGGTGCCGAAGTCGTCGATGGCCACGCTGCAGCCCAGAGAGCGCAGGGCCCGAATCACGCTGACGGCCTGTTGCTGCTTGTCGAGCAGCGTGCTCTCGGTGAGTTCGAAAGTGATCAGGTCGGGCGCAATGTCGTGATTGACCAGTTGGGCGTGAATCCACTCGACCAGTTCGCGCTGCCAGAACTGGCGGGCGGAGAGGTTGATGGCGATCGGTACCGGGTCGAGGCCAGCGTCGATCCAGCGCTTGAGCTGGGCGGCGACCTTCGCGAACAGCCGTTCGCCCATCGGCAGGATCAACCCGGAGCTCTCGGCGAGCGGAATGAACTCGCCGGGGGAGATGCTGCCCAGCCGGGGCGGAGTCCAGCGCATCAGCGCTTCGGCACTGCAGAGCTCGCCGCTGTCACGATCGAACAGCGGCTGATAGTGAACCTCGAATCCCTCTCCCGTCTCCACCGCGTCTCGCAGGGCGCTCTCCAGCGTTAACCGGCGGTCATGCTGGGTGTGCAGATCGGCGCGGTAAAGGCGGTAGGTGTTACGCCCCTCGTGTTTGGCCCGATACATCGCCGCGTCGGCGTGATGCATCAGCGCTTCGGCCGTCTCGCCGTCGTCCGGATACAGACTGATTCCCAGGCTGCAGCCGACGCGGAAGTCTTCCTCGCCCAGCCGAAACGGCGCGCGGATGGCGTCGTTGAGGCGTCGCGCGGTGTGCAGGGCGTCTTCCGGCGTGTCGATATTGGGCAGCACGGCGATGAACTCGTCGCCGCCGAGACGCGCCAGGCTATCGTCCTCGCTGAGGCCGTCGGCCAGGCGCTGGGCGACCTGCAGCAGCAGCTCGTCGCCGGCGGCATGACCCAGGGTGTCGTTGATCTGCTTGAAGTGATCCAGATCGATGAAGATGACCGCGAGTCGCTCGGCATGGCGATGGGCGTGACGAATCGCCAGCGACAGCCGATCCTCGAGCAGACGCCGATTGGGCAACTGGGTGAGGGCATCGTAGTAGGCCAGCCGCCTGACACGCTCTTCGTTTTCGCGCAGGTGCGTGATGTCACTGAACAGGGCGGCATAGTGGGTCATCTCTCCCTGATCGTTACGAATGGCGGTAATGGTCAGAAGCTCGAGATAGAGCTCACCACTCTTGCGCCGGTTCCAGATCTCGCCGCGCCAGCCGTCCTCCGCCTGAAGCGTCGCCCAGAGGTCGCGATAGAAGTTGGCGTCGTGACGCCCGGAGGAGAGTATCGCCGGGGTATGCCCGACGCAGTCGGCGAGGGTATAGCCGGTCATCTGGGTGAAGGCCGGATTGACGAACTCGATGCGTGCCCTGGCATCGGTAATGATGACGCCTTCGAGTGAGGAGTCGATCACTTGCTGCGCGAGCTGGAGATTGCGACGCGACAGCTCCAGCGCCTCATCGCGCTTGTCGAGCGCGTCGCGCAGATCCTCGACGTAGAACTGCTCGGCGCCATTGAGCATGTCGTCGAAGCCGAGCAGCCCGACCACGTCTCCATCGGCGTCGAGCACGCCCAGATGACGCGCGCGATGATCGATCAGCAGGTCACGGGCGCGCAGCAGTACGTCGTCGCTTTTCACGGTGAGCAGGGGCCGGCTCGCCAGCGCCCCAAGAAGTGTGACCCCAGGGTGGCGCGCCACGAAGCGCACCAGGTCGCGCTCGGTGATGATCCCGAGTTCGTCACCCTCGCAGCGGACGATGGCGGCATCGCGGGCGTCGTCCCGCATGGCCTGTGCCGCCGCCCCCAGCGTTTGCTCTCCGGCCAGAATCAGTGGCGAGCGGTGCATGGCGGTGTCGACCTCCCGCAGTCGCAGGTAGGACTCCAGCCCCTGATTGCGGACCAGATCGGTCCGCGACACGATGCCCACCGGCTTGTCGTCGGCATCCACCACCACGATCTGGCGGCTCGCCTGGGTCGAGAAGCGCTCGGTGACCTCGGCGACGCGGGCATCGGCGGTGACCCGGGCCACTGAGCGGCTCATCACCTCGGCCACCGGTCGCCGAAGCGACAGCGGGGCGTCGAAGTCCACGTCCAGGCAGTCGTTTTCGGTCCAGATGCCCGCGATCCTCTCGTCCTGGATGATCAGGATCGAACTGCAGTGGCGTTCGGCCATGCGACTTGCGGCTTCGCAGAGCGGGGTGTCGGGACTGCAGCACAGCAACCCTCGCTGCATGAGGCGATGGATCGGGAGATCGTTGAACATAGGTGACTCTTGATGCCGCGTGTCGAAGAGAGGTCAATGGTAACAGTTGGTTATCGACAGGGCTGTGTCACCGCGGCGTGTCGTTGACCCGCCCCCGATACGACAACGCCCGCACTCCGGAGAGCGCGGGCGTTGTCATACGGGGTGCCGTCGACCATTGGCCGGCGGCATCTCGCCGGGTTGGCTACTTGTTCGGCTGCTTGGTGACGCGCAGATAGGGTTTCTTCTCGTCCCAGCCGTTGGGGAAGAGTTCCTTCGCCTGTTCGTCGTTCACCGAGGGCACGATGATGACGTCGTCACCGTCAGTCCAGTTGACGGGCGTGGCGACCTTGTAGCCGTCGGTCAGCTGGAGGCTGTCCAGGACGCGCAGGATCTCGGCGAAGTTGCGGCCGGTGCTCGGCGGATAGGTGATGGTGAGCCGCACCTTCTTCGCCGGGTCGATGATGAAGACCGAGCGCACGGTATTGGTGCCGCTGGCCTGGGGGTGGATCATCCCGTACGCCTCGCTCACCGAGCGATCGGCGTCGGCCAGCAGCGGGAAGTTGAGCCCGCAGCCCTGAGTCTCTTCGATGTCGCCGACCCAGCGGGTGTGGTCCTCCAGCGGGTCGACCGAGAGCCCGATCGCCTTGGTATTACGCCGGTCGAATTCCGGCTTGAGCCGGGAAACTTCACCGAGCTCGGTGGTGCAGACCGGTGTGAAATCCGCCGGGTGGGAGAAGAGAATGACCCAGCTGTCGCCGGCCCACTGATGGAAATCGATCTTGCCCTCGGTGCTCTCTTGCGTGAAATCCGGGGCGGTATCGCCAAGCTGAAGCGCCATGACTCTCTCCTTGTAACGCAGTTGGACTGACCTGGCCGTGCGTCTGCGTCGATCGGCCGGGTAGGCGTCGGTTTGCATCGTCAGCCGCAGGGCTTGCGATGCCACGTCTCTCAACGTGGTGCCCGCGTCGGCATTTCTCAAGGGTAGCCGTCGCTGCGGTGGCGCTTCTCGCGCAGGGGCTGTCTCGGAAACGGTCGGGCCGAGGGCTGCCTTCAGCCGACGGCCAGCAGTGAAAGCGTGGTGAGACCGTGAATGATGACGCCGATCAGCCCGCCGACGAGGGTGCCGTTGATACGGATGTACTGCAGGTCGTTGCCGACGTTCTTCTCGATCTGGGCAACGATCTCGTCGCTGTCGAGACTGTCGAGGTAGCGTTCGATCCAGGCATCGACGTGAGGCCCGCTGCGCTGGACCAGCGGCGGAATCACCGCCTGCGCCTGGTCATTGAGCCACTGGCGCGCGGCGGCGTCCTCGGCGAGCGAATCGGTGTACCAGCCGATGAAGCGCTCGAGGTAGTCCTCGATCTCCGAGTCGCTGCTCGCCAGATCCCGCGATACCCACGTCATCACGTCTTCCCAGACGGCACCGAGCCAGTCGGCCAGACGCTCGTTGGCCAGCAGATCGTCACGCAGGCGGTCGAGTCGATCGCGTAGCGCCGGGTCGCTGCGCACCTCCTCGATCAGACGCGCGAATTGGGTATCCAAGTGGCGGCGCAGCGGGTGATCCGGGTCGTCGCTCACCGCCTGGATCAGCTGCGCACTCTGCTCGACGATCCGCTCGCGGATCAGCCAGCCGGCCAGCCGGTTGAGGCTCACTTCCCGACCCATTACCCGCGGGTTGAACAGTCGGAAGACCGTGTCGGTGATGAAGTGTTTGACCCGTTCCTGATTCTCCTCCACGGCAAGCCAGGCGGACAGCCGCGCCAGACTGTCGTCGAGCAGCGCCTGGTGACGGCGCTCCGCGACCAGCACCTGGAGCGAGGACGCCAGCACGCGAGAGGTATCCAGCCGCCCCAGCTGATGACGCAGTGCCTGGGTGAGAAACCCCCGCGCCGCGTCCTGACGCATGGCGGAGAGGGCACTGGCGATCGCCGCGGCGAGGCGCTGGGCGAGCGCCTGTCGCCGCGTGGGGCGCGACAGCCAGTCGACCAGTGCGGTGGCGACGTCGAAGCGCGCCACGCTGTCGCGGACGTACTGTTCATCCAGGAAGTTCTCCCGAATGAAGGTGGAGAGGCTGCGACCCAGGCGCGCCCGGTTGCGTGGCACGATCGCGGTATGCGGGATCTTCAAGCCGAGCGGATGGCGAAAGAGCGCGGTGACGGCGAACCAGTCGGCAATGCCGCCGATCAGTGCGGCCTCGGCGAAGGCAGTCAGCCAGGCGAAGGCGGGGTGGGTGCGTTCGAGGCCCACGCCAACCACGTAGAGCACGGCGGCGGCGAGCAGACAGAATCCGGCAATGCGCCGGCGATCGGGTGCGGATGCGGACAAGCGATGGGCCTTGTTGACAGTGTCGGCAGTGCTCGCGCGGCGTTCACGCGATTACTGGGTGGGGGCCGCTGCGCCCAGGTAGTGGCGTTTCCAGTAGCGCACGTCCAGCGAGGAGACGGTGACGGTGCGTCCGCTTCCCGGGGCGTGGATCATCTGCCGGTCCCCCATGTAAATGCCGACGTGGGTCGCGCGGCTGCCGGCGCCGAAGAAGAGCAGATCGCCGGGCCGCGCCACGTCGATCTCGTCGAGCGAGTGATACTGGTCATTGGAGGTGCGCGGCAGCTGAACGCCGATCTTGGCGTAGGCCATCTGTGTCAGCCCCGAGCAGTCGTAGCCGGCGGGCGACGTGCCGCCCCACTGATAGGGCGTGCCGAGCGCATCTTTCGCCGCCGACATCACCAGAATGCGATTGATCGAGAGGTTGTCGCCGTCGATCGCCGGGCCGGCATCGCGGGTGACGATAGTCTTCTGCGAGCTGCAGCCGGCGAGCAGCAGTAGCCCCAGCAGCACGGCGAGCATCGACAAACGAGGCGTGTCAGGCGTCTGCCAGCGTCGCGACAGACGAGAAACGGAGAGCACGGCTAACGACATGAGGCGCAGGTCCTGGCCGACGGATACGCTTCGAGTGTAGAGCAGGCCCCGGCAGGGAAAAAGCGCTCGCGTCTTCCGTGACGGGTTGAGAGCGCGGCCGCCGCCCCCATGTGGGGCGGACCGAACGATCACTTCAAGGAGATTTCCCCATGGCGCACTCCGAAGCGCAGGTCAGTGGCGTGAAGCCCGTGCCGAGCGAAACCCAGGGTTTTGTGCTCAACCACACCATGCTGCGGGCCAAGAATCCCGAGGTATCGCTGGCGTTCTATACCCGGGTCTTCGGCATGCAGCTGCTGCGCAAGCTCGACTTTCCCGAGATGCAGTTCACGCTCTATTTCCTCGCTCACGCCGATGCTGAGGAGATCCCGGCCGATGACGGCGAACGCACGGCCTACACCTTTGGCCGTCGCGGCGTGCTCGAGTTGACTCATAACTGGGGCAGCGAGAACGATCCCGAGCTCCAGTACCACGACGGCAATGCCGAGCCTCAGGGCTTTGGACACATCTGTTTCGCAGTCCCGGACATCGAGAGCGCCGAGCGCTGGTTCGACGACAATGGTGTCGAATTCAAAAAGCGCTCGAACGACGGCAAGATGAAGAACGTGATCTTCGTCAAGGACCCCGATGGCTACTGGATCGAGGTCGTCCAGCCGTCGCTGTCGAGAGGGCTGGGGGCGTAATAGCCCCCGAGTCCGTCGACGAGGCCGCTCGCGGGGTCAGGGGAGGTCGCCCGGCGACTCGCCCGCGGGTGAGCGGCTGCCGGAGCGGTTTGGCGCGTCGCTACCGACGGCCACGTAGGGCGTGCGGCGCAGACATGCCGGCGTGAGCTGGTCCAGCGTCGGCCGGCCCAGTTGGGCCATCAGGTTATGCAGTTGGTCGCGCAGCAGATCCAGCGCGTGCGCGGCCCCCGCCTCACCACCGAGTGCCAGCCCGTAGAGCGTGGCGCGGCCGCAGAGCACGCCCTCTGCCCCCAGAGCCACCGCCTTGGCGATGTCGCTGCCGCGGCGGATACCGCTATCGAGCAGGACGTGGAGGTCCTCGCCGACCGCGTCGACGACTTCCGGCAGGGCGTCGAGTGTCGCCGGCGCGCCGTCGAGCTGACGCCCTCCATGATTGGTAACCACCACGCCGTCGGCACCGATTCGCTTCGCCTCCCGGGCGTCCGTCGCGTTGGTGATGCCCTTGATCAGCAGTTTTCCCGGCCAGCGTTCGCGAATCTCCGTCAGCGTCTCCCAGGTCAGCCGGCGGCTCATGCGCTGATTGATAAAGGAGGCGGCGCTGGCGGCACTCTGCTGCTCCTTCGGCAGATACTTCATCAGATTGCCGAGTGTGGGCAGCCCCTGCGGCCACAGCGCGCGCCACGCCCACTGCGGGTGCAGCGCCGTATCGACGAGATACGGCAGTCCCAGGCGGCGCGGGTTGACGAAACTGCGGGCGTCCCACTCGCGACGGCCCAACACGACCGTATCGGTGGTGACCAGCAGTGTTTCGGCCCCGGCGGCCTGCGCTCGCGCCAGCATGTCGTCGCGCACGGCTTGATCGTCGAGCACGTAGAGCTGGAACCATAGACGGGCGTCAGGTACCGCCTCCGCGACCGCCTCGAGGCTGTTGCAGGAGACCGTGCTCAGGGTGAAGGGGATATTGCGTGAGGCGGCCGCCCGGGCCAGGGCAATGTCAGCGTCTTTCCACAACATGCCGTTGTAGCCGGTGGGGGCGATGGCCAGCGGCATTGCCGCCGGCTGGCCAAGTAACGTCGTCTGGCTGTTGCGGTCCTCGACGTCGACCAGCGTGCGGGGCTGAAATCCCCAGGCGGAGAAGGCGCGGCGGTTGTCACCCAGTGTGATCTCATCTTCAGCGCCGCCGTGAACGTACTCCCAGGCAAAGGCGGGCAGGCGGCGGCGGGCCATTCCCGCCAGTTCGTCGATGCTTTGTGCACGACGCCAAAGATAGTGCGACAGATAACGGCGTTTCACGGGACGTCTCTCGTCAATCCAGCGGAGGGAGCGACAACGTTAGCATGCTTTCTATTCCGCGACGACGTTCTGCCAGCGCCCCTGCGGCGCTATTGGCTGGACGGCACGGCTGAACCTTACGCCGTGGCAGGCGTCTGACAGCGGAGTTTGTTTCCTTGCAGCCTGCCCTTTCGGGATCGGGTATGCTGCGAAATCGACGGCAATTCACAGAGGATGTGTGTCAATGGATCGTAGACGTGTTCTGAAAAGCGCCATCGCGCTGGCCGCCTGGTATGGCCTGCCGTCGGCTCCCCTGTTCGCCGCAGCGCAGGCCTCGAGCAACATCGCCGATGGCGAGTCCGAAGCGTTCAGCTTCGACTGGCTCAAGACGTACGCGCAGGATCTCGGATCGAGGCCTTATCAGAGCACCGTCCAGCAGCTGCCGCCGGCGCTGGCCAATCTCACGCCGCAGCAGTACAACGCCATCGGCTACGACCCGGATCACTCGCTGTGGCACGACATGGACGGGCCGCTGGATATCCAGTTCTTCCACGTCGGCATGGCGTTCAACCAGCCGGTGCGAATGTACGCCATCGACGGCGACTCGGGCCGGGCGCGGGAGATCCATTTCCGGCCCGAACTGTTCGACTACTCCGGCGCCGAGATTGACGCCTCCCAGCTCGAAGGGCAGAGCGATCTCGGCTTTGCCGGGTTTCGCGTCTTCAAGGCGCCCTCGCTCACCGAACGCGACATCCTCTCCTTTCTGGGGGCGAGCTATTTCCGCGCCGTCGACGATACCTACCAGTACGGTCTCTCGGCGCGCGGCGTGGCGGTCAACACCTATGCCGACGGCAAGCAGGAGGAGTTCCCGGCCTTTACCCGCTTCTGGTTCGAGACCCCCGAGCCGGGATCGACGACCTTCACCGCCTATGCGCTGCTTGATTCGCCGAGCCTCGCCGGTGCCTATCGTTTCATCATTCACTGCGAAGACGAGCGCGTGGTCATGGAGATCGACAAGCATCTCTATCCGCGCGAGTCGATCACCCAGCTCGGCATCACGCCGATGACCAGCATGTTCAGCTGCGGCACGCAGCAGCGCGACATGTGCCACACCTTCCATCCGCAGATTCACGACTCCGACCGTCTGTCGATCTGGCGCGGCAATGGCGAATGGGTCTGCCGGCCGCTGAACAATCCGCCGCGGGTGCAGTTCAACACGTTCGACGACGATAGCCCGAAGGGATTCGGCCTGCTGCAGACCGATCACGATTTCGAGAGCTACGAAGACATCATCGGCAACTACCACAAGCGGCCGAGTCTCTGGGTCGAGCCACAGGGGCAGTGGGGCCGCGGCGCGCTGCAGATGCTCGAGATACCGACCACGGGCGAGACCATGGACAACGTGGTCGCGTTCTGGAAGCCGGAGAAGGCCGTCGAGCCGGGCCAGGCGCTGCACTACGCCTACAAGCTCTACTGGAGCGCGCTGCCCCCGACGCGCACCGATCTGGCTCGCGTGCGCAAGACCTTCACCGGTATCGGCGGTTTCCCCGAGGGGTGGGCGCCGGGTGAGCACTACCCGGAGACGTGGGCACAGCGCATCGCGGTGGATTTCGTCGGCGGCGATCTCAAGCACCTCTACGACAACGAGATCAACGTGCACACCCAGCTCGACGTCCCTGAAGGGCGGGCGGAGGAGCCCCAGATTCTGTGGGTCGAGGAGATCGAGGGCTTTCGTATTCAGTTCGACTGGTATCCGACCTCGGATTCCACCGATCCGATCAACATGCGTCTGAGCCTGAACGCCGAGGACGAAATCATCAGCGAGACCTGGCTCTACCAGTACTTCCCGCCCGCCCCCAGCGAGCGTGAGTATCCACCGCATCCGGCCGCCAACGGCTGAGGGCGAGGCGAGACGGTTGATCGCATGACAGGACCGGGGCCGCGTAGCGGGCAGCCCCCCTTCGTCCCCACGGGGCGGCCTACCTGGCCGCCCCGTTTTTTTTGCCTCCGGGACCGTCAAGCGGCGACTTTCGCGACAAACCCTGGCGTTCAGCGCCGGGGGCGATATCATCGGCGGCTTCGTGAATTCGCGACCGATGACAACGCGGTGCCTGGCATCGTTGGTGAACCGGCGAGCGAGAGTCCATACGTCGTGACGGCAGGTCGTCACGACCCAACAACAGTGACGGGAACGAGGGGCAACGAATGAATGCGGTGGTTCTGGCCATTCTGGTAATGGTCACGCTGAGTCTGGCGCGGGTATCGGTCGTGTTCGCACTGATCGTGGCGGCGCTGGTGGGGGGCTGGTATGCCGGCATGCCGCTCGACGACATCCTCGAGGCGTTCAACGACGGTCTCGGCAATGGGGCCACGGTCGCCATCGCCTACGCGGTACTGGGCGCTTTCGCCGTCGCGCTGTCGCGTTCGGGCGTTACCCAGTGGCTCGCCCGAGGTGCGGTCGAGCGGCTCGATCTCGACGGTGGAGGCAAGCTCAAGCGGCGTCCCATCATCCTGGCGCTGCTGGGTTCACTGGGGTTGGCAGCGGTCAGCTCCCAGAACCTGATTCCGGTGCACATCGCCTTCATTCCGATTCTGGTGCCGCCGCTTCTGACGCTGATGAATCGGCTCGAGCTCGATCGTCGTGCGGTCGCCTGCGTTATTACCTTCGGTATCACCGCGCCCTACATGCTGCTGCCGGTCGGCTTTGGCGCTATCTTTCTCAATGACATTCTGCTGGCCAATCTCAACGCCAACGGCCTCGACGTTCAGGCGGCCCAGGTGCCGCTGGCGATGGCGATTCCCATCGGCGGCATGGCGCTGGGGCTGCTGACGGCGGTGTTCTTCAGCTATCGACGCAAGCGGACTTACGCCGATCGGCCGCTGTCGGTGAGCCAGGAAGGCGAGGAGAGTGTCGCCGAAGTCGTCGCCGACGGGCGGCTGAAGAGGTGGCAGAAGCTCTCGCTCGTCGCGGCGCTGGTGGGCACCGTCGGAGTGCAGCTCTACACCGGGTCGATGGTGCTGGGCGGGCTCTTCGGCTTCGCGCTGCTCTCGGTCAGCGGTGTCTTTCGCTGGCGCGAACAGGATGGCGTGTTCACCGAAGGCATGCGGATGATGGCGCAGATCGGCTTCATCATGATCGCGGCGGCGGGTTTTGCCAGCGTGATGCAGGCGACCGGCGCGGTAGAGAGCCTGGTCGCCGGCTCCACCGAAGTCATCGGCGATCACCGCTGGCTGGCGGCGCTGGTGATGTTGGTGGTGGGGCTTTTCATCACCATGGGTATCGGTTCGTCGTTCTCGACCATTCCGATCATTGCCTCGCTTTACGTACCGCTGGCGCTCAACTTCGGCTTCTCGCCGATGGCGACCATCGCCCTGGTGGGCGCCGCCGCCGCGCTGGGTGACGCCGGGTCGCCGGCATCGGACTCGACGCTCGGTCCCACCGCCGGTCTCAACGCCGATGGCCAGCACGACCATATCTGGGACAGCGTGGTGCCGACGTTCCTGCACTACAACGTGCCACTCCTGGTCTTCGGCTGGGTCGCGGCGATGGTGCTCTGACTCAGCACCCCGCGTGCGAGTCGGCCGCGCTTGCGGTCGCGATGGCGTGGAGACGCGCCGTCTGGCGGTGGGCGAGGGCGTTCCAGGCGGTGAGGGCGGCGCCGAGCAGCAGCGCCGCCACGATGAACAGCAGGCTGCGCTCGGCGATCCACTCGTCGAGCAGGGTGGCAATCGCCGCGCCGACGACCAGCGCGACCCAGCGCATCAGGCCGTCGCGCCCCGCGAGCCAATCGCCGGCGGCCAGCGCGCGGCCGGTACGCACCAGCGTGCCGGTCAGGAAGGTCACCCCCGACTCCTTTGCGCTCACCTGGTTGAGCGCCCCCATTCCCGCCGCGATCCACAGCACGGTGGCGAGGCTATAGCCGTCGTTGATGGCGATGGGGGCCGCCACCCCAATCAGTCCCGCAGTGATCAGCATCACGCACGTGGCACGCCACGGCCCGACCCGGTTACCGATCCAGGCCGCCGCGACGGTCGCACCGAAAAAGGTCGCGATGACCGCCAGTAGCGGCAGGGCACCCAGCCAGTCCTGAGTCGCCAGGTGCTGGCCCACGTGGGAGGTGTTGCCGGTCATGTACACCGCCAGCAGGTCGCGACTGTGACGGTAGATCAGTGCATCGGTGGCGCCAGCGACCACGAATAGCAGTGCGAAGGCCTGTATCGGAATGGGCTTGAACGCCATCGTCCGCTCTCTTGTTGGGTTGTCAGCGCCGGGCGCTTGGCGAGGGTAGTTGTGCCATGTGGCCGGCAATGCCGCCGGGCGTTGTCCACCATACACCGTCCGCCGTGCCGAAGCCGGCCAGCTCGCCCAGTACGTGGCGTAGCTGGCGCAGGCGGAACGGTTGTCCCACGATCCAGGGATGCAGAGCGATGCCCATGACCAGCGGCTGGCGCCGAGACTGCTCGTGAAGCTCGTGGAACTGGTCGCGGATCATGGTGCTGAATTCCGCCATCGAGACGCGGTGGCTGGAGATTGTCGGGATGTCGTTGACCTCCTGCGGGTAGGGGATCGACCAGAGCGTGCCGGTGTCGGTGCGCATCGGCGTCGGCCGGTCGTCGTGGGCCCAGTTGAGCTGATAGTCGAAGCCCGCCTCCCGCAGCCGATCCGGCGTCGCTTCGCTCTCCGAAATCCACGGTGAGAGCCAGCCCCGCGGCGCGTTGCCGTAGCGCGCCTTGAGCCGTGCCCGGCACGCGGCGATCAGCCGGCGCTCCGAAGCCTCGTCCATCTGACCCTGGCGCTCGGCGTTGGTATGGCCGTGGGCGATGATCTCGTCGCCGCGCGCGGCGAAGGCATCGAGCAGTGCCGGGCAGTGGTCGAGTATCGCGGTATTGGCGATCACGCCGACCGGCAGACCGAGCTGCTCGAAGAGCTCGAGACAGCGCCAGGCCCCCACCCGGTTGCCGTAGTCGCGCCAGGCATAGTTGAGCACGTCCGGCTCACCCTCGGGGGCCGGCGGCGCGATGCCCACTCCGCGCCCCTCGCCGAAGGCGTAATGCTCCAGGTTGAAACCGAGATAGACCGCAAGACCGGTCTCCCCCGGCCAGCGCCAGTCGTCGCGGTCGGTGATGGGGCGGTAGTCGAAGCGCTGATGGTGGCGCAACGGCGGCAGCGCCGTGGCGGGGGAAACGGGAGATGTGGTGTCTGACGTTGAAGACATGATGCAGTCCGTTGCCGTGTCGAGAAGAGGCTATCAGCGTAGGTCATGACGAGACGCCAACGACGGGCCAGAGCGATCGAGAGCCTGCTAAGCTGGTGCCACTCGCTCGTCCACGAGCGACGCTTTTCAACGAATCGTCGCGTCAGCGGCTCACCCCGATGGCGACTCGACGCGACGTCAGCCAAGGAAAGATGCAATGAGCAAAGGTAGTGACAAGCAGTCCGGCAAGAATGCCAAGCCCGCACCCAAAGGCGAAGCCCAGCCGATGAACGCCGACGCCATGGCGTTTCTCGAGCGCTATCTCAACAACGCCTCGCCCACCGGCTACGAGTCCAGCGGTCAGAAACTGTGGATGGAGTACCTGCGCCCCTACGTCGACGAGTTCATCACCGATACCTACGGCACCGCCGTCGGCGTGATCAACCCGGACGCCGACTACAAGGTGGTGATCGAAGGTCACGCCGACGAAATCTCCTGGTACGTCAACTACATCACGGACAGCGGCCTGATCTACGTCGTGCGCAACGGCGGCAGCGACCACCAGATCGCGCCCTCCAAGCGGGTCAATATCCATACCGACGATGGCATCGTGCCCGGCGTCTTCGGCTGGCCGGCAATCCACACTCGGCGGCAGGGCCCGCAGGAGAAGCCGCCGGAGCTCGACAACATCTTCATCGACGTGGGCGCCAGCTCCAAGGATGAAGTCGAGGCGCTGGGTGTCCACGTCGGCTGCGTCATCACCTATCCCGACGAGTTCATGGTGCTCAACGGTGACAAACTGGTCTGCCGGGCCATCGACAATCGCATCGGCGGTTTCATGATCGCCGAGGTCGCGCGCCTGCTGAAGGCCCGCGGCAAGACGCTCGATTTCGGTCTCTACATCGTCAACGCGGTCCAGGAAGAGGTCGGCCTGCGTGGTGCGCAGATGATCGCCGAGCGCCTGGACCCCAACGTCGCCATCGTCACCGACGTCAGCCACGACACCTCCACGCCGATGATCGAGCAGAAGCGCGAAGGCGCCAACAAGATCGGCGACGGCCCGGTGATCTGCTACGCCCCGGCAATCCAGAACAAGCTGCGCGAACGGCTCATCGCGACCGCCAAGGCCCAGAACATCCCGTTCCAGCGTCTGCCGCGCTCGCGGGCGACCGGCACCGACACCGACGCCTTCGCCTACTCGAATTCCGGCGTCGCCTCGGCGCTGATCTCGCTGCCGCTGCGCTACATGCACACCACCGTCGAGATGGTCCACAAGCAGGACGTCGAGCACGTGATCGAGCTGATCTATCACACCCTGCTGGACATCAAGAGCGGTGAGACCTTCAGCTACTTCGAGTGAAGTCCAGGGCGGGCATCGCCCGCCGGCCGGCGAGGTGTGACGGGGCGAAGCGCCGCCGCGGACGCGCCGATCAACGAAGGCCGCGACCGCGAGTCGCGGCCTTCTTGTATACCCACCGCGCAACCGAGCGAGGGGGGTAACGACCAAGACTAATGACTAATTGCGCCGCGGGGTTTGACTCGGACGACCTGGTATGCCAAAGATGTTCCACCAAAGTACCGACAAAAATGGCGGTTTACCGCTGCGTTCGTCCCATGATCGACAACAATAAATCAGGAGTCAGAATGAAGCCGATCCTTCCCCGCGTTGCCGTGCTCGGTACGGCAGCCGTTCTCGGCGCGAGCGCGCTCAGCGCCCACGCCGCTACCCAGCTGATGATCGTGACCCCCTGGCCGGATGGGAATTTCCAGGCCGAGACGCTCAAGACGTTCTCCTCGGCGGTGGAAGAGGCGACAGACGGTGAGGTCATCCTCGACGTGCACGCCGGCGGCGAGCTCGGCCTCAAGGGACCGGAGCTGCTGTCCGCCGTGCGTGACGGTATCGTTCAGGGGGCTGACATGCTCCTCACTCAGCAGGTTGGCGAGGCGCCGCTGCTGGGCATCGAGTCCGTCCCCTATCTCACGCGCGACGAGGAAGATGCCGTACTGCTGCGCGACACGGCCTGGCCGTACTACGAAGACGTCGCCGCCCGCTTCAATCAGAAGTTTCTCTACACCGTGCCATGGCCGGGGCAGGGGGTCTTCACCCAGCAGCCGATACAGACGGTCGAGGATCTGGCCGGCGTGAAACTGCGCACCGTCGACAAGAACGGCACCGAGTTCTTCGACGCACTGGGGGCTTCGCCGGTCCAGATGCCTTGGGGCGAAGTGGTGCCGGCACTGGCTTCCGGCGCCATCGATGGCGTGACCACCTCCACGCCCTCCGGCGTCGACGGTAACTTCTGGGAGTTCACCGACTACTTCAACAAGCTTGACTGGCAGCTCGCACCCGACGTCGTCTCGATCAACCTCGACGCCTGGAACTCGCTGACCGACGAGCAGCAGCAGATCATTGAAACGCTGGCTCGCGAGATGGAACCGCAGTTCCAGCAGGTCTCGAAGGATGAAGACGCGCGCAACGCCCAGGTGCTGGCCGAGCACGGCATGCAGATGTCGTCACCGGACGCGGCGATGTCACGTCAGCTGACCGAAGCGGCTCAGCCGCAGTGGCAGCAGTTCCGCGAGGCCGCCGGGACTGAGGCGGATGCGCTGATGACGCGTTATCTCGAGGCCCGCGACGCCGAATAGGCGCGCGGCTTCCTTCCCCCGAGCGATGGCCTAAAGGCCATCGCTCGTTGCGTTTGGCCCGACCCAAGGACTCTTCGATGATCTCTCGCTTGCTGCGACTCAGCGACCGGCTGGCGTGGGCCAGTGCGGCGCTGGCCGCTCTCGCCCTGGCGCTGCTTTTCATTCTCATGCTCTCCGAGATCGTGGCGCGCAATCTGCTGGGTTTCAGCCTCGGCTTTACCTGGGAGATCAGCGGCTATCTGCTCGGCCTGATCATCTTCATGGCCAGCAGCTGGTCGCTGCGTAACGAGAAGCACATCCGTATCACGCTGCTGCGAGAGAACCTCCCGGCTGCCGGCGTGCGCTGGCTCGACCTGCTGGCAACGCTGCTGGGTGTCGTGATCGCCACGTTCTTCAGCGCAGCCTTCATCGGCTTCTGCCTGCAGACTTGGCATAGCGGCACCGTCTCGAGCACCCCGCAGCAGATTCCGTTGATCTACCCGCGACTGTTGATGGCGCTGGGGCTGATTGTTTTCACCCTGACACTGATCGTGCGCGGCGTGGTGCTGCTGGTCGATCCGGCATGGCTCGATCACACCCCGGATGACGATCTGACGCCACGCGAGGCCAACTCATGACTGCCATCCTGTTGACCGTCGCCGCGCTCCTGGTGGCCCTGCTCGCCAGCGGTGTGTGGGTGGGACTCGGGCTGGCTGGCGTCGGCATCGCCTCGCTGGAAGTGTTCCGCGGCTTCATGCCGGTGGACAAACTGCTCGCGCAGACGGTGTGGAATTCGACGACCAGCGCCGAGCTGGTGGCGCTGCCGCTGTTCATCCTGATGGGCGAGCTGCTGTTTCGCAGCCGTCTGACCCAGCTGCTGTTCGACGGGCTGGCGCCCTGGGTCGATCGTATTCCCGGCCGGCTGCTGCACACCAACGTCCTTGGCTGCACACTGTTCGCGGCGATCTCGGGCTCCTCCGCTGCGACCACCGCTACCGTCGGGCGGATCACCGCCAGTGAACTGACCCAGCGCGGCTATGACCCCCGGGTCGCCGCCGGTACGCTGGCTGGAGCCGGCACGCTCGGCTTTTTGATTCCGCCGAGCACCATCATGATCATCTACGGCGTGCTGGCGCAGGTCTCGATCCTGAAGATGTTCATCGCCGGTATCGTGCCGGGGCTGCTGCTGGCGGCTGCCTTCATGAGCTATATCGGCATTCACGCGCTGCTCAACCCCGGTCAGCTGCCGCCGCGTCAGCGCGGGCTGCGCGCCGGAGACTATCTGCGCGCACTGGTCCAGCTGGGACCGGTGGCGCTGCTGATCGGCTTCGTCATCGGCAGCATGCTCACCGGCATGGCGACGCCCACCGAAGCCGGTGCCGTGGGCGTGCTGGGGGCGCTGGTGGTCTGCCTGCTACAGCGCTGCCTGAGCTGGAAGAGTCTCTGGAGTGCGCTGATGGGCGCGGCCCAGATCACCTCGATGATCGGTCTGATCATCGTCGGCGCGATGTTTTTGTCGGTGGCGATGGGCTTTCTCAGCGTGCCGCGCACCATTGCCGACGCCATCGCGTCACTGGAGCTGGCGCCGCTGGCGCTGATCGCCTTGCTGCTGGTGTTCTTCGTGGTGCTGGGGACGCTGCTCGAGGGCATGTCGATCATCGTCATGACGCTGCCGATCACGCTGCCGCTGATCGTCCAGGCCGGCTTCGATCCGATCTGGTTCGGCGTCTTTCTGGTGCTGGTGGTGGAGATGGCCCAGATCACGCCCCCGGTGGGATTCAATTTGTTCGTCATCAACGGCATTACCGGCATGAAGATCGGCCAGATCGCCCGCGCTGTGCTGCCGTTTTTCCTGATCATGGTGGCGTTCACGCTGCTGCTGGCGGTGGTGCCGGAGATCGTGACCTGGCTGCCCAATCATCTGCAGGGGCGAGGTTGATGTCGACATGAAGGAGCTGCTGCCATGACATTGAACGCGTCGATAGGCGATGTCGCGCAGAACACGCCGCCGGGCCCTGACACGCCAGCGTTCACGATCGTGCCGTTGGCGGATCAGGGCGTACTCGTCGACTGCGGCGAGACCATCGATGTCGAGACCAACCGCTGGATCGACGCCGCGGCCCGCGCGGTGACCGCGGCGCAGCTCAGCGGCGTGACCGGCATCGTGCCCACCTATCGGTCGCTGGCGGTGGAGTACGACAGTCGCGCGATGACCCAGGCTGAGCTGATCGCGACGCTGGAGACGTTGCTGGGTGGGCTGAAGGTCACTCAAAGGCGCTATCGTCGGTTCCACATCCCGGTCGTCTACGGGGGCGAATTCGGCGTCGATTTCAACGATCTCTGCCGCCATCACGCCCTGACGAGCGAGGAGCTGATCGCGCTGCATACGGCGCCGGAATACCGCGTCTTCATGATCGGCTTCATGCCGGGCTTCGCCTACCTCGGGGGGCTGAATGACCGGCTGCATACGTCACGGCGGGAGACGCCGCGAACCTGGACGCCGGCTGGCAGCGTCAGCATCGGCGGCCAGCAGACCGCGGTGTCCTCGGTGGAAGCGCCGAGCGGCTGGCATCTGCTGGGGCGCACGCCGCTGCGTACCTTCGATGCCGGGCGCGAGCCGCCGATCCTGATTGAGGCCGGCGACAGCATCTGCTTCGAGGCGATCGATGGCGATGGCTTTCATGCCCTGCAGGCCGAACGTGACTGGCTGCCGAGATGGGAGTGGAGAACGTGAGCGAGACGGCAATGACAGCGGGGGCTTCGCTCCAGGTGGACGCCCCCGGCATGATGACCACCCTTCAGGATGGTGGACGGCAGGGGCAGGGGCATCTCGGCGTGCCGCCCTCCGGGGCACTGGACACGATGAGCCTGGCGCTGGCGAATGCGCTGGTCGGCAATGCGCCGGATACCGGCGCGCTCGAGATCACGCTGCTCGGCCCCACATTGGTGATGAAGGGAGGCGACTGCGCCGTGGCGGTGGCCGGCGACGCTGAGGTGCTGCACAACGATTGTCGCGTCGCCCCCTTTTGCTCGCTATGGTTGCGCGAGGGCGACGTGCTGACAGTGAGGCGCGTCGCCAGTGGCGCGAGAGCGTATCTGGCGGTGGCGGGTGGCTTCGTCGCTGCGCCGTTTCTGGGCAGCGTGGCGACGCTGGCGAGGGCCGGCATCGGTGGCTTTGCCGGCCGCCCCCTGGCGGCCGGTGACCAGCTGGGGCTGGCGACGCCGGGCGGCGGTGAAGCGAGCGTCGGTCGGCGTGGCGAGCAGCATCTGCCGCAGCGGGAAAAACGGGCGATCCGTGTGGTGCCCGGGCCGCAGGCCGGACACTTCTCTCGGGCCAAACAGGCGCGCTTCTTCTCCGCCGAGTGGACGATTTCCACGCTGGCCGACCGCATGGGGTATCGACTCACGGGCCCGGCGCTGGCCAGTGCCGGCGGACACAACATCGTCTCCGATGCGCTGCTGACCGGCAGCGTGCAGGTGCCCGGCGACGGCCAGCCGATCATCGCCATGAACGACCGCGGGACCACCGGCGGCTATCCCAAGATCGCCACCGTGATTCGGGCCGATCTGGCGCGCCTGGGGCAGATGAAGCCCGGCGACCGGCTGCGCTTCGAGGCGGTCGACGTTGCCCACGCCGAGACGCTCTGGCGCGGGCGTCAGGAGGCATTTCAGGCCTACCTGGATCGTCTGACCGGCTGAGTTACAGGGCGCCGCCACGACCATTATCATCCACGATCACCATCCACAGTCAGGGAATCGACGCGATGCAGACGCTGGACATCGACAGGATATTGCAGGGAACGCGCATCCAGAGCCTGGCGGGGCGGGCCTACCAGCAGCTTTTCGAAATGATTCAGCTTGGCAAGCTGCCGGCGGGAACGCTGCTGCAGGAGCGCAACCTGGCGGAGGCGCTGGAGATTTCGCGTACCCCGGTGCGCGAGGCGCTCAGCCGGCTAGAACACGAAGGCTTCGCGATTCGCGTGGCGCGTGGCCAGCTGGCGGTCAAGGCGCCGTCGGTCCACGAATACATGGAGATCCTGCGCGTGCGCGCGCTGCTCGAGGGCGACTCGGCGGCACAGGCGGCCAGACGACTCCCCCCGGAGGCGGTCGCGGTGCTGGAGCAGCAGGTCACCGCCCTGCTGGACACCCCGGCAGCGGCGCGCACCTCGGAGCATATGCACCGAGTCGACGACGCCCTGCACAACGGCATCGCCGAGGCCAGCGACAACCGGCTGCTGGCGCGGATGGTCGCCGACCTGCGCCTGAAGACGCGGGTATTCGATCTGGTCCAGGTGCCGGAGCGATTCGAACCCGGCTGTCATGAGCATCTGACTATTCTCGGCTGTCTGCGTGAGCGCGACAGCGAGGGTGCCAGGGCCGCGATGGAGACGCACATCGGCAACGTGCGCCAGAGCATCATCAGTCGGCTTGCGCACATCTGAGCGAGCGTCGTCTGGCGACGGCTGCTCACGCGGCGCCTTACGCCTGCACCAGCGTGGTCAGCAGTCTGACGCCTTCGACGAAATCCGCCAGGCGCATCGCCTCCTGCGGATTGTGGCTGCCGTGCTGGTTGCGCACGAACAGCATCTGGGTCGGCACCCCTGCCTGGGCAAAGGTCGCGGCGTCGTGGCCGGCGCCGCTTGGCAGCAGACAGTGCGATATTCGGTGCTCCACGGCGAGCTGCTGACAGCGCTGCGTCAGGGTCTCGCTCATCGGCGCCGGTAAGCTTGCGCTGCGCGGCCCGAGATCGAATCGCACGCCGCGTTCGGTGCCAATGCGCTCGACGATCTCATGCAGCGTTGCTTCCAGCTCGGCTAGCACGGCAGGGCTCCCGCTGCGGACGTCGAGGCAAAAGCCGACCTCGCCAGGAATCTTGCTGAAAGCGTGCTGCGCCGGCGGTGTTGCGATCTGTCCGACCGTCACGGTGGCGCGTTCGCCCCTCTGTTCCAGCTTCTCCCAGGTGTGTTCCAGCGCCATCGCCAGCTCGGCGAACGCCATCAGTGCGTCGTGACGGTAGGGCTTGGCGACGGCGCCGGAGTGTCCCCACTCGCCGAAGCAGCGCGCTTCGCGATACCGAAAGCTCCCGGCAATGCCGGTGACGATGCCAACCGCGAGTGCTTCGTTATCGAGCGTTGGCCCCTGCTCGATGTGCAGCTCCAGCATGCCTTGCAGGGCACGCTGGCCGAGCCAGTTCGCCCCCGTTGCCACGGCTTCCGGGTCGCCGCCGCAGTCGCGCATGTGCTCGGCGAGGGTGCGACCGGTATCGGCGCGCGTCAGTGACAGCACCTCGGGCGCCAGCCGCCCCAGCGCCGCCCGACTACCGAGATAGGAGGTGGGGAACCAGGTGCTCTCCTCGGCGCGGAAGACCGCAACGATGATGTCTCGGGGCGCGACGAGGTTCTGCCGGCGCAATGTCGCGATCACGCTGAGCCCGGCGATGACTCCGGCGGCACCATCGAAATTGCCGCCCTGGGGCACGGAGTCCAGGTGCGAGCCGATCACCCAGGCAGGGCGCTCGCGATCCGCCCCCGGGTAGACGGCGAAATGGTTGCCGGCGGCATCACGCTCGATGATCAGATCGAGCGACTCGGCGGTCTCGACGAACAGCGCATGGGCGCGCTGCTCGCCGGGCCCGTAGGCATCCCGGGTAATCCCGATACGTTCGGCGTCTGGCGCGGCCAGCCGGTCGAACAGCGTCTCGATCAGGGCGAGATCGATGGCATCGTGGCGCGTGGTAACCGCTGTCATGGGGTCGGGCTCGGCAAGGGGGAAGCGTCGCCAGCGGCGGCCAGTGCATCGGCATTGACGACGTGGGCCGGTCTTCCGCCCTGGCTGACGTCGATGATGTTGCGCGCGACCGCGATTGCCGTGCGCGACATGCTGGCGGCGGTAGACCCGCCGTTGTGGGGTGACACGACGACGTTGTCGAATGCCAGCAGCGGATGGTTATAGGGCATCGGTTCGACGGCGAAGACATCCAGCCCGGCACCGCCGAGGTGCCCCGACGCCAGGGCGTCGGCCAGCGCCTGCTCGTCCACGGTACCGCCGCGACCGGTATTGAGCAGCAGCGCCCCCGGTTTCATCCTGGCCAGTTCGGCGGCGCCGATCAGGTGACGGGTCCGTGCGTTGAGTCCCACGTGCACCGACACGACATCGGCGCGGGTCAGCAGCGCATCCAGTGTGGACGCGCGGCCAACGCCGGCAGCGGCGAGATCCGCCTCCGGCGCGTTGGGGGAGTACACCACGACCTGCATCCCGAGCCCCTTGGCCATCGCTGCCGTGCGTCGGCCGATATTGCCGAAACCGACGACACCGAAGGTCTGCCCGGCCAGCTCGATCAACGGCACGTTGTACTTGAAGGCGAAAAAGTCCCCCCCGCGCACGGTGCGATCGGCCAGCGGCAGGCGCCGTGCGCAGGCGAACATCAGCGCGATGGCGTGCTCGGCGACCGACTGGGCGTTGCTTCCGGGGGTGTTGGCCACCATCACGCCGTGCTCGGTGGCTGCGTCGACATCGATGGCGTTGACCCCCACGCCATGGACACCGATCACCTTGAGGGCCGAGGCGCGCTC
This sequence comes from Salinicola aestuarinus, assembly GCF_003206645.1. GTDB lineage: Bacteria > Pseudomonadota > Gammaproteobacteria > Pseudomonadales > Halomonadaceae > Salinicola > Salinicola aestuarinus. The sequence goes on along the minus strand of NZ_PZJP01000001.1, from coordinate 120,321 downwards.
GAGCATCTCGCGGGTGACGGCAGCGTTGCGCACGATCAGCGACTCGGCGTCGGTCAGCAGTTCGGTCAACGTGCGTTCGTCGGGGGCGGGGGCTTCGATCACACGAAGATCGGCGTGATGCAGGCTGGCGATGCCGTCCGGGTGGATGGGCTGAGCCACGACGCAGGTGAAGTCGGCCAAGCGGGTTCTCCCTGATGATTGTTGGCGGTGTCGCCGGCAATGATGCCGGAAACGTGGACGTCCCGTTGCAGCAAACCCGGGGCGCGGTATTGCATACTATTGGTATACCATGGCGATAGCATAGTCGAAACCCGGCGGGTGGGCGGCCCGGCGCTTCAGAACCTGACCCCTAACCATTTTTCAGGAGGACGCATGAGTCTCAGCGTGGATCTCAACTGTGACATGGGCGAGAGCTTCGCCGCATGGACGATGGGCGACGACCGGGCAATGCTCGATATCGTGACCACGGCCAACATCGCCTGCGGCTTTCACGCCGGCGACCCGATGGTGATGCACGACACGCTGACGCTGGCGCGTGAACGGGGCGTCCAGGTCGGGGCCCACCCGAGCTTCATGGATCTGGTGGGCTTTGGCCGCCGGCGCATCGAGGGCGAAACACCGCAGGATCTCGAAAAGCAGCTGATCTATCAGATCGGGGCGATGCGCGCGATGGCCGAGGCGGTCGACCATCCGATTCGCCACGTCAAGACGCACGGCGCGCTGGGCAACATGGCGGCGGAGGATCGCGAATTGGCGCTGGCGGTCTCGCGGGCGATCCGCGCCGTCGACGCTGACCTGATCCACCTCTGCATGCCGGGCATGCAGACCTCCGTGACCGCGCAGTCGCTCGGGTTGCAGGTAGGCAACGAGGTGTTCGCGGACCGCGCCTACGCCGACAACGGCAACCTGCTCTCGCGCAAGCTGCCCGGGGCGGTGATCCACGATCCGGATGCCGCCGCCGATCGCGTACTGCGCATGCTGGAAGCGCAGGCAGTGACGACGGTCTCCGGCAAGCAGTTTCCGCTCGCCATCGACAGTGTCTGTGTCCACGGTGATACCCCCGGTGCGGTCGCGATGGCCGACACGCTGCGACGGCGCCTCGAGAGCGCGGGCGTCGCCATCCGACCGATGGCCGACCTCGTCGCCTCGCGCTGAGCGCGCGACACCCTGCTCTTCACTTGTTTATGGGAACGCAACACCATGACTCAACTCGCCCAGCGGCTCGCCGTCGTCCGCCCCTCCGCCTCCATCGAGATCAGCCGTCGCGCCGCAGAGCTGCGCCGCGATGGCATCGATGTGATCTCGCTCTCCCAGGGCGAGCCGGACTTCGATACGCCGGAGCCGATCCGCGACGCTGCCAAGGCCGCGCTGGATGCCGGAACGACCCGCTACACCGACGTCGACGGCACGCCGGCGCTCAAGCAGGCTATCGCCGACAAGTTCCGTCGCGACAACGGCCTCGATTACCGTCTGGAAGAGATCAGCGTCGGCGCCGGCGGCAAGCAGGTCATCTTCAATGCGCTGATGGCGCTGGTCGATCCCGGTGACGAGGTGATCTTCGCGGCGCCGCACTGGGTCTCCTACCCGGACATGGTGCGCCTGGCCGGGGGCACGCCGAAGGCGCTGGCCTGCCCCGCTTCGTGCGGGTTCAAGCTCGGCGCGACACAGCTCGCCGAGGCGTTCACGCCGCAGACCAAGGTGCTGATTCTCAACTCGCCGGGGAATCCGACCGGGGCCGGCTATCGCCGCGACGAGCTGGCGGCCATCGCCGACGTGCTGCTCGCCAATCCTCAGGTCGTCGTGATCTGCGACGACATCTATGAGTATCTGGTGTTCGATGATTTTGCCTTCACCACCCTGGCCCAGGTCGAACCGGCGCTGAAATCGCGCACGCTGACGGTCAACGGCGTCTCCAAGGGGCATGCGATGACCGGCTGGCGCATCGGTTTCGGTGCCGGCCCGGCGGATCTGATCAAGGCCATGGCAGTGATGCAGTCCCAGACCACCTCCAACCCGGCGGCGGTGTCGCAGGCGGCAGCCGTGGCAGCACTGGCGCTGCCGCTCGACGAGATTCGTGCGCGCAATGCCATCTTCAGCGAACGGCGGGACCGCTGCCTGGCCGCGCTCGCGGCGATCGATGGGCTGAGCTGCCGACTGCCGGAGGGGGCGTTCTATCTCTTCCCCAACTGCGAGGCGCTGCTGGGGCGGCGAACGCCGGAAGGCGAGCTTCTCGAGCACGATCAGGATCTGGCCCGGTATCTCCTCGAAGCCGGGCGGGTGGCGGTGGTGCCGGGTAGCGCCTTCGGTCTGCCGGGCCACTTCCGGATCTCGTTCGCGACCGATACCGAGAGGCTCATGGAGGCGTGCCGGCGCATCGCTGCGGCCATTGCCTCGCTGCAGGCGGCGTAATCCTCCGATAGATCGGCGGTGCCGGGCGTCGCGAGACCCTCAGCGTGTCGAAGACACCCTGGCACAAACGACGCTGCCCGGCNNGGGCAGCGTCGTGTCGAGCAGGCTTGCGCGCGCATTCGGAGGTGAAATTAGCCCCGTTTGGACGCAGGCCTCGGCTCCGACATCAGCCCTTTGACCACGGCGTAACAGGCGATCAACAGCACCACCGTGAAGGGCAACCCGGTGGAGATGGCCGCCGCCTGGAGACCGCCGAGCCCGCCGCCAAGCAGCAGGGCGATGGCGATCGCGCCTTCGATCAGGCACCAGAACACCCGCTGTGACGTCGGCGCATCGACCTTGCCACCGGCGGTAATGGAGTCGATCACCAGCGAGCCGGAGTCCGAGGAGGTGACGAAGAACACGATCACCAGCACGATACCGACCACCGAGGTGAGCGTTGCCAGCGGTAGCTGATCGAGCATCACGAACAGCTTGATCTCGAGTGCCGCCTCCTGCACGCCCTGGAAACCGGTGATCAGCTGCTGGTAGATGGCGGTCTCGCCGAACGCCGTCATCCACAGTGCGGTGACCAGCGTCGGCACCAGCAGCACCGAGAACAGGAACTCACGCACGGTGCGGCCCCGGCTGACGCGGGCGAGGAACATGCCAACGAACGGCGTCCAGGAGAACCACCAGGCCCAGTAGAAGGCCGTCCAGCCCTGGCTGAAGCTCTCGTCCTCACGCCCGAACGGCATCGACAGTGCCGGGAGATGCTCGACATAGGCGCCGAGGTTGCGGAAATAGTCCGTGAGAATGGTCAGGGTCGGCCCGACCGAGATCATGAATACCAACAGGATCAGGGCGAGCCCCATGTTGAGCATCGAGAGACGCTGAATGCCCTTGTCGAGCCCGGCGAGTACCGAGAACAGGGCGATACCGGTGATCGTCATCACCAGCAGGACCATGCTGAGACTGTTGTCGGGGGTGCCGAACAGATAGTGCAGTCCCGCTGTTGCCTGAGAGGCGCCGTAGCCCAGCGACGTCGCCAGCCCGAACAGCGTCGAGAACACCGCCAGGATATCGACGACGTGCCCCGGCCAGCCCCAGATCCGGTCGCCGATCAGCGGATAGAAGATCGAGCGGATGGTCAGCGGCAGCCCCTTGTTATAGGCGAACAGCGCCAGCGCCAGTGCGACCACGCTGTAGGCTGCCCAGGCGTGCATCGTCCAGTGGAAAATGGTCGAGGCGAGCGCGAGCGAAATCGCCCCCTGCTCGTCCCCCGGCGCCCCGGCCAGGGGGGCGGCGGCGCTGCCCTCCAGCGAGGCGGCGAAGTGAGTCATCGGCTCGGAGACCCCGTAGAACACCAGGCCGATGCCCATGCCGGCGGCGAACAGCATCGAGAACCAGCCCAGATAGCCGTGATCGGGGCGGGCATCCGGGCCGCCGAGGCGGATTCTTCCGAGCGGGGAGAGGGCGAGGCCGATGCAGAGCAGCAGGAAGACGTTGCCCGCGAGCAGAAAGAACCAGGTCAGGTTGCCGGTGAGATAGTTGCGTACGCCATTGAGCAGCGGCTCGACATGATCCTGCAGCGACAGCATGACGAAGACGAACGCCAGTACCACCAGCGCCGAGATCGTGAAGACCTTGCCGTGGAGGTCGAAGCGCAGGCCGAAGGCCTCGGTTTCGATGTTGTCCTGACCGATGATGTAGTCGGTGTCGGCCAGATTGGTCGCGCCTTCGGGCTTGCGGATGCCGTCGGCATTGCCTGACGTTTCCGGATCGGATCTACCGGAGGCGTGACTGTCGGAAGGGGGATGGTCTGAAGTCGTTGTCATTGTTCGTTCCCAAAAGATGAAGGAATGTGTCTCGAGACGCGGCGGAAGAGGGGTGGGTGAGTGGCGAGCCGGCGAGCGCGGCGTCTTGCCGTGACGCAGGCGCGAGGGCCTCCGAGCTCGTGGCCGCGGACGGACGAAGTGTCGAAAACTATCGTAACTGGCCTTTCGGCGCCAATCGTGACCGCTGCGTCAAGGTGTCGGCAGGCGAGGGTTCCGGCATTGAATTACCGATATATGTCGATTATTCTCGACATATGGAAACGAAAATTGCCACCGAGCGCTTCGCGGCGCTCTCCCAGTCCACGCGCCTCGAGGCCTTCCGGCTGCTGGTGCGCCATGAACCCGAGGGGCTGCCGGCGGGGGAGATCGCTCGCCATCTCGAGGTCCCGCACAACACGCTCTCCTCGCACCTGTCGATCCTTGCGCAGGCAGGGTGGGTCATGTCCCGTCGACAGGGCCGTTCGATCGTCTACCGTGCGGATCTCGGCTGCATGCGGGAGACGCTGAACTTTCTGGTTCGCGACTGCTGCGACGGCAACTCCGAGGTTTGTGACCCCTTTCTGACAGCGCTCGGCGGCTGTCTTCCTTCTGATAACGACGAGCGCCAAGAGAACCGGGAGTGACGGCATGCCAACAGTGATCTACCACAACCCCGACTGCGGAACCTCGCGCAATGCGCTGGCGATGATCGAGGCCTCCGGCGAGTCGCCGCAGGTGATCGAGTATCTCGTGACGCCGCCGAGCCGCGAGCGCCTGGTCGAGCTGATCTCGATGATGGGGATCACGCCCCGGGCGCTGTTGCGGCAGAAGGGAACGCCCTTCGACGAGCTCGGTCTCGACGACCCGGCGCGCTCGGACGAGGCGCTGATTGACGCCATGCTCGCCCACCCGATTCTGATCAACCGCCCGATCGTCGTCACCGACAGGGGCGCGAGGCTCTGCCGTCCCTCCGAGCGGGTGCTGGCGCTGCTCGACAACCCGGTCGCCCGCTTCACCAAGGAAGATGGCGAGATCGTGCACGCCGATGGGGACACGCATGAGTGATCAGCCAGCGACCGATGCCAGTCACCCCGGCGCTCCTGACGACCTGCCCAATATCGATGAGGGCGCGCTGGCGCCGATCGAGTTCGAGGCGCTGGCCGGCGCGGGTGACCCGGTTCATCCGCCGCGGATTCTGGTGCTCTATGGCTCGCTGCGCGAGCGCTCCTTTTCGCGTCTGCTCTCCGAAGAGGCGGGGCGTCTGCTGCGCCGGTACGGCTGCGAGGTGCAAAGCTTCGACCCGGCCGGACTGCCGCTGCCGGACGATGCCGAGGCGGATCATCCCCGGGTGAAAACGCTGCGCGAGCTGGCCGAGTGGTGCGATGGCATGCTCTGGGTCAGCCCGGAGCGCCATGGCGCCATGACTGGCGTGATGAAGGCGCAGATCGACTGGATTCCGTTGGCCCTCGGCGGCGTTCGCCCGACCCAGGGCAAGACGCTGGCCGTGATGGAAGTTTCCGGCGGGAGTCAGAGTTTCAACGCGGTCAATCAGCTGCGCATCCTCGGGCGCTGGATGCGCATGATCACCATCCCCAACCAGTCGTCGGTGCCGCGGGCGTTCGACGAGTTCGATGACGCGGGGCGAATGAAGCCTTCGCCGCTCTACCACCGCGTGGTCGATGTCTGTGAGGAACTGGTGAAATTCACGTGGTTGACCCGCGGACGCTCGGCCTACCTGACGGATCGCTATTCGGAACGGGTGGAGAGCGCCGAAGCGGTCTCTCGACGCGTCAACCAGACCCGCCACTAGGGGGCGCGTGATTCATGCTGGCACTGAGCATTTTCATCGTCACGCTGATTCTGGTGATCTGGCAGCCTCGCGGGTTGGGCATCGGCTGGAGTGCGCTGGGTGGGGCGCTGGTGGCGCTCGCCGTCGGGGTCGTGCAGCCCGAGGATATCGGCGTGGTATGGGATATCGTGTGGGACGCCACCTTCACTTTCGTGGCCCTGATCATCATCTCGCTGATTCTTGATGCAGCGGGATTCTTCGCATGGGCGGCGCTGCACGTCGCGCGATGGGGGGGCGGACGAGGCCATCGGCTGTTTCCGCTGGTGGTGGTGCTGGGCGCGGTGATCGCCGCGTTCTTCGCCAACGATGGCGCCGCGCTGCTGCTGACGCCGATCGTGATCGCGATCCTGCTGCGTCTGGACTTCCCGCCTCCGGCGGCACTGGCCTTCATCATTGCCACGGGCTTTGTAGCCGACACCACCAGCCTGCCGCTGGTGATCTCCAACCTGGTCAATATCGTCAGCGCCAACTACTTCGAGATCGGCTTCGACCGCTACGCGGCGGTGATGATTCCCGTCGATCTGGCATCGCTGGCGGCGACGCTCGGGGTGCTCTGGGTGGCCTTCGGTCGGCGAATTCCACGGCGCTATGCACTGGAGGCACTCGAGTCGCCACGCTCGGCGATTCTCGACCCGCTGGTCTTTCGCGCCGCCTTTCCACTGCTCGCTGTGCTGCTCCTGGCCTATTTCGTCACCGCCCCGCTCGGTATCCCCATCGCTCTGGTCACCGGCGCGGGAGCACTCGTGTTGATGGCGATTGCCGGGCGCTGGTGGCAGTGCGGCCGGGGCGCGGTCGTTTCGGTGAGCGCAGCGCTCAGAGGCGCCCCCTGGCAGATCGTGCTCTTCTCGATCGGCATGTATCTGGTGGTCTACGGGCTCGGCAACGCAGGGCTGACCGACTATGGTGCTCGCGCGCTCGCGTGGCTGGCGGGGCAAGGGAATACGGTGGCAACGATAGGAACCGGTTTTCTCTCCGCACTCGTCGCCTCAATCATGAACAACATGCCGTCGACGCTGGTCGGGGCGCTGGCGATCGACCGCGCCGAGCTGCCGGCGATGACCCAGGAGCTGATGATCTACGCCAACGTGATCGGCAATGACCTGGGACCGAAATTCACCCCCATCGGCAGTCTGGCAACGCTGCTCTGGCTGCACGTGCTGGCAGGCAAGGGCTATCGCATCGGCTGGGGGCAGTACATGAAGATCGGCCTGCTGATCACGCCGCCGGTCCTTTTGACCGCCCTCGTGGCGCTGCTGCTCTGGCTGCCGGTGCTCGGTAGCGCCTGAGGGCTTGCCGACTTTCCTGCGAGAGAAGGTGGCGCCTCGGACGTCATCGGCGCGTCACGAGGGAGAGGCGATAGTGGGAGCCGCGAGCGTTTCCTCAACGTGGCGATTCTCGGCAGGCATCCGCCTGTACCTGGGCCGTCCGTCAAACATCGCCTGTCAAAAGGTCGCCCTCGAAGAGACCGCCCGCGAAGTCCATCGTCCCTGGAGTCGTCGACCGTGCGTGATTCCTGTTCCCACCGCTGGGCTGAGATCGCCCGCGCCTTTCTGCTGCTCGGGATGACTGCCTTCGGTGGGCCGGTGGCGCATCTCGGCTATTTTCGTGAGGCGTTCGTTGTGCGCCGCGGCTGGTTGGACGATCGCGATTTCGCCGATCTGATTGCGCTTTGCCAGTTCCTGCCCGGCCCTGCCAGCAGCCAGGTCGGCTTCGCGTTGGGCTGGCGCCGCGGCGGACTGGTCGGCGCACTGATCGCCTGGAGCGCCTTCACCCTGCCTTCAGCGATCGCGTTGGTGGCCGCCGCCGCGGGGGCGGCCCATCTCGGCGGCGAATGGGGACAGGCCCTGATTCAGGGGTTGAAGCTCGTCGCCGTTGCCGTAGTGGCCCATGCCGTCTGGCAGATGGCCGGCCGGCTCTGTCCCGACCGCCTGCGGATAGGCATCGCGCTGGCGGCGGTGTTCGCCAGCGTCACGCTCGGCGGCACGCTGGGCCAGCTCAGTGCCATCGTGCTCGGCGCCGCGGTCGGGCTTTGCGGGTGCCCGCCGGCGCCGGCGGGCAGCCAAAGCCGGGATATTGGCTTCTCTACCCGATTGAGCGCCCCGGCGCTGGCGTTCTTTCTCGCGCTGCTGCTCGGACTGCCGCTCGCCGCGGCGTGGAGCGGTGGGTTCGTTGTCGTGGCGGATGCCTTCTACCGCGCTGGGGCGCTGGTGTTCGGCGGCGGCCACGTGGTGCTGCCGCTGCTGCAGAGCGAGGTGGTCGCGCCGGGTTGGGTCTCGGAGCCCACCTTCATCACCGGCTATGGCCTGGCACAGGCGGTGCCGGGGCCGCTCTTTACTTTCGCGGCCTATCTCGGTGCCTCGCTGGCACCCGGCGGGGCGGGCTGGGCGACGGCGGCGCTGGCCACGGTGATGATCTTCCTGCCGGGGATGCTGCTGCTGATTGGCGTGCTGCCCCACTGGGAGCGGCTCCGCGCGTCCTCGCGGGCCCAGCGTCTGATCCAGGGCAGCAACGCCGCCGTGGTCGGCATTCTGGGCGCGGCGCTGTTCGATCCGATCTGGCGCAGTGGCGTCGTCGCCCCGATCGACTTCGCGCTGGCGCTGACGGGCTTTCTGCTGCTGAGCGTCTGGCGCTGGCCGGCGTGGGGCGTGGTGATCCTGCTGGTGATGGCCCGCGTCGTGGTCGGCGCGGGCACGGGGGGCTAGCCCGGCGCCGCGAGACGGCGCCGACACGACGCGCAGCATTACATGCTGACCAGGTTCTCCCACCAGCGCTTGATCGACAGCCACCAGTCGGGCGCCTCTTCACGGGCTTCACGGTCGCTACCCACGTAGACGGTGGCGGTGAGGCCGGCGGAGAGCTTGGTCCCTTCGGGGATGTCGTCGAGGGCGATGCGGACCGGGATACGCTGAGACAGCCGGACCCAGTCGAAGGAGGCGTTGACGTTGGCGAGGCCGCTGTTCTGATTGCCCAGGCTGCCGTCACTGATGCCGCGTGCGTAGCTGTCGACATGGCCCCAGATCGGCGCGTCGCTCGCGAGCAGCTGGACTCGTACCGGCTGGCCGATCTCGATGCTGTCGAGCTTGGTCTCTTCGAAGTAGCCGAGCGCATAGAACGAGTTGGCATCCACCAGCGTCAGCGCCTGCGTACCGACGCTGATGTACTGGCCCGGCCGTAGCAGCAGATTGGTGACGTAGCCGTCGACCGGTGCACGCACCGTCGCGCGTTCCAGGTCGAGCTGGGCACGCTCGACCTTCACTCTGGCGGCACGCACCGCTGCCTCGGCGCTGGCCTGGCTGAAGCGGGCATTGTCACGGTTCTCCTGCGAGACATAGTCGTTGAGCCGCTGGCGCCGGCTGTTGGCTGCCTGGGCCTCGTCGCGCTGCTGCTCGAGCTGGTTGAGCGACGCCTGGGCATCGTCGAGGGCGAGCTGGTAGCGCCGCTTGTCGATGGTGAACAGCACGTCACCCTTCTCGACGTAGTCATTGTCATGAGTCTCGATACCGTCGACCAGCCCGGCGACATCGGTGCCGAGGTTGACCACGTCGGCGCGGATGCGCCCGTCACGTGTCCAGGGATCGTGCATGTAGTGATCCCATATCTCGGCGACGGCGACGATGGCCGCGGCGACAAGCAGCAGCGTCAGCAGCAATCGAACCGTTTTGCGAAGTCCGGTGGGCCAGTTCATCGTTGATTTGTCCTCATCCAGCGATCCTCATCCTGCTATCGGTAGTGCGCCGCCAAGCATCAGGACGGCCCACAGCAGCAGTGCGTAAAGTGCGATATCCAGCAGTACCGGCTGCCAGAACCAGTGATAGACCCCGAACCGCACGAACAGCCGGCGCAGCAACAGATAGACGCCGAGCGCCAGTAACACCGGTACCGCCAGCGGTGGCAGCAAGAATCCCATGAACGACCATTCAGCCAGCATGTGACGTCTCTCCGTGCGTGGCAGGGTTGTCGGTAGCCGAATCGCCGCTCGCCTCGAGCCGGGCGCCCGGGGCCTGGCGCATCAAATGGCTGAGCATGGCGACCTCGCCAATGGTGGCGATGGGCAGATTCGCCTCCCGGTACAGCGTGTCGACCCACGCCATGCCTTCATCGGCCAGCGCCCGCCAGACCACCGGGTCGTGGCGCGGCCGGGCCACCAGCCGCTCGCCGATATCGGCAAGCCAGGCCGCCAGCGCCTGCCGGTGCGGGCCCAGTTCATGGAGGAGTCGCCGGATGCGCCAGACACAGAGGGCCAAGGCGTGCAGATCCACCGCTTCGCGCAGGGTGTCGTCCTTGCCACCGAGGGCGATCAGCCGACCGAGTCGATCGTAGAGCCGGCTCTCCAGGCGCGCGCGGTTGGGCAGGCTGGGTTCACGAAGCAACCGTCCGAGCCCGCGCCAGTAGGCGCGCATCAGCGTATCGATGCGCTCTTCCGGGCTTCGCTGGCGCAGCAGCGAGTAAGTGAGCATCGCCGCGATCGTGCCGATGACCGAGGCAAGCCCCCCGTTGATGTAGCTCGCCGGCGAAAAATTGTACGTCGAGTGCAGGTTGAGCAGCGTCATCATGGTGATCGCCCCCGACATTCCGATCGCCGACCAGCGCAGGTGAGGGGTCATCAGCGTGCCGATGGTCACGGGCACGGCAAGGGCGATGGCGAGCAGCGGAAAGCCGTTGATGACCGGCATGACCAGAAACAGCAGAATACCGCCGAAGAACACCGCCGAGAGTGTGCCCCACAGAAACTGATAGACCACCGCCGCCGGGTTCGGCGCCTTGGCGAACAGCATGGTGAAAACACCGAGCAGCATCATGGCGAGATAGCCCGAGTGCCAGCCGCTGTGAATCCAGAAAACCCCCAGCGCCTCGAAGGCGATAAAGACGCGAAAGGCATTGAAGCGGGCCACGAAGTGCTCGTTGTGGTTGGCGCGGGGGCGCCGATTGCGCGGCAGCGTCCTGACGCGGGTCGAGGCCGGGTCGTCGAGGGCGTGGCGCAGCCGCTGGCCGTGCTGGGCCAGGGAGAGCACCTCGCCCAGCCGTTGACGCACCAGTTCGGCGCGAGCGCGGGTTCGTGGCTCGACGGGCTCGTCGCCCCAGTCCAACACGTCGAGTACCTGGCGCTCGGCGGGTTCGGCGTCGGGTGCCGACTCGATGGCGCGTAGCCGGGGTATCGCCTGCGCCTTGAGCGGCTCGAGCCAGTGCTCGCCGTCGTCGCACTCGCGCAGTCGGTCCAGCGCTGTCTCGAGTTCGCGCACGGCCGTGATCAGCGCCAGGCTGTCGCTGGCGAAACGATCCAGCGCGGGAATGAAGTGGCTCAGCCGCCGAGTCTCCAGCCGAGTCAGGCCGCGCAGTGATTCAAACTGCTGGTGCCGATTGAGCAGCGTCTTGAGTTCGGCATCGCGGCGCTCTCTGGGGCGGGCGGATTCGAGGCAGGCGAGCGTTTCGCCAGCGGCCTGCGAGAGGAGCGCCGACAGTGCGCCCGGCAGCGCCCGACTCCCGTAACGCGGAGCGATCGCCACGTGCACGATCAGGGCACAGCCAATGCCCAGGGCCGTCTCGCTGAAGCGCCCCACGGCAATGGACCAGATGTCTTCTACCCCGGTACCGATGGCCGTCAGGGAGACCAGCGTCGAGGTATAGCCGCTGAGCATCATCACATAGGCCAGATACTCGTCTGGCTCGAGGATCACCCAGTACAGGCAGAACGCCAGCCAGGCACCGGAGAAGAGCAGGTAGAGCATCGGCTGCTGACCGAAGAGTCCGATCGTCACCAGGCCCACGATGGCGCCAAACAGCGTGCCGAAGAGTCGCGCCACGCTGCGTCCGATGATGATGCCGATGGGCGGCGTCCCCCCGGTGAACATGACCGGCTGAAGGGTGACGATCATCACGGCCAGGATCGCCCAGGCAGGCTGATAGAGATCCAGACGCATGGAGAGAAAGAGCGCCAGCCAGACGGCCAGCACGGTTCTCAGCGCCAGTAACCCGTGATCGGCAGTGATTCGGCTCATAAATAACCAAAGCCCGCGAGTGACGAGCACTCGCGGGACACAATAAATGAATAAAAGTTAGGCTGCGAAGTGTTACATCAAAGCGCGCCGCTGTCCACCGCCGTGCCAGGCGCTGAACAAGGTTATCGCCCATCGCGACGCCCTCTTGAGCGGGGTGCGATCGGCAGCGGGGCCGACGAGACGCTCGCCTCTCTCGCCTACCCGGATCATCGCGAAGCGCCAACGAAAAAAGGCCACCCCAGGGGGTGGCCGAAAGCAAGCGCGCTAGGGCGCTCATCACTGACAAGTCATGACCGACGACAGGTCGAGCTGTGCGTCGCCAGTCGACAATGCGCGATGAGGACGCCGGGAACCGGCGCCCTCGGGCGGGGCTAGAAGCGGTAGCCGATGCCGCCCATGACGACGACCGGGTCGATATTCACCGTGGTGTCGTAGGAGTCACCACCGATCGTCGCCGTGGTGTCGGACTCGATGTCGAGATACCAGGCGGCGGCGTTGAGCGACCAGTGTTCGTCGATGAGCAGATCGACGCCGAGCTGCGCCGCGGCGCCCCAGGAATCGTCCATGTCGAGGCTGCCGCCATCGACCTTCTCGTCGGAGAAGTGGGTGTAGTTGACCCCGGCGCCGACGTAGGGCTGAACCCATGCATCGGTACCGCCGAGCGGATAGTACTGGAGCGTCAGGGTCGGCGGCAGGTGCTTGGTCGAGGCGATATTGGCGCCGTCGAGATTGACCTGATGTTCGAAGCGCTGAGCGGCGAGTAGCTCGACGCCCCAGTTGTCGAGGAAGCGATAGCCCAGGGTAAAGGCGAATCCACTCTCGTCGTCGACGTCGATCTTGTCGACGCCGATGGCATCGAAATCGCCGTTATCGCTCTTGGGCGACACCTTGGCCACACCGATGTGGGTGAACCAGTCGCCCGCGCCGTAGGCGAAAGCCGGGGTCTGGTATCCCGCGGCGAAAAGGGCAGCGACGGTCGAAAGAGCGATGAGAGAGCGGCGGGGCAGTGCTGGCATGGCGGCGTTTCCTTGATCATCCCGTTGTTATCGACCGGCGCTGGCCGGTAGCGATGAGATCAGGCTACGCCGGAATAACCTTATGGAGTATGTGGTTATTTGTCGCAATGGTCGCTCTCGATGCATCCGGAATTGCTCTATTTTGGTGCACAGAGCCGATTAACTATCTAAAACGGTGCATGAAAGGATGGCGTCGCCGCCATATTGAGCCCTTTATTTACAATAAATATCTGTTTTTAATGTAGTTTTTAAAATATGGCCCGATTTTCTCATTGATTAATTACCAAGTCGGGTCTCTAAGATCTGTAAATCTTGAACAGCACAGTGCGCCCATTGGCGTTTGGCAATGAAGCCTGGATGTCTCCTCGACGTCCGGGCTTTTTTTGTGGATGAAAATCATGACACTGGAATTACCCATCGGGGTGCTCTACTCCACTTCAGGCACCTACCAGCGCATTAGTCGACACGCGCGACAGGGGGCCTTGCGCGCCGTGGAAGAGGTCAATCGGCAGCCGGGAGGGGTCCGCCTGGTCGTTCATGAAGCCGATCCCCGTGGCCAGCTCGAGGCTTACCACGATGGCGTCGAGTCGCTGCTCCGGCGGGGAGTTCGTCATGTGGTGGGGACGACCACATCGGCGAGCCGCAAGGATATCGTTCCCGATCTTGAGCGGGCGGGGGCGCTGCTCTGGTACGCCAGCCCCTACGAGGGCTTCGAGTGCAGCGAAAGTGTGGTCTACCTGGGGGGAAGCCCCAATCAGAACCTGGTACCTCTGCTCGAGTACGTGCTGCGGGCCTACGGCAAACGGGGCGTATTGATCGGCTCCAACTATGTGTGGGGCTGGGAAAGCAACCGTATCGCTCGTGAACTGATCGATGCCGCAGCGGGCGAGGTCATCGGGGAGAAGTACTACCACTTCGGCGATAGCGACTTCGCCACTCTGATCGAGCAGATTCTGGCCAGCGATAGCGATTTCGTGCTCAACAATCTGCTTGGCGAATCTTCCTACTTCTTTCTCGAGCAGCTCAATACCGCCTGTGCCCGGGTCGGACGGCGGTTGCCGGTTCTCAGCTGCAACTTCACCGAATGCGAGCTGCCGGCGATTTCTCATTTGAGCCATCTTCGGCTGCTTTCCAGCGGCCCGTGGTTTGACGTTCCCGGCAACGCCTTCAGTGCGCAGCAGCGCGTGCGCGGCGACGGTCAGCGGTTCTCGAGCTGCTACACCTGCGCCTATACCGCGGTGATGCTGCTTGCCCGCGCCTGTGAAGCGATCGGCGATGATGACCCCGAAGCGGTGCTGACCTGGCTTCAGCGCGGACCGCAGGAGACGCCGCTGGGAAGACTGGCACTGCAGTCGCACAACAATCATCTGACGTTACCCAACTACATCGCCGAGGCGCAGGCGGGACGCTTCGAGGTCGTTTATCGCCAGCCGAACGCGATCGAGGCGGACCCCTATCTGACCGGCACCTCGATGGTGCGATTCCACGATCTGGCGGCACCCGCGCCGGTCGTGCCCGACCTGAAGGTAGTGAAATGAGCGCCAGCGACGTCCTGCCTCACCTGCTGCTGATCGATTGCGAGGTCCGCTCGCTGACAATGCTCAATAAAAGTCTCGATCGCCTGGGACTGCGCTCGCTGGCGGTCGACGACGATGCGCCCTGTGCGCTGGAGGCGGTCAGCGGCGTGATCGTCGAACTCGATCACTTCAACAGCGAACGATTGCTCGCCAGGGTCCGCGGCGCGGGGATTCCGATCATCGCCATGACGCACCATCAGACGCTTTCGCAGATTGAGCGCGCGGTGCGGCTGGGGGCGACGGCGATTCTTAACAAGCCGATCACTCAAAGCACGGTCTACACGACGCTGGCGATGGCGAAAGCGCTGCGGCAGCAGGCCGTGGCACTGGAGGCGGCGAATCATCAGTTGGCGCAGCGCCTCAGTGCTCAGGGCGCCATTGCGCGCGCGGTGGCCAGGCTGATGGTGGCGTTGTCGTGCGATGAGTCGCAGGCCTTCGAGCGGCTGCGCGGCGAGGCCATGGACGCGCAGCTCACACTGGAGGACGCGGCCGAGAGACTGTTAGAGCAGTGCCGGGATCGGCGACCGCAGGAAGGAGCAGCCTCATGAATCTGTTGATGGCGCTACTCAAGCGCAAGAGCGTGGCAGCCTCGCTGCTGTTCATTCTGATCGTGGTGGTCGCCGCTGTCTTTGCCCCCTGGCTGGCCCCCTACGATCCCACTCGTCAGTTCTTCGACGGCCTGACCCTTGAGGGGGCGCCGCTGCCGCCCAACGCCGATTTCTATTTTGGCACGGACCTGCTGGGCCGTGATCTGCTGTCCCGGATCATCTACGGCGCGCGGACGTCGCTGATCATCGGCGTCGTCTCCAACGGCATTGCCGTGATTATCGGCACTCTGGTGGGCGTCACGGCGGGATTCGTGCGCGGCTGGACCGGCTCGATCCTAATGCGTCTGACCGACCTGATGATGTCCTTTCCGGCGCTGCTGCTGGCGATTGCGCTAGCCGCCATTCTGCGACCCAGCCTGTGGATCGTGGCGCTGGTCATCGCCATGGTGAACTGGGTGCAGATCGCGCGGGTGATCTATTCGGAGACGATCTCCATCGCGGCCAAGGATTTCGTCGCGGTAGAGCGGACCATTGGTGCCAGCTCGCTGCGCATCCTGCTTTCCCATCTGCTGCCCCACCTGCTGCCGACCATCCTGGTCTGGGCAACACTCGGTATCTCTACCACGGTGCTGCTGGAAGCCACGCTCTCGTTTCTGGGGGTGGGCGTGCAGCCGCCGATGCCGAGCTGGGGCAACATCATCTTCGAGAGTCAGACCTACTTCACCTCGGCGTTGTGGCTGGTGCTGTTTCCGGGTGTCGCCATCGTCGCACTGTCGCTGAGCTTCAATCTCGTGGGCGACGCCCTGCGCGACGAGCTCGACCCAACGTTGAAGGGGAGACTCTGACATGGCCTGGTACATCGCCAAGCGACTTTTCTACGCGGCACTGATCCTGCTCGGTGTGAGCTTCATCACCTATCTGCTGCTGTTCCTGATTCCCGCCGACCCGGCGCGCCAGATCGCCGGGCGCAGTGCCACGCCGGAGGTGGTCGCCAACATTCGCCATCAGCTGGGGCTGGACCTGCCCTTCTACGAGCAGTACCTGCGCTACCTCTGGCAGCTGCTGCATGGCGATCTGGGGCGCTCCTACGTTCAGCGCTCCCAGGTCAGCGATCTGATGGCGGCCCGTATCGGGCCCACGCTACAGCTCATGGCCGCCGGTATCGGGTTCGAGCTGCTGATCGGTATTTCGCTGGGGCTTGTCGCGGCGATCAAGCGTAACTCGGGGCTGGACCGTGCACTGATGGCGTTCTCGTTCATCGGCGTCTCGTCGCCGCATTTCATCGCCGCCATGCTCGCGCTCTACTTCTTTGCGGTGAAACTCGGCTGGTTCCCGCTCGGCGGCTACGGCGGAATCGAGCACCTGCTGCTTCCGGCGATCACGCTGGGTGTGCTGGGCAGCGGCTGGTACTCACGCATGGTGCGTTCGTCGATGATCGAGGTGCTGCATCAGGACTTTATTCGCACGGCGCGTGCCAAGGGGCTGACTCGGGTTCGCGTGCTGCTCCGGCATGTACTGCCCAACGCGATCATCCCGGTGATTCCGATGATCGGTATCGATATCGGCATCTTCATGAGCGGGCTGGTGGTGGTGGAGTCGGTGTTCGGCTGGCCGGGGCTCGGTCAGCTCGCCTGGCAGGCGATTCAACAGGTGGACATTCCGATCATCGTCGGGGTGACCACGCTGTCGGCGGTGGCCATCGTGCTGGGCAATCTGGTGGCCGATCTGGCCGTGCTGCTCGTCGATCCGCGCATCGACGTCAAGAACAGCTAACAACGAAGTCTGGCAATGCGGTAGCAAGCGTATCTATCGACACAACAAGGAAAAGCCAACATGCATAAGGTTCTCAAGGGGTTTGCACTAACGGCAATGGCGGTCGCGATCAGCGGAGCCGTTCAGGCACAGGAAACGCCCAAGCCGGGCGGCGAGGTCATCGTCACCTACCAGAACGATGTCGCGACGCTGGATCCGGCCATCGGCTACGACTGGCAGAACTGGTCGATGATCAAGTCGCTCTTCGACGGCCTGATGGACTACGAGCCGGGGACCACCAACCTGGTGCCGGATCTCGCAGAGCGCTACGAGATCTCCGATGACGGCATGACCTACACCTTCCATCTCCGTGAGGGGGTGACGTTTCACAACGGTCGTGAAATGACCGCCGCTGACGTCAAGTACTCGCTGGAGCGCACGATCAATCCGCAGACGCAGAGCCCCGGCGCCGGCTTCTTCTCCTCGATCGTCGGCTTCGATGCGGTGTCCAGCGGCGATGCCACGACGCTGAGTGGGGTCACGACGCCGGACGACTACACCGTCGAGATCACGCTGAGCGCCCCGGACGCCACCTTCCTGCATCTGATGGCACTCAACTTCGCGTCGGTGGTTCCCAAGGAGGCCGTCGAGGAGTGGGGGCGTGACTTCGGCAAGCATCCGGTGGGCACCGGCGCCTTCAAGCTGGACGACTGGGCGCTCGGCCAGCGTCTGACCTTCGTCAAAAACGAGGACTACTACCGCGACGGTATCCCCTACATCGATCAGATCGACTTCGAGATCGGTCAGGAACCCAATGTGGCCCTGCTGCGGCTACAGCGTGGCGAGGTCGACATCGCCGGCGACGGCATCCCGCCCGCTCAATTCCTGCAGTCACGACAGGACCCCGAGTTCCAGAAGCTGATGGTCATCGGCGATCAGCTGCACACCGGCTACATGACGCTGAACGTTACGATACCGCCGCTGGACAATCTGAAGGTTCGCCAGGCGATTAACATGGCGATCAACAAAGAGCGCATCGTGCGGGTCATCAATGGCCGTGCGGCGCCGACCAATCAGCCGCTGCCGCCCGCGATGCCGGGCTACGACAGCGATTACGAAGGCCTTTCTTACGACGTGGAACAGGCGCGGGCGCTGCTCGAGGAGGCCGGTTACGGTGACGGTTTCGAGACCGAACTCTACGTGATGAATACCGATCCGCAGCCGCGCATCGCCCAGGCAATCCAGCAGGATCTATCGCAGATCGGCGTCCAGGCCGAGATCAAGTCGCTGGCCCAGGCGAATGTCATTGCGGCCGGCGGTGAGCAGAGCCAGGCACCGATGATCTGGTCCGGCGGCATGGCCTGGATCGCCGACTTCCCCGATCCCTCCAACTTCTGGGGGCCGATCCTGGGCTGCGAGGGTGCCGTGCCGGGCGGCTGGAACTGGGCCTGGTACTGCAACGAGGAACTCGACGCTCGCGCCGAAGAAGCCAATGCCATGGTCGAGCCGGACCAGCGCGAGGAGCGGGCCAGAATATGGGGTGAGATCTTCACGACCGCGATGGACGATGCGCCCTGGGTGCCGATCTTCAACGAGAAACGCTTCACCGTGCATTCGGCGCGAATGGGTGGCGACGACGCCCTCTATGTCGATCCGGTTCACGTGCCAGTCAACTACGACTACATCTGGGTGAAATGATGTGTGACAACGGGCTGATCAAGACCATTCATGGTCATCACTCGCATCTGGGTTGGGACAACGCCAACACGCCGGTCGCGCACGTCGCGCCCGGCACCACCCTGAGCTTCGAGTGCAAGGACTCCGCCGATGGCCACTTCACCGCGAGATCGACCGTGGAGTCAGTGGCCGCGATGCCGTTCGACCGGATCAACCCGGTCACGGGGCCGATCTTCGTCGATGGCGCGGAGCCGGGCGATATCCTGAGCGTCAAGATCGAGGAGTTCACCCCGTCCGGCTTCGGCTGGACGGCCAACATTCCCGGCTTCGGCCTGCTGGCGGATCAGTTCGTCACGCCCGCCCTGGCGCTGTGGCAGTACGATACCCGGACCCTGGCACCGGCGGCGTTCGGCGAACACGCGCGAGTACCGCTCAAGCCCTTCGCCGGGACGATCGGCGTCGCGCCCGCGGAATCCGGAACGCACTCGATCGTCCCGCCGCGGCGTGTCGGCGGCAATCTCGATATCCGCGATATCACCGTCGGCTGCACGCTCTATCTGCCAGTGGAGGTGGCGGGGGCACTGTTTTCGATCGGTGACACTCACGCGGCGCAGGGCGATGGCGAGGTGTGTGGCACCGCACTCGAGAGCGCCATGGACGTCACGCTGACACTGGATGTCATCAAGCAGACGCCACTGGCAATGCCGCGCTTCTCGACCCCGGGGCCGGTCACGCGGCATCTCGATGCTGCCGGTTACGAGGTCTTTACCGGGATCGGCAGCGACTTGATGAGCGGCGCGCGCCAGGCGCTTTCGGGCGCGATCGACTGGCTGGTCAAGACGCGCAACATGCCGGCCGAGCAGGCCTACATGCTCTGTTCGGTCTGCGGCGACCTGCGCATCAGCGAAATCGTCGATCAGCCCAACTGGGTGGTGTCGTTCTACGTGCCGCGCATCGTCTTCGAGTGAGTGACGCCATGAATTCGTCAAAGCCCCCCCTTAACGCGCCCGTGCTGGCCGTCGAACGGCTGTCGATCGATATCTCACACGGGACAGGCAACGCGCAGCGGGTCGTCGATGATCTCAGCTTCAACCTGCAGGCCGGCCGTACGCTCTGCATCGCCGGCGAATCCGGGAGCGGTAAATCGCTCTCGTCGCTGGCGATCATGGGGCTTTTGCCCAAGGTGGCGCAGTTGTCGAGCGGCGCGATCCTCTATCAGGACCGCGACCTGCTGGGGCTGCCGGACCGCCAGATGTCGCGGCTACGCGGGCGTGATATCGCGATGATCTTCCAGGAACCGATGACCTCGCTCAATCCGCTAATGAGTGTGGGCAAGCAGCTCGAAGAGACGATTCGACGGCACAAGCTGGATGAAGGCGGCGGGGCAACACGCCGGGCGAGGGAGATACTCGAGGCGGTACGCATGCCGCACGTCGAGAAACGGCTTCGACAGTACCCCCACGAACTCTCCGGCGGCATGCGCCAGCGGGTGATGATCGCCATGGCGATGGTCTGTCGGCCCAAGGTGCTGATTGCCGACGAGCCCACCACGGCGCTCGATGTCACCATCCAGGCCCAGATTCTCGAGCTGATGCGCGAGCTGCAGCAGGAGCTGGGTACGGCGCTGTTGATGATTACGCACGATATGGGCGTGGTCGCCGAGATGGCGGACGACGTGGTGGTCATGAATCGCGGCGTGGTCGAGGAGCAGGCAGGCGCGCGTGAACTGTTCAGCGCACCGCGTTCCGACTACACGCGCAAGCTACTGGCGGCGGTACCCCGACTCGGCACCGCTCCCGAACTCGCTTCCCAGGCGCAGCGCCCGCGTGTGCTTGAGGTCGGGGATCTCAATGTTCGCTTTCCGGTGCAGCGCCAGTCGCCATTTGCCAAGGCGACCGAAGTGCGCGCCGTCGAGGGTGTCAGCTTCGCGCTGGGGGCCGGCGAGACCCTGGGGCTGGTGGGTGAAAGCGGCTGCGGCAAGTCGACGACCGGTAAGGCCCTGATGAACATGCTGGCCTATTCCGGCAGCGTGAAGCTCGACGGCCGCGAGCTCAACGGTCTCAAGGGCGGTGCACTTAAGGCGATTCGGCGCGAAATCCAGATGATCTTTCAGGATCCCTTCGCGGCGCTCAATCAGCGCAAGACCGTAGGGGAGCTGATCGGCGAGCCACTGCTGGTCCACGGGTTGGCCGATAGTGCCGGCCGACGCCAGCGGGTCGCCGAGTTGCTGGAACAGGTCGGTCTGTCAGCCGACGCCGCTGCGCGCTACCCGCACCAGTTCTCCGGCGGCCAGCGCCAGCGTATCTGCATCGCTCGGGCACTGTCGCTGGAGCCGCGGGTCATCATCGCCGACGAGCCGGTGTCGGCATTGGATGTCTCGGTTCAGGCACAGGTGCTGGCGCTGATGAAATCGCTGCAGGATCGGCTGGGACTGAGCTATCTGTTCATCTCCCACGATATGGCCGTGGTCGAACAGGTCTGCCACCGGGTAGCGGTCATGTACTGTGGACAGATCGTTGAAATCGGTAGCTGTCAGCAGGTGCTGCATGATCCACGACACCCCTATACCCGGCGGCTCCTGTCGGCGGTGCCAATGCCGGATGTCGATCACAAACGTGACTTTCGCGCCCTGTTACAGGCCAGTGAGGTGCCGGATCCCATCAAACCGCGCGGCTATCAGGCGACGCCGCTCGAGTACCTTGAGCCGCAGGCGGGGCATTTCGTGGCGCGCACGGAAGCAGGTTCTCTCTCCCTGGTGTGAGCGTGTGACCGGCCCGCTGTCATCGGCTGCGTAGTTGCCGGGAGAGCGGGCTTTGACATGCCAACCACACTTCAAGCCCCAGCCAATCGGCGAGCCGGTCGAGCGTGTCGGCTAGGCCAAAGATGGCCGCGTCATCGATCGTGGCATCAGGTTCGGGATGGATCGCCAGTACCGCGAGCTTGCCCTCGCGCCGGCGAGCGCGCAGGTCGAGCCGGGCGATCAGCCGCCCGTCGTGGAGAAACGGCATGACGTAGTAGCCGTAGACGCGCCGGTGCGCCGGTATGTAGAACTCGAGGCGGTAGCGAAAGCCGAAGAGGCGCTCGGCCCGCTCGCGGTACCAGATCAGCGAGTCGAACGGCGAGAGCAGGGCGTCGGACTCCACCCGGCGTGGCACCCGCGGGTTGCCGGCGACAAAAGCGGTCTCTCGCCAGCCTTCAACGCCGACGGGGGTGAGGGTTGTGTCCTCGATCAGCGTGGCGAGCGCGTCGCGTGTCGCTTGCGGGGCCAGTCGGTAGTAGTCGCGCAGGTCGCGTTCGGTGGCGACGCCGAGCGCGCTTGCCGCGCGGGTCAGCAGCGTGCGGTGGGCCTCCAGCGGCGACGGCGTCGGCGCCTCGATCACGGTGCGCGGCAGTACCCGCTCGGGTAGGTCGTAGTAGCGCTCAAAGCCGACACGCCGCGCGACCGTCACTTCGCCGGCGGCAAACAGCCACTCCAGGGCGGTTTTCTCCTCGCTCCAGTCCCACCACTGCCCGGCCGCTCCCTCGCGGGTAGTGATCGCGCCGGCCCGGATGGCGCCGTCGCGTTCGACATGCCGCAGCACCTGGCCAATGAGGTCGCGATGCGATTCGCCGAAGCGGGCCAGATGCTTGTAGATGCCGTGTCCCTCGCGGGCGCGCTGCATTCGCCAGCGCATTGCCGGATAGAGCGGCAGCGGCATCAGCGAGGCCTCGTGTCCCCAATATTCGAATAGCGCACGGTGGCGGTTGCCGCCCCAGGCGGCCTCGTCGAGCAGCGTGGCATCGTAGCCGCCGAGTCGTGCCTGCAACGGCAGATAGTGCGAGCGGGCCAGCGCGTTGACGGAGTCGATCTGCAGCACGCCGAGGCGCTCGATTAGCCGCCGCAGATGGCCGCGGTCGACCGGAACCGAGGCACGGGCGGTAAAGCCCTGGGCCTGGAGCGCCAGGCGGCGGGCCTGAGCGAGTGACAGTCGGCGTTGAGGGGAGCGATCGATAGCGGGCATCGGCGACACAGGGTGGCGGAAGGAGTGCCGGCAGTGTCGTCGACGAAAAGCATTGGAGCAACGTGACCTGCCCGCGCGCTGTCAACGCAATCTGCCAGCGGCGATGACGCCGCTGGCAGATAGACCCGAGCCGGGAGAGAGGCCCGTGAGGTGAGGGAGGCTACTGTGTATCGGCGTCCTGAAGCGCGCCGACGAGGGTGTCGACGTTGTGCTGGAACATGCCGAGATAGGTGCTGCCTTCGCCCTCCGCGGTGAGCGAGTCGGCGTAGAGCTCGCCGCCGATCGCCACGCCGGTCTCCTCGTGAAGCTGGTTGATCAGCGCCGGATTGGCCATGTTCTCGAGGAACAGCGCTCGCGCATGGCTTTCGTTGATCTGCTGGATCAGCTCTGCCATGTCGCTGGCGCTCGGCTCGGCCAGCGTGCTGAGACCGACCGGCGCAAGCATCGTGAGGCCGTAGGCATCCGCAAAGTAGCCGAACGCCTCATGGGAGGTGATGATCATTCGCTGGTCTGCGGGGATCTGAGAAAGACGCTCGTGAGCGGAGGCGTCGAGCGCTTCCATCTCGTCGAGGTAAGCCTCGGCGTTGTCACGATAGTCCTCGGCATTGTCCGGGTCGACCTCAACCAGCGCATCGCGGATGTTGCGCACGTACTGCTCGCCGTTCGCAAGGCTTTGCCAGGCATGCGGATCGGTGCCGCCGTGGTGGTGGTGATGCCCGCCCTCGTGAGCGTGCTCGTCGCCATGGTCATGGCCGTGAGCGTCGCCGTGGTCGTGCTCGTCGCCGTGGTCATGATCGTGCTCGTCGCCGTGGTCATGATCGTGCGCGTCGCCATGGTCATGGTCGTGATCGTTGCCGTGGTCGTGCTCGCCACCATGGTCATGGTCGTGAGCGTCGCCGTGATCGTGCTCGCCGCCATGGTCGTGAGCGTCGCCATGATCGTGGTCATGGTCGTGATCTTCGTGGCCATGATCGTGCTCGCCGTCGAATGCCAGCGTCTCGATTCCGTCGCTGGCGACGACCACGTCGCCTTCGTAGCCGCTGGCCTCGACCAGACGGTCGATCCAACCCTCGAACTGCAGCCCGTTGACCACGACCAGATCGGCATCCGCCAGCGACTGGGCGTCGGAGGGCTTGGGCGAGAAGGTATGGGCATCGCCGTTGGGGCCAACCAGCGACGTAACCGCAACGTGGTCGCCGCCCACCGTCGAAACCATGTCGTCGAGAATGCTGAAACTGGTGACGACCTTCAGCGGTGTCTGAGCGTTGGCGGTGGCGACAACGCCGAGGCTCAGGGTGCCCAGCATCAGGCTCTTGAGTGCGACGCCGGCAATCGGTGAACGAGACATCGACATTTCCTTTTCTTGGGGAGTGGTGAACGCGGGAAGGCGCGGGTGTTTCAAATGCAGCTCAACCGTGAGAATCGGCCGGAAGCACCGGCTCTACCCGTCGCCGCCAGCGAGCGAAGACGCTGTGGTAGCGGCCGAACAGCGCGGAAAGCAGATAGACCACGCCCGCCAGCAGAATGATGCAGGGGCCGGAGGGGAGGCCCGCGTGGTAGGAGACCAGCAGGCCGCCCACGCTCGAGAAAATGCCGATCGCGATCGCCAGGCCCATCAGACCCTCGACCCGCTTCGACCAGAACCGCGCCGCCGTCGCGGGTAGCATCATCAGCCCCACCGCCATCAGCGTGCCCAGCGTCTGGAAGCCGGCCGTGAGGTTGAGCACCATCAGCCCGAGGAAGAGCGCGTGGACCGCGCTGCCGCGAACGCCCTGGCCGCGCAGAAAGAGCGGGTCGAGACACTCGACGACGAGAATCCGGAAGATCGCCGCCAGCGTCAGCAGCGTGGCGCTGGAGACCGCCACGATCAGCCACAGCGCGGTGCTGTCGACGGCGAGAATCGAGCCGAACAGCACGTGGGTCAGATCGACGCTCGAGCCGCGCAGCGAGATCAGCATCACCCCCGCGGCCAGCGAGATGAGATAGAAGCTTGCGATCGCCGAGTCCTCTCGGTGGCCCGTCAGGCGGGAGACACCGCCGGCGAGCCCTGCCACCGCGAGCCCGGCGACCAGCCCACCCGCGCTCATCGCCGGCAGCGAGAACCCCGCCAGCAGGAAACCGACCGCAACGCCCGGCAGCACCGCGTGTGCCATGGCATCGCCGACCAGGCTCATGCCGCGCAGCGTGAGAAAGACGCCCAGCGGCGGCGCAACCAGCGACAGCGCGAGCCCAGCGACCAACGCACGACGCATGAAACCGAAATCGGTCAGCGGAGAGATAAACCAGTCGATCATGCCGGGCGCCTGCTAGCGGTAGAGGAGTGTGACTCGGCATCCAATTCGGCGTGATCCGATGCCGAAGGGCCTTCCGCGGCATCGAGCGATGCCGGTGCGACCCAGGTCGCTCGCCCGCGATCGAGCCACAGCACCTGATCTGCCAGGCGGCGCATCTGGTCGTGGTCGTGCAGTACGATGATGATCGACACACCCTCGGCGGCCATGTCACGCAGCACGTTGATCAGGATATCCACCGTGGTGGCGTCGACGTTGGCGAACGGCTCGTCGAGCAGTAATAACTGTGCCTTCTGCATCAGCGTGCGACCGAGCAGCGCCCGCTGGCGCTGGCCACCGGAGAGCTCGCCCAGCGGGCGGTGCTCGAACGCCTGAAGCCCGAGGCGGTGCATGATGGCCTGACCGCGCCGGTACTCTTCCGGGCCGTAGCCGCGAAAGCTGCCGTGGGTTGGCCAGCAGCCGGTCATCACCAGCTCCTCGACGCTCATCGGAAAAGTCAGATCCAGCGCCAGCTGCTGGGGCAGCCAGGCCCGGCGGTCGTTTGGCACGGCGCAGCGGATCTTTCCCTGGATCGGCTTGAGGACGCCCATGATGCCCTGCACCAGCGTACTCTTGCCGGCGCCGTTGGGCCCGACCAGCGCCGTGATGCTACCCGGCGCGAAAGTGCCCTCGACCGATTCGAGCACCATGCGGTTGCCCTGGGCGAGAGAGACGGAGTCGAGTGTGAGAATCGGCTCCATGGCTCAGCCCAACAGCCCGCCGGCCCACGCGGCCGCGAGCCACAACGCCAGCAGCGGCGGGAGCGTCAGCAGCATTCGCCGCCCGGCACCCAGAGACATGAGAGAAAAGTGACACGGCCCATCGGGGCGGTGTCGATGACGGTGTGACATGAGAGCAGCCTCTTGATCGGCCGCAGAGGTTATAACATAACAAATGAGGAGGGAAGAGGAGCGGGCGATATCGCCCGCTCGATGGCGGCAGTAGAGCGAACCGTGGATAACTCGCCGCAGCCAGAATTGCCTCGAAAGCGGCGCAAGGCTCGTCGTTCCCATGGTGAGACAGGTTACGTCCGCCTTCGTCTGATCGTTTCTTAAACCGGGGCTGACCCTAAGCCTTCGAGTGGGAGTTACGCTACGCTGGGTGTCGTCTCGCTATGGGGCGCGGGCTCGCCCATGCCCTGCAGACCCGTCACCAGCATGTCGACCTGAGACAGGGCGTTATGGGTCGACTGCTGCAGCCGCTCGCCGCCTTCTTCCTGATACTCGATGGCGATTTCGTGGAAATGCTCGATGCCGATCAGCTCCAGGGCGGTGCGGACGCTGGGCTCGAGATGGTTCATGTGCGCCATCGCTCCGCCAGCGCTGAATCCGTGCCCGCCGCGCGAGGAGAGAATCACGGCATGGCGGGGGCGATCGTTCAGCAACGGGCCTACCGAATGCTCGGGGTCTGTAGGGTCGAAGTAGACGGTCCGCCCCAGGCGGACGATCTGATCGATCCACGCCTTGAATGCCGCCGGATAGCTGTAGTTGTAAAGCGGTATGCCGAGCACCAGTACGTCGGCGGCGATCAGCTCGTCGACCAAGCGGTCGCTCTCGGCCAGCGCCTGGCGGGTGGTCTGCGTCTGTGCTTCCTCTGGGGTGAACGCGGCTTCGATCCACTCGACGGTCAAGAGCGAGGGCGGCTGGGCGCCCAGATCCCGCCGCATCACCAGGGTTTCGGGCCGAGCGGCTTTCCACCGTTCGACGAAGTGGTGGGTGAGCCTTCGGCTCAAGGAACCATGTTCGTGTGTGCCGGATCGGCCGGGCCGCGGGCTGGCATCGAGGTGCAGTAGTCGGGTCATCGTTCATCTCCTGGGTGAGAACTCGTGGATGAGTGAGGTCGGTTCATTCGTCCTCAGCACGCTGCCTATCAGAGCGCCCGGTGAAACTGGCGACAAACGATCATTTCTTGCCAGTATCGGAAAACAAAACTCATCCATCGAGTCAGCCCATGCCCGCCCGTCAATTGCCTTCCCTTTCTGCGCTGCGCGCTTTCGAGGCGGCAGCCCGTCATCTGAGTGCGAAGCGGGCCGCCGCAGAGCTTTCGGTGACACCGACTGCCATCAGCCATCAGATTCGTCAGCTCGAAGAACATCTCGGTGTGGCGCTGTTCATTCGCCATCCTCGTCAGCTACGACTCACCATTCAGGGGCAGGAACTGCTTACCGCGGCCAGCGAAGCTTTCGACACCCTGGCGAGCGCCGTGGCGCGTCTCCATCCCGTGCCCGAGCGCTTCAATGTGACGCTCTCCACCATCCCGGCGGTGGCGGCGCGGTGGTTGCTTCCTCGAGTAAGCGAGTTGCGTGACGCTCACCCGACTCTCAGCTTGAACCTGCAGATCTCTCATCACTTGGTAGCGCTGGACGGCGTGGCGGCGGACATGGCGATTCGTTATGGCACTGGCGACTGGCCGGGTCTGATGGCCGAGAAGCTGTTCGACAACACCTTCGTCCCTGCATGCAGTCCCGCGCTGGGCATACGCACCTCCGATGATTTGCACCACGCAACGCTGATTCATTACGAGCCACCCAACTACACGGGGGCGCTGCTCAGCTGGTCGGCGTGGCAGAAGTTGGCCCGGGTGCCCTCTCTCGACGTCACCGGCGGCCTGGTCTTTTCCGACGAGACGCACACCATTGCCGCCGCGCTTGGCGGACAGGGTGTCGCCCTGATGAGCCGGACACTGATCGCCGAGGAGCTAGCTGACGGTCGTCTGATCGAACCTTTCGGCCCGGTACTGCCCGGCAAACCGTTCTATCTGGTTTATCCCCCGGCGCGACGCGACGAGTCCGCCATCCAGGCGGTGCGGGAGTGGGTGCTGACGCTGGCCGGCGACGTGGGATGAAGCGTGGATACCGATTTCGACGGTACCGGTGAAGTGCCGTTCCCCGCACTCGCGGGGTGTGAAATACATGTGACGAAGTCGACACCAGCCGGCGCTCATCGCTGGAATAAAAAAACCCGGCGCCACTGGCGCCGGGTTCGGTTACGTCGTGGTGCGCGAGGCGCGATCAGACGTCGAAGCGGTCGTGCATCATCACCTTGTTCCAGGCGGCGGCGAAGTCGCGGACGAGCTTCTCGTGGCCGCCTTTCTGGGCGTAGAACTCACTGAGCTGACGCAGCTGGGAGTTGGCGCCGAAGATCAGGTCGCAGCGGGTCGCCTGGAAGTGAGTCTGGCCGCTGCGGCGGTCGTCGAGAGTGAACGTCAGGCCCTCTTCGTCGACTTTCTTCCAATCGAAGTCCGGCGAGGTCAGGTTGACGAAGAAGTCGTTGGTCAGTACGCCGGGGCGGTCGGTAAACACCCCGTGCCGCTGGTAGGCGCCTTTGGCATTGATGTCGAGCACGCGCAGGCCGCCGGTGAGCGCGGTCCACTCCGGTGCCGACAGCCCCAGCAGCGCGGCGCGATCCAGGAATATCTCCTCCGGCGAGACGTTGTACGTGATGTCGTCGCGATGGAAGTTCCGGAAGCCGTCGGAAACCGGTTCGAGCCAGCGGAAGGTCTGCTCGTCGGTCTGCTCGGGGGTGGCATCGTTGCGGCCCGGTGTGAAGGGCACATCGACGGTGACGCCGGCATCCTTGGCGGCTTGCTCGACGGCAGCACAGCCGCCCAGCACGATCAGGTCCGCCAGCGAGATCCTCTTGTTGCCCGCCTGGGCACCGTCGAAGTCGCGCTTGATGCCCTCCAGTACGTCGAGCACCTGTGAGAGGTCGTCGGGGTTGTTGACCGGCCAGTCCTTCATGGGCGCCAGACGGATGCGGGCACCGTCGGCACCGCCGCGCTTGTCGGAGGTGCGGAAGGTCGAGGCCGCTCCCCAGGCGACGGCCGCCAGCTGGGAGACGCTGGGTCCGGAACTTAGAATACGACTCTTGAGATCGGCGATATCCTGCGCATCGACCAGCTCGAAGTCGACGGCGGGAATCGGGTCCTGCCAGAGGAGTTCTTCCTGCGGGACTTCCGGGCCGAGATAGCGTGCCTTGGGGCCCATGTCGCGGTGGGTGAGCTTGTACCAGGCGCGTGAGAAGGCGTCGGTGAAGTAGTCGAAGTCGTTAAGGAATTTTTCGCAGATCTGACGATAGGCGGGGTCGACCTTCAGCGCGATGTCGGAAGTCATCATCATCAGCGGATGATCGACGCCCGTCAGGTGCGCGTCCGGCGTGCGCGGGGCGTTTCTGTCGACCGGTGTCCACTGCAACGACCCGGCGGGACTCTTCGTCTTCTCCCACTCGAAGTTGAACAGGTTCTCGAGATAGCTGTTGTCCCACTGGGTCGGGTTCTGCGTCCAGGAGCCTTCGATCCCGTTGGTCATGGTGTCTTCGGCATTACCCTTGCCGCGCGGGTTGTGCCAGCCCAGACCCTGGGCTTCCATCGGCGCGCCCTCCGGGGCAAAGCCGATCTGGTCCGGCGGGGTCATGCCGTGAGACTTGCCGAAGGCGTGACCACCGGCGATCAGGGCGACGGTCTCTTCGTCATTCATCGCCATGCGGCCGAAGGTGGTACGGATGTCGGCGGCAGAGTCTTCCGGGATACCCTGCTTGGCCGAACCTTCCGGGTCGACGTAGATCAGGTTCGAGTTGGAGGCTGCCAGCGGGGCTTCGAGATCATAGCGTTCGTCACCGGGTTCGCCGGTCCAGCGCAGATCGCGATTGACCATCTGGTCCGGGTGGCCTTCGAACGGGCCGTGCGGCGCGTCTTCGATCTTCTTGCCATACCAGGATTCCGGGCCCCAGTAGGTCAGATTGTCGGGTTCCCAGGCGTCGATACGGCCCCCGGCAAAGCCGAAGGTCGGGAAGTTCATGATCTCCAGCGAGCAGTTACCGGTGAGCACGATCAAATCCGCCCAGGAGATGGCAGCACCGTATTTTTGTTTGATGGGCCAGAGCAGACGGCGGGACTTGTCGACGTTGCCGTTGTCCCACCAGCTATTGATCGGGGCGAAGCGCTGCATGGCTTCGCCGGCGCCACCGCGGCCATCGGCGATGCGGTAGGTGCCGGCAGAGTGCCACGCCATGCGGATCATCTGCGGCCCGTAGTTGCCATAGTCGGACGGCCACCAATCCACTGACGAGGTCAGCAGCGCCTTGATCTCTCGCTTGATGTCGGCGAGATCCAGCTGATTGAAGGCCTCGGAATAATCGAAATCGGGGTCCTGGGGGCTGGAGGCTGGGGAATTCTGGTTCAGCAGCTCCACCTTGAGGCGGTTGGGCCACCAGTGATCGGTGGTGGGCTCGGAGCCGGCTACGCCTCCCACCGAATTCCCGGCGAAAGGACACTTGCCTGTAATCTTGATCTCTTCGCTCATGCTGTCCGTCCTTAACGTCGTTGAGTCGACTTCTATTGCAGCTCTCATGGGTACTGACGAGGCGGCGTGACAAGGCGCAGAGGATCCACGTGGCGCTGGCGGCGCCGTCCGCGTCCTGGCATCACGGCCGAACTCCAAGCATAAGTAAACTTGGGAATCAGCGGTGGGATTTGACGATGACTTCTGGCTAAGCGGGCGTTCGACTTTCGCTATGCAACAGCAGCGGCGGGAGGAGAAAGGGCGATGCGAGAGGGTAGTGCGACAGGGTGGTGCGAGAGGGTGGTCTGACTAACACCATGATGGCGAGGAATTCCTGAGTATCGACATCCCGATGGCGTAGACGGCCACCTATCAACGGTATCGATAGTCGCCTTCGGTGTGGTTCGTTAACACCCTAATAATGTTTGCTCCAAAATGGCGTCATCGGTTGGGCAGCACCAGCCACGCCAACGACAGCTTTTGGAGATTCATTATGAAAAATCGCATCCTCGCCGCACTCGCGCTTGCCCTCGCAGTTCCCGCTGCCGCCCAGGCCAACAGTGTGATGACCGAAAAAGCCTTCGACGCGCTCAGTGAACCGTTGAACACGCAGGCCACTGCCGACTATCAGGCGTTACCCACACAGTACCGACTCGATACCGTCAGCGGCGGCCATAGCGCGGAGGCCGATCGCTCGCTGGCGCAGGTGGCCGAGCAGACTCAGCGCGGCACGCACCTCACCGGCGGTAACGCGGAACGCGTCAGCCAGGGCCATAGCGTTGCTGCAGGCCAGGCGCTCGAGAACGTCAACGGTGGCAGTGCCCCGCAAGGCAACGTCGAATTGTCCGTCGCCAGCATCGACTGATCGACGCAGGGACACGCTCGCGCTTGATGGCGCGAGAGGTGTCAGTCAGCAAAACGTCTTGAGCGGTACCCGATATTTCCCGGTACCTCCAGCTTCCCCGGTCCTCTCGAGGTCCGGGGTTTTTTCGTTTGGCGGGACGTTGACGGTAGCGCGTTGTCGACGACCGGTCAGTCGTCGTTGCCCGGGGCCTGGAAGGCGCGCTTGTCGTCGGGCAGGCGGACCATGTCGCCGATCTCGAGCCCGGCATGGCTGTCGTGGCGGGTGCCGCCGTCATCGATCAGCGCGGCGATCTCGCCGATGCTGACGCCATCCTTGTACGCCTCGACCTTGATCCGGGCCGTCGCGCCCTTGTAGTGCGCGGTGAGAATCATGCCGGGGTGCGGTTCGACTCGGTGCTGGGGATCCTTGGCATAGTGGCTATCGACGCTCTCGCCGCCGGGGGCATCCCATTCGACGTGCTTGTGCATGGCTCTCTCCTTGTCGACGTGATTGACGACGAAAGGGTAGCGCGGATTGGGCGTTGTTGCCGAACGCGATGCGCCGGATCGCGGAGTGGTGAGGCGACGAAGGCTTGTCTTTTTCAGGGGGGCACAGCAGAGTGAAAGCGTCGCTATGCGACGTGTCGATCCATAACAATCCGATGCATCTTTCAAGATTATCACCCAGCAACACTTAACCTCGAACCACAACAAAGAGAGTGACGCTCACCATGAAAAAGACGGTTCTGGCGCTGGCCATCGCGGCCGGCTCAGTCTGCGGTGTCGCAGCGCAGGCGGATGTGAAGGTCGGTTTTCTCGGCGGATTCACTGGCGGCATCGAAAGTCTCACGCCGCCGATCTTCGACGGCGCCAAGCTGGCGGTCGAGGAGGTCAACGCCCAGGGCGGGCTGCTCGACGGCGAGACGATGGCGATGCCGTCGGGCGATACCACCTGTTCGGACGCGGCGGCAGCCTCCAACGCGGCCGACCGGCTGGTCAACAGCGAGCAGGTGACGGCGATCGTTGGCGCGCTCTGCACCGGTGCGACCATCGCTGCGGCCAACAACGCGGCGATTCCGGGCGGTGTGGTAATGGTTTCGCCGGCCTCCACCGCGCCGGCGGTGACGGATCTCGATGACGACGATCTGGTCTTCCGCACCGTGCCATCGGATGCCTTCCAGGGCGAGCAGCTCGCCAAGCTGCTGCTCTCCAAGGGGATCGAGGACCTCGCGGTCACCTACGTCAACAACGACTATGGTCAGGGGCTCGACAGCGCTTTCACCGAGACCTACGAAGCCGAAGGCGGCTCGATCTCGGCGAACCTGGCGCATGAGGACAATCGCGCCGACTATCGCTCGGAGATCGGTCAGCTCTCTGCCAGTGGGTCGCAGACACTGGTCGTGCTGGCTTATGCCGACACCTCCGGTCAAACGATTCTGCGCCAGGCCTATGAAAGCGGTGCCTTCTCACAGTTCGCCGGGGCCGACGGCATGGTCGGCAACTCGCTGGTCGAGGCCGTGGGTTCGGATGTACTCGAGGGGATGATCGCGACGCGCCCGGGGTCGCCGGATTCGCCGGGTACCGACACCTTCACCGAGCTCGCCGAGGAAGCCGGGATCGATCCCAGCGCGGTGTTCGCGGCGCAGTCCTATGACGCCGCCTTCCTGCTGGCGATGGCGATCGAGAAGAACGGCAGTGCCGACCGCGAAGGGCTCTCCCAGGCGCTGCGCGACGTGGCCACCGCGCCGGGCGAGACGATCCTTCCCGGGGAGTGGGAGAAGGCGAAGCGCCTGATCGGCGAAGGCACCGAGGTCGATTATCAGGGCGCCGCCGGCGACCATGAGTTCGACGACAACGGCGACGTACCGGGCATCGTGGTCGAGATGGCAGTCGAGGACGGCCAGTTCGTCACCAAGGGACCAATTGGTGACTGAATAGCGTCACCCAAGGGCCGGTAGAGGCGTGATCACTCGCTGCCGGTCGCGGCGCCGCTACAAGAAACCCCGGGCATTGGCCCGGGGTTTTTTCGTTGCGGTTGCGTCGGCGCGTCGCCGTTTCGAACCTCAGTCGTGGTGCGCCACTTTCTCTGGAATCAGTCCACGCGGGGCGAAGCGCAGCACCATCAGGATCAGCAGCCCGATAACGAACACCCGCGCCTGCAGCGCCTGGCTATCCATATTGCCTGGTTGCCAGTCGAACCACATCCCGCCGAGCTCGGCGACGAAGTGCGCCAGTGCCAGCGCCATCGGTCCGGACATGATCCAGATCACGTAGACCAGCACGGCGCCGAAAAGCGTGCCGAGATTATTGCCGGGCCCGCCGAGAATCACCATCACCAGCACCAGGAAGGTGTGATTGAGCGGCAGATAGCCCTGAGCGTCGAAGATGCCGGTGAAGCTGGTCAGCGCGGCCCCGCCGATGCCCATGAGCACGCAGCCGAAGACGAAGATTTCCTGACGCCGGCGGTTGATCGACTTGCCCATCGCCGCCGCCGAGACTTCGTTGTCGCGGATGGCGCGGATCATTCGGCCCCAGGGCGCGTGATAGGCACGGTGGAGCAGAAAGAAGATCACCGCGATCATCACCACCGTCACCGACAGATAGAGCGCCCGGGCGGTGATGAAGCCGACCTCGCCCGGCGAGGGCACCGGCCACGGCAGCGGCGAGATGGTGGCGGTACCGCGGGTCAGCCAGTCGGAGTTCTTGAGAAACGCCTTGATGATCTCGGCGATACCCAGCGTGGCGATGACCAGATAGTCCGCCCGCAGCCCGAGGCAGATGTGCCCGATCAGATAGCCCACGCCGCCGGCGAGCAGGCCGCCGACGATCCAGCCGACCCACACCGGCAGCCCCAGCCCGCCGATGAAGTCGACCTGGGATTCGATGTCGCCGGTGACCTCCCGCAGCCAGCTGATGACCACCAGGTAGGCGATCAGCCCGACGAGAATCGTGATAAGGGTCCGCGCCAGCTTGGGGACGCCGAGCCGGTCGATCCGGCTGACGGCAACGACCAGCGCGATCGCCGCGACGATGGCAAGCAGCACGCCGCCGAGACGTCCGGGCAGGTCGCTTGACCAGAAGTCATGATTGACCGGGATGCTGAAGAAGGTAGCGGAGAAGCCGCCCAGGGCGACGAAGCCCATGATGCCGGCGTTGAACTGGCCGGCGTAGCCCCACTGGATGGTCAGGCCGAGAGCCAGGATCGCGTAGCAGGCGGCCTCGACCAGCATGCGCGTGGCGTAGGCGCCGCCCATGGCGAAGAACACGCCGAGCACGACGACGATCAGGCCCCCGAACAGAACCAGCTCGCGGGTGGGCACGGTGGGGCGGGAGGATGAATGCTGGGGAGTCGTCATCAGATCACCTTCCCTTTGAACAGACCGGTCGGACGCCAGATCAAAACCGCGATCAGGATGAAGAACGGCACCACGATCTTGTACTCGGTGCCGACCAGCGCGAGGTTGTTGGGTAGCTCGATCCAGCTCGGCAGGCTGTCGCGCAGCGGGCGCAGGAGGACCGACCAGTTGAAGACGGCGAGCGTTTCGGCAAAGCCCACCAGAAAGCCGCCGGCGACGGCGCCGAAGGGGTGGCCGACGCCGCCGACGATGGCCGCGGCGAAGATCGGCAGCAGCAGGAAGAAGCTCAGATCCGGCTTGAAGGCAACGTCCAGTGACAGCAGCGTGCCGGCGAGCGTCGCCAGCGATCCGGCGATCACCCAGGTCAGGGTGACGATGAGTCGGGTATTGATGCCGGAAGCGCGGGCGAGATCCGGGTTGTCCGACATCGCCCGCATCGCCTTGCCTAGCCGCGAGCGGGTCAGAAACAGATGCAGCGCGATGACGCTGGCGATCGTCACCACGAACAGGATGATCTGCGGCTCGGTGAGGATGATCGGCCGCGTGACGCCGGGCACCTCGAGGCGGAAGATCTCCTTGCGCGCATCGACGTAGAGACTCTGGGCGCCGGTGCCGGAGAAGAGCCGGATCAGCCCCTGCAGCATCAGGGTGACGCCGAGCGAGGCGATCACCAGGACGATCGGCTTGACGCCATGGTTGCGCAGCGGCTGATAGAAGACGCGGTCGATGCCCACCGCGGCCAGCGAGGTCAGCACCATGGCGATCGGCAGCATGACGACCGCCGTCGGGAGGCCGAGCGGTTCGCCGGCATGGGGAAACAGCAGCGTCAGCAACAGCACCAGAAAGGCGCCAAGGGTCATCATGTCGGCGTGGGCAAAGTG
The DNA here is from genome assembly GCF_003206645.1 of Salinicola aestuarinus. Taxonomy (GTDB): domain Bacteria; phylum Pseudomonadota; class Gammaproteobacteria; order Pseudomonadales; family Halomonadaceae; genus Salinicola; species Salinicola aestuarinus. The sequence goes on along the minus strand of NZ_PZJP01000001.1, from coordinate 85,012 downwards.
GGCGAAACGCAGAATGCTGTAGATCAGCGTCACCCCGATTGCGCCCATGGCGTAGATGCTGCCGGTGACGCTGCCCGCTACGACCACATAGTTGAAGAAATAAATCAGCTCATTCACGGCGAAGTCTCGATCGTTGTCATTGGCGTCATCGCTGTCGTTGCAAGCGTCGTTGTCGTTGGAATCGTCGGCTTGGGCCTTGGCCCGGGCTCAGCCGCCCAGAAAGCTCCTGGCGACCTCGGGATCGTCGAGCAGCGCCTGACCGGTATCGGTGAAGCGGTTCTGGCCGGCGGCGAGCACGAAGCCCTTGTCGGCAATGCGCAGCGCCTGCTTGGCGTTCTGCTCGACCATCAGCACGCCGACGCCGGCCTCAGTGATCGTTTTCACCCGCTCGAAGATTTCGTTCATGTAGCGCGGCGAGAGACCGGCGGTGGGTTCGTCCAGCAGCAGCACGCTGGGCTCGTTCATCAGCGCCCGGCCCATCGCGACCATCTGGCGCTGGCCGCCGGAGAGCTCGCCGGCAGGCTGGCGGCGTTTCTCCTTCAGCGGGGGAAAGAACTCGTAGATCTGCTGCTTGAGGCGAGAGGCGGTGGCGGGCTTGAGAAAGGCGCCCATCTCCAGGTTCTCCTCCACGGAGAGACTCGGGAAGATGTTCTTCTCCTGCGGCACGAATCCCATGCCGCGCTCGACCAGCTTGTGCGGAGAGAGGTTGGTGATCGGCTCGCCTCTGAGCCGAATCTCGCCACCGGTGATGGTGAGCAGGCCGAAGATTGCCTTGAGCATGGTGGACTTGCCGGCGCCATTGGGGCCGACGATCACCCCGATCTCGTCGGCCTCGATCGTCATGTCGACGCCGTTGAGGATGTTCATGCCGCCGTAGCCGCCGTGAACGTCGATCGCTTCGAGTAGAGGCATGGTTGGCTCGTGTCTGCGTTGTTGTCTTGTTGGCTGATGAGCGGACCGCCTGGCGGTCGGGTAGGGCCTGGCGTTGGCGTCTGGCTAGGCGGAGGCCGCCTCCGACTCGGGGTCGGCGCCGAAGTAGGCCTCGATCACCGCCGGGTCGTTCTGAATGTCCTCGATCGATCCCTGCCTCATGACCTGCCCCTGGGCGAGCACGATGACCGGATCGCAGAGTCGGGCGATCATCTCCATGTCGTGTTCGATCACCAGGAAGGTGTAGCCGAGCTCTCGGTTGAGTCGTTCGATATTGCTGATCAGGTCGCCCAGCAGGGTGCGGTTGACGCCGGCGGCGATCTCGTCGAGCAGGACGACCCGGGCATCGGTCATCATGGTGCGGCCGAGTTCGAGCAGCTTCTTCTGCCCGCCGGAGAGATTGCCGGCAAGTTCGTTACGCACGTGGGAGAGTCCCACGAAGTCGAGCACTTCCAGCGCGCGCCGACGCGTCTCGGTCTCTTGACGTTTGACCTCGCCGGGCTTGAACCAGGTGCTGAAGAGGTTTTCTCCCTCCTGACCCGGCGGCACCATCATGAGATTCTCCAGCGCGCTCAGATGGCTGAATTCATGAGCGATCTGAAACGTGCGCAGCAGGCCCTTGTGGAAGCGGCGGTTGGCGGAGAGGTGAGTGATTGCCTCGCCGTTGAGCAGGACCTCACCGCTGTCGGGGGAGAGACTGCCGGCGATGATGTTGAAGAGTGTCGACTTGCCCGCACCGTTGGGGCCGATCATGCCGGTAATCGAGCCTTTTTCGACCTGAATCGAGCAGTCGTCGATAACCGTGAGGCCACCGAACGCCTTGCGTACGTGGCGGACGTCGATGATGGGTGTCATCGGCTTTTCCCTGTGTCGTTGTTCGTTGTTAGGGCTTGGCTAGTTGTTAGGGCTTGGGTAGTTGTTAGGACTTGGCTAGTCGTCAGGGCCGGCGTGGCGCTCGGGTACGGTGCTGCGCGCCGGCTGTGATCGCAGTCTGGCCGTACGCAAGCCGCGATGACGCGGGCGTCGACCCCACCGACGGCCCTCTTCGACCTCATCTTAATCCGTTTTCGTCTCCGGAATCAGCCCCTTCCGCCGTCTCACTGGGTGCTGCGGTGCAATCCGTGTCAAAGCGCTGGCCGTTGACCCGGGCATCGATATCGCTGGGAGAGACGCGGGTCGTCATGCGCCGGGCGATCCCGGAAACACCCCTCGGAAACGACAACGGCCCGCCAAATGGCGGGCCGTTGAATCTCACTAAGCGGCAGGGAAGGGGGAAGACTCAGCCCTTCTTGCCGGCGCGCTTGCGCTCGTTCTCGGTGAGGTGCTTCTTGCGCAGCCGAATGTGCGACGGCGTCACTTCGACGACTTCGTCGTCATCGAGGAATTCCACGGCCTGCTCCAGCGTGAAGCGGATCGGCGGCGTCAGCACGATGTTCTCATCGTTGCCGGTGGAGCGCATGTTATCGAGCTTCTTGCCCTTGGTCGGGTTGACCACCATGTCGTCGGCCCGGTTGTTGATGCCGATCAGCATCCCCTCATAGACCTCGGTGCCGTGCTCGACGATCAGCTTGCCGCGATCCTGCAGGGCGAAAAGCGCGTAGGCGAGTGCCTTGCCGGAGACCATCGAGACCAGCACGCCGTTGCGGCGCTTGACCGCGGCATCGGGCTTGAGCGGGCCGTAGTGATCGAAACGGCTGGTCAGGATGCCGGTACCCGACGTCAGCGTCAGGAACTGACCGCGAAAGCCGATCAGGCCGCGCGCCGGGATGATGAAGTCCAGACGCACACGACCCTTGCCGTCCGGGTTCATGTTGGAAAGCTCACCCTTGCGATAGCCGAGCTCTTCCATGACCGAGCCCTGATGCTGCTCCTCGCAGTCGATGATGACTTCTTCGTACGGCTCCTGTTTGACGCCGTCGATCTCACGGATGATGACTTCCGGGCGGCCCACGGCCAGCTCGAAGCCTTCACGGCGCATCGATTCGACCAGCACCGACAGGTGCAGCTCGCCACGGCCGGAAACCTTGAACTTCTCGGCGGATTCGCCCTGCTCAACGCGAAGCGCCACGTTGTGGATCAGCTCCTGATCGAGGCGATCCTTGATGTTACGACTGGTGACGTACTTGCCTTCCTTGCCGGCGAACGGCGAGTCGTTGACCTGGAAGGTCATGGAGACCGTCGGCTCGTCCACCGATAGCGGCGGCAGTGCCTCGACCGCGCTCTGCTCGCAGAGCGTGTCGGAAATCGCCAGGTCTTCGATACCGGTGATGCAGACGATATCGCCGGCAGTGGCTTCGTCGGTCTGCACGCGGTCGAGACCCAGGTGGGTCATGACCTGGCCGACCTTGCCCTTGCGGACGTTGCCTTCCTTGGTGATGACGCTGATCTGCTGGCTCGGCTTGACGCTGCCGCGCTTGATGCGGCCGAGGCCGATGACGCCGACGTAGCTGTTGTAGTCGAGCGCCGAGATCTGCATCTGGAACGGGCCGTCGATTTCGACCTTCGGCGGCTCGACGATGTCGACGATCGACTTGAACATCGGCGTCATGTCGTCTTCGAGGGCATCCGGCTCCATGCCGGCGATGCCGTTGAGCGCCGAGCAGTAGATGATCGGGAAGTCGAGCTGCTCGTCGGTCGCGCCGAGGTTGTCGAACAAATCGAAGATCTGGTCGATGACCCAGTCAGGACGCGCACCGGGACGGTCGATCTTGTTGACGACAACGATCGGCTTGAGGCCCTGGGCGAACGCCTTCTGGGTCACGAAGCGGGTCTGCGGCATCGGGCCGTCGACGGCATCGACCAGCAGGAGCACGGAGTCGACCATGGACATCACGCGCTCGACTTCGCCACCGAAATCGGCGTGTCCCGGGGTGTCGACGATATTGATGTGGTAGTCGCGGTCGTTGCCGTCATTCCAGCGGATCGCGGTGTTCTTGGCCAGGATGGTGATGCCGCGCTCTTTTTCCTGGTCATTGGAGTCCATGATCCGCTCCTGGCCTTCGGCCTTGCGGTCCAGGGTGCCGGACTGGCTCAGGAGCTTGTCGACCAGCGTCGTCTTGCCGTGGTCGACGTGGGCGATGATGGCAATGTTTCTAATGCTCTGAATGCGAGCGTCAGCGTTGTCACTCATGGGGCGTTGTCCATATAAATGTGTGCGCCCACGAGGGCTGTCGATCGTCTTCTTGCCTGAATCGACGCATACCCTGGGCACGGGTAGGAGGGTCGGGCGCGCATTGTACAGGCAAGGGTGCGAGACTGGCTACTTTCGTCGAGTGCGGTGCGTTCGAAGCACCGTTTATCCGGTTGCTGGCCATTTCACGTCAGTTCGCGTCACCACGCGGCTGGCCCGCGCCACCGGCGGGGTCACGACAAGCCGCTGCCCCTTCAGGAGTCTGCATGACTGAACGCGACGACCTCGCCGCCGACCTTCGTCGGATCCTGCGCAACGATGCCTGGCGCATGGCACGTCTTGCCGAAGCGCGAGCGCTGGCGCTGCCGGACTGGTGGCTTGCAGCGGGGTTCGTGCGCAACGCGGTCTGGGATCACCTCCACGGGGGGATGTCGACGCCGCTAAACGACATCGATCTGATCTATTTCGACGCTGACGATACCCGCCCTGAACGCGACGACGCGCTGGGCGAGCGACTTCATCGCCGCTCGGCGCTGCCCTGGTCGGTAAAGAATCAGGCAAGGATGCACCACCGGCAGGGTCATGCCCCCTATGAGTCGGCGACCCACGCGATGCACTTCTGGGTCGAGTGCGAGACGGCCGTGGCCGTGCGTCTGGAAGCCAACGGTGAACTTCTCCTCAGCGCGCCACTCGGCCTGGTGTCACTGATGGCGGGGCAGCTGAGCCATAACCCGCGACACGCCAACCCCGCCGTATTCCACGAGCGCGTCGCTCGAAAAGGCTGGCGCCAGCGATGGCCGATGCTGAAACCGGTGCCGTGAGCATGGCCCCTTCTGGCCAGCGTTGGCGCGGGTTGGTGAGTGAGCAGGGCGATTGGGTACGACCAATGTCCAATACGGGGAATCTCAAGATCGATGCCGGCAGGCCGAAGGCTATTCCATCGTCCTGTGAGGGGGCGATCTCGCTCACTGACAGGAAGTCCGGTACCGCCAATGATCAGAATCTTGCGTGACATGAGCCTGGGCGCCCGCCTGGGTTGCGGTTTTGCCGTCATTCTCGGGTTGATGCTAACCGTGACGGCCGTCGGGGTCTGGCGCGTCCAGACCATCGACAGCGGTCTGTCACACATCAATGACGTGAATAGCGTCAAACAGCGCTACGCCGTCGATATGCGCGGCAGTGTCCACGATCGTGCCATCGCCATCCGTGACCTTACGCTGGTCGACAATAGCGAGGTGCCCGACGTGCTCGCGCTGATCGAGCGCCTGGGAGCGACGTTCGTCGTCGCCGAGCAGAAGATGCAGGCGATTCTCGCCGAGCCGGCCAATACCACGGAACGAGACAGTTCGCTCTACGCCGGGATCGAAGCCGCCCAGGCGCGAACGCTACCGATCATTGCCAGGGTGCTCGAACTCCGTGGCAACGGCGCCAATTACTCGGCTCAGATGCTGGTGCTCGAAGAAGCCCGCCCGGCACTGATTGACTGGCTCGGCGCCATCAACGCCTTCATCGACTATCAGGGAGCCCTCAATCAAGAGGAAGTGGCGGAGGTGCGCGGGGTCGCGGCCGGCTTCCGCTGGTTGATGATCGCCCTTTGCGGTGTCGCCCTGGTGCTGGGTATCGCACTCGCCACCGGCTTGACCCTCTGGCTCAAACGCACGCTGGGTGCCGAGCCCGCTGAGGTGCGTTCGCTGGCGGCGGCCATCGGGCGTGGGCGTCTGGACATCGTGGCCTCCCGAGCGCGCCCCGGTCGGAGCATCATGGGCGAGCTTGAGAAAACCGCGGCGACCCTCCGCGAAACCGTGGCTGACGTGCGCCAGGGGGCCAATGCCGTGGCCGCGGCGAGCGTGCGGATCGACGAGGACAATCGCCTGCTTGCCTCGCGAACGCAATCTCAGGCTGCGGCGCTCGAACAGACGTCGTCGTCAATGGAAGAGCTCGACTCGACGGTGCGCCAGAATGCCGACAACGCGGCGCAGGGGGATCAGTTCGCCACGGAGGCGGCGGCGGTTGCCGAGCGCGCCGGTGAAGCTTTCTCGGAGGTCGTCACGACGATGCGAGAGATCAATCAGGAGTCGAATCGGATCGCCGATATCGTCAGCCTGATCGACGACATCGCCTTCCAGACCAACATTCTGGCGCTGAATGCCTCGGTCGAGGCGGCGCGCGCCAGCGAGCACGGACGCGGCTTTGCCGTGGTGGCCAGCGAAGTGCGCAATCTGGCGGGGCGCGCCGCTGAAGCGGCACGCGACATTCGCGGGTTGATCGACAGCAGCGTCAAACGGACCACCGACGGCACGCAGCTGGTGGATCGTGCCGGTTCGACGATCGACGATGTGCTGGCGGCCATTCGCCGTGTGAGCAGCCTCATGGCGGAGATCAGTCAGGCGAGTGCGGAGCAGCGCATGGGCGTGAGTCAGGTCGGTGACGCGGTCAACGAGCTGGACCGCACGACGCAGCAGAATGCCGGTATGGCGGATCAGAGTCAGCGCGCCACCCACGCCCTGAGGGAGCAGGCGAACCAGCTGTTGGCCGCCATGGCGTCGTTCGAGATCGGCGATACGGATGCGTCGAATGCCACAGCCGCCTCGTCGGCGCCTGAGACGTCGCGGCGCGGTGAGGCTCCCCGAGCGTTGCCGGCCTAGGCCGGCAGGTGCCCTAGCAGCCAGTCGAAGAGCTTTCCGGAGCTGCTGGCCAGCGGCTGGTCGATGACGAAACGTGGCAGGTGCTTCGCATGGACGCCGGGCTCCAGCCAGCCCGGCGTCCGCGTCAGCCAGCGCGCCTCGGCGTCGAGCGGGGTGAAGCGGTCCAGTCGACCGATGTCGCCGACGTCGGTGCAGGCGCGAATCGCCAGCGGCTCGCGACAGAGCCGCGCCAGCCGTTGGCGACCGCTCTGTAGCGCCCGCCGGGCATCGCAGCTGGCGGCGAGCGCCGCGACATCGGTCAGCTGACCAAAGCGCAGTAGTCCTCCATGATCCAGCCGGCGCACGCTGAAGGCATCGAGCGCCGCGCCTGCATAGCCCTCTTCCCCGCTCGACTCTTCACGCCACAGGCGATCGGCGATCTCCCTGAGCGGAATCGTCCCGCTCGTCGTTAGCGCCTCCATATACTCGTCGATGGCGTGACTCTTGCGCTCGTCGCAGCCGCCGTGGGGCGCGCGCGGCAGCCCCAGATCCGCCAGGCGAGCCGCGATGCGTCCGTGATCGCTCTCGTCATGCCACAGCGCTTCGGCGATCGACAGACGATCCGGCATCCATGGCTGGCGCAGGCTGGGGTCGGGCAAGAACACGCTGGCGGGAAAGGCTAGCCGCTCGAGGGTGGGATGAATCTGCGTGGCGACGTCGCGCCAGCCACCGTCGATGGTCAGCGCGATCCGCGGAAGCTGGTCATGGTGTAGCTGCAGCGCGTGATTCAGGCTGACGAGCTGTGCGCTCTCGGCCAGGCTTGCGATCAGCTGCTCGAGACTCTCCGGCCCCAGACAGTAATGTCGCCGATGCGGCAGGCGCGCCTCATCCTCGCTGGCGAGAACGCGGTTGATCGCAAGTATCGCACTACGGCCCCAAAGGGGTTCGCTCACGCTGCGCCGCCAATGGCCGCGAAGACGCTGAACCACACTCTGTGGGCGTTCTATCCTGGCCATCGCAACTCCCTTTGCGGCGCGACTCTGCCGCGTCTACGACCCCGGTTTATCGATACAGCAGCTATTACCAAGCGATGATCGATCGAATGCCTGTGTCCTGATTCCTGTGATCGAGGATATTCGTTGGTTTGGCGGAAAGCGAACGTCACGGCCGGCGTCTGGATGCATTTTTTTGGTGCAGAAGAACGAATAAAGGCGTCCTTATGGTGCGCGTCTGCCGGCTCGCTTTATCGATTTGGGATGTGATGCGTCATTTCAGTCGTTTATGTTTTTCGCGATATTAAAAAAAGTGCTTTTTAATCAGTTGCCTAAAAGGCTTTTAATGGGGTTTGCGCCATTTTGGCACATTCTCTGCATTTGTCTGGGAAACGTTGTGCACGTGGGCAATCGCCTTTGGTGCATGCTAAAAAGCGGTGTTGGACATTCGCCAACGAATCGAGCCCCAGCTCACAGTGGAGGACAACATGTCTGAGAAAACCCTCGCCCTTATCGAAGAACACGACGTCAAGTGGATCGATCTGCGCTTTACCGATACCAAGGGCAAGGAGCAGCACGTCACGATCCCGGCCAGCGCCGTCGACGACGAGTTCTTCGAAGACGGCCAAATGTTTGACGGCTCCTCCATCGAAGGCTGGAAGGGCATCAACGAGTCGGACATGATTCTGCGCCCGGAAGACGGCACCGGCTTTCTCGACCCGTTCACCGAAGACGCCACGCTGATCCTGCGCTGTGACATCATCGAGCCGGCGACCATGCAGGGCTACGAGCGTGATCCGCGCTCCATCGCCAAGCGTGCCGAGGCCTACCTCAACAGCACCGGCCTTGGCGACACCGCCTTCTTTGGTCCGGAGCCCGAGTTCTTCATCTTCGACGAGGTCCACTTCAAGACCGACATCGAAGGCTCGATGTACAAGATCTCCTCGGAAGAGGGCGCCTGGGCCACGGATCGTCAGTTCGAAGGCGGCAACCTGGCGCACCGTCCGCGCGTCAAGGGCGGCTACTTTCCGGTCCCGCCGGTTGACAGCTTCCACGACATCCGCAGCGCGATGTGCAACACGCTTCAGGCTATCGGCCAGGGCGTCGAAGTTCATCACCACGAGGTGGCGAACGCCGGCCAGAACGAGATCGGCGTCAAGTTCAACACGCTGGTGAAGAAGGCCGACGAAGTTCAGGAGATGAAGTACGTCATCCACAACGTCGCCCACGCCTACGGCAAGACCGCGACGTTCATGCCCAAGCCCCTGGTCGGCGACAACGGCTCCGGCATGCACGTGCACCAGTCCTTCTGGAAAGACGGCACCAACCAGTTCGCGGGCGACGAGTACGCGGGCCTGTCCGAGATGGCGCTCTACTACATCGGCGGCATCATCAAGCACGCACGTGCCCTGAACGCCTTCACCAACGCGTCGACCAACTCCTACAAGCGTCTGGTGCCGGGCTTCGAAGCGCCGGTCATGCTCGCCTACAGCGCGCGCAACCGCTCCGCCTCGATCCGTATTCCGTACACCTCGAGCCCGAAAGGCAAGCGTGTCGAGACTCGCTTCCCCGACCCGACCGCCAACCCGTACCTCGCCTTCTCGGCGATGCTGATGGCCGGTATCGACGGCATCAAGAACAAGATTCATCCGGGCGATGCCATGGACAAGAATCTGTACGACCTGCCGCCGGAAGAGGGCAAGAAGATCCCGACCGTGGCCAACAGCCTCGATCAGGCCCTGGAAGCGCTCGACGCCGATCGCGCCTTCCTCACCGAGGGTGGCGTCTTCACCGACAGCATGATCGATGGCTACATCGAGCTGAAGAACGAAGAAGTCGATCGCCTGCGCATGGCGACCCACCCGGTCGAGTTCGAGCTGTACTACAGCGTCTAAGTTCGATCAGCGCCTGATGCCGGCCAACCTGTGAGAGCGAGTCGTCTTACGCTGGCCGCGCAACGAAAGCCCCACTTCGGTGGGGCTTTTTCGTTAGGGCTTTTCGTTAGGGCTATTGGGGTCGGGGCTCTTTTTGTTAGGGCTCTTTTTGTTAAGACTCCTCTATAGAGAGGGCAAGCTGGCCGCAGCGCAAGAAAACGGCGTCGTCGGTCGATAGTCAGGAAAATCTTCAGGGGGCGAGCGGTCATGCGGAGAGTCGGACATCGAGCACACTCGAACATCGTCGCGCCGGGTATCGCCTTGCTGTGCCTGGGACTGCTGGCCGGGCCGGCGGTGGCCGCGACGGTCTACAAGCATCGCGCCGCCGACGGCAGCGTGGTGTTCAGCGATGAACCGCGCGCCGGCGAGCGGTTCGCGCTGGATCCCATCACGGTAGTCGACCCGGCGGCGGCTGCCGCGCCCTCACGCAGCGCTGAAACCGACGGCGGCGCGGGCCCGCGGGAGGCGTTCGAGTACGCGCGGTTCGCCATCGCCTCGCCGAGCGACGAGCAGACACTGCCGACCGGCCAGGCGGGCAACGTTCAGGTCCAGCTCGATATCGAGCCTGCACTGCATCAGGGAGATCGCGTCCAGCTACGTGTCAACGGGACCCTCCGCCAGTCGGCGCTGCATACGCGTGTCTTCGCGCTGACCGGGCTCGACCGCGGTGAATACCAGCTGGTGGCCGAGCTCGTTGACGCCAGCGGTCGCGTTCGTCTGGCAACGCCCCCGGTCACGCTCTACGTGCAGCGCGCCAGCGTCAATCTGCCCTCGAATCCCCATCGTTCCGGTCGCCCCTGAGCCCCGCCCACCGAGGCGCATGCGGTGCAGTCTGCCTGACCGGTACGCGTCGTTGCACCGGCATAAAGCGTCGTTTCTCGCTCGACCGGCCTCACTTCATTCTCTTGGCTGAGATTGATTGGCGCGTGTCCGCCTCAATGGTGACGCGTAGTGCGCTATTTTGGTGCATCATGATCGTCTGGCCTGACCTCCGTGACGCAGCAGTGGCCGTTTTCCCCACTGGCGCGGTTTTTGCACTGTAGAAGAACATGCCGGATCACCACGATGGAACAACGTATGTATCAACGTTTGCTGGAGCATCTGACCACTGCCGTGGTGCTGCTCGACGAACGCCTCCGCGTGCGCTGGCTCAACCCGGCCGCCGAGGCGTTGCTGGCCGCCAGTCGCCCCCGTGTGGTCGGCCACTGGCTCGAGTGTCTGGCCGGCGAGAACGATGCGATCCGAGTGGTACTGCAAAAGGCGATGGAGGAGTTTCATCCCTATACCCAGCGTGAGGCGACGCTGGTGTTCGCCACCGGTGAGTCGGTGACGGTGGACTTCACCGCCACGCCGATGACCAGTCGCGAGCTGCTGGTCGAGATCGAACCGCGCGACCGGCTGATGCGAATCTCCCGCGAGGAGGCGCTGATCGCGCGTCAGGAGACGGTCAAGGCGCTGATGCGGGGGCTCGCCCACGAGGTGAAAAACCCGCTCGGTGGCATCCGCGGGGCGGCGCAGTTGCTCGAGCGCGATCTGCCCGATCCGCAGCTGGCGGAGTTTACTCGGATCATCGTCGAGGAGGCGGATCGGCTGCGCGATCTGGTCGACCGCATGCTGGGGCCGAACACCATCATTCGGCACGAGCCGCTCAACGTCCACAAGGTGCTGGAGCGGGTGCGGGCGCTGCTCGAGGCCGAGCACGCCAAGCTGGTCTTCGAGCGCGATTACGACCCCAGCGTGCCGGAGCTGATCGGTGACGAGGCCCAGCTCATTCAGGCGACGTTGAACATTGCCCGTAACGCGGTGCAGGCGATGGAGGAGCACGCCACGCCGTCGCCGCGCCTGCTGCTGCGAACGCGCGTTCGGCGCCAGTTCACGCTTGGCGTGGATCGGCACCGCATGGTCTGCGAGGTGGCGATCATCGACAACGGACCGGGCATTCCCGAGCCCATTCGCGAGACGCTGTTCTTCCCGATGGTCTCCGGGCGTGCCGAAGGCAGCGGGCTTGGGCTCTCCATCGCCCAGTCGATCCTGCATCAGCATCAGGGGTTGATCGAGTGCGACTCGCGCCCAGGTGCCACCGAGTTTCGCCTGCTGATACCGCTCGAGGCGTCGCCATGACCCTCGGTTGCGATGCTGGCAACGCGACCCCCACTACCGCTGGAGAATCGTCATGACAGATGTCGCTCGTATCGTGATCGTCGACGACGACCGCGCCATCCGCTGGGTGCTCGAGCGGGCGCTCGCTCAGCCGGATCTCGAAGTGACCAGCTTCGAGCGTGCCGATATCGCCCTCGAGTCGATCGAACGCCACCCACCGGATGTGTTGCTCACCGATATCCGCATGCCCGGCCTCGACGGCCTCGATCTGATGGCCAAGGTGCGTGAGCAGAACCCCGATCTCCCGGTCATCGTGATGACCGCCCATTCGGATCTGGATAGTGCCGTCGCCTCCTATCAGGGCGGCGCGTTCGAGTATCTGCCCAAGCCGTTCGATGTCGACGATGCGCTGGCGCTGGTGCGCCGCGGCGTGGCCCATGCGCGGGAGCGCCGCTCGCCTGCGGCGATGCCGGAGGGGCTCTCGGCCGAGATCATCGGTGAGGCGCCGGCGATGCAGGAGGTGTTTCGCGCCATCGGCCGGCTCTCGCAGTCGCACATTACCGTGCTGATCAACGGGGAGTCCGGTACCGGCAAGGAGCGCGTCGCCCAAGCGCTGCATCAGCACAGTCCGCGCTCCGGCAATCCGTTCATCGCGCTCAACATGGCGGCCATTCCCAAGGATCTGATGGAGTCGGAGCTGTTCGGCCATGAAAAAGGGGCCTTCACCGGCGCGACGGCGCAGCGCCGAGGACGCTTCGAGCAGGCCGACGGCGGCACGCTCTTTCTCGACGAGATCGGCGACATGCCAGCAGAGACCCAGACCCGGCTGCTGCGGGTGCTTGCTGACGGGGAGTTCTACCGGGTCGGCGGCCATGTTCCGGTCAAGGTGGACGTGCGCATCATCGCCGCCACCCATCAGCACCTCGAATCGCTGGTGAACGACGGTCGCTTTCGCGAGGATCTCTTTCACCGGCTCAACGTCATCCGCGTGCACCTGCCGACGCTGGCCGAGCGGCGCGAGGACATCCCGCGGCTCGCCCAGCATTTTCTCGCCGAGGCGGCCAAGGAGCTCTCCGCCGAGCCCAAGGTGCTTACCGAGAGTGCCGAGACACACCTGACCCGGCTGCCGTGGCCCGGTAACGTGCGCCAGCTCGAGAACACCTGTCGCTGGCTGACGGTGATGGCGTCCGGCCGCGAGGTGCTGGTGGATGACCTGCCGCCGGAGCTTCGCCAGCTCGAGGAAGGCGACATCCCGAGCAACGACTGGCGCCACGCTTTCCGCGAGTGGGCGGATCGCGCGCTGGCCTCCGGGCAGACGCACCTGTTGGAGGAGGCGGTACCGGACTTCGAGCGCATCCTCATCGAGACGGCGCTCAAGCACACCGGCGGACGCAAGGGCGAGGCGGCAGAGCTGCTCGGCTGGGGTCGCAACACCCTCACCCGTAAACTGAAGGTGCTGCTGCCGGCGCTGGCCGATGAGTGAAGTCGGAATCACCTGAGTTAACTTCGTCGGCGAGAGCATCTACCCTTGGAACGTTCCTGCGTGTCCGGCCAAGGGGGTGCCGGGCGTCCATAGATACCGGTAACAGCGAGGGCTCATGCTCGACATGACGCAGTGGTGGCGTGGCAGTGTCATCTATCAGATCTATCCGCGGAGCTTTCTCGACGCTCGCGGCGACGGCATCGGCGATCTGCCGGGCATTACCGCCAATCTCGACTACGTGGCCGAGCTGGGTGTCGATGCGATCTGGATTTCGCCGTTCTTCCCGTCGCCGATGAAGGATTTCGGCTACGACGTCACCGATTATCGCGGCGTCGACCCGATGTTCGGCTCGTTCAACGACTTCCAGATGCTGCTCGAGCGGGCCCACGAGCTGGGGCTGAAGGTGATCATCGATCTGGTCTTCAGCCACACGTCGGACCAGCACCACTGGTTCCTCCAGAGCCGCAGCTCGCGGGAGAATCAGAAATCCGACTGGTACGTGTGGGCGGATCCCAAGCCCGACGGCACGCCGCCCAACAACTGGCTGTCGTTCTTCAGCGGCAGCGCCTGGACCTTCGATAGCCGGCGGCGCCAGTACTACCTGCACAACTTCCTGTCGTGCCAGCCGGATCTCAATTTCCATAATCCGGCGGTGCGCCGGGCGCAGCTGGATAACGCCCGCTTCTGGCTCGACATGGGGGTCGATGGTTTTCGCCTCGATACTTCCAACTTCTATTTTCACAGCGCCGAGCTGCAGAACAATCCGGCGTTGGGGAGTGGCGAACTCAAGACGCCGAGCGTGCCCGACTCGAATCCCTACTCGATGCAGCGCCACCAGTTCGATATCAGTCAGCCGGAAAACCTGGGGTTTCTTGCCGAGCTGCGAACGCTGATGAACGAGTACCCGGATACGGTGACCGTCGGCGAGATCTCCGACGACCGCCCCCTCGAGCGCATGGTCGAGTACACCCGTGGCGACGACCATCTGCACATGGCCTACACCTTCGATCTCTTCGATGCGAAGTTCGAGGCCCGAGAGCTTCGCAATATCATCGAGCACTTCCAGTATTACGCCGTCGATGCCTGGCCCTGCTGGGCACTGTCGAATCACGACGTCATGCGGGTGGTTTCGCGCTGGACGAGCGCCGAGCACCTCGAGCACCGAGGGCCGCAGGTCGCGCGACTCGCCACCGTGATGCTCTGTTCGCTCTATGGCAGCGTGTGTCTCTATCAGGGCGAGGAGCTGGGTCTGCCGGAGGGCGACGTGCCCTACGAGCGCCTCGTCGACCCCTACGGGCTGGCGCTGTGGCCTGACTACAAGGGGCGTGACGGCTGTCGCACCCCGATGCCCTGGACCGCCGGCGAGCGTGGCGGTTTCTCCACCGCCGAGCCGTGGTTGCCGGTGGACGTACACCATCGCCGGCTCAGCGTGGATCGCCAGGCGGAGGACCCCGGTAGCACGCTCAACGCCACGCGGCGCTTCCTGCGCTGGCGCAAGGCGCAGCCGGCGATGCTGGGTGGCACGCTGATCCTGAGCGACTTCGACGACGAGCTTCTCGGCTGGCTGCGGGTCTCCCGCGATCAGGCGATTCTGGTGGTGTTCAACCTCACCGACCAGACGCGCACTACCACGCTGCCCGCCGGTGCCGGCGACTTCGCCTATCAGGACGGCTTCACCGCATCGCTCGACGAGGGCATGCTGACGCTGCCGGCGTTTCAGGCGGCGTTCATCGATATCGCCCGCGAGAGTATCGACCCGCAGGCGCTGATCGAGCAGGAGCCCGACCCGGAGCGCAAAGGCTTCCTGCACCGTCTGCTGGGCTCATTGATGGGCCAGGACGACACCGGCGCGCGCTGAGCCTCGGCCTCACCCGCTGCGGGATGACGCCAGACACTCCCCACCAACGCCGAGCGCCNNCGGCGCTCGGCGTTCTGGCGCCGACATACGGGCGACAGGCGTCAGGGTGCGGATGCGCAAGATCAGTCGCCCCAGATGTCGCGGGCGAGATCCACGGTGAGACGGATCTTCTCCCACTGGTCCTGCTCGGCGAGGTCGTTGCCCTCTTCGGTCGAAGCGAAGCCACACTGCGGGCTCAGGCAGAGCTGGCGCTTGTCGACGTAGCGCGTGGCTTCCTCGAGGCGGGCGCGCACCGCGGTCGGGTCCTCGAGCTGGCCGGTCTTGGTAGTGATCAGGCCGAGCACTGCCTGCTGATGGCCCTCGGGCACGAAGCGCAGCGGGTCGAAGCTGCCGGCGCGATCGCTGTCGTATTCGAGGAACCAGGCGTCGACGTTCACCTTGCCGAAGAGCGTCTCGGCCACCGGCTCGTAGCCCCCCTCGCTGATCCAGGTGGAGCGGAAGTTGCCCCGGCAGACGTGCAGGCCGACGTGGAGATCGTCCGGCCGGTCGGCCAGTGCGTGGTTGAGCATCTCGGCGTAGATCGACTGCAGCGAGTCCGGGTTGTCGCCTCGGTCGCGTGCTGCCTTAAGCTCCTTTTCCGAGCAGAGATAGGCCCAGACGGTATCGTCGAGCTGTAGATAGCGGCAGCCGGCGTCGTAGAAGGCGCGCACCGCGTCGCGATAGGCGTCCGCCGTGTCGGCGTAAAACGCATCGAGAGAGGGGTAGACGTCACTGTCGATCTTCTTGCGGCCGCCGCGGAAGTGCAGAACGCTCGGACTGGGGATCGTCATCTTGGGCGTGACGCGGGAGACGTCAGCCAGATAGCGAAAGTGCTCCAGCATCGGATGGTTGGCGTCGAAGCCCACTTTCCCGTCGATACGGATCTGCTTGGCCGAGGTCTGCTTGCCCTGGAACTGGATCCCCTGGTCGCCGACGTAGCCGGTGACGCCGTCAAGGTGCTCGAGAAAGTCGAAGTGCCACCAGGCGCGACGAAACTCGCCGTCGGTGACCACGTTCAGGCCGGCCGCTTCCTGCTGCTCGACGACGCGTCGAATCTCGCGATCCTCGACGGATTTCAGCGCTGACGCCCCGATTTCGCCCTGCTGGAACTGGGTGCGCGCCTGCTTGAGCGCGGCCGGACGCAGAAAACTACCGACGATATCGGCTCGGAATGGGGGATGCGGTTGTGACATGACTCGAACCTCGACGTGCAGGGCGACACGCGAGTCGCCCATGGCGGGATGATGATACTGAGGCCGCTAATCATGCGGCTTCGCTCCTTCGAGCGCCAATGAACCGCGCTCAGGTCGAACATGCAGTCGACTCATGTTCACCGTGGAGGCCGCTCTCGGGTCTGATCCGGGGCTAATACGTTAGTGGTAGAATCGTCGTTCGGCGCTATCCACGGTCTCGGCGAATGCCGCGAGTCGGTCGCGCCGAATCCGAATCCCGTGCGGCCGCTTTCCTGTCCAACCGAGTCGATGTCGGTGGCAGCCCTGGCGTTTTCGATCCCCCGAACCCGCCACGGCGTGAGAGTCTCGAGAGAGCCGTTTCGTTTGATACAACTGCAGGAGTCATTCATGGCGACACCCTCTCAGCACGATCTCCGCTGCGCCTTTCGCGAACTGCTGGAGAGCGATACCTGCTACTACACGGCCTCGGTCTTCGATCCGATGTCGGCACGTATCGCGGCGGATCTCGGCTTCGAGGTAGGGATCCTCGGGGGGTCCGTGGCCTCGCTGCAGGTATTGGCGGCACCGGATTTTGCCTTGATCACGCTGAGCGAATTCGTCGAGCAGGCGACGCGCATCGGCCGGGTCACCCGGCTGCCGGTCATCGCCGATGCCGACCACGGCTACGGCAATGCACTCAACGTCATGCGAACCATCACCGAGCTCGAGCGTGCCGGCGTTGCGGCGCTGACCATCGAAGACACGCTGCTGCCGGCACAGTACGGCCACAAGTCCACCGACCTGATACCGGTGGAGGAGGGCGTCGGCAAGATGCGCGCCGCCCTCGAGGCGCGGATCGACCCGGCCATGTCGGTCATCGCGCGCACGCATGCCGGCCAGCTCGATGATGAGTCCGCCGTCGAACGAGTGCGGGCCTATCAGGCCGCCGGGGTCGATGCCATCTGCCTGGTCGGCGTGCGTGATTTCGAGCACCTGGAAACAATCGCCTCGGTACTCACCGTGCCGCTGATGCTGGTTACCTACGGCAACCCGGCGCTTGCCGACCGCGCTCGCTTGGCAGCGCTCGGGGTGCGCGTCGTGGTCAACGGCCACGCGGCCTACTTCGCGGCGATCAAAGCGACCTACGACTGCCTGCGCGAGCAGCGCGACATCGCCACCAACGATCTCGACGCCTCGCAGCTCTCCACCCGCTACTCGACGCTGGAGGAGTATCGGATCTGGGCGCGCGAGTATATGGACGTGAAAGAGTAAGCCCCGCGCGGCACAAGAAGAACGAGGCAGCCCGGTGGTCGATAGGCGTTTACCGGGCGTCGCTCGACGCGCTTTCGAAAGCGCTTCAAGGCCGGCATAGTCGATGCTCGCCACCGATGTTGTTCACCTGGAGAGACCGATGACCGCCATGCAGTGGGAGCACTTGCTCGATCCCGTTCGTCTACACGATGCCCGGACATCGCGCGGTGAGATCGGTCGCAGCCCGTTCCACAAGGATTACGACCGGATCGTCTTCTCGGGCTCGTTTCGCCGTCTGGGGCGCAAGACGCAGGTCCATCCGCTCACCGACAACGATCATATCCACACCCGGTTGACCCACTCGCTCGAAGTGGGCTGCGTGGGACGGAGTCTCGGTATGATCGTCGGCGAAGAGCTGCGTGACCGCTTGCCCGCCTGGGTGAGTCCCGCGGATCTCGGGGTGATCGTTCAGGCCGCTTGCCTCGGGCACGACATCGGCAATCCGCCGTTCGGCCACGCCGGCGAGTACGCCATCCGCGACTGGTTCAAGTGGACCGAGCACGCCGGCAGCGGCCTGCTCGATGGGCTCGACGAGGCCCAGCGCAAGGATCTGCTCACCTACGAGGGCAACGCCCAAGGCTTTCGCGTCGTCACCCAGATCGAGTACAACCAGTTTCGCGGTGGCATGAAGCTCTCCGCCGCGACCCTCGGCACGCTCCTGAAATACCCCTGGACCGTCGAACATGGCGGGGCGATGGGCAAGTTCGGCTGCTATCAGTCGGAGAAGGCGCTACTGGTCGAGGTCACCGAGCGTCTCGGCATGAAGCCGGTGGGCGACTCCAAGTGGTGCCGTCATCCGCTTGCCTATCTGGTCGAGGCCGCGGATGACATCTGCTATGCGCTGCTCGATCTCGAGGATGGCCTGGAGATGGGCATTCTGCGCTATGAAGAGGTCGCCGACGTGCTGCTACAGATTGCCGGCGAGCCGCCCCGGGGCTACGACGGCATGGAAGCGGCCGGTGTCTCCCAGCGCCGGCGTATCGCCGCGCTTCGTGGCGCGGCGATGGAGCGGGCGGTGAACGAGGTGGGCGCGGTTTTCGTCCAGCACGAGACCGCGCTGCTCAATGGTGCGCTTACGGAGGACCTGCTCGAACTCTGCCATCCGGATCTGACCTGGGGGGTCGCTTCGGCCAAGCAGCTCGCCCGCGAGCGGATCTTCCAGAACGAGCGCAAGGCGAAGCTCGAGATCGGCGCCTACACCACCCTCGGCATCCTGCTCGAAGCTTTCATCGGCGCCGCCCACGAGCTGCATCACACCGGGCAGTCATCGTTCAAGCATCAGCGCGTACTGGCGCTGATCGGCGAGAACACGCCCAAGCCCTCCTGGCCACTCTACGAAAGCTACCGTCGCATGCTCGACTTCATCGGCGGCATGACCGACCACTACGCCGTCGAACTCGCTCAAGAGATGGGTGGGCGTCTCAAGGGCGACTAACCCCGAGGCGCGGCGTGCGCTGTCTCTTCACGCGCGCCGCGCTCGCGGGGTCTCTTCTGTCGAACGACCTTCTCTCTCTCCTGCCGGGCCTCTGTACTCGTCATGTCAGCGTCTCGGCGCTGTCTTCGGGCGCCGTGATTCGCCTCAGTCGCTCTTCCCGGTCTTGATAACCCACAGTGCTACGTTGCAAGCATTTCGATAACGCCGTATTTTAATTAAACGGTCAATCAATAAAAAGGATTGGCGACGCCCGGCGAGTGATCCGTTCAACCTTATCTGGATAACCAGGGGGAACTCGACTTAACTCAGTCCGGGGACACTGGCCCCCGGAGTGGGCACTCGGGATCGACGCCGACGTCGTGAGCGACAGTCGGACCGTCGCGCGATCATTGAGCGCCACGTCGATCACAATAACGAACCGACAAGATGGGAGCCGCATGACAAACCATCCCGATCATCAGCCCCGAACCGAAGACAGACTCAATCCCGTCGTCTTCTACGGTTCGGTCATAGGGATCGTGGTCTTCTCGCTGTGGGCGATGATTGCCACCGATCAGGCCAATGGCATCATCAACGCGCTGCTAGGCTGGATCTCCAACACGTTCGGCTGGTACTACTTTCTCACGGTCGTCATCTACCTCGTCTTCGTGATCTTTCTTGGCGTCTCCCGCTTCGGCAAGATTCGACTCGGGCCCGAACACTCGCGACCCGATTTCAATATCTTCTCCTGGTCGGCGATGCTCTTCTCCGCGGGGATCGGCATCGGCGTGATCTTCTTCGCTCTCGCCGAACCGCTGACCCAGTTCTACAACGCGCCCAACGCGCCGGCAGACCAGGTGGCGGCGGCGCGACACGCCATGCAGATCACCTTTCTCCACTGGGGGATTTCCGGCTGGGGGATCTACACGCTGATCGGGATGGCGCTGGCGTTTTTCAGCTATCGCCACAACCTGCCATTGACCATTTCGAGTGCGCTCTATCCTATCTTCGGCAAGCGGATCTACGGACCGATCGGCCATGCGGTGGATATCGCTGCGGTGCTGGGCACCGTCTTCGGGATCGCCGCGAGTCTGGGGATCGGTGTCATCCAGCTCAACTTCGGGCTGGACTTCATGTTCGGCATCACCGAGAGCGTCTGGACGCAGACGGCACTGGTGCTGATGATCGTGGCCTTCGCGACGATTTCTGCGGTGACCGGGGTCGAACGTGGCATCCGGCGGCTGTCCGAATTCAACATTCTGCTGGCGGTGGCGCTGCTGCTGTTCGTGCTGTTTGCGGGTAAGACGATTTTCCTGCTCAACGCGCTGGTGATGAACGTCGGTGACTACCTGTCGAACTTCGTCGCGCTGTCATTCAACACTTATGCTTTCGATCGCCCCACGGAGTGGCTCAACGCCTGGACGATCTTCTTCTGGGCCTGGTGGATCGCCTGGGGCCCGTTCGTGGGTCTCTTTCTGGCACGCATCTCTCGGGGGCGCACCATCCGGACCTTCGTCGCCGGCACGCTGACGCTGCCGATCGCGTTCATGATGATCTGGATGTCGATTCTGGGTAACAGCGCCATCGACATGGCGATGAACGGCGCCTCCGAGTTCGGTCAGCAGGTGATGGACAATCCGCCGGGCGGTATCTACCTGTTCCTGGAGTCGTATCCGTTCCCGGTCTTCACCACCATCGCGGTCAGCATTCTGGCGATCGTCTTCTTCATCACCTCCGGCGACTCCGGGGCGCTGGTGTTGTCGAACTTCACCTCGCATCTCAAGGACGTCAACAGCGATGCGCCGATCTGGATGCGCATTCTGTGGTCTGCGGTCATCGGCATTTTGACACTCTCGCTGCTGATCGCCGGGGGGCTCTCGACGTTGCAGAGCGCGGTGGTGATCACCGGGTTGCCGTTCTCGATCGTGCTGTTCTTCATGATCGCCGGCCTCTACAAGGCGCTGAAGGTCGAGGCGTTCAAGGAAGATAGCCACCGCATGAGTCTGTCGGGATCGCTCTCCGGGCGCATGGCGGCGGGTGGTCGCGAGCAGAGCTATGACTGGCGCCGCCGCTTGAAGCGGGCGATGTCCTTCCCGGATCGCAAGGAGGCCAACCGCTTTTTGGGCGAGACCGGTCGGCCGGCGATGGAAGCGGTGCGTGACGAGCTGGTCAAACAGGGCGTCGAGGTGGATATCTCCGAGGGGACCCAGAACGACGACGACTACCTGTCGATCTACGTCGATCTCGGCAGCGAGCAGAACTTTACCTATCAGATCTGGACGCACCCGTTCTCGACGCCGTCGTTCGCCATGCGCACCCCGCGCAGCAGCAACCGCTACTATCGCCTGGAGGTGTATCTGCTGGAGGGGAGTCAGGGCTACGATCTGACCGGCTATACGCAGGCACAGGTGATCGATGACATCCTCGATCAGTACGAACGCCACCTGCAGTTCCTGCATATGAACCGGGAGGACCCAAGCACAATCAGTATGCCTGACAGTCCCGAACAGCCACCGGCCTGATCCGCGCCGTCACTCCGTCACCCCGGCCTCTGGCCGGGGTTTTTCGTGGGTGCCCCACCTTGGTCGAGGCCCGCCTTGGGCCACGCGACCGCGTGCTACGCTTGCAATGTCGATAACAACAATGCGAGGTGAGCCGTGGGTGACTTCACGCTGGTAGATACCCTCGTCCTGATCGTCTACGTCGCGGGGATCGCCTGGTTGGGCGCGCGCTTCGGCAAGGATCAGGAGAGCACGCAAGACTATTTCCTTGGTGGGCGGAAGATTCCCGGCTGGGCCATCGGGTTGTCGGTCATGGCGACCCAGGCCAGTGCGATTACCTTCATCGGGGCGCCGGGGTGGGGCTTTGACGGCGGCCTGGAGCGGTTGGCCACCTTCATCAACGTGCCGCTGGCGATGGCGGTGCTGATCGTGGTGCTGGTCCCGATCTTCCACCGCGCCGGCATTTACAGCATCTATGAGCTGCTCGAACGTCGGTTCGGTCCGCTCACCCGCTCACTGGCAGCGCTCCTGTTTCTCATCGCGCGCGGGCTCGCCACCGGCGTGGTGCTCTACGCCCCGGCACTCGTACTCGCGGTGGTCACCGGCTGGAACGTCAACGTGACCATCGTGCTGATGGCGGTGATCGCGGTGAGCTATACCGTGCTCGGCGGCATTAGCGCCGTTATCTGGACCGACGTGGTGCAGATGTTCGTGCTCTGGCTCGGCGCGATACTGAGTATGGTGCTGATGGTCACCAGCCTGCCCGGCGGCTGGAGCGACGTCTTCGCGTACGGCGCCGCCAACGGGCTCTTCGATACGCTCGATTTCTCTCTCGACCCCACCGTGACCTACTCGATCTGGGCCGGCCTGATCGGCGGCGTTGTGATGCACGTTGCCTACTTCGGGACCGATCAGAGCCAGATCCAGCGCGTGCTGACCAGCCCGTCCATCGCTGAGGGACAGCGCTCGCTACTGATCGGCGGCTATCTGCTGGTGCCGCAGATGCTGCTGTTCCTGTTCATCGGCGTCATGCTCGCCACCTATTACCAGCAGCACGGACTCATCGCGCCGGAGAATCTCAATGAGCTCTTCCCGCGCTATGTGGTGGAGGCGTTTCCGGTAGGGATTACCGGGCTCGTGATCGCCGGGGTATTCGCCGCGGCAATGTCGAGTCTCGACTCCGCGCTGAATTCGCTCTCGGCAGTCACGATCCGCGACTTTTACGCGCGCTACGTCAAACCCGACGCGAGCGAGCGACACTATCTTCGCGCCTCTCGCTGGGCGACCGTTTTCTGGGGGCTCTATGCCACGGCATTCGCATTTTTTGCCGGCAACCTCGGGCCGGTGATCGAAGCCGTGAACCGCATCGGCTCCTGGTTCTATGGCGCGCTGCTGGGGGTCTTTCTGCTGGCGGTGATGACCCACCGCAGCAACGGGCGGGGCGCGGTGGCGGGAATGATCGTCGGCATGGCCGCGGTCTGGGCCGCCTCGCAGCTCGGCATCTCTTGGCTCTATCAGAACGCGGTCGGGCTAATCGTATCGGTGGGCGTGGGCTACGCGGTGAGTTTGACCGCGCCGGCGCCGAGCCGTGAGCAGCTCTCCGACGTGGTGATCGACGAGACCGCTCCCGACATGCAGGCCCTGCTCAAGGGGCGCAGCGCTGATGCTCGGATCATCGGCGACGATGCCAGAGTCACCCGCCGTCGCTGTATCGGGCTGATCGTCTGGTTCTTCGTCAGCCTCGCCGCCCTCGGCGCGCTGCAGCTATGGGCCAACGCCCAATGAGGGGGCTGACGAGCCTGAGGAGAAGCGGCTTGGCCAACGCCGCCGAGAGGGCGGCGGCGACCCCGGCGAATGAAAGCGTTGCGGCCCCCGAGCGGCTGGCCCGCCGGCTAGACGAGTCGGGGGCTCGCCAACGGCTTGCCCGCTTCGGTGCCGCGCGCTTCGAGCCCGCCTGGCTTTCGCTGTGGGCGGTCGCCATCGGGCGGTCCGGCGAGACCGCGCAGCCAGCGCCCGCGGCTTGGCTGTTGGCCAGCTCGCTGACGCCCCGCGCGCTGCTCTGGCCCGAGGCACTGGCGTTCGACGAAGCCGCCTGCGGCGACGAGAACTGGCTTTGCGGCGGCGACTGCCCCACCGCGGCGAGCTTCGAGACACTCTGGCTCTGGGAGCGGCTGGCGCGTCCCCGGCGCTGGGGATTGCGCGTGCAGCCCGCCACGTGCCGGCCGGTCGCGCTGCCGCTGTGGCTCGGCTATCACGACGGCCGCCATACGCGTCTGATCGTCCTGAGCGGCGTTTCCGGCGAGCCGCTGGCGTCGCTCAAACCCGCGGTGCTGGCGGGATTCAGTCGATAGGCCCGTCAGAGGGCCCCGCGCTAGATCGCCTCGCCGCTGCGCTCCATGGCCGTCAGCTCGTCACGAGTCGGCAAGCCTTCCATGTCACCGGTCACCTGAACCTGACGCGCGCCGATGAGGTTGCCGCGGTGCAGGGCTGCGGGCCAGTCGAGACCGTCGAGGCGCGCGCTGATGACCCCGACGGCGAAGCCGTCCCCGGCGCCGACGGTATCGATGACCTCCTTGACCGGCGAGCCCTCGACGCTGCCCTGTGTATCGGCGGTGCGGTAGTAGCTGCCTTCCGGGCCGAGTTTGACCACCACGGCCTTTGCGCCGCGCTCCAGGTAGAAACCCGCGATGTCGTGGGCGGTGTCCAGCCCTGTCAGTATCCGACCCTCGGCGAGTCCCGGCATGACCAGATCGGCCTTCGCCGCGAGCGCATTGAGGGTCTCTTTCATTACGGCTTCGCTCGGCCAGAGCGTGGGTCGCAGATTGGGATCGAAGGAGATCGATAGTCCCGCCGCTCGGGCGCGCTCGAACAGCGTCAGCGAGAGTGCCCGGGCGCTGTCGGAGAGCGCCGGCGGAATACCGGTGGCATGAAGGTGGCGGGCGCTGTCGATAGCGACGTCATCGGCATCCGCCGGGTTCAGACAGCTCGCGGCGCTGTGGCGACGAACATACTCGACATGCGGGTCGGCGCCGTCGACGGCGCGCGCCTTGAACACCAGGCCGGTGGCATGCGCCTCGTCCTCGACGACGTGTCGGCAGTCGAGGCCTTCGGCTTCCAGCGCGCGCTGCAAAAAGGCGCCGTTGTGATCTGCGCCCACGCGGGAGAGCCAGCGAACGCCGAAGCCGAGTCGCGCCAGGCCGATGGCGACATTGGTGTCGGCACCCGCGGTGCGCCGTTCGAAGTGGCTCACGCCATCGAGCGGGCCGCTCTCCTGTGCGACGAAAAGCGCCATCGCTTCGCCAAAGGTCAGCACGTCGAAGGGGGCGTCGGAGACGGACATGGTTTCTCCTTGATGGGAAACGAAAGGGAAGGATGAGGCGTGAGCGACAACGTCAGCGGGGCGAAGTCCGAGTGCGGCGATAGCGCCGCGAGCGCTTGTCGAGCTGCTCCACCAGGCGCTGGCGGTCGGCGTCGTCGAGGGTCTCGGGGGCCATCGCCGTGAGCTTGGTCGCGAGGTCGACGCCGTCGAGCACATAGAGGTCCCGTTCGCGACCGAGGTGGTCGGTTTCATCGTCAATCGACCAGCCGGGCAGGACCAGCACGCCGAACACCGGCACGGTCAGCTGCGTGTGGCGCGCCATCCAGTGGCGCAGCCATGTCGTTGCCATGCGTACCTTGCCGAGCGCGCGGCGCTCGCTCCAGCCGGGAAACCGCAGCCGCTGGGACTCCACCGCCACGGTCTTGTTGGGGGTGCCGTCGAGCTCCAGCGGAAAATCTCGCGCCATGGTCTGGATGACGAAAACGCCCTGTGGCGTGAGCAGCACGTTGTCGATGCTGTAGCTGTCCGCGGGGAAGTCGTGGAAGACGAAGTAGGGGGCTGCCTGAGGACGGATGAGATGATCGAGCGCCTGACCGACGGCCAGCTCGCAGGCGAGGCTTCGGGTCAGGCGACGAACCCGTTGCACGTCCCGCAGGATCAAAAATCCGAAAATCATCGCCAGCAGCGTACTCACGACCCCGTAGAGCGACCACTCGAGCCAGCTCTGCTCTTCGGCGAAGAGAATCCGGCCCATCCCGTAGACCAGCGGCATCAGCGTCAGCGTGGGGGCGAGCGTGGCATCGAGGAAGAAGGTTCCCCGAGCGCGCTCCAGCCGGTTGCGGTGAAGCTGGGCAATCTCGAGGATCGGCTCACCGCTGTGGGGCGAGCGCAGCTCGATACTACTGATGTCGCGAAGCGAGATCGCGACCAGCGCGGCGGCACCCAGTGGGGCCAGGAAAATCAGCGGCAGCAGGTATTCCAACCAGGCCATGAGCGATTGTCCTTGGAGTGTGACGCGAGGCGACATGAATGATGCCGCAATTCTAGCTGAGGTCGAGTGCCAACTGCGACGCCGACTGGCTGGATACTTCAATTCGGTCGCGTCCAGAATGCTTGGCCGCGTAAAGCGCGCGGTCGGCGGCGACCAGCCAGCTATCGTGATCTTCGAAGCGCGGATGACGCACAGCAAGGCCAATACTGCAGGTGGGCATACGCATGAGCGCGTCGGGCGGCGTATGGCGCGCCAACCGACGCTGCCAGTGGGCTAGCGTCGCGACTGCCTCATCGAGCCCGGTGTCGGGCAACAGCACGCCGAACTCTTCACCGCCGTAGCGACACACCACGGCCGGTGGCGGGAACGTTTCGGTCAGCGCGTCGGCGACGCTGCAAAGCGTCGCATCGCCGACATCGTGCCCGTGCTCGTCGTTGATCCGCTTGAAATGATCAATGTCGAGCAGCGCGATGGTGGCCTTGGAGGGCTTGAGCAGGGTCGCGGAGAGCTGGGCTCTCCAGATGCGGCGGTTGAGCAGGCCAGTCAGGCCGTCGGTGCGGCTGAGTGATCTCAGCGCGCGCTTCTGGCGGACGAGCTGCCTCGCCTGGCGGTAGCTGACATAGCCCACCGCCAGCGGATAGATCAGCACCAGCGGTAGGCTGGTGAACAGTACTTCCGGCGAGGCATCGAGAATGATCGACTCCGGCCGGATCATCAGTATGCCGAACAGCGCGCCGACCGCCATGCTGCCCAGGCCCATGGCGAGAAGACGCAGGCCGCCGACGGCGATGTTGTCGAGACTGACCATTGTCGCGGACGCGACGCTGGGCAAAACACTGAAGTGCATCGCCGCCAGCCACAGGCCCACCAGCAGCGAGTCGACGCACAGGTTCTGACGCTCGGCGTGATAGGGTGATTCATGCCTGCGCGCGCGCCAGTAAGCGATATGCGACCAAAGCGCGACCTCGAGGCCCAGCGAGATCCAGATCCAGAGCGGCGTCGACAGCGTATGGAGGGTGCCGGCCACGCAGGTGCCGCCGACGATCAAGCCCAGCGTGCGTGGCAGGTAGAGTCGCCGCGCCAGCTTGGCGCCGCTCTGACGGCGCCGCTGCTCAGGGTCCAGTGTCGTGTCCGGCATTCGCCATCGCTCCCAAGGCCGGGGCGCAAAAGGATCAGTGTTACGAAGGTGTAAGTGGCGTTATTTAACCTCAATCAATGAGATAAAGCATGTCTGACGAGTCGATGGTGGGGGTCGAGGCGCTCACTGATTTCGTTGTGCGCCATCCAAAGCTCTTCGTGCTGACAGGCGCAGGGGTCAGCACTGATTGCGGTATTCCCGATTATCGCGACGCCCGCGGCGACTGGAAACGACCGCCGCCGGTCAGTCACCAGAAGTTCATGGGCAGCCTCGAGGTGCGAAAACGTTACTGGGCGCGCAGTCTGGTGGGGTTTCGGGCGTTGGCGAGCGCTCACCCGGGGCAGGCGCACCGTGCACTCGCCACGCTCGAGCGGGAGGGGCGGATCACCCGACTGGTGACCCAGAACGTCGATGGGCTACACCAGCGCGCCGGTTCGCGTCGGGTGACCGATCTTCACGGTCAGGCGGATACCGTCAAGTGCATGAGCTGTGGCGCAACGATGATGCGCCATGCGCTGCATGACGAGCTCGCGAGACGCAATCCCGCCTGGCTGGCGCTGAGCGCCGAGGTCGGCCCGGACGGTGACGCCGATCTCGACGGCTACGACTTTTCGACGTTCGAGGTGCCGGCCTGCCAGCGCTGCCGGAGCGGCATTCTCAAGCCCGACGTGGTCTTCTTCGGCGACAATGTCCCCAAACCCCGGGCGGCGCTTGCCTTTGCGGCGCTCGACGCCGCCGACGCCATGTTGGTGGTGGGGTCTTCCTTGATGGTCTACTCGGGGTTTCGTTTTGCGCGGCATGCGGCTCGCGCCGGCCAGCCCATCGCCTGCGTCAATCTGGGGGCGACCCGCGCCGATGATCTATTTACGTTGAAGGTTGCCGCGCCGGTCGCACCGACGCTCGACGCGCTCGTCACCGGACTCGCCGGGCAGATGCCAAAGGGCCCGGCGGAAACCGCCGGACCCCCGGACCGCGTCGACGCGGGATCGTCAGCGCGATAACGCGCCGTTTCCGCGTTCAGCCACGAGTGGGCGGGGCCATGAACTCGGGCCCGACGGGATCGGTGATCTGCTCGCTGAGAATGGCATCGATCGTTGCCATGTCCTCGTCCTTGAGTGACCAGCCGGTGATACCGTCCAGCGGCTCCACCTGTTCCGGCTTGCGTGCCCCCCAGAGGGCAACGATGTTCGGCGAGCGGTCGAGAATCCAGCGCACGGCGAGTTCGAGGACCGTCTTGTCGTGACGCGCCGCGACGTCTCTAAGGGCGTCGACGGCAGCAAGGTACTGCGCGAAGCGTGGCGACTGAAACTTCGGGTCCTTGTTGCGCAGGTCGTCACCGTTGAAGGTGTAACCGGTGCGCATCTTGCCGGTGAGCAGCCCGCGGCATAGCGCGCCGTAGGTGAGTAGCGTGAGGTCGTTACGCTCGGCGTAGGGCAGGATTTCGCGGTCGATGTCCCGCTCGAACAGATTGTAGGGCGGCTGAACCGTGTGCAGCGGAGCCACCTGGCGGAAGGCGTCGCACTGCTCGGGAGAGAAGTTGCTCACGCCGATCGCACGGATCTTGCCCGCGCGATAAAAGCGCGCCATCGCTTCTGCTGTCTCCTCGACCGCCACCAGCGGGTCCGGCCAGTGGATCTGATAGAGATCGATACGGTCGGTCCTGAGCCTGCGCAGCGAGTCGTCCAGCTCCTTCTCCAGACGCTGGGCGGTCGCGTTGCGTGCCGGACCGCCACTCTCCGACCACTCCAGGCCCGCCTTGGTCGCGAGCACCAGCCGGTCGCGCTGATCGCTGTCGGCCACTGCCTTGCCCACCACCTCCTCCGAGTGGCCGAAGCCGTAGGCGGGGGCAGTGTCGATCAGCGTGACACCACGGTCGATCGCGGCGTGAATCGTGCGCGCGGCGTTGGCGTCGTCAGTGCCGCCCCACATGCGCCCGCCCATCGCCCAGGTGCCCAGGCCAATGCGCGACATCTCGAGGTTCGTACCGGGTAGCTTGCGCGTTTCCATGCTCTCTCCCTAGGGTCAAATCGGCGCTGTTGCGCCGGAATCGGCTGACATCCGTCAAGACACAGTGGTTCGCGCCGTGGCGTCCGGCAAGTGCCAGGGCTCTCTCGGCACGCAGAAAACCTCAGGTATCGTCAGTGGACGAATGCTCGATCGCGCCAGTGCCGGTGGGCTCGACGCGAATATCGAGCGTTTCCGGCGCGTCGGCGCCGAAGACTGCCAGCGGCTCCGGTGAGAGATAGACGATGCGTCCATCACGTCGAATCTGGGCGTCGAGCTGGTAGAGATCGTCTGACCGGATCGACTGGGGCGCATACCGCAGCGTGACCGGCAGGGGAAACGCGCCGAGGTGTTCGACCCGGCTGCTGGCCAGGACGTCGCCGGTGCTCGCGTTCTCGAGCTGAACCTCGAGCGTGGCATCCGGGGCAAGCGGCGCCGGCGACTCGGAGACGACGCGGGCGGAGAGCGTTTCGAACTGCGGCCCGCTGGCACAGCCTGCGATCAGCAGGGCCAGCCCTGCCGCCGTGCTGGTGCGGACGGGGCGAGTGGCAAGAAGAGAGCGTAGCGGGTAACTCACGGCGGGCTTCCTCGAGACGGGGGCGACGGCCGGGCGCAGCGCCCGGCGCAGAGTAGGACATCACGAGTCTCAGACAGGGCGGGGCGCGAGACGTTCCGCCCCGCCTGCAGGGCTCAGCCTCCGGCGAGCTTGACCTGAAAACCCTGCGATTCGAGTTCGGCCTTGAGTACGTCGCGATGGTCGCCCTGAATCTCGATCACCCCCTCCTTGACCGCGCCACCGGTACCGCAGCGCTTCTTGAGCGTCTTGGCGAGCGCCTTGAGCTCGGTGTCGGCCAGGGGCACGCCGCTCACGGTGGTGACGCCCTTGCCCTTGCGGCCGCTGGTCTCCCGGCGAATGCGGACAATACCGTCGAGCGCGGCGATGCGCGCCGACTCGGCCTGGGCGGCACACTCGCACTCGGCGAGCGGGCGGCGGCAGGTCGGGCAAGTCTCGCCGTGTTCGGTGGAGTAGACCAGGCCGCGAAGTTGATCCTGTAGCGATGACATGTTGGCTCCGGTGCGTTCGACGAAGCCGCATGATAACGCGGCCCCCGCGGTGCATTCACGCATTCGGCGTGCGGCGGGGGCGGGGCGATCGACGCCTAGCGGTGACCCACGGCGAGCGCCGGGCTGAGTCTGGCGAGCGCGGCGGGGAGCTCGCGCATGTGGTGGATCGTGACGGCACCGGCGGGCGTGCGCTCGTGCTGGGGAAATCGGTTGATGTGCACCACGCGCATGCCGGCGGCCAGGGCGGCACGCACGCCGACCTCGGCGTCGTCGATCACCACGCAATCGCTCGGGGAAAAACCCATGTCGCGACCGGCGTGGAGGAACAACCCCGGGTCCGGCTTCCAGCTGCCCACGCTATAGGCGCTGTAGATGCGCTCGTCGAAGAAGCCGCGAAGCCCGGTGCTGTCTAGCGCTCGCCGAATCTTGTAATCGGGACCGTTGGAGGCGATGCAGCGCGGCAGCGAACCCAGCGTGTCGAGCGTGTCGATCACGCCCTCGATCGGCGTGAGCTCGGTCAGCATGCGCTCGTGCATCTCGGCACGCATGTCGGTCTCCGTGCGCTGGCGAACTGCGTCGTCTAGCGCGCCGTATCGCTTTTCCAGCTGCGCGACGATGGACGCGAAGCGAGCACCCCGAAAGCGTTCGAGATAGTCGTCCGGCGTAAACGGCAAGCCGGCGCGATTGAGATATTTGGCCATCACGTCGGCCAGCAACGGCTCGCTGTCGACGAGGGTGCCGTCGCAGTCGAACAGCAGACAGAGGGGATCGGGCATGGTGGATCGCCTCGAGGGCGCGGTCGGTGAGTGGGAACGGCGGACACTTTGACTATCGGCCCGCAACCGAAAAACTTCGGTACCCTAACGCAGGTTTCCGTAACGCCTCTACGTGGCAGTGGAGTTACGGAACACTGTTTTAAATCTCCGTCGACTCACTCTAGCCACGCAGGGATGGCTTGGCAAGATGCCAGCGGCGCCATTTTCCTCGTCACATTCGCGCCTCCCGGGGCTTTTGGCCGCCAACCCGAGCGAGGCAGCCGGGGTGTGGCGGCAGCGAGCTCATGATCAGCCGGCATCCGGACCGAAGGTCTGCGGCAGGTAGAGAATCAGGTCGGGGAAGAAGATCAGCAAGGCGATTACCGCGAGCATCACCACCAGATAGATCATCGTCGTCCCCAGTGCCTTGAACAGCGGGATCCCGCCGATCTTGGCGGAAATCATCAGGCAGAGGCCGTAGGGCGGCGTGATCAACCCCAGACCCAGGGCCATCACACTGATCACGCCGAACTGCAGCGGGTCGACCCCGGCCTGCGCGGCCAGCGGCTGGAAAATCGGCGCGAGGATCGCCATTGCCGGCAGCGAGTCCATGAAGGTGCCGACCAGCAGCATGACAATGGTGGCGACGATCAGCAGGGTCGTGGGATCGGTGATCGCCACGCCCGACATCAGCTGCGGCGGGATGCGATAGAAGCTGATCAGATAGCCGAAGATCGCCGCGCCCACCAGGCTGAACAGTGACAGCGAACAGAGTCTGACGGTATCGGTGGAGGCGTCGAGCACGCTCTTGAAGGTCAGTTCACGGTAGACGATCGAGCCGAGCAGCAGCGCATAGAGCACCGCCATCACCGCCGCCTCCGTGGGGGTGGCCAGACCGAGTGTGATGCCGCCGATGATCAGCACCGGGATACCGGCAGCCAGCAGGCCATCCTTGCCGGAGCTGGCAAGCTGTCTGAGCGTGGCGCGCTTTCGCGTCGGCACGTCGTAGCGGCGCACGTAGCCGAGATTCATGGCGAGCTGAGCGGCGGCGATCAGGATGCCGGGGACGATCCCCCCCAGAAACAGCCCGGCGATGGAGGTGCTGGTGAGCGCCCCCCAGACGATCATGTTGATCGACGGCGGGATGATGATCCCCATGACGGACGAGGCGGCGGTCACCGCGACGCTGAAGTGCGCCGGGTAGCCCTCCTTTTTCATCGCCGGGATCAGCACCGTGCCGATCCCCGCGCTGTCGGCGGTGGAGGAGCCGGAGACGCCGGCGAAGAGCATGCTCACCAGCACGTTGACGTGGGCGAGCGCGCCTTTGACGTGGCCGACCAGATGCAGGCAGAGCGTGATCAACCGGTCGGTAATACGTGCGGCGTTCATCAGGTTGCCAGCGAGCAGAAACAGCGGCACCGCCAGCAGCACGAACGAATCCATACCGTAGTACATGCGCTGGAAAAGGATCCAGGGCGTCAGGCGCGGGTCGAGCAGGATGATCGAAAACGACGTCAGCACCAGCGACATCGCGATCGGCACGCCAGCGACGATCAGAACGCCGAGCAGCGCGAACAGCAGCCACGGCAGCAGCGGCAACCAGTCGGTGGGCATCATGGCTGGGACTCCTGCGGGGAATGGGGCTTGCGCGGGGAACGGGTCGTCGAGGCGGTGGTGAGCTCCTGGGTCGGCGGCGCCGTGCCGAGTTCGTCGATCTCGGACGGCGTGTCCAGCTCGCGCTGCATGGAGTCGACGCCATGAGCGGCGGTGAGCAGAAGGCGCTGCAGACTGAAGGAGACGATCAGCAGTCCGCAGACGAAGAACGCCGAGTAGGTCACGACCATCGGCAGCTGCGACGCGCTGGCGGTTCGCTGGAAGCCGGAGAGCAGAAAGTCGAAGCCGAAGAGGACGAAGATCGCCCCGACGACGCAGCAGGCGACGTCACGAATGACACGGGTGAGGCGATCCGCCCGCGAACCGCGGGGAAAGGCCTCCAGCACGAAGTGATCGGCATGCAGCACGCCGATGGCGGTGCCGAGCAGGATCATCCACTGGAAGGCGAAGCGGCTGAGCTCTTCAGTCCAGTAGATCCGCGGCAAGAAGCCTAGGTTGCGGCTGACGATCTGATAGACGATCAGCACGATGAAGCTGGCCAGCAGAAACAGCAGCACGACGTTGAGCGCTCGTTCCAGCTGTCGGTTGATACGGCCCAGCGCCGTTGCGAATGTCATGGCTCTCTCCTCACTCCGTCTCGACGATCAGGCGGTAGATGTCACGCAATCCCATGTCATCGATGACCTCACCCAGCGGCGCGGCGACGAGCGTCTGCATCCGCTCGCGATCCATGGGGTAGAAGGTGGCGCCCTCGGCTTTCAGTTGCGCCCGCGACTCCCGGTCGAGCCGGATCTGCAGGTCGCGGGCGTACTGCTCGCTCTCGTCGGCGGCAGCCTGCACGGCCTGCTGCTGCGCCGGGGTCAGCGATGCCCAGGTCTCCCCGGACAGGGTCAGCAGGCGCACGGTGATGTCGTGGCCGGAGAGCCCGATGTGCGGCGCCACCTCGTGAAAGCGCATGCGCAGGATCCACTCGGCTTCGTTGAGCAGACCGTCGATGGCGCCGAGCTGAAGCCCGGTATAGATCTCGCGGTAGGCCATCACCGTGGGCTGCGTGCCGAGCGCCGCCCAGGCGGTGACGGTGGGACGAGTCGGGTTGGTACGAAGCTTCATGCCCTCGAGATCGTCGAGCGTCTCCAGCGGCCGGGTACTGACGATCTGGCGCGTGCTGCCGCCGTAGTAAGCGAGCACTTTGACCCCGGTTTCCGCCTCGATGCGCTCGGCGATCTCGCGGCCCGCCTCTCCGTCGAGCACGTGCTCCCAGTGGTCGATGTCGCGATACAGAAACGGGATCGAGAAGATGCTGGCGGTGTGCGAAAACTCCGAGATCAGCCCGGGATTGACGATGGAGAGGTCCAGTGCGCCGGCGGTCTGCTGCTCGAACATCTCCGTCTCGTGGCCGAGCACGCCGTTGCTGTAGAGCCCCACGGTGAGGTCGCCGTCGCTCTTCGTTTCCAGCAGCTCGGCGAAGCGCATCGCGCTCAAGTGATAGGCGGTCTCTTCGGTGGCGCCGTGGGCGAAGATCAGCTCGCGGGCCATCGCCGTCGGTGCCGCAGCGCTCGCCAGGAATAGCGTCACTGTGGCGAACCGCGCGATTTGCAGGAGCTGAAAGGTAAGTGAGCGTTGACTCATGAAGACTCCTTGGCGTCGACAGGCGGGACAGCGGTGGTTTCGCGAACGTGCAGTGTGGCCGGTAGCACGATCTGGCGCGGGGCCCCGAGGGGCGACGCGATCCGAGTGAGCGCGAGCTCGGCAGCGGCACGGCCGCAGGCTCTCGGCTGCGTGGCGATGCTGGTGAGTGCCGGCTCGGTCAGCGTGGCTTCTTCGACGTCGTCGATACCCACCACGGCGCAGTCGATGCCGGGATGCAGGCCAAGATGGCGCAGCGCGAGGAGCGCGCCGAGCGCGACCAGGTCGTTATGGCAGATCAGAGCGGTCGGTGCCGGCGTCTGCGCGAACAGCGCGAGCGTCCGCTCGCGTCCGGCACGGCGGGAGAGTCCGCCGCGGGAGAGCATCAGGTTGGCGTCGAGTTCCGCGGCCCGCATGGCCTGGCGATAACCATCGAGACGCTCGCGATCGGCGGAGTGATCGCTCTCGCCGGCGAGCAGGGCGATGCGCCGGTGGCCGAGAGTCACCAGATGAGCGACCGCCTCGCCCACGCCGCGGCGAATATCGGCGCCCACATAGTCGCCTAGAGGCGTCTCTCCCACGTGGCGCATGATCTGTACGCAGGGCAGCTGCCACTCGCCGAGCTGGTCGATCAGCGCGGCGGGCGTGTGTTCGGCGGGACAGAGCAGCAGCGCGTCGACCCGCTGTTCGCGCAGGCGACTCAAGAACCTTGCCTGACGTTCCTGGCTGTCGTCGCTGTTGGCAAGAAAGGGCACGTAACCTGCGGGTTCCAGCACCTCGTCGATGCCCGCAACCAGGGCGCCGAAGAAGGGGTTGGCGACGTCGTGAACGATGACGCCAACGGTCGCGGTCCGCGCACTTCTCAGCGTCGCCGCGCCCCGGTTGTAGACGTAGCCCAGTGTCTCGGCGCTCTCGCGAACCCGTTGCCGTGTCGTCTCCGCTACCAGAGGGCTCTCCTGCATGACCAGCGACACGGTCGAGCGGGAAACGCCGGCGTGAGCGGCGATCTCCTTGAGCGTGACGCGAGTGTGCCAGCGCTCGGTACGCGGTAGGGCGGGCGACCGGTCAGCATCGCGTTCCTGAGACATCGGCGGATTCCCTGATTTGGATCGATCCAAAAGAATCCGCCGAGACTAGTCCCGTCAGGCGTCGGCGCCTATCCGCCTTTGGTGGAAGAGAGTGTAGGGAAACTACAGCAAGCGCTCTGAACCGACCTCAGCGTCGCCTCGCCGACCTTAGCGAGGCCCCGCGCCTGGCACGATGGCGTGGCTCCCGCCACCCATGATGGGCGGTCGCGACTCATGTCAGACGCTTACCCCAGGCTTCGACGTTGAAGGGGCTGAGCGGACGCTGACCGTCGAGGGCGAGCAGAATGTTGTCGACGGCGCGCTGGGCCATGGCGGTGCGCGTCTCCATGGTGGCCGAGCCGATGTGCGGCAGCGCCACGACGTTCTCCATCTGCGTGAGCGGCGATGACGACGGCAGCGGCTCCTGCTCGAAGACGTCGAGCCCGGCGGCGCGGATCTGTCCGCTCTGCAGCGCCTCGATCATCGCCGGCTCGTCGACTACTGCACCGCGGGCGAGGTTGATGAAGATCGCACTCTGTTTCATCCGTGCGAACGCCTCGGCACCGATGAGGTGATGAGTCTCGTCGGTCAGCGGCACGATGGTACAGACGAAGTCGGCACTCTCCAGCAGCGTCTCGAATTCGCAGCGCCGCGCGCCAAGTTCCTGCTCGATCTCCGGTTTGGGCGAGGCGTTCGAGTAGAGCACCTGCATGCCGAAACCCAGCGCGCCGCGTCGGGCGATCGCCTGGCCGATCCGGCCGAAACCGACCATGCCCAGGGTCTTGCCATGGACGTCGCTGCCGAAGAGTTCCGGACCGATGCTCGCCTGCCACTCGCCGCGTTTGACCCTGTTTGCCAGCTCCACCACGCGCCGTGCACTGGCCATGATCAACGAGAAGCCGGTGTCGGCCGTGGTCTCGGTGAGCACGTCCGGGGTGTTGCAGAGCAGCACGCCGCGGCGGGTCAGCTCGTCGACGGGATAGCTGTCCACGCCCACCGAGATGCTCGCGATCGCCTCCAGATGGGGTGCGGCGTCGAGCAGTTCGGGGGTGATCTTGACCCCGGCGCCGATCAGCCCGTGGGCTTCGCCGAGCGCTTCGAGAAACGCCGGGTCGTCGGGGGATTCGAGTTTGCCGAAATAGTCGACGTGATACTTCTCGCGAAGCTGCTCGAGCTGCTGATCGTCGAGACGGCGGTAAGCGAGGATACGCTTGCTCATGACAATTCTCCGGCTGCGTGCAAAGGAACCCCGAGGACCGTGACATCGATCCCGATAGGGGGGGGGGACGAGCGTAACCGACGGCGCGGGTCAGGCGCCGTGCCCATCGACGAAAGTCTAGCGGCTCTCGAGCGATGAGGAGAAAGGAGGGGGGGGCAGTGGAAAGCGCGAACGGTCAACGCAGGGCGGTCAGTCGACAGGGGCTTTCCATCCAAGGGGCTTT
Organism: Salinicola aestuarinus; assembly: GCF_003206645.1. Taxonomy (GTDB): domain Bacteria; phylum Pseudomonadota; class Gammaproteobacteria; order Pseudomonadales; family Halomonadaceae; genus Salinicola; species Salinicola aestuarinus. The sequence goes on along the minus strand of NZ_PZJP01000001.1, from coordinate 48,503 downwards.
CGACGAGCCGGTCTGTCGAGCCGACGCGCGGCGCGGGTTCAGGCCGGGCGCCGCTGGGTGCGCTGGCGCAGTCTCGGCAGCTGCCGAGCCACGACCGGCAAGCGCAGGATCATCAACAGGGCGCCGGTGGCGGCATAGAGGCTCCACTGCTCCATGTCGGCACGCACCACCCAGAAGAAGTGCAGCAGCCCGAGCGCCAATACCGGGTAGACCAGCTTGTGCAGCGTCTTCCAGCGCTTGCCCAGCCGGCGCATCGACCACTGATTGGAGGTCACGCCCATGACGACGAGGCCGGTGAGAGCCAGCATGCCGACGATGATATAAGGCCGGCGGATAATCTCGCTGCCAAGCCGCGAGAGATCGAGACCGAGAATGAACAAGGCATAGCAGAGCAGGTGGGACACCGCGTAGGCGAGCGTCCAGAGCCCGAGCTGACGGCGGATGAGGGCGAAGCCCTTCCAGCGGGTGAGCTTCGTCAGCGGCGTCAGCGACAGCGTGGCAAAGAGCATCCAGAGCGTCGCCTGGCCGATGTTGAGCAGCAGGTACCGACCCGGCTCCGGCCCGGCATTGCCGAGTGCCACCTGGGCGGACCAGTAGGCGAGTGGTGTCAGTGCGACGGCGAAGACGAGCAGGCGCCACAGCGTCAGCAGCGGCTGTCGCCTTGCCCTGGCGGATTTCGACGTCGACCGCCGGGTGGACGTCCGTCCCGCTGTCGGCGCTTCCGTCACGCTCACGTCGCTCTCCCTCGATACCTGTGCCATCAGTACTGCTTCGTCAGGTCCATGCCGGCGTAGAGGCTGCCGACCTCCTCTTCGTACCCGTTGAACATCCGGGTGTCGATGATGTTGGGGCTGAAGAGGCTGTTGGGCAGACGCCGTTCGGTGGCCTGGCTCCAGCGCGGGTGGTCGACATTCGGATTGACGTTGGCATAGAAGCCATACTCGTTGGGCGCGATCGCCTGCCACGAGTTCACCGGGGGTTGCTCCACCAGCGAGATACGCACGATCGACTTGATGCTCTTAAAGCCGTACTTCCACGGCACCACGAGCCGAAACGGCGCGCCATTCTGGTTGGGCAGCTCACGGCCATACATGCCGACCCCGAGAATCGCCAGCGGATGCATCGCCTCGTCGAGTCGTAGTCCCTCGACGTAGGGCCAGTCGATCAATGCGAAAGACGAGTCCTGGCCCGGCATTTGTTCAGGGCGCACCAGGGTCTCGAAACGCACGTACTTCGCCCTCGAGGTGGGGTCGGCACGCTGGATCACGTCACCCAGCGAGATGCCGAGCCACGGAATGACCATCGACCACGCCTCGACGCAGCGCAGCCGATAGATGCGCTCTTCCACCCGGGACGGGGTCACGAGGTCCTCCAGCGCGAATCGGCCGCCATTGTTGACCTCGCCGTCGATCACCACGCTCCAGGGCTGGGTCTCCAGACGATCGGCGCGCCGTGACGGGTCGCTCTTGCCGGTGCCGAACTCGTAGAAGTTGTTGTAGTTCGAGGCATCGTCGAACGGGGTGAGCTTGTCGAGCTCGGGGTCGGCGGGGGCTACGACCCGTGGCTCGGCATCGGCGAGCTTCGGCGCGAGCCAATCGGGCGGGCTGCCTGCGGGAACGTCGGCGTAGTCGGCCGTGGCGGCGCGCGCCCGCCCCGTCAACGCGAGCCCTGCGCCGATACCGGCAAGCCCGCCCATGAAACGCCGGCGGGTCAGGTAGACCGACTCCGGCGTGACGTCGCTTTCGCGCAGGTCGCTGGGTCGGGTGATCTTGATCAACATGGGTCTCTCCCCTTCGTCTTCGCCGGTAGCCGGAGCGTGATACGCCCGGCGCCGGCCGCTGGATGCGACGGTGCCACGCGAGGCCGCGCAGATCCAGGCGCCCCCCTGTGGCTAGTAGCCTAGATGACGCCGAGCCATTGCCACCATAGATAGTCCAGTGGCCATAGCAGTCCGACGGTGATCAACGCCAACGGCAGGGTCACCCGGACGGCATGACGCATGCTCAGTCCGGAAGTGAGCAGACCGATGACCAGCGGCGGCGACTGATAAGGAAGCACGACGGTCGAGAAGCCGAGCACCTGCGACATCACCGTCGCCTCGGCGGACCAGCCGGTGACGTCGGCGAGCTGCGGGGCCAGCGGCGTCAGCACGGCGGGGACGCCGGGCAGCGTCACCAGCAGGCCCAGGGTCGTTGCGATCACGGCAAGCCAGGCGAAGTTGCCGGCATCGGCGCCGTCGGCGAGTGGCAGCACCTCGACCAGCCGCCCGGCCAGCGCTTCACCGAGGCCGCTTTCGTGGGCCAGTGCGCCAAGGCTGACGATCCCCGCCACGTAGACGAACGGTTCAAGGCTCATGGTCGACAGCGGCTTCTCCGGCATCAGGCGGCTACCGGGAAAGAGACACACCAGTGCCACCAGCATGCCGATCCACGCCGGTGAGATGCCGTGCCAGGCATCGGTCATCCACATGCCCACGGCGAAAGCGAGAAGTGCCGCCATGGTGGCGACCTCTGGTGGCCGATGGCCTGCGCGCGCCGGCGGGATCGACGTCGGTGGGCCGCCGCGGAACTGCCACAGGATCACGGCCATCATCAGCATCCACTTGAGGAGTCCGAGAATCGGAAAGTGGAGCAATAGATATTCTCCATAGCTCGGCGAGTAACCGAGCACGGCTTCGCTGGCGCCCATCAGGACGTTGTTGGGCACATTGGCGGGCAGGATGGTGAAGGTCGGCAGAAAGCAGGACATGATGCCGGCGAGCAGGATGCCGTGGCGGCCCGGATCGTTTTCCGCATAGCCGAGGCGCCCGATGAGCGTCAGCAGTACCGGCACCAGTAGCACGATCCGGCCCATCGCCGATGGCATGAAGAACGCGGCGATGAGACCCAGCAGTCCGGCGCCGATCACCGCCTGGGGATAGCCGGTGGCGAGCCGTGGGCCGAGCGTGGCGGCCACGCGATCGCCGAGCCCGGTGTGATGGATCGCCGCGCCGATCACCATGCCCGAGAAGACCAGCCAGGTCGCCGCCGACTCGAAGCCGGCAAAAATCACCGAGGCCGGCGCGACCTTCGCCACCATGCAGAGCGTGAAGAAGATCAGCGCCGTCAGCCACTGCGGCAGCCAGCCCGTTGCCCAGAGTCCAATGCCGAGGGCGACGATCACGCCGGTCTGGAGAAACGAGCCGGCGGGGATCAGTAGCAGCAGCGCGAGCGCCGTCCCGGTGGCGACGAGCGAAGCGGCCTGGCGCCAGGGCAGAGAGAACGCGCAAAACGGCATCGGAAACCCTCGTATCGAACGGTGAAAGGCGCGGATCGCAAGGCTGCGGAGTATAGCAGGGCGCCTTCGGGTCTCCAGGGGCCGCGGGAGGCACCGGCGCGCGTAGCGTCTACGCTTGAACGCGTATCGCCATTCGAAGAGGAGACCCCCATGCGCGCGATGGCAACGCTCTGTCTGAGCGGCGAACTGATGCCCAAGCTGGAGGCGATCGCCCGGGCGGGGTTTGGCGGCGTCGAGATCTTCCTCGACGATCTGATGGCGGACAGCCACTCGCCGCGGCGCATCGGCGAGCACTGTCGTGATCTCGGGCTCGACGTGGTTGCGCTACAGCCCTTCCGCGACGCCGAGTCGCAGCGCCGCGACGCCCACCGCAAAATGCTGGGTGAAGCGGAGCGCCACTTCGACCGGCTCGCCGAGCTCGGTGGCACGCGGCTGCTGGCCTGCAGCACCACGCTGGCCTCCGCCGATCCTTCCCCCGCGGCAGCCGCGGACACGCTGCACGATCTCGCCGAGCTTGCGACGACGCGGCAGATGAGCGTGGCCTACGAGGCGCTCGCCTGGGGCCGTTACATCGACGACTACCGCACCGCCTGGGAGGTCGTCGAGCGTGTCGATCACCCCGCGCTCACGCTGGTGCTGGACAGCTTCCACGTGCTGGCCATGGGGCTCGAGCTCGAGACCCTCTCGGGTATTCCCGCGCACAAGATCGGCCTGGTGCAGCTGGCCGATGCGCCAGACCCCAAAGGAGAGGATCTACAGAATCTCAGCCGGCACCGTCGCGCCTTTCCGGGAGACGGCGCGCTCGACGTGCCCGGCTTTCTCACGGCGCTGGCGGTTACCGGCTACGCCGGGCCGATCTCGCTGGAGATCTTCAGCGATATTCTCAGTGTGATGCCGACGGGCATGTCGGCCCTCGAGGGGAAGGAGAAGCTCGACCGCGTGCTGGGCGAGCAGGGGTGATGGCGTGACGCTTGGCTGCGGCCTATTGTCAGCGGCGCGGGTGCCTCACGGCACCTCGCGTTACAGGAGCCAGGCGTGAGAGAGCCAGATGCCAACGGCCAGTGTCAGTGACGAGAGCACGGTTGCCATGACCATCGCCGCCGTCCCCATCTCGGCGAAGCCGTAGCGCTGGCCCAGCAGCGGATACATCGAGAGCATCGGGGCGCAGGCGAACAGGATCGCCGCGGCGGCGAAGACCGGATCGATCCCCGGTACCAGCAGAATCATCCCGATCACGCAGAGCGGGTGCAGTATCAGCTTGGTTAGCGCGATCTGCGACACCGCCTTGGCCATGCCGCGCACGCGAAGCCCGCAGAGCGTGCCGCCGATCACGAACAGTGCCACCGGAGAGGAGGAGGCGGCGAGCATGTCGAGCATCTTCTCCAACGGGCCGGGCGGATGCAGATCGAGGGCGGCGAGCAGCGTTCCCACGACGATGGCGAGGATCAGCGGGTGGCGCAGGATGCGCAGCGCCACCGGCTTCATTGTCTTCCAGATACCGCCCCTCGCTCCTTTGCTCAGTTCGGCCAGTACCAGCGCCGTGGGGATCACCAGCAGGTTCTCGATCAGCATGTTGAGCGCCATCGCGATGCCCGCGGTGGGGCCGATCACCAGCACGGCCACGGGATAGCCGATGAAGCCGCTGTTGGAGGCCGACACGCCGAGCGAGAACATCGCGCGCTGAACCAGCGACCGCGCCGAGCGCACGCTCAACCAGGCGAACATCGCGGCAAACGCAACGCCCGAGCCCAGGCCGTAGACCAGCAGGTAGGGGACGTTGAAAACCTCGTCGAGCGGGCGAGCGAGCAGCGCCTGGATCACCAGCGCCGGCAGCGCGATGTTGATGACGTAGCGGCCCATCCCCTGAATATGGGATTTGTCGACCACGCGCTTGAGCACGGCCAGATAGCCGATGCCGATGACCAGAAAGATGGGTACGATGGCGCCGAGAATGGTGCTCAAGAGGACGTTACGCTTTGGGTGGCGAAGAGCGTTGAACGACGCTGGGGCCCGTGAGGCGCGGCGTCGAGGTTAGACTTTCGCCCAATAGCATGACGCTGGCGGCCGTTCGCGGCAAGCCTCGTCGACCTGACGCGCAGCGCTTGAACGCACCGACAATCCCGCGACGGAGGAGTCCATGACCGACCTCACCCTGTTCTATGACGGCGCCTGCCCGCTCTGTGTCCACGAGATCACGCATCTGCGGCGTCTGGACCGCCACCGGCGTATCCGCTTCGAGGATATCCAGGCCGAGGATTTCAGTCACCGCTGGCCGGATGTCGATCGTGAGCAGGCGAGCGCAATTCTGCAGGGATACTACCGCGGCGAAGCGCTGCAGGGGCTGGATGTGACCCACCGTGCCTGGTCGCTGGTGGGGCGCGGCTGGCTCACCGCGCCGCTGCGCTGGCCGCTGATCCGGCCGGTGGCGGATCGCGTCTATCGCTGGTTCGCGCCGCGCCGCTATCGGATTTCCGGCTGGCTGACGGGTCGTCAGCGCTGCGCGCCCTGTGAAGGCGGTCAATGCGCGGTGGGTGAGAAACCATCGCGGCGTGCCGACTGAGCGGTCACCGCGGCAGTCAGATCGACCGCTAGGCGAAGTGACGTCCGAGCGATCGTCTTCCCCCGCCAGCGACGGGTCTGACGCGTCGCTGTCCGGCGCGGTGGTTTTTTTCGGCATCGATAACAAGGACCCCGTTTATGTGCGGCGACCTATCGCCCCTCGACGATCGGGCGGGTTGGCGGGATCACGCAGACGTCGATGAGGCGAGCGCTGGCGCGGCGTCGACGCTGGCGCCGGCGTTGACGAGCCGAGTCTTGCCTCCGGCGGACATCCCCGTCATCGATATCGGTCCGTTGATCGATCGCAGCGATCCGATGGGGGTGGCCGACGCGATCGGCAACGCCTGCGAGCGGACCGGGTTTTTCTACGTTCGGGGGCATGGGGTCGATCCGCAGCTTGTGGCCAGAGCGTTCGAGATGGCGGCCCGATTCTTCGCGCGGCCCTTGGCGGAGAAGGACGCACTCCACATCGTGGGTTCGGGACTCGCGCTGCGCGGCTATACCCCACTTTTCGGAGAAAACGTCGACCCCGACAAGAGTCGCGACTTCAAGGAGTGCTTCGATCTGGGGGGCGACGAGACCGAGGTGTCGCCGTTCTTCGGTCCCAACCGCATGCCGGCGAAGCCCGAGGCGTTCCAGGCAGTGTTCGAGCGCTACCATGCCGAGATGCTCACGCTGGGGCATCGTCTGGTGGGGGCCATCGCACTGAGTCTCGGCCTGGCGGAAGACCATTTCGCCGCCCACCAGCAACGGCCCATGGCGATCCAGCGGCTGCTGCACTATCCCTCTCAGGCGGGCGTGATCGAAGAAGAGGAGATCGGCATCGGTGCGCACACCGACTATGGGCTGTTGACCATTCTCGCTCAGGACGCCGTGGGCGGGCTGCAGATTCGCCATCGCGACGGCGGCTGGATCAGTGCGCCACCGATCGAGGGAGCCTTCGTCGTCAATATCGGCGACCTTGTGCAGACGCTGACCAACGACCGCTACGTGTCGACGCTGCATCGGGTGGTCAACGCCAGCGGTCGCGAGCGCTACTCGCTGCCGTTCTTCTTCGATCTCGACTATGACGCCGTTGTCGAGGTGCTGCCGATCTGCACTCGCGATGACGACCCGCCGCGCTATGCCCCTTACGTCAGCGGGGCGCACAAGTTCGCCCGCTACGCGGCGAGTTATGCGCATCTGCGCGAGGGTCGGCACGAGGGAATGGACCCGGGCTGAGCCTGCCCGGCGCGAGAGGGGCGGTTGCCAGGTGGCATCGGTCGCTCGCGTCGATGTCGAACACGATCACGCCTTCCCAATCCGGGGGCGTTTTCTGTATAGTACGCCGCGCGATGCGGCGTCGGGTTGACCCGGTAGTGGTCACCACCACGGGAGAACGCGACGACGCGGATCGTGATTCGGAGAGGTGGCAGAGTGGTCGAATGCACCGCACTCGAAATGCGGCATACCTTCGCGGGTATCGAGGGTTCAAATCCCTCCCTCTCCGCCAGATTCGGAAAAGCCGGCCCCAGGGGCCGGCTTTTTTGTGCCTGCTCGTTTTGTGTCTGCTCGACGCGTCTGTGTCGTCCCAGCGCGGCGGCCGAGTCAGGGGCGCTGCGGGGCGTCGACCGGGCGATTCGGCAGGGCCCCGCCGAATCGCCCCGATGTGCTGGCCGACGTCAGTGCGACGCCGCTTCCAGCGCCGCCACGGCGGGCAGGGTCTTGCCTTCGACATACTCGAGGAAGGCGCCGCCGCCGGTGGAGATATAGGAGACCTCCTCGTCGATGCCATACTTGTCGATCGCCGCCAGGGTGTCGCCACCGCCGGCGATGGAGAACGCCGGGCTCTCGGCGATCGCCCGAGAGATCGTCTCGGTGCCCTTGCCGAACTGGTCGATCTCGAACACGCCCACCGGGCCGTTCCAGAGAATGGTGCCGGCGGTCTTGAGCAGGCTGGCGAGGTGTTGCGCGGTTTCCGGCCCGATATCCAGAATCATCTCGTCGTCGTTGACCTGATCGACCGGTTTGACCGTCGCCTCGGCGGATTCGGAGAACTCGGTGGCCACGACCACGTCGGTGGGCAGCGGGATCTTTACCCGGCCCATCAGCTCCTTCGCCTTGTCGACGAGATCGGCTTCATAGAGCGACTTGCCGACGTTGTGACCGGCAGCGGCGATGAAGGTGTTGGCGATGCCGCCGCCGACGATCAGCTGATCGCACTTCTGCGAAAGCGCCTCGAGCACGTCGAGCTTGGTCGAGACCTTGGAGCCGCCGACGATCGCGGCCATCGGTCGCGCCGGGGCGCTGAGCGCCTTCTCCAGCGCCTCGAGCTCGCCGGCGAGCAGCGGGCCGGCGCAGGCCTTGTCGGCGAAGCGGGCAACACCGTGGGTCGAGGCCTGGGCGCGGTGGGCGGTGCCGAAGGCATCCATCACGAAGACGTCGCAGAGCTTGGCGTAGGTCTTGGCGAGCGCCTCGTCGTCCTTTTTCTCGCCGCTGTTGTAGCGCACGTTCTCCAGCAGCACGACGTCGCCATCACTCACGTCGACGTTGCCGTCGAGGTAGTCCTTCTCCAGACGCACGGGTTGGCCGAGCAGCGTCGCCAGGTGTTCCGCGACCGGGGCAAGGGTGAATTCGTCCGCCGGCTCGCCCTCGGTGGGGCGGCCCAGGTGGCTCATCAGCAGCACGCGGGCGCCGGCGTCGAGCGCGGCGCGAATGGTCGGCAGACAGGCGCGAATGCGCGCGTCGCTGGTGACTTTGCCATCCTTGACGGGGACGTTGAGATCCTCGCGAATCAGCACGCGCTTTCCCGAGAGGTCCAGCTCGGTCATCTTGCTTACGGTCATAAGATCCTTTCCTTGCGATGGAGTGGGACGGAGGGCGACGGGAGTTCGAGCCAGTGGCGGGCGACGTCGAGCATGCGGTTGGCGAACCCCCACTCGTTGTCGAACCAGCAGAGCGCCTTGAGCAGGCGGCCGCCGGCCACGCGGGTCTGGGTAGCATCAACGATACCCGAGCGTGAATCGTGGTTGAAGTCGACCGAGACCATCGGCTCGTCAGTGTAGCCGAGCACCCCGGCGAAGCCGGCAAGGCTGGCCCGGCGCAGGCAGGCGTTGACCTCGGCGGCGGTCACGTCGCGGCCCAGGGTGATCGCCAGGTCCATGGCGGAGACATTGATCGTCGGCACCCGCACGTGCAGGCACTCGAAACGCTCGGCGAGATGCGGCATCAGCCGGCCGATGCCGCGGGCGAGTCCGGAATCCACCGGAATGATCGACTGCAGCGCCGAGCGGGTCAGCCGCCGGTCGCTGTGGTGGTAGGCGTCGATCACCGGCTGGTCGTTCATCGCCGAGTGGATGGTGGTGGTGACGCCGTGCTCGACGCCAAACGCCGCGTCGAGCGCCGTGAGAATCGGGATCAGTGCGTTGGTGGTGCAGGAGGCCGCCGAGACGATGCGCATCTCGGGGCGAAGCACGTCGTGATTGACGCCATGGACCACGGTGGCATCGACGTCCGCCTCGGCCGGCTGCGAGAAGAGCAGGCGTGGCGCACCCGCCGCCAGATGATGTTCGGCGGTGGCGCGATCCTTGAAACTGCCGGAGCACTCGAGCACCAGGTCGACCCCGGCTGCCTGCCAGTCGAGGTCTGCGGGCTCGGCGGCGGCGAACACCGATATCGGTCGGCCGTCGATCTCAAGCTTGCCTTCCCGGGTCTCGACGCGGCCTGGGAAGCGGCCGTGGGTCGTATCGTGGCGGGTCAGGTAGGCGAGGGTATCGAGATCGGCGAGCTCATTGATGGCGACGACTTCGAGTGGCAGTTCCGGTCGCTCGACCAGCGCCCGCAGTACGCTCTGGCCGATGCGGCCATAGCCGTTGATGGCGACGCGGTAGGTCATGTCGCTCCCCCGTTCGAGTGCTAGAAGACGACGCATGCTAGCGTATCGTTGAGATTGCCGCAGGCTGCGTGCGCCGATGCGTGACGCTCCTGGCGGAAGCGACATCGCCGACGACTGAATCAAGGAAGCCCCATCGTGACACGCCGTCTCGAATCACTGATGCTCACGCCACCGGCTTCGGGGCGGGGCGTGGTCGTGCACGCCACCGGACGCACCTTGAGCGTGTCCCGGCTGGATCTCTCGACGCAGGTCGATCGGCGCTCGGCTCGGGTGAGCGCGCCACACCACGTCGCCTTCGGCGAGACGCTCGCGCAGCGGGCGCTGTTGATCGCTGCCGGCGCGGGGGGAGAGGCGCTTGCGGCAGAGGCGGACGCCGTCACCGCGGCGCTGCTCGACCTGATCGAGTCAGATGTGGCACCGGCGCTGATCGTGCTCGACCGCATCGATCTGTCGATCGCGCTGGCGGTACTGGTTGCGCGCACATTGCGCGAACGGGGCCCGGCTCTGGTGGTGCTCGATTCCCTGCACTTCGCGCTGGCGGCCTCTTCCCACACGCTAACGCTAGAGGCGGATGCACGGCTGATACTCACCGGTCCCCGGCTCGCCGGGCTCGCCAACGTCACCGGCGGCGGGGCGCTGGCGTTCGAGTCGGCGGCGCGAGAGGCCGCCAACGATGCGGTGACGCTGTCGTCACGCGACCGTGACCGACTGGACGGTAACGAAGGCGCCGGGACGCGGGCGGCGATGGAGATCCTGATACGTCTGGCGGCGCTGCATGATGTGGGGCATCTCGTCGACGTGCTTGGGGTGCATCTCGGTGAGAGCGTTCCCGGCGGTGAGACCGCGGGGCAAGGCAGCCAGACGGCGCTATCGCGGCTGGCGGCGCTCGGCGCTCGGGTTGCGGTACCGACGACATTCGACGGCGCGGCTGGCGAGACGAGATCGACTGCGCTGGCGGCATTCGGTGCGGTCAGGGAGAGATCGCCCACGTTACCTGACGGCGGCGGGGCCTGGCTGCGCCTGGAGGATGGCGACGGCGCTTTGTGGTACGAGGTACCCGAATGGTTCGGCCTTTGTGCGGCGCTCACGGGACGGGCGCCGATGATCCGGGCCGCCGTATCGCCGGCGAGTTAGGTCGCCGGCGCCGGGTCAGACGCGGCCGGAAGCGGCCTGGGCGGCGATGGCGTTGAGGCGCTCGGCCAGGGTTTCCGGCATCTCCATCGGCAGCAGATGGCCGTAACCGGGGTAGATCTCGAGAGAGCCGTTGCTCAGGTGTGGCATGACGGACTCGCGCTGCACCGAGGGTGGCAGCGACGGATCACCGTCCCCGACCAGTACCCAGCTCGGGAGACTCAGCTGGCCCACGCGTTCGCGCCAGTCCTCGGCGTAGGTCTCGCTGGGCCAGGCGCGCCACGCCGACGGGTTGGCGTTGACTGCATCCTCGACGGCCTGCCGGTGGCGCGCTGGATCGAGCGCTACGCGGCAGGCGCCGTCGATGAATTCCCTGGCCTGGGCCTCGCTGAAGTCGAAATCGAGCTGAAAGCGCTGCTCCTCGTCGCTCACCGGCTGGGGCCCGGGCGGCGAGGGAGCGATCAGTACCAGTGCCCGCAGCCAGTCCGGCTGTTCGGCGGCGACGGTCATGGCGATGCGGCCGGAAAAGGAGTGGCCTACCAGCACCACGTCGGTAAGCCCCGCGGCTTCGATGTGCGTGATGACGTGGCGGGTCATCGACACGCCGTCGAACCCCGGCACGTCACTGGCAGCGCCAAACCCCGGCATGTCCAGCGTGACGACACGGATGTCAGGTTCGAGATCGTCGATCACTTCTTGCCACTCATGGTGGGAACTGCCGAAAAAATGCATCAGTACCAGAGTGGGCCTGCCCTGTCCGCTGTCGCTGGCAATCGTCATGTAGCGGCCTCCTGGCCATCGAAAATCGGAATCTTCCGTCGGATCAGCCTTCAGCGTAGTGCATGACATCGGGAGGCGAGGGCGGTCTAGAACAGCAGATGCCACGCCACCGGCAGCACGATGGCGGTGAATACCCCGGTGAGACTCAGCCCCAGAGAGGCGAAGGCGCCGGCCTGGTGGCTGATCTCGAAGGCGCGCACGGTCCCCAGCGCGTGGCCGTTGATGCCCAGCGCCAGACCGATCAGGCGGTGATCGCGAATCGCCATCAACCGGCATAGCCACTCGACGGCGAAGATCGCGGTGAGACCGGTCAGCATCAGTGCGCCCATCAGCAAGGCCGTCGAGCCGCCGAGCTCTTCGGTCAGGCTAAGCGCGATCGGCGACGTGACCGACTTCGGCGCCAGCGAGGCGAGTACTTCGGGAGGCGCGCCCATCGCCCAGGCGATCAGCACCGCATAGAGGGACGCCAGCGTGGCGGACAGCGGCAGCGTCATCACGATTGGCTTCCACAGCGCACGGATCTGGCCCAGCTGCTGATAGAGCGGCACGGCGAGGGCCACTGTCGCCGGCCCGAGCAGCAGCATCAGCCAGGCCGCGCCGCGCTGGTAGTCGTCGATTCCCACGGGCAGCAAGGCGATCACGGCGGCGATGAGCAGCGCAGCGATCAGCATCGCCGGACACCAGTTGGGGCGGCCCAGCAGTTTGAACACCTGCATGCCGAGAAAATAGGCGGCAAGAGTCAGCGCGATCGCCGCGATCGGCGTGTCGAACCAGCGCGTGAGCAGCTCGGTGAGGGTGATCACGGCGTCGTTCATGGCGCCGTACTCGTGTCGGCCTCGGTGGCGGGCAGGCAGCGCTTGAGCAGCCACAGGGTGGAGGCGACGCTCGCCAGCGTCCCGACGAGCAGGGCGACGAGGATTGCTGCGGCCTGATCGGCGAAGCGGCCGGCCACGAAGAAGATCTCGACGACCCCCGGCATGATGAGGAGCGCCAGCATGCCGATCAGCGGCTGGCTGACGGCGGCGATGTCGGCGTCGATACCGCCACGCAGCAAGAAGACGAGGGTGAGCGCGAGCATCCCCACCACGCCCGCGGGGAGGGCGACCGGAAGCCATGGCACTACGCTCTGGCCGAACAGCAGGCCGACCAGCAGCCAGAGAAAACCGCGCAGCACCTGCATGAGTCACCCCTTGAAATGACGAGTCCTGCATCTTAACAAAGCCGAGCGGGTCAGGGTCGCCACGCAGGATGGACACCTTTCGCTGACGATTTTCAACCGTATCCCACTGCCGATTCGTGGCAGGCTTTCCGATCCGGACGCTGTGTTGCGATGACGTAACGTCGCGCCGGGAGTGGGTGAACTGCGGCGCAATGTCGCTTATTCTTGGGCGGCGCCGTCGCACGCCAGGGCGTGGAACGGCAACGGCAGGTCTCGGTCGAACCCTGCCTCGGCACCCGTCGATTGTCGGCGTGCCCAGCGTCACCTGAGGCTTCGGGCGGCGTGGGCGGCCCCTCACGACCTTTTTCGAGACTGCGCGATGACGCGTCTCGAGACGTGAACATTCAGTCGCGCACACTTTGATCCGTCAGTGGCGCGCAAGACGTCATCAGAACGTACAGGACGTTCGCACGAGCACGCTATCTCGCGCGGACTCGCCATCTTGAGAAGAGAGGAACCGCATCATGACCGATATCGCCAAGCTGCTGGGCGCCGAAGCCGAGACGCTGTTGAGCCATAGCTGTACCGGCTTCAAGAAAGAAGATCTCTACCTGCCCGGCCCGGACTTCGTCGATCGTGTCTTCTCCGACTCCGATCGCAGCCCCCACGTCATGCGTAACTTGCAGACACTGTTCAATCACGGTCGCCTTGGCGGCACCGGCTATCTCAGCATCCTGCCAGTGGACCAGGGCATCGAGCACTCGGCCGGCGCGTCGTTCGCGCCGAATCCGCAGTATTTCGACCCCAAGAACATTCTGGAACTGGCGGTGCAGGGCGGTTGCAACTGCGCTTGTTCGACCCTGGGCGTGCTCTCTTCGGTGGCGCGGCGCTACGCGCACAAGATCCCGATGATGCTCAAGCTCAATCACAACGAGAGCCTCACACTGCCGGCGATGTACGAGCAGACCATGTTCGCGCAGATCGAACAGGCTCACGACATGGGCTGCATCGCGGTGGGGGCGACGATCTACTTCGGCTCGGAAGATAGCCGCCGTCAGATCCAGGAGGTGAGCGAGGCCTTCGAACGCGCCCACGAGCTGGGCATGGTGACGGTGCTCTGGTCCTACCTGCGCAACCCGGAGTTCAAGAAGGACGGGACCGACTACCACGTCTCTTCCGACCTCACGAGTCAGGCGGTGCACCTGGCGGCGACGATCAAGGCCGATATCGTCAAACAGAAGCTGCCGGAGAACAACGGCGGCTACAAGGCGATCGGTTTCGGTCACACCCACGACAAGGTCTACAGCGAGCTGACCAGCGACAACCCGATCGATCTGGCGCGCTACCAGGTGGCCAACTCCTTCATGGGGCGTGCGGGCCTCATCAACTCCGGCGGTGGCTCCAAGGGGCATTCCGATCTTGGCGAAGCGGTGCGCACGGCGGTGATCAACAAGCGTGCCGGCGGCATGGGCCTGATCTCCGGACGCAAGGCGTTCCAGAAACCGATGAACGAAGGCGTCGAACTGCTCAATGCGGTCCAGGACGTCTATCTCTCCAAGGACGTGACGATCGCCTAAGGGTGATGTCAGGCAGGTCGACGACAAGTGGCGTCGAGTCGATCCGAGAGCCCGCGACAGCGGGCTCTTTTTTTGCCCGCCCGGTGTCCGCGGCACCGATTCTCATCAACTTCAATTTTTTGCCCTTGATCTTCCCGCCGTTCTGCCGATGATTACCGCTAGGTGTCTGCCTGGCGTCCTTTTTTTGTTGTAAGACTTTAGTCTGCAGACCTAAGTTGAATTGTCTGACAAAGTCGCCTTCATTACCTTCGCTGACGAGACTGATGATAACGCTATCATTCCAATTCGCTTCGATGCGGCCGTCTGCGCACTGAAGCGAGACCACGGTGAAGGAAGACGTATCATGACTACGATTTTCAGCAAGGCCTGCGTCGTTGCTCTGACCACTGCCGCACTCGGCGTGACCGCGACCGCTCAAGCGCAGGACGACTGCCCGCTGCCGAGCAATCTGCGAGTGGTCATCGGTTCGACCTCGACCGGCGGCGACACCTATCAGGCATCCAGCATCGTCGTCGACCAGCTCGCCGACCACCTCGACATCAACGCCAAGGTCGATGCCGTGGGCGTCATGGGCGCCTTCCGCGCGCTCGAGCGCGACCGTCGCGGTAACACCATCATGGTCTTCCACGATGGCAGCTACCTCGGCAACCTCTACGGCGTGAACGGTTATCCCGATATCTTCGAGAACTATACCGTCGGCCCCACCTTCGCCATCAACCCGGGCAATGCCTACCTGGTGCCCAAGGGCTCTGACTATCAGACGATGGACGACATCATCGAAGCCGCCGGCAACGGTGAGCGGATTCGCGTGGCGATTCAGCCGGGCGGCGTCTCCGAGCTGGGCTTCTCCGCGCTCAAGAACGCGGTTCGCCTCGAGCATCCGGGTCAGGAAGGCAACATCGTCGCAGTCAACACCGGTTCGCAGGCCGACAAGAACCAGCTGTTGTTCGACGGCGCGGTGGATGTGATCAACGGATCGGTACAGGCCAACGAGCAGTACACCAACCTGCCCGAAGACGATCAGAAATCCATGCGTTTCATCTGGCTGACCTCGCCGGAAGAGACCATCGCCCAGACCAACGAAGAAGGCATGGGTGACACGACTCGCGAACAGCTGACGCAGTACGCCGGCGTCAACATGCCGATGAGCGCTGACAGCGACGACAGCTTCACCTTCGATAAAGAGTTCTTCTTCCTCTACAACAAGGACATGGATCAGGCCGCCGTCGACTGCATCGACACCGCGCTGTCCGAAGTCTTTGAGGAAGGCGAAGTCAACGAGCAGCTCAAGCGCGCGTTCTTCGTGCCTGACTTCAAGCCTGCCGCCGAGGCCGTCGAGTCGATCAAGCAGAAAAACGACGAGTACGAAGCCATCATCGACAACCTTCAGGGTTGATCCGTTCGGCGTCGGCTACCTACCGGCCGACGCCCCTTCTTTCCCTGCTGCTGTCGACGAGGTGTCGACGTAGGAGACGCTTTCCATGGAAAGCCACTGGTTATCTCTGTTCGATGTCAGCATTGACTTCGGACAGTCGAATCTCTTTTTTCCGCGCATCGTGACCTGGATTCTGGTGGTCCTGCTGGGCGTGATCCTGCTTACGCGCTATCGCCATGTGGTGCCCGGCATCAAGAACGCCGGGCGGGTTCTGGCCGGCCGCAGCGGCGAGTTCGATCGCAAGCGCTTCTTCGGCACGATCGTGTTGACCACGATCTATTTCTACATGATGGGCGAGCTCAGCGATGTCTTTCCCAACACCGGCTACAGCTTTCTGATCTGTTCGATCGTCTTCGTGCTGGCCCTGTCGCTGCTCTATATCGATCACTTCTCGCGACGACTGCTGCTGATCGTCGTTCTGAACGCGCTGATCGCGCCGACGCTTGCATGGTACGTGCTGGCGCAACTGTTTCGCATCACGTTGCCCTGATCTTCGGAGACGTACACGATGGACATTCTGTCTCACCTCACGCCGATGTTTTTCGGCCTGATCGCCGCCGGTACGCTGGTTGGCATCATCTTCGGCGCGATCCCTGGCATGACGGCTACCATGGCGGTGGCGGTGTGTCTGCCGCTGACCTATGCCTTCGGTCTCGAGAACGGCGTTGCACTTCTGCTGGGTCTTTACGTCGGGGGGATTTCCGGCGGCATGGTACCGGCGGTTCTGCTCAACATTCCCGGGACGCCGTCGTCGATTACCACCACGTTCGACGGCTATCCCATGGCACAGCGCGGCGAGGGCGAGCGCGCGCTAAAGACCGGTATCGTTGCATCGATCTTCGGCGGTCTCTTCAGTGCCGCGGTGCTGTTTTTCTTTGCGCCGATCCTCGCCGACTTCGCGATCAAGTTCTCCAACGTCGAGAAATTCCTGATCATCCTGCTGGCGCTGACGGTCATCGCCTCGCTCTGTTCCAACCTGTTGATGGGGATCTTCAGCGGCGTGCTCGGCGTCTGGTTGAGCCTGATCGGCACCTACTCGATCATGGATGGCGGCAACGGCGAAACACGCCTGATGTTCGACTGGATGGAGTACTACCTGATCGATGGCTTCTCACTGCTGCCGGTACTGATCGGGATCTTCGGTCTGACGACGGTGTTGCTGGACGCGGAAAAGAGCTTCAAGAATGACTCGAACCAGGGCCGTATCTCACTAAAGAACGGCAAGAAGTTCTCCTTCACCGTCTTCAAGGGTCAGTTCATCAATCTGGTGCGCTCGTCGAGCATCGGCACCTTTGTGGGCATGCTGCCCGGTGTCGGCGGTAGCGCAGCCTCGGTGCTGGCTTACAGCCAGGAGAAGAATTTCTCGCGGGACTCCTCCCAGATGGGCAAGGGCGCGCCGCAGGGTATCGTTTCTTCAGAAGCCTCCAACAATGCACTGACCGGCGGTGCGCTGGTGCCGCTGCTATCGCTGGGGATACCGGGGGATTCGACTACCGCGATTTTGATCGGTGCCTTCACCCTGCAGGGGATCCAGGTCGGGCCGCTGTTCATCGGCAACAACATGGATACCTGGTATCTCATCATCATCGGTCTGCTGGCCGCCAACCTGCTGATGTTTGCCATCATGTACCTGGCGATCAAGCCCATCGCCAAGGTGATCGAGGTACCCAAGTACATTCTTTACCCGCTGATCATCATGATGTGTGTGGTGGGGGCTTACGCGATCAACTACGGCATCATGTTCGACGTGTGGACGCTGTTGCTGTTCGGGATTTTCGGCTGGGTCGCCCACAAGATCGGACTGGAAACGGTGCCGCTGATTATCGGCTTCATCCTCGGCAAGTCGGCAGAGATCTACTTCGTGAAGAGTCTCGAGTCCTACGGCAACTTCTCGATCTTCTTCACCAAGAGCCCGATTGCGATGATGCTTTGGGTGCTGATCGCCATGTCGCTGGCCTTCGCGATCTACGTCAATATTCGAAATCGCCGCCATGCCAGTATGCAGAGCTAGGCAAGCCGAGAGGCGCTAAGGCGAAAGCGCAATCCGGCTTATCTTGTCCACAGCCGGTTTGGCCATGGCTCCGCACCCTGGCTGCAGGACGTCGCTGACACCCGGCGTCCGATAGGAAAAAGCCCCCGCCATCATCGATGGCGGGGGCTTCTCTTTGTCCACTCGTGACACAACGTCCAGCGCGGTGTCGCTCAATCCGCGCTGAGCTTGCGCACCTGAGCCAGGTTTTCCAGCGTCTTCAGACACGCCTCGCCGGCTTCGCGGCCCTTGCTGAGGAAATGGTCACGGAAGAACTGCAGGTGGGCGTCGTGCTCGTGGAAGTGATGCGGTGTCAGTACGGCGGAAATGACCGGCACTTCCTGCTCCATCTGCAGCGCCATCATGGCATCGATGACGGCAGTGGAGACGAAGTCGTGGCGGTAGATACCACCGTCGACGATAAAACCCGACGCGACGATGGCGCCATAGCGCCCGCTTTTCGCCAGCAGCTTCGCCTGCAGCGGGATTTCGAACACGCCCGGGACAGTGAACGTCTCGACCTGATCGGTGGGAAAACCGTGCTCGGCGAGGGTGGCGAGAAAGCTCGCGTGGCAATTTTCGACGATATCGCCGTGCCAGTCGGCGCGGATGAAGGCAATACGCGCGCCGCGGGGCGATGCGGATAGCGTTAGGGGACTGGGCTGATTCATGGTCGTTTCCTTGAGTCGGTGACAGTCGTCACGGGAACCAGAATCAGGGCTTCGGTCCGCTCGGCGGGGCGGGATAGGGCGTCGTCGAGCCCGCTGACTCGCGAGTGTGCTCGGCGACTGGCCGCGTCGTCGCTGGCTGAGAAAACCGTTCTCTTTCATCCGGACTTTAACCGTCGGCTTCGGAGTCACACCGAATCTGCTGACCTCGTGGCCTGTGGCCTCGAGCGCTCGCGGGCTTCAACGCGATCATCCAGGTCGTCATCTCGAGCCAGGCCCGGATATCCTTCCGAAAGTCTCGCGTCATCACCGCCGGTGGGGACTTTCACCCCGCCCTGAGAACGCGTCGCCAGATCGAATCTGGCGACACCTGGCCAGTTTACGGTCGCTGGCAGTGAGAAACTAGCTTTCCAAGAACGGTCGCGATGCGGGGCAGGCACGAAACGCAAAACGCCCGGCAGGAAGCCGGGCGTTAGGTTCAGCGCGAAAGCCCCAGCGGGGATCAGCCCAGCAGCTTCTCGGCGCGCTCGACAACGTTATCGACGGTAAAGCCGAAGTGCTTGAACAGATCGCCACCCTTGCCGGACTCGCCGTAGGTGGTCATGCCCATGACGTCGCCGTCAAGGCCCACGTACTTGTACCAGGTCGAGGGGATCGCGGCTTCGATCGCCAGCCGCTGGCGCACGCTGCTCGGCAGCACGGATTCGCGGTAGCCGGCGTCCTGCTGATCGAACTCAGTGGTGCAGGGCATGGAAACGACACGGACCTTGCGGCCCTTGCCCTCGAGTTCCGCTGCCGCGTCCATTGCCAGACCCACTTCTGAGCCGGTGGCGATCAGGATCAGCTCGGGCTTGCCGCCCTCGGCGTCCTTGAGGACGTAGCCGCCGCGGCGAATCTGCTTGAGCTGCTCGTCGTCGCGGGACTGCGCCGGCAGATCCTGACGCGAGAAGATCAGCGCGGTCGGCCCGGTCTCACGCTTGAGGCCCTCGACCCAGGCCGCCGCCGTCTCGGTGGCGTCGCAGGGGCGCCAGGTCGCCAGCCCCGGCAGGTTGCGCAGATCGGCAAGCTGCTCGATCGGCTGGTGGGTCGGTCCGTCCTCGCCCACGCCGATGGAGTCGTGCGTGTAGACGTGAATGATCCGGGTGTGCGACAGCGCCGACATGCGCACGGCGTTGTGCATGTATTCCATGAACACTAGGAAAGTGGCGTCGTAGGGGATGAATCCGCCGTGGGTCGCGATGCCGTTGGCAATGGCGCCCATGCCGAACTCACGCACGCCGTAGTGTAGATAGTCGCCGTCAAAGTCCTCCTTGCTGATCGCCTTGGCGCCTTTCCACAGCGTCAGGTTCGAAGGCGCGAGATCCGCGCTGCCGCCAAACAGCTCCGGCAGATCCGGGCCGAGTTCGTTGAGCACGGCGAGAGACGCCTTGCGCGAGGCGAGCTTCTCGGACTTCTCCTGGGCGCGCTTGACCAGGGCATCACCATCGAAGCTCTCCGGTAGTGCACCGCTGTAGCGACGCTTCAGCTCCTGGGCGAGTTCGGGGTGGGCCTTCTCATAGGCGGCGAGCTTGGCGTCATACTCGGCCTCGAGTTTCTGGCCGCGCTCATGGGCATTCCACGCCTGGTAGTACTCGTCGGGGATCGTGAACGCGGGGGACTCCCAGCCGAGCTCCTTGCGCGCCGCCGCGACTTCGTCTTCACCCAGGGCGGCACCGTGGCTCTCTTCCTTGCCTGCCTTGTTGGGGGAACCGAAGCCGATGACGGTCTTGCACATAATCAGCGAGGGCTTGTCGGTCACCGACTTGGCTTCTTCGATCGCGCGGCTAATCTGTTCGGCGTCGTGGCCGTCGACGTCGCGTACCACGTGCCAGTCGTAAGCTTCGAAACGCTTGGCGGTGTCATCGGTGAACCAGCCCTCGACCTCGCCGTCGATGGAGATGCCGTTGTCGTCATAGAACACGGTGAGGTTGCCGAGCCCGAGCGTGCCCGCCAGCGAGGACGCTTCGTGGCTGACGCCTTCCATCAGGCAGCCATCGCCCGCGAAGACCCAGACCCGGTGATCGACGATCTCGTGTCCCTCACGGTTGAACTGGGCGGCGAGCGCGCGCTCGGCGACCGCCATGCCGACGCCGTTGGCGAGACCCTGGCCGAGCGGGCCGGTGGTGGTCTCGATGCCGGGGGTCAAACCATGCTCGGGGTGGCCGGGCGTCTTCGAGCCGACCTGGCGGAAGTTCTTGAGCTCTTCCAGTGGCAGGTCGTAGCCGGTGAGATGCAGCAGCGAGTAGTGCAGCATCGAACCGTGGCCGTTGGAGAGAATAAAGCGGTCGCGATCTTCCCAGTCCGGGTTGCCCGGGTTGTGCTTCAGATGGTCGTTCCAGAGCACTTCGGCGATGTCGGCCATGCCCATCGGCATGCCGGGATGGCCGGAGTTGGCTTGCTGGACGGCGTCCATGGAGAGCGCGCGGATGGCGTTGGCTAACTGACGACGAGATGGCATTGGCTATCGGATCTCCTGAATCGGAATGAATGACCGCGTTGCGCCCGGCACCGTTACCTCGAACCGGGCAATGAAGTCGGCGGCGCGAACGCGGCTGGCGCGACCCGCTGGCACATCGGCGGGACGCCATACTTGGGGTCAGTATAAGCACCGTCAGGCAGCG
Organism: Salinicola aestuarinus; assembly: GCF_003206645.1. GTDB lineage: Bacteria > Pseudomonadota > Gammaproteobacteria > Pseudomonadales > Halomonadaceae > Salinicola > Salinicola aestuarinus. The sequence goes on along the minus strand of NZ_PZJP01000001.1, from coordinate 27,355 downwards.
GATACAGGGCTGCTCTCCAACCGCCGGTAGCCGTGTCGGCTCAGTCGCCGGTGATGGTCGCGACGCTGACCACCTCGGGGCGCTCGACCGTTGCGAACCGTCTCACCTGGTCCGGGCGCATGCGGTCGCGGTAGGCCAGCGGTTCCAGGGGCTGTGGCTGGCCGCTGTCCAGCGCGCGTTCGATCGCTTCGAGAATCCGCATGTCGCGAAGACCTTCGATACCGTCGGCTTCGGGCTCGACGCCGTCGAGAATGCACTGCGAGAAGTAGTCGATCTGACCGCCGAACTGTTCCACGGCGCCTGCCGAGTGCGACTGGGTCTGACCGTCGACGCTGAGTTCGTAGGTAATCGAGACATCGGGGCCGAAGGCGTAACAGGGCCGGGAAAAGAGTGTGCCTTTCTCGCCGACGACGTTCAGGGCGTTGAGCCCGCTGGCGGAGTAGCTGACGAAAAACTGCGCCAGACGGCCCTCGGGGAAGCGCAGGCTGACGCTGACACTGTCGGTGCAGTCGTAGTCGCGCCCGGGACGATCGTCCCCCATGGCGCTGACTTCGATCGGTTCCTGGCCGAAGAGGTGGCGAACCGCGTTGATCGGATAGGCGCCCATGTCCGGTACCGGCCCGGCCCAGTAGCCGTGCTTGGCGCGGTGGTTCGCAGGATGCAGGTCCTGGGTTAGCTGCGACGAGAACGCCAGCGGCGCGCCGATGGTGCCGCGGCGCATATGGTCGATCATCTCGAGCGTGCCCGGCTCGTGGTGGAGGCGGTAGGCGATCATCAGTTTGGCGCCGCCGCGCTCGGCGGCTTCGATCATCGCCTCGCCGTCGGCGACCGATGTCGCCATCGGTTTTTCGAGCAGCACGTGAATCCCCGCCTCGAGTGCCGGGATGCTGTCGTCGTGGTGGCGAAAGTTGGGCGTGGCGACATAGACGGCGTCGATCTCGCCGGAGCGAAGCAGCGTATCGTAGTCGTCGTAGCCGTAGACCTTGAGGCCATAGCGCTCGCCCAGCACCTCGGCTTTTTTCGGGTCACCGGTGACCAGGGCGGTCATCTCGGAGATCTCGCTGCGAGCGATACCCGGCATGAAGGCGCGCTGCGAGATCTCGCCGCCACCCACCACCGCATAACGCACCTTTGACCGTGCCATGTCGTGTGACTGTGTCATGTCGTGTCTCCTGAAACGCAATTCGCTGGCCGCCGACAAGCTCGCTCAGACGGACTGACTGTCAGAGCCGCTACCTCTCGGCGATCGGGATCCTCACCAAGGCTAGTTCAAGATCTGATGCCGGACAGCCGATGAAGTAACGGCAACGCCGGGCATCGCTCACCCTCGGTCTGGACGATAGGCAGTCAGCGATGGACTGTGTAGAATTTCCGCCCCGCCCGGCGACCGTCGCGCGGACGCCCGTCGCCGTTGACTCACCGTGTTTTTCCCGGCGCCGGCGCGTCGAATGCCTTGCGGGTCGCCGTCGCGAGTCGCCACCAGAGAACGTAAGGGACTTCCGTACGCCATGAGCGAATACTCTCTATTCACGTCTGAATCCGTTTCCGAGGGGCACCCCGACAAGATCGCCGACCAGATCTCCGATGCGGTGCTGGATGCAATCATTGCGCGGGACAAGCAGGCGCGAGTGGCGTGCGAGACGCTGGTGAAAACCGGCGTCGCCATCGTTGCCGGCGAGATCTCGACCCGCGCCTGGGTTGATCTGGAAGATCTGGTGCGCCGGGTCATTCTCGATATCGGCTACACCTCGTCGGAAGTCGGCTTCGATGGCGAGACCTGCGGCGTGATCAACCTGATCGGCAAGCAGAGCGTGGATATCGCGCAGGGCGTGGATCGCGCCAAGCCCGAGGATCAGGGCGCGGGTGACCAGGGCCTGATGTTCGGCTACGCCACCAACGAAACCGACTCCTTCATGCCGGCGCCGATCCACTATTCGCACCGTCTGGTCGAGCGCCAGGCCGAGCTGCGCAAGAACGGCACGCTCTCCTGGCTGCGTCCTGACGCCAAGAGTCAGATCACCTTTACCTACGACGAAGCCGGCCAGCCCACCGGCGTCGATGCCGTGGTGCTCTCTACCCAGCACGACCCTGACATCTCGCAGGAAGACCTGCGCAAGGCGGTCGAGGACCTGATCATCCGTGACGTGCTGCCGGCCCAGTGGCTTCACGAAGGCACCCGATTCCATATCAACCCGACCGGCCAGTTCGTCATCGGTGGCCCGGTCGGGGATTGCGGCCTGACCGGGCGCAAGATCATTGTCGATACCTACGGCGGCATGGCGCGGCACGGTGGTGGCGCCTTCTCCGGCAAGGACCCCTCCAAGGTGGATCGTAGCGCGGCCTACGCCGGGCGCTACGTTGCCAAGAATCTGGTCGCCGCCGGCCTCGCCGACAAGTGCGAGATCCAGGTGTCTTATGCGATCGGTGTCGCCGAGCCGACCTCGGTATCGATCAACACGTTCGGCACCGCCAAGATCGACGAAGCACGGATCATCGATCTGGTGCGCGAGCACTTCGACCTGCGCCCGCACGCGATCACCCGGATGCTGGATCTGCTTCATCCGATGTATCGGCTGACGGCGGCCTACGGCCACTTCGGTCGCGAGCCGTTCGAGTCGAGCTATACCTGGACCGACGTCAACGGCGAGACCCAGACCGAGACCTTTACCGCCTTCCCGTGGGAGAAGACGGATCGGGCCGAGTCGCTGAGAGCCGCCGCCGGCCTCTGAAGTCGCCGCGCCATGTCGCGTTGAACGGACCCGCTCAGGCGGGTCCTTTTGCGTCTGGGGTCTGGCCAATCCGCGATGCCTCCGGCTAGCCGCCGATGATCCGCCACAGTGGCGCTCTCTCGTGACTCACGCCAGTCCCCGGAGTCAGGCCCCCAGATGCCACCCACATTCTCAGCCACCCACATTGTCAGCTACCCACATCCGTTACCCACAAGGAGAGTGACTTGCTCGAACTCGCTGCCATCGTTCTGACCCTGACCGCCTGTCTGGCCTGGTTCAACGAACGCTACGTCCACCTGCCCGCGACAATCGGAGTCATGGTAATCGCGCTGCTACTCTCGCTGGCGATCCAGGGACTCGCCGGGTTGGGGCTGGGGGCGCCGGCTGCCGTCACCCGTGGCTGGGTCGAAGCGCTCGACTTCGACAGCCTGCTGATGAACGGCATGCTCTCGTTTCTACTCTTCGCCGGGGCGCTGCACGTCGACGTCAAGAAGCTCAAGCGCTACTGGTTGTCGATCGGGCTGCTCGCCACGCTCGGGGTCCTCGTCAGTACGCTGCTGATCGGCTTCGCGTCACACTGGCTTCTGGACGTGATGGGGGCGCCCGTCGCGCTGCCCTGGTGCCTGGTCTTCGGGGCACTGATATCGCCGACCGATCCGGTAGCGGTGTTGGGTATCCTGCGCGGCGCCGGGGCACCGGAGGACATGGAGGTGCGGATCGTCGGCGAGTCGCTGTTCAACGATGGCGTGGCGGTCGTGCTCTTCACGCTGCTGGTCGGCGCCGCCGAGAGCGGTGAGTCGCTGGCGGGCTGGCACGCCATCACCCTGTTCGCGGAGGAGGCCGGCGGCGGCGCGCTCTTCGGGCTGGTGCTCGGCTACGGCGTCCATCTGCTGATGAGCCGGGTGGACCAGTATCAGGTCGAGGTCCTGCTGTCGCTGGCGATGGTGCTGGGCGGTTACACCCTGGCGACGCATCTGCATGTCTCCGGCCCGATCGCGATGGTGGTGGCGGGTCTGGTGGTGGGCAACCACGCCTGGACGCACGCCATGTCGAGCCGTACCCGCGAACATCTCAATGACTTCTGGGAGCTGATCGACGAGATCCTCAACGCGCTGCTGTTCGTGATCATCGGGCTCGAACTGCTGGTGCTGCCGTTCGACTGGAACTATCTGCTGGTGGCGCTACCGCTGATCGCGCTGCTGCTGGCGGTGCGCGGCCTCGTCGTCTCGGGACCGGCGCTGCTGGCACGCTCGCACTTTCGAACCGGCTCCATCCGCGTACTGACCTGGGGCGGCCTGCGCGGCGGGATCTCGGTCGCGCTGGCACTGTCGATGCCGGCCGGCGAATCCCGTGACATTCTGCTCAATGTCACCTATCTCATCGTGCTGTTTTCGATCGTGACTCAGGGGTTGACCATCGGCGCGCTGGTCCGGCGGGTCGTGCCCGGCGATGCGGGAGCGGCCACTCCAGAAGGTTAGACTTTAGTCTTAGTTGTCGGGTTGGCCGTGGTATCACGGGTGGCCGTTCCTTACTCTTGGTGCACTCGATCCGGCGCGCGTCGCCGGATCCACGAATAATACGAGTGGTCAGACGAGGTGAACATGAAGCTACGCACGACAATGACGGTCGCGGCCCTGGGCCTTTCCGGCGCACTGCTGGCAGGCTGTGGTGACGATAACGACGAGCAGGCTCAGGAAGAGACGCAGGCGCAGACCCAGAGCGCCGAGCAGAGCAGCGGCGAGAACACCAGCGCCGGGGGCAGCGAGTCGTCATCCGATGACGTCGCACAGAGCGACACCGCGGACGCGTCGGCTGAAGAAGACGAGTCGATGGCGAGCGGCGGCGAGGCGGCCGCCGAGCAGGTCAACCTCATCTTCGGTACCGGGGGCACGGGGGGGAGCTACTATCCGATCGGCGGTGCGCTGAAGGGCGTCTTCGAGGCGAGCGACGTGGTCGGCGGCGTGCAGGTCGTGGCGACCGGCGCCTCGGTGCAGAACATCAACAACATCACCGATGGTCTTAACCAGATCGCCATCGTGATGAGCGATGTCGCCTATGATGCGGTGAAAGGGCAGAACCAGTTCGACGGTAATCCGGCCGACATCCAGGCACTGGCGGGACTCTATCCCAATGTGGTGCAGGTGGTGGCGACCGCCGACAGCGGCATCGACAGCATCGATGATCTCGCCGGCAAGCGCGTTGGCGTCGGTAAGGTGGGCTCGGGCGTCGAACAGAGCGCAGCCAAGGTGATCGAATCCGCCGGGCTGAGCTACGACGATCTCGCGCAGGTGAGCCACACCGGCTACGCCGACAGCGTCACCGAGATGAGTAACGGCAACCTCGATGCCGCCTTCTTCACCTCCGGCGTGCCCAACTCCAGCATTACCGGGCTGATGCAGAGCACCGACGTGACCTTCGTGCCGGTGGCGGGCGATGTCGCCGACACGCTGCTCGAGAAGTACCCCTACTACGAGACCTACGAAATCCCCGCCGATGCGGCCGAGCGCTATGACCTCGACACGGCGGTGAATACCGTGGCGATTCGTAACCTGCTGATCGTCAGCGGCGACATGCGTGAAGACGTTGCCGAGGATCTGACCCACCGTTTCCACGATTATCTGGAGTCCGACAAGGTCTCCGTCGGCGCGCTGCGTCAGTTCGATCCGAGCACGATGGGGACTCATCTCGTGGTGCCGCTGAATCCGGGCGCCGAGTCCTTCTACGCCACGCTGCCGGAGGCGGCCGAAGACGATGCTGCCGCGGATGACGCTGCAGGCGAGATGACAGCCGCCGGCGACAGCGGCGAGGCGGCCGGTGCCGCCGACGTGAACGCGGTGGAAGACGCCAATCAGGGCGGTACCGATGGCACCGGCGCCGAGCCCTCCAGCGAAGCCAATGCCGAGGCGGCGACGACCGCTGCCGACGGTGCAACGGCCGAGCCGGAGAAAGCGACTAGCGCCGATACCCCTGAAGACAACGTCGATGTCGAGGGAGATGACGGTGAAGAGAACGCTCAGGATGAAGATCCCCAGTCCTGAGGGCCGTGATGACCGCGCGTGGGTATAAAGCGTCGTTGTGAAGCGTTTCAAAGGCAAGACCCTGGCAGTCGTGGTGATGCTCGTCATCATCGCGGCTGTCGTCGTCTATCCACTGCCCTGGCTGGTGGTGAAAGAGGGATCCGCCTGGCGTCTGGCGTTGCCCGGTGGTAGCGGCACCCAGTTCACGCTGCGCTGGATGCACTCGGTCGAGAAAGAGGACTGGGAAGAGTGGTTCTCGGTCACTGACGCGGGGGCCATCGAGATCACCGGCACCCGGTTCAAGACCTTCGGCGCAGGCGTGCCGGCCAGCGCCGGCACCGAGACGCATCTGGCGGACGGCTGGGTCGTGATGACGGGGATCGACCGCATCGTCGACCCGCTGCTGGTTCAGGCCGCTGCCGCCGAGCACTATCGACTGATTCACAACGGCCGCGTCATACCGCTGTCGCATTCTGCGCCCCCCCCGATTCTTGAATTCGTCGTCGTGCGTGCCCCGCTCTGGCGCGCGACACCGGCATTGATGCGAACTTGGCTCGCGGGACGCTGAGGCGTTCGGCCGAGTCGGCAAGCCAGCCATAACAACAACCGCGATCGCCCGCGCCCCGGTGTGATCGCAAACCTACCGATGGATGACATCGAAATGACAGAGAAGACAGTGACGCTTGCAGCCGACGGATCGGAAGATCCGGCGGTGAAGCAGGCGTTGGAGAAGTTCGACCGTGAGAGTCTGGTCAGAGATCGCCTGCCGAAGGCGGTGATCCAGTTCGTGACGGTGCTGAGTGTCGCGCTGGCGCTCTTCCATCTCTATACCTCTTTTTCCGGGCCGCTGGTCGACGTTGCCCAGCGCAGCATCCACCTCTACACGCTGCTGGGGCTGGCCTTCATTCTCTACCCGCTGACTCGCAAGGGGGCGCGCGATCGGGTGCCCTGGGGCGATGCGCTGATCGCCCTCATCGCCTTCGGTATCGGCCTCTACATGCTCGTCGTCTCCGATCGCGTCATCGCGTCGGCGGGGCGCATCAACCAGACCGACATGATCGTGGGTTTCGTCGCCATCGCCCTGGTGCTCGATGCCACGCGCCGCGTTACCGGCTGGGGCCTGACGATTCTGGCGACGCTGTTCCTGCTCTACGGCTTCTACGCCAAGCTCTCGTTCTACCCGCAGATCAACGAGGCGATCGTGCTGGCCACCTGCCGGCAGATCGTCTCCCACCTCGTGTTTATCACCGAGGGGCTGTTGGGCACCGCCATCGGCGTGTCGGCCAGCTACATCATTCTGTTCATTCTGTTCGGTGCCTTTCTGGGCAAGTCGGGGCTTGGCCAGCTCTTCAACGATCTGGCGCTGGCGATTGCCGGGCACTCTCGTGGCGGCCCGGCCAAGGTCGCCGTTATCGCCAGTGGCTTCCTCGGGTCGATCAACGGCTCGGCGATTGCCAACGTCGTGACCACGGGTGCCTTCACCATTCCGTTGATGAAGCGGACCGGCTACAAGCCCAATTTCGCCGGGGCGGTGGAAGCGTCGGCGAGCGTCGGCGGGCAGATTCTGCCGCCGATCATGGGAGCGGCGGCGTTCATCATGGCGGAGGTGCTGGCCGTGCCCTATACCCAGGTGATCCTGGCGGGGATCATTCCGGCACTGCTTTACTACCTCGGCGTGCTGTTCCAGGTGCACCTGCGCGCCATGCGTAACGGGCTCGAGGGCATTCCCCGCTCGCAGCTCACTCCGCTCAAGGAGGTCATGCTCAAGCGTGGGCACCTGCTGGTGCCTATGGCGGTGCTGCTATGGCTGCTGTTCGACGGTCGCGCCCCGTTCTTCGCCGCCTTCTGGTCGATCGCCGCCACCGTACTGATCTGCGGGACACGTCGCGTCACCCTGGGGCTGAGCGTGGCACTGGTCCTTCTGATTCTGGAGCCGCAACTTCGCGCACTGATTGGCGGTAACCCGCTGCCCAACTTCCCGACCTGGCGTTGGACGCTGTTCGCGATCATCGCGCTGCCGGTGATCATCAACGCCCTGCGGGCGAAGCTCGGCATGGTGGCGGAAAAGATGGATGTCGGTGACTGTCGCGATGCCATGGTAGACGGCGTGCGCAACGCGATTCCGGTCGCCGTGGCCTGCGGCGCGGTGGGGATCATCGTGGGCGTCGCCACGCTGACCGGCGTGGCGCTGGAGGCGGCGGACGCGGTGGTGACACTCGGCCAGCAGATTCCCATTCCGATGCTCCAGCTGGTGGTGACGCTGGCGTTGACCATGGTCGCGTCGATCGTGCTCGGCATGGGGCTGCCCAGCATCCCGACCTACATCATTACCAGCACCATGGCCGCGCCGATCCTGCTCAACCTGCCGCTGTTCCGCGAACTCGCCGGCAGCAGCGAGACGGCGATCTTCGTGGCGCACATGTTCGTCTTCTACTTCGGGCTCTTTGCCAACCTGACGCCGCCAGTGGCGCTGGCCGCCTACGCCGGTGCCGGTATCAGCGGCGGTTCGCCCAACGCCACGGGCTTTCAGGCGATGAAGCTCGCGGTAGCCGGGTTCGTGGTGCCCTACATGTTCGTCTTCGCCCACAGCATGCTGATGATCGATGCCACCCTCGGCAATACACTCTGGGTCATCGTCACTGGCGTGGTCGGGGTGCTGCTGTTGGCGATCGCGGTCGAGGGGTATCTGCGTCGACCGCTGAATCCGTTCTGGCGTCTGCTGGCGGCAGTCGGGGCGCTGACGCTGATCTTCCCGGGTCTGACCAGTGACATCATCGGTGGCGCCATCACGCTGGTGCTCTTCGGGTTGGCCAAAGCCAAAGCCAAAGCCAAATCCTCACCCGAAGACCCGACTCCCACGGCGCGTCACGGCTAGCGCCAGCTCGTCGACGAAGGGTCTTCGTCAGCGATTTTTCGACGCCCGCCTCGATTGAGGCGGGCGTCGTTTCGTTGAGGCAACAGATCGTTCCGCGGCAAGCGTCGGCGGGGGCAGCGCGAACGGATGCCCATGCGACTTTGGTCCCACAAGCGGAATTAGGCGTCCCCAGGTAAGGCAGCGGGCGTGACGGTTTGCTATAACGAAACTAGGGCGCCCGGCTCGAATGAGGTGTCCATGAGAAGAAGACCAACGAGGAGCGACCATGGCTATCAATGTCACGCGGCGCCAGTTTTTCAAACTGGGCGGAGCGGGACTCGCGTCATCGAGCCTGGCGATGATGGGCTTTGCGCCCGAACCCGCCGAGGCGTCGATTCGTCAGTTCAAGCTGACCCACGCCAAAGAGACCCGCAATACCTGCACCTACTGTTCGGTCGGCTGCGGCATCCTGATCTACAGCAACGGGGATGGCGCGAGAAACGTCGAGCAGAACGTCTTCCACATCGAGGGCGATCCGGATCATCCGGTCTCTCGCGGCTCGCTCTGCCCCAAGGGCGCCGGTCTGCTCGACTTCGTCCACAGCAAGGGGCGCCTCGAGTATCCCCAGATTCGCGCCGCCGGCAGCGATCAATGGCAGCGTGTCACCTGGGATGAAGCACTGAATCGCATCGCCCGCCACATCAAGGACGACCGCGACGCCAACTTCGTCCAGCGCAACTCGCAGGGTGAGACGGTCAACCACTGGACCACGACCGGCTTTCTCGCGGCCTCCGGCTCCTCCAACGAAGCCGGCTACATCACTCACAAGGTGGTGCGCAATCTCGGCATGGTAGCGTTCGATAACCAGGCGCGCGTCTGACACGGACCGACGGTGGCAGGTCTTGCCCCAACATTCGGTCGCGGTGCGATGACCAATCACTGGGTCGACATCCGCAATGCCAATCTGATTCTTTCGATGGGTGGCAACTCCGCCGAAGCGCATCCCGTGGGTTTCCGCTGGGTGACGGAGGCGATCGAGCACAATAATGCCGAGTTGATCACCATCGACCCGCGCTTCACGCGCACCGGCGCCGTGGCGCAGGACAAGGCGTTCATCCGCACCGGCACCGATATCGCCTTTCTCGGCGGGCTGATCAGCTTTCTGATCGAGACCGACCAGATCCAGCACGAGTACGTCCTGAACTACACCGACGCGGCCCTGGTCGTGCGTGCGGATTTCGGCTTCGAGGACGGTATCTTCTCCGGCTACGACGAGTCGGCGCGCAGCTACGACAAGCAGTCCTGGATGTACGAAATGGGCGACGACGGTTTCGCGCGTCGCGACGAGTCGCTCCAGAATCCACGCTGCGTGTATCAGCTGGTCCGCGAGCACTACGCCCGCTACACGCCCGACATGGTCTCCAGCATCACCGGTATTCCGGTGGACACTATCGATCGCATCTGGAGAAAGATCGCCGCCACCGCCGTGCCGGATCGCACCATGACGATCCTCTATGCGCTCGGCTGGACGCAGCACTCCATTGGCTCGCAGATCATTCGCGCCGCGGCGATGGTCCAGCTGCTGCTGGGCAACATGGGACTGCCGGGCGGGGGCGTCAACGCACTGCGCGGACACTCCAACATTCAGGGGCTGACCGACCTTGGTCTGCTCTCGCAGCTGTTGCCGGGCTACATGTCGCTTGCCAATGCCAAGGAGCAGGATTACGCCGCCTACATCGACAAGCGGGCCAAGCAGCCCACCGTCGAAGGGCAGATCTCCTACTGGCAGCACTACGAGAAGTTCCACGTCAGTCTGATGAAGTCCTGGTACGGCGATGCCGCGACCGAGGGCAACGACTGGTGCTACGAGTGGTTGCCGAAGCTCGAGCGCCCGCTCTATGACGTGCTCGATACATTCGAGCGGATGTCCAAGGGCGAACTCAACGGCTACTTCTGTCAGGGCTTCAATCCCCTGGCGTCGTTTCCGGATCGCGCCAAGGTGACCCGCGCGCTGTCATCGCTGAAGTACCTGGTGGTGATGGACCCCCTCAATACCGAGACCAGCGAGTTCTGGAAGAACTACGGCGAATACAACGATGTCGATCCGAGCCAGATCGATACCGAAGTCTTCCGGCTGCCGACCTGCTGCTTCGCCGAGGACGATGGCTCCATCGTCAACAGCGCTCGCTGGCTGCAGTGGCACTGGGCCGCGCAGCCGCCCCCGGGCGAGGCGCGACCGGATACCCGGATCATGGGCGAGCTGTTCATGAAGGTGAGGCAGCTCTATCTCGATGAGGGCGGTGTCTTCCCGGACCCCATCGTCAACCTGACCTGGGATTACAGGATTCCCAGTGAGCCGAAGGCGGAGGAGCTTGCCCGCGAGTTCAACGGTCGGGCGCTCGAGGACCTGACCGACGAGGAGGGCAATGTCACCCGGCGCGCCAACGAGCAGCTTCCCGGCTTCGCCGAGCTGACCGCCGATGGCAAGACGGCGGCCGGCTGCTGGATCTTTACCGGCTGCTGGACCGAAGACGGCAACCTGATGGCGCGGCGCGACAACTCGGACCCCTACGGGACCGGCAACACATTGGGCTGGGCCTGGGCATGGCCGATGAATCGGCGCGTGCTCTACAACCGGGCCAGCGCCGACGTGCAGGGTCGCCCCTGGGGGCCGAACAAGGCGTTCATCTGGTGGAGCAGCGAACAGAGCCGCTGGATCGGCGCCGACGTGCCGGACTTCCCGGTTCAGTCGCCGCCGTCCCGTGGGCAAATGCCGTTCATCATGCAGCCCGAGGGGGTGGGGCACCTCTTCGCCGCCCAGAGCATGGTCGACGGGCCTTTCCCCGAGCACTACGAACCGTTCGAATCGCCGGTGCCGCAGAACCTGCTCCATCCGGGCAAGGAGCGCGCGCGCAACAATCCCGCGGCGCGGATCTTCGACGGCGACCGGGCTGCGCTTGGCAGACCGGAGGATTTCCCGCATGCGGCGACGACCTATCGCCTGACCGAGCACTTCCACTACTGGACCAAGCACGCCGAGCTCAATGCCATCGTGCAACCGCAGCAGTTCGTCGAGATCGGTGAAGGGCTCGCCGCCGACATCGGTGTGGTGGCGGGTGACTGGGTCAAGGTGATTTCCAACCGCGGCTTCATCAAGGCGGTGGCGGTCGTCACCAAGCGAATGCGGCCGATGATGATCGGCGACAAGCAGGTCCATCACGTTGGCATTCCGCTGCACTGGGGGTTCACCGGGGTCGCCAAGAAGGGGTATCTGGTCAATGCGCTGACCCCCTTCGTCGGTGACGCCAATACCCAGACGCCGGAGTACAAGTCGTTCACCGTTCGCGTCGAGAAGGCGTGAGGAGGGCCTATGAATAATTCCCAGAACATCATCGCCCGCTCCGCCACCACGACCCCGCCGCCGCAGGTGCGCAACGATGTCGAAGAGGTGGCCAAGCTGATCGATGTCTCCAAGTGCATCGGCTGCAAGGCGTGCCAGGTCGCGTGCATGGAGTGGAACGATCTTCGCGACGACGTCGGCGACTGCCACGGCACGTACGACAATCCGCGGGATCTCACTGCGGAGTCGTGGACCGTGATGCGTTTCACCGAGTACGAGTCGAGCGACGGCGATCTGGAGTGGTTGATTCGCAAGGATGGCTGCATGCACTGCGCGGAGCCTGGCTGCCTCACGGCCTGTCCGGCACCGGGGGCGATCGTGCAGTACGCTAACGGCATCGTCGACTTCGACTCCAACCACTGCATCGGCTGCGGCTACTGCATCACCGGCTGCCCCTTCGACATCCCGCGGATCTCGCCGAAGGACAACAAGTCCTACAAGTGCACGCTCTGCTCGGATCGGGTCAACGCGGGGATGGAACCTGCCTGCGTCAAGACCTGCCCGACCAACTGCATCGAATTCGGTAGCAAGAAGGACATGCTGGCGCGGGCGGAGAAGCGTGTCGGCGATCTCAAGGCGCGGGGGTTCCGCGATGCGGGAATCTACGATCCGGCAGGGGTCGGCGGCACCCACGTGATGTACGTGCTGCACCACGCCGACGACCCCAACCGCTATGCGGGACTCCCGAAGGATCCTCGCATCTCGCCGCTCGTCGGGGCGTGGAAAGGGATCACCAAGCCGATCATGTCCGCGATCATCGGCATCACCGCCTTCGCCGGGGTGATCCACTACGTCACCAAGGGACCGAAAGAGGAGCCGGAGGAGGCGCCGGACGACGCGACTCCGCCGGCGAATCGCGGTGGGGACGCCGGGCATGACGCCTCCTCCGGCGCCGACCCGCACTCACTCGGCTACGATGCGACGCGTTCCTCGCGATCGTCCAGCGATGCGCAGCGCCACCCGCCCGGGGGTGACCGATGAAAACCTCGCACAACCGCCTGCAGCGCTATTCGCCGCTGGATCGGGCCAACCACTGGACCATGGCGATGGCGTTTCTGCTGCTCGCCCTCTCTGGGCTGGCGTTTTTCCATCCGGCGTTCTTCTTCTTGACGCATACCCTCGGCGGTCCCGTCTGGGCGCGCATTCTCCACCCCTTCATCGGGGTGGTGCTGGTGCTGCTGTTCTACGCCATGGCCGTACGCCACGTGCGTAACAACCTGCTCGGCGGGAATGACGTGCAGTGGATGCGCCAGATTGGTGACGTGCTCAACAACCGGGACGACAAGCTGCCCGAGATCGGCAAGTACAACCCCGGCCAGAAGCTGGTCTACTGGGCGCTGGTGGTCTCCATCGCCGTACTGCTGATCAGCGGTGTGATCATGTGGCGGCCCTGGTTCGCGGGATACTTTCCGATTCCGCTGATCCGCTTTGCCAGTCTGCTTCACGCGCTGTCGGCGTTTGTCGCCATCGTCACCATCGTCGTGCACATCTACGCCGCGCTGTGGGTCAAGGGCTCCGTGCGCGCGATGACAAGGGGCTGGGTCACCCGCGCCTGGGCCCGTCACCACCATGGCCTCTGGGCCCGCGAGAAGGAGGAAAACGAGCGCCGTGAACGACACTGACGATAGCTCTCGCGATATCCCGCACGCGACCGTCGACGCCACCGGCGAGCATGCCTTCGGCGAAGCGCCACCGTCACCCGGTGCCCCGCCGATGGTGGTGCTGGCGGAGCGCAAGCGGTTCGTCGAGCGCGCGCAGCGGCTCCATCAACTCGCCGAGCGACTGCCGGCGATGGCGGATTACCTGCGCTTCATGGCCGGAGTGGTCGAGGCCCAGCATCGGGTCGCGATGCAGTCGCGCCCTTCGATGATCGATAGCGCCGAGGTGGCGATCCAGCACGGCGTGCCACCGCTCGCGGTCGACGGGCTTTGGCGCGACCTGTCGTGGAACGAGGATCTGGACGCGCTGATCGGCGAACTCGACGCGCGCATTGGTGAGCCCCAGCGGAGCTGGTTCGAGGGCTTGAAGTCGCGGCCACTGGCAGCGCGTCGCGAACTCGTCACCGCGATCTTCGAAGGGCGTGCGCTCGACGCCGAATCGATGGCGATGGCGCCGCTGGTAGGGGCGGCGCTGCAGGTGGCCTGGACCCGGCAGGCGCGGATGCTGCCTCGCCCGCCGGGGCGCCCCGGCGAGACAATGCGCCGGTTCTGCCCCTGCTGCGGTTCGCCGGCGGTGGCAAGCGTCATCCAGATCGGCATGGCACGCTCCAAGGTGCGCTATCTTCACTGTGGGCTCTGCGCGACCGAGTGGTACGCCGAGCGCGCCCGCTGCGTGGAATGCGGTGACAGCAAGACGCTGGGCTACTGCGGCCTGGAGGATGACTCCGGTGAGCGCGTACTGCCGGTGAACGCGGAGACCTGCGACCGCTGTCACAGCTATCTCAAGGTCGTGCAGCGGGAGTGGGAGGCCGGCGCCGACCCGGTTGCCGACGATCTGGCGAGTCTGGCGCTGGACATGATGATCGCCGACCGCGACCTGGCGCGGCGCGCCTTTAACCCGCTGCTCGTGCTTGGCGAGCCCGCGCCGGGCTGATGCGCTGGACCGCGCCCACCGTCGACCCGAGGTCCAACCACCTCGGGTCTCTTGTGTCGATGGCCACGCGACGCTGGATGCGAGTCGCGCTCGGCGTCGCCGCCGGCCCTCCCTCGATCTGTCGAGTCAATCATGTCCGAGACTGATGCTGCCAAGATGGATGCCACCCGCACCGACCTGCGTCGCGATCTGCCGGGGGTGACTACCCTGCTGGCGCATGGCGATCTCCAGCAGACGCGCTCGGCCCACGGCGAACGCGTGCTGACCCGCGCCATTCGCGAGACGCTAGCCGAGTGGCGTCGCCGGCTGGCCTCCCCGGCGGCGCCCGAGACTCTCGATGAGGTCGCGCTGATCCGGGGCATCCAGGACAGTGTCGATCGCTGGGTTCGGCCTGCCGCGCGGGCGGTGTTCAATCTCACCGGCACAGTGATCCATACCAATCTCGGGCGCGCCCCGCTGGCGGAGTCCGCAATCGACGCCGTGGTGCAGGCGGCACGCCATCCGATCGCGCTGGAGTACGACCTCGAGGCCGGTCGCCGCGGCGATCGCGACCGGCTGGTGGAAGATCTTCTCGTCGAGATGACCGGCGCCGAGGCGGCCACCGTGGTCAACAACAACGCCGCCGCCGTGCTGCTTGGGCTGACCGCGTTGGGGGCCGGGCGAGAGGCCATCATCTCCCGTGGCGAGATGATCGAGATCGGCGGCGCCTTCCGCATGCCGGATGTGATGACGGCCGCCGGTTGCCGTCTGGTGGAAGTCGGCGCCACCAACCGTACCCATGCACGCGATTTTCGCCAGGCGCTGAACGCGGCGAGCGGCATCATCGTCAAGGCCCACACCTCCAACTACGCGGTGACCGGCTTCACCAGTGGCGTTGCCGAGAGCGAACTTGCCGAGATCGCCCACGCGCACGGCATTCCTTTCATGATCGATCTGGGTAGCGGGGCGCTGACCGATTTTCGCGCCCTGGCGCTGCCGCACGAGTCGCAGCCGGCGGAGGCGATCGCTGCCGGAGCGGACCTGGTGACCTTCAGCGGCGATAAGCTGCTCGGCGGACCGCAGGCAGGGGTCTTAGTGGGCAGGCGTGAGGCCATCGCTCAGCTCAAGCAGCATCCACTCAAGCGCGCGCTGCGCTGCGACAAACTGACCCTTGCCGCGCTGGAAGCGACCCTGAGGCTCTATCGCGACAGCGACGCCCCCGAGCGCGACGTTCCGGCACTGCGCCTGTTGACCCGGCCAGCGGCAGAGATTGCCGCTCAGGCCGAGCGACTCAGACCGGCAGTCGCGGTGGCGCTTGATGGGATTGCCGCGGTGAGCGTGGGGGCTTGTCGTAGTCAGCTCGGCAGCGGTTCGCTGCCGGTGGATCGACTCGAGAGTCATGCGCTGGTCTTGCGGGCCGCGAATAGCGGGGCCCTGGTGCGTCTGGAACGGGCGCTGCGCGCCCTCGACCGGCCAGTCATCGGCCGGCTTCACGAGGGCGCGCTGTGGCTCGATCTGCGCTGTCTGGCAAGTGAGGCGGACGAGGCGGTCTTCGCCCGTCAGCTCGAGTCGCTGCCGCGCTGCTGGACGTCGGCATGATCGTGGGCACTGCGGGGCACGTCGATCATGGCAAGACCGCACTAATTCATGCACTCACCGGCGTTTCTACTGACCGTCTCAAGGAAGAGCAGGCGCGCGGACTGACGATCGAAGTGGGGTATGCCTATCCCGAGCCGCCTCCGGCACTCGCCGGGGTGACGCTCGGCTTCATCGACGTGCCGGGACACGAGCGCTTCATTGCCAACATGCTCTCCGGCGCGGCTGGCATCCAGGCGATGCTGCTGGTCGTCGCCGCCGACGACGGCATCATGCCGCAGACGATCGAGCACACGCGCATTCTCCAGCTGCTTGGCGTGACGCGGGCCTGGGTCGCACTGACCAAGATCGACCGCGTCGAGCCGGCACGGGTCGCCGAGGTGCGCGGCGAGATCGACGATTGGCTGAGCGCGACGCCGTTCGCCGGCGCGCCGGTCCTTGCCATATCGAGCGTCAGTGGCGAGGGCGTCAGCGCGCTCGGTGACACGCTCTGGGCGGCCGCCGCGGCGATGGCGCCGGCCGATGCCGAAGGCGGCTTTCGTCTTGCCGTCGACCGGGTTTTCGTCAAGCGCGGCGCCGGGATCGTGGTCACCGGCACGGTCCGCGCAGGCCACATCAGCCTTGGCGAGCGGGTGCGCCTGTTGCCTTCGGGGCTGGCGGCACGCGTGCGCGGTCTTCGCTGTCAGAACCGGGACGTGACGGCGGCACGGCGCGGCGAGCGCTGCGCGATCAATCTAAGCGGCAGCGATATCGAGCGCGGGCGTCTCGAGCGCGGCGAGTGGGTGGTCGGCGCGGCGTCTCGCATCGCTGATCGCCAGCGCCTGGATGTCAGCCTGCGGCTGCTGCCCGAAGCGTCGCCGCTCAAGCACTGGACTCGAGTTTACCTGCATCATGCCAGCGCCCACGTCACCGGGCGTGTCTCGCTGCTCGAGGGGGACAGTCTCAGGCCGGGTGCGTCGGCGCTGGCTCAGCTCGTGCTCGATGATCCGCTACAGGCCGCCCACGGTGACCCCGTCGTGCTGCGCGACCCTGGCGCCCGCCTGACCCTGGGCGGGGCGCGTGTGCTCGACGTCTCGCCGCCGCGCCGGGGGGCACGCAAGCCGCCCCGGCTGGCCTGGCTCGCGGCGCTCGAGCAGTTGCCCGCCGAAGGCGCGGCGTCGATACGTCTCGCTCGGATGTGGCCGACGATCGACCCTCCCGAGGGGGTGGCTCTCGACGCGCTGGCGGCCAACGTCGATCTGGAGCTTGAGGCGGTGCGAGAGGCGGCGCTCGACGCAGGGTGGCAGGTAATCGCTGGCGGCACGGCGGTGCAGGCGTTCACATCGGCGCGACTCTCCGAGCTCGAAACCCTGGTCACGGCCCGGCTCGCCGAGATTCATCAGCAGGAACCCGCCATGCGCGGCGTGGAGATCGATCGGCTACGGCGCATGAGCGTGCCGGCACTCCCGCCCGCGCTCTTTCGTCCACTGCTCGAGCGCTGGAAGGCGGCCGGCGCGATGATTCAGCACGGTCCCTTCATCGCGCTTCCCGACCACCGCGCGGCGCTCGGCGAGGAAGAGGCAGGGCGCTGGCGGCGGGTGCGGCCGCTGCTCGAGGCGTCGCCGCATGAGCCGCCTCGGGTACGCGATCTCGCAACGACCCTTGGCTGGGAGGAGGGCGAGACGCGGCGGCTGTTGCGTGACGTCGCGCTGCTTGGCGAGGTTTATCAGTTGCGCCGCGACCACTTCTTTCTCACCGAGACGGTGGTGACGTTTGCCGACAAGATACGCGAGCTGGACGCCGCCTTTGCCGAGGGAGCGACGGCGGCCGCGTTTCGCGATCGGGTGGGGTGCGGGCGCAAACTGGCGGTGGCGATTCTCGAGTTTTTCGATCGAATCGGCTTCACGCGGCGCATCGGCGATGGTCACCGAGTGATTCAAGGCGATATGCTGTTCGACTGAAGACGCGGGTCATCTCGTGCAAGATGTCAGCGCGACGGGTGTCGCCAGTGGAAGAGAATCGTCCCCCGGTGGGGCGCCAGGACTTCAACTCCTGGAGGGGCTGCCAGCGGTCCCTGGTGGGTTCGACTCCCACTCTCTTCCGCCATCTCTTCCGCCATCTGTCTCCGCGCCCCCAGCCACTGGGCGGACACGAGGCGCCGGACGCGCCAGCGAGGCACGGGTAACGGAGCCAGGCAAAAATAACTGGGGCGTAGTTGAACGCGGATTCACCTATAAACCATTGAACTATCGGTAAAAAGTCATCCCATAAGTAGAAGTGATAGTTTGATAACGATAAAAACCTTGGACAGGTCAAGACACCGGTCCATTCTGAGCTGGCTCACTTAGCCAGGAGGCAACGACCGCAAGGGATTGTGGGAGTGGGCACTTGCCGGCATGCCAGATTCGCGCGCTTGCCGGCCCTTCGAATGACCCTTCCTGTCGCTTCTCGCTTCTCGCTTCTCGCTTCTCGCAACCTATCCAACAGCTTCACCCGCGCGTCACTGCCGCTGCACGACGGCTAATGTCCTGCCGCTGAGATTCGGCTGCGTCTGGGCGTGTCCAGTGCATGCGGGCGCCGACGAGGTCTGAGGAGTGCAACGCTTCGGCTTTGTACCATGCTCGCGGTCCGGCGGGGTCGTCATGGGGCACGCAAGAGGGGGGGGGAGAGATCGTGCAAGGATCGTTGATCGGCATCGTCGTGGGACTTGGCGTCTGGGCAGCAACGGCCGAGTGGGCGCTGGGCATCGGCGCGGGTATCGCCAGCGGTATCGCCTGGGATCTCTGGCGCCAGCGTCGTCAATGACGGCGCACGTAATACAATAGCGTCGTGGGTGTGGTCTACCATGCCATAACACTTCTTCTGGACGCTCATCATGTCCTCACCCCACGCTTCTGATCCGCACGCTGCGCATGGCCACGGCCACGGCCACGACCACGGCCACGACCACGGCCACGACCACGACCACGACCACGACCACGACCACGTTCCGACGGTAACGGCGGATAGTGTGCAGCGGGTCAAGTGGGCGATGCTGCTGACGGCAGGCTTCATGGGCGCGGAGGTGATCGGCGGTCTGGTGTCGGGATCGCTGGCGCTGCTCGCCGACGCGGGACACATGTTCAGCGACAGCTTTTCACTGGGCCTGGCGCTACTGGCTTTTACCATGGGCGACAAGTCGCCGGATGGGCGTCGAACGTTCGGCTACCAGCGCTTTCAGGTGCTGGCGGCTTTCGTCAATGGACTGATGCTGTTCGCGATCGCCGGCTGGATCGTGGTCGCTGCCATTCGGCGTTTCACCGAGCCGGTCGAGGTCATGGCGGGACCGATGATGGCGGTCGCCGTGCTGGGGCTCGTGGTGAATCTGGTGGTGTTCAAGATCCTTCACGGCGGCGATCAGGAGAACCTCAACCTGCGCGGGGCGCTGCTTCACGTGCTTGGGGATCTGCTGGGATCGGTGGCCGCCATCACTGCCTCCGTCGTCATTCTGCTGACGGGCTGGATGCCAATTGACCCGCTGCTGTCGATGCTGGCGGCGGTGCTCATCCTGCGTGCCGCCTGGACGATCGTCCGTCGCTCGGCGCATACCCTGCTGGAGGGGACGCCAGAAGGGGTCGATAGTGCCGAGATCCGTCGCGCACTGCTCGACGTCGATGGGGTCGAGAGCGTGCATGACATGCACGTCTGGGGCCTGACACCGCAGGCGCCGCTATTGAGCGCCCATCTGGTCATTGGCGAGGCCGGGCAGCACGATACCGTCACAACGGCTGCCTATGCCGTGCTTCACGAACGATTCGGCATCGATCACGCGACGCTCCAGGTCGAGACACGCCACTGCCTGACCGGAGGGGATTGCCAGGCGGAGGCGTCGACGCGTTAGTGCGGCGCGTACCGTGCCAATGTCTCATCGCAGGGAAGCCATCGTTTGACTACGTTGAAACGTGACACTCATGCAAGGAGATGGCACATGCAACGCAATGGACTGATGGGATTGAGCGCGGGCCTGCTTCTTGCGGTATCGGGGTTGGCGCAGGCGGAAACGACCGTCGAACTGCATAGCGTCTCTCAAGATGGCGTGGGCGACAGCCTAGGGACGGTCACGGCCGAGGAGACCGAGCACGGTCTGTTGCTGACACCGGATCTTGCCGGTCTCGCGCCCGGCATCCACGGATTCCACATGCACACCCACGCCAGCTGTGAACCCAGCGAGAGCGACGGTGAGATTACACCGGCCGGGGCCGCCGGGGGCCACTTCGATCCCCAGGGCAATGAGACTCACCAGGGGCCCTACAGCGATGACGGCCACCTCGGCGATCTGCCGGCGCTGATGGTCGACGCCGACGGTAACGCCACCACGCCGGTGCTGGCACCGCGGCTGACCGAGGACGATCTCGCTGGGCACGCCTTCATCGTGCATCAAGGCGGCGACAACTACTCGGATGAGCCCAAGCTGGGTGGCGGCGGCAGTCGTGTCGCCTGCGGCACCCTCGGATAAGCTCGCAGCACCTCGACGCCGGTCGCCGATATCGGCACCGCTCCCGGCCCCGCTTCTGGCGGGGCCGTTGCGTTTCAGGGGCGTTGCCAGCCCCTGTCGACGAGGCTGGCATTCCCAGGTCCGACAGTGTGGGGGGGCCGTTAACCCACCGCGTTCGGTGACGGCACGCCGCCGACAGGAATGTTCTGCCTAAGCTATTGTTTTCGCTAAGTCGCAGGCCGCATAATCTGTTGATTTATCCAGTTATGGGGCGTTGGCGCCGATGGCCAATTTTCGCACGCACTTCGGAGTCGCCAGCGTCGGCGGTCTGCTCGTCTCTCAGGCGGGTTGGCAAGCGTCGCTGTATGGGCTCTGGCAGGCCTGCGCCATCGCTGGGCTGATCGCTTTCGGCGGCATTCTGCCGGATATCGATGCCGACAACTCCCGGGCGGTGCGACTGATCTTTCAGATACTCGCCCTGATTGCCGTGGTGATGACGGTTCTGGTGCTACAGCATCGGGTGACACCGGCGATGCTCTTCGCCGCCTGCGGCGGGGCCTATCTCGGCGTTCGCTATGTGGCGAGTGCCGTCTTCGCGCGCTTCACCGTCCATCGCGGTCTCTGGCACTCGCTGCTGGCGGCGACGCTGAGCGGGCTTGGCGCCACGGCGGCGAGTTTCACTCTGCTGCATCAGCCCGCGCCCCTTGCCTGGCTTCACGGCTTGGCGCTGACGCTCGGCTTTCTCATCCATCTCACCCTCGATGAGCTCTACAGTGTCGATCTCACCGGCGCGCGCCTCAAGCGCTCCTTCGGCACCGCGCTCAAGCCTTTTGACTGGCACGCGCCCGGCAGCACGCTGATGCTGATCCTCACCTCGGTCCATCTCTTCGCCTGGCTGCCTTCGTTCAGCGTGCTGCGTGATGTTCTGGCGCAGTCGCTGACCCTGTGGCGTTGACCGCCAACGCGCCATGCCCGGCGCCCTCCGCCGGACATGACGGTCAGTCATCGAGCGTGCATCCGCATCCGTTCTTACACTGAGAGACCTTGCTCATCGACAGGGAGTCGAGACGATGTATCTGGTATTCGACGTCAACGAAACGCTGCTCGACACGGCGGCACTCGATCCGCTTTTCTCACGACGGTTCGGCGACGCTGCACTGCGGCCGATGTGGTTTCTCACGCTCCAGGAGGCGTGGATGACCACGACGCTGACCGACCGCTTCGAACCCTTTGCGACGCTGGCCCGACGTGCGCTCCGCCAGCTTGGCGCGGCCCGGGGGATCGAGGTGACCGCGGCGGACGAGGAGGAACTGGTCGAGCGAGTGCTGACGATGCCGGCCCACGCGGGCGCCGCCGAGACCCTCGAGAGACTCGGACGCGAGGGCCATACCCTGACCGCGCTGACCAACAGTGCGCTCGACGCCGCCCGGGACCAGCTCACCCAGGCGGGGCTGATCGCGCATTTCGATGCCGTGCTGAGCGTCGAGAGCGTCTCGCGCTACAAGCCGGACCCGGCGCCCTATCGCCACGCGGCGGATCACTGGGGAGTGACGACCGAAGCGATGGTGATGATCGCGGCTCACGGTTGGGATCTGCTGGGGGCGAACGCCGCTGGGATGAAGACGGCTTTTATCGCGCGCCCCGGCAAGGCGATGGATTCAGACGTGGAGGGGGTTCCCGACTGGCGCGACGACGACCTTGAGCGTCTGATGCGCCGAGTCGTGACCGAGAGCAGGGAATGACAACGGCGGCGACTCCCGAGTGAGCGTCGCCGCCGTTGCGTGTCGCGTTTCGCTGACGTCGCCTGCCGATCAGTGGCGTGTCTTGGGATCGAGAATCCGCACCGGCGAGATCTCCTCACTGGCCGGGCGGGCAGCCTCTCGCTCGCGATTGACGCGGGTCGGTAGCTCCTGGCCCGTTTCGTCCTCGACCGGCAGCTGCTCGAAAAAGTCGCAACTGACGCAGTCGCGGTAGCGGATGCCGTTCTGCTCCCAGGAGCGCACGCGATCCATGGCGGCGCAGCGGGGGCAGATCGCACCGGCGATGAAGCGTTTGGGGGTCTGAGTCATGGTCTCCTCGATGCCGGCAACCGGCCTGACGCCGTTTGCCGGGCGTTGTCGCGATACTAGGCGGCGTCCTGCGAGACGATGCCCGAGTGTCGCAGTAGCGGTTCGATGCTCGGTTCCCGGCCGCGGAACGCCTCGAATAGCGCGGCGGCTTCGCGTGAGCCGCCGCGTTCAAGGATCTCCTGGCGGAAACGCTGGCCCGTCTCGGCATCGAAGATGCCGGCCTCCTCGAAGGCACTGTAGGCGTCCGCCGAGAGGACTTCAGCCCACTTGTAGCTGTAGTAGCCCGCCGCGTAGCCGCCGGCGAAAATATGTCCGAACCCGTTCTGGAAGCGGTTGAACGCGACGCTTGGCACCACCGAGACCTGCGCGCGCACCTCATCGAGCAGCGCCTGGACGTCGCTGGCGCTGGGCGCGTTCAGCTCGTGGTGCAGTCTCAGGTCGAACAGCGAGAACTCGACCTGACGCATCATCTGCATGGCGGACTGGAAGTTGCGCGCGGCCTGAAGTTTCTCCAGCAGCTCATCGGGGATCTTCTCGCCGGTGTCGACGTGGCCGGCGATCAGATCCAGTCCTTCACGCTCCCAGCAGAAATTCTCCAGGAACTGGCTCGGCAGCTCCACGGCATCCCATGCCACGCCGCTGATGCCGGACACGTCGGCCACGGTCTGACGGGTGAGCATGTGATGCAGTCCGTGCCCGAACTCGTGGAACAGCGTCAGCACTTCCTCGTGGGTGAGCAGGGCCGGCTTGCCCGCCACCGGGGGCGTGAAGTTGCAGGTGAGATAGGCCACCGGCAGCTGCAGCTCGCCATCGGCTCGCAGTCTGCGGGTCCGGCAGACGTCCATCCAGGCACCGCCGCGCTTGCCTTCCCGGGCGTAGAGATCGAGATAGAAACCGGCGATGGGCTGACCGTTATCGAGCACATCGAAGTAGCGCACGTCTGGGTGATAGCGGGGCGCTTCGGGGTTTTCGGCCATGGTGACGCCGAACAGCCGGCCGACCACGCTGAAGAGTCCATCCACCGCGCGCGGCGCAGGGAAGTAGGGGCGTAGCTGCTCCTGAGAGATGGCATAGCGCGCCTGACGCAGTTTTTCGCTCACGAACCCCACGTCCCAGGGTTCGAGGGTCTCGAGGCCGAGACTGTCACTGGCATACGCCTTGAGCTCGGCGACGTCGTCACGTGCCTGGGGGCGAGCGCGCTCGGCGAGGTCATCGAGAAAACCGAGTACCTGCTGTGGCGAGTCCGCCATCTTGGTTTCCAGCGAGTAGTCCGCGTAGGTCTCGAAGCCTAGCAGCCTGGCGAGCTCCTGACGCAGTGCCAGGGTCTCCTCGATGATCGGGGCGTTGTCATTGTCACCCGCGTTGGGACCCTGATCGGAAGCGCGGGTGACGAAGGCGGTATACACCTCGCGGCGAAGCTCGCGATCCTCGGCGAACGTCATCACCGGCAGAAAGCTGGGAACGTCCAGCGTAATGCGATAGCCGGTTTGATCCTTGGCCTCGGCGTAGGCCTTGAGCGTCTCGAGGGCGCTTTCGGGGAGACCTTCCAGGCGAGTGGCGTCATCAAGTGACTTGTCCCATGCCTGGGTGGCGTCGAGCAGCTGATTGGAAAACGTATTACCCAGTTCAGACAGCCGCGCCTGAATGTCACCATACCGGCGCTTCTTGTCGTCCGGCAGGTCGACGCCGGCCAGCCGGAAGTTGCGCAGGGTATCGTCGATCGATTTGCGCTGGCCCTCATCGAGCGTGGCGAATTCATCGCTCGCCTTGAGGCGCTCGAATGCCGCAAACAGCGCGGTGTTCTGCCCGACCCAGGTGCTGTACTCGGAGAGCATGGCCAGGCACTGCTGGTAGGCTTGGCGCAGTGCGTCGCTGTTCATCGTCGAGTTGAGATGGGAGACCGGCGAGAAGGCCTGCGATAGGCGGTCGTCCAGGGCCTCTAGCGGCGCGGCGAGCGTCGCCCAGCTGATCTCGTCCTGCGCGGTGAGCGCGTCGATCGCGTGGCGGTTCTCGGCGATGATCGTCTCGATCGCCGGCACCACGTGTTCGGGACGGATCGCCTCGAACGGCGGCAGCGTATGATGTTCGAGCAGCGGGTTGTGCGACATGATCACCTCTGGCGAGTCGATAAGTGCCTTCTAGATGGGGGGCCTGGTGCCGGCTTTCAATGCACACCAGCGGGATTGGCCGGCGAAATCCGCCCTGCTAGGCTCTGCCGGCGGTTTCGCGCACGCATCACGTCATCCCCCGTTGTCGCACCCACTCGTTACTTTATTCACCATTCTCATGAGAGACGTCCCAACGATGAACGAGACCTTCGAGCGCTGGCAGTCTCGCCGCGCTTTCATTCTGGCCGTCACCGGCGCCGCCGTGGGATTGGGCAACATCTGGCGCTTCCCCTACATGACCGGCGAGAACGGCGGCTCGGCATTTCTGCTGCTCTACATCGTTTTCGTGTTGCTGCTGGGGCTCCCCATGATGATGGCGGAGATCATGATCGGCCGGGCGGGCCGAAGAAGCCCGATGCAGGCACTGGCCTTTCTCTCCGAGGAGGCGGGGGTGACGCCGCACTGGCGCTGGCTGGGGCTGTTCGGTGCCATCACGACGTTCTTCATTCTCTCTTTCTACTCGGTGGTGTCGGGGTGGTCGATCGAGTATCTGATCGGCTCGGTGAACGGGGATTTCGTCGCCCAGTCGGCGCCCCAGATCGGCGCAAGCTTCGATGCCTTCCTGCTCGATCCGCTGCGCATGACCTTCAATCACACGTTGTTCATGCTACTCACGATGTCGGTGGTTGCCGTGGGGATCAAAAGCGGTCTCGAGAAGCTCAACAACGTGATGATGCCGCTGCTCTATCTGATCCTGCTGGTGCTCGGGGGCTATGCGGTCACGACCGATGGCTTCGGCGAGGCGATTCGCTGGCTGTTCACCCCGGATCTCTCGGCGATCAACCTCTCCGTGGTGCTCAATGCGATGGGGCACGCCTTCTTCACGCTGGCGGTGGGCGCATGTGCCCTGATGGCCTACGGCGCCTACATGCCGTCTGATCAAAGCCTGCCCAAGGCAGTGCTTGCCGTGGCGCTGTTGGACATTGCGGTGGCGCTGCTGTCCGGCATCGCGATCTTTTCGGTGGTCTTCAGTCACGGCCTCGACCCCACCGAAGGGCCAGGCCTGATGTTCGTCACGCTGCCGGTGGCCTTCAGTGAGCTCCCGGGTGGCCAGATCTGGCTGGGAGCGTTCTTCATGCTGTTGCTGGTCGCCACCTGGACGTCGTCGATCAATCTCGCCGAGCCCATGGTGGCAATGCTGGTCGGACGGGGCTGGCGCCGCGGGCGGGCGGCTGCGCTGATCGGCTCGCTGGTCTGGCTGGTGGGGCTGCTCTCTGTGCTGTCGTTTTCGTCACTCAAGGACGTGCACTGGTTAGGCGACATGAACTTCTTTGCGCTGGTGACGACAGTACCACCGGATATTTTCCTGCCGATCGGCGGGCTATTGATCGCGGTCTTCGCCGCCTGGCAAATGCCTAAGGAGGCGGCGGCTTCCGCGCTGGGCGTCTCCCCCGCTGGCTTCGCGGTGTGGCAGGTCGTCGTGCGCTACATCTCGATTCCGCTGACGGCGGTCGTGCTACTGTCGAGTGTGATCTGACACCCCAACGAAAGAGAGAGTCATGACGATTCGAACCTATCAGGGCGTGGCGCCGAGCCTTGGCGAGAGAGTCTTCGTCGACGAGAGCAGTGTGGTGCTCGGCGATGTTGCGCTCGGCGACGATAGCTCAGTCTGGCCGATGGCCGTCATACGCGGCGACGTTCACCGCATCCGCATCGGTGCCCGCACCAGTATCCAGGATGGCGCGGTACTTCACGTCACCCACGCCAGCGACTTCAATCCCGGTGGTTTTCCTCTGACTATCGGTGAAGAGGTGACGGTAGGGCACAAGGCAATGCTGCATGGCTGCACGATCGCCGATCGGGTGCTGATCGGCATGGGCGCCATTCTGCTCGACGGGGTGACCGTGGAGCGTGAAGTGATCGTCGCCGCCGGCGCGCTGGTCCCGCCGGGTCGGACGCTGGCAAGTGGCTACGTTTATGGCGGTAATCCCGCCAAGCCCCTGCGCGAGCTCAAGGACTCCGAGCGCGAGTTCTTCGCCTACTCGGCGGCGAATTATGTGAAGGTGAAGGATCAACATCGCGACGGCGAATCCTGAAGCCCCATCCCCCCAACCGTGTGGATTTCGTGCTTCCGTCTCGAGCCTTTCGCTGTCGGCGTCAGAGATAGGGAGCGAGACGCTCATCGCGTCACCCTGTGACCTTGAGGGTGTCGCGAGTCTGAGCGCACGATGACGAACGTGCCCGGCTTCACCGGGATGCGTTTCAACACACCGCCGCCGAGGGGGGGGCCTCTCCGATAGCGCGTCCGGGCAGCGCCAGGCAGCCGGCTCTCTGCTCGCTCTATTTCAGTTCCGCCCTCCTGGATAGAAGACAGTACCTCTATAAAGCACTGACAGTGCCTCTATATAGCACCGATAGAGAGACGGGAGGCCGTGGAGCCAATGCACCGCAACGGCTGTTGATGCCGCCATGGCGGGGCTGTCAGCCGGGTGGTGGAAAACGCGCAGCGGAAAGTTGAAATCAACGCTTGCCAAGCCGACGTTGGGTCCGTAAAGTAC